>CAWERW010000006.1:0-182983 GCA_963811595.1 uncultured Solirubrobacteraceae bacterium
CCACCCCGTCGCGCTCCGAGACGGGCTCAGACGCCGCCGCGAACGCCTCGCCCGCGGCATCCGGCCACACCCGCTGGACCTCCGCGATCAGCGTCGCCGGGGCAAGCGAGGCGGTGAGGTCCTCGAGGGCGAGCGCGAACGGCCGCGGGGCGCGCCGCCTCACGCGGGCACCTCGTCGCGCACGCTGCCGTCCTCCACGCACAGCCTTTGCACAGCCGCGTCCTCCGACCCGGGCACGTGCGCCAGGTCGGTCGTCGCGATCACGCTCTGGCCGCCGCCCTCGCGCAGCAGCTCGACGAGCCGCTCGCGGCGCAGCGAGTCGAGCTCCGACGTGACGTCGTCGAGCAGCATCAGCGGCGGCGCGCCCCGCTCCGCCGCCAGCACGCCGCGCTCGGCCAGCAGGAGCGAGAGCAGGCCGAGCCGCTGCTGGCCGCGCGATCCGTACGTGCG
Source organism: uncultured Solirubrobacteraceae bacterium (assembly GCA_963811595.1). GTDB lineage: Bacteria > Actinomycetota > Thermoleophilia > Solirubrobacterales > Solirubrobacteraceae > DASQFQ01. The sequence goes on from CAWERW010000006.1 coordinate 451, forward strand.
CAGCTCGCGCCCGCCGCGCTTGAGGACGAGCTCGTCGCGGTGCGGCCCGTGGCCCGTGAAGCCGCGCTCGAGGTCGGAGTCGACCCGCTCCGCCAGCTCGGCCGCGAGCGCCTCGGCGGTCTCGGCGCGCGAGCGCGGGCGGTACGTCAGCTCGGCGCCGCCCTCGAGCCCGAGCGCCTCCGCGTGGGCGGCGAACGGCCCGGCCAGGTCGGCCACAGCGGCGGCGCGGTCCGCGGCCAGGGCGACGCCGTGGCGGGCCAGCTCGAGGTCCCATGCCGGGAGCGAGCCGCGGCCGGCGCGGCCGGCGCGGATCGCGGCCAGCAGCGCGTTGCGCTGCCCGAGCGCCGCGGTGTAGGAGCGGCGCGTGCCGACGCGGGCCGGCCACAGCGCGGCGATCACCTGGTCGAGATGCGCGCGCCGCAACGCCGGCGCCCCGAGCACCAGGTCCAGCCGGTCGGGCAGGAACACCGAGACCAGCGGGCGGGCGCTCGCGTCGGTCAGCCGGTCGACGGTCGCGCCGTCGACCTGCAGGCGCTTCGCCTCCCCGGGCTCGAACCCGACCGTGATGCGGTGCGCCTCGCCGTCGCGCTCGGCGTCGAGCTCGAGCCGCGCGACGCCGGCGCCGAAGCGCACGACCTCGCGCTCGTTGCCGGTCCGGCACGACCGCCCCGTGCAGGCGAAGTAGATCGCCTCGAGCAGGTTCGTCTTGCCGGCCCCGTTCGGGCCCGTGACCACGGTGAGGCCCGGGCCCAGCGCGACCTCCGCCGCCTCATAGGAGCGGAAGTTGCGCAGGGACAGGCGGGTGACCCGCACGGCCGCGAAGCCCTACACGTTCAAACGGATCGGCATCAGCAGGTACTGGAACCCGCTGCCGTCCGCGGCCTCGATCAGCCCCGGGCGCAGCGGGGAGATGAGCTTGAGCACGACGTCGCCCGACTCCACGGCCTCGAGGCCGTCGCGCAGGAACTCCGGGTTGAAGCCGATCTCGAGCGGCTCGCCCTGGAACGGCACCGGGAGGCTCTCCTGCGCCTCGCCGACGTCGGGAGTGCGCGCCGACACCGTCAGCTCGCCCTCGGCGAACGCCAGCCGCAGCGGCGCGTTCTTCTGCGCGAGCAGCGAGATGCGGCGCACGACCTCGGTGATCTCCGTCCCCGCCAGGCCGAGCTCGTGCTCGTAGGCGTCGGGGAGGAGCTGGCGGTAGTTGGGGAACTGGCCGTCGATCAGGCGCGATGAGAGCACGACGCCGCCGGCCTCGAAGATGACCTGGTTCGTGCGCACCGAGACGTTCAGGCTCTCGGCCTCGGTGGCCTGCACGATCCGCGTCAGCTCCTGCAGCGCCCGCGCCGGCACGTTCGCCTCGAACGCGCCCGCCAGCGGCGCGTCGAGCTTCGTCTCCTTGACGGACAGCCGGTACGAGTCCGTGGCGACCATCCGCAGGTCGCTCTCCGACGCCGACACGAGGATCCCGGTCAGGACCGGGCGCGTCTCGTCCCGCGAGGCGGAGCGGGCGACCTTCAGCACCGTCTCGACGAACGCCTGGCCCGGCACCTCGACCCGCCCGTCGCCCTCCGGCTCCGGGAAGGGCGGGAAGTCCTCGAGCCGCAGCGTGCGGATGTGGAACGTGGCGGAGCCCGCGACGATCTCGACGTCCTGCTCCGAGGCGCGCAGCTCGAGCGACACCGAGTCGCCGGGCAGCGCTCGCACGACGTCGACGAGCAGCCGCGCCGGCAGCACGACGGCGCCGTCACGGACGACCTCGCCCTCGAGCGGGACGCGGAGGCCGATCTCCATGTCGGTGGCGCGCAGCTCGATGGCGCCGGCCTTGGCGGTCAGCTGCACGCCGGAGAGCGCCTGGACGGCGCTGCGGGTGGAGGCCGCGCGGGTCACGGTCTGGAGCTCCGTGAACAGGGCGGTGCGGGAAGTCGAGACCTTCATGTGGAAGTGATCAAGGCTTAGTCACCGTCATCAGGGTTGTGGATGGTGTGCGCAACCCGACGAATCAGCGCAGGATGCAGGGCGGAGAAGCGCACAAGTCTTTCAAGCCTTCCGGTCGGCATCGCCGCGCAGCTCGGTGTGCAGGCGGTGGACCGTGTCGTAGGCGGAGGGGTCCTCGGCGATGCGAGCGGCGGTGCGCTTGCAGGCGTGCAGGACGGTCGTGTGGTTGCGGTTGCCGAACGCGCGGCCGATCGCCGGCAGCGTCGCGTCGGTGAGCTCGCGCGTGAGGTACATCGCGACCTGGCGCGGCCACGTGACGGACTGCGCGCGGCTGGTGGAGACGAGGTCGTCCATCGAGATGTCGAACGCCTGGCAGATGCGGCGCTGGATCTCCTCGACCGAGCGGGCGCGCGGGCGCAGGTCCGGGTAGAGGCCGCCGAGCACCTCCTCGACGAGCGCCGCCGTCACCGGGCGCGCGGTCAGCGAGCCGAAGGCGACGGTCCGGATCAGCGCTCCCTCGAGCGCGCGGATGTTGGAGTCGACGCGCTGGGCGATCAGCTCGAGCGCGTCGGGCGCGACGCCCTCGATGCCGTCCTGCTGCACGCGCTTGCGCAGGATCGTCAGGCGCGTGCCGAAGTCGGGCGGCTTGACGTCGCACACGAGGCCGGCCTCGAAGCGCTCGCGCAGCCGGTCCTCGAGCGCGGCCATGTCGCGCGGCAGGCGGTCGGACGTCAGCACGAGCTGGGCGCCGGACGCGTGCAGCGCGTTGAACGTGTGGAAGAACTCCTCCTCCGTCTTCGCCTTGCGCTGGAGGAACTGGACGTCGTCGACGAGCAGGACGTCGACGTCGCGGTACGCGGTCTTGAAGGCCTCGATGCCGTCGTGCTGGAGCGCGCCGATGAAGTGGTTGGTGAACGCCTCGACGGTCGTGTAGCGGACGGTCAGCCCGCCGCCGTAGGCCGCGACGTAGTTGGCGATCGAGTGCAGCAGGTGCGTCTTGCCGAGCCCGGGCGGGCCGCAGATGAAGAGCGGGTTGTAGGCGAGCGCCGGCATCTCGGCGACCGCGAGCGCCGCGCCGTGGGCGAGCCGGTTGGAGTCGCCGATCACGAACTGGTCGAACGTGAAGCGCGGGTTGAAGGGGACGTCGGCCGCGGTCCAGGTCGAGCGCGGCTCGGGCGCCGGCGCCTCCGTCTGCGCCACGGGGTCCTCGGGGCCGACGAGCCGCACCGCGACGGCGGCGCCCAGGACGCGCGAGGCGGCGGCCTGGAGCAGGCGGCTGAAGCGCTCGGTGATCCAGGCGCGGCTGTCGTCCGGCGCGGTGACGACGAGCGTGCCGCCGTCGAGACGCCGGGCGTCGAGCGCCTCGAGGTAGCTCTGCCACGTGGCGTCCGACACGGCGGTCCGCAACTCGGCGCGGATGCGCCGCCAGGAATGCGCGAGATCGTCGTCGGTCACGTGGACGCGGGTACTCCTCCTCCCCAGGGGAGACCGGTGGTTCAAGTCGTGCGGAGGGGCCACGAAGGCCCCGGCGCGGCGAGCATAACAAGGGCTCCCGGAGCGCTCGGGGGCATGTCCGGCGGCGCTTCGCAAAACGCGCACGAAAGTTGCCCGGGTCGTCTGTGCACAGCTGTCGACGGCGTGTGCATCGATTGGTGCGCAGGTCGTCCCGGTATCCTGCTCAGCCACATGAAGCGGACCTACCAGCCCAAGAAGCGCAAGCGCGCCCGCACCCACGGCTTCCGTGCCCGCATGAGCACCCGCGCGGGTCGCGTCGTGCTCAAGCGCCGCCGGGGCAAGGGCCGCAAGCGCCTGACCGTCTAGCCCCATGGCTCCCAAGCGCCGACGCCTGTCGCGCAGCGCCGAGTTCGAGCGCGTGTACAGGCAGGGGCGCTCGAAGGGGAATCGCTACCTCGTGCTCTACGCGTTCCCGCGCGCGGAGGACGAAGGCGCTGTCGACCGCGAGGCCGGCCCGCGGCTCGGGCTCTCGGTGTCGCGCCGCGTCGGCGGCGCCGTCGACCGCAACCGCGTCAAGCGCGTGCTGCGCGAGGCGTTCTGGGCCGAGGCCGAGCGCCTGCCCGACTCGTCGGACTACGTCGTCGTCGCGCGCCCTGACGCGCGCGAGCTCGCCCAGCGCGACGGCACCGAGGGCATGCGCGGCGCGCTCTCCGAGCTCGTGGCCGGGCTCGGCGGCGCGAAGGCGTGAGCGCCGTGCGCTCCGTCCTGCTCGCGCCGATCCGCCTCTACCAGCGCTTCGTCTCGCCGCTGCTGCCGCGGCGCTGCAAGTACCTGCCGACGTGCTCGGACTACGCGGTCCAGGCCGTGCGCGACTACGGCGCGTTGCGCGGCTTCGTGCTGGCGGGCTGGCGGCTGCTGCGCTGCAACCCGTGGAGCCACGGGGGCTACGACCCGGTCTCGGCCCAGACGTTGTTCAAGCGCCGCGAGAGCAGCGCGCCCGCCGCGTCGCCGCCCAGCCGCACGGCGTAGTTGGTCCCCCGATCCTCGGGATAGATCTGCGTGGTGTTGGCGAGCACGAGGTGCTCGACGCCGGTCTGCAGCGGCGGGATCCGCTCCGGGTAGCCGACGGTGACGATCGGCTGCGCGGCCGGCTCGCGGTGCAGCCAGCGCTGCTTGACCCATGAGCGCTCGAAGCCCGGGTTGACCTTGCGCAGGCCAGGCGTGTAGCGCTCGAGCAGGGCGTCGGCGTCGAGGTCGAGCAGCTCGTCCCCGGGGGCGAGGTAGTTGGCGACGTAGAGGAAGCGCCGGCCGTCGTAGCGCTCCGGCTCGACGAAGTTCGTGTGCTCGACGAGGCCGACGAACGGCAGCTCGGGGTCGGCCACGTTGGTCCAGTAGTAGGGGCTGAACTGGCGGTCGAGCTCGAGCAGCAGGCAGAGGGCGGTGTGGTACTCGATGCGCTCGAGGCGGCCGAGGTACTCGGGGCCGATCGCCTGCTTGAGCCCGTCATCGAGCAGCCCGGCGAAGACGTCGTTGGGGACGGTGGCGACCACGGCGTCGTAGGTCTCCGCGCCGGCCGGCTCGAACGCGGCGGGGTCGTGGCCGCGCCGGAACGACCCGGCCGCGCCGGCCGTGACCTCGAAGCCGGTGGGGATGCGCGCGATCCGGTGGGCGGGGCGGTCGATCAGCACGCGCCCGCCGCGCGTCTCGATCGACGCCTGGAGCGCGTCGAACAGCGGATCCCAGGAGCGCCGCGGGTAGCCGAGCAGCTCCTGCCGCGCCTCCTTGCCCTCGAGCTTCCGGCGCATCGTGAGCTTGCCCCACAGCCACGCCATCGAGATGTCGTCGGCGCGGTCGCCGAACTTGCCGCGCAACAGCGGCCCCCAGATCTTCTCGTACGGCTGGGCGCCCATCGCGGAGCGGATCCACTCGCGCGCGGTGATCGACTCGAACGGCTCGACGCTGCGGGCGGTCTTCTGCAGCTTGAGCACCGCGAGGCCCATCCGCACGCGCGCCGGCAGGCTGAGCGGCTTGAAGCGCAGGAGGTGCAGCGGGCTCGTGAACGGCCATGACCGCCCCTCGAGGAAGAACGCCATCGAGGACGGCCGCCACTCGAGCTCGTCGGGCATCCCGAGCTCCTCGTAGAGCTCGGCGATGTGGCGGTCGCTCGTGAACAGGTGGTGGTAGTAGCGCTCGAGCCGGTGGCCGCCGACGTCGATCGTCGCGGCCTGGCCGCCGAGCCCCGGCCAGCGCTCGTAGACGTCGGCCGCGTGGCCCTCCTGGGAGAGCCGGTGCGCGCACACGAGACCGGCGACGCCGGCCCCGATGACCGCGACCCTCATTCCTCGTCGCGGCGCTCGACGCCGGCCAGCGCCGCCGCGGCGCCGTCCTCGGCATCGAGGTTGCGCGCGCGTGAGACGACGTACAGCGGCCGCTGCTTGACCTCGTCGTAGATGCGCCCGAGGTACTCGCCGATCATGCCGAGCGCGAGCAGCTGGATGCCGCCGATGAGGAGGATCGCGAACAGCAGCGAGGGCACGCCGCGCTCGTAGATGCCCGAGTAGCGCGCCACGATCGTGAGCGGCAGGCCGAGCAGCGCGACGAGCGCGCACAGCACGCCGGCGAGCGCGGAGAGCTGCAGCGGGAAGTTCGAGAACGACGTCACGCCGTCGAGCGCGAAGCGCAGCATGCGCCGGATCGGGTACTTCGTCTCGCCGGCGCTGCGGGCGGCGCGGTCGTACTCCACGACGTCGCGGCGGAAGCCGACCCACGAGCTCATGCCGCGCAGGAAGCGCGAGCGCTCGCGCAGCCGCAGGAGGGCGTCGAGCGGGGCGCGGTCGAAGAGCCGGAAGTCGCCGGCGTTGGGCTCGAGCTCGACCTGGGCGAGGCGGCCCATGACCGCGTAGAACCAGCGCGCGGTGGCGAGCTTGAAGCGGGTCTCGCCCTCGCGCTCGCGGCGCTTCGCGACGACGATGTCGGCGCCGCTGCGCCAGCTCGCCAGCAGCTCGGGGATCAGCTCCGGCGGGTCCTGGAGGTCGCCGTCGATCATCACCACCGCATCCCCGCGCGCGTGGTCGAGGCCGGCGGTCAGCGCCATCTGGTGGCCGAACGGCCGCGAGAGGTGCAGCACGCGGATGCGCGGGTCGCGCTCGGCGAGCTCGTCGAGGATCGCGGCGGTGCCGTCCGTGGAGCCGTCGTCGACGATCACGAGCTCGTACGGAAGCCCCTCGAGCGCGGCCGCCGAACGAGTGCAGAACTCGGCGGCGAGCCCCTCCTCGTTGAGCATCGGCGCCACCACGCTGAGGAGGCGCAGCTCGCGGGCGGACATGACGGCCGGAGTGTAGAGCCCCGCTACGATCCCATCGCCGTGACGCCCGTCCTCGGAAACATCCTCCAGCCGCTGATCGACTTCTTCCATTGGTTCCTGGAGTTCTTCCACGATTCGCTCGGACTGGGGTGGGGGACGGCGATCGTGGCGCTCACCGTGATGGTGCGCGCGGTCCTGCTTCCGGTGACCTACAAGTCGTCGAAGTCGATGATCCGGCTGCAGCAGCTCGCGCCGGAGATGAAGGCGCTGCAGACGAAGTACAAGCAGGACCCGCAGCGGCTCCAGCAGGAGACGATGAAGTTCTACCGGGAGAACCAGGTCAACCCGTTCGCGTCCTGCCTCCCGATGATCGCGCAGCTGCCGGTGTTCCTCGCGCTCTTCTACATGCTGCAGGCCGACCTCCGGTATGACATCTGCCCGGACAAGCAGGTAGGGCTGTCCGACCCGGTGCCGTGCGGCGAGACCGACGCGTCGAGCTTCCTCTTCATCCCGGACCTGACCGACAAGGCCACGGGCTGGGTGCTGGTCGCGCTGATCGTGCTCTACGTCGGCTCACAGCTCGTCTCGACGCTGCTGATGTCCGCGACGGCCGACAAGAACCAGCGCCGCATCTTCCTGGCGCTGCCGTTCCTGTTCGTCGCCTTCATCTGGAACTTCCCGGCCGGCCTGCTCGTGTACTGGATCACGACCAACCTCTGGACGATCCTGCAGCAGTCGATCATCAAGAAGCGCCTCGGGCCGCTGCGCGAGCAGGCGATGGCCGCGGCGCAGGCGGCGAAGGAGGAGCAGGAGGCCGCGAAGGGCAAGGGCGGCAAGGGCAAGGACAAGGACAAGGGCGGTGGTCGCGCGCTCGGGAAGCTCTCGCCGGCCACGGCGGACGGCAGCGGCTCCGGTGCCGCGTCGAAGCCGCGCAACGGCCCGCCCCCGGCGCCGCCGCGCAAGAAGAAGAAGCGCTCGGGGCGCCGCCGGTGACGGACACCTCCGCGTCCGACCGCGTCCGCGAGCTGCTCGAGCACGTCAACGAGGCGCTGGCCCTCGACGCCCGCGTGGAGGTCGAGCAGGACGACGAGGGCATCATCCGCGCGACGATGCACGCGGAGGACCTCGGGCTCTTCATCGGCCGCCACGGCACGACGATCGACGCCGTCCAGCACCTCGCCTACCGGATCGCCGCCGCCGCGGAGGACCGCCCGCAGCGCGTCGTCGTCGACGCGGCCGGCTACCGCGAGCGCCGCGAGCAGGCGCTGCACCGCCAGGCCGACGAGGCCGCCGAGGACGCGGTCCGCTCCCGCCGCCCGGTCGCGCTCGACGCGATGAGCGCGACGGAGCGCAAGGTCGTCCACGAGCACCTGAAGGACCGCGACGACGTGGAGACCTACTCCGAGGGCACCGAGCCCGACCGCCACCTCGTCGTGGCACCGCTGGACTGACGTTTCACGTGGTGACGGTCGCCGGACCGTAAATCATGAAACGCCTCCTCGACGCGCTCGCGGACCCCTCCGCCCCAACGTCGGTCCACGACCGCGCGGAGGCCGCGCGCGTGCACATCGCCGACTCGCTCGTGGGGCTCGATATCCCCGCGGTGCGAGAAGCGGGGCGGATCGCCGACCTCGGGGCCGGCGCGGGCCTGCCCGGGCTCGTCCTCGCGATCGAGCGGCCGGAGGCGGATGTGGTGCTCGTCGAGAGCGTGGGGAAGAAGTGCGCGTGGCTCGAGCGGACCGTGCAGGACCTCGGCCTGCAGAACGTGCGCGTCGCGTGCGCGCGTGCGGAGGAACTGGACGAGGCGCCGTTCGACGTGGTGACGGCGCGGGCGCTCGGCGCGCTCCCGGTGCTGTGCGAGTACGCGGCGCCGCTGCTGCGCGAGGGCGGCGCGCTCGTGGCCTGGAAGGGCGCGGTGGACGCGCGCGAGGAGGCCGACGGCCTGCATGCCGCGGAGGTGCTCGGGCTCGCCCGCGAGGAAGTCCGGGCCGTCGTGCCGTATCCGGGGTCGCAGCGCCGCACTTTGCACGTCTTTCGAAAGGTCGCGCCGACTCCGGAGGGGTATCCGCGGCGGCCGGGAATGGCCGCAAAACGCCCACTGACCGCACCCGGCATCCGCAGCGATCGCTAATTTCGAAGGCCTCATGAGCACCGTTTACGCGATCGCGAACCAGAAGGGTGGGGTGGGCAAGACCACCACCGCTGTGAACGTCGCGGCCTGCATCGCCGAGGCCGGCTACGAGACGTTGCTCGTCGACGCGGACCCGCAGGGCAACGCCACGACCGGGCTCGGCCTGCCGCGCGACGAGGGCCCGGGCCTGTACGAGGTGCTGGCCGGCGAGGTCACCGCGGCGGAGGCGGTGAAGCGCACCAGCATCGCCCACCTCTCGATGCTCGTCTCGACGCCCGACCTCGCCGGCGCGACGATGGAGCTGCCGCGGCTGCCGGGGTCGGAGGGGCGAATGCGCGACGCGCTGACCTCCATCCGGAACGCCTATGCCTTCACGCTGCTCGACTGCCCGCCGTCGCTCGGCCCGCTCACCGTCAACGCCCTCGTGGCGGCCGATCGCGTGATCGTGCCCGTCCAGACGGAGTACTTCGCGCTCGAGGGGCTCGCCGGCCTGCTCGACACGCTCGGGCTGATCCAGCGCGAGCTCAACCCGCGCCTGACCATCGCAGGGATGCTGCTGACCATGCACGACGGCCGGACCAAGCTCGCCCAGGACGTCGAGGCCGAGGTCCGCCGCCACTTCCCGCAGCTCGTCTTCGACACCGTGATCCCCCGGAACGTCCGGCTCGGCGAGGCGCCGAGCTACGGCCGCCCCGTGATCCACCACGACCCGCACTGCGCCGGGGCGGATGCCTATTTCGAGCTGGCCAAGGAGGTTGCACAGCGTGGCTGAACCGAGCCGTGGGATGGGCCGTGGACTCGCGGCCCTGCTCACGCCGAGCACGACGACCGGGGGCGCGGGCGACCGCGACCTCCGCCAGCTCCCCGTCGACCTGATCTCGCCGAACCCGCGCCAGCCCCGGCGGCGGTTCGACGAGGAGGCGCTGCTCGCGCTCGCGGGCTCGCTCGGCGACCGCGGCGTGCTCCAGCCCGTGCTCGTGCGCCCGTCCACCGGCGGCACGTATGAGCTGATCGCGGGCGAGCGCCGCTGGCGCGCCGCGAAGCTCGCCGGCCTCGAGACGATCCCCGCGCTCGTGCGCATCCACGACGACGCCGAGTCGCTCGAGCTGGCGCTGATCGAGAACATGGCCCGCGAGGACCTCAACCCGGTCGAGGAGGCGCGCGCCTGCGCGCTGCTCGTCGAGGAGCTCGGGCTCACGCGCGAGGAGATCGGCCGTCGCGTCGGCCGCTCGCGCGTCGCGGTCTCCAACCTGCTGCGGCTGCTCGACCTCCCCGACGAGGCGCTCGAGATGCTCGCCCGCGGCGACCTCACCGAGGGCCACGGCCGCGCGATCCTGATGGCGGGCAGCCACGACGACCGCCGCCGGCTCGCCCGCGCCGCGCTCGCCGAGGGCTGGAACGTCCGCCGTACCGAGGCCGAGGCGCGCGCCGCGTCCGAGGCCGCGCCGGACGACGGCCTGCTGCGCGCCCGCCGCGGCGTCACGCATCCGGACCAGGAGGAGGCCGCGTCGAAGCTCGGCGAGGCGTTCGGCCGCGCGCTCGGCGCCGACGTGAAGGTCACGCCGCGGGGTACGGGCTACAAGGTCGCGATGACGTTCGAGACGCTCGACGAGGCGCTCGAGCTGGCGTCGCGGATCGGCACTGCCGAGCCCGTCTGACCGGCGCTATCCTGCCCGGGCTGAGGGCGATTAGCTCAGTCGGTTAGAGCGCTTCTCTGATAAGGAAGAGGTCCCAGGTTCGAGTCCTGGATCGCCCACTCAGCCTCCGCGCGGCGGCGCCACGAGCACCGACCAGGTCCGCCCGCCGTCCTCGGAGCGCTTGACGGTCCCGTCGAGCAGCAGCGCGTACAGCGTCTCGGGATCCTCGGCGACGAGCGCCTGCGGCTCGCCGCCGGTCGATCCGCGGTCCTGCCACGAGTCGCCGCCGTCCTCGCTCACCTTCAGCGGCCCGCCGGGGTCGAGGCGGTAGAGGACGCCGGCCGCCGGCCACGCGAAGCGCGAGTTCGGCGTCGGGTCGATCGCCCGCCAGGTGCCGCCCCCGTCCATGGTGCGGAACACGCCTTCGGCGGAGCTCGCCAGCCAGCGGTCCTCGCTCTCGGGGTCGAGCTCGAGGTCGACGAGCGCGCCCGGCGACGCGCGCGAGGACCATTTGCGGCCATCGTCGCGGCTGACGAGGATCTGGGACTGCCCGAACTGCGAGCCGACGAGCAGCGCTCCCGAGCGCTCGATCGCGTGGAAGTCGGCGGCGTTGAGCTGCGAGACCGACGTCCACGTCTTGCCGGCGTCGGCCGAGCGGATCAGTCCGAGCAGCTGCGGCAGGTCCGTGTCGCCGGGCGGCGGGTGGCCCGAGCCCAGGAGCGCGTCGGGGCCCGTGAAGTGCACGACGAGCTGCTCCGAGATCTTCCCCGAGCCCTTCGGCGTCTCGAGCGTTCCGGTGACGCGCTGCGGCGTGCGCGCCCCGGGCGGGATGCGGAACAGACCGGTGTTCGTCGCGAGCCACAGCGCCCGGTCGCGCGGGTTGACGGCGATCGACCCGACGATCGGCGGCTCGCCGTCCGGGTCGAGCCACGACGCCTGCGGGCCCTCGCGAGCCTCCTCGCCGCCGCAGCCGGCGAGCAGTCCGAGCAGGGCGACGAGGGCCACCAGAACGCAGCGGCGGGCCCAGGGGCCCGCCGCCGTGAACCGGATACGCGCCTCGCCTACGGCGCCTGCCATGCCTCCTGCGTCTGCGGGTTGGAGTACGCCCACCGCTTCGCCCCGCGTGTCTTGCGCGCGAGGTCGCCGACGGGCTTGTAGACGTCCAGGCCGCGGTTCGCGTTCGGGCCTTCTCGCCCGAGCCCGGAGTTGGAGAAGATGCGGCCGTTGTACCAGAATGAGGACCATTCGTCCGCGGTCCCGGTCGCGTCGCTCAGGTCGGCGAACGCCACCTCACGCGGGTTGCCCACGTTGGTGAAGTCGATCACCGAGACGCCGCCCTGGTAGTAGGCGATCGACGCCAGGTAGCGGTTCTTCACCGGGATCGTGTTCGCGTTGTGCGACACGCACTCCTGGCCCTCTCCTTGCTGGCGCGGGATGGTGTACCTCGACCGCAGCGGCGGCTCCGGAGACCCCGGCCTCACCACGTTGTAGAAGTAGTAGTACCCGTCCTGCGAGCCGGGCCGGGAGCCGAAGCACCGCGCCTCGACGCCGCCGCCGGTCTCGTCCATCGTGGCGACGACCTTGCCGTCCCAGCTGAAGAAGGCCGAGTGCATGAACTCGAACTCCCTCGCCGTGGCGTCGGCCGGCCGCCGGATGTGCGTGTGGTTGCGGCTCTGCTCGATGCCCGGCATCCAGCGGTTGGAGATGTCCCAGATCTGGGACTCGCCGGCGCACGAGCCGAGCGCGATCTCCTTCTTCAGGAACGCCTGGATGTCGTGGCACGCGATGAACGGCGTCCCGCCCAGGCCGCCGCGGTAGGGCGTGGTGTCGTCGGCCAGCGCCTGCTCGCGCAGGCGGAAGCTGAAGTTGCCTCGCGGCGCGGAGACCTCGATGATCGAGATCTTCTTGTGCGGCACGGTGCACGCCTTGAAGTCGGCGCCGCCCGGAGGGTTCGTCGGGTTGGCCGGGGTGATGCCCGAGCCCAGCGGATACGAGGAGACGTAGATGTACGCCTTGTCGCTGCCGCCGCCGCGCCGGTCGCTCTTGTCCGGGATCAGCGTGTGCGTGTGCGAGCCGCACGCCGTCTGGATCATGTCGATGAAGACGGGCTTGGCCGGGTTGGTGACGTCGAAGACGCGCACGCCCTCGTAGCCGACCCGCGAGCCCTCGACGATCGGGGCGTTCACCGACGAGCAGTCCTCGCGGTCCTGCGCGGAGTCGATCGACTGGAACAGGAACGTCTTGCCGCCGAGCTTCGTGAACGAGACGTCGTTCTGTGGTCCGTTGCACGGGTGGTCGACGACGACCCGCGGCGAGTCGCCGCGCACGTCGAGGATGCGGAAGCCCCCGTAGTTGCCGGAGTAGACGAGGTTGCCGTTGAACGCGAGGTCCGAGTTCGTCGTGCCGTCCTTGTCGGAGTTGCCGACGAGCCTGAGGTCCTGCGCGCCCGGTGTGGGCTGCTGGTCGGCCTTCGGCGCGCCACGCGTGAGCTCCTGCGCGCGCTCCTGGCCGACGAAGTCGCTCCACGGGATGTAGAGCTCCCCGGCTTCATCCGGGTGTGCTGCGGCGAGCGCGGGAAAGACCGCGATCGCGACCGTGGCCGCGACGAGCGCCGTCAGACGCTGTTTCATGCCCCCTCCCAGGGTTCGAAAACGAGTGCGACCCGGCTTGCTTCGTCCTCCCTGACGCGGGCGTCCCTGCCACCAGGCCCACGATGTGACGGGAGTCCTATCAGACGGATGTCGGCGGCTGCGTCGGTCCCCCGGAGGGCGCCGGGAGGAGCCACCCCCGGGCCTATACTTGGCCGACCCGGAGCCGAGGAGCTGTTTTGCAGGAGATGGTCATCTACGGCGTGAGCTTCGACATGGTCGGCAAGCAGCCGATCGTGCTGCTCAAGGCCGTCGACACGAACAAGTTCCTCCCGATCTGGATCGGGCATCCCGAGGCCGCCGCGATCCTGATGAAGCTCCAGGGGGCGTCGACGCCGCGGCCGATGACCCACGACCTGCTGTTCGACATGCTCGCCGAGCTCGAGGTCGCCTGCACGCGCGTCTCGGTCACCGAGCTGCGCGAGAACACGTTCTACGCGTCGATCACCCTGTCGATCAACGGCCGCGAGGTCGAGATCGACTCGCGCCCGTCCGACGCCCTCGCCCTCGCCGTCCGCTCCGGCGCCCCGATCTTCGCCGCCGAGGACGTGATCGCCGAGTCCGCGATCGAGTTCGAGCACGAGGTCGAGGACACGGAGGAGGTCGTGGACAAGTTCAAGGAGTTCCTCGACCAGGTCTCGCCCGAGGACTTCCAGGCCGGCGAGGAGCAGTAGCCCGCGAGCTAGGCCGGCGCGCGCGCGAGCGCCAGATCGAGCACGCGTTCGATCAGCGCGTCGAAGGAGATCCCCGCGGCCTCGGCGGCCTGGGGCAGCAGCGACGTCTCGGTCAGCCCGGGGATCGCGTTCGCCTCCAGCACCTCGAGCTCGCCGGTCGCCTCCTCGAGCATGAGATCGACGCGCGCGAAGCCGTAGCACCCCAGAAGCTCGTAGACCGCGATCGCCAGCTCCTGCGCGCGCCGGGTCGCCTCGTCGCCCACCTCCGCAGGGCACCGGAAGTCGGTGCGGCCGATCTCGTAGCGGGCCTCGAAGTCGTAGAAGTCGTCCTCGTGCGGGATCGCCTCGACCAGCGGCAGCGCCTCCGGGCCGTCGGGGCCCTCGATCACCGACACCGCGAGGTCGCGCCCTGCCACGTGGCGCTCGAGCAGGACCTTCGAGTCGTAGGAGAACGCGGCCACGAGCGCGCCCGGCACGTCGCCGGCGCTCGCCGCGAACTTGATCCCGAGCGCGGACCCCTGGCCGGCGGGCTTGACGACGATCGGGAAGTCGAGCCGCGCCTCGATGGCCGGCAGCGCCTTGGCGGCGCCGAGGTCGCGGAACGCGGTCTCCGAGAACGCGTAGAAGTCGGGCGTCGGGATGCCGGCGTCGCGCATCGCGTGCTTGGCCACGACCTTGTCCATGCAGCGGATGCAGGCGGCCGGGCCGGAGCCCGTGTAGGGGAGCCCGACGAGCTCGAGCAGCTCCTGGACCGTCCCGTCCTCGCCGCCGCGGCCGTGCAGCGCCACGAATGCGACGTCGGCGTTCGCCGCCCCGAGGCGGTCGACGAGGTCGGGCCCGACGTCGACCTCCTCCACGTCGTGGCCGAGCCGCTCGAGCGCGTCGGCCACCTGCGCGGCCGAGCGCAGCGACACCTGGCGCTCGAGCGAGCGGCCGCCCTTCAGCAGCGCGACCCGGCTCACTGCGCCCGCCGCCGCAGCGGCAGCACGTTGGGCGGCTCCTCGGCCTCGCGGGGCGCCGGCCGCCGCGCCGGCGCGGGCTCCGCCCCGGTCAGCGTGCCGTAGAGCGCGACCTGCTCGGCCACGACCTTGCCGATCCGCCGCACGCCCTCGCGGATGTCGTCCTCGCCGACGCCGGAGAAGTTCAGCCGCATCGACGAGCCGCCGCGCCCGTCGAGGTACGCGGCCCGCCCGGGCACGAACGCGACGTTCTCCTGCAGCGCCCGCGCGAGCAGGTCGGTGGTGTCGAGATAGTCGGGCAGCGTCGCCCAGATGAACAGCCCGCCCTCCGGCCGCGTCCACGTCGCCTCGGGCGGGAAGTGCTCGGCGAGCGCGTCGAGCATCGTGTCGCGCCGGCGCCGGTAGAGCTCGGTCAGCGTGCCGAGGTAGCGCCGCCAGTCGCGCTCGGCGAAGTAGGCGATGACGAAGTGCTGCGCGAACGACGACGAGCAGAGGTCCGACGCGCCCTTGCCGAGGTTCATCTTCTCCAGCACCGGCCGCGGCGCCGCGGACCAGCCGAGCCGCAGCCCCGGCGAGAGGATCTTCGAGAACGTGCCGAGGTAGATGACGTACTCGCCGCCGTCGAGCGAGTAGAGCGTCGGCTGCGGGTCGCCCTCGTAGCGCAGCAGCCCGTACGGGTTGTCCTCGAGCACGAGCAGCTCGCGCCGCCGCGCGACGTCGACGAGCCGCCGCCGGCGCTCCAGCGACAGCGTCACGCCGGCGGGGTTCTGGAACGACGGGACGGTGTAGATGAACTTCGGCACGCGCCCCTCGGCGTCGAGGCGGTCGAGCGCCTCCTCCATGAGGTCGACGCGCATGCCGTGCTCGTCGAGCTCGATCTGGACGACGTCGGCCTGGTAGGAGGAGAAGACGGGCACCGCGCCCGGGTAGGTCGGCGCCTCCGCGATCACGACGTCGCCGGGGTCGAGCAGCGTCTTGCAGACCAGGTCGATCACCTGCTGGCCGCCGGTCGTGACGAGCAGGTCGGAGGGCTCGAGCGACATGCCCTCGGCCTCCATCACCTGCACGATGCACTCCTTCAGCGGGTCGAGCCCCTCGGTCGGGCCGTACTGGAGCGCGGCCGCGGACGAGTCGACCGCCACGTGCGCCATCAGCGCGGCGAAGTCCTCGGCGGGAAACGTGCTCGTGTCCGGAAGGCCGCCGGCGAGCGAGATCACGTCGGGCTGCGCGATGACCGCCATCAGGTCGCGCATCGCCGACGACTTCATCGTCTGCGTGCGGTTCGCGAACAGCCCGGCGTAGCGCTCGAGGTCGCGCGTGGTGGAGCGGGGAGCGCCCACGCGACGTCCTTCGCCGCCGCCGGTCGAGCCCCTTGGCGTCTCGTCTAAGGTCACCCGCCGGAAACGCTAGACCATGCACTCCTTCGCCTTCGACCTCCTCCAGGGCGCCGGTATCGCCGCCGCGGTCGGGATCCGGCCCTTCCTGCCGCTGCTGCTCGTCGGCGCGCTGGCCGCGTTCGACCTCGGCATCGACTTCGACGGCACCGACTTCGCGTTCCTCGAGCAGGCGCCGGCCCTGGCGATCATCCTGGTGCTGATGGCGATCTCGACCTACGCGGTCCGGCGCGCCGGGCCCGCGGCGCTCGAGGTCCAGCCGTGGATCGCGGTGTTCGGCGCGTTCGCGGTGGCGCTCGGGATGCTCCAGGGCGCGGCGTCGCTGGCCGACCACGACCACCCGATCCTCGCCGGCATCGTGGTGGGCGCGCTGTGCGCCGCGCTCGGCTACGTCGCGACGCGCGGGCTGCTGATCCGGGTCCGCAAGCGGCTCGACGCGGACGCGGCCGGCGCGCTGACGCTCTACGCAGAGGGCGCCGGCCTGGTGGCCGCCGGGATCTCCGTGCTGTTCCCGCCGCTGGCGGTGCTCGTGATCGGCGCGCTGATCGCGCTGCTGCTGGGCGGCCGCCGCCGCGCCGGCGAGAAGTACGCCGGCCTGCGCATCCTGCGATGAGCGCCGGCGGGACGAAGCCGAAGAAGCTCGTCCTCACCGTCATCGACGCCATGAAGCCCGCGATGCTCGAGCGGGCGGTGTCGACCGGCCGCGCGCCGGCGCTGAAGCTGCTGATCGAGCACGGCTCGCTGGTGAGCGACTGCGTCGCCGCCTTCCCGTCCGTGACGCCCGTGTGCGCGGCGAGCATCGCCACCGGAGTCGGGCCAGACCGCCACGAGATCCCCTCGATGAACTGGTACCACCGCAACGAGGGCCGCTACGTCGAGTACGGCACGAGCTTCAAGGCGTCGCAGACGTTCGGCTTCAAGCGCTCGCTGACCGACACGATCTACAACATGAACCTCGAGCACCTGTCCTCGAACGTCGAGACGGTGTTCGAGGCGCTCGACGACGCCGACGTGCGCACCGCCGGGACGACGTACCTGATGTATCGCGGCCGCCACCGTCACGAGGTGACGAGCGACACCGCGCTGACCCGCCTCGCCTCGACGGTCTTCCGCCACGCGGTCTACGGCCCGCGCGAGTTCTTCTACGCGGACCTGTTCGCGTCGCGCAAGACCGGCTGCCGCTCCCAGTTCGGGCTCCCGGGCGTGCGCGACCAGCACGCGGGCTGCGTCGGCGCCCAGCTGATCGAGCAGGACCTGTTCGACTTCCTGCTGCTGTCGCTGCCCGACAACGACACGCACTCGCACCGCAACGGGCCGTTCGCCCAGGTGTCCTCGATCGCCGCCGCCGACAAGCAGATCGAGCGCCTGATGCACGCCGCGGGCGGGCCGGAGGCGTTCCTCGAGGACCACGCGATGATCGTCTGCTCCGACCACTCGCAGTCGCAGGTGGAGCGGGAGATCGACCTGTTCATGGCGTTCGAGGGCTTCGAGCTCGAGCCGCCCGCCCCGCCGCGGGCGCGCCGCGACGGCGACCCGCCGGAGATCGCGGTCTGCCCGTCCTCGCGGTCGGCGCAGATCTACATCCTCGACCGCGACCGGCGCGCTGAGCTCATCCCGCGCCTGGAGCGCACCGCGCTCGCGCTCGAGGGCGTCGACCTCGCCATGCACATGACCGACCATCCCGACGGCGAGGCGGTCATCCGCGGCGCGCGCGGGGAGCTGCGCTTCATGCACGGCGGCGAGCTGACCGACCTGCGCGGCGACCGCTGGAGCGTCGAGGGCGACCTCCAGCTGCTCGGCCTGCAGGTGCGCGACGGCGTGATCGCCTCGTCGCTCTACCCCGACGCGCTGGGGCGCGCGTGGTCGGCGCTGCGCTGCCGGACCTCGGCGGAGATCCTGCTGTCGGCGAAGCCCGGCTACGAGTTCATCGACTGGGGCGGCGACCACCACGTGGGCGGCGGCTCCCACGGCTCGCTGCACGCCAACGACTCGCTGGGCACGCTGCTGTGGTGCGGCACCGGCCCCGACAGCGCCGACGCGAAGGAGCAGTGGTCGCTGCGCGACATCGTGCCGATGGTGCGCGAGCACTTCGGCGTCCCCGCGTGAGGGCCGTCCTCCTCGCCATCGCCGGCCTCCTGCTGGCCGCCACGCCGGCGGCCGCCCAGCGGCTGCCCTCGCCGGCCGACTACGACGCGCCGCCGGCCGGCTGGCGGACCGCGCCGGCCGACGTCCTGCGCGCGGTGGCGGCGCGGCCCGAGGTGCGCCGGGCGCGCGCCGGGCACGAGCTGACCTACGGCCGCGTCTACTTCAGGAGCCGGGCGAAGCGGCGCTGGCAGGTGTCGTTCTTCACCCCGCCGGAGGAGTCCGGCGGCCGCACCCGCGAGCTGTCGCAGACCGTCGTCGACGACCGCACGGGCCGCGTGCTGGAGAGCTGGACGGGCTACAAGGTCGAGTGGACGATGGCGCGCGGCTACGCCGGGGCGTTCGGGCGGGTGGCCAACGCGCTCTGGATCTGGCTGCCGCTGTGCGCGCTGTTCGTGCTCCCGTTCGCGCGCCCGCCGCTGCGGCTGCTGCACCTCGACCTCGCCGTGCTGCTCGCGTTCTCGGTCTCCTACGCGTTCTTCAACGCGGCGCGGATCGACGTCAGCGTCCCGCTCGTCTACCCGCTGCTCGCCTACCTGCTCGCGCGCATGCTCGGCATCGCGTTCTCGCGGGCGCGCGGGCGCGAGCCCCCGCCCGTGCGCCTGACCCTGCCGGTGGCGGCGCTCGGGCTCGGCGCCGTCTTCCTGCTCGGCTTCCGCTGCGGCCTGAACATCGTCGGCTCGAACGTGATCGACGTCGGCTACGCGAGCGTGATCGGCGCCGACCGCGCCGGCTCGGGCGAGGCGCTGTACGGCAACTTCCCGCCCGACAACCAGCGCGGCGACACCTACGGGCCCGTCCTCTACTACGCCTACGTGCCGTTCGAGGCACTGCTGCCGTGGAGCGGCGGCTGGGACGACCTGCCGGCCGCCCACGCCGCGGCGGTCGTCTTCGACCTGCTGACCGCCGGCGGGCTGTGGCTGCTCGGGCGGCGGCTGCGCGGGCCCGAGCTGGGCGCGCTGCTGGCCTACCTGTGGGCGACGTTCCCGTTCACGCTGCTGGTGGCGAACGCGAACGCCAACGACGGGCTCATGGCGCTGCTGGTGACCGCCGCGATGCTGGCGCTCGCCCGGCCGGCGCTGCGCGGGGCGGTCATCGCCGCCGCCGCGCTGACGAAGTTCGCGCCCGTCGTGCTGGCGCCGCTCTTCCTGACCTACGGGGCGGGGCGGCGCGCGCTCGTGCTCACCGCGGCGGGCTTCGCCGCGTTCGGCACGCTCGCGCTCGCGCCGGTCGCGCTCGGCGACGGGCTGGACACGTTCTACGACCGCACGCTCGGCTTCCAGGCCGACCGCGGCTCGCCGTTCTCGGTCTGGGGGCTCTACGACCTCCCCGGCCGCGAGCTCGCCCTCGCCGCGGCGCTCGCCCTCGCCGTCGTCGTGGCCTTCGTCCCGCGCCGCCGCGACCCGGTGGCGGTCGCCGCGCTCGGCGCGGCGGCGCTGATCGCGCTCCAGCTCGCGCTCGAGCACTGGTTCTACCTCTACGTCGTCTGGTTCCTGCCGCTCGTGTTCGTGGCGCTGCTGGCCGGCCGCAGGATCGTCTCGATCGACGCGGCGCGCGACGGGCGCGAGCCGTCCTCGGTGCGGATGACGACCGCCATCAGCCACGGGTCCTCGTCGGAGGAGTCGTAGCGCGCGGGCATCATCGAGCGGAAGACCGCGATCGACTGCTCCTTCTTGACCCCGATCACGCCCCCGCGCGCGCCGGTCATCCCGACGTCGGTCACGTAGGCCGTCCCGCCCGGGAGCACGCGCGCGTCGGCCGTCGGCACGTGCGTGTGGGTGCCGACCACCGCGGTCACGCGGCCGTCGAGGAACCAGCCCATCGCGACCTTCTCGCTCGTCGCCTCGGCGTGCATGTCGACGAGCACGTGATCGGCGCCCGCGACCTCGCGCAGCGACTCCTCGATCGTGGTGAACGCCGGCGAGGCCGCCTGCATGAACAGGTTGCCCGACATGTTCACGACGCCGAGCGTGGCGCCGTCCTGGCGCTCGAACACGCACGTGCCGCGGCCGGGCTGGCTCTTGAGGAAGTTCGCCGGCCGCAGGATGAAGCGCTGCTCGTCGAGGTAGGGCCACACCTCGCGGTGGCGGTAGGTGTGGTTGCCGAGCGTGATCACGTCGACCCCGGCGTCGAACAGCTCGTCGGCGTGCTTGGGCGTGATCCCGATGCCGCCGGCGGCGTTCTCGCCGTTGGCGACGACGAAGCCGAGGCCGAGCTCCTCGCGCAGCCCGGGCAGCAGGTCCTTGAGCGCGCGGCGGCCCGCGGAGGCGACCACGTCGCCGACGAAGAGGATCGCGGTCACAGGGAGCACGCTACCCGCGGTGAGCCGACTCCGGCCTCCCGGGGGCGCATACTGAGGGAGATGCGCGCCCCCGAAGCGGACACTGCCGAAGACGCGCCGGAGCACGCCGAGAGCCCGCCCGAGACGGTCGAGGAGGCGCCCGTCCCGGTGTCCGAGCCGCCCGCCCACGTCGCGCCGGTGGTGGTCCCGCGCTGGATCCAGCTCGTCGTGCTGCCGCTCGCGATCCTCGGCCTGTACGCGGTCGCGCGCGCCGCCGGGGCGGTGCTGCTGCTGTTCACGATCGCGGGGCTGATCGCGCTGCTGCTCAACCCGTTCGTGACGCTGCTGCGGCGGGCGCACTTCCCGCGCGGTGCGGCCGTCGGCACGGTCTTCCTCGTGCTCGTGCTGGCGCTCACCGGCCTCGGGATCCTGCTCGCCGACCCGGTGTCCGACCAGGTCACGGCGTTCCGGGACCAGGTGCCGGAGATCGTCGACGACGCCAACGCCACGCTGGCCGACATGCAGGAGTGGCTCGACGAGAACGGCGTCGACGTCCAGGTCTCCGAGCCGGGCCAGACCGCCGTCCAGTCGCTCGGCGACAACCTCGCGGAGGGCTCCGGCGAGCTCGTGGCGTTCACCCGCGACGCGCTCGTGCGCCTCGTCGAGGCGTCGATCGCGGTGATCCTGATCATCGTCGTCGCGGTCTACATGCTGCTCTACGGCGAGCGGATCGGCGCGAGCGTGCGGCGCGTGGTGCCGCCGGGCGACGGCTCGGCGGAGGACGACTTCCCGACGCGCATCCAGGGGGCGGTGTTCGGCTACGTGCGCGGCCAGCTGCTGTTCTCGCTGATCATGGGCACGAGCGCCGGGGTGCTGCTGTGGGTGCTCGGCTCGCTCGGGATCTTCCCCGACGGCAAGACGTATGCGCTCGCGTTCGGGGCGTTCTTCGGCTTCGCGGAGCTGATCCCCTACATCGGGCCCGCGGTCGGCGCCTTCCCGCCGGTGATGCTCGCGCTGTTCAGCCCCGATCCGCTCGACGCGCTGTGGCTGGTCATCGCCTTCACCGCGCTGCAGCAGATCGAGGGCCACATCGTGGCGCCGAACGTGTTCGGCCACGCGCTGCGCATCAACCCGCTGCTCGTCATCGCCGCGCTGCTGCTGGGCGGGCAGATCTACGGCTTCATCGGCGCGTTCATCGCGCTGCCGCTGGCGGCGATCGTGCGCGAGACCGTCGTCTACCTGCGCCGCCACCTCGTCCTCGAGCCGTGGCCGCGCGCCCCCGCGGTCGCGCTCGCCGGGGTCGGCACCGAGGCCGCGGCGTGCCCCGAGTGCGGCGCGGCCGTCGCGCCGGGCGCGGCGCGCTGCGGGGCGTGCGGGACCGAGCTGGGCGGCGCCGACGAGGCCGCCGCGGCGGCGTCGGCCGGGCCGTCGTGATCAGCGCCGACGGCGTCACCAAGACGTACGGCGAGCGGCGGGCCCTGCAGGGCGTCTCGTTCGCCGCGCAGCGCGGGGAGCGGATCGCGATCATCGGCCCCAACGGCGCCGGCAAGACGACGCTGCTGCAGATCCTCGCCGGCTCGCTGCGGCCGAGCGACGGCTCGGTGTCGCTGGAGGGGGGCAGCGTCGGCTGGGTGCCGCAGCAGCCCGCGCTGTACTCGAAGCTCTCGGTCGCCGAGAACCTGCGGCTGTTCGCGCGGCTCGAGAAGCGCCCGGACGTCGACGCGACCGTCGACCGGATGCTCGAGCAGACCGGGCTGCGCGACCGCGCGGGCGACGAGGTCGGCAAGCTCTCGGGCGGCAACCGCCAGCGCGTGAACATCGCGATCGGCCTGCTCGCCGAGCCGTCCGTGCTCCTGCTCGACGAGCCGACGTCGTCGCTCGACCCGCGCCAGCGCGAGGTCCTGTGGGCGTTCGTGTCCGGCCTCGCCGAGGCCGGCACCGCGGTCGTCTACGCGACCCACAACGTCGCCGAGGCCGAGCGCTACGCCGACCGCGTGCTCGTGCTGGCCGACGGCGAGCTGCTGTTCTCGGGCAGCCCGGGCGAGCTCGAGGAGACCGTCGGCGGCGCCGCGGAGGCCCCGGACTTCGAGTCGGCCTTCGTCCGCTTCCTCCACGAGCGAGGCCATTAGTGGTCCACTGATGCGCTGGCTGCTGCTCAAGGACCTGCAGATCCTCAAGCGCTCGCCGCTGCTCGTCGCCGTGCTGGTCCTCTACTCGGTCGTCGTCTCGCTCGTGGCCGGGGCCGCGCTGTCGTCCGGGCCGAGCAAGCCGAAGGTGGCGTTCGCCAACCTCGTGCCGGAGGACAAGTCGGAGGTGGATCTCGGCGGCCGCCGCGTCGACGCGACCCAGTACGCGGACAAGCTGTTCGAGAAGGTCACGCCGATCCGCGTCAAGACGCGCGAGGAGGCGATCCAGAAGGTCAAGTCGGGCGAGGCGCTCGGCGCGCTCGTCGTGCCGGCCGACGTGACCGAGCGGCTCCAGGGCACGCTCGGTCTCGGCGGCGGCGGGCGGCCGACGGTCGAGGTCTACTACAGCGCCGAGAACCCGCTCAAGACGCAGTACGTGAAGGACACGATCGACGCGACGCTGGCCGAGGCGAACGCCGCGATCTCGGCCGAGGTGCTCAAGGAGTCGGCGAAGTACCTCAACGTGATCGTGGAGGGGGGCAAGGTCGCGCTGCCGATCGTCGGCTCGGTCGACATCCTCGGCCTGCGGCGCGCGCGGACGATCATCGACGCGGCGATCGCGGGCCTGCCGGAGGACGCGCCGGAGCGCGTGGCGCTCCAGCAGGTGTCGCGCTTCGCGGGCCTGGCGGCCGACAACCTCGACCTCTCGAAGCCGATCCTCGCCTCGATCAGCAAGCCGGTGCAGGTCAAGCGGATCGTCGTCGCGGGATCCAACTCGTCGCTGAGCGCGTTCGCCGCCGAGGTGGCGGTGATCGCGTCGATGATGTTCGTCGCGCTGCTGCTGGCCGCGGGCATGCTCGCCCTCGAGCGCGAGGAGAACGCGTTCGGCCGGCTCGTGCGCGGGCTGATCAGCCGCACCGGGCTCGTGACCGAGAAGGTCGTGCTCGCCGCGCTGGCCGCGTTCGTGACCACGGCGGTGATGCTCGGCATCCTCGGCGCGCTGATCGGGCTCGACTTCGGCCGCGCGCCGCTGTGGCTCGTCGTGCTCGCGCTCGGCGCCGCGGCGTTCGGGGCGATGGGCGTGGCGATCGGCGGGGTGACGCGCGAGGTCCGCTCGGCCTCGCTGGCGGCGTTCGTGATCTCGCTGCCGGTGGCGGCGCTGGCGCTCGTGCCGAGCGGCGCGGTCGACGAGGGCCTCTACGACGCGATCCGCGTCGTCTCGGCCGCGTTCCCGTTCCGGCCCGCCCTGCAGGCGCTCGACGCGGCGGTCAGCGGCGGCGAGCTGCTCGTGCCGCTGCTGCACCTGGCGGCGCTGACGCTCGCGTTCGGGGTGATCGCGAGGCTGTCGCTGCGGCGGTTCGCGTGACGCTGACGCGCAAGGCGCTGCTCGCCCGCACCGGCGCGGTCGTGGCGGCGGGGGCGATCGCGGGCTGCGCGGGCAAGTCCGAGCCCGAGCCCGACGCCGTCGACCTGCGCGACTGGGACGACGTGCGCGGGCTGTATCCGCTGCGCAAGGGCCTGCGCCGTCGTCCGGCCTGGCCTGCTGCCTGCGCGACGGCGAGGACCCGCGGACGACCGTCGAGCGCCTGCGCGCGGCCAAGGTGCTGGCCAGCGTCACGCCCTACGCCCACGCCCTACGTCCGCTTCGGCACGGGGCTGTTCAGCGCCGAGGCCGACGTCGACGCGGCGCTGCGCGCGATGCGCGGCTGACTACCATCGCCTGCATGGCCTTCCCCGCCACGCGCCTGCGCCGCCTCCGCGCGACCACCGGCATCCGCGACCTGGTGCGCGAGACCGAGCTGGCCGCGCGCCACCTCGTCTACCCGATGTTCGTGGTCCACGGGTCCGACTCGCGCACGCCGATCCCGACCATGCCGGGCATCGACCACCTCTCGATCCGCCACGCGGTCCAGGAGGCGGGCGAGGCGGCCGCGCTCGGGATCCCCGCGGTGCTGCTGTTCGGCCTCCCGGCGGCCAAGGACGAGGAGGGCTCCGGCGCCTGGGACGACGAGGGCGTGATCCAGCTCGCCACGCGCGCGATCAAGGCCGAGCACCCCGACCTGCTGGTCATCACCGACCTCTGCCTGTGCGAGTACACGAGCCACGGCCACTGCGGCGTGCTGCGCGCCGACGGCGTCGTCGACAACGACCAGACGCTCGAGCTGCTCGCCCGCACCGCGGTCTCGCAGGCCGCCGCCGGCGCCGACGCCGTCGCGCCCAGCGACATGATGGACGGGCGGGTGGGCGCGCTGCGCGCCGCGCTCGACGAGCACGAGCTCGCCGAGACGCCGATCATCGCCTACAGCGCCAAGTTCGCCTCCGCGTTCTACGGGCCGTTCCGCGAGGCCGCCGACTCGGCGCCCCAGCAGGGCGACCGCCGCGGCTACCAGATGGATCCCGCGAACGCGCTCGAGGCCGAGCGCGAGGCGGAGCTCGACGCCGCCGAGGGCGCCGACGTCGTCATGGTCAAGCCCGCGCTGCCCTACCTCGACGTGATCCGCCGCGTCAAGGAGCGCACCCGCCTGCCGGTCGCCGCGTACAACGTCAGCGGCGAGTACGCGATGATCAAGGCCGCGGCCGCGGCCGGCCTGCTCGACGAGCGCGCCGCCGTGCTCGAGGCGCTGACCGGCATCCGCCGCGCCGGCGCCGACATCGTGATCACCTACCACGCGAAGGACGTCGCCAGATGGCTCCAGTAGCCCAGCCCAAGGTGCGCTCGCGCAAGGACGGCTCGGCCATCCCGCTCGACGACACCGACCGCAAGCTCCTCAACCTCATGCAGGGCTCGTTCGGCCTCACGCGGCGCCCGTTCGCGCACGTCGCCGGGCTCGCGGAGATCGACGAGGCGGAGGTCATGCAGCGCGTCCAGCGCCTGCTCGACGGCCGCATCATCCGCGAGATCACGCCGATCTTCGACACCCGCGCGCTCGGCTACAGCTCGATGCTCGTCGCCGCCAAGGTCGACCCCGAGCACCCGCACCGCGCCGCGAAGTTCATCAACACCCACCCCGGCGTCACGCACAACTACCTGCGCAACCACGACTTCAACCTGTGGTTCACGCTCGCCACCGAGCCCGGCTCGGAGCTCGGCCTCGACGGCACGCTCGACGTGATCGCCGAGAAGACCGGCGCCGAGTCGATCCGGCAGCTGCCGACGCTGAAGCTGTTCAAGATCCGCATGGACCTCGAGATGGAGAAGGGCACCGAGGCGCTCGCCGCGTCCGGCGAGGCGGTCGAGCCGCGCGAGCTCGACCCGATCGAGCTGTCCGACGAGGACATCGCGGCGATCCGCGCCACCCAGGGCCCGATGCCGGTGATCGAGGAGCCCTACGCGCCCGCCGCCGAGCGGCTCGGCGTCGACCAGGACGAGGTCCTGCGCCGGCTCGAGTCGCTGCGCGAGCGCGACGCGCTGCGCCGTGTCGCCGCGATCCTCTTCCACCGCCGCGCCGGCTTCTCCGCCAACGGCATGGGCGTGTGGGAGGTGCCGGAGGCCGACATCCTCGACACCGGCCGCCAGATGGCCGCGTTCCGCGGCATCTCGCACTGCTACCAGCGCCCGACCTACGCGGACTGGCCGTACTCGGTCTTCACGATGGCCCACGGGCGCTCGAAGGAGGAGTGCGACGCCGTCCTCGACGCGGTCGCCGAGGCGACCGGCATCACCGGCCGCGCGACGCTCTACTCGAGCACCGAGTTCAAGAAGATCCGGATGCTCTACTTCACCGGCGCGTTCCAGGACTGGGAACGCGAGCACGCCGGGTGACCACGTCCCTCACCGATACGCGGTCGGCGGAGCTCTACCGCCGCGCCGTGCGCGTGCTCCCGGGCGGCGTCAACTCGCCCGTGCGCGCGATGGGCTCGATCGGGCGCGACCCGGTGTTCGTCGAGCGCGCGGCGGGCGCCGAGCTGACCGACGTCGACGGCAACACCTACGTCGACTACGTCTGTTCCTGGGGCCCGCTGATCCACGGCCACGCGTACGGGCCGGTGCTCGCCGCGGTCCACGCGGCGGCGGAGCGCGGCACGACGTTCGGGGCGCCGACCGCCGCCGAGGTCGAGCTGGCCGAGGAGGTCGGCCGGCGCATGCCGTCGGTGGAGATGCTGCGGATGACGTCGAGCGGGACCGAGGCGTCGATGAGCGCGCTCCGGCTCGCCCGCGCGGCCACCGGGCGCGAGACGGTCGTCAAGTTCGCCGGCGCCTACCACGGCCACGTCGACGGCCTGCTCGCCGAGGCGGGCTCCGGCCTCGCCACGCAGGGGATCCCCGCCTCGCCGGGCGTGCCCGAGGCGGCGACCCGGGCGACGGTGATCGTGCCGTGGAACGACTTCGAGGCGGTGCGCGCCGCGGTCGAGCAGCACGCGCCGGCCGCGATCATCGCCGAGCCCTACCCCGCCAACATGGGGCTCGTCCCCCCGGCCTGCGGCTTCCTCGAGCTGCTGCGCGAGCTCGCCACCGAGAGCGGCGCCCTGCTCGTGTTCGACGAGGTCATCAGCGGCTTCCGCGTCGCGCCCGGCGGCGCCCAGGAGCTCTCCGGCGTCTTCCCCGACCTGACCGTCATGGGCAAGGTCATCGGCGGCGGCCTGCCCGCCGCCGCGTACGGCGGCCCGGCGGAGCTGCTCAACCGGATCGCGCCCGCCGGCGACGTCTACCAGGCCGGCACGCTGAGCGGGAACCCGCTGGCGGTGGCCGCCGGGCTCGCCACGCTGCACGACCTCGGCGAGGAGGCCTACCTCCAGCTCGCCGGGACGACCCGCGCGCTCGCCGCCGGTCTGCGCGAGGCCGCGGGCGACCGTCCCGTCCAGGTCGCCGAGACGACCGGACTGCTGACCGTCTTCTTCTCCGCGGAGCCCGTGACCGACTACGCGGGCGCC
The DNA here is from genome assembly GCA_963811595.1 of uncultured Solirubrobacteraceae bacterium. GTDB lineage: Bacteria > Actinomycetota > Thermoleophilia > Solirubrobacterales > Solirubrobacteraceae > DASQFQ01. The sequence continues at coordinate 28,009 of CAWERW010000006.1, forward strand.
GCGGCCTGCGACCTCGAGACCCACGCCGCGTGGTGCCGGGCGCTGCTGGCGCGCGGCGTCTACCCGCCGCCGTCGCAGTTCGAGGCCTGGTTCCCGAGCCTCGCCCACACGCCCGAGCACGTCGAGCGCACGCTCGAGGCTGCGACCGCCGCGTTCCAGGAGATCGAATGAGTGCGCTGGAGGCGCTCGCGGCGCGCATCCGCGCCGACGGTGGCCTGCTGGCTGACACCGTGACCGATCCCACACAGGACGGCGCGCTCGGCGCGCTGGCCGGCGAGGGCTACGCCGAGCTGGTGGAGGCGATCTACGAGGGCTACCTCCAGCACTACGGCACCGGGCGCGTGCTGCGCCCCGAGGATCCCGACCTCGCGCTGCTCGCCGGCGACCGGCTGTACGCGCTCGGGCTGGCCCGCCTGGCCGAGCTCGGCGACCTCGACGCGGTCGGCGTCCTGGCCGGCGTGATCTCGCGCGCCGCGCAGGCGCACGCGGAGGGCGATCCCGAGGCGGCGCGGGCCGCGTGGGAGGCGGGAGCGCGGGCCGTCGGGCACGGCGCGCGCCACAGCGCCAGCTGAGGCCTGGATCGGCCCGCCGGTCGATATTGTTCGCGCCGCCGTGGCCGCCTCCCGCAAAGAGCCCAAGTCGAAGTACACCGCCGACCGTCTCGTTCCGGGCAGCTTCGACGGCGAAACCGTCACGCGGCGGCGCTTCATGACGCTCACGACGCACGGCGCCGGGGCGGTCGCGGCCGGCGCGTTCACGCTGCCCGCGCTCGCGTTCGCGATCGGCGAGCCGCTGTTCCACCGCCCGCCCGTCCGCTGGGAGCCGGTCGGCAAGCTCGAGGACCTCCCGAACGACGCCTACGTCCCGCGCGTCATCACCATGACGACGGGCATCGGCGAGGTCGGCAAGACCACGGTCTACCTGCGCGCCCGCAACGCCGACATCGACTCGCCGCCGGACCCGCCGGGCTACGACGAGCCGGTCATCGCGGTCTCGACGCGCTGCATGCACCTCGGCTGCCCGGTGCGCTACGTCCAGGCGTCCGAGCGCTTCATCTGCCCCTGCCACGGCGGCGTCTACGACTTCCAGGGCAAGGTCGCCGGCGGTCCGCCGGTGCGCCCGCTCGACCGCTTCTACACGCGCGTGCGCAACGGCAACGTCGAGGTCGGCCCGCGCTACTCGGTCAACTCCGAGCTCAAGCGCTTCGACGACTACCGCGATCCCGCGCAGGGCCTCGACGGCATCGGCCCCTACCTCTACCCGCCGCGCTTCTCGACCCCCAAGCTCGACTAGATGAAGCTGCCCAAGCCCCCGCTCCCGCCGATGCTGCTCCCGCGCCCCAAGCGCCCGGGCGAGCCGACGCCGGGCCCGGTCGACCAGGCCAAGGAAGCGGGGATCGCGACCGTCGACTGGATCGACGAGCGGACCTCGCTGTCGGGCGCGGCGCGCTGGGTCATGTTCCGCAAGGTCCCGAAGGGGACGAACTGGTTCTACACGCTGGGCTCGGCGACGATGTTCGCCTTCCTCAGCCAGGCCGTCACCGGCGTCTTCCTGGCGATGTACTACGACCCGTCGCCGACGCGCGCCTACGAGTCGGCCCGCTACATCACCAACGACGTCTTCCTCGGCGAGTTCGTGCGCGGCATGCACAAGTGGGGCTCGTCGGTGATGGTGATCCTGATCTTCCTCCACATGGCGCGGACGTTCTTCTTCGGCGCCTACAAGTACCCGCGCGAGCTCAACTGGGTGATCGGCGTCGTGCTGCTGATCCTCACGTTCGTGATGTCGCTGACCGGCTACCTGCTGCCGTTCGACCAGCGCTCCTACTGGGCGACGATCGTGGCCGCCAACATCACGGCCTCGGGCCCGATCGCCGGGCCCTACCTCGGTGACTTCCTGCGCGGCGGGGCGGAGTTCAACGCGACCACGCTGTCGCGCTTCTACTCGATCCACATGCTGCTCGTGCCAGGGCTGATCGCGGCCCTGATCGGCGCGCACCTCTACCTCGTGACGAAGCTCGGCACCACGGCGCCGCCGTGGCTGAAGCCCGACGAGCCCGAGAAGCTCCAGGAGGAGCGCGTATGAACCGCGCGGAGAAGGAGGCCTATCTCCGCGAGTACGGCCTGATCAAGAACCAGGGCAAGCCGTTCTTCCCGTACGCGGTCGCCAAGGACTCGGTGATGGCGTGCTTCGTGATGTTCACGATCATCCTGATGTCGATCGTGCTCGGCGCCGAGCTCGGCCCGAAGGCCGACCCGACGACGACGACCTACGTGCCGCGGCCCGAGTGGTACTTCTTCTTCCTCTTCGAGCTGCTGCGCGTGATCAAGCCCGCGGTGCTCACCCCGGTGGCGACGATCGGGATCCCGACCGTCTGCATGATCCTGCTGCTGCTGCTGCCGTTCTACGACCGCGGTCCTGAGCGCCGGCCCGAGCGGCGCCCGATCGCCACGACGGCCGGCATCCTCACGATCATCGCGATGGGCTACCTGACCTACCTCGGCGCGTCGGCCGGCTCGCCGAACGAGGTCGACATCGAGGTCGCCGCCAAGTACGAGCCCGGGAAGCTGGTGGTGGCCCAATCGGGCTGCCTGGCCTGCCACAAGATCGGCGAGAACGGCAACGACGGTCCAGGGCCCCACCTGACCGACATCGCCGACAAGCTGCCGAAGGCGGCGATCCGGCAGACGCTCGAGAACCCGACCGCGCCGATGCCGTCGTACCGCTCGCTGCCCGAGGAGAAGAAGGCGGCGCTCGTCGACTTCCTCGCGCAGCTGCACGGCGAAGAGTAGGCACGCTCCGCCATGCGCTCCGCCCCGGCCCCTTCGGGCACGCTCGAGGAAGGGCAGGTCCGCGCGATGTTCGACCGCATCGCCGGCTTCTACGACCTGATGAACTCGGTCATGACGGCCGGGCTGCACCACCGCTGGCGCCAGCGCGCCGCCGACCTCGCGCGCGTCGGGCCAGGCGACCGCGTGCTCGACGTCGCGACGGGCACCGGCGACCTGGCCGTCGAGCTGGCGCGCCGGGTGCGGCCGGGCGGCGAGGTGATCGGCTCGGACTTCTCGCACGGCATGCTGGAGCGCGCGCGGACGAAGGCGCCCGAGCTGCAGTGGGAGTGGGGCAACGCGCTCGAGCTCCCGTATCCCGACGACTCCTTCGACGCCGCCACGGTCGGCTTCGGCGCGCGCAACTTCTCCGACCTCGAGCGCGGGCTGGCCGAGATGAGCCGCGTCGTGCGCCCGGGTGGGCGAGTCGTCGTATTGGAGATAACCACTCCGACCAAGCCGCCCTTGTCCACGTTCTTCTCGATCTGGTTCGATCGCCTCGTGCCGCTGATGGGGCGCTTCGACGAGGCCTACTCCTACCTGCCGAAGTCGGTCAAGCGCTTCCCGGGCCCGGAGGCGCTGGGCGGCGCGCTCGCGCGGGCCGGCCTGACCGACGTGCGCTGGGTCCTGACCGCCGGTGGGATCATCGCCCTACATTCCGGTACGGTGCGCTGATGGCCTCCGCGGAAGCCGTCGCCGCCGTCATCGAAGCCGGTGGCGCGCACGTGCCGGAGCTGCTGGAGCGGCTCGAGGTGCGCCTCGCCGAGGTGGCGGCGTCGCACGGCCCGGTGCTCGGCGAGCACGCGGTGGCGACGATCTCGGCCGGCGGCAAGCGGCTGCGGCCACTGCTCGTGTTCGTGGCCGCGGGCGGGCCGGGCGACGGCGTGCTGCGCGCCGCGGTCGCGGTCGAGCTCGTCCACTCGGCGACGCTCGTGCACGACGACGTCCTGGACGGCGCCCAGCTGCGCCGCGGGCGCCCGACCGTGGTGGCCGCCGCGGGGCGCGACCTCGCGACCGCCACCGGCGACCTGCTGTTCTCGCGCGCGTTCGCCGAGCTCGCCGCCAACGGCCGCGCCGACGAGGTCCGCGTGCTCTCCCGCGCCTCGTCCGCGCTCGCCGAGGGCGAGCTGATGCAGCGCGCCGACGCGTGGAACGTCGCCACCTCGCGTGAGCGCTACCTCGCGCGCTGCGACCTCAAGACCGCGCGGCTGTTCGAGGCGGCCTGCGAGCTCGGCGCGTTCGAGGGCGGCGGGCCGGCCGCCGCGCTCGGCCGCTTCGGGCGCGGGATCGGACTGGCGTTCCAGCTGCTCGACGACGTGCTCGACGTCTCAGGCCCGGCCGAGCGGACGGGCAAGCACCGCGGTACGGACCTGCTCGACGGCACGGTCACGCTGCCGCTGATCCTCGCGCGCGAGCGCGATCCCGAGCTGGCCTCGCTCGACCTGCGTGCGGTGCGCACGCCGGAGCAGGCGGAGGCCGTGTGCGACGCGATCGCCGCCACGGGCGTGCTGGAGGCCGCGCGCGCGGACGCGCTGGCGATGGTCGCCGAGGCGAAGGCGGAGCTGCCGGAGCTGCCCGCGGCGCAGCGGGGCGCGCTCGAGCTGGTCGCCGACGGCGTGGTGGACCGCTACAGCTAGAAGTCCATGGGCCAGATGGCGTCCGAGTTGAGCGCGACGGAGAAGCGCTCGATCTCGTCTTCCATGTTGGCCTGGGTGAGGCGGGTCAGGTCCTCGATGAGGCACTCGGTGCCCTGGTCGAGCTCCTCGTCGAACCGGTCGACGATCGCCTGGTCGAACACGCCGCGATGCGTCCACTCGCAGTTCGGGCAGCGCAGCAGCACGTCCCACTGGGTCGGGGACGCCTCCTCCCACTCCACCGGGTAGACGAGCTTGCGCTCGCACTCGGGGCACTCGTGCAGGTCCGTCTGCGGGGAGGTCACGACGCGCTCTGCGTCGGCGGGCGCGACCTGTGAATCGAAGTAGACGACTTCGATCTCACGGCCGGAGGGGAGGACCACGCGGCGGACGTAGTGGGAGTTGTCGGAAGGCATGCTCATCAGGGCTAGATGGGGTCTTGGCCCTACATCGGGTGAGGGCCATGCGACCTTGACTGGGCCATCCGTCCATTCCGCCCCGCGTGGACCATCCGTCCACCTCGAGTGAGCCGCTAGGCTTGGCGGCGCGTAGGAAAGACCGTGAGCCTCGCCGTCTTCCAATCCATCGGGCCCCTCGAGCTGCTCATCGTGCTCGGGATCGTGCTCATCATCTTCGGCCCCAAGCGCCTGCCGTCGCTCGGCCGCCAGCTCGGCGCGGGCATGCGCGAGTTCAAGGACTCGATCAGCCGCAAGGGCGACGACGACGACGACGAGGATGAAGACGACGACGCGGACCGGCCCGCCGCGCTCGCACGGCCCGCGGACGAGGCTGCTCCCACCTCCGTGTCATCGGACGGGGTCACCTCCGAGCCGCGCTAGGCGCCGGAGGCGCCGCACCCGATGTCGACGACCCTTCGGCCGATCAGGCACGAGGACCGCCTGAGCCTCGTGGAGCACCTCGACGAGCTGCGCAAGCGGCTGATCCTCTGCGTCGTGGCGTTCTCCCTCTGCTTCGGGCTCTGCCTGTGGCAGGCCGACGTGATCCTCGACGTCATCAACCGCCCGCTCGAGAAGACGGCGTTCAAGGACAAGGGCAACTCGCAGGACCCGTTCGAGCGCACGGCCGCCTTCCAGGCCCAGCTGCGCGCCTCGTCCGTCGCCTCGGCGGTGGCGTTCGAGGAGCTCGCGCGTGCGGCCGAGGACTCAGCGACGCGCCGCAACTACGAGGCGCTCGCCGCGGAGAACCGCAAGGTCGCGCGCTCGGTGCCGCCCCAGGAGGCGCGGCGGCCCGTCACGCTGGGCGTCGGGGAGCCGTTCACCGCCACCGTCCGCGTCGCGGCCTACGGCGCGCTCCTGCTCGCGCTGCCGCTGATCCTCTTCCAGTGCTACGCGTTCATCCTGCCCGCGTTCTCGCGCGAGGAGCGATCGGTCGCGCTGCCGCTGATGACGATGGTGCCGTTCCTGTTCATCGCCGGCGTGGTCTTCGCGTACTTCCTGGTGCTGCCGAGCGCGATCGACTTCCTGCAGAACTTCCAGGACGACAACTACGACATCCTGTTGCAGGCGAAGGACTACTACCGCTTCGCGATCATGGTCCTGATCATGATGGGCGTCTGCTTCCAGGTGCCCGTCGGGATCCTCGCGCTGACCCGGCTGGGGATCGTCAGCGTGCCCCAGCTGCGCCGCTCGCGCCGCTACACGATCCTCGGCATCGCGGTCCTGGCCATGCTCCTGCCCGGCCAGGACCCCGTGACGATGCTCTCGCTGATGGTCCCCCTCTACGTGCTCTTCGAGGGCTCTATCCTGTTGGCATCGTTGCTCGAACGGCGGGCCTCGCGCAGGGAGGCCGACGAGTGGCAATCCGCCGACGACGCCGACGACCCCGAACCCTGATCGATGCTCTTCGACCTCAGAGGCGCCGGCCGGCGCCGCACCATCAAGGTGATCTACATCACGCTCGCCTTCCTCATGGGCGGCGGCCTCGTGCTGTTCGGCATCGGCGGTGAGGTCTCGGGCGGCCTGGTCGACGCCATCACGGAGCGCGGCTCCGGCGACGACGGCTCGGATCGCTTCCGCGATGCGGAGAAGGCCGCGCTGGCGCGCACGAAGGCCAACCCGCAGGACGCGGCCGCGTGGGCCGCGCTCGCACGCGCGCGCTTCCAGCTCGCGGGCATCGGAGAGAACTTCGATCCCGAGAAGGGCACGTTCACGAAGGAGGGCCGGGCCAAGCTCGCTGCGGCGGGCGCCGCCTGGGAGAGCTACCTGGGGCTCGAGCCCAAGCAACCCGACGACCGCGTTGCGAGCCTGATGGTCCAGGCCTACGGCGCCCTCGGCGATCCGGCGAAGGCGGCGACGGCCCAGGAGGTCATCACCGACGCCCGCCCGACCGCCTCGACCTTCACCCAGCTCGCGGTCTTCGCCTACCAGGCCGGCCAGACCCGCAAGGGCGACCTCGCCAAGGACAAGGCGCTCGAGCTGACGGAGCCCGACATGCGCGAGGCCCTGAAGGGCCAGCTCGAGTCGGCCAAGCAGTCGGCGGCGGGCGCGGCGGCGCAGCCCACCGCGACCCCGTAGTTCCTTCTACACTTGCCGCCACGCCCTTGTAGCTCAACTGGCAGAGCAGCGGACTCTTAATCCGAAGGTTCCAGGTTCGATTCCTGGCGGGGGCATCGCTAATCGAGCTCGGGCGGCAACGCGAAGGACGCGAACAGCCGCTCGGACACGAACGCGACGATCGCGCTGACGCGCTCACCGTCGAAGGCGAGCACCTCGAGCGACCTCGCCAGGTAGGGGCCTCCGGGCGTTTCGCGGACATACCAGGCGACGGCCGGCTGCCCGTTGGCCTCCGTGCGGAGCTTGCGCAGCTCCGGGAGCCCGCTCCGCACGGCGGCGCCGATGACGTCGTCGCGCCCGCGCCACCAGTGCGGATACGGCGGCATCGCGAACGTGACGTCCTCGGCCAGGATGGCAACGAGCGCATCGACGTCGCGCCGCTCCCAGGCGGTGACGTAGCGCTCGACGAGCTCGCGCATGCGCGCGTCGCCGAGCGCGCGCCGCGTCGCCTGCTGGGTGCGGTCCGGCAGTGCTTGCGCGAGCGTCGAGCGCGCGCGCTGGAGCGAGCTGTTGACTGCGGCGGTGGTCGTGTCGAGCTGCTCGGAGACCTCGCGGGCCGTGAAGCCGAGGACATCGCGCAGGATCAGCACGGCGCGCTGCGCGGGGACGAGATGCTGCAGTGCGGCGACGAACGCCAGCTCGACGCTCTCGCGTTCCTCGTACCCCGCCTCCGGCGCCAGTGGGTAGGGCTCCAGCCACAGCGACTCACCGAGCGGCTTCCCGGCGCCGGCGTCAGGCTCCGATGACGGGACATCGAGCGAGAGCACGCGCTTGGACCGTCGTGTCAGCGCGTCCAGGCAGACGTTGGTGGCGATCCGGAACAGCCACGGCCGCAGCGGCCGCGCGCGATCGAACCGCGCGAGCGCCCGCCAGCACCGCAGCAGGGTCTCCTGCAGGGCGTCCTCGGCGTCGTGCAGCGAGCCGAGCATCCGGTAGCAGTGCGCGTGCAGCGCGTCGCGATGCGGCTCCACGAGCCGCCGGAACGCTTCCTCGTCACCGCGCAGGGCCGCCTCGAGCTCCATCCCGCGATGAGTTTCCCAGCCGCCGGCGGTAGTAGCGGATATGGGAGAAACCAGGCCAACGAGAAGGGATCTGTGAGCATGAAGCTGACGACGATCACGCACGTCGCTGCCGACGGAGTGATGCAGGGCCTCGGCGGGGCGGGTGAGGACCGCAGCGGCGGATTCGAGCGCGGCGGATGGGCTCTGCCGCTCTTCGACGACGAGGCCGAGACGTTTCTCGGCGAGGTGTTCCAGCGCGCCGATGCGTTCCTCTTCGGCCGGCGAACGTACGAGATCTTCGCCGGCTCCTGGGGAACCGGCTCCTGGGGAGCGGATCACGGCAACAACCCGGTCTCAGTGGCGTTGAACACGCGGCCCAAGTACGTGGCATCGACGACGCTCACCGACCCGGGATGGGCGGACACGACCGTCCTCTCCGGAGACCTCGCGACGGCCGTCGGCGAGCTCAAGGCCAAGCCGGCGGGTGAGCTCCAGGTACACGGCAGCGGCGCCCTGGTCCGCTGGCTGCTCGAGAACCACCTGGTCGACGAGATCACCCTGCTCACCTATCCCGTGGTGGTCGGCCAGGGAACGCGGCTGTTCCCCGCCACCGGCCCGGACACAGCACTTGAACTGGTCGACTCGCAGGCCACGACCGGCGGGGTGACGATCCAGGTCTACCGGCCCACCGGGCGCCCGCGGTACGCGAGACACGACCACGACCTAGAGCATCATGCCCGCCACCTACACCTTCGACGTCTTCTCCACCCTCGACGGCTACGGCGCCCACAGCGGCAACTGGGGCGGCTACTGGGGCAAGCAAGGCCCCGAGCTGCTCGACCACCGCCTCGCCTTGTACGACCAGGAGCAGCGGATGGTCTTCGGGGCCGACACGTATCGTGCGCACGCCCAGATGCTGGCCTCGAGCACCGAGGAGTCCGACGCGCGTGACCCATGGGTCACCCGGATGAGGGACCTGCCGGCAACCGTGGTCTCGACCACACTGGAGGAACCCCTCGACTGGCCGGACGCGACCGTCGTGAGCGGTGACGCCGTCGACATCGTCGCCCGGCTCAAGGAGGAATCCGAGGTGCCGTTGCGCTCGCACGGCAGCCTGTCGCTGAACCGGGCGCTGATGGCCGCCGGGCTGGTCGACCGCGTCCAGGTGACGCTCTTCCCTGTGATCACCGGTCAGACCGGGGTGGACCCGATCTTCCAGGGTGCGCCCGACTTCGACCTCGAGCTGATCGAGAGCCGGACGCTCGACGGCAATACCCAAGAGCTCATCTACCGGCCCAGCCTCCATTGATCTGTCAGCCCGACCTCCCAGGCCGATCTCTCACCCAAGGTTCGATTCCTGGCGGGGGCATCACCGCCGGCTTCCGCCCGGCGCGGGCGCGCCGGGCGGTCAGTCGGTCAGTGCGGGCCGTGGCCGTGGCCGCGGCGGGGCCGCCGGCCCCAGTCGGCCTTGTTGTCCTCCCCGTCGCGCGTGATCTGCCGGAGCTTGGCGCCGGTCACCCACGCGGTCCAGATGCTCGACCCCGGGGTGGGTTGGCCGTCGGGCCCCAGCGGCCAGTGAGTGAACGCGACACGGGTGCCGTCGGGTGAGAACGACGGGTTCCCGTAGTGGCTGTCCGCGTCGCCGCGCACGATCACCCGCTTGTGCGAGCCGTCGGGCAGCATGACCATGATGTGGCCCTCGTTCGGCGCGAACGGGCTGTCGGAGACGTCGAACGCGATCGCCAGTCCGGTCGGGTGCCAGTCGGGCGCGGACGGGCTCAGCGGCGCGTCCGCGAGCAGCCGCAGGTCCTTTCCGTTGGTGCGGACCTTGTAGATCCGGGTCTGGCAGTTATCGGGCCCTTCGGCACACGCTGAGCTGAAGCGGACGAACACGATCCAGCGGCCGTCCGGCGAGAACTGCGGCTCGGAGTCGTAGGCCGTGTCCGGGGGCGCGGTGGTCACCCGCCGCGCGTCCGCTTCGGTGATCAGCTTGCCGCGCCGCGCGCGCGACGGAATCAGGAAGATCCCGGCCACGCCGTCGTCGACGGCGTCGATCGCCAACGTGTCCCCGTCCGGGGAGAACGCGGGGTCGAAGGCGCCCTCGTATGCCTCCGTTTCCTCGAACGCGGTGAGCTGGCGCGCGTTCCTGCCGTCGGCGTCGGTCAGCCACACCTGTGCCGCGGCCTGCGGCTCCTCCTCGTTCCCGGAGAAGTTGAACCGCTGGAAGGCGAGCGTGCTGCCGTCCGGCGAGTGGTCGGAGAACTCGCTGAACGTCATGAACCCGAAGTCCGTCAGCTGGCGGAGGCGGGACCCGTCGGGCTCGACGCTGAACAGGTCGGCCCCGAACTGCTCCTCCCCCGTTTCGTAGAAGCGGTTGAAGCTGATCCTGCCGTTCTCGCCGTAGAACGTCGCCGTGGCAGGCGCCGCGGCGACCAAGCAGGCGACCACGGTCCCGAGAACGCACCAGCTCCGGATACGCATATCGATCGAACCTCCACTCGTCGGTGTGTTCGACCCTCCTGTGCCGACCCTAACCACAACCGAGGGCGGCGCGCCAGTACGTGCGTCATGAATTCGCCACACTTCCCCGGGTGGGAGAGGCGGGCTTCTTCGGCGAGCGGGTCGCAGCGCGGTACGACGCGGACTCCGCTGCGATGTTCGACCCGGCCGTGCTCGACCCGGCCGTGGACGTGCTCGCTGAGCTCGCCGGCGACGGCGCGGCGCTCGAGCTCGCGATCGGGACCGGGCGGCTCGCCCTGCCGCTGGCCGCGCGCGGCGTGCGCGTGGCGGGGATCGACGACTCCGAGGCGATGCTCGCGCGCCTGCGCGAGAAGCCCGGCGCCGACGCCATCCAGGCCGCGCTCGGCGACATGACGACGACCCGCGTCGACGGCGACTTCGCGCTCGTCTACCTCGTGTTCAACACGATCGGCAACCTGACCACCCAGGACGCCCAGGTCGCGTGCTTCCAGAACGCGGCCGACCACCTGCGGCCCGGCGGGCGCTTCGTGATCGAGACCGGGGTGCCGGCGCTCCAGAAGCTGCCGGTCGGCCAGACGATCGTCCCGTTCCGCGCCGACGCGGGCGGGCTCGGCTTCGACGTCTACGACGTCGTCACGCAGAACTTCAGCTCCGAGCACATCACGTTCGCCGGCGGCCGGGTCGAGACCGGGCGCGTCGAGTTCCGCTACGCCTGGCCGGCCGAGCTCGACCTGATGGCCCGCCTGGCCGGGATGGCGCTCGAGCATCGCTGGTCCGGCTGGGCTCGCGAGCCCTTCACGGCGGTCAGTGAAGGGCATGTTTCCGTGTGGCGGAAGCCCTGAGCGGACCCCTGCTTTCATTGGGGCGATGACCGAACGCGCCGTTCTGCCCGACGCGGGCGCCTCCGACCTCCGCGCGGCAGCCGCCGCGCTGCGCTCCCGCCTCCCCGAGCCGCTCGCCCCGCTCGCGGAGATCGCCTACAACTACCGCTGGTCCTGGACCCCGGGCGGGCCGGAGCTGTTCGCGTCGATCGACCCGAAGCGCTGGGAGCTGTCGCTCGGCAACCCGGTGCGGGTGCTGCAGGAGACGCATCCCGAGACGCTGGCGCAGCTCGCCGAGGACGAGGGCTTCCTGGCCCGGCTCGCAGGCCTCGAGGAGAAGGTCGCGAGCAACGGCGCGGAGCCGATCGCGCCCGCCGGCGTGTCGCCGGAGCGCCCGGTCGCCTTCTTCTGCGCGGAGTACGCCATCCACGGCTCGCTGCCGGTCTACTCGGGCGGCCTCGGCGTGCTCGCGGGCGACATCCTCAAGGAGGCGTCCGACCGCGCGCTGCCGCTCGTCGCGGTCGGGCTGATGTACCGCCACGGCTACTTCCGCCAGCGCATCGACGGCTCCGGCTGGCAGCACGAGTACTGGGTCGACACCGATCCCGACCGCGTGCCGGGCGCGCTCGTCACCGGCGAGGACGGCGAGCCGATCACGATCTCCGTGCCGATCCCCGGGCGCGACATCGTCGCCCAGGTGTGGCGCGTCGACGTCGGCCGGGTGCCGCTGCTGCTGCTCGACGCCGACCGCCCGGAGAACAGCGTCGGCGACCGCTGGATCACGTCGCGCCTCTACGTCGGCGACCCCGAGGTGCGGCTGTGGCAGTACGCGCTGCTGGGCGTCGGCGGCGTCCGCGCGCTCACCGCGCTGGGCGTCGACCCGGGCGTCGTCCACCTCAACGAGGGCCACGCCGCGCTGGCCGGCCTCGAGCTGGCGCGCGCCGCGACCGCCGAGGGCGGCGTCAGCGCCGAGGAGGCGATGGCCGCCACGCGCGAGCGCACCGTGTTCACCACCCACACGCCCGTCCCGGCCGGCAACGACGCGTACCCCGCCGACCAGATCGCGGGCGCGCTCGCGCCGCTCGCGCGCGACCTCGGGATCGAGCTCGACACGCTGCTCGCGCGCGGGCGCACGCATCCGGACGAGGCCGCCGAGCCGTTCGGCGTCACGCAGTTCGCGCTGCGCGAGAGCCGCTCCGCCAACGGCGTCAGCGCCCGCCACGGCGAGGTGGCCCGGGAGATGTGGCAGGACCTCGGGATCGAGATCGGCCACGTCACCAACGGCGTCCACATCCCGACCTGGATCGGCGGGCCGATGCGCGAGCTGTTCTGCGCGCACCTCGGCGCCGACTGGGCCGACCGCGCCACCGACCCGGAGACGTGGGCCGCCGTCCGGGAGATCCCGGCGGAGGACCTGTGGGCCGCGCGCTCGGCCCAGCGCAGCGAGCTGATCGACCTCGTGCGCGAGCGCAGCGTGACCGACCGCCTCGGCCGCGGCGACACGCTCGAGTACGTGAAGGCCGCCGCCGAGTGCCTCGACCCCGACGCGCTCACGCTCGGCTTCGCCCGCCGCGTCGCGACCTACAAGCGCCTCGACCTGCTCCTCAGCGCGGTGGACCGCGCGGTCGCGCTGCTCGGCGACGAGGACCGGCCGGTGCAGATGATCCTGGCCGGCAAGGCGCACCCGAAGGACGACGAGGGCAAGCGGCTCGTCCAGCGCCTGTTCGGGATGAAGGACCGGCCCGAGGTGTCGCGCCGCGTCGTCTACCTCGACGACTACGACTTCCGCCTCGGCGCCGCCATGACGCGCGGCTGCGACGTCTGGGTCAACGTCCCGCGTCCCCCGCTCGAGGCGAGCGGGACGAGCGGGATGAAGTCCGCGATCAACGCCGGCCTCCAGCTCGCGGTGCTCGACGGCTGGTGGCCCGAGGCCTACGACGGCACCAACGGCTGGGCGATCAGCGGCGAGGTCGACCACGACCACGGCGCCCAGGACTGGCGCCACGCGGCCGAGCTCTACCGGCTGATCGGCGACGAGGTCGTGCCGACGTTCTACGACCGCGACGCCGCCGGCCTGCCGCAGCGGTGGCTCGAGATGGTGCGCTCGTCGCTGCGCACGTGCGGGCCGAAATTCGGCGCCGGGCGCATGCTCGAGGACTACGCCGCGCGCATCTATCCCCCGCGCTGATCGGGTAGACGGTCGGGATGCCTGACCGCCGGGCCCTCAAGCTGGACCGCCGCACGCAGGCGATGGGCGCGCTCGCGCTGAGCGCCGCGCTGGGCACCGCCGCGGTCGAGCTCGGCCGCGTGTGGCGCCGCGGGTCGGCGGAGCTGCCGACCGAGACCGAGGACGTCAGCGAGCTGCTCGAGGCGGCCGGCACCGCCACGCTGGAGACGATCGCGGTCGTCCGTGAGGGCTACAAGGCGGTCTCGACGCGCGAGAACGCGGTCTTCAACCTGCTCGCGGCGTTCACGGTCACGTTCGCCCTCACGCGCGCGACGACCGCGCTGATCCGCTCCGGCAAGGGCCACGGGGTCCTGCGCGACTTCGTGATCGCCGACAAGCGCGTGCACCACTTCGTGCCCGGCATCGCGCTCGCGCTCGCCTCCGGCGGCACCTCGATCTCGGTCCGCAGCAAGCAGCTCGACCGCTGGCTGGCGCTGCCGTTCGGCGCCGGCGCGGCGCTGGTGCTCGACGAGGCCGCGCTGCTGCTCGAGCTCGACGACGTGTACTGGACCGAGGAGGGCGTGCTGTCGCTGCAGGTGTCCTTCGCGGCCATCGGCATGCTGGCGGCCGGCGCCCTCGCCGTGCGGCTGCTGCGGCAGGGCGAGACCTCGGTCGGCATCACGCCAGCGCCAGGATTGTGATCCCCGCCACCACGACGACTGCGCCGGCGATCCGCTGGCGGCCGGCCGGCTCCCCGAGCACGAGCGCGGCGTACGCGGTCGCGAACACCACGCTCGTCTCCCGCAGCGCGGCCACCGGCGCCGCCGGCGCGCGCTCCAGCGCGGCCAGCACCAGCGCGTAGGCGCCGAAGATGAAGATCCCGGCGAGCGCGATCCGCGGCGTCGCGGCGACCCGCAGCGCATGGAAGCCGCCGCGCGAGCGAGCGATCAGCGGCGCATAGACGAGCACCATCGGCACGAGCACGGCCTCCAGGTACGGCAGCGGCGCCGCGTGGTCGAGCCCGTAGGAGTCGATCAGCGTGTAGCCCGCGATGAAGCCGCCGCAGGCGAGGGCGAAGGCTGTGTCGCGTGCGCTCGCGCGGCCGTCGAGCAGCCGCACGAGCAGCACGCCCGCGGCGACGAGGCCGATCCCGAGCACCTGGCCGGCGGTCACCTCGTGCCCGAGCGCGACCACGCCGACGACGAGCACGAGCACGGGCGCCGCCCCGCGCGAGAGCGGGTAGACGACCCCGACCTCCCCCGAGCGCAGCGCGATCGCGAGCGTCGCGAAGAAGCCGAGCTCGAACACGGTCGACGCCGCGACGTAGGGCCAGGCGGCAGCCTCGACGTCCCACGTCAGCGCCGCGACCGGCGCGAAGACCACGACCGCGATGGCCAGCGCCGCCGCGGTCGCGGCGTCGGAGTCCGGCGCGCGCGCCAGCAGCAGCGTCCACGCGGCGTGCATCACCGCGGCGCCGAGCGCGAGGAGGACGGCGGCGGTGCTCAGGGCACGCGCGGAGCCAGCGCCGCCAGCGCGGCGGCGGGATCCTCGTAGACCGGCAGCACCTCGTGTGCGCCCGCGAGCGCGAACATGCGCCCGACGGCGCTGTCCGTGGCCGCCGCGACGGCCATTCGCCCGCCACCCGCCACGACCTCCCGCCAGCAGCCGATCAGCGCGCGCAGGCCCGACGAGTCGCAGAACTCGCACGTCGTCAGGTCGACCAACAGGCGCCGCGATCCGGCGCGCCTGGCCGAGTCGATGCGCACGGCGAGACGCGGGGCGGTGGCGAGGTCGAGCTCGCCGCGCATCGCGATCACGTGCACCCCGTCCGCGTCGTGCTCGCGGATCTCGAACGGGTGGCTGGCAGGGGTCGCGGTCAGGCGAGCACTGTAACCCTTCGGTAGCCTCGGCGCGCAATGTCGCTCGCGTCGCTCGACGGCCACATCGGCCCGGCCGAAGAGGCCCGCATCCCGGTCACGGACGAGGGGCTCCTGCGCGGCGACGGGGCGTTCGAGGTCATGCGCCTGTACGGCGGGAGGCCGTTCGCGCTGCGCGACCACCTCGACCGCCTGCGGCGCTCCGCCGAGGGCCTGCGGCTCGAGGCCGACCACGACGCGCTCGAGGCCGAGCTCTCCGCGCTGCTCGAGGCGAACGGCCCGGCCGACGCCCTCCTGCGCGTGGTCATCACCCGCGGCGGGCGGCGGATCGCGATCATCGAGCCGCTCCCGGAACGCCCGCAGACCGCGCGCGTGGCCACGATCACCTACGCGCCCGGGCGCATCCTCGACGGCCTCAAGACGCTCTCCTACGCGGGCAACATGCTCGCGGGCCGGCTCGCCAAGGAGCGCGGCTTCGACGAAGGGCTGCTGACCTCGCCGCACGGCCGCGTGCTCGAGGGCCCGACGTGGACGTTCTTCTGGGTCGAGGGCGGCAAGCTCCTCACGCCGCCGCTCGAGGACCACATCCTCGCCTCGATCACGCGCGCGCGGCTGCTGGAGGAGTGCGACGTCTCGCTGTGCTCGTGCACGCTCGACGACGTCCGCGCCGCCGAGGAGGCGTTCATCGCCTCGACGGTGCGCGAGGTGATGCCGATCGCCGTGGTCGACGACATCGAGCTGCCCTCCGCGCCCGGCCCCGTGACGCTCGACGCACACGCGCGCTTCCAGGCTCGCGTGGAGCGCGAGCTCGCCGCCGCGCCCGCCTAGCGGCTGCGCACGCGGTCGCCGCCGCCCGTGTGCCAGCTGACCCACCACAGCACGTGGTCGGTGGCGCCGATCACGCCCTGTACGGTTCCGCGGATGCCCGTGAGCAGCGACGTCATGTCAGTAGCGCACGTATTTCCCAGAACGTGGTCGTTCTAACCGTCGTCGGGAACCGGCCGCAGTTCATCAAGGCGGCCGCGGTCTCCCACCGGCTGCGCGAGGGAGCGCGCGAGGTGCTCGTCCACACGGGGCAGCACTACGACGAGGAGCTCTCCCAGATCTTCTTCGACGAGCTCGGCCTGCCCCGCCCCGAGCACCGGCTCGACCTCGGCGGCGGCTCCAACACCGCCCAGACGGCGCGCATGCTGGAGGCGCTCGAGTCGCTGCTCGCCGACGAGCGCCCCGACCAGGTCCTGGTCTACGGCGACACGAACTCGACGCTGGCGGGCGCCCTGGCCGCCGCGCAGGCCGGCGTGCCGGTCTCGCACGTCGAGGCCGGCATGCGCTCGTTCGACCGCTCGATGCCGGAGGAGCTCAACCGCGTCCTCACCGACCACGCCGCGTCGCTGCTGCTGTGCTCGTCAGACGCGGCCGCCGAGAACCTGCGCGCCGAGCGGGTCGCCGGGCGGGTCGAGGTGGTGGGCGACGTGATGGTCGACATCGCGCTGCTGCTGGGCCCGCGCGCGGCTGCGCGCGCCGACGTGCTTGCCGCGCACGGCGTCGAGCCCGGCGAGTACGTGCTCGTGACCTCGCACCGGGCGGGCAACGTCGACGACCCGGCGCGGCTGGAGCGGCTCGTGCGGCTGCTCGAGGCCGTGCCCTACCCGATCGTGTTCCCCGTCCACCCGCGAACGCGGGCGCGGCTCGAAGCCGCCGGGCTGCTCGACCGCCTGTCGCTGAGCCCGCCGCTCGGCTACCTCGAGTTCACGGCCCTGCTGCACCACGCGCGGGCGATGCTGACCGACTCCGGCGGCGTCCAGAAGGAGGCCTACCTGGCCGCCACGCCGTGCGTGACGATGCGCTCGACGACGGAGTGGACGGAGACCGTCGACGCCGGCTGGAACGTGCTCGTCGACCTCGACGCCGAGGCGGCGCTCGCGGCGCTCGAGCGCACGCCGCCCGCGGAGCGGCCGCAGCTCTACGGCGACGGCCGGGCGGGGGAACGCGTCGTTGCCGCCCTTAGGATGGGCGCGTGACGATCCGAGTGGGGGTCGCGGGCCTCGGCTACTGGGGCCCGAACCTGGCACGCAACTTCGCCGCCCTGCCGGGCTGCGAGCTCACGTGGTGCTGCGACGCGTCGGAAGCCGCGCGCGAGCGCTGTGCGAGCGCGTTCCCGTCCGCGCGCTTCACCGCCGACCTCGGCGACCTGCTCGCGGACCCCGAGCTCGACGCCGTCGTGCTCGCGACGCCGGTGCCGACCCACGCCGCGCTCGCCGAGCGCGTGCTCGACGCCGGCAAGCACTGCTTCGTCGAGAAGCCGCTCGCCCAGTCGGTGGCGGACGCCGAGCGCGCCGTCGCCGCCGCCGAGCGCAGCGGCCGCGTGCTGATGGTCGGCCACCTGCTCGAGTACCACCCGGGCGTCGCGAAGCTCAAGGAGATCGCCGGCTCCGGCGAGCTCGGCGAGATCCACTACATCTACTCCAACCGCCTCAACCTCGGCAAGCTGCGGGCGGACGAGAATGCGCTGTGGTCGCTCGGCGCCCACGACGTCTCCGTCGTGCTGCACCTGGCCGACGAGGAGCCCTATGAGCTCGACGCGCGCGGCGAGTCCTACACGCAGCCGGGCATCGAGGACGTCGTCTTCTGCTACCTGCGCTTCCCCTCCGGCCGCGCCGCGCACCTGCACCTCTCGTGGCTCGACCCGCACAAGGAGCGGCGCTTCACGGTCGTCGGCTCGAAGCGGATGGCGACGTTCGACGACATGGACATCGAGCGCAAGGTCACCGTCTACGACAAGGGCTTCGACGAGGACTCCGGCTCCTACGGCGAGTACATCACGCGCTCGGGCGACATCTGGAGCCCGCGCGTGCCGAACCGCGAGCCGCTGCGGATCGAGTGCGAGCACTTCCTCGAGTGCGTCCGCGAGGGCCGCGCGCCGCTCTCCGACGGCGCCAGCGGCCTGCGCGTGGTTCGGGTGCTCGAAGGGCTGCAGGCGCGGCTGGACGCGAGCCGGCGGGAGCAGGGTGCAGCCATCTGACCGGGCGCCGGGGCTGGTCCTCGGCGACGGAGTCCAGCTCGCGGACGACGTCCAGCTCGGCGCCCATGTGGTCATCCACGCGGGGACGGTCGTGGGAGCGGGCTGCGTGATCCAGGACCATGTCGTGCTCGGTAAGGCGCCGAAGCTGGCCAGGCACTCGAGCGCGCCGCAGGGCTCGCCGGACCCGCTCGTGCTCTCGCCGGGCGCCGTCGTGTGCGCGGGGGCGATCGTGTTCGCGGGCGCGAGCCTCGGCGAGGGTTCGATCGTCGGCGACCAGGCCTACGTGCGCGAGCGCGCGGTGCTCGGGGCTGGCAGCGTGGTCGGGCGCGGGACCGCGGTCGACAACGACGTCGTGATCGCCGCGCGCGTGCGCGTGCAGACCGACGTCTACCTGACCGCCGGCACGATCATCGAGGAGGACGTGTTCGTCGGCCCCGGCGTCACGACGACGAACGACTCGACGATGTCCCGCCACCCGCCCGACACGCCGATGGACGGTCCGACGCTGCGCCGCGCCTGCCGCGTCGGCGGCGGGGTCGTGCTGTGCCCGGGGGTGGAGATCGGCGAGGAGGCGTTCGTGGCCGCGGGCGCCGTGGTGGCGCGCGACGTGCCGGCCCGCGCCGTCGTGATGGGCGTGCCCGCGCGCGTGGTTCGCGAGGTCGGTGACGAGGACCTCATCGAGCACTGGCGTTAGAGTCGCGCCATGAGCGAGCGACCTGGCGATACCGGCGGCCTGAGCTCCGGCGACCCCCTGAGCGGTGGCGGCGAGCGGCCGGCACCGCCGCAACACGAATCCGGCCTCCCCGGCTACACCTCTCCCGCGCCGCCCGGCGCGGGCGGGCCCGTCAATCCCGCCTTCGGGCAGCAGGCCGACGTGCTCGGCCGCTACGTGCTCTCGGGCTGGTGGCGGCGGGCCGGCGCCCAGGTCATCGACGGGATCATCATCAGCGTCGGGGCGCTGGTGCTGTTCCTGCCGCTCGTCGCCGCGGGCGTCACCGTCGACACCGACGGCGGCTACGTCGCGCTCGTCGTCGCGGGGCTCCTGTGGATCATGTGCGTGGCGATCGTCGCCCTGCTCTACGCGCCGACGATGATGGCGCGCACCAACGGCAAGACGCTCGGCCGCATGGCCACCGGGATCCGCGTCGTGCGGACCTCCGGCGAGACGATCACGTTCGGCTTCGCGATGCTGCGCGAGGTGGCGGTCAAGACGATCCTCTTCGGGGTCGCGGGCGCGTTGACGGGCGGGATCGCGCAGCTCGTCGACTACCTGTGGCCGCTGTGGGACGAGGAGAACCGCTGCCTGCACGACTTCATCGTGCAGACGCGGGTCGTCAAAGACTAGGCGAGCGCGACGCGGCGGCCGGCGGCGGTCTCGCGGCCGGCCTCGGTCCAGATCACCTGGTCGCGCGCGGGGCCGACGCCGACGAGCGCGATCGGCACGCCGATGAAGTCGGCGATGAACGCGAGGTAGTCGCGCGCGGCCTGCGGGAGGTCTGACTCCTCGCGGGCGTCGGTGATGTCCTCGTCCCAGCCCGGCAGCTCCTCGTACTCGCCGGTCGCCTGGTGGAGGACGGTCTGGTGGTACGGGTAGCTGCTGAAGCGCGCCTCCTCGGCGCCGCGATAGGCGGTGCAGACGCGCAGCGGGCCGAGGCCCGTGAGGACGTCGAGCTTCGTGACCGAGAGCGCGGTCATCGTGTTCAGCCGCGCGGCGTAGCGCAGCGCCACGAGGTCGATCCAGCCGACGCGGCGGGCGCGCCCGGTGGTGGTGCCGTACTCGCCGCCGGCCTCGCGCAGCGTGTCGGCGAGCTCGCCGTCGAGCTCGGTCGGGAACGGGCCGGCGCCGACGCGCGTGGCGTAGGCCTTCGTGATGCCCCAGATCTCCTCGAGGTCCCGCGGGCCCGCGCCGGTGCCGGTGGCGGCCGAGCCGGCCACCGGGTTGGAGGAGGTGACGAACGGATAGGTGCCGTGGTCGATGTCGAGCATCGTGGCCTGGGCGCCCTCGAAGAGGACGTCGCCACCGTTGTCGAGCACGTCCCACGTCAGGCGCGCGGTGTCGGTGATGTACTGCTCGATCCGGTGCCCGTAGGTCAGGTACGCGTCGGTCATCGCCTGCAGGTCGAGCTCGGGCGCCTTGGCGAACGGGCGCAGGCTCAGGCGCTTCGGCTCCATCGCGAGCACGATCTTCTTCTTGAGGATCTTCTCGTCGAGCAGGTCCTGGACACGGATGCCGAGCCGCGCCGCCTTGTCGGCGTAACAGGGGCCGATGCCGCGCCGCGTCGTGCCGATCTGGAGCTTGCCGAGCCGCGCCTCGCCCGCCGAGTCGAGCATCAGGTGGTAGGGCATGATCAGGTGCGCGTTGGCGCTGATGCGCAGCCCGGAGACGTCGACGCCGCGTGCGCGGAGGTTGTCGAGCTCGCCGGTCAGCACCTTCGGGTCGATCACGACGCCGTTGCCGATCGCGCACAGCTTGCCGGGATAGAGGATCCCGCTCGGGATCAGGTGGAAGGCCCACTTCTCGCCCTCGCGCACGATCGTATGGCCGGCGTTGTTGCCGCCCTGGAAGCGGATCACGAGATCCGCATGCTCGGCGAGGAGGTCGATGACCTTGCCCTTGCCCTCGTCGCCCCATTGGGCGCCCACGATCACCGTGCCGGCCATGCCGTCAGTGGAGTCTACGAAGCGAGGCGGCGCGGGTTGTAGGGCGTCGGCTCGTCGCCCCACGGGTCGGGCACCGAGACGCGCTGATCCATGCCCTTGAGGAGCAGCGGCGCCTCGCCACACATCTCGCTCAGGCGCGACACCGTCCGCTCCCCGATCTGCTCCTGCAGCTTCGGCGGGTCGAGGTTCGTGGTCAGCACCATCGAGCGGCCGTCCTCGTAGCGGGTGTTGACGATCGTGTAGAGCTGCTCGAGCACCCACGGCGAGCTCTGCTCGGCGCCGACGTCGTCGATGTGGAGGAGGTCGACGGCCGCGAGCCCCGCGAGCAGCTGGCTGAGCGAGGCGTCAGAGCCGTCGTCGAACGTCTCGCGCAGCAGGCCGAGCAGGCGCGGCAGCGAGTAGATCGCGACCGAGTGGCCCTGCCGCAGCGCCTCGGACGAGATCAGCATCGCGAGCGTCGTCTTGCCGGTGCCGACGTCGCCCTCGAACCAGATGCCCTGACCGCTGTCGAGCTGCTGCTCGAGCGTGTCGACGTACTTGCGGACCGCGCGCACCACGGTCGGGTCGATCAGCGTCACCGGCGCGCGGTCGAAGCTGACGCCCTGGTAGCGGCGCGGGATCACGCCGGCGAGCTTGCGCGCCTTGCGGCGGGCGATCCGACGCGGGCGGCAGCTGCAGTCGCGCGCGCGGCGGGTCGTCTCGTCGTAGAGGAAGCCGGAGCCGTCGCAGCGGCCGTCGGGGCAGGCGGCCACGGCTAGTAGTGCTCCTCGCCCACGTAGGACATGAAGCGGGGGTACTCGGCCTGGAAGGTGAGCTTGACCGTGCCGAGCCCGCCGTTGCGGTGCTTCGCGATGTGGACCTCGGCGATGCCCTCGTCCTCGGAGTCGCCGTCGTAGTACTCGTCGCGGTAGATGAACATCACGAGGTCGGCGTCCTGCTCGATGGCGCCGGACTCGCGCAGGTCGGAGAGCATCGGGCGCTTGTCGGCGCGCTGCTCGACGCCGCGGTTGAGCTGGGACAGGGCGATCACGGGCACCTCGAGCTCGCGCGCGAGCGTCTTCAGCCCGCGGCTGATCTGGCCGACCTGCTCGGCGCGGTTGTCCGTCGCCCCGCTCGCGCGCATGAGCTGGAGGTAGTCGATCAGCACGAGGCCGAGCCCGTCGGCCTGCTGCTGGACGAGCCGGCGGGTCTTCGCGCGCACGTCGAGCACCGAGAGGTCGGAGGAGTCGTCGACGAACAGCGCCGACTCCGCGAGCCGGTTGCTCGCCGCGAGGATCTTGGCCCAGCGCGACTGCGGCACCTTGCCCTTTCGCAGGTCGTCGCCCTTGATCGACGCCTGGCTGGCGATGAAGCGCTGCGCGAGCTCCCCCTCGCTCATCTCGAGGCTGAACAGCGCGACGGCCTGCTCGGTCGTGAGCGCGGCGTGCTCGGCGAAGTTGGCCATGAGCGCCGATTTACCCATTCCCGGTCTTGCGGCGAGGATGATCAGGTTGCCGGGCTGGAAGCCGCCGGTGATGTTGTCGAGGTCCTCGAAGCCCGAGGGCGTGCCGGTAATCGAGGTGCCCTCGGCCGACAGCCGCTCGAGCTTGTCGAGCTCGGTCGAGAGCATGTCGTGGATCGAGCGGAAGTCCTTGCGGCGGTCGTCGTGCGCGACCTCCAGGATCGAGCGCTCCGCGAGGTCGACGAGCTCGCGCGGCGGCGCCTCGTGCGAGTGCACGCGCGCCTGGATCTCGTAGGACGCGTGCAGGAGGCGGCGCAGCATCGCGTTCTCGCGCACGATGCGCGCGTACTGGCGGACGTTGCCGACCGCCGGCACCGAGCCCGCGAGCAGGTCGACCACCGCGCGGCCGCCGACGCGCTCGAGCAGCCCGGCCTGCTTGAGGTGCTCGACGAGCGTCAGCGCGTCGACCGGCTCGCCGACCGTGTGCAGGTCGAGCATCGCCTGGAAGATCAGGCCGTGCGCCTCGCGGTAGAAGTCCTCCGGCTGGAGGCGCTCGTCGATGATCAGCGCGGGCAGCGCGGTGTCCGACAAGAGCACCGCGCCGAGCACGGACTGCTCCGCCTCGAGGTTCTGGGGCGGGGCGGCTGCGGTGCCTCCGTTGCGCTGATCGGCGATGGCCATCGAGCGCCCGAGTCTAGGTCGGCGATCGGAGCCTTCGGGAACGCTGCGAGAGTTTCCCCGCTTCGACCGCAGACTTGTTGTGAAGCGCGCTGCTTACTTCTCTTCGACGACCATCGTCTTGATGGTCGCGGTGACGTCGTCGGCGACCTCGACCACGACCATGCGCGTGCCGACGGTGCGGATCGGCTCGTCGAGGTGGACCTTGCGCTTGTCGATGCGGATGCCGCGGGCCTCGCGGATCGCGTCGACGATGTCCTGCGATGTGACGGAGCCGAAGAGGCGGCCGTCGTCGCCGGCCTGGTGCGTGATCGTGAGCACCGTCTTGTTGAGCAGCTCCGCGTTGTCGCGCGCCTGCGTCGTCGCCACCTCGAGGGCGCGGCTCGCGACCTCCTGGCGGCGCTCGGCGGCGGCGATCGAGCCCTTGGTGGCGGGCTCGGCCAGCTTGCGCGGGATCAGGTAGTTGCGCAGGTAGCCCTTCGACACGTCGATGACCGTGCCGCGCTCGCCCAGCGTCTCGTGGTCCTGGAGCATGATCGCCTGGGGCATGACGGTGGCCCTAGCGGTCGCGGTCGCGATCGCGGTCGCGATCCGGCCGGCCGCGCTCGTCGCGGGACTCGCGCGTGTCCCCCACGTACGGGAGCAGCGCGATCTCGCGGGCGCGCTTGACGGCGGTCGCGATCTGGTTCTGGTGCCGGCGGCAGGCGCCCGTGATGCGGCGCGAGCGGATCTTGCCGCGGTCCGAGATGAACTTGCGGAGGGACGCGACGTCCTTGTAGTCGACGTGCTCGACCTTGTCGCGGCAGTACTGGCAGGACTTACGGCGGCCGGAGCCGGGCCCACCCTTCTTGTCACGCCGGCGCGTCGGCCGGCTGCGCTGCTTTGCCACTTGCGGAGACCTTTCGTGTGCTGCCTGTCACGTGGCGCCCGTGGGGCGCGCGAATCCGCGCGCGCTGCCGGCGCGGGCCATCCATTGTGGCAGACGCGCCGCGACGCGCCTGCGGAGGGGTGCACAGCGCTCGTTCGCCCGCGCTGCCGCGGACGTCCTCAGACAACACAACGGCCCCGGAGCTGCAACTCCGGGGCCGTGGGACTACCGAAGACGGCGCGAGCCGCCTAGAACGGGATGTCGTCGTCCGCGGGGGCGCTGGTGCCGCCGCCGGCGGGCGCGCCGGCCGGCTGGAAGTCGCGGTTGTCGACCGGGACGTCGGACTGCGGCGTGAAGCCGGCGTTGCCGCCCATCGGGGCGTCGTCGCGGCCGCCGAGGAACTGGACGGAGTCCGCGATGATCTCGACGTTCTGGCGCTTCGTGCCGTCCTGCGCCTGCCACTCGCGCCACTCGAGGCGGCCGTTGAGCGCGACCGGGCGGCCCTTGCTGAGGAAGCGGGCGCAGTTCTCGCCCTGGGCGCCCCAGACCGTCACGTCGAAGTAGTTGGCCTTGTCCTCCCACTCGCCCGACTGGCCCTTGCGGCGCGTGTTCGACGCGATCCGCAGCGAGCACACGGACATGCCGCTCGGCAGGGAGCGCAGCTCAGGATCCCGTGTGAGGTTCCCGGTGAGGACGACGACGTTGATGTTCGTGGCGGCCACGGTGTGGCTCCTTTCCATGCTTCTCTCGACTCTCGGCCGCCGAGTCTAGGGCGGGGATCGGATCGCTCGGCGACCGCGCCGCAAGTTGCGGCGAAATCGTTGCGAAGTCGACGCGAAGCGGGTCTAGGCCTCGTCGGGCTCGCCCGTGGGGGCGACGGCCGCGGCGGGGTTGCCGAGGTCCGGCGGCGGGGGCGTGCCGGCGCGGAGCTTGATGATCCGGAAGCGCAGGACGCCGTCCGTGATCTTCAGCGTGTGGTCGAGCTGCTCGAGCAGCTCGTTGTTCCCGTGGAACTGGAACAGGTGGTAGTCGGCGTCCGGGCGCTTCTGCACCTCATAGACGGTCGGGCGCACGCCCCAGTCGTGACGGCCGACGACCTCGCCGGTCTTCTCGATCGCGGCCTGGACGTTGTCCAGGAGCTGGGTACGGCGCTCCTCGTCGGCCTGCGTGTCGAGCAGGAGGACGAGGTCGTAGAGCGGGGCTTCGGTCGCCATGCGGCGGTCGATGCTAGCAACGCGGGGGCGAGCGCCGGCCCCGTGCCGCCTAGCCCCGGGCATGCGAGCGCGGGTCCGCTGGGGCAACGTCGGCCGCGCGGCGGCGGTGCTCGCCGTGCTCGCGCTGGCCGTCGCGTGGCCCCGCCTGGCGCCGCCCGCGCCGCAGCTCCCCGCGGATGAAGCGCGGCCGCTCGCGGTGCCGGAGGTCGCGCCCGAGGCGGACCGGCCGCGCGCGAAGGCCCGGCCGGAGGGAAGCCGCCGCGCGAAGCGGCGGCGACCGGCGAAGGTGCGGCGGCGGACGGAGCGGAAGCGGCCGGCGGAGCGGCGGCGGCCGGAGCAGCGCAGCGCGGCCCGCCCGCAGGCGACGGTCCGCCCGCCACAGCCGCCTCCGCCCACGCCTCAGCCCGTCCCGCGCTTCACCCCGCAGGACCCGGCCACCACCGAGTTCTCCTTCGAGTCCGGCTAGCTCCCGGTCGGCGCCATCCCGCGCGCCTTCTTGCGGATGTCCGCGACCTGCTCGTCGATCCAGTCGCCCGGATCGCGCGACGTGACGATCTCCTTCAGCCCGGCCGCCCGCCGCGCCCGCGCCTCGCCCGACATGGTCAGCGCCGCGTAGATCGCGTCCGCCAGCTCCTGCACGTCGAACGGGTTGACGCTCAGCGCGAACTCGCCCAGCTCCTCGTGCGCGCCCGTGTTCTCGCCCAGGATCGAGACGCCGTCGCGCTCGTTCACCAGCGGCCCCTCCTTCGCCACCAGGTTCATCCCGTCGAACATGGCGTTGACCATCATCACGTCGTAGTGCTTGTAGGAGGCCACGGCCTCCTCGAGGTCGTCGCGCAGCTTGAGGTCGATCGGCATCCAGTCCGGCGTCCCGTGCCGGTGGTTGACGACCGCCACCAGCGCCTCGATCCGCTCCAGGTACTCGGCGTACTCGGGCACGTCGGTCCGGGACGGCATCAGCTGCGCCGTGAACGTGATCCGCTCGGCGAACTCGGGGTGCTGCTCGAGGAAGATGTCGAAGCCGGTGAACCCGCGCAGGACGTTCTTCGACAGGTCCGCGCGGTCGACGCGCAGGATCGAGAACTCCCGCCGCCGCGCCAGCAGCTTCTCCTCGAACTCGCGCACGCGCTCGCGGCCCGCCGTCTCGCACGTCGCCTCGTGGTCGATCGGCAGCGGATAGGCGCGCACCCACACCTGGCGGTCCTCGAAGTGCACGATGCCGGCGTCCATGTCGACCTCGAGGTCCATCAGGTCGCGGCAGCACTGCAGGAAGTTGCGCCGGTAGGAGCGCGTGTGGAAGCCGACGATGTCGTTGGCGAGCAGGCCGCGGTAGATCTGGTCGCGGATGCCCTTCGGGAGCACGCGCCAGGCGTCCGGCTGCGTCCACGGGATGTGGATGAAGTGGTGCAGGAAGACGTCCGAGCGCTGCTCGCGGATGATCCCCGGCAGCGTGTAGAAGTGGTAGTCGTGGACCATGACGACGGGCTCGTCGTCACCCTCGATCTCCTCGAGCACGGCCCGCGCGAGGTCCTCGTTGACGACGCAGTAGCCGTCCTGGAACGCCTCGACCTCCTGCCGGCGGATGTCCGGCGCGTTGCTCTGGTCCCACAGGTAGTGCTGGATGAACCACAGCATCGGGTTCGCGATGACGTTGTAGAAGCCGTCGTAGGCGTCCGGGTCGGACTCGACGAAGCGCACGTGGAACTCGCCGCCGTGCGGCGCCTCGACGGAGATCGAATCGTCCCCCTGCTCGCGCTGGGCCTTCGCGTCGCCCTCCGTCATCGCCGACGCGATCCAGATCGCGTCGCGGTGCGACGCGAGGCCGGTCAGGGCGGTCACGAGGCCGCCCGTGCCCCGCTTGACGGAGCCGTCCTCCTGGAACGTGACAGGCCCCCGGTTGGAGACCAGGACGAGGGGCCGATCACGATCGGGCATCTACAACACCTCTTGGAAGATCTTCAGGTAGTCGCGCAGGTAGCGGGGCGTGAGGAAGTGCTCGCGGACGTGCTCCTTGCCACGCCTTCCGAGGGCCTTCCCCAAAGCGGGGTCGTTCAAAATGTCCAGCGAGCGGGCGGCGCAATCCTCGACCGACGAGACGAGGTAGCCCGTCTCGCCGTTCTGGACCTGGAGCGGGATCCCGCCCACGTCGCCGCCGATGAACGGGCGCCCCTTCCAGAGCGCCTCGGACACGGTCAGGCCGAAGCCCTCGCGCGTCGACTTCTGGATCACGACGTCGGCCAGCGACTGGAACGCGTTGACCTCGATGTTGCCGACGTTGTTGAAGTTGTTGAGGATGTGGACATCCGGGTCGCCGTCGGCGTGGGCGAGCGTCGAGTTGTAGAAGTCCCAGCCCTCGGGGTCGTCGGAGGCCATCGAGCCCACGAGCGCGAGCTGCACGTCGGGCCGCTGCTCCTTGACGATGCGGTAGGCGTCGATCACGCCCAGCGGATCCTTCCAGGGATCGAAGCGCGAGACCTGGCACATCATCGGGCGGCTCGTGTCGATGCCGAACTGCTTGCACACGAACGTCGCGTCCTCGATCGAGAGCGCCATGTTCTTCGGCGCCAGCGGGTCGATCGCGGGCGGCACGATGTTGACCCCGCCGTCCATCCCCGGCGG
Source organism: uncultured Solirubrobacteraceae bacterium (assembly GCA_963811595.1). Classification (GTDB taxonomy): domain Bacteria; phylum Actinomycetota; class Thermoleophilia; order Solirubrobacterales; family Solirubrobacteraceae; genus DASQFQ01. The sequence goes on from CAWERW010000006.1 coordinate 55,894, forward strand.
CACGTAGTCGGCGACGTGGAAGAGCGACGCGCCGTAGCCCTGGATATAGGGCAGGAGCCGCTCCATCGTGGCCGGGTTAGGCGTCGAGACGTCGATGTGGCAGCGCCACACCCACGCCTTCGCCTTCTCCGGCGCGAGCGAGAGGAGCGCCGCCGGCTGCGGGTCGTGCACGAGGCAGATGTCCCAGCCGCGCTCGAGCTCGCGCGCGTTCATCTCGTTGTACTGGAACCAGGTCGCCCACTGCTCCTCCGTCAGGTCCTGCGGGTTGCCCTGGAGCGCGTTGTGCATGATCTTGGTCGAGTTGAAGAACTCCTCGCGGCCGTAGATGACCTGCCACTCGACCTCGAGCCCCACGTCGCGCATGAGCGGGATGAGCGTGTAGAGGATCTCCGACACGCCGCCGCCGAACGCCGTCGCGCTGAGCTGCACGACCCGCGTGCCCTTCAGCGGCTCGGCGAGCTCGCGGATCTCCTCGACCAGCGGGCGACCGACGATGTGGGTGTAGTCCGCCAGGCTCTTGTGAGCCATGGCGACGGGCTGGAGCACTCCTGAACGACCTTCCTAGTCGGGGTGAGGCGGGGGCACCATAGCCGACGTGCGCCCGCTCATCCGCTCGGCTCTCGCGGGGGATTCAGCGGCCGCTCGCCGAGCTCGAGCTCGACCTCGCGCTTCTCGCCGTCGCGGTAGACCTCGACGGTCACCTTGCGGCCCGGATCGAACAGCTGGACCGCTTCTGACAGATCGTCAGGATCGCGGATCGGGCGGTCGTCGATGCGCGTGATGATGTCCCCGCCCTCGGAGAACGTGCGCGCCTGGAAGCGCACTTCGCCCTTCCCGCCGCGCAGCCCCGCCTCCTGGCCCGGCCCGGTGGGCTGGACGACCTGCAGCCACGCGCCCTCCTTGACCGGGAGGTCGAAGCGCTTCACGAGCTGCGGGTAGAGCGCGACCGACTGCACGCCGAGGTAGGCGTACTTGACCTCGCCGGTCTTGCGCAGCCCGTCGAGCGAGCGCCGCACGACGTCCGCGGGCACCGCGAAGCCGACGCCCTCGCCGCCGCCGGAGCGCGACTTGATCTGCTGGTTGACGCCGATCACGCGCCCGCGGCCGTCGACCAGCGGGCCGCCGGAGTTGCCCGGGTTGATGGCGGCGTCGGTCTGGATCGCGCCGGAGATCTGGAACTCGGTCAGCGAGCGGATCGCGCGGTCGATCGCCGACACGACGCCGACCGACAGGGACTGCTTCTCCCCGAACGGCGAGCCGATGGCCGCCACCGGCGTGCCGACCTGCACGGCGTCGGAGCGCGCCAGCGGCAGCGGCCGCAGCGTCAGCCCCTTGGGATCGACCTTGAGCAGCGCGATGTCGGCGTTGGGGTCGTGGCCGACGATCTTCGCCTCGACCTGGTTGCCGTCGGCGAACTCGACGTAGACCTGGCTGGCGCGGCGGATCTCGTCGCCCTCGCCGGTCGTCACCACGTGGGCGTTGGTGGCGATCTCGCCGTTGCGCGAGACGACGAAGCCCGAGCCGACGCCGCCGGACTCCTCCTCGTTGCCGCCCGGGATGATCGAGTCGAGGCCCTGGCCGTTGAACAGCGAGATCACCGTCACGACGCCCGGCGCCTCGTCGCGGTAGATCGCCCGCGGGTCGAAGCTCGTGCGGCGCTCGCCCTCGGCGGCCGGGACGTCCTCGAGCACCTCGACGCGCGTGGTCGTCGTCTTGGTCTTACCGGCGTCGCCGCTGTCGTCGGATCCGCCGCCGCCGCACCCCGCGAGGAACGCGCACACCAGCAGTCCCGCGAGCCGCCTCATGCCGGGAGCTTCAGCGCGAAGGTGGTCGAGCCCGGCACCGAGCGCACGGACAGCTCGCCGCTCATGCGCTCGGCCAGTTCGCGCGCGATCGCAAGCCCGAGGCCGGCGCCTTGGGCGCGGTCGGAGGACGTGAAGAAGGGCTCGAAGATGTGAGGCATGGTCTGGCGGCGGATGCCGAGGCCGGAGTCGGAGACCTCCAGGGTCACTTGCCCGTTCTCCCGCGCGGCCGAAACGACGACGCCGGTCCCCGTGGGCGTATGCATCAACGCGTTGTCAAGGAGGATACGAACGACCTGCGCGACCCGCTCAGGGTCGCACTCGATCTCGATCGCCTCGCCCGCCAGCTGCACGCGCAGCTCGGAGCCGCGCTGCGCTGCCAGCGGCGTGAACTCGCCGACGACGTCGCGGGCGAGCTGGTGCACGTCGGTCGGCTCCGTGCGGAGTTCGAGCGCGCCCGCTTCGAGCCGCGAGAGGTCGAGCAGCTCGGTGGCGAGCCGGCTCAGCCGCTCGGTCTGGGCGCGCACGTGGTCGAGGAACTGGCGGCGCGTGGCCTCGTCGAGCTCCTCGTCCTCGAGCAGCTCGAGGAAGCCGCCGAGCGAGAACAGCGGCGTGCGCAGCTCGTGCGACGCCTGCGCGATGAACTGCTTGCGCGCGTGGTCGAGCCGCGCGAGCTGCTGCTGCATGTCGTCGAAGGCGGCGCCGAGCTGGCCGAGCTCGTCGTCGGAGTCGGGCTCGATGCGCCCCGAGAAGTCGCCGGCGGCAACCTTGCGGACCGCGCGCTCGAGGCGCTTCACGCGCGCGGCGAGCGCGCGCGCGACGAGGTAGCCGGCGAGCACGGCGATCAGGAACGCGACGGCGCCGGCGACGAGGATCCGGTTGCGGATCAGCGCGACGTTGTCCTGCACGTCGGTCAGCGCGTCGGCGAACACCGCGACGCCGCGCGTGCGGCCGTCGACGATCAGCGGCTCGGCGACGAGCGCCTGGCGCCCGATCCGCGTCGGCTCGGTGGCGCGCGCGGTGCGGCCGGTGGCGAGCGCGGCCTCGGCCACGCTCTGCACGTCGTCGATCTCGACGCCGCCGGCGTCGGAGTCGGCGAGCACGAACAGCGAGTCCTCCGAGCCGGCCACGACGCCGAGCACGTTGACCTCCGCGCTCGCGCGCGTGGCCACGAGCCGCACCTCGCGCGCGAGGTCGGGCTGGGGCGCGTCGGACCCGACGAGCCGGCGCAGCGGCACCGCGTAGCGCTCGCCGTCGTCGGCGAGCCGGTCGAGCTTCTGGTCGCGCAGGCGCTCCTCGAGCTGCGGCACGAGCGCGAAGTAGACGATCCCGATCGCGGTCAGGACGATCAGCCCGAAGATCAGCGCCAGCCGGTTGGTCAGCGAGCGCATGCCGGTTCGCTAGTCCTCGTCGCGGAAGCGGTAGCCGACCCCTCGCACCGTGAAGATGTACTCCGGCTCCTTGGCGTCGGCCTCGAGCTTCTCGCGCAGGTGGCGGATGTGGACGTCGACGGTGCGCGGGTCGCGGTAGGCCGAATCGCCCCACACGCGCGTGAGCAGCATGTCGCGCGTGAACACCCGCCCCGGGCTCGAGGCGAGCGCGCTCAGGATCTCGAACTCCACGAACGTGGTCGGGATGGTGTCGCCGCGCAGCGTGACGGCGCGCTTGGCCGGGTCGATGCGGAGGTCGCGCATCTCGAGCGGCGTGTCGCCGGCCTCGTGCACGCGCGCCATCCCCGCGCGCCGCAGCGCCGCCTTCACGCGCGAGCGGAACTCGCGCATCGAGAACGGCTTGGTGATGTAGTCGTCCGCGCCGAGCTCGAGCCCGAGGACCTTGTCGATCTCCTCGGACTTCGCGGTCAGCATGATGATCGGCACCTGCGAGCGGGCGCGCATGCGCCGGCACACCTCGAGCCCGTCGACCTTCGGCAGCATGAGGTCGAGCACGACGAGGTCGAACGGCTGCTCGGCGAAGCGGTTGAGCGCCTCCTGGCCGTCGCTCGCCGCGATCACCTCGTAGCCGTCGCGCTGGAGCGGGAACGACAACAGGGTCTGGATCGGCTGCTCGTCGTCGACGAGCAGGATCCGCGGAGCGCGCTCTGACACGGTTGTCAAAGAGTAGGCCTCGGTCGCGGATACCCTCGTTTCTGTGCTTGACGTCAGGGTCTACCGGGCGGCGTTCGCACCGGCCCTGATCGCGCTGTTCGTCGCCGCCTTCTCGCTTGCCGACCGCCCCGGCGGGGCGACGACGCCGTTCGCGCCCGCGGGGTTCGACGCCGGACGCGCGTTCACGCTGCTCGGCGAGCTGGGCAAGGAGTTCCCGCGCCGCCGGCCTGGTTCGGACGCGGACCGCGCGCTCGCCGACCGCGTCGAGGAGACGCTGCGCGCCAACGGCTTCCGCGTCTCGCGCAGCGCGCTGGAGGAGCGCACGATCGACGGGCGGCAGGAGCTCGAGACCGTCGTCGGCGTGCGGCCGGGCCTGTCGAGCCGGCGGATCGTGGTGATGGCGCACCGCGACGCCCGCGGCTCGCCGGCGCTGGCGGAGCTGTCGGGCACCGCGACGCTGCTCGAGATGGCCCGCCTGTTCAAGGTCCGCGACCTCTCGTCGACGCTCGTGCTCGTCTCGACCTCCGGCGGCAGCGGCGGTGCCGCGGGCGCGCGCGCGTTCGCGGAGATCGCCGACGGGCCGGTCGACGCCGCGATCGTGCTCGGCGACCTGGCGGGCCGCGACACGCGCAAGCCGTGGATCGTGCCGTGGTCGAACGGCGAGGACGGCGCGCCGATGGCGATCCGCCGCACGCTCGAGAGCGCCGTGCGGCGCGAGGCCGGGGTGCAGGCGGGCGGCTCGCGCGCGATCGGCCAGTGGGCGCGGCGGGCGCTGCCGCTGACGGTGTCCGAGCAGGGCGAGGCGGCGCGGGCCGGGCTGCCCGCCGTGCTCCTGCAGTCCTCGGGCGAGCTCGGCCCCGGGCCGCGCACGCCGGTCTCCGAGAACCGGCTCGACGCGATGGGCCGCTCCGCGCTGCGCGCGATCACCGCGCTCGACGGGCGCATCTCGCGCGCCGGCGACGAGAGCCCGTTCGCGGAGGAGCCGCGCGGGATCGTGACCGTCAAGCGGCTGCTGCCGGACTGGGCGATCCGGCTGCTCGTGGGGACGCTGCTGCTGCCGCCGCTGCTGACCGCGGTCGACGGCTTCTTCTCCGCCCGCCGCCGCCGGCTCCCGGTCGCGCGCTGGCTGGGCTGGGTCGCCGCGGGCGCGCTCCCGTTCACGCTCGCCTGGGTGTGGATCCGCCTGCTCGGCCTGACCGGCGCGCTCGACGCCCCGCTCGGTCCGGTGCTGCCGAGCACGCTGCCGCTGGAGGGCTGGAACATCGCGGCGCTCGCCTCCGCGCCGATCGTGCTCGCGCTGGCGTGGCTCGGCGTCCGGCGGCCCCTGCTGGGCCGCCTCGGCCTGCCCGCGAGCGTGTCGGCCGGGGGCGCCGCTGCGGCGCTGGGGCTCGTCATCACGGTGCTCGCGGTCGTCGTGTGGGCGGTCAACCCGTTCGCCGCCGCGCTGCTGGTGCCCGCCGCGCACGGCTGGCTGTTCGCCGCGGCGCCGGGCACGGAGACGTCGAGCCGGATGCGCTTCGCGCTCGTGGCGATCGGGCTCGTGCTGCCGCTGCTGATGGTCGTGCACTACGCGCTCGCGCTGGCGCTCGGCCCGCTGGAGCTCGCGTGGCTCGCGGTGCTGATCACGGCCGGCGGCCACGTGACGATCGTCGGCGCGGCGATCCTCTCGCTGCTGGCCGGCTGCCTCGTCGCCGTCGTGGCGATCGTCCGCACGCGCCGCCGCGTCGTGCGCGGCGCCGAGCCGGACCCGATCACCACCCGCGGCCCGATCGGCTACGCCGGCCCGGGCTCGCTCGGCGGGACCGAGTCCGCCCTCAAGTGATAATCGAAGCCGTGCGCCGCTTCCTCAAGCCGCTGTCCAGTCTGCTGCTCGTCGTCGGCGCGCTGCTGCTCGCCGACGCCGTCATCACGCTCGTGTGGCAGGAGCCGGTCTCGGCGCTCTACGCGAAGCTCGAGCAGGGCCGGCTCGACGACGACCTCGCCAAGCTCGAGGGGACGGAGCCGACCGACGCGGACCGCGCGGTGCTCTCGCGCCTGGGCACGCTCGATCGCAAGCTCGCCTACGCCGCCCGCACGCTCAACCGCCGCGCCGACGACGGCCAGCCGCTGGGGCGCATCCGCATGCCCGCGATCGGCGTCTCCTCCGTCGTCGTGGCCGGCACCGACGGGGCCAGCCTGCGCCGCGGGCCGGGGCACTACCCGGGCACTCCGCTGCCCGGCGCGCGCGGCACCGTGGCGATCGCCGGGCACCGCACGACCTACGGCGCGCCGTTCCGGCGGCTCGACCGGCTCGAGCGCGGCGATCGCATCGAGGTGCGCATGCCGTACGGGCGCTTCGTCTACGAGGTCGAGCGTGAGCGGATCGTCGCGCCGACCGCCACCTGGGTGACGCAGCGGGTCGGTTACGACCGCCTCGTGCTCTCCGCCTGCCACCCGCTGTATTCCGCCGCAAAACGGATCGTCGTGTTCGCCCGTCTGGTCGACACACGGCCCCGCGGTGACCGCCTTGCCTGACGTGTCAGAAAACGGATCAGGTGAGGACCCGATGAGCGATCGTCGAACCCCTGTCGATCTAGCTCATGCGATGACCACAGCACTCCGATACCAACACCGACACGACGCGCTCGACGAGCTCGTCGCGAAGGCAGCCGGACGTTTCGGACGGGAAGTCCGGACCATCGCCTGCCCAGATCCCGAACTTGCCCCCGCACGGAAGATGGAAGTGGAGAAGATGCGTGAGCGTCTGCAAAAGAGCGGTTACGACGTGGACCCGCGCCTCGTGGCGGCGGCGATCCTCGAGCGCCTCGCCGCCGGCGGGGTCTCACCGAAGCGCTAGTGCTCCCAGCCGCGCCAGCGCTCGGCGCCCGGCGCGGCTGACCCCCACGTGACGTCCGCGGGGCCCTCGACGGCCTCGCCGACCCACGTGAGACCGGCGGCCTCACCCTCCGCGCGACGCGCGGCCGGCACGCAGGCGCACAGCTCGTAGTCCTCACCGCCGGTGGCGGCGAGCTCGAGCGGGTCGCGCCCCAGGGCCTCCGCGACCTCGCGCACGCCCGGCGCGAGCGGCAGGGCGGCGGCGTCGAGCGCGAGCGTCAGGCCGCTCGCCTCGGCGAGCCGCCGCGCGTCCGAGGCCAGGCCGTCGGACAGGTCGAGCATCGCGCTCGCGCCGGCGCGAGCCAGCACGCGCCCTTCCGCGAGCCGCGGCTGCGGCCGCAGGTGGCGCTCGACCAGTGCGTCGTCGCCCGGCGCCCGGCCCTCGAGCACCGCCAGGCCGGCCGCCGACCCCCCGAGCGCGCCGGTCACGCCGACGAGGTCGCCGGGGCGCGCGCCGTCGCGGCCCACGAGCTCGCGCTCGTCGTCGGCCCAGCCGACCACCGTCACCGCCACGACGAGCGCGGGCCCGCGCGCGAGGTCGCCGCCCGCGATCGTCGTCCCCGACCTGCGCGCGAGCGCCTCCGCCCCGCGGTGCAGGGCGAGCACGTCGTCCTCGCGCAACGCGGGCGGGAGCACGACGCACAGGTACGCCTCGCCGGGGGCGGCGCCCATCGCGGCGAGGTCCGACAGCGCGCCCGCGAGCGCGCGGTGCCCGACGTCCTCCGGCCCGCAGCGCGGGCCGAGCACGAAGTGCGTCCCCTCGACCATCGCGTCGACGGACGTGACGGCGAGCCCGCCGGCGCGCACGACGGCGGCGTCATCCCCGAGCCAGCGCACGACGCGCGAGCCGGGGCGGCGCTCGAGTGCCGCCCCGATCGCGTCGATCAGCGCGAGCTCACCGATGTCGGTAGACGATCCGCGCGCGGTCGAGGTCGTACGGCGACACCTCGACTCGCACCCGATCCCCCGGGAGGATCCGGATGCGGAATCGGCGCATCTTGCCCGCGACGTGTCCGAGGACGACGTGGCCGTTGTCGAGCTGCACCCGGAACATCGCGTTCGGGAGCGCCTCGATCACCTCGCCTTCGAACTCGACCTTCTCTTCCTTGGGCAATTAGACGACCCTGACGTTGGTCGCCTGGGGGCCCTTACCGGACTCACCCAGCTCGTACTCGACCTTCGCGCCCTCGGCGAGTGTGCGGAATCCGTCACCCGCGATCCCCGAGAAATGCACGAACGCGTCCTTCCCTCCGTCATCGGGAGTGATGAACCCGAAGCCCTTCTCGTCGCTGAACCACTTCACGACACCAGTTGCCATACAACACCTCCTCACTCTGACTCTCTATGCGCGAGGTGGTGCTTCAGGCACTGCCTTCCCGCATGCTCAAACCGCCCGATGGACGGGCCGACCGCGGATTTATACCAGGGGTCCGGCCGCGGTCAACCGTTGGGCGCCGGCGCCCCGCCGGCCGGGTCGCCACCGCCGGCCGGTGGGCCCTGGGGCGGCGACTCGTACAGATCGGGGTCGAAGTCGCCTCCTTCGTTGCCGCCGGCGCCGTTGTTGCCGCCCGCGTCGTCGTTCCCGCCGCCGCCGCCGTTCTCCGGCTTCTCGTCGGTCTCGGGCTCCGGCGCGACGGGCGCGGAGGGCGTGAAGGCGCCCGTGCCGTTCGAGTTCGGGTCGTAGCTGCCACCCGTGCCGCTGCCGCCGCCGCGCGAGTACTTGCCGAAGAAGGCCGAGGACTGGAACGGGGTCTTGGGCGGCGCGAAGTCGCCGCAGAACTTGCCCTTGACGGCCTTCATGTAATCGCCCCAGATCTCGGCCGGGAACGTGCCGCCGGCGACCGAGCCGCCGTGGTACTCGGTCTGCATCTCGACCTGGGCGTCGGGGTAGCCGACCCACGTCGCCGTGGACAGGCGCGGGGTGAAGCCGACGAACCACGCGTCGTTGAACGAGTCGGTGGTGCCGGTCTTGCCGCCGGCCGGGCAGCCGATGTTGGCCTTCCCGCCGGTGCCGCCCTGGATGTTCTTGACGAGGATCTCCGTCGCCTTGGCGGTCACGCCGTCCTCGAACGCCCGCGTGCGCTTGACCTTGAAGCGCCGCGGCAGCTCGGACGAGCCGTCCGGGAACGTGACCTTGGTGATCGCGGTCGGGCGGTTGCGCATGCCCCCGGAGGCGATCGTCGCGAACGCGTTCGCCATTTCCAGCGGCGAGACGCCGAGCGTGAGGCCGCCGAGCGACTCCGCCGGGTAGCCGTCGAGCTTCGTGCGGATCCCCATGTCGATCGCGGTCTGCTTGACCTCCGGCGGCCCGAGGTCGAGCGCGAGCTGCATGTAGACGGTGTTGTCCGACGCGAGCGTCGCCCCCGTGAGGCTCATCGAGCCGCGGTAGGAGTTGTCGTACGTCTTCGTCTCGATCGGCCCCCACTGCGGGTCGTTGAACTTCAGCGGCTTGGAGACGTAGCTCGTGGAGTCCGGGTTGACGCCCTTCCGCAGGGCCGTCATCAGGGTCATGATCTTGAACACGGAGCCGGGCTGGCGGTGGCCCTGGGCGGCGAGGTTGAACTTCGACTTGCCGTAGTCCGACGAGGACGCCATCGCCTTGATGTAGCCGTTCTTCGGGTCGATCGTGACGATCGCCGACGACGGGCCGATGCCCGCCAGGCGGCCGTTGATCGCGGCGCGCGCGGCCTGCTGCTTCTTGAGGTCGATCGTCGTGTCGACGCGCAGCCCGCCCTTGCGCACGGTCTTCGCGCCGTACTCCTTGATCAGCTCGTCCTTGACGTAGTCGAAGAAGAACGACTCGCGGCGCCCGGTGAAGTAGCGCGACGGCTTCACGCCGAGCCCGCGCTTCATCGCGGCCCGCGCGGTCTCCGGCTGGATCATCCCGAGCTCGGCCATCTTGCCGAGCACCTCGTTGCGGCGGGCCTCGGCCTTCTCGGGCGAGCGCACCGGCGAGTAGGTGCTGGGCGCCTGCGGCAGGCCGGCCAGCAGCGCCGACTCGTGCACCTTGAGGTTCTCGACCGACTTCCCGAAGTACATGCGCGACGCCGCCTGGGCGCCGACCGCGGTCTGGCCGCCGATCGTCCCGAACGGGACCGTGTTGAGGTACTCGTCGAGGATCCACGCCTTGCTCTGCTCGTTCTCGAGCTCCTCGGCGAGCTTGGCCTCGCGGATCTTGCGCTGGTAGGTCCGCTCCTTCGTGATGTAGAGGTTGCGGATCAGCTGCATCGTGATCGTCGAGCCGCCCTGCACCGTCTTGCGGTTGGAGAGGTTCTTGACCGCGGCGCGCACGATGCCCGGGTAGTCGACGCCCTCGTGGTGGTAGTAGCGCTCGTCCTCGATCGCGACCGTGGCGTCCTTGAGCGACTTGGGGATGCGGTCGCCCTCGACCGGGCGGCGCAGCTCGTTGGACTGGATGAAGCCGAGGCGCGTGCCGTCGGCGGCGCGGACCTCGGACTGCGAGCCGAGGTCGCGCGGCTTGAGCGAGTTCAGCGGCGGCGCGGAGGATGCGATCGAGATCACGTAACCGACCGCGGACAGGCCGGCCAGGGCGACGAGCACCAGGACGACCGTGAGGGCGAGGAAGGCCTTGTTCCGAGGGCGACCGCGGCCGCGGCGTCGTCGCCTGTTGCGTTGCGACCGGCTCATGCTGTGACGCGCTCCATAACGAAGCGCGAACCATCGAGTGTAGCCCTGCCGAATTCGCCTACTGAGCGGGATTCCCTTCCAGCAGGCCTTCGGCGCGCAGCCGCTTCAGGCACTGCGCGCGCAGTTCGGCCTGCCGCGGGCCCTTCTGCGGCGGCGGCACGGGGTCGCCGCCGACCGTGATGCGGACGCCCTCGGCCGTGATCTCGGCGACCGATGCCTCGCTCCCGGTCTCCTCCTCGATCGCGGCGAGCGCGCGGTCGGTGTCGGCCCCCGGGGCCAGCCAGACCGAGACGTCGAGGCCGATCGAGTCGGAGCCGAGCGTGTCGTTGCGCAGGATCCCGGCGGCGAGCCGCTCGTTGGGGATGATCACGCGCTGGTCGGAGGCGGTGCGCAGGACGGTGAAGTTGAGGCGCACGTCATCGACGACGCCGTAGTGCTCCTCGAACGTCACCCAGTCGCCGACCCGCAGCGGCTGCGTGATCGCGAGCATGATCCCCGCGACCACGTTGGCGAGCGTCTGGCGCGCGGCGAAGCCGATGATCGCCGCGGCGAGCGCGCCCGACGCGAGGATGCTGGCGGCGAGCTTGGAGACGCCGGTGAACTGCGAAGCGGCGATCGCGACGCCGATCAGCAGGATCGTCGCGTAGATCAGCCGCCGCAGGAAGCGCAGCCGGGTGTCGAGCACGGGGCTGACCTCGCCCCGTGAGACGGCGGCGGCGAGGCGGTGGCCGCGGCGGGCGAAGTAGCGGTCGAGGAGGGTGGCGACCACCAGCGCGAGCACGATCGACAGCACCGCCGTGACGACGTCGCTGTTGTCGGCCCAGAACCCGGCCACGGGGAGTCGTACAGTGGCCGCCGGCATGGCGCGGCAGCCTATCCGTGCGATCACGATCGACGCCCTCGGCACCCTGCTCGAGCTGACGCCGCCCGCGCCGCGCCTGCGCGCGGAGCTGCGCAACCGGCTCGCGGTCGACATCTCCGAGGCCGAGGCGGGCCGGGCGATGAAGGCCGAGATCGCCTACTACCGCGCGCACCTGTGGATGGGGCGCGACACGGCCGGCCTGGCGGCGCTGCGGCGCGCGTGCGCGGAGGTGCTGCGCGACGCGCTCGAGCGGCCGGAGCTCGACCTCGACGCGCTCACCGAGGCGCTGCTGGCGGCGATCCGCTTCGAGCCGTTCCCCGACGCGGTCCCGGCGCTGCGGGAGCTGCGCGCGGCCGGCGTCCGCCTCGTGGCCGCCTCCAACTGGGACATCTCGCTGCACGAGCAGCTCGCCGCGACCGGGCTGACACCGCTGCTCGACGGCGCGCTCTCCTCGGCCGAGGTCGGGGTGCCCAAGCCGGACCCGGAGATGTTCGCGCGCGCGCTCGCGCTCGCGGGGGCGACGCCGGAGGAGGCGCTGCACGTCGGCGACGACGTCGAGGCCGACGTCGGCGGCGCCCGCGCGGCCGGGCTGACCCCGGTGCTGATCGACCGCGACGGATCGCACGGCGCGGCGCCCGGCGTGCTGCGGATCGCCTCGCTCGCCGAGCTGCCGGCGCTCTGTGCGTAGAGTGGATCCGCAGCGATGACGAGCGTTCCGCCTCCCGAGCCCCAGGTGTCGCTGCACACGCACCCGGAGGTGCCGGAGGGCATCGTCCCGGCCGAGCGCCCGGACCCGCCGGGGTCGCTCGCCGCCGTGCCGGTGTGGGCGCCGCTGGCGGCGATGCTGTGCGCGTTCATCGTCGCGACGATGGCCTACCTGCTGATCGCCGCCGGGGTCGAGGCGGGCGGCGGCAACGTCACCGCGGGCGGGCCCCCGGGCCTCGTGATCTCGGCGACGCTCGTGCAGGACCTCGCGCTGATCGTCGCCGCGCTCGCGTTCGCGTCGCTGTGGGCGCACGGGCTCACGCCCGCCTCGTTCGGCCTGCGGCCGGTCCGGTTCGGCCCCGCGGTGGGCTGGACGTTGCTGACGTTCGCGGCCTTCTGGACGCTGACCGCGATCTACATCTCGGCGGTCGGCGAGCCCGACCAGCAGGAGCTCACGCGCGACCTGCGCGAGGAGGAGTCGATCGCGGCGCTGGTCGGCTACGGCGTGCTGCTCACGTTCGTGGCGCCGCTGACCGAGGAGCTGTTCTTCCGCGGCTTCGTCTTCGGCGTGCTGCGCGAGAAGGCCGGCGTGATCGGCGGCGCGCTCGCGACCGGCATCGTCTTCGGGCTCGTGCACGTCTCCGGCTCGCCGATCGAGACCGTCGGCGTGCTCGTCATCCTCGGCGTGCTGCTGTGCCTGCTGTTCGCGCAGACCGGCTCGCTGCTGCCGTGCATCGCGCTGCACGCGATCAACAACGCGATCTCGTTCGCCGCCACGAAGGAGATCCCGGTGGCGCCGGCGATCCTGATCGTGGTCGGGGCCGCCGCGGCGTCGGTCGCCGTCAGCGTCGCGGTCATGCGGCGGGTGCCGGCACTCCCAGGGGTTCAGCGGACTCAGCGATGAGCCGGTGCAGCACGCGCGGCATCCCGCCCTCGCCGTGGGCGGCGCGCATGCGGTCGGCGCCGTTGCCCTCGCGCACGATCCGCTCGACCTCCTCGAGCGCCGCCTCCGCGGGCGTGTAGGCGCGAGCCAGCGCGACGGCCGCCGCGATCCGCTCGCGCACCGGACGCAGCGCACCGTCGTGCCAGACGGCGGCGGCGAGCCCGTCGCGGCCGGCGCGGAAGCTCGACTCGACGAGCACCTCGCGCGGGAGCGGCTCCGCCACGGCCGGCTCGTGCGCGGCGGCGAGCGCGAGCCCGTGCACGAGCGCGGCGAGCCCGCAGACGGAGCCCAGCCGCGCCTGGGCATCCATGGCGCGGATCTCCAGCGTGCCCAGCTTCGCGTGCGGGCGCAGGTCCCACCAGAAGAACGTGTAGTCGTCGACGTCGGCGGCGGCCACCATCGTCTCCATCGCTGCGCAGTAGTCCTCCCAGCCGGCGAACGCGCGCGGGATGTCGGCGCGCGGGTAGCCGCGGAACAGCTGCGCCCGCGCGGTCTGGAAGCCGGAGTCGATGCCGTGCCAGTAGGGCGAGTGCGCGGCGAGCGCCTGCAGCGCAGGCAGGTGGTGGCGCATGCCGTTGAAGGCGCGGATCGCGGTCTCGGGATCGGGCATGCCCACGTGGATGTGCAGCGCGCAGGTCGGCGTGCGCCGCAGCAGCCCGCGCATCTGGTCGCCGATGTCGCGGTAGCGCTCGGAGATGACGTGGGGCGCGTCGCCGAACGGGCCCGCGGGGTGGATGCCCGCGCCGGCGACCGTGCCGCCGGCCGCGCGGATCGCCGCCCGCAGCGCCTCCAGCGCGCGCCCGCCCGCGATCGCGTCCGGCACGATCGGCGTCGCGGTCTCGACGAGCGCCTCGTAGACGTCGTGCATGACGGTGCCGGCCGGCGGGTCCACGTCCGGGACGAGCCGGCTGGAGGTGGCCGCGAGCAGCCCGCTGGCCGGGTCGAGGAGCAGCAGCTCCTCCTCCATGCCGAGGGCGAACGGTGCCGCTCGGCCGAACCGGTGCTCCATCGGGTGCGGATCATAGGATCGCGGGCGGCCATGGACCCCGCGACCACCCTCCGCGAAGAGCTGCGCCGCCACGCGCTGATCGTCGGCGAGGTCACGCTGACGTCCGGGCGCACCGCCCAGTACTACGTCGACGCGAAGCGCGCGATCCTCCGCCCGCCGGGCTTCCGCGCGCTCGCCGAGCTCGTCTCCGGGCACGCCGCGCGGCTGCGCGCGACCGCGGTCGGCGGGCTCACGATGGGCGCCGACGCGCCCGCCTGCGCGGCGCTCGCCGGCGGCGCGGAGGTGAAGGCGTTCTTCGTGCGCAAGGAGACGAAGGCGCACGGGCTGCAGCGCCGCATCGAGGGGCCGGACCTCGAGCCCGGCGAGCGCTGCCTGATCGTGGAGGACGTCGTGACCACCGGCGGCTCGACCGTGCAGGCGATCGAGGCGGTGCGCGAGGCCGGGCACGAGATCTGCGGCGTCGTCGCGATCCTCGACCGCCTGGCCGGCGGCGCGGAGGCGATCGCCGCGGCGTCCGGCGGCGCGCCCTACGTGTCGCTGGCGACGATCGACGACGTGTATCCGGACCGGCCCGACGCCTAGCGCCTGGCCTCGGCCACCGCGGCGCACAGGCGCTCGCGGGCGGCGAGCTCCTCCCGCACGGGGGCGAGGATGCCCGTCTCCGCGACGTCCTCCACGCGGCTGCGCAGCGCCTTGGCGGCGCGGCGGCCGCGCCGCCGTGCGCCGACGCCGTTGGCGTAGCGGGTGAGGGCGGCCAGCAGCAGCCCGGCGAGGAGGCCGCCGAGCAGGAGCACCGTCGGGAGCGGGAAGCCCGCGACGTCCGGCGTCGGGATGGCGTCCTCGAGCTGCAGGTAGCCGAGCCCCGCGAGCGCGACGAGCCACAGCGCGCCGGCGGCGGCGGCGAGGACGAGCGCCCGCTGCAGGAGGCCGAAGACCGCCCACCAGCGCGGCGTGCGCGCCGGCAGCTCTGTCCCGGCGACGGCGCGGTCGAGGCGCTCGGGGAGCTCGTCCTCCGCCGCGGTGGCGGCGCTGCGCACGAGCGAGGGCCACGGATCGCGCAAGCCGTCCGCCGCACCGGCCGCGAGCGCGCGGCCGGCCGCGCTGACCTCCGCGCGCTGCACCCCGGTCGGCGCCGGGCAATGACGTGCGCTGCGCAGAGTCGGGACGGTCGGACAGGTGCAGGCGCGCCATGGGGTCGGGGCGCAGCCGCCGCGCCCAGCGGACGAGCGGCCAGCCCGTGGCGAGCGAGCCACGGCGGCGGTGCGCCCGCTCGACGGCGCGCACGACCGCCGGCACGCCGGCCGCCTCCTCGAGCGCCGCGAGCAGGCGGGCGCGATCGGCGCGCGCCACCCCGCGGGCCTTGCCGTCGCAGCCCGCCGCGAGGCCGCCCGCCGCGCCGTCGACGTCCGCGCGCAGCCGCGCCACGGCCGCCTCGCGCGCGGCGACTCGCTTCGCGAGCGCGTCGCGCAGCCGGTCGACGCCGTCGCCGGTCGTCGCGGAGGCGGTGAGCACGGGCACGCCGTCGAGCCCGTCCTCGCGCAGGAGCCGCCCGAGGTCGTCGCGGGCGGCGGCGACGCCGTCGCGCCCGAGCAGGTCGGCCTGGTTGAGGACGACGAGCATCGTGTCGCGGTAGCCCGCGAGCGGCCGCAGGTAGTGCTCGTGCACCGACGCGTCCGCGTACTTCTGCGGATCGAGGACCCAGACGACCAGATCCGCCAGCTCGAGCACGCGGTCGACCTCGACGCGGTGGGCGGCCTCGACGGAGTCGAAGTCCGGGAGGTCGAGCAGGACGAGCCCGCCGAGCCCGTCGCCGGCGACGCGGTGGCGGCGCGGCACCTCGAGCCAGTCGAGCAGCGGGCCGGCGCCGTCGCCCCACACCGCCGCCGTCGCGGTGGCGGTGGTCGGCCGCCGCCGCCCGGCGGTCACCAGCTCGGCGCCCGCCACGGCGTTGAACAGCGAGGACTTGCCCGCCCCGGTCGGGCCGGCCAGCGCGACGACCGTGTCCTCGACGCCGAGCCCGAGGCGCCGCCCGGCGCGCGCCACGACCGCGCGCGCGGCGGTCACCGCGCCCGGCTCCAGGCGGCCGTCCGCCAGCTCGGCCGCCTCGGCCAGGGCGGCGAGGCGGCGGTCGAGAGCGCTGCTCACGCCGCGCGCGCCGCCTCGAACGCCCGCAGCGCCGCCGCAAGCCGCTCGCCGGCCGCGGGATCCGGCTCGGCTCCGTCGAGCAGCCGGTCGAAGCGCGCCCGCTCTCCCGCGAGCAGCTCGCGGACTCGCTCCAGCAGGTCCTCGCGGGCGCGCTCGGCGAGCGACCGCACCGCCTGGTCGCCGAAGATCGCCTCGAGCACCTTCTGGCCGACCGCCGACGTCCCGCCGGCCACCGCGACCTCGGCGCCGGTCAGCCCGCCGGTGTGGGCGAACACCGCGATCATCACGGTCAGCCCCGCGCCGTTGACGCCGAGCGACGCGAGCCGCGCGGTCGTGCGCTTGCCGGCGCCCTCCTCGCGGACGAGCTCGAAGACGTGGCCCTGCCACGCCCGCACCGCCGCCTCGGTGCGCTCGTGCAGCTCGCCCGAGACGGCGTCCATCCGGGTGGTTCCCGCGAGCAGCGCCCGCCCGGCCGGCTGTGACCGCCACGTCGCGGCGGCGCGCTCGGCGGCGCGGTCGGCCGCCGCCGCCACGACCGCGTCCACGCCGCTTCCGACCGCGCTCTTGAGCTCGGCGTCGGCCGGCGGCGCGCCGGTCACCAGCGAGCGCACGCGATCGCGCAGCCACCCCACCCGGCTCTCCAGCCCGCGCATGAAGTCGCCCGTCCCGATGACCTCGTGCCAGCGGGCGAGCACCTCGCCGCGCAGCAGCGAGCCGCTGCGCACCGTCTCGTCGACCTCCTCGCACGCGTTCTTGTAGGCGCGCGTCGCGCCGTCGCGCAGCTCTCCGGCCGCCGCCGCCTGCTCCGCCAGCGCGGCCTCCACGCTCCCCACACGCGGCGGCACCGAGTCGAGCGCGCCGGCGAGCGTGCGCCGCACGAGCTCGCCGCGGGCCTCGGCGTCCGCCGCGAGCGCGTCGAGCCAGCCGCGGACGGGGGCGAGCGCCGCCGCCGGCAGCAGGCCGTCGGCCAGCTCGCTCTCCGCGACGACGAGCAGCTCCGTCTCGCCGAGGCCGCGCTCGGCCACCATCTGGCGCAGGTGCCCGGGGACCTCCGCGCGCGCATCGGCCGGCACCCGGTTGAGCACGAGCGAGACCGCCGTGCCGCGGTCGCGCGCCGCCTGCAGCATGTCCCACGGGACCGCGTCGGCGTAGCGAGCGGCGGTGGTCACGAACAGCCACGAGTCCGCGGCGGCGAGCAGCTGCCCGGCCAGCGTGCGGTTGGCCTCGACGACGGAGTCGATGTCGGGGGCGTCGAGCAGCGCGAGCCCGGGCGGCAGTGCGTCGGTGGGCGCGAGCTCGAGCCCGCCGGGACCCGCGGGCCCGCCGCTCGTGCGCGCCAGCTCGGGGAGGATGCGGTCGTCGTCGAACCAGTGGACGTCCGCGGGGTTGCAGACGAGCACGGGCGCCCGGGTGGTCGGTCGCAGGACCCCGGCGGCGCTCACCGGCGCCCCGACGAGCGAGTTGACCAGCGTCGACTTGCCCGCTCCCGTCGACCCGCCGACCACCATCAGCAGCGGCGCGTCCATCTGGCGCAGGCGCGGGAGCAGGTAGTCGTCGATCTGGTCCGCGAGCTCGTCGCGCACGCGCCGACCCTCGGGCGCGAGCGGCGTCGCGAGGGCGAGCGGCGCGGCGGCGAGCTCGTCGCGCAGCGCGATCAGGGTGGAAGCGACCATTGAGAGGAGGCTTCCCGCTGCGGGCCCCCGCGACGCGATCGGGCATCCTGTAGGCGTGGCTCCCGAACGGCGCCCCGCCGCGCTCCTGCCCGCTCCGCTCGCGCGGGTGCTCGGCTTCGCCCTGCTCGCGACGCTCGGCGCCGCCCAGTGGGCGCGGATGATCGAGGGCGGCGGGCTGGCCGACGCGCTGCCGTGGGTGCTGGCCGGCGTGCTCGCCGGCGAGGCGGTGGCCGCCGCCGCGACGCTGCCGCCGCGCCTGCGTCTCCCGGCCGCCGCGCTGGCCGGCGCGCTCGGGCTGCTGCTCGCGGCGCTCGCGTCGGGGCTCGAGCCGCGGCTGCTCGAGCCCAAGCACTGGGGCGAGCTCGGCAACGGCGTCAGCCGCGGGCTCGAGGCGCTGAGCGGCGTCACGCTCCCCTACGGCGGCGCTGATCCCTGGCCCGACGTCACGCTGCGCCTCGGCGGCGCGCTGCTGGTGGCGCTCGCGGCGCTGCTCGCCGCGTGGCCGCGCGGCGACGCTCGCGGCTACCCGTTCTTCGCGCTCGCGGTGCTGCTCGTGCTCGCGATCACCCCGATCACGGCGGTCGGCGCGACGCGCGACCTCGTCTTCGGCGCCGCGCTCGCCGCGCTCACCGTCTGCTTCCTGTGGCTCGAGCGGCTGCCGCTGCGCCCCGGCCTCGGAGTCGCGGTGCTCGGCGGCCTCGCGCTCGCCGGCGCGCTGCCGCTCAGCGTCGCCGCCGACCGCGACGGCCCGTGGTTCGACTACCGCACGTTCGCCGAGGGTCTCGGCACGCCGTCGTCGGTGCGCTTCGACTGGGAGCACTCCTACGGCCCGATCCGCTGGCAGCGCGAGGGGCGCGAGATGCTGCGGATCAAGACGCCGCGCGCGCAGTACTGGAAGCTCGAGAACCTCGAGGACTTCGACGGCCAGCGCTGGGTCACGCGCGGGGTGCCGGACCCGTTCGGGCCCGACGCGGAGGCCGACCTCGAGCAGGCCTGGAGCACCCACCCGCAGTGGACGGGCGAGGCGCGCGTGACGGTGCGCGGGCTGCGCGGTGACCAGTTCGCCGGCGCGGGCACCACGCTCTCCGTCGACGCCGGCGCCCGCGAGGCGACGACGACGTTCTCGCCCGGCACCTGGCAGGCCGACCGCGAGCTCAAGGCCGGCGACTCCTACCGCGTGCGCTTCCACGCGCCGCGCCCGAACCCGCTCGAGCTGTCGGCGGCGAGCTCGAGCGCGCAGGGCCAGCAGGCCGACGCGCTCGAGATGGTGCTGCCGCTCCTGCGCCCCGAGCTGCCCGACCCCGACGACTTCCGCTCGCGCCCGGTCACGTCGATGCGGCTCGAGCTGCGCCCGTTCGCCGTGGTCGGCCCGCCGCTCGCCCAGAACGAGCGCCACGGCACGAGCCAGCCCGGCGTCCCGGCGCTGCGCAACTCGCCGTACTGGCAGACGTGGCAGCTCGCGCAGACGCTCAAGCGCGGCACCCGCACGCCGTACGAGTTCGTGCGCCGCGTCGACTCCTACCTCGCGCGCGGTTTCCGCTACGACGAGCGCCCCGCGGCGCCGGACGCCGGCGAGGTGCCGCTCGAGCACTTCCTGTTCGACACGAAGGCCGGCTACTGCCAGCACTTCTCGGGCGCGATGGCGCTGCTGCTGCGCTTCGGCGGCGTGCCCGCCCGCGTCGCGACCGGCTTCTCGCCCGGCGGCTTCCGCCGCCGGCAGGGCGAGTGGGTGGTGCGCGACCGCGACGCGCACTCGTGGGTCGAGGCGTGGTTCGACGGCATCGGCTGGGTCACGTTCGACCCCACGCCGACGGCGACGCCCGCGCGCTCGCTGATCGCGGCGCTCGACGAGCCGGGCGCCGAGGCCGCCGGCGACTCCGGCGACGACGCCGCCGCGACGCAGCCCGGCACCCGCAACCCGGCGGGCGCCCGCGGGGAGCTCGATCCCGCGACGGGCGAGGGCCCGGGGCTGGTCGCCACCGACAGCGGGCCGAGCCCGTGGCTGCTCGCCGGCGCCGGCCTCGGCCTGCTCGCGCTGATCACGGGCGCGGTGCTGCTGCTCCGCCGCCGCCGCCGCGCGCGCGACGGCGTGCCGCCCGCCGACCGCGCGGTCGCCGACCTGATCGTCGCGCTGCGCCGCGCCGGGCGCCCCATCACGCCCGGCATGACGCTCGTCGAGCTCGAGCACCGGCTCCACGGCGGCCGCGCCGCCGACTCCTACCTCGCCACCCTGCGCGCCGCGCGCTACGGCACCGCCCTGCCGCCGACGCCCGGCCAGCGCCGCGCGTTCCGCCGCGAGCTCGCCGCGGGCCTGGGCTGGCGCGGGCGCGTCCGAGCCTGGTGGGCGCTGCCCCCGCGGCGGAGCTGATGGACCGCAACACGACGGTGCTGTGGACGATCGTCGCGTTCCTCGGCGGCTCGGTCCTGTTCGGCGGCCTCCGCCGCGCGACCGAGGACTCGAGCACGCTGGTCACCGTGGTCGTGCAGGTGGGCGCGCTCGCCGTCGTGATCGGCGTCGTCGTGCTCATCATGCGCCGGTTCCGCTGACAGCGCCCCGAGCCAGGGCCTACTCCGTGGTTCGCTCACGCTCCGGCCGTGCGTCGCAGAAGCCGATACAGGGGTATGGCGTCGCGCCCGCCTGAAGCGCCCCGACCTGGATTCGAACCAGGGGCCTACTCCTTAGGAGGGAGTCGCTCTATCCAGCTGAGCTATCGGGGCCGCGCCGAGAGCAGGCATCGTAGACACGGTGTCGAAACGAACCCCTCGGTACGGCGTGTTGGGGGGTGTTCCGTAACTGACCGTGTACCGTCTCTGGCTCTGAAGGAGGGTCAAACTGAAGCAGGACACCGGAGCATGAGGGCTCGCGCATGGGTACGAGCGTAGGCCCGACGGAGGTCGCCGGCGCCGAGAGCGCTGCAATTGAAGAGACGGGGGTCGTCGACGGTAAGCAGGTCACCGCGCGATCGCCGCTGCAGCTTTTCTGGCGGCGGTTCCGTAAGGACAAGGTGGCGATGGTCGCTGCCGGCGTCGTCGTGCTCGCCGTGCTCGTCGCGATCTTCGCGCCGCTGATCGTCAAGGTCGTCGGCGCGCCGGATCCGAACGTCCAGAACCCGGACCTGCTCGACGACTTCGGCTCGCCCTCCGGCCCCACGTCCGAGAACTGGCTCGGGGTCGATCAGCGCGGTCGCGACGTGCTCTCGCGCGTCGTCTACGGCGCCCGCATCTCACTCGAGGTCGCGTTCATCTCGACGGCCATCATCGTGGTGGTCGGCGTGGTGATGGGCCTGATCGCGGGCTACTACCGCGGCATCACCGACTCGATCCTCACGCGTGCGATGGACGTCATGCTCGCGTTCCCCGTGCTCCTGCTGGCGATCGGCCTCGGCGTCGCGTGCGCCGACGGTTGCCTCGGCGGCGCGATCGAGCCCGGCCTGACCGTCGTGGTGACGGTCATCGCGCTCTCCCTGTGGCCGTACATGGCGCGGATCGTCCGCGGTCAGGTGCTGTCACTGCGCGAGAAGGAGTTCGTCGAGGCGGCCAAGTCGCTGGGCGCCTCGAACCCCCGCATCATCTTCCGCGAGATCCTCCCCAACCTCGTCGCGCCGATCATCGTCTACGGCACGATCCTCATTCCGCAGGTCATCCTCTTCGAGGCAGCCTTGTCGTTCCTCGGCATCGGCATCCAACCCGGAACGCCGAGCTGGGGCTCGATGATCTCCGACGCCGTCGGCGTCTTCGACATCGCCTGGTGGTTCATGACCTTCCCAGGCCTGGCGCTCCTGCTCACAGTCCTCGCCTTCAACCTCGTCGGCGATGGCCTGCAGGACGCGCTGAATCCTCGTACTGCCAAGTAATCCAACCCAAGACACGCATCATCCATCTCATGGGACACACCCAGGAAAGGACCTCTGCATGAACAGGTCTCCTCTGCGGCTTCTCGCCGCCCTGGCGCTCGTTGCCCTCACCTTGTTCGTCGTCGCCTGTGGCGGCGATGACGAAGGTGATGGCGGCAGCTCCGGCAGCACTGACAACGGTTCACCCACGGAAGGCAAGAAGGGCGGCAAGCTCGAGCAGCTCGGCGCATCCGACACCGATTTCCTCGATCCGGGCCAGACGTACTACACCGGCGGCTTCCAGATCATCTACGCGACCCAGACCCCGCTCTACGCGCCGAAGCCCGACTCGGACGAGGCGGAGCCCGCTCTCGCCGACGGCGAGCCGCAGATCGCCGAGGACGGCAAGTCCGTCACGGTCAAGCTCAAGAAGGGCATCAAGTTCGGCCCGCCCGTCAACCGCGAGATCGAGGCGAAGGACGTCAAGTACGCGTTCGAGCGCGCGTTCACCAAGAACGTGCCGAACCAGTACACGACGTACTTCAACTTCATCGAGGGCGCTCCGAAGGAGCCGGGCGCGCTCAAGGACATCTCGGGCATCGTCATCGACAACCCGAACCAGATCACGTTCAAGCTGACCCAGGCCCAGGGCCCGGGCTTCGCCGCGTTCCTGATCATGCCGGTGACGACCCCGATCCCGAAGGAGTACGCCGAGAAGTTCGACAAGGAGTCCCCGTCGACGTACAACGAGAACGTCGTCTCCAGCGGTCCGTACATGGTCGCCAACGACGACACGGGCAAGCTCACCGGCTACAAGGCCGGCAAGTCGATCCAGCTCGTCCGCAACCCGAACTGGGACGCGAGCCTGGACTTCCGCCCCGCGTACCTCGACGAGATCCTGCTGCGCACGAACGCGACCGACGCGAACGTGTCCGGCCGCCAGGTGCTCCAGGGTCAGAACCTGATCCTCGACACCAACCCGCCGGCGCAGGTGCTCAAGCGGGTCGTGCAGCGTCAGAAGGATCAGCTCGTCACGCTCCCGGGCGGCGGCTTCCGCTGGTTCCCGCTGAACAGCACGATCAAGCCGCTGGACGACATCAACGTCCGCAAGGCGATCCTCGCCGCGTTCGACCGCACCGCGGCCATCAAGGCGCGCGGCGGCGAGTTCGTCGGCAAGCCCGGCACGCACTTCCTCCCGCCGGGCATCCCCGGCTTCGAGGAGGCCGGTGGCGAGGAGGGCCCCGGGTTCGACTTCCTGGCCAAGCCCGAGGGCGACATGGCCGTCGCCGAGAAGTACATGAAGGAGGCGGGCTTCGCCTCGGGCAAGTACGAGGGCAGCGAAGAGCTGCTGATGGTCACGGCGAACGTCGACCCGGGCAAGGCCCAGGCCGAGGTCGCCAAGGCCCAGCTCGAGAAGCTCGGCTTCAAGATCCGTCTCCGCACGGTGCCGCAGGACGCGGTCTACACGGAGTGGTGCCAGCAGCCGGCCAAGAAGGTCGCCGTCTGCGGCTCCGCGGGTTGGTTCAAGGACTTCAACGACCCGCAGTCGATGCTCGAGCCGACGTTCAAGGGCTCGAACTACTCACCGGAGGGCGGCAACAACAACCTGGGCGCCCTCAGGAACGACGAGATCGACCAGGCCATGGATGACGCCGCCCTGCTCAAGGGCGACGAGCGGTTCCAGGCCTGGGGTGAGATCGACAAGATGATCACCGAGCAGGCCCCTGCTGTCCCGTTCATCTGGGACAACACGAACCTGATCCACTCGAAGAACGTGAACGCGGTCGGCAACGCGTACATGAACTCCTTCGACCTCAGCTTCTCCTCGATCAAGTAGGAACGAGGAGAGCGAACTCACGACACCGGCCGGCCCCGCCTCGCGCGGGGCCGGCCGAGTCGTAAGATCCCGAAAACCGCATGGGCGCTTACATCACCCGCCGGCTGCTGTGGACAGTGCTCCTGCTGTGGGTCGTCAGCGGGATCACGTTCATCGTCTTCAACGTGCTGCCGAGCGCCGACCCGGCGCTGCTGCGCGCCGGCCGCCGCGCGGAGCCGGAGATCCTCCAGGGCATCCGCGAGACCTTCGGGCTCGACCGGCCGCTCTACGTGCAGTACTGGGAGTACATGAAGGACGTCTTCCTGCACTTCGACTTCGGGCGGTCGTACCGCAACGACGTCGACGTGCGCACGCAGCTGCTCGACCGGCTGCCGAACACGATCTTCCTGGTCGCCGGCGCCGTCGTGGTGTGGCTGATCATCGGTCTCTCGGTCGGGATGATCTCCGCCGTCAAGCGCGGCTCGGTGCTCGACCGCTTCTCGATGACGCTCGCGCTGATCGCGATCTCCGCGCCGGTCTACTGGCTCGGCCTCGTCGTCCTCTACCTCTTCTCCGACGACATCGGGCGGTTCCCGCTCTTGCCCGGCTCCGGCGCCTACCAGGCGGAAGGCAGCCTCTTCACGAAGGCCGAGGCGCTGATCATGCCGTGGTTCGTGCTCGCAACGGCGTTCGCGGCGGTCTACGCGCGCCTGCTCCGCGCCAACCTGCTCGAGGTCCTCGGAGAGGACTACATCCGCACGGCGCGTGCCAAGGGCCTCTCCGAGCGCCGCGTGATCTTCCGCCACGGCGCGCGCTCCGCGCTGACGCCGATCGTGACCGTGCTCGGCCTCGACGTCGGCATCCTGATCGGCGGCGCGATCCTCACCGAGACCGTCTTCAACATCCCCGGCATCGGGCGGCTCACGTACGACGCGATCGTGCGCGGCGACGTCATCACCGTTCAGGGCGCGACCCTCTTCCTGGCGCTCGCGGTCTGCCTCTGCAACCTGATCGTCGACATCCTCTACTCCGTCCTCGACCCGCGGGTGCGACTGACATGAGCGAGCCCGTGCTTTCCGTCAAGGACCTCCATGTCCACTTCGACACCGACGACGGCCTGGTCAAGGCGGTCGACGGCGTCTCCTACGAGATCGGCGCGGGGCGGACGCTCGGCATCGTCGGCGAGTCGGGCTCCGGCAAGTCCGTGTCGTCGTTGACGGTGATGGGGCTGACACGCTCGAAGATCTCGAGGATCAGCGGGGAGATCCACTTCGGCGGCCAGGACCTGCTGCAGGCCTCGGACGACGAGATGCGCGCGATCCGCGGCGAGGAGATCGCGATGATCTTCCAGGACCCGCTGTCGTCGCTCCACCCCTTCTACCGCGTCGGCGACCAGCTCGTGGAGGCGGTCCGGGCCCACCACAAGGTCTCCAAGGCGGCCGCGCTCGACAAGGCGATCGAGCTGCTGCGGCTCGTGGGCATCCCGCAGCCGAAGGACCGCGTCGGCGGCTACCCGCACGAGTTCTCCGGCGGCATGCGCCAGCGCGTGATGATCGCGATGGCGCTCATCAACGAGCCGAAGCTGCTGATCGCCGACGAGCCGACGACCGCGCTCGACGTGACCGTGCAGGCGCAGATCCTCGAGCTGATGATCCGGCTCAAGGCCGAGCTCCACACGTCGATCGTGTTCATCACCCACGACCTCGGCGTGGTCGCGGAGATGGCCGACGACATCGCGGTCATGTACGCCGGGCGGATCGTCGAGATCGGGCCGAAGGAGACGATCTTCGAGTCCCCGCACCACCCCTACACGTGGGGGCTGCTCGGGTCGATCCCGAAGCTCGACGACTCGCGCGACGAGCCGCTGATCCCGGTCAGCGGCCGGCCGCCGTCGCTGATCAACCTGCCGAGCGGCTGCTCCTTCCACCCGCGCTGCCCGTACGTGCGCGACGCGCACAAGAAGGTCGAGCCGACGCTCGAGCCGGTCGCCGGCGACGCCGGCCATCGCGTCGCCTGCCTGCTCGACAGCGGCGCACGGGAGCGGATCTGGCAGGACCTGCGCGAGGGCAAGCGGCCCGAAGAGGCGCGCGCCGACGTGATGGCCGGGGAGGGTGCGGCATGAGCGAGCGGCTGAGCGGCGCCGCCGCGACCGACGAGTCACGCGCGGCCGCACACGTGGGCGGCGGCGAGACGCTGTACGAGATCCGCGACCTCAAGAAGCACTTCCCGCTGACCACGGGGTTGATCTTCCGCAAGCAGGTCGGCGCCGTGCACGCCGTCGACGGCGTCTCCTTCGACGTCAAGCGCGGCGAGACGCTCGGGCTCGTCGGCGAGTCCGGCTGCGGCAAGTCGACCACGGGCCGGCTGCTGCTGCGCCTGCTCGACCCGACCAGCGGCTCGATCAAGTTCGAGGGCCAGGAGATCGCCGGTATCAAGCCCAAGCAGCTCGTCGAGTTCCGCCGCGACGCGCAGATGATCTTCCAGGACCCGTACTCGTCGCTGAACCCGCGCAAGACGGTCGGCTCGATCATCAGCGAGCCGTTCTCGATCCACAACATGAAGACCGGCGAGGGAGAGCGGCGCAAGGCGGTGCAGGAGCTGATGGACACCGTCGGGCTCAACCCCGAGCACTACAACCGCTACCCGCACGAGTTCTCCGGCGGCCAGCGCCAGCGCATCGGCGTGGCGCGCGCGATCGCGCTCAAGCCGAAGCTGATCGTCGCCGACGAGCCCGTCTCCGCGCTCGACGTCTCGATCCAGGCGCAGGTGCTGAACCTGCTGCGCGAGCTCCAGCGCGACCTCGGGTTGACGCTGATCTTCATCGCCCACGACCTGTCCGTCGTGCGCCACATGTGCGACCGCGTGGCGGTCATGTACCTCGGCCGGATCGTGGAGCTGGCGAGCTCCGACCAGCTCTACGGGCACCCGCGCATGCCCTACACGGGCGCGCTGATGTCCGCCGTGCCGATCGCCGACCCGAAGCTGGCGGCGACCAAGAAGCGCCAGATCCTCGCCGGCGACGTGCCCTCGCCGACGAACCCGCCGCCGGCCTGCCGCTTCCACACCCGCTGCTGGAAGGCGCAGGACGTCTGCCGCCAGGACGACCCGCCGCTCGAGCCCAAGGACGGCGGCAACCTCGCCGCCTGTCACTTCCCGCTGACGGACGCCGAGGTCGCCGAGCGGGTCCCGACCACGCGCCGGGTCCACGACTGAGCGCCGTCGACCGCTTCCGCGCCGCGCTCGCCGCCCGCGGGGTGGAGGTCGAGCCGCGCGTGCTGCCCGACTCCGCGCGCACGGCGCCAGAGGCCGCGGCCGCGGTCGGGGTGGAGGTCGGCGCGATCGTCAAGTCGCTCGTGTTCCGTTGCGGCGACGAGGCGGTGCTCGCGCTCGTGTCGGGCGCGAACCGGGCGGACGAGGCGCGGCTGTCGGAGGAGTTCGGCGCGCCGGTGGCGCGCGGGGACGCCGATCTCGCGCGTGCCGCGACCGGGTTCTCGATCGGCGGCGTGCCGCCGTTCGGCCATCCCGCGCCGCTGCGGACGCTGGTCGACGAGGACCTGCTGCGCTTCGAGGTCGTGTGGGCCGCGGCGGGCACGCCGCACGCGGTCTTCCCGATCGCGCCCGCGGAGCTGGCCGAGCTCGCCGGCGGCCGCGTGGTCAGCCTCGCCGAGCGCGCTCGCTGAGCCGCTCCAGCGAGCGGTCCCAGCGCGCGCCGACCTCCTCCATCCACGCGATCGCGTCGCCGAGCGGCTCGGGGGTGAGCCGGTAGCGCAGCTCGCGCCCCTCGCGGTGCGGCTCGACGAGGCCGGCGCGCTCGAGCGCGGTGAGGTGCTTGGCGATCGCCTGGCGGGTCATCGGCAGCTCGCCGGCGAGCCCGGAGGCGGTCACGACCGGCTCGCGAGCGAGCGAGCGGACGACCTGGCGGCGCGTGGGGTCGGCGAGCGCGGCGAACAGTGCGCCGAGCTCGGGCTCGCTCAGGCCAGGCACAGGGAGGCCTGCGCGGACAGCGCGGCCATGCGGGGGCCGACGACCGGCGCCGCGCTCCGCTCCACCACGACGAAGCGCGTCCCGCCCACGGCGGGGGCGAGCGTCCACTCGACGCGGGAGTCGCCCCAGCTGAACACGAGGCGCCGCTCCGGGTCGGCCTCCTCGACGGTGCCCCAGCGCTCCTCGCCGTCCTCGAAACGGACGTGCACCTCGCCGCCCTCCTCGGGCTCGAGCTCGACCTCGTCGGCGAGCCAGCCCTCGAGCTCGGCGGGGTCGGTGATCAGCTCCCAGGCGCGCTCGGGCTCGACGGGGAGGACGACTTCTCGGCGGACGGAGGGCATCGGCAACCACATGGTTGCACATGCGCTACGCTGACGGCAACCCGCAACTCGGAGGTTGCATATGCCACTGGTGCCCATGGTCGTCCAGCAGGACTCGCGCGGCGAGCGCTCGTTCGACATCTACTCGCGGCTGCTGCGCGAGCGCGTCGTGTTCGTCGGCGGCGAGATCAACGACGAGATCGCCAACCTCGTCGTCGCGCAGCTGCTCCACCTCGAGGCCGAGGACCCGGAGAAGGACATCCAGCTCTACGTCAACTCACCGGGCGGCAGCGCCTACGCAGGGCTCGCGATCTACGACACGATGCGCTTCATCAAGCCGGACGTCGCGACGACCTGCTGCGGGATCGCGATGTCGGCCGGCTCGCTGATCCTGACCGGCGGCGCCGACGGCAAGCGCGCGTCGCTGCCGAACTCGCGCATCCTCATCCACCAGCCCAGCGGCGGCTTCCAGGGCCAGGCGACCGACATCCAGATCCACGCCAAGGAGGCGATGGAGCTGCGCCGGCGGCTCGAGGAGATCTACGCCGAGCACACCGGGCAGACGCGCGAGCAGGTCTCCGACGACCTCGAGCGCGACCGCTTCTTCACGCCGGCCCAGGCGGCCGACTACGGGCTGATCGACCGCGTCTGCGCGTCCCGCAACGGCAACGGGAACGGCAACGGCGGCTACTCCTCGTCGTCGTCCTCGGTGTAGAGCGACTCGCGCGCGAGCTCCTCACCACGGACGTTGAACAGCTTGATCTCGAGGAAGTCCTTGCGGTAGTCGTCGGGCGCCACGAGCGTGAAGCGGTCCTCGACGAGCAGGCACTGGTCGACGCACAGGTCCGCCAGCTCCGCGGTGGCCACGATGCCGCCGCGGATCTGCGGCACGCCCCAGACCAGCGTCATCGCCGCCACGTTCCCGCCCTCCCCGCGCCAGCTCCCGATCACCTCGTCGCAGAGGTCCATCTTCCACTCGGGGTTGGACTCGGCGAGCTGGTCGGTGAAGTCCGCGCTGGCGGCGAAGTCGCTCGGCTCCTGCTCGTCGCCCGTCCCGTCCGGGTCTCCGGGGAAGAACGAGACGTAGCCGAACACCTCGAGGTTGGTGGTGGTGCGGGCGGTCACCGGCACGTAGGTGCGGCCGTTCCAGGTGCGGTCCGGGTACCAGTTCGGCACGCCGGCCTCGCCCAGGTCCTCACCCTCGGAGTCGATCCGCAGGCAGGCCTCGAGGAACTCCGCGGTCAGCGTGTCGGCCCAGCGGCCCTCGGGCAGCCGCTCCTGCGGCGGCTCGGCGGCGAAGCGTGCGACGAAGCGATCTTCGGGCGGCATCGGCGGCGGAGGCTACTCAAAGCTCGAGCAGGAGGGTGACCGGCCCGTCGTTGACGAGCTCGACCTCCATCAGCGCGCCGAACACGCCGCGCTGGGCCCCGAGCCGCTCGCACACCCGCTCGTAGAGCGGCTCGGCGTGCTCCGGGCGCGCGGCGTCGACGTAGGACGGGCGGTTGCCGCGGCGCGCGTCGCCGTAGAGCGTGAACTGCGAGACGCACAGCACCTCGCGGTCGCCGAGCGGCTCGTTCATGCGGCCTTCGGCGTCGGGGAAGACGCGCAGCGCGCGCAGCTTGTCCGCCAGGCGATCGGCCCGGTCCTCCGTGTCGTCGTGCGTGACGCCGAGCAGCACGAGCAGCCCCGGGCCGATGGCGGCGACCTCCCGGCCCTCGACGCGGACGGCGGCACGCGCGACCCGCTGGACGAGTGCGCGCATCGGGCGAGGGTAGCCTGATCGCATGCCGGTCTTCGCGCTGCTCCAGGAGGTCCTCGTCGCCCTCGGCGGGCTCGCGTTCGTCTGCCTGCTGCTGTTCGTCTTCGTGCTCGTCGCGCGCTTCCTCGCCCCGCGCCTGCTGGGCGACCGCGACGGCTCGACCGACTAGGCCAGCGCGACCTCGGCCTCGGGCAGCCAGTCGCCCAGCGGGGCGGGCTCGCCGAGGTGGAAGCCCTGGGCGTGGTCGACGCCCATGCGGTGCAGCAGCGCCGCGGTCTCCGAGTCGCCGACGTGCTCCGCGACCGTGCGCTTGCCGAGGCCGCGGGCGATGTCGACGACGGCCTGGATCACGAGCTGGTCCGTCGGATCGGCGGCCGAGTGGCGCACGAACTCGCCGTCGATCTTGAGGTAGTCGAACGGCAGGTGCTTGAGGTAGTAGAAGGAGCCGAAGCCGGCGCCGAAGTCGTCGAGCGCGAAGCGGCAGCCGAGGTCGGCGAGCCGGGCCGCGAAGTGCTGGGCGCGCGGGATGTTGGAGACCGCGATCGTCTCCGTGATCTCGAAGATGATCTGGCTCGGGCAGACCTCGCTGGTGCGCAGCTCGTGCTCGATCAGCTCGAGCAGCTCGGGATCGCCGGCGGAGCGGCCGGAGATGTTGACCTCGACGACCAGCCGGCGGCCGCGGCGGAGCTCGGCGCCGACCATGCGGATCGCGCGCGCGACCACCCAGCGGTCGATCGCGGCCATCAGGTCGAAGCGCTCGGCGACGGGGAGGAAGGCGGACGGCCCGATCAGCTCGTCGTCGGCCCCGCGCATGCGCAGCAGCAGCTCGTACTGCGTCGCCTCGCCGGTCGCGAGGTCGATGATCGGCTGCGCGTGCAGCACGAAGCGGTCCTCGGCGAGCGCGTCGCGGATCATGTCCGCCCACGAGATGCGCGCCTCGATCCGCGTCTCCGGCTGCTCGGGGCCGTCATAGGCGGCGAGCTGGTCGCGCCCGGCCTCCTTCGCGTCGTACATGGCGAGGTCGGCGTTGACGAGCACGTCCTCGCCCGTCATGGGCTGGCGCGAGTCGAACAGCGCGATGCCGAGGCTGGCGGTGACGGTGCGCGTGCGGCCGGTGGCGGTCGGCACCGCGAGCGTGCGCACCGCGTCGAGCACGGCGCCGGCGACCGCGTCGGCCTCCTCCGGGGTGGCCTCGGGCAGCAGGATCGCGAACTCGTCGCCGCCGAGCCGGGCGAGCACGTCGGACTCGCGCAGGCGGCTGCGCAGCGCGTGGGCGACGCGGACGATCAGCTCGTCGCCGGCCGAGTGCCCGAGCGTGTCGTTGATCGTCTTGAAGTGGTCGAGGTCGAGCACGATCGCCGCGCCCTTCGGTCCGTAGCGCTCGACGTAGGCGACGTGGCGCTCGAGCTCGCGCTCGAACGAGCGGCGGTTGAGCAGCCCGGTCAGCGGGTCGTGGTCGGCCATGTGGCGCAGCTCGGCCTCGTGGCGGCGGCTCTCGGTGATGTCCTGCATCTGGGAGAGGAAGTGGAGCGGCTTGCCGTCGGCGTCGCGCACGAGCGTCGAGTTGATCGCCACCCAGACCGCGCTGCCCGCGGCGTGCAGGTAGCGCCGCTCGGCGCGGTGGCTGGAGACCTCGCCCTCGAGCATCGCCCCGCGCGCCTCCCAGTCGGCCTTGAGGTCGTCAGGGTGCGTGATCGAGGCGACCGGCAGCCCTTCGAGCTGCTGCGGCGTGTAGCCCGTGATCTGGCACAGCGCGCGGTTGACGCGCAGGAAGCGGAAGTCGGGCGAGGTCAGCGCCATGCCGATCGGGGCCTCCTCGAAGGCGGAGCGGAAGCGCTCCTCGGCCTCGGCCAGCGCGGCCTGGGAGCGCATGCGCTCGGCGACGTCGCGGACGGTGGCGTGGCTCTCGACGATCTGGCGGGTCGCGGGGTCGCGCACGACGCGCAGGCGCGTCTCGACCCACACCGATCCGCTGCCGCGGCGCATGCGGTGGGTGACGGAGATCGGCGCCTCCTCGGAGCGGCCCGTGTCGCTCAGCACCGCGGCGACGCCCGCGGCGTCCTCCGGGTGGACGAGGTCGGTGAACGCGCGGCCGAGCAGCGCGTCCGGGTCGAGCCCGAGCAGGTCGCGGCAGGCCGGCGACGCGTAGCGCACGGCGCCGTCGGGCTCGAGCACGCAGATCAGGTCGGTGGAGGTCTCGGCGAGCACGCGCGAGCGCGCCTCCGCTTCGAGCCGCGCGAGCTCGGCGCGATCGCGCTCGGCGCGGCGGGCGGCGACGAGGCCGAGCGCGTGGCGCTCGCGCCGCATCGCCTGCGAGCCGACCACGCCGATGAGGATCGTCAGCAGTCCGCCCACGAGCAGCGTGGCCAGCGCGAGCCCCTGGCGCGCGGCGGGCTGCTCGACCGCGAGCGTCCAGATGCGGTCGCCGAGCCGCACGCGGCGCTGGAGCGGGTGCGACAGCGTGACCGGCTCGTCGCCCTGCACGACCGCGACGCGGGTGTTCTTGGGCAGGTGCGCCGTCACGGCGGCGCGCACGCCCTGGACGGAGAACGTCGTCAGGAACGCGCCCGACACGCCGTCGCCCGCCGCCCGCACCGGGACGGCGACGGCGATGCTGCGCGGCGAGCCGCCGACGGCGGGGAGGATCTCGGTCGCGCGCGTCTCGCCCGAGCGGATCGCGCCCTCGAGCGCGGCGCGGCCCGCCGACTGCTCGACCGCCTGCCGCGTCGGGCTGCCCTCGCCGCGCGAGCTGGAGTAGATGATGCTGAAGCGCCCGGGGCGGCTCGGGGCGTCGTCCGCGCCGGAGCGCGCCGGCGCGCGGCCGCCGATGCTGCGGGCGAGCGCGACCGAGGTCAGCGCGCGCTGGCGCAGCAGGCGCGCGGCGAGCGCGTCGAACTGCACGCGGCGCACGGACAGCGGGCCCTGCACCGTCGACGCCACGTCGGTGAGGCGGTCGATCGGCCCGACCGTCTCGTGGCGCATGTCGTTCTCGGCGATCGCGAGCAGGCGCTCCTGGCGCTGGTCGCGCTCGCGGTCGCCGTGGGCGACGGCGACGCAGGTGGCGAGCACGGTGGCGAGCGCGGCCGCCGCGAGCAGCAGCGACTGGCGCGGCGCGCTGAGGCGCATGTCGCGCGTCCACGAGCCGAGCGACTCCGGGCTGGCGGCCAGCGCGACGAGCGCGGTTCCGGCCACGATCAGCCACAGCGCGAGCGCGGGGCTGATGGAAGGCCAGGCCTGCGCGACGTCGCGCAGGAGCGGCATCGTCGAGGCGCCGCCCAGCAGGACGGCGACGCCGAAGGCGGCCGTCAGTGCCCCGGCTGTGGACAGAGCTATCCGTTCGAGGCCGGCCCAGCCTGACGGGTCAAGACGAGTCCTTTCGTCCACAGGGGTCTCATCGGCGCGCGCGCGGGGCGCTCGATACAACGGTTGTCCGCTACGCGTCGCGAAGCTCTTGCGCCGCCACCTCGGGCGCGACCACGCAGAGGTGGGTGCCGGCCCCGAGCTCGAGCCCGGCGAGGTGGGTCAGGCGCGGCAGGATGTCGATCCGCCAGCAGAACGTGTCGGCCCCGCGCGGCGCCGTGCGGATCCACAGGTTCAGCGGCGGCGAGGCGCCGAGCCGGCGCCGCAGCCGCAGCAGCGCGTCGTGCAGCAGCGCGGCGCCCGTCGGCCCGTCGTCCTCGAAGCGCGCCCGCGTGCGGCGCGGGACGAGCATCATCTGGAACGGCAGGCGCGACGCGTAGGGGGCGAGCAGCACCGCCTCGTCGTCGATCGCGATCACGCGGTCGCGCATCCGCACCTCCTCCTGCAGCAGGTCGGCGAGCAGGTTGCCGCCCATCGTGCGCGTCGCGTAGGCGGTGAAGCGCTCGCGCTCGCGGGCCACGCCGGCGGGGACGAACGGCAGCGCGTACAGCTGGGCATGCGTGTGCGGCAGCGAGGCGCCGCCCTCGCGGCGCTCGTTCACCAGCAGGTGCACGAACGACGCCTCCGGGTGCGCGCGCATGCGCGTGCGCCACGCCTCGACGGTGGTCGCCATCTGCCCGCCGTCGAGGTCGGCGAGCGTCGTCACCGGGACGGGGGCGTTGACGATCACCTCCTGCACGCCGGCGGCCGGCTGGGCGGTGAAGAGGTCGGGATTGGGGTGCGGCGCGGGCGTCTCGGCGTCCGGGCTGACGGCCGGGAAGAGGTTCGGCACCGAGCGCACGAGCCAGCCCGGGGTGTCGGGCTCGCCGCCGTCCGGGCGCAGCGCCCACACCTCCGGCGGGGTGCGGTCCTCGTGGCCCTCGAGGAACGGGTCCTTCTCGGGGTCGACCGGGTCGGCCGGCTCGGCCGTGAAGCCGCCGCCGGGGCGCGAGGCGCGGCCGGCGGCGATGATCGACTTCAGCCCCGTCAGCGGGTCGACGCGCAGCTCGTTCACAGCCATTTCTCCATGCCGAGGTGCTCGATGCCCTCCTCGTCGAAGGGCTCGCCGTAACGGGCGTAGCCGGCCCGCTCGTAGAGCCCCAGCGCGCCGGTCTGCGCGTGCATGCCGACGCGGGAGGCGCCCGCGGCGCGCGCCTCGGCCTCGGCGGCCGCGAGCAGCGCCGCGCCGACGCCGCGCCCGCGGGCGCTCGCGCGCACGCACAGGCGGCCGAACTTCGCCGTGCCGCCCGGCTCGATCAGCACCCGGCACGTCCCCACGACGCCGTCGTCGACGGCGACGAGGTGCAGCGCCTCGCCGTCGCGGCCGTCGCGGTCGAGCTCGATCGTGACGCCCTGCTCGCCGCAGAAGACCTCCTCGCGCAGCGCGAGGGCGACGGCGAGCTCGCGCTTGTCGCGGGGCCGGCGGACCTCGATCGCCATCAGGACAGGTAGCGGGTCATGTCGTCGACGAGGTCGG
This sequence comes from uncultured Solirubrobacteraceae bacterium, assembly GCA_963811595.1. Lineage (GTDB taxonomy): Bacteria > Actinomycetota > Thermoleophilia > Solirubrobacterales > Solirubrobacteraceae > DASQFQ01. The sequence goes on from CAWERW010000006.1 coordinate 90,248, forward strand.
ACTCGCGCCGGTAGCCGCCCTGGTGCACGTAGGTGAGCTTGCCGCGGCGGTCGAAGAAGATCGTGATCGGGTAGTTCGCCGGCGCCTTGATCGTCTTCGCGATGTCCTCGTCGGGGTCGAGGTAGGACGGGAACGGCAGCGGCGTGGCGCGCAGGAAGCGGCGCGCGGGATCGGTCGAGTCGCCGGAGTTGAGCCCGAGGAACGCGACCTCCTTGCCCTGGACCGTCGCCTGCCGCTGGAAGTAGGGGAACTCGGTCCGGCAGGGACCGCACCACGAGGCCCACTTGTTGACCACGACGGGGTGGCCCTCGAGCTCCGCGAGCCGCTTGCGGAACGCCTTCGGGCCGCCGGGCAGCAGCTGGCTGGACTGCTCGTGCAGCGAGGCCAGCGGCGCAGGCGCACCGGCGAGTTCGCGTTGCGCCTCGCCGAGGTCGAAGCGCTCCTTGGACGCGTCCGCGCCGTTGTCTCCGCCTGCCTGTGTCAGGCCGACGACGAGGACCGCCGCGAGGGCGAGACCGGCGAGAATGGCCGCAAACCGTCGCATCGGCTCCATACGGTGGCAGATCGGTCGTCGGCGTCGCGGGACTCTGCTTCAATATGCGTTGCTTCCCGGGCAGGCGCTCCAGACGACGCCTCCCCATTGCGGTCCGGGTTGCTCGAAGCCGTGCGGAGGACCACACGGCTTCCCCCTACGTCACATCTGTCGAGCCTTCATGGCTGAGCCTGAGACAGCGACCCTCGCGGTCGCACCCCTTCCATCTTCCGACGATCTCGAGCGGGCGGGCGCGTTCGCCCGCGAGCCGTTCCTGCTCGAGGGCGAGGACGCCGAGACCACGCTCGCCCCGGGCACGCCGCGCCGGCGCGCGCTCGACTCCGCGCTGGCCGAGCTCGACGAGGGCGCGAAGGTCCCCTCCACGCGCTGGCGCCGCCGCTGGTCGCTGCTGCTCGGCCTCGAGCGCGTGCTGTCCGAGGACGAGCCCGCGCTCGTCGACGGGACGGTGCTCTCCGCCCACCAGGTCGACGCGCTCTCGGGCACGCTGACCGCGCTGCTGGCCGAGGCCCAGCGCAACGGCAACGGGCGCGCGAACGGAGCCGTCGCCGACGAGCCGGTCGAGCTCGCGCCCGCCGGCCTCCCGGGCGAGGAGGAGCTGCCCGACGAGCTGCGCGACGATGACGAGGACGTCGACGAGGATCCGGTGGACTGGTCCGACGTCGACGAGGAGGTCGTCGAGGACGTCGACGACCCCAACGCCGCCAAGCGCTTCTGGTTCGAGCACGCCACCGGCGCCGGCAAGACGGTCGCCGCGCTCGGCTTCGTCGAGGCCTCGCGCACCGGCGGCATCCTGATCCTCACCCACCGACGCAACCTCGTCGACCAGTTCCACGGCGAGCTGCGCGACCGCGGCTACGCGAAGCGGATCTCGCCCGCGCTGCTCGGCGACAAGGACCCGGGCACCGGCCCGGTGACGGTCGAGACCTACCAGTGGTTCGTCCGCAACGCGGGCAAGATCTCCGACGCCTACACGATCGTCATCTGCGACGAGGCGCACACCGCGCTGGGCGAGAAGACGTCGGCGTCGATCCGCGCCTGGACCGGCCCGGTGTTCGTCGGCATGACCGCCACGGGCGCGCTGATCGCCCGCCACGTCACGGACCTCTTCCCGACGCAGACCTCGCGCTTCGACCTCGCGCAGGCCGCGCGCCGCGGCGTCATCGCGCCGCTGCGCTGCGTGCGGATCCCGCCCGGGCCGGGGGTGCGCACGATCGCCAAGGTGCCGCTGCGCCGCGGCGAGGTCGACACCGAGTTCGACCAGGAGATGCTGGCCGAGCTGCTGGACCAGCTGCCGTTCAACCTCGCGGTCGCCGACCTCTACAAGACGCGCTTCAACGGCGTCCCGGGCGTCGTCTACTCGGCCGGCGTGCGCCACGCCTACAACGTCGCCGAGGCGTTCCGCGACGTCGGGCTGAAGGCCCAGGCCGTCTCCGGCGAGACCAAGAAGCGCGACCTGGCGCGGATCCTCGCCGCCTACGAGCGCGGTGACATCGACGTGCTCGTCAACGCGCAGCTGCTCGCGGAGGGGTGGAACTCACCGCGCGCCACGGTCTGCATGCACCTCGCCCCGACCGCCTCGAAGCGCATCTACCAGCAGCGGGTCGGCCGCGTGACGCGCCGCCAGCCGGGCAAGGAGGCGGGCATCGTCGTGGACTTCGTCCACCCCGCGACCAAGCACGACGACCCGGTGGTGACGCTGCACTCGCTGCTCGACCGCGACGTCTACCGCGGCGGCGCGATCGTCGTCGGCCCGGTGCGCCGCGGGCGCGGCCGGCGGCTGCGCGTCGAGCGCCGCGTCGTGCCGGTCACGGCCGACGAGAACCGGCGGATCGAGGTCTTCGAGCGCGAGCTGTGGCGGATCGCCGTCGAGCACCTCGACTACGGCGAGCAGGTCCAGTGGGCCGCGCTGGCGGGCGCGCGGGTCGCACCGGCCGGCTGGCGCCGCGCGCGGGCGATGCTGCACTTCGACGAGGGCGGCGAGCTCAAGCGCGCCTTCCTGCTGACCGCGGTCGACCGCAACAAGAACCCGCAGCTGCGGATCCGTGCGCTGCAGGAGATCGCCGCGGCGCGCGACGCGGAGGCCTTCGACCGCGCGATCGAGATGGTCGCCGCCTGGCCGCGCGAGGAGAAGCGCGAGGGCGTCAAGGTCGTGCTGCAGGCGCTGGCCGAGAAGAAGATCGGCCGCCGCGACCAGGCCAACAACTGGATCTGGGCGTGCGCGGAGATGACGCGCGAGGTCCACGAGGAGTACGCGGTCCAGCGCTGGCCGGAGACGAAGCGCCTGCTCGGGCTGCTGGTCAACTCGTCCGGCGGCGCCCACGCCCGCAACGCGCGCCGGCTGGTCCACGCGGCGCGGCAGCAGGACCGGCGGCTCGCGGCGGCGCTGCTGGCGGCGGCGCTGCCCCACACCGCGGAGGCGGGCGAGGTCATCAACGGCGCCCGCACGCGGATGTCGCGCAAGCCGGCGGCGCTGGCGCGCGAGCTGCTGCGCAACTTCCCGAAGGGCAAGGGCCGGCGCGGGCAGCGGCGGCGCAAGAAGGGCAAGGGCGGCGAGAGCCAGATCCCGGCCGAGGTCATGGTGAACGGGGACGGCGTCGAGACGCCGGCCGAGGACGCGCCGAAGCGGCGATCGAATCGCCGGCGGTCGGCGAAGCGCGACGCCGATCCGGACCGCGACGCCGTCGTGGCGGAGGCGCCGGCGAGCGAGCCCGCAGCCGAGGCCGAGGCCGAGGAGAAGCCCAAGCCGAAGCGCGCGCCGCGCAGGCGGGTGCCGAAGGCCGCAGCTGCCGCGGAGGCTCCCGCGACCGACGCGCCCAGCGCCGACACGTCCTCCGCGCCCGCCGCAAAGCCCAAGCGCGCTCCGCGCAAGCGCGCGGCGAAGCCGGCCGCCGACGCCCCCGCCGCGGGGGCGAAGCCCAAGCGGGCCGCGCCGCGCAAGCGCGCCGCGAAGCCGAAGGCCGCGGACAACGGCGTCCCGACGCCGCTGGAGCGCGCCTCCGAGCGCGTGCGCGAGGCCGTCCAGGCCAACCGGCCGGACGAAGCGGCCTGAGATGGTCGGTTCCACGACCCCCGTACCCGTCTGCACGCGTCCCGCGGCGCAGGTCGTGCACCGCCCTGCATCCACGGGCCACGCACATCCGGGCACGGCGGCCGCGAAACCGACCATCTAGCGGCCCAGATGCACCTCGCCCGCTGACAGCACGGTCTCGCCGCCGTCGGCCAGCCGCACCCGCAGCCCGCCGTCGTCGCCGATGCCGTCGCCGACGCCGCTGCCTCCCTCCCAGCGCAGCTCGGCGCCCAGCAGCGCGTCGCGCTCGCGCAGCGCCCGCAGCGTCTCGGCGGGCGGCTCGCCCAGCCGCAGCTCGAGCGCGGCGAGCAGCTCGGCCAGGACCGCCTCGACGTCCGGACGCCCCAGCGCGATCGCGCCGACCCCCTCCGGCGCGGCGGCGACGTTGACGCCGATCCCGACCACCGCCCAGCCGTCGCCGGGGCGGCCTTCCACGAGCACGCCCGCGACCTTGCCGCCGTCCAGCAGCACGTCGTTGGGCCACTTCACGCGCGCGGCGGCGCCCGCGACGTCGGCGACCGCCAGCCCGGCCCGCAGCGACAGCAGCGGATCGAGCTCGCGCACGATCAGCGAGCACAGCAGGGCGGTCCCCTCCGGCGCTTCCCAGGTCCGGCCCTGGCGGCCGCGGCCCGCGGTCTGGGCGCCGGCGGTCACGAGCGTGCCGTGCGGCGCTCCGGCCGCGGCGAGCTCGCGCGCGCGGCGGTTCGTCGAGTCGATCTCGCGCACGTGCAGCCGCGGGCGGCCGAGGCGGCTCACGACGGCGTCAGCCGGAGCTCGTCGCCGGGCGTGACGCCGCCGAGCTCGACCGAGGCCTCGCCGCCGTTGACGGCGAGCGAGAGCATGCCGGCGGCGTCCTCGTAGAGCAGCAGCTCGCCGGGCTCGGCGTCGGCGAACGTCCGCAGGTAGCGGGCGCTGCGGCCGTCGCTGCCGATCGCGACCGGATGGCCCATGCGCGCCTGGAGGTCGCCGGGGGCGGCGTCGAGCTGCACGTTGCCGAACCCGTCGATGACCATCGCGTGGACGATGAGCTGGCCCTTCTTGCGGCCCTTGCGCGGCTTGGGCAGCTCGATCCGGACGAGCTCCTCGGGGTCGAGCGGCGTGCCGGCGTCCGCGAGCGCCTCCCCGCCGGCGAGGCGCGCGGCGACGGGCGCGAACAGGTCGCGGCCGTGGAACGTGGCCGACACGGGCTCGAGCCGCCACGGCGACGTCGAGATCTCGACCGCCTCGGTGACCCAGCCGAAACGGTCGGCCGCGGGCAGCAGCAGGCCGTTGTCGGGGCCGACGAGGATGCGGTCGTCGAGCGCGGTGCGCAGCGCGACGGCGCGCCGCCGGGCTCCGACCTCCGGGTCGACGACCGCGAGGTGGACGCCGGGCGGCGCGTAGGGCAGCGCCCGCGCGAGCATCAGCGCGCCGGCCAGCACGGACTGGCGCGGGATGCCGTGGGCGAGGTCGATCACGCGCGCCGTCGGGCACTCGTGCGCGATCACGGCGTGCACGACGCCGACGAACTCGTCCGCCAGCCCGTAGTCGGAGAGGAAGGTGATCGGTCGCGGCATGGGCCTACCTTCTCGCGTCGGCCAGTACCGCGTCCACCAGTCCGTCGGGGGTGTGGGGGTCGGCCTCGAGATCCGGCTCGCGACCGTGGGCGCGCAGCTCGGCGCTCGTGGCGGGCCCGATCGAGGCGAGCTTCGTGTCGGGCAGCGCCCCGGCGGCGCTCAGCAGGTGGCGGACCGTCGACGCCGAGGTGAAGGTCACGTAGTCGGCGGCGGCGACGGACCGGATCGCGGCGTCGTCCAGCGCCTCGGGCACGGTCTCATAGAGGACGAGCACGTCGACCTCCGCGCCGCGCTCCCGCAGGGCGTCGGGCAGCACGTCGCGGCCCTCCTTGCCGCGGGCGAGCAGCACGCGCCGGGCGGGCACGTCCGCGAGCGCCTCGACCATGCCCTCGGCCACCGAGCGCTCCGGCACCACGTCGGCCCTCACGCCGCGCTCGGCCAGCGCGCGGGCGGTGCCGGGTCCCATGGCCGCGACCTGCACGCCGGCCAGGGCGCGCGCGTCCCTTCCGTCCTCGAAGAGCCGTTCGAGCAGCTCCCGTGCCCCGTTCGGGCTGCTGACCACGAGGAGGTCGTAGCCGGCCAGGTCGGGCAGGTCGGCGGGCAGCGGCTCGGTCCGGATCGCGGGCGCCTCGATCACGTCGGCGCCGAGCGCGCGCAGCCGGGCGGCGAGCGGGCTCGCCTGCGCCCGCGCCCGCGTGACGGCGATCGTGCGGCCGTGCAGCGGGCGGCGCTCGAGCCACGCGAGGTCCTCGCGCAGCGCGGCCACGGGGCCGACGATCGTCACCGCGGGCGCCTTGATCCCGGCGGCCCCCTCGGCGACGTCGGCCAGCGTGGAGACGACGGTCCGCTGGCCGGGCAGCGTGCCGCGCTCCACGACCGCCACGGGCTCGTCGGCCGGGCGGCCCTCGGCCTGCAGCCGCTCGGCGATCCGCGGCAGCGCGCGCACGCCCATGTAGAACACGAGCGTGCCGGGGAAGCGCGCGAGCGCCGCCCAGTCGAGCGCCGTCTCGGGCTTGTCGGGGTCCTCGTGCCCGGTCACGAACGCGACGCCGCTCGCGAGCTCGCGGTGGGTCACGGGGATGCCCGCGTACGCGGGTGCCGCCACGCCCGCGGTGATCCCGGGCACGATCTCGAACTCGATCCCGGCCTGGCGGAGCACGAGCGCCTCCTCGCCGCCGCGGCCGAACACGAACGGGTCGCCGCCCTTGAGCCGCACCACCCGCTTGCCGGAGCGGCCGTGCTCCACGAGCAGCCGGTCGATCTCCTGCTGCGGCATCTGCGGCCCGCCGCCCTGCTTGCCGACGTAGACGAGCTCCGCCTCCGGTCGCGCATGGCGGAGCGCTCCGGGCGGGATGAGCCGGTCGTAGAGCACGACGTCCGCCGACCCGAGCAGCTCGACGGCGCGCAGCGTCAGCAGCCCGGGGTCGCCGGGCCCGGCGCCGACGAGGAAGACCGTCGGGCCTCCGGCGCCGCTCACACCATCTCCTCCGCGCGCGCCAGCAGCTCGCGGGCGCCGGCGGCGAGCATCCGCCGAGCGAGGGCTTCGCCGTCGGCGCCGGGCTGCTCGTCGGCGAGCCAGGCGGAGCCGTCCGGCAGCCCGACGAAGCCGCGGATCGTGTCCCCTTGCGCGTGAATCGCCACGGGCGTGTGACAACTCGCTTCCAATACGCGCACGGCGGCCCGTTCCGCGCTCAGCGCCGCGAAGGTGTCCGCGTCATGGATCCCCGCCAGCGCCGCCCGCACCCGCTCGTCGTCCGCCCGCGCCTCGATCGCGAGCGTGCCCTGCCCGGGGGCGGGCACGAACGGGAGCGGCAGCGCGGCGCGCTCCAGCCCGAGCCGCTGCAGCCCGGCGGCGGCGAGCACGAGCGCGTCCGCCTCGCCGGCGTCGAGCTTGCGCAGGCGCGTGTCGACGTTGCCCCGCAGGTCGATGCACCTCGAGGTCGGGCCGCGCGGCGAGCAGCTGCGCGCGCCGCCGCAGCGAGGACGTGCCGACCCGCGCGCCCTCGGGCAGCGCGGCGAACGGATCCTCCGCGGACCCGCCGGCCGCCAGCAGCACGTCGAGCGCGGCGCCCTCCACGAGCACGTCCTCCGCCGCGGCGCGCGGCGGCGTCGCGACGAGCGCGCAGCCGGGCTCGAGCTCGCCGGGGACGTCCTTGGCCGAGTGGACCGCGAGGTCGATCTCGCCGGCCACCAGGGCGGCCTCGATCGCGTCGACCCAGCGCGACTTGTCGCCGAGCGCGCGCGCCTCGTCGCCGGAGGTCCGGATCTCCACGAGCTCGGCGCCCTCGAGCCGCTCGGCGACCCAGCGCGCCTGGGCGAGCGCCAGCGCGCTCCCGCGGGTGCCGACCCGCAGCCCGCGGCTCGCGCTCAACTCGCGTCGCGGCGGCGCAGCGGGCGGACTTCGCCGCCCTCGGCGCGCTCAGTCGCCGCCGGCTCGTCGAGCCCGAAGAGCTCGCGCAGCAGCCCCAGCCGGGCGTGCCGGTGCTCGGGATCGAGCTGGCGCACGCGCATGCTCGGCTCGTGCAGCAGCCGGCTGACCGCGGTCCGCGCGAGCTTCTCCACGCGCTCGCGGTCGGCCGGGGAGAGCGATTCCCAGCGGCCCTCGTTCTCGGCCAGCAGCCCGCTGACGACGTCCTCGGCGCGCGTGCGCAGCGCGGTCAGCGTCGGCATCACCTCGAGCGAGCCGAGCCAGCCCGCGAAGGTCTGGATCTCCTCCTCGACGATGCCCTCGGCCTTGCGCGCCTCGGTGCGGCGCACGAGCTGGTGGCGCGCCACCTGGGCCTGGAGGTCGTCGACGTCGTACAGCGTCACGTCAGTGAGCTCGGCGCACGCGGGGTCGATGTCGCGCGGCACCGCGAGGTCGATCAGCAGCAGCGGCCGCCCGGCCCGCGCCGGCGCGACGAGGGCCAGCTCCTCGGCGCCGAGGATCTGGTGCGGCGAGGAGGTCGAGGCGACGACGATGTCGGCCTTCGCGAGCTCCTCGGGCAGCGCGTCGAAGGCCACCGTCGCGCCACCGAAGCGCTGCGCCAGCGCGATCGCCCGCTCGCGCCGCCGGTTGGCGACGAACATCGTCTTGACGCCCTGGGCGTGCAGCGCCCGCGCGGTCAGCTCCGCGGTCTCGCCGGCCCCGATGATCAGCACGTGGCGGGCGCCGAGGTCGCCGAGCGCGTCACGCGCCGCGTCGACCGCGACGGAGGCGACCGAGGCGCGGCCGACGGAGATCGCGGTGTCGGTGCGCACGCGCTTGCCGGTGGCCAGCGCGGCGCGGAAGAGCTTGTTGGTCAGCGGCCCGGTCGACTGCGCCGACAGCGCCGCCTCGTACGCGCGCTTGACCTGGCCCTGCACCTCGGCCTCGCCCACGACCATCGACTCGAGCCCGGAGCTGACGCGGTAGAGGTGGCGCGCGGCGTCGCAGTTGCGCAGCGAGTAGATGCCCTCGACCAGCTCGGTCGGCCGCACGCCGGCACGCCGCGCCAGCTGCGAGAGCACGACGCTCTCGGCCTCGACCGCGTCGCTCACCACCAGGTACAGCTCGGTGCGGTTGCAGGTGGAGAGCACGACGGCCTCGGAGATCGTCGGCTCGCGCACGAGCTCGCCCATCAGGCGCTCCGCGCCCGCCTCGGTCAGCGCGATCCGCTCGCGCACCGCGACCCGGGCGGTCTTGTACGAGGCGCCCAGCGCCAGCAGCTCGCTCACCGGGGCACCGCCTCGCGCTCCGCGCCCGTCTCGGCGGGCGGCGCCGTGCGCTTCTCCGCGATCTCCGACAGCTCGACCAGCTCGCGCTCGATCCGCGCCAGCTTCGTCGCCATGATCGCCACGTACACGAGGATCAGCGCCAGGAAGACCAGGTAGGCGCCGGCGACGTAGGGCCCGGCGTCGTCGAGTGGGAGCGCAGGAGTCATCAGAGTTGCGTCGGGGCGGCCGTCCGCGCGAGCGGGCCCGCCGCGTCGTCGCCGGCGAGCGTGCGCTTCAGGGCGCGCAGCCGCATCGAGGCGTGCTTGGAGGCGAGCTCGTACTTCCACAACGTCACGAACAGGCACACGATCGCGACGAGCGAGATCAGGAACGTCATCCGCATCTCACCGGGCATCGCGCCGCCCGTGGTCGAGAGCACGCGCGGGTGGATGAGCGACTCCGCGAGCCGCACCGCGAGGAAGTTCAGCGGCACGAACGCGCCGCCGATGATCGCGAACACCGCCGCGTAGCGGGCCTGGCGCTCGGGGTCGTCGATCGAGAAGCGCAGCGGCTGATAGCAGGCGAAGAGCAGGAAGACGATCAGGAAGGAGACGAGCGTCGGCTCGTCCCACACCCACCACGCGCCCCACGAGGCCTTGGCCCAGATCGCGCCGGTCGCGAGCACCCCGACGCCGAAGATCAGCGACAGGTGGATCGCCACGTAGGAGCGCAGGTCGTGCGCGCGGTCGCCGGTCCGCAGGTAGCGGATCGCGTACACGCCGCCGGCCACGAAGCCGCACAGCGCCACGATCGCCAGCGGGACGTGGAGGTAGAAGATCTTCTGGACGAAGCCCTGGTCGGCCTCGTTGGGCGCGTAGAAGAACACGAGCGCGAACGCGCCCGTGACGAGCACCAGCGAGGCGATGGAGAGGGACCGAAGCCCTCGGCCGTACACGTGTTGCCTAGTCCTCCAGGAGGAAGTCGAAGACTGCCAGGGCGAGCAGCCCGAAGACGAGATCATAGAGCCCGAGGACGCCCAGCCAGCGGCCCGGAAGCGGCTCAGCGCCCGCTTCGGCGAACAGCGGCGCGGTGGCGTGCCCCGCGGCGATCACCACCGGCAGGATCAGCGGCAGCGAGATCAGCGGCACGATCAGGTCGCGGGCCCGGGTCTGGATGGCCAGCGCGCCGACGAGCGTCCCGATGATCGCGATGCCGGCGTCGGCGAGCAGCAGCACCGGCAGCAGCTCGGGCAGCGCCTGCGCCGGCGACGGCCCGAGCAGCAGCACCGCGAAGGCCGGGATCGCCGCGATCTCCACCGCGACGAGGAACCCGAACAGGACCGCCGCCTTCGCCACGAACAGCGCGGTGCGGTCGACCGGGGCGAGCAGGAACGCGTCGAAGCCGCCCTCCTCGCGCTCGGCCACGAACAGCCGGTTCATCCCCAGCACGGCCGCGAACAGCAGCGTCACCCACAGCACGCCGCTCGCGAGGTCGCCGGAGAGCGTCTCGCGGTCGAGCCCGAAGCGGAACAGCACGAACGTCGACAGCGAGAACAGGAACATCGCCGGCACCGACTCGCGCGTGCGCAGCTCGAGCCGGAGGTCCTTGCGGACGAGGGCGGCGACCGTGCTCACGCGTACAGCCCCCGCACGTCGGCCTCCGTCACGTCGCCGCGCCCCGCGACGATCGCGGCGCGGCCCTTGCGCAGCCCCAGCACCATGTCGGCCTCGTCGAGCCCGTGCTCCACGTCGTGGGAGATGACGACGCGCGCCGGGCGGGTGGGGACGGAATCACGGCCGATCAGCGGCGCGACGGCCTCGGCGGCGCCCGGGTCGAGGTTGGCGAGCGGCTCGTCGAGCAGCAGCAGCTCGGGCTCGTGCAGCGCGCAGCGGCAGATCGCGACCCGCTGCGCCATGCCGCGCGACAGCGTCCGCACCGGCTCGTCGCCGCGCGCCAGCAGCCCGACCTGGTCGAGCAGCGCCTCCACCCGCGCCTCCTCGACCCGGTGCAGCCGCGCGTGGAACTGCAGGTTCTCGCGCGCGGACAGCTCGCGGTAGAGCAGCGGGTCGTGGGCGAGCAGCCCGATCCGGCCGCGCACCGCCCAGCCGTCGTCCGGCAGGTCGCGGCCGAGCACGCGCGCGCGGCCCGCGTGCGGCTTCAGCAGCGTCGCGAGGATCCGCAGCAGCGTCGTCTTGCCCGCGCCGTTGGCGCCGAACACGGCGAGCGTCCGCCCCGGCTCGAGCGTCAGCGTGACCCCGGCCAGCGCCGTCCGCTCACCGTAGGCCCGGCCGACGTCCTCCAGCTCAATCGCGGGCGCCATGCCGGGAGTCGCCCCGCAGGGTGCGCACGGCGTGAGCCAGCGTCGGCGCGATCACCGGGAAGCCCTCGCTGACCGCCTTCGGCGAGCCCGGGAAGTTGACGATCAGCGACATGCCCGCGATGCCCGAGATGCCGCGCGAGAGCATCCCGTGCGGCGTGATCTGGATCGCCGCCATCCGCAGCGCCTCCGCGAAGCCCGGCGCCTCGCGCGAGAGCACCGCGCGCGTCGCCTCGGGCGTGACGTCGTCGGGCGTCAGGCCGGTGCCGCCGGTCGTGAAGATCAGGTCGCAGCCGTCGTCGATGAAGTGGTTGAGCCGGTCCTCGATCAGCGCGAAGTCGTCGGACACGACCTCCATCGCGACCACGTCGCAGCCGGCCTCCTCGGCCAGCGCGGCGAGCACGGGGCCCGACTCGTCCTCCGCCTCGCGCCGGGAGACCGACGTGGAGACGGTGAGGACGGCGGTGCGCATGGGGGTCAAGCGACGGCCGGCGCGTGGGAGCGCTGGGCGGCCGCGATGAGGTCGAGCACGGCCGCCTCGTCGCCGTCGCGCAGGAGCGCGATCGGGTCCGGGTCGCCGTTGACGATGCCCTCGAAGAACGCCTTGCGGTCCTGGTACGTCGGCAGCGTCCCCTTCGCCCAGCCGCGGACGTCGTTGAGCAGCACCGCGAGCCGCGCGTAGGGCTCGCCGTACTCCTCGGCCACCTGGGCCTTGATGCGCTTGGCCAGCGCGGGCGAGGCGCCGGCGGTCGAGATCGCGATCGCGAGCGGCCCGGTGCGCACGATCGCCGGCAGGATGAAGTTGCACAGCGGCGGGACGTCGACGATGTTGACGAGCATCGCGCGGCGCTCGGCGTCCTCGTAGACGCGGATGTTGACGTCGGTGTCCTCGGTCGCGGCGATCGCGATGAACGTCCGCTCGAGGTCGGGCGTCTCGTACTCGCGCCGGATCCACTCGATCGAGCCCTCGCGCGCCAGCTCTTCGAGCTCGGGCACCGCGCGCGGCGAGATCAGCACGACCTGGCCGTCGCACGCGAGCAGCCCTTCGACCTTCTCGAGCCCGATCGCGCCGCCGCCGACCACGACGCAGCGGCGGCCGGTCAGCTTGAGGCACGCGATGTAGAACGGGGTCTCGAGCATTCCCTGCACGCAGGTCTGATCGCAGATCCCGCGGCGGAACTGACAGACGCATTCCTTGCCCGCGTAGGCTTGAGCTGGCATCGCGCCTACACCGTACAACCACGTAATGGCGCTGCAGACGAGCTACTTCACCGACGCCTCGATGGCCCGGCGGGTCCACCGCGAGTACGCGGTGCGCCTCGCGGGCCCCCGCACGCTGCTGATGCAGGCGACGCATCCCGTCGCGTTCGCGGGCTTCTTCGCCCACACGGGCGCGCTCGACGAGCCCTACGAGCGGCTCGCGCGCACCGCCAGGACGATGGACGCGATCACGTTCGGGGAGCGCGCCGAGGCCGACCGCCTGACCCGGCGCGTGCGCGCCATGCACCGCCGCGTGCGCGGCGAGCTGGCCGAGCCGGCCGGGCGCTTCCCGGCCGGCACGCCCTACGCGGCCGACGACCCGGAGCTGCTGCTGTGGATCCTCGCGGCGATCGTCGACTCGAACCTGCTCGTCTACGGCAAGTACGTGCGCCGGCTGAGCGACGACGAGCGCGACGCCTACTGGCAGGACTACCGGGTCATCGGCACGCTGTTCGGGCTGCGGGAGCGCGAGATGCCGGCGACGATCGACGACTTCGACGCCTACATGGCGGACATGCTCGCGAGCGGCGACCTCCACATCACCCCGGCCGCGCGCGAGCTCGCGCTCCAGATCGTGATGCGCCCGCCGGTGCCGCTGCACATGCGCCCGCTGCTCGAGCTGACGAACCAGATCACGGTCGGGCTGCTGCCGGCCGACATCCGCCGCGGCTACGGGCTGTCGTGGGATCCAGCCCGCTCCGTCGCGCTGCACGGCGGCGCGGAGTACGTCCGCCGCGTGCTCGTGCCGCTGCTGCCGGCGAAGCTGCGCGTGCGGGCGGCCTAGCGGCTCAAGGCCTCGCGGGCGAGCCGGACGCCGGTGCGGACGAGCGGCAGCGCGCCGCCGCGCAGCACGCCGAGCCGCTCGGTCTCGCGGCCGTGCATGAGGCGCGCGGAGGCGGTCGCGGCGCGCACGAGCTGCGGGTCGTAGGGCAGCCAGCGGGCGGAGCGCAGCCGCGTCGGCTGCGAGGCGAGCCGGCGCGCCTCGACGTGGCCCGCGACCCGCACGGCGGCATCCGGGATCGAGTGTCCGTGCTCGTTGACCCAGGCGACCTCGGCGCTCGAGCGCCCGCGCGACGCGCTCGCCGCGGCTCCGGTCGCCGGTCCACACCGAGACCGCGGGCGAGTGGGCGGCGAGCTCGATCGCCTCCGGCTCGCTCGCCGCCTCGACGATCGCGAGCACCGGGCCGGGCGACGTGCTCGCGCAGCAGCCGCGCCCCGGGCTTCACGCCGCGCAGCACGGCGGGCGCGTAGAAGGCGCCCTCGACGTCAGGGACCTCGAGCGGGCCGCCGCACAGCTGCGTCGCGCCGTCGGCGACGGCCTCGGCGACCAGCTCCTCCACGCGCGTGCGGGTCTCGGCGGAGCGCAGCGGGCCGACCTCGGTGTCGCGGCGGCGCGGGTCGCCGGGGCGCAGCCGCTGCGCGCCCTCCACCAGCGCGGCGACCAGCGGCTCGGCGACCTACGGCACCGACGACGAGGCGGCCGACCGCCGCGCGGTGGCGCCCGGCGCCGGCGAACGCCGCCCACAGCGCGCCGGTGACCGTGCGGTCGAGCGGCGCGCCGTCGAGCACGAGCATCGTGCCCTTCGCGCGCGGCGGGCGCGTGTCGACGATCGCCGCGCAGCGCGCGCAGGTCCTCCTCCGGCTCCGCGACCGCGATCAGCTCGGGCGGGACGCCGCCGCGCTCGAACGCGGCGCGCACCCGCCGCGCGAGCGGCGTGGAGAGCACCACGGCGTTGCCGGCCAGCAGCGCGGCGGCCGGTCTCGAGCACCGGCTCGGCCCACGGCGAGGCGCGTGCCGCCGCGCACGCCGACCGACGCCGAGCGGGCGCCGACACGAGCACCGAGCGGCGCCCGGCGCGCAGCGCGGGGATGCGCCCGAGCCGGCGGTCGCGCAGCGCGCGCGGGCCGTCGTCGGCGAGGTCGTGCAGCCCGCCGACCGACGGCAGCAGCTCGGCGAGCACCGCCTCCGTGCGCGGCTGGCCGACGCTGTCCGCCAGCGCGTCGGCGAGCGCGTCGAGCTCGTCGAGGATCGCCGTCGCCGTGCGGCGCAGGTAGCGAGCCCGCCCCGCGGCGGGGACGAGCGACCAAAGCGGCTGCGGTGCAGGCGCCCTCCACTAGTCGCGCCCGCGCGCCTTGCGGATCTCGGCGAGCCGGTCGCGCGCCGCCGGCTCGCCCTCGTCCGGGAAGTAGAAGCGCAGGCCCTCGAGGCCCTCGGGCAGGTGCTCCTGGTCGTTGACGTGGCCGGGGTGGCCGTGCGGGTAGTCGTAGCCCTTGCCGCGGCCGAGCTTGCGCGCCGCCGGGTAGGCGGCCGAGCGCAGCGGCGCCGGCGGGGGCTTGGTGCCCGTGCTCGCGGATGTGGCCGCGGACCTCGCCGATCGCGCGCTTGACGGCGTCGGACTTCGGCGCCAGCGACAGGTAGATCGCCGCCTGGGCGAGCGCGAACTCCGCCTCGGGGAAGCCGACGTGCTCGACCGCGTGCGCCGCGGCGACCGCGATCGGGAGCGCCTGCGGGTCCGCGTTGCCGATGTCCTCGGAGGCGAGCACGATCATCCGCCGCGCGATGAAGCGCGGGTCCTCGCCGCCCTCGATCATCGCCGCGAGGTAGTACAGCGAGGCGTCGGGGTCCGAGCCGCGCGTCGACTTGATCCAGGCCGAGATGTAGTCGTAGTGCTGGTCGCCGGCCTTGTCGTAGAGCACGGCCTTGCGCTGCAGCGAGTCCTCGGCGTCGCCGAGCGTGACGCGCGGCTCCTGCGCCCGCTGCGCGGTCGCGATCGCCAGCTCGAGCGCGTTCAGCGCCGTCCGCGCGTCGCCGCCCGAGCGCACGGCGAGGAAGGTGATGACCTCGTCGGGGACCTCGATGCCCTCGCCGGCGCCGCGCTCCAGCGCGCGCCGCAGCAGCCCCTCGACGATCCTCGGCGTCGAGCGCCTGCAGCTCGTAGACCTGGGCGCGCGAGAGCAGCGCGGAGTTGACCTCGAAGTAGGGGTTCTCCGTCGTCGCCCCGATCAGCGTCAGCAGCCCCTCCTCGACCGCGGGCAGCAGCGCGTCCTGCTGGGCCTTGTTGAAGCGGTGGATCTCGTCGAGGAAGAAGATCGTCGCGCGCCGGCCGCCGCGCGCGGCGCTCGCGGGCGCGGGCGATCACCTCGCGCACCTCGGCGCGCCCGGCGTTGACGGCCGACAGCTCCTCGAAGGCGGCGCTCGGCGTGCTCGGCGGCGAGCCGGGCGAGCGTCGTCTTGCCGGTGCCGGGCGGGCCGTAGAGCACCATCGAGTGCGGCTGTGCCGGACTCGAGCGAGGCGCGCAGCGCCGAGCCCTCGCCGAGCAGGTGCTCCTGGCCCGACGAACTCCGTCCAGCCGCCGCGGGCGCATGCGCGCGGCCAGCGGGCCGTCGAGCGGCTCGTCGGCGGGCTCTTCCTCGGGCGGATCGAACAGACGCTCCATCGCGGCGAAGTATCGCGCGTCATCTCCGCTTGCCCGGAGCGCTCACTTCCGATTAGCTCCGAGGTGCGCGACTCATCGGCTCCGACGTAGGGAGGACTCAGCTGTGGCTGGCAATGGCGACGACCCGAACGGGGACGCTCGGCTGACCGAGGAGTTCGTCGAGCAATGGCGCGGCAACGCGTACGGGTGCTTCTCCTCCGGCCACAAGTTCTGCCGCGAGGTCTGCCCGGTGATGCAGGTCACGCGCAACGAGAACCACACGCCGACCGCGTTCCACGCCAGCATCGTCGCGATGGAGAAGGGGCTCGTCGGCGTCGAGGACGTCGCCGACGACTTCGTGCACTGCACGCAGTGCGGGGCGTGCGAGCTGCGCTGCCCGAACACGCTGATGCTCGGCGACTTCTACCGCCACCGCACGCGCACGGTCGACGTCGTCAAGGCGATGCGCGCGCTGATGGTCGCCACCGGCAACGAGCGCGAGGGCTGGAAGCTGTGGAACGCGCGCCTGGCCGAGGACCACAACGAGCCGGTGCTCGGGGACATCGACGTCTCCCAGGAGCACGTCGCCGACTGGGCCGAGGGCCTCGACATCCCGATCGGCGGCGAGACGATCCTGTTCGTCGACTGCGAGGCGGCCTTCTACCGCACCTCCTACACGCGCGCCTTCGCCCAGCTGCTGCAGACCGCGGGCTACGAGTTCGGCCTGATGCGCGAGCAGTGGTGCTGCGGCGGCCCGGCCGCCGAGATGGGCTACGTCGACCTCGCCCTCAAGCACGCCGAGCACAACGTCGCCGACTGGCGGGCGGTCGGCGCGAAGCGGATCATCGCGCCCGACCCGCACGACTTCATCGCCTTCACCGAGGACTACCCGCGCTACTTCGGCGACGACTACGAGTTCGAGATCGTCCTCGGCGTCGAGCTCGTCAACGACCTCGTCAAGGAGGGCCGGATCGCGCTCACCCAGCCGGTCGAGCGCACGGTCACCTACCACGACCCCTGTCGCCTCAACAAGCGCAAGGGGGTGCACGAGGCGCCGCGCGAGCTGCTGCGGGCGGTGCCCGGGATCGAGTTCCGCGACGTCGACCACGTCACGCAGTGGTCGTACTGCTCGGGCGGCGGCGGCGGGCTGCCGGTCGAGAAGCCGGAGATCACCGCCGAGATCAGCCGCCGCCGGGTGAGCAAGGCGCAGGAGCTCGAGGTCGACACGCTGATCAGCGCGTGCCCGTGGTCCGAGCGGCCGCTGTCCGAGGCGGGAGACGCGGCGCAGCTGGAGGTGATGGACCTGTTCGAGCTCGTCGCGGAGTCGGCGGGCATCGAGGTCGGCGGGCACACGCACGCCGCGGCGCCCGAGGCGACGCCATGAGCGTCGCGTTCAAGAGCGCGGTCGACGACGCGGTCCTCGACGAGCTGCGCGCGATCACCGGCGACGACGACCGCGTCCTCGACAACCTCAGCTCGCGCGTCAACCGCACGCGCGTCCCGGCGCCGTTCCCCGTCCACCGCTGGGCCGAGCACATGCCCGACGTCGCCGTGCTCCCGACCTCCACGGAGGAGGTCTCGGAGATCGTCAAGCTCGCCAACCGGCTGCGCATCCCGGTCGTGCCGCGCGCCGGCGGCACCGGGCTGTCCGACGGCGCCGTGCCGCTGCGCGGCGGCATCCTCGTCGACGTCAAGCTGATGAACAAGATCCACGAGGTCGACCTCGTGGACCGCACGGTCACCGTCGGGACGGGCATCAACATGCTCAAGCTCAACGAGGAGCTCCGCAAGCACGGCGTCTTCTATCCCGACGACCCCGCGTCGTACCCGTGCTCGCTCGTCGGCGGGCGCATCGGCGCCGGCGGCTGGTCGCTGCTCGGCGCGCGCTTCGGCCACACGCGCGAGAACGTCGTCTCGATGGAGGTCGTCCTCCCGACCGGCGAGATCGCGGAGATCGGCGACGGCGGCGGGCGCAAGCTGCGCAAGTCCTCGACCGCGCTCAACCTCAAGCAGCTGTTCACCGGCCACCAGGGCACGCTCGGGATCTGCACCGAGGCGACGCTCGAGCTCGCGCCGCGGCCGGAGACGGAGTTCGCCGCGTTCTTCGCGTTCGAGGACTACGCGAGCGCGTGGGAGACGACCGGCATCCTCGCCAAGTCGGGGCTCGCGACGATCGCGGGCGTCGTGCTGTTCGACGAGTGGAAGATCGACTACCTGCGCCGCGACGACGAGGCCTACATCGAGCAGCCGGAGTCGGTGCGCGCGGTGGTGGCGGTCGCGATGTACGGCCGCCGCGTCGAGGTCGAGCCGGCCTCCAAGGTGGTGATGCAGCTCGGCCGCAGCGCCGGCGGGCAGTACCTCGGCGACGAGATCTCGGGCGGCGACTGGGCCTCGCGCCACGACCGCTACGCGATCCCGCTGCACGGCCGCTCGAAGGAGGGCCAGGCCGTCCCGATGTCGTGGCACTGCGAGGACGCGGCGCTCAACTACTCGGCGCTGCCGAAGGTGCGCGAGGAGTGGCACGCGATCGTCGCGCGCTACCGCGAGCGCTACGGCATCTTCGACGACTGGGGGATGTTCGCCTACACCAGCGGGCCCTACAAGCCCTGGGCCGACTACCTGGTGGAGATCGACGTCGGCATCTGGGAGCAGCGGCTCGACGAGGAGAACTGGAACGCCTGGGTGCAGTGCAAGCGCGAGATCTCGGAGGTGACGCTCGCGTACGGAGGCTCGATCACCGCGTGCCACGGCGCGACGCGGGCGGGGGACGCCGAGCTCGTGCCCACCGAGATGGGCAGCGCGTGGCCGGTCGTGAAGGCGATCAAGCGCGCGCTCGACCCGAACAACGTGATGAACCCCGGCAAGCAGTGCTTCGACGAGGCCTACGAATGAGCATCTTCCGGCTGGGCGACCAGCAGCCGCCGGAGCCGCGGCAGATCAACGAGGACGTCGTGATGCGCTTCGAGCACGTCTACGAGGTCGACCCCTCGCTGATGGAGCTGACCGGGCAGCAGCCGATGCCCGCCTGGGACACGCAGCGGATCGTGGACGGCCGCTGGGACTACCTCGACTGGATGCACGACCACTTCGCCGACGAGGTGCTGCTCGCGGGCGAGGAGAGCGAAACCACGACGGAGGGAGAGTGATGCGCTGGAGCTTCTGCATGCTGCCGGACTATCCGCTGCAGGAATGCGTCGACACGATCAAGACGGCGGACGAGCTCGGCTTCTACGCCGCGTACTCGGTCGACGAGACCTGGCACAAGGACCCGTACACGGTCTTCGCGGCCGCCGCAGACAAGACGGAGCGCATCCGCTTCGGGCCCAACGTCACGCACGTCTTCCTGCGTGAGCCGACGCTGATCGTCCAGCAGCTCGCGACGCTCGACGAGCTCACGAACGGGCGCATGGAGCTGATCGTCTCGACCGGCAACTTCGGGCTCCTGTCGCAGTACGGGATCGACTGGGAGAGCCAGAAGCCGCTGTCGCGGCTGCGCGAGGCCATCCACGTGATGCGCACGTTCCTGGCCGACGGCGCGATCACGTTCGAGGGCGACTTCTTCAAGTACAACGGCCTCTACACGTTCGCGCGGCCGGTCCAGGACCCGTTCCCGATCAAGATGGGCGCGATGAAGGGCCCGCGCTCGTTCCGCACGGCGGGCGAGCTCGCCGACGGGGTGCACCACGCGCTCTCCTACTCGCGCGAGGCCTACGACTACATGGCCGAGAAGACCAAGGAGGGCGCCGACAAGGCCGGCCGTGACGTCGCCGACCTCGATCTCGGCGCGTGGACGGTGACCGTCGTCTCCGACGACTCGGAGGCGGCCAAGCGGGCGGCGCGCATCCTCGTCGCGTTCTACATCTCCTCGATGCCGCCGGAGCAGCTCGCGCGCCACGGGATCGAGGCGTCGGAGCTGGCGCCGGTGGTCGAGGCGCTCGGCGCGGGCGACATCCCGAAGGCGGTCGAGCTGTTCAAGCCCGAGTACTCCGAGAAGCTCTCGCTCGCGGGCACGCCCGAGGAGTGCGTGGAGAAGATCAAGTCCAACATGGAGCCGACCGGGGTCAACCACATGATCCTCGCGCTGGCCGACCCGGCGATCGTGAAGCTCTTCTCGGGCGAGGAGGTCGCGAACGTGCCGGACATGCAGGGCCAGCTCAAGCTCGTGGCCGAGCGCATGATGCCGGCGTTCGAGGGCGCCGCGGCCTAGCGCCCAGCCGGACGTCGCTGCGAGGCCGGTCCGTCAGGCGCGGACCGGCGTCGCCGGCCCGCGGTCATCGCTTGTGGCGCGCGAAGTACGAGCGTCCGGCCCTGACGAGCACCGTCTTCCCGCGGCGCCGGTCGCGAACCGCGACCGCCCCCTCGGTCACGCGGACCAGCGTGCCGTCGCAGCGATCGAGGGTCAGCCAGCGCGTACCCCGGACAGTCGCCACCGAGTCGCGCCCGTGCGTGCGGAACCTGCCGCCTCGGTCACGGCCCCACAGCTTGCGCACCGTGCGCCGGGAGCGGTTGCGCTTCGCCGAGCTGACGGCGAGGATGCTCGACTTCGCGGCTCGGCCGGCCCGGCGGCACGCCTTCGCGAACCTCCCTCCGCTGAGGACCAGGTCGGTGCGCCCCTTGGCGTTCAGCGGCTGGCGGACCCGGAAGCGCCCGCCGTTGAAGGTGCCGGTCTGCGTGCGGCCCGTCTCGTCCAGCGCGCTGACGAGCTCGACGGCGCCCTTGCGGGTGTCGACGAGCGAGCCCACGGGGATCGTGCCGCCGGCTGCGCCGAGGCGGACCGCCTTCCGGCTGCCGGGCGGTCGCACCCGCACGCTGCCGCGGCTCGGGCGGACGACGACGGTGGACCCGAACTTGGCCGTCGCCGCGGGCGCGGTCGGCGACCGGCCGGTGAGGAACGTCGCCGTGTCCGGCGCCGGCGTGACGGTGGCCGTCGGCGCCGGGCTCGCGGTCGGCGTTGCGGTGGCCGTCGGCGCCGGGCTCGCGGTCGGCGTTGCGGTGGGGGTCGCCGTCGGCGTGGGCGTCGGGGCCGGCTCGGCGTCCGAGGTGAACGTCACGTCGGCTCCCTCGGTCGTGCCCGACGCGTTGGTCGCAACCAGCCGGTAGTGGTAGGTGGTCTCGGGATCCAGCCCGGTCAGCGCCGCGGAGACGTCGACGGCCGTGCCGCCGCTGCCGGCGTCGGCCACCGGCGTCTGATTGCCGTACGCCGTCGTGGGCCCCCACTCGAAGGAGTACTGCGTCACCTGCGCGTTGGGGCCGACCCGGCCCTCCATCGTCGCCGCGTCGTGCCCGATCGAGGTCGCCGCGCGGGTCTGTGCGGAGGGCGCCACGAACACGCGCGCGAGCTGATCGTCGGCGGTCTGCGCCACCCAGGGGTTCCCGTCTGGGCCGGTGGTGATGCCGTGCGGGCCGCTGTCCGCGGTGGGCAGGGCCTGGAGGGTGATGACGCCGTCGGTGGTGACCCGGCCAACGCCCCCGGGGGTGCGGGCGTAGCTGAACCACAGTGCGCCGTCGCTGCCCGCCGTGATGCCGAACGGCTCGCGGTTCGCCGTGGGCAGCGGGAACTCCGTGAGGACGCCGTCGGTCGTGATCCGCCCGATGACGCCGGGATCCTTGAACTGCGTGAACCAGAGGTTGCCGTCCGGGCCGGTGACGATGTCCTCCGGCTCGCCCGCCGTGAGGCCACCGAACACGGTGACGACGCCCATCGCCGTGATGCGCCCGATGCCGCCGCCGGCGCCCTTCAGCGTGAACCACATGTTGCCGTCCGGCCCCTGCGTGATCGCGTGGGGTTCGGTGCCCCCGGCGAAGATGGGGAACTCCGTGATCGCGCCGGACGCGTCGATCCGGGAGATGCGGTCCTTGGCCTCGTCCGTGAACCACATCTGGCCGTCGGGTCCCTGCGCGATGTCCCAGGGCCCCGCGCCGGGTGAGAGTCCGGCGGTGTACTCCGAGACGACGCCGGCGGGGGTGACCTTGCCGATCCGGTCGTCGAGCGTGAACCAGAGGTCGCCGCCGGGGCCGGCGGCGATCCCGCGCGGGTGCTTGCCGGAGGTGACGGCGGGATACTCGGTCACCGAGCCGCCGGGCACGTAGCGGCCGATCGCGCCGGCGTCGCCGTGCAGCGTGAACCACAGGGCCCCGTCGGTGCCGGTCGCGATCTCCCAGGGTTCGCCGTTGAGCGACGTGAGCGGAGTCTCCGTGATCACCGCGGCGCGCGCAGGCGTCGCGCTCGCTCCCACGGCGAGGAGCACGGCCAGCGACAAGCAGGTTCCAGACAGCCTTTTCAGGTTCATTGCTGCGTCATCGACCGCGGTGCCCCACTCCTGGAGCGGACCGGGCTGTTAGTCCGAGAAGCGGCCAGTCGGCAACCTGACACCGAGCGGCGTCCGCTATAGAGCTTCCACGGATGGAGCTGGCCCTCTTCGCCGTCTGGTGCTTCCTGGTCGCCTTCGCGGGCGGGCTCGTCGGGCTCGTGCTCGGCAACATCCGCCTGCCCGCGACGCTCGTCGTCGCGGGCTCCGCGGCGTCGGGCGGCGGGGCGAACCTGGCGATCTCGGCCATCGCGGCGCTGACCGCCGCGACGGTCCATGCCCGCCACGGCCGCATCAACTGGCGGCTGGTGGCATGGATGGGGCCGCCGTCGATCCTCGGGGCGGTGGCCGGCGGCTACCTGGCGGGCGCGATCCCGGAAGCGCTGCTGCTGAGCTTCATCGCGGTCGTGCTCCTCCACTCCGCGGTCGAGCTCCTCCGCAACCCACCGAAGCCGGCGGGCGGCGACGGCGACCTCGACGTCCGCGCGGCGATGCTGAGCGGCGCTTTCATCGGCCTGCTCGGCGGGCTCGTGGGCCTCATCCTCGGCTCGCTGCGGATGCCGGCGCTCCTGCGCTGGGTCGGCGAGACGCCGCAGCGGGCGGCCGGTACGAACGTCACCGTCGGCGTCCTGGTCGGCGTCGCGGGCTCGCTCGCGCACCTGCCGAACGCGGCGCCCGACCTCGACGCGATCGCGGTCGGCGGCGCCGCCTCGATCCCCGGCGCGCTGCTCGGCTCGCGCCTGACCGGGGTCCTCTCCGACGAGGCGCTGATCAAGGCGATCGCGGTCGTGCTGTTCGTGGCCGCGGCGGGTTGCATCGCCCAGGCCCTAACCTGACCCGCGTGGACCTCCAGGAGGAGACCGCCGACGTCCTCGGCAACCTGATCCGCTTCAACACCGTCAACCCGCCCGGCAACGAGCGGGAGTGTCAGGAGTGGCTGAAGGCGTATCTGGAGGAGGCGGGCTTCGAGTGCGAGCTCGCCGGCACGTCGGACGAGCGGCCGAACCTCGTGGCCCGGTTGCAGGGCGAGGCGGACGGGCCGGTGCTCGGTTACCTCTCGCACGTCGACACGGTGCTCGCCTCGCCCGAGGACTGGTCGCGCGACCCGTGGTCGGGCGACGTGCACGACGGTTGCGTGTGGGGCCGCGGCGCGCTCGACATGAAGTCGCAGACCGCCGCCGAGGCGGTGGCGGGCGCGGCGCTGGCGCGCGCGGGCTGGCGGCCGCCGCGCGGCGAGCTGAAGATCATCTCGGTCGCCGACGAGGAGGTCGGCGGCCTGGTCGGGGCGCAGTGGCTGACCCAGCAGCGGCCGGACCTCGCCCGCGTCGACATGCTGCTCAACGAGGGCGCCGGCCCCGTCATCCCTTACGACGGCCGCCGCCTCTTCGGCGTGTGCTGCGCCGAGAAGGGGACGTTCCGCTTCGCCGTGCGCGCGGGCGGCCGCGCCGGGCACGCCTCGATCCCGGCACTCGCCGACAACGCGCTGCTCAAGCTGCTCCCTTACGTCGAGCGGCTCGGCGGCGCGCCGGTCACCCACGACCTCACCGACCCGCCGCGCGCCTTCCTGTCCGCGGTCGGCCTCGACCCGGCCGACCCCGACGGCGCGCTGACCGTCCTCCGCGGCGACGACGAGCGGCTCGCGGCGATGGTCGAGCCGACGTTCGGCGTGACGTACGCCCCGACGATCATCGAGGCGTCGGCCAAGATCAACGTGATCCCCGCCCGCGCGGAGCTGAAGGTCGACTGCCGCGTGCCGGCCGGCATGGGCGCCGAGGAGACGATGGCGCGTGTACGCGAGGCGCTCGGCGACACCGACGGCGTCGAGGTCGAGTTCCTCGAGGAGGTCATCGGCAACAGCTCGCCGGTCGAGTCGCCGCTGATGGACGCGATCCGCGACTGGGTGGGCGAGGCCGAGCCGGGCGCCGAGGCCGTGCCGACGGTGCTGCCCGCGTTCACCGACTCGCGCTGGTTCCGCGACGCCTTCCCCGATTGCGTCGCGTACGGCTTCTTCCCGCAGCGGCACATGACGCTGTACGACACGTGGCCGCTGATCCACGGCGCCGACGAGCGGATCGACGTCCGCGACCTGGGCTTCGCCGCGAAGTTCTTCCACGAGCTGCCGAGGAGGCTGCTGGCATG
This sequence comes from uncultured Solirubrobacteraceae bacterium, assembly GCA_963811595.1. Taxonomy (GTDB): domain Bacteria; phylum Actinomycetota; class Thermoleophilia; order Solirubrobacterales; family Solirubrobacteraceae; genus DASQFQ01. The sequence goes on from CAWERW010000006.1 coordinate 114,540, forward strand.
ACGGAACCCGACAAGCTCCGCCTCGGCGGCATGGCCCTGCGCAACGGGCTGCTCGTCCACGGGCCGACCCACTGGGCCGCCGCCGTGCGGACGGGCGACGGCGAGGTCAAGGTGGCGTCGGGCAAGAAGCCGCGCATGCGCGCGGTCGACGACGTGCCGGGCGTGCGCGGCGTCGTGCGGCTCGGCGAGGCGATGGTGGTGATCCCGCTCGTCAAGCGCGCGCTGCCGCAAGCGCGGCTGCCGTTCCAGGACGCCTCCGTGCTCGGGGTCGCGGCCGCCGCGTCGCTGGGCGGCGCGCTGGCGCGCAAGCGCGTGCGCGGCGTGGGCGGCGAGTCGATCGCGGCGCTCGTCTCGGTCGCGCCCGCGCTGTTCGCGCTGCGCGGCGGCGAGCTCGCCCAGTACCACGGCGTCGAGCACAAGGCGATCGCCGCCTACGAGCAGGACGCCGAGGACGCGAGCGACGCCTCGAAGGAGCACGACCGCTGCGGCTCGCACCTCGTGGCGCCGCTGCTCGCCTCGAACCTGGCCGGGACCCTGCTGCTGCGGCGCGCGCTCGAGCGGCCGGGCCCGGTGGCCGGCGGCGCGGTCGCGCTCGCCTCGACCGCGGTGGCCGTCGAGGTGTTCGCCTGGTGCGAGCGCAACAGCGAGACGCGGCTCGCGAAGGCGTTGCGGCGGCCCGGCTTCGAGATCCAGCGGGTGATCGGGACGCGCGAGCCCGACGAGCGCCAGCTCGAGGTCGGGCGCGCGGCGCTGGCGGAGATCCTGCGCGTCGAGACGTAGAACTAAGGTCCACGCCTCATTGTGGAGCGGCGTAGGCTGCGCTACACCTGCTGCACACTTCGGCAGGGAGGCCCAAGCTGTTCACGCTGCTCGCACAAGCCACACAGAAGGTCCCGCAGGGCCCCGCTTGGTACTCGTGGGACTCGATCTCGGCCTGGCTGCAGACGTGGGCCCCGATCATCTTCATGGGGCTGCTCGTCTTCTTCATCTGGCGCACGCTGCGCCTGATGCCGAAGACCAAGCCGACGGAGATCAAGCCCGAGGCGAAGGGCGCGATCGGCTGGGACGAGGTGGCGGGCGCGGACGAGGCGAAGGCGGAGCTGATGGAGGTCGTCGAGTTCCTGCGCGATCCCGCCCGGTTCGCGAAGCTCGGCGCCACCGTGCCGCGCGGCATCCTGCTCCACGGGCCGCCCGGCACCGGCAAGACGCTGCTGGCCAAGGCCGTCGCCCACGAGGCGGGCGCGAACTTCTTCTCGCAGTCGGCCGCCGCCTTCGTCGAGATGTTCGCCGGCCTCGGCGCCTCGCGCATCCGGCGCCTGTTCAAGATCGCCCGTGACAACCGGCCGGCGATCATCTTCATCGACGAGATCGACGCCGTCGGCGGCGAGCGCGGCTCCGACAACAACTCCGAGCGCGAGCAGACGCTCAACCAGCTGCTCGTCGAGATGGACGGCTTCGGATCGGCCAACGACGTCGTCGTCATCGCCGCGTCGAACCTGCTCGAGAAGCTCGACCCGGCGCTCCTGCGCCCGGGCCGCTTCGACCGCCAGATCTTCGTCTCGCCGCCCGACGTGGCCGGCCGTGAGGAGATCATGAAGGTCCACACGCGCGGCAAGCCGCTGGGCAACGTCGACCTCTCGATGATCGCGCGCCAGACGTCGGGCCTGACCGGCGCCGACCTCGCCAACCTCTGCAACGAGGCGGCGATCTTCGCGGCGCGCCAGGACCGCGACTTCATCGCCCACGCCGACTTCGACGCCGCGCTGGAGCGCGTCGTCGCGGGCATGCAGTCGCGGCGCACGCTCAACCAGCACGAGAAGCGCGTCGTCGCCTTCCACGAGGCCGGGCACGCGCTGTGCGCCGAGCTGCTGCCCGGCGTCGACCGCGTGCACAAGATCTCGATCGTGCCGCGCGGGCGGGCGCTGGGCTACACGCTCAACCTCCCCGAGGAGGACCGCTACCTCAAGACCCGCGAGGAGCTGCTCGACTACATGACCGTGCTGCTCGGCGGGCGCGCGGCGGAGGAGATCGTGTTCGGCGCGATCACCACCGGCGCCTCCGACGACCTCTTGCGCGTGGCGGAGATCTCGCGCTCGATGATCCACGACTACGCGATGGGCACCACCATCACGTCGCGGCGCGTGTCGGCCGAGGGCGGCCAGGTCTCCGACCGCACGCGCGAGCTGCGCGACGAGGAGCAGCAGCACATGACCGACGAGGCGATGCGGGCGGCGGGCAAGCTGATCCTCGACCACCGCGAGAAGCTCGACGAGCTGGCGAAGGAGCTGCTCGAGAACGAGGTCCTCGAGCGCGACGACATCGAGCGGATCATGGCGGGGACGCCGCGCTTCAAGCGCTCGCCCGGCCTGGGGCTGCGCGTGGTCGCGATGGAGCCGACGCCGTCGCCGAAGAAGCCGACGGAGGAGTCAGCTTAGGGAGCCCGTCAAAGAAGTCGGCACGCCCGGATGCACCCCGGACGCACCGCCTGCTCTTTGACGGACTCCTAGGGCTGCATGGCCCCGTGGTAGACGGCCTCGACGTTGTTGCCGTCGGGGTCGAGGGCGAACGCGCCGTAGTAGTTCTGGTGGTAGATCGGGCGCGGCCCGGGCGGGCCGTTGTCGGTGCCGCCGGCCGCGAGCGCCGCGGCGTGGAAGCGCTGGACCTGCTCCTCGCCGTCGGCTCGGAAGCTGACGTGGCAGGTCGTCCCCGGGCCGCCGGCCGGCTCGAGCCAGAAGTCGGGGCGGTCGGCGCCCATGCCGACCACGCCGGGCGCGGGCTCGAGCAGCACGCGGTAGCCGAGCGGCTCGAGCGCCTGCTCGTAGAAGGCGCGGCTCGCCGCCGGGTCGGCGACCTGGAGCTTGATGTGGTCGATCACGTGAAGCCGATCACGCTGCGGATGCCGTCCTGGGCCTCCATCAGCTCGAAGCCCTTGTTGACCTCGTCGAGCGTGATCCGGTGGGAGAGGAACGCGTCGACGTCGATGTCGCCCGCGAGGTAGCGCTCGACGTACTGCGGCACCTGCTCGCGGCCCTTCACGCCGCCGAACGACGAGCCGGCGATGCGGCGGCCGGTGATGAGGAAGCGCGGGATGACGTCGAGCGTCTCGCCCTTGCCGGCCACGCCGGCGACCGTGCACAGGCCCCAGCCCATGCGCGCGGCCTCGACGGCCTGGCGCATGACCTTGACGTTGCCGGTCGCCTCGAACGTGTAGTCGGCGCCGAAGCCGTCGGTCATCTCGAGGATCTCCTGCACCGCGTCCGGCCCGCCGACCATCGTCTCGGTCGCGCCCTGGCCGGTGGCGAGCGCCAGGCGCTCCTCGCTCAGGTCGACGCAGACGATCCGCTCGGCGCCCTGCAGGCGGCAGCCGGCGACCGCGCCGAGGCCGACCATGCCGGCGCCGAAGACGACGCACGTCGTGCCCGGCTCGACCTTGGCGGTGTTCATCGCCGCGCCGAGGCCGGTGGAGAGCCCGCAGGCGAACAGGCACGCCCGGTCGAGCGGCGCCTCCGGGTTGATCTTCGCGAGCGCGATCTCCGGCATCACCGTGTACTCCGCGAACGTCGAGCAGCCCATGAAGTGCCGGATCGGCTCGCCGTCGCGTGACAGGCGCGGGGTGCCGTCGGGCAGGAAGCCCTTGCCCTGCTGCTCGCGGATGGCGAGGCAGAGGTTCGTCTTCGGCGAGCGGCAGTGGATGCACTCGCCGCACTGGGGCGAGAACAGCGAGACGACGTGGTCGCCCTCGGCGAGCGAGGTCACGCCCTCGCCGACGCGCTCGACGACGCCGGCGCCCTCGTGGCCGAGCACGGCCGGGGCGTAGCCGCTCGGGTCGGCGCCCGAGGCGGTGTAGAGGTCGGTGTGGCAGACGCCGCAGGCCTCGAGACGCACGAGCACCTCGCCCGCCTGGGGCTCCGCGAGGTCGAGCTCCTGCACCGCGAGGGGGGCGCCGAACTCCTCGAGGACGGCTGCGCGGATCTTCATGCGGCGGGAATCTACCGGCGCATACGCGGCGAGCGCGCGTGGGGCCGGCGGCTGCCGCGGCGGGCGAGCGCCTGGCGGCGCGCGATCGCCTCGAACTCCTCGAGCGCTGTGCCGGCGCCGACCGCCACGCAGGTCAGCGGCGAGTCGGCCACGCGCGTGGGCATCGACGTCTCCATCTCCAGCCGCTCGACGAGGCCGTGCAGGAGCGCGCCGCCGCCGGCGAGCAGGATCCCGTGGGTGAGGACGTCGGCCGACAGCTCGGGCGGCGTCTGGTCGAGCGTCTCGCGCACCGCGTCGACGATCGTCTGCACCGGCTCGGCGAGCGCCTTGCGGATGTCGTCGGAGTCGAGCATCACCGTGCGCGGGAGGCCGGAGAGCAGCTCGCGGCCGCGCACCTCGACCTCGACGGTCTGCGGCATCGGGTAGGCCGAGCCGGCCGCCATCTTGATCTCCTCCGCGCTCGGCTGGCCGATCGCGAGGTTGGCGTGGCGGCGGACGTAGGCCATGATCGCCTCGTCGAGGTCGTAGCCCGCGAGCCGCAGCGACGTCTCGACCACGATCTCGCCCATCGAGATCACCGCCACCTCCGAGGTGCCGCCGCCGATGTCGACGACCATGTGGCCGGTCGGCTCGGCGATGTCGAGCCCGGCGCCGATGGCGGCGGCGATCGGCTCCTCGATCAGCGCCACCTGGCGCGCGCCCGCCGACAGGCACGCCTCCTCGACCGCGCGCGTCTCGACCTCGGTGACGCCGGAGGGCACGCACATGATCACCCGCGGGCGCGACCAGCGGCTCGCCTGCGCCTTGCGCAGGAAGTAGCGCAGCATCTGCTCGGTGACCTCGAAGTCGGCGATCACGCCGTGGCGCAGCGGGCGCGTGGCGGAGATCGTGGCCGGCGTGCGGCCGATCATCCGGTGCGCCTCGTCGCCGACGGCGTAGACCTCGCCGCGGTCGGCGTCGACGGCGATCACGGACGGCTCGGAGACGACGATGCCGCGGCCGCGCTCGAACACGAGCGTGTTCGCGGTGCCGAGGTCGACCGCGAGGTCGCGGTTGCCGAACGCCATCAGCCGATCACCAGCTCGTAGGCGTGGTGCTCGACGGTGATGCGCTCCATGCCGCTGTCGCGGACCTCGCCGTCGACATTGAACTCCGTGCCCGGCGGCAGCCCGACCTCGACCACGGTCCCGCGCGCATGGCAGACGTCGCGCTGCTCGGCGATGTTGCCGCGGCGCAGGCCCCAGGCGCGGCGGGCGAGCCCGAGCCGCGAGCCGGCGGGGAGGATGGCAGCGTCGAGCACCCCGTCCTCGGGGTCGGCGGCGTCGATGTCGGCGCCGCCCCCGAACGCGCCGGTGACCGCGACGATCGCCTGCCACGCCTCGCCGTCGAACACCTCCTCGCCACCTGCGCAGACCGTGCACCGGAGCGGCTGCTCGGTCACAGCGGCGTGCAGGGCGCCGAGCGGGTAGGCGAGCGGGCCGAGGAAGGACTTGAACGGCTGCGCGCGGCGGGCGGCGGCCGAGGCGAGGCCGGCGCTGGCGACGTTGACGAACGGGCGGCCGTCGGCCAGGCGCCCCAGCTCCATCGGGCGCAGCTCGGCGCCGGTGGCGGCCAGCTCGCAGGCGGCCTCGGGCTCGGTCGGGAGGTCGGAGGCGCGGGCGAAGTCGTTGGCCGTCCCGGTGGCGATGACCGCGAGCGGGACGCCGAGGCGGCCGGCCAGCTCCGCCACGGAGCCGACCGTGCCGTCGCCGCCGGCGACCGCGAGCCGCTCGGGCTTCCACTCGGCCACCCCGTCGAGATCCTCGGGCTCACAGCCGCAGCTGCGGACCTCCGCGCCGTGGCGGCGCATCGTGTCCGCGAGCGGCTCCGGGTCGAGGCCCCCACCGGAGGCCTCGTTGGCGATCAGCGCGATCCGCACGCCAGCCCAGGCTACCGGCGCGAGGGCGTCTAGACTCCCGCCGATGTTCGGGCGCATCGACCACGTCGGCCTCGCAGTGACCGACCTCGAGGAGGCGATCGACCTCCACGTCAACGTCTACGGGCTCTCGCTCGTCCATCGCGAGACCGTCGAGTCCCAGGGCGTCGAGGCCGCGCTGCTCGATGTCGGCGAGAACCACGTCGAGCTCCTCGCCCCGCTGCGCGACGACACCCCCGTGGGCAAGTTCCTCGCCAAGCGCGGCCCCGGGCTCCACCACGTCGCCTACCAGGTGGAGGACATCGAGGCGACGCTGCGGACGCTGCGCGACGCGGGGCTGCGGCTGATCGACGAGACCCCGCGCACGGGGATCCGCCAGTCGCAGGTGGCGTTCCTCCACCCCTCCGCCTCGGGTGGGGTCCTGACCGAGATCGTGCAACCGGCGGCCGTCCATGCCTGATCCCACGCGCAAGGCGGCGGTCGGCTTCGCGGGCGGGCAGGTGCTCTCCCTGCGGCTGTCGGAGTCGCAGCTGACCGAGCTGCGCAGCACGCTCCGCGAGGGCCGCGAGCGCTGGCACGAGGTCGAGGCCGCCGACGGCGCCGTCCTGGTCGACGTCGGGCAGGTCGTCTATCTGCGCGTCGAGTCCGACGAGCACCGCGTCGGCTTCTGAACACGCCCTGGCAACTGCGCGTCCGCGCCAATGCGCTCGACCTCGCGCTCTACAAGCGGGTGCGCAACCTCGCGCGCACGCCTGAGACCGTCGAGTGGGTGCGCCGCTACTCCGCGCTCGGCGAGCACGGCTTCGTCTGGCTCGGCGTCGGGCTGGCGGGCGCGGCGCTCGACCGCGCCTCGCGCCCGCGCTGGATCCGGGCGACCGCGGTCGTGGGCTGTGCGTACCTGACCTCGAGCTCGATCAAGTGGTCGATCGGGCGCCCGCGCCCGGTGGTCGAGGACCTGCCGCACCTGATGGCGACGCCGACCGGCCTGTCGTTCCCGTCCTCGCACTCGACGTCGTCGTTCGCCGCGGCGCGGGCGTTCACCGGGCTGCTGCCCACGGGCCCGCTGTACTGCGGCGCGGCGGCGATGGCGCTCTCGCGCCTCTACCTCGGCGTGCACTACCCGTCCGACGTCGCCGCCGGCGCCGCGCTCGGGACGCTGCTGGGGAGCTTCGGCCGATGATGAAGGTCGGGATCGTGGGGATGCCCAACGCGGGCAAGTCGTCGCTGTTCAACGCGCTGTCGCAGGCGGGGGCGCAGGCGGCGAACTACCCGTTCACGACGATCGAGCCGAACGTCGCGGTCGTGGGCGTGGAGGACGAGCGGCTGGACGAGGTCGCGCGGGTGGTGGGGTCCTCGAACGTGGTCCCGGACACGATCGAGTTCCACGACATCGCCGGGCTCGTGGCGGGCGCGCACAAGGGCGAAGGGCTCGGCAACCAGTTCCTGGCCAACATCCGCGAGACCGACGCGCTGCTGCACGTGGTGCGCGCGCACGACGACCCCAACGTGATCCACCCCGACGGGCGGGTCGACCCGGGGGCGGACATGGACACGATCGAGACCGAGCTGATCTACGCCGACCTCGAGCAGGCCGAGCGCCGGCACCTCCGGATCGTGCGCGAGGCGCGCTCGGGCAACCGGACCGCCGTCGCCGAGGAGAAGTGGCTCGGCGAGGTCATCTCCGCGCTGCAGGCGGGGAAGCCGGTGCGCTCGGTGCCGGTGCCGGAGGACGCGCCGAACGCGGCGCGCGACCTCGGCGCGCTGACCGCCAAGCCGGTGCTCTACGTCGCGAACGTGAGCGAGGGCGACGACGAGGTGCCCGCCGTGGTGGCCGAGCACGCGTCGGGGCGGGAGGCGGCGGCGGTGGCGATCTCGTCGCGGCTCGAGGCGGAGCTGTCGGAGCTCGAGGACGAGGAGGCCGAGCACATGCGCGAGGAGCTCGGGATCTCCGAGTCCGGGCTGCAGCGCGTCGTCCACGGGGCGTTCTCGCTGCTCGAGCTGCTCGCGTTCTTCACCGCCGGCGAGGACAAGCCGGCGCAGTCCTGGCACCTGCGGCGAGGGCTGAGCGCCTGGCACGCGGCGGGCGAGATCCACTCCGACATCCAGCGCGGGTTCGTCCGCGCCGAGGTGATCGCGTGGGACGCGCTGGTCGAGGCGGGCGGCTACGCCCCGGCGCGCGAGCGCGGCGTGCTGCGGCTGGAGGGCCGCGACTACGCGATGCGCGACGGCGACGTGATCACCGTCAAGTTCACGCCGTAGCCGAACGTCAACGGCGGCTGGGTAGGGCAGGGACCGGCATACTTGGCGCCCATGGAGGGGGGTCCCGGACGCGTGCTCGTCGTCGCCGAGGGCGGTCACGAGCCGCTGATCCGCGCGCTCGCCGCGGAGGGGCACGAGGCCGAGGGACGTCTGCCCGCGGAGGCCCTGGGCCCGACGCCCGACGTGGTCGTGGTCGTGCGCGCCGACCCTGCCGCCGCGGTCCTGGCGAGCCTCGAGCGCCGAGCGCGCCTGCCGGTGGCGCCCGTGATCGTGCTCAGCGGCGCCGCGCCCGCCAAGACGCGCGCGTCGCTGCTGCGCGCCGGCGCGCACACCTGCCTCCAGGACCCGGTCGACCCCGGCGAGCTGCTCGCCGCCGTCGCGGGCGCGCTGGCGGTCAAGCGGGCGCGCGACGCCGAGCCGGAACCCGGGGGCCTCACCGACCCGATCACCGGCCTCGGCAACCAGCGCCTCGGCGAGCGCGAGCTCGACCTCATCGTCGCCCGCTCGACCCGCCACGGCCACGCGCTCGCGCTCGTTCTGGCCGGCCTCGACGGGCTCGACCAGATCGCGCCCGAGTCGGTCGACGCCGTCCTCCACGACGCCGGCGCGCGCTTCGCCCGCACGCTGCGCAGCGGCGACGTGATCGCGCGCTGGGAGGCCGACGAGTTCCTGATGATGCTCCCCGACACGAACCGCGAGGGCTCCCACCGCGCCGCCGAGCGCCTGCGCCGCTGCATCTCCGCCGCCCCGTTCACGATCGGCGCCGAGACGGTCGAGCTGACCGCCTCCGTCGGCTGGGCGGGCTGGCTCGGCGAGGACCCGCGCGAGTTCAAGCTGCGCGTCGACCGCTGGCTGCGCGAGGCGCGCGACGCCGGTGGCGACGCGGTCAAGCCGGGGCTCTGACGCGAACCGACGGCGCGCGCACCTGAGCAGCGCGGCCGCTAGCTGTGCTGCCTTCAGACGTAGTGATCGGTTGAGAAGGGACGTCCGGCCCCCCGGCGGAGGGTGCGGTCAGCGACGACTGACCCTGCCGAAGGAGGCCGGACGTGGAGGACCGTACTCGCTCAGAGCTGCGGCTGATCAGAGTTCTGTTTCGCCGGCCACGGCGCATCGGTGGTGGCATCGCTGGGTGGCGGCAAGCGAGGCCGAGCGGCGAGGCCGAGCAGGCGATCTTGGAGGCGCGGGCGCGCACGAATCTCGGTCCGGCGCGCTTGGCGGGGATCCTGCGCCGGCCGCGATCGACGATCTGGAAAGTGCTCTGGCGCCACGGCGTCTCGCGGCGCCGGCGCTCAGCGCCGCGCCAAAGCTACCGGCGCAATGAATGGGCGCAGCCGGGCGCGCTGTTGCACATGGACACCAAGCACCTGGCGCGCTTTGAGCGGCCAGGTCACTGGGCGCACGGCGATCGTTCCGGACACGGGCACGATGGCCCGGGGACCAGCTACGCGCATTGCGTCGTCGATGACCACTCCAGGCTGGCCTACGTCGAGCTGCACGGCGCCGACAGCACCGCTGCCGCCGCCGCGACGTTGCGGCGCGCGATCAAATGGTTCCGCGAGCAAGGCTGCGGGCCCGTCGAAGCGGTCATGACCGACAACGATTTCATCTACCGCCGCTCGCGCGCCTTCGCTGACGTCCTGGCCGAGCACCACGCCCGCGACCGCGCCCTGACAAGCTTCCTGCGCTACTACAACCGCCGCCGACCCCACACCTCACTCGGCGACCGACCACCCATCAGCCGCGTTCACCACCTCTGAAAGCAGGACAGCTAGCCGCTGGGTGGTTGGTTGTCGTTGTTGGTTTCGCATCTGATGTTCGAGCGGCTGCCGGGGTTGTCGCAGAGGTCGAAGCCGGGCCCGCCGTCGGAGTCGCCGCCGGGGCCGGCGGTCAGGGTGTCGTCGCCGGTGCCGCCGCTGAGGCTGTTCGAGCCGGCGCCCGCGTTGATGGTGTCGTCGCCGCTGTCGCCGCCGAGGGTGTCGTTGCCGGGGCCGGCGGTGATGGTGTCGTGGCCGGGCCCGCCGCTGCCGCCGCGGGTGTTGCCGAGGCTGTCGGTGATCGTGTCGTCGCCGGCGCCGCCGTCGAAGTGGTCGAGTCCGGGCCCGGTGTCGATGGTGTCGTTGCCGTCCTGGCCGTCGGCGGTGTCGTCGCCGGCGCCGCTGTCGAGCGTGTCGGCGCCACTGCCGGCGGTGAGGGTGTCGGCGCCCGCCCCGGAGTGGATGGTGTCGGCGCCCTCGCCGCCGTCGATCGTGTCCGTGCCGCCGCCGCTGCAGATGGTGTCGTCGCCGCCGCGGCCGCCGATCCGGTTGGTGCCGCCGAGGTCGACGATCACGTCATCCCCGGCCGTCCCGACCAGCAACGAGTTGCCCGCCGTTCCCACGATCGTCGCCGGCCTGCCATCACAGCTCTGCCCGGCCGGTGGTTGGTTGCTGTTGTCGGTTTCGCAGCTGGTGGTGCTGCGGCTGCCGTGGTTGTCGCAGAGGTCGAAGCCGGTGCCGCCTTCGATGGTGTTGCTGCCGGTGCCGGCTGTCAGGGTGTCGTCGCCGCCGTTGCCGGTGATGGTGTCGTTGCCGGGCCCGGCGTTGATGGTGTCGTCACCGCTGTCGCCGCCGAGGGTGTCGTTGCCGGGGCCGGTGGTGATGGTGTCGTGGCCGGGCCCGCCGCTGCCGCCGCGAGTCTGGCCGAGGTTGTCGCTGATCGTGTCGTCGCCGGGGCCGCCGTCGAAGCGATCGACGCCGGCGCCGCCCGTGACGGTGTCGTCGCCGTCCTCGCCGTCGATGGTGTCGTCGCCGGCGCCGGCGTCGACGGTGTCGGCGCCGCTGCCGCCGGTGAGGGTGTCGGCCCCCGCCCCGGAGTGGATCGTGTCGGCGCCCTCGCCGCCGGCGATCGTGTCAGCGCCGGCGATCGCGCAGATGGTGTCGTCGCCGCCGCGGCCGCCGATCCGGTTGCTTCCGCCGAGGTCGACGATCACGTCGTCCCCGCCGGTCCCGACCAGCAGCGAGTTGCCCGCCGTTCCCACGATCGTCGCCGGCTTGCCATCGCAGCTCTGTCCGCTGGGTGGTTGGTTGTCGTTGTTGGTTTCGCATCTGATGTTCGAGCGGCTGCCGGGGTTGTCGCAGAGGTCGAAGCCGGGCCCGCCGTCGGAGTCGCCGCCGGGGCCGGCGGTCAGGGTGTCGTCGCCGGTGCCGCCGCTGAGGCTGTTCGAGCCGGCGCCCGCGTTGATGGTGTCGTCGCCGCTGTCGCCGCCGAGGGTGTCGTTGCCGGGGCCGGCGGTGATGGTGTCGTGGCCGGGCCCGCCGCTGCCGCCGCGGGTGTTGCCGAGGCTGTCGGTGATCGTGTCGTCGCCGGCGCCGCCGTCGAAGTGGTCGAGTCCGGGCCCGGTGTCGATGGTGTCGTTGCCGTCCTGGCCGTCGGCGGTGTCGTCGCCGGCGCCGCTGTCGAGCGTGTCGGCGCCACTGCCGGCGGTGAGGGTGTCGGCGCCCGCCCCGGAGTGGATGGTGTCGGCGCCCTCGCCGCCGTCGATCGTGTCCGTGCCGCCGCCGCTGCAGATGGTGTCGTCGCCGCCGCGGCCGCCGATCCGGTTGGTGCCGCCGAGGTCGACGATCACGTCATCCCCGGCCGTCCCGACCAGCAACGAGTTGCCCGCCGTTCCCACGATCGTCGCCGGCCTGCCATCACAGCGCAGTGGCGGCACGTCGTCGCTCGTGATCGTGCAGGTCCTGGTCTCGCCGCCGGCGATCGTGCCCGTGCAGTCGGCCGAGCGCGTGGTCGTGTAGCCCGCCGGGCCGGTGGCGGTCACCGAATAGGCGCCGGCGCGGAGGGTCACGGTGGTGCCGGACGCCCGTTCACCTGGGAAGGAGGCGGGCGAGGGGTCCTCGCCGGCCACGGTCACCGTCCAGTCGCCGGCAGCTCGCGTGCCGCCGTCGTCGTTCACGACTTCCTTGACGACGATGAGCGTGGCCGGCTCGCGCACCGTGACGGTGAACGAGCCGGTGCTCGTGTTGCCGACGTGGTCCGTGGCGGTGCACGTGACGCTCGTCGTGCCGATCGGGAAGGTCGAGCCCGAGACCGGGTCGCATCCGACGCTGGGGGCGGGGTCGGCGCCATCGGTGGCCGACGCGGCGAATGTGACGTCCGCGCTGGACGGCGAGGTTGCGGTAGCCGTCACGTCCGGGAGCGAGAGCGCAGGCGCCTTGCGGTCGATCCGGTTACCGGCGATCGGGCCCGCGATCGCGCAATTGTGGAAGTTGTCGCAAACCTCCTCGGTCCCGGTCGGCGCGTTGGCGTCCTCGCTCCCGTCGGGCACCGACGTCGACAGCGAGAAGGCCAGGTCGGCCTGATTGGCGATACCGGAGCCGTCGTCGCTCGCCGTGCAGGCGATCGAGACGTTGTCCGGATGCCATGCGTCATCCGGCGCGGCGCAGTCGATCTCGGGTGGAGCGGTGTCGAAGAAGTTCCGGGCGTTGATGAGCGTGCACACCCAGTGCTCGCCCGCCTCGACGTTGATGACGTCGCCCGGCTCGACGGTCCCGGGGCCCCCGTTCTCGGTACACGACACGGACCTGTTGTAGTGGCTCAGCGCGGTGCCCTCGACCGCCTCCTCGGAGATGCCGTACGAGCTCGGGGCCGCGCTCACGGTCCGCGACGCGCCGTCGCCGGCCGCTGGGACGACCAGGTCGGAGTCGAGGAACAGGTTGAAGCGCCCGAAGTCGTTCGCCGGGACCAGCTTCTTCTTGAGCGTCACCCGCGCGAAGTCGCTGGCGAGCGGCTGCCAGTCAGGCTCCATCCCCGTCGCCACCCGCGTTGCCGCGCCGCCGCCCGAGTCCATCGCGAAGAGCGCGAACCCGCCGCCCTCGCGGTTGGACTGGAAGACGATCCTGTCGCCCTCAGGCGACCAGGCCGGCGCGACGTCCTCCGCCGGATCTGTGGTCAGGCGGGTTGCACCGCTCCCGTCGGCGCGCATGACGTAGAGCTCGTCGTCGCCGTCGCGCACGCTCGCGAATGCGATCCTGGTGCCATCGGGTGACCAGCTCGGGTCGCCGTCGCCGAGGCCCCCATTCGCGCTCGTGAGGTCCGTCTGCTCACTCCCGTCCGGGTTCATCACGTAGACCGCCGCGCCCTGACCGAAGAAACCCGAGTACGCGATCTTGCCGCCGTCGGGCGCCCAGCTGAGCCGCGACTCCTCGATGTGGTCGGTGTTCGTCAGATCCCGGCGCCCGCTGCCGTCGGCGTTCATGCGGTAGATGTCGCCGCCGTTAGCGCCGAGGTCCTGGAAGGCGACCTCCGTCCCGTCCGGCGACCAAGTCGGCATGTGGCTGAACGACGCGCCGCCGTTGGTCAGATTCCTCGCTGCGGTGCCGTCGGCATTCATCACCCAGATGTCGCTGCGCTCGGTCTCCGGCTCGACGCGCGCGAAGGCGATCTCGGTCCCGTCGGGGGACCATGCCGGGACGCGATCGTTCGCGGCGGAGCTCGTCAGGCGGACGGGCTCGCTCCCGTCGGCGTTGATCGACCACAGCTCGGTGCGGTTGTCGTTGTCCTCGTCCGCCACGAACGCGATACGTCCGTTCGCGCCAGGGAACGCCGCCTCCGCAGGGGCGACGCAGACAGCGAGCACGGCGACAGCAAGGGCCAGCGGACGTCCGAGCATGAGTTCTCCGGTGCGGTGGAAGCGGTACGTTGGACAGTGTTCGAGAAACGGTGAGCGACGCTCGGTCGAGGTCGCCGGATCAGGCCAGCGGCTGCGCGACCCGATGCACCCGATGCCGGGAGCGGCCCGAGTAACCGGCGCCGGCGATGGCGACGATCAGCGCGCTGCCCGAGAGGATCAGCGCGAGCGTCTGGTCGCCCCCGGCCTGGATCGTGCGGACGACCGTCTGCGGCTCGGCCGCGGTGGCGCCCCGGCTCCCGTTGCTCCCCGGGTGTCCGGGCGGGGTGCCCGCGGGTCGGGCGAGCGCGGTGGAGGGGGCCGTGGACACGGCCGCCGTGAAGCAGGCGAGGGCGAGCAAGCGCGCCAAGCGCCGGTGCTTGCGCATGAGGTCCTCCGGTGCCCCGAGGGGCGGTCGGATGTGGACTGGAAGGGCGCCCCCGAAGCTACGGCGGCCTCGGCGCCTGAGAAAGTCGGCAAACGCCTACACTTTGGGTCGCTCGGCGCGGCCGCTGAGCCACTTCGCCAGCTCGGTGCGTGAGTGCACGGCGACCTTGCGGTAGATCCGCGAGAGCTGGGTGTCGACCGTCTTCGGTGTGAGGTAGAGGGCGGTTGCGATCTCCTTGTTCGAGCGCCCCTCGGCGGCGAGTTCCGCGATCCGTCGCTCGGTCGCGCTCAGCTCTCCGGAGGCTGGGGGGCGGCCGCCGATGCGGCTCAGCTCGGCACGTGCCTTGGCGGCCCAGAGCGTTGCGCCGAGTGCCTCGAAGATCGCGAGCGCCTCGCCGAGCGCCTCGCGCGCCGGCCGCTTCATGCGGGCCCGCCTTCGAGTCGCGCCGAGCATGAGCAGCGTGCGGGCCTCCTCGAACGGCATCGACACGCGCTCGTGTTCGATGAGCGCCCTCTGCAGTGATGCAAGCGCGCCGTCGAGATCACCGCGCGAGGCGGCGAGGAGCGCGCGGCAGCGGCCCGCTCCGGCGAGTGCGGACGCGCGGTCGACCGCGGCCGCCTGGCGCTCGAGAGCACCGAGCCGAACCTCCGCCTCCTGGAGTCGGCCGAGCGCGATCAGCGCTTCGATCTGGTCGGGGACGAAGCGCATCGAGCCGGGCTCTCGGACACCCCCCGCTTCGAGCCGTTCGCCGATCGGACCAAGGACTCGCTGCACGGCCTCGAAGCGCTCGAGCGAGAGCTCGAGCAGTCCGAGCGCACATGCTGCGAGGGTGGTCGCCATCATCACACCACGTGCTTCGGCGCCCGCGAGCGTGCTCGCAGCATCGGCTCGCGCACCCTCGACATCTCCCCGCGCGGCGCGCAAGAGTGCACGGACGCCGAGGGCGAACACGCGTTGCGGCTCCTGGCCGGCTTGGACGGCCATCTCGATCCCTTCCTGGGCGTGCCGCTCCGCTTCCTCCCAGCGGCCCGCGAGGAACTCGGCCCAGCACAGCTGCGCGAGGATCCAGGGCAGCGCGCTCTCTTCGCCACGCTCCTCGCACCGCCGGCGTAGGGAGCTGAACAGCTCGCAGGCACGCGCGAACTCATCGACCCAGGTGAGGACCACCGCGAGGGTAAAGGTTGCGCTGACCGCAGTCTGGACCGGTCCCGTTCGCGCCCCCAGCTCACGGCCGCGCACAAGCGCGGCCCGCCACTCGCTCCCGCCGGTCACGGCGGCGACGAGCGCGAGCTCGCTGAGCGCGGCGATCTCCATCCCCGGATCGCCCGCTTGCCGTGCGAGCTCGACCGCCGCGCGGGCATGCTCGGCCGCCCTGGACAGGTCGGTTCGCAGCAGGAAGAGAGTGCTCGCGAGGCCGTCTTCGATACGCGCTTGGAGCGCCACGTCGTCACGCGCGTCGGAGCGAGCCTCGCGGTAGAGCCGAGCCGCCTCGCGACGGTCGCCCTCGTACTCCTCCAGCATGCCGAGCCAAAACAGGATCTCAGCGCGTCTCGTCCCGGGCTGTAAGGCAACCCGCGCCTCGCTAAGCAGCTCCCCGGCCCGCTCGCTGTCACCCGCCTCCCAGGCGAAGATCGCCCCATCCACAGTCCGGCGATGCCGGCTCTGCTCCACCTCCGCGGGCGTCAGCCGCCTAGCCAGCTCGGCCAACTCTGACGAAGACACGAAGGCACCGCGGCCGCGTGCGCGCCGCGCGGCGCGCTCGAGCTCTGCGGCGACTTCTTCGTCCGGCCCGTCGGCCCCGAGCGCAAGGTGACGGGCACGTTCCTCCGGGTCCGGAACCAGCCCCGCCAGCCGGCGATGGAGTCCGCGGAGCGCAGCGGGCGACGCCTCGGTGTAGATGGCGGAGGCCAGCAGCGGATGCGTGAAGCGGATGCGGTCCCGGTCCAATTCGATGACGTGGCCCTCGTGGGCTGGCGCGAGCCGGTCGGCGGCTCGCCCGCCGGACGCGCGCTCCACCAACGGGAGCGTCGGCTGCGACATGGCGGAGGCCGCAAGAAGCGCCGCCCGGGTGTCAGCGGGAAGCACCATCAGTCGATCGCGAACGGCCGCCGCGAGGGTGCCGGGCAGGCGCTCGCCCGGGGCCAGTCTGATCGCGCCGCGCTGCACAGCGCGCCCCAGCTCGAGTGCGAACAACGGATTCCCACCAGAGAGCTCGCGCAGTCTGCGAAGCCTGGGCCGCGACAGAACCAGGTCGAGCGTCTCGCTCAGCAGGCGGTGCACCCCGCCGAGGCTGAGCGGGTCGATCGCCAGCCGCCGGAGCCCCACTGGAGGAAGGGCGCGCTCGAGCGAGAGCGGAGCCAGCTCCTCGCCGGTTCTGAGCGTGAAGAGGAAGAGCACAGGCTCGTCGTGCAGGCGGCGAAGCGCGAACTCGAGCATGAGCGCCGACGGGCCGTCGAGCCACTGGATATCGTCCACGGCCACGAGCACCGGGTGGTCGCGAGCGAGCGTCCGGACGGCGCGCAAGAACGCGAACGCGACCGCGCGGTGATCAGGCGGCGCAGCGTCTGCTTCCTCGAGCAGCAGCGCGACCTCGAGCGCGCGCCGCTGCGGCGGCGGCAGGCTCGCAAGCACGACCGGGAGCACCGGCTCGAGCAGGTCCGCGAGCGCCGCGAACGACAGCCGGGTCTCCGCCGCCGCGGAAATCGCGGTGAGCACCCGCAGGTTCCGCGCTCGCGCCAGCTCCACGCCCGCCCTCCACAGGATCGTCTTGCCGATCCCGGGTTCGCCCTCGATGACAAGCGTCGCGCCACTTCGGTCGGCGGCATCGATGAAGCGCCCCAGGTCGGCAAGCTCGGCCTCGCGGCCGATGATCTCGGTGGCCACTAGCCACGACTTTGGAGCTTTTCGCGAGCGAACACAAGCGCCGCCTGGGCGTCCCAGTCTGGATCCCGAGCGCCGGGATCGCGGCTCAGCTCTCAGCAGCCAGCTTCTCGAGCCGCTCCGCCAGCCGGTTCATCCCGAGCTCGCGCGCCGCCGCAGCCCCGCCCGCCCAGTCCGACTCACGGTCCGGCACCGTCTCCAGCGCCACCTCGACCAGCGTCGCGATCTCCCGGAACGAGCGCAGCTCGTCGGCCTGCTCGATCAGCGCGCGCCGCACCGACGGCTTCTCGCGGATCGCGCCGAGGATGGCGTGCTCCAAATCCCCCTTGCGCTGCAAGATGTCCGCCGCCGTCTTCGCGCCGATGCCCTTCGCGCCCGGCAGGCCGTCGGACGGGTCGCCGCGCAGGGCGATGAAGTCCGGCACCTGCTCGGGCCCGATCCCGTACCACTCGCGCACCTGCTCGGGCCCCATCTCCGTGAAGCCCTTGCGCGCCTGCTGCATGAGGATGTGGACGTTCTCGGTCGCGCACTGGAACATGTCGCGGTCGCCGGTGAAGATCAGCGCCTTCCCGCCCGCGCGCTCCTCGGCCAGAGCGAGCGAGTGCATCAGGTCGTCGGCCTCCAGCCCGGAGTGGTCGAGGACGGTCCACCCGAACGCCTCGTACAGGCCGGGCGCCTTCGCCCACTGGGACGCCAGACCGTCCGGCATCGGCGGGCGGTCGGCGTGGTAGGCGGGGAACGCCTCGGTGCGGTAGTCGGCCGCCTCGGCGCCGAAGCACATGACGACCGCGCGCGGCGCGTGCCCCTCGATCACCTGCAGCGTCACGTTGACCGAGCCGAGCAGCGCGTTGACGGGCTGGTCGTCGGGGCCCGTGATCGAGTCGGGCAGGGCGTAGAACGCCCGGTAGAGCAGGTGCGGGGCGTCGGCGACGAGCAGCGGTCCGGCCATCACGCGCAACCTATAGTGCCGCGCATGACGACGATCACCGGACTCGACCAGCTCAAGGACGCCGAGGGCAGCGACCTCGGGACCAGCGACTGGCACGAGGTCACCCAGAAGGACATCGACGCGTTCGCCGACGTCACCGGCGACCACCAGTGGATCCACGTGGACCCCGAGCGCGCGAAGGAGACGCCGTTCGGCGGCACGATCGCCCACGGCTACTACACGCTCTCGCTCGCGCCCAGGTTCTCCGACGAGATCATGAAGTTCGAGGGCTTCGCCTTCGGCATCAACTACGGCCTCAACAAGGTCCGCTTCCCGGCGCCGCTGCCGGTCGGCGGCAAGGTGCGCATGAGCGCGAAGCTCGCGAGCGTCGAGCCGATCCAGGGCGGCGCCCAGGTCACGCTCGAGCTGACGTTCGAGCACGAGGGCACCGAGAAGCCGGTGTGCGTCGCGGAGTCGCTCGCGCGGCTCTACGAGGGCTGAAGCAGCCCTGGCAGCTCGGCCATGTCGGTGAACACCCGCGCGCCGTCGAGGCGCGCGGGCGGCGTCGTGCCGGCGTAGCCGAACACGGTCATCCCGGCCGCCAGGCCCGCCTCGACGCCGGCGGGCGAGTCCTCCACCACCGCGCAGTCGGCCGGCTCCCAGCCCATCGTCGCCGCCGCGTGCAGGAACAGGTCGGGCGCCGGCTTGCCGTGCTCGACCTCGGTGGCGCTGAAGATCCGGCCCTCGAAGCGGTCCCACAGCCCCGTGTGCCCGAGCGTGAAGCGCATCTTCTCGATCGAAGCGCTCGAGGCCACGCAGTTCGGCAGCGAGATCGCGTCGAGCGCCGCGACCACGCCCGGCACCGGCTGGAGCTCCTGCTCGAAGACGGCGAACATCCCGTCGAGGTAGCGGCGGCGGAAGCCCTCCGGCAGCGGTGAGCCCTGGTCCTCGGCCCAGGCGATCACGGTCTTCCACGAGCGCCCCATGAACGTCTCGATCGACTGCTCGGGCGTCAGCGGCAGCCCGATCTCGGTCAGCAGCCCCGCGAGCACGCGGTTGGAGATCGCCTCGGAGTCGACCAGCACCCCGTCGCAGTCGAAGATGACGGCGCGGACTATCGGACGCGGACGGCCGGGCCGTGCTCGTCGTGGTAGCGCAGGCGGTACGTCCCGGCCACCGTCACGCGGTAGCGGTAGCGCCCGCCGCGGCGCACCTTCACGCGGCCCACGTCGGTCCAGCCGGCGCGCCCGCGCCGCTGCACGACCGCACGGCGGCTCTTGAGCACCGGCAGCACGCGCCCGCGCAGCACGCCGATCGTGTGGGAGCGCAGCCACGCCGCCGAGCCGAACGGCTCCGCCCCGCCGGTGGGCGGGCCGGGATTCTCGGGCGGCGGCTCCTTGCCGGTGGTGATCGAGGTGAAGAACGCCCACGTGTCGAACAGCCCGAGCCGCGCCCGCAGCTGCCCGCCGGTGACGAGCGTGCGCCCGCGCGAGCCGATCACCTCGGCCTCCACGATCCGCGGCGAGCGCCCGCGGCGCACGACCTCGATGCCGCGGAACGCGCCCTTGACGAGCGAGCCGAGCTTGCGGTCGGCCTGCCCCAGGGTCAGCCGGATCGGGCCCCAGCGATGGCGCGGCGAGGCGTCGTCGTAGGGATCGTCGACGGACTTCAGCCACGCCCGCGGCTCGTTCCCGAGCGGTGTGTTCTCGACGTCCTCGGTGCGCCCGCCCGAGGTGGAGAAGAAGTAGGTGACGACCGGCAGGCCGTTGAAGGTCACGACCTCGCCGCGCGTCTGCGCGATCGCCTCGTCCGTGGAGGGCTCCTCGGCCGCCACGCCGCCGTAGACCTGCGAGCGCGTGTCGGCGTAGTGGTCGAAGCCGGACGCCGGCTTCATCCCCGTGATCGCGTACGTGCGGGCCGCGACGGCCTGCGCCTTCAAGGCCTCGATCGGCCACGACGGCGGCGACTCGTCCGGCACCACGCCGCGCAGGTAGCTGTCGAGCGACAGCGCGTTGATGGCGCTGACGCCCGAGCCGCTCGAGCTGAAGTCCATGGCGCCGCGGTAGGCGCCGTTCACGCGCCCGTTGCCCGCCCGCCCGCGCAGCGTCACCATCCCGCCGCGGCCGGTGACCCGCATCGCGGTGTAGGTGCCCATACGCCTGCGGCGCGGGGAGAGCAGCTGGACCGAGGCGCCGCTGCGGCGCACGTAGTAGGTCTTCGAGGGCGACACGCGGCGGCGCCCGGCGCGGGTCGCGCCCGTGAACGACGCGGTCCCCGCCGACTGCAGGAGCACGCGCACGCGGCGGTTCGGGTCGACGCCCCCGATCGCGGTGCCCGTGTAGTAGTGGGCGAGGATGTCGCGGTAGCCGGAGCCGTTGAGCGCGAACCCGTAGGCGCCGTACTGGCTCATCCCCACGCCGTGCCCGAAGCCCGCGCCGCGGATCGTGAACTTCGACTTCGCCGCGGAGGCCGGCGCGGCCGCCGCGAGGCAGAGGATGAAGCTGAGCAGAAGTGTCCGAGCGAGCATGGAAAAGCGGTGTACGGCTACGTTAGCCCGACACAACGGGAGGGGAGAAGTTTCGGGCATGGAGCGCAAGGCGTCAGACCTGTTCGTGGAGTGCTTGGAGGTCGAAGGGGTCAAGTACGTCTTCGGGATCCCGGGCGAGGAGACCCTCGACCTCAACGAGTCGCTCGCCAACTCGAGCGTCGACTTCATCCCTGTTCGCCATGAGCAGGGCGGCGCCTACATGGCGGACATGTACGGCCGCCTCACCCAGCGCGCCGGCGTCTGCCTCGGCACGCTCGGCCCCGGCGCCACGAACCTGATCACCGCGGTCGCCGACGCCTTCCTCGACCGCGCGCCGCTCGTCGCCCTCACCGGCCAGGGCGACCTCGAGCGCATGCACAAGGAGTCGCACCAGTACATCGACATCGTCTCGATCATGAAGCCGGTGACGAAGTGGAACGCGCGGCTGAACTCGAGCCAGATCATCCCCGAGGTCGTCCGCAAGGCGTTCAAGGTCGCGCAGGCCCAGAAGCCGGGCCCGACCCACATCGAGCTGCCCGAGGACGTCATGGCCGACCAGGTCGAGGCCGTGCCGCTGCCCGCGAAGACCGCCGTCCGCAGCCCCGAGCCGTCCGCGCCCGAGCTGCTCAAGGCCGTGTCGGTGATCCGCTCGGCGATCAACCCGATCGTGCTGGCCGGCAACGGCGTCGCCCGCGTCGGCGCCGCCCCGGCGCTCCGCGAGTTCGCCCGCGCCACCGGCATCGGGGTGACGGAGACGTTCATGGGCAAGGGCCTGCTCGACTACCAGGACCCGCACGCGCTCGGCACCGTCGGGCTGCAGTCGCGCGACTACGCGCTCGCGGGCTTCGAGGACGCCGACGTCGTGATCACGGTCGGCTACGACCTCGTCGAGCACTCCCCGGAGAACTGGAACCCCAAGAAGGACAAGAAGATCGTCTGCATCGACACGACCGCGGCCGAGGTCGACGAGCACTTCCAGACCGAGGTCGACCTGGTCGGCGACCTCTACCACATCCTCACCCGCCTGGGCGAGGAGCTGCGCGACGCCCCGCACGAGGCCGGCACGTCGCGGCTCAACGACATCATCCTCGGGCGCTTCGAGTCGGCCAAGGGCGACGACGCGTTCCCGATGCAGCCGCCGCGCGCGCTGTGGGAGATCCGCAACGCGATGCGCCGCGAGGACCTGCTGATCTCCGACGTCGGCCTCCACAAGCTGTGGATCGCGCGCATGTTCCCCGCCCACGAGCCGAACACGGTGTTCATCGCCAACGGCCTCGCGGGCATGGGGATCGCGCTGCCGACGGCGATCGCGGCGAAGCTCGTGCACCCGGAGCGCAACGTGATCACCGTCAACGGCGACGGCGGCTTCCTCATGAACTGCCAGGAGCTCGAGACGGCCGTGCGGCTGAAGACCCCGATCGTCAACGTGATCTGGGAGAACTCCCAGTACGGCTCGATCGTGTGGAAGCAGGACAAGAAGTTCGGCCGCCACTTCGGCACCGACTTCACGAACCCGGACTTCGTCAAGCTCGCCGACGCCTTCGGGATGCCGGGCTGGCGCTGCGAGAAGACCGACGACTTCGGCCGCCACCTGCGGCACGCGCTGACCCTCGACCTGCCCTCGCTGATCGTGCTCCCGATCGACTACTCGATCGACGTCGCGATCTCGGAAGAACTCGGAACGGAGACTGTTGCCGCATGAGCATCACCGCTGACCAGGAGAAGAGCGTCCTCACGAACGTCAACTCGCAGCTGTTCATCGGCGGCGAGTGGCGCGAGGCGTCGGGCGGCGAGACGCTCGACGTCGAGGACCCGTCGACCGGCGAGTCGATCGCGTCCGTGGCGGACGCGACGCCCGAGGACGCCGCCTCGGCGCTCGACGCCGCCTGCGCCGTCCAGGACGAGTGGGCCGCGCATCCCCCGCGCGAGCGCGGCGAGATCCTGCGCCGCGCCTACGAGGCGATCACGGCGAAGGCCGACGAGCTCGCGCTCGTGATGACGCTCGAGATGGGCAAGCCGCTCGCCGAGTCGCAGGCCGAGATCGCCTACGCGTCGGAGTTCTTCCGCTGGTTCGCCGAGGAGGCGGTGCGGATCGAGGGCCGCTTCGCGACCGCGCCCAACGGCGCCGGGCGCCTGATCACCATGCGCCAGCCCGTCGGCCCCTGTTACATGATCACGCCCTGGAACTTCCCCATGGCGATGGGGACGCGCAAGATCGGGCCGGCGGTCGCAGCGGGCTGCACGATGATCGTCAAGCCCGCGCAGCAGACGCCGCTGTCGATGCTGGCGCTGGGAGAGATCCTCGAGGAGGCGGGGCTGCCCGCGGGCGTGCTCAACATCGTCACCTCGAGCTCGTCGAGCGACGTCTCGAAGCCGATCATCGGCGACCCGCGGCTGCGCAAGCTGTCGTTCACGGGCTCGACCGAGGTCGGGCGGAAGCTGATCGAGCAGTCCGCGCCCAACGTCCTGCGCGTCTCGATGGAGCTCGGCGGGAACGCCCCGTTCCTCGTCTTCGACGACGCCGACGTCGACGCCGCCGTCGAGGGCGCCGTGATCGCCAAGATGCGCAACATCGGCGAGGCGTGTACGGCCGCCAACCGCTTCCACGTGGCCGAGAAGCTGCAGGACGAGTTCACCGAGAAGCTCGCGGAGAAGCTCGGCGAGATGCGGGTCGGGCGCGGGACCGAGGACGACGTCAAGGTCGGGCCGCTGATCGACGGCGACCAGCGCTCGAAGGTCGCCGAGCTGGTCGAGGACGCCACGAGCAAGGGCGCCCAGGTGGTGCTCGGCGGCACCGAGCGCGAGGGCGCGGGCTACTTCTACGACCCGACCGTCCTCGCCGGCGTGCCGGTCGAGGCCCGGCTGCTGAAGGAGGAGATCTTCGGCCCGGTCGCACCGATCGCCTCCTTCGACGACGAGGAGGCCGGGGTCGCCGCCGCCAACGACACCGAGTACGGGCTCGTCGCCTACGTCTACACGCGCGACATCAAGCGCGCGTTCCGCGTCTGCGAGGCGCTCGACACCGGCATGGTCGGCCTCAACCAGGGCCTCGTGTCGAACCCGGCGGCGCCGTTCGGCGGCGTCAAGCAGTCCGGCTTCGGCCGCGAGGGCGGGGCCGAGGGCATCCACGAGTACCTGGAGATCAAGTACGTGGCGATGAGCCTCTGAGGCTGAGGTACTCGGCGCGGAGCGCGAACGTCTCGCGCAGCTCGCCGACGATGTCCTCGAGGAACTCCTCGCGGTACGTGGAGTCGGTGAGGACCGCGATCGCGTAGTAGACGCCGCCGAACGCGGCGATCGCGCCGGAGACGCGCAGCAGCTCCTCGGTGACCGTCAGGCGGCCGCCGAGGAGCTCGAGCGAGGGGCCGACCGCGGTGCCGGTCGAGCCGATCCACGACTCGCGCACCTCGGGCCCGATCGTGAGCGCGCCGAAGATGACGAAGAAGCCCGCCATCGCGGCGCTGACCACGAGCACCTGGAGCGCCTGCGAGACGAACATGACGAGGCCGACGTTGACGCGCTGGTGCGGGTTCAGCGGCGGGCCCTCGCCCTGCAGGCGCACGACCTCGCGCGGGAGCCGGCCGACGAGGAAGGCGGCGGCCACGAGCGCCAGCAGCCCCGCCACGGCGGCGAGATAGGCCTGCGGCATCAGCGAGAACACCTGCCACATCTCGGTGTTGATGAACAGCACGAGCGAGAACACGAGCAGCAGCGGCACCGCGCGCGTGAGCACGGCGAGCGAGGCGGTCAGCCCCTGCGGCAGCTGCCGCGCCGCCCAGCGGAGGATGAACACGAAGCCGAAGCCGATCACGAGGTAGACGACGCCGAGCAGCACGAGGTTGGCGGCGGCGGTGACGAGCGCGCTGACGACCTGGCCGCTGAAGATCAGCGGCAGCAGCGCCGGCAGGATCACGAAGATCGCGAGCTCGACCCGGCCGACACGGTGCGGGAGCTCGAAGAAGCGGCGCCGGCGCACCAGGTTGAGCAGTCCGAATCCGGACAGCAGGATCGCCAGCCCGCCGACGCCGGCCGCGAGGTTCTGCCACCACGTCCAGTCGCTGTCGAGCGCTCCGAGCAACTCGCCCATGAACACGAGCGCGAACAGCGGCACCGCGCGGGTGAAGACGTCCTCGCTCGCGTTCCAGCCTTCGATGAACAGCGGCAGCCCGGCGCGCCGGAACCGCCGCTCGTAGGCCTCGAGCTCCACACGCACCCGTTTCGTGAGGGCGAGCCGCGCTCCTGCGCAGGGACGGCCCGCGCCGCGTCGAATGCGTAGGTCCTTCGTCCATGGGCGCGCGAGTCGCCGCAACCTTTGGCCGATGGGACTGATGAAGGCCCCGATGACGTTCTCCCCCCGCATCCCCTTCCTCCGCGTCGCGCTGCTCGCGTGCGCCCTCTTGGCCTGCCTGGCGCCGGGCGCCTCGGCCGCCGTGCACTGGCCCGCCTTCGGCGGAGACGCCGGCCGCTCGGGCGCCCAGCCCGTCGACGCCGGCGTCGCGCCGCTCGAGCAGGTGTGGAGCGAGGCCGAAGGCCCGGTCAAGACGTCCGTGATCGTCAGCGGCGGCCCGGACCAGCGCGTCGCGTACGGGACGCTCGACGGCGTGGTGCACATCCGCCGGCTCGCCGACGGCGCCGCCGCGGGTGGCGCCGACGTCAGCAACCAGGCGGACGCGTTCGGCCCGGTCGACCCCGACCCGGGCGAGAACCAGGCCAGCGTGTCGTTCGCCGACACCTCGACCGAGACCGCGCTCGGCCAGCTCTTCGTGGCCCACAACGACGCCGGCGGCATCGAGATCGCGCACTTCGACCTGGCCGACGGCAGCCTCGTGCAGCAGTTCGCCGTGCCCGGCACGGCCGGCCTGACGATCGAGTCGTCGCTCGTCGCGACGTCCGCCGGCGACCTGTTCTTCGTCGCGGGCGACGAGCTGTTCAAGGTGCCGGTCGCCGACGCGCGGACGCCGGACGCGACGTTCGGGACCGTCGACAGCACCGGCGACGTGAACGCGAACCCGGTCGCGAGCCCGGCCGTCTTCTACGTCGGCGTCATCCCAGCCGCCCACGTCCTGGTCGCCACGACCACCGGCGAGCTGCGCCGCTTCCGCGCCTCCGATCTCGGCGAGGGCGACGCTGTCGACCTCAAGCTCCCGTTCGGGCCGCCCGGCGACCCGTTCATCGATGTCGACACCGTCATGACGCCGAGCGTCCCGGTGCAGCCGAACGGCGCGATCCCGAGCCCCGGCAGCCCGCTCGAGGCGCCGCAGTTCATCTACGTCACCGCCTCCGGCGAGTTCCCCTTCTTCCCTCCGGCGCAATCGGGGGGCATCGACGACACGATCGCGTACAAGCTGCACGTCACCGGCGACACGATCGAGTCGCAGTACGAGTTCCTGCCGATCCCGAACACCGATCCGGCGCCCGCGCTGTCGGTCAGCCAGCTCTCCACCGCTCCGGAGAGCCAGGACGGCGAGGTGCTGATCACGACGTCGACGAACCTCTTCCTCGCCACGACGCGCGACATGGACCTGACCGGCGAGATCGACTTCGACAGCGACCTCGTGGGCGGAGTCGACGGCTTCCGCCAGACCGCGGCGTCGACCTCGGGCCCGCTCTACTACGTCACCGACGACAGCGGCCGCCAGATCGTCGGCCGGCTCAGCGACGGCAAGACCGTCCCGGGCGCGGAGTTCCCGCACGACCCCGCCAACGTCGGCGTGCCGAACAGCGGCGTCGGCCAGCCGGCCGTGTCGCGCGGCTACGTGCTGTTCGCGGCTCCCGAGGGCGTGTTCGCCTACCGCAACACCGACGCCACCCCGCCGGTGGTCGCGCTGACCGCGCCGGCACAGGACTCGACGGCCGGCGACGAGCTCGTCGTCCAGGCGAGCGCGTCCGACGCGCGCGGGATCGAGGAGGTCGAGTTCCGCGCCAACGGCCGCTCGCTCGGCGCCGACGCCGATCCCGACACCGGCAGCCCGCTCGCGCCCGCCGAGGCGACCTACTCGATCGCGGTCGACCGGGACGACCTGCCCGCGGGCGAGGTCGTGCTCGACGCGATCGCGCGCGACGGCACGTTCGAGACCGTCAGCGAGCCGCGCCGCGTCGTGGTGCCCGCCGCCCCCGGGCCGGCGGAGGACACGCCGCCCTCGGTCAGCTTCACCCGGCCCGCCGCCGGCGCGTTCCTCAGCGGCAGCCCGACGCTGTCGGCCGCCGCGGCCGACGATCGCGGCGTCGCCTCCGTGCGCTTCATGGCCGGCGAGCGCGTGCTCTGCACCGACACGACCGCGCCCTTCGACTGCGCCTACCGGCTGACCGCCGACGACGTCGGCAAGACGACGCTCGTCGCGATCGCGACCGACACCGCCGGCCAGACCGGCGCCGCGCTGCGCGGCGTGCGGGTCAGCCGCTTCACCTCGCCGGGCGTGAGCGCGCGCACCACGCCGCGGCGCGACGCTCGCAAGCCGTTCCGCTTCACGACGAGCGGCCGCGTGCGGATGCCCGCGGGCGTCTCGCGCGCGCAGGGCTGCGCCACCGGCGACGTCGCGGTCGTCGTCAAGGCCGGCAACAAGACGATCTCCACCCGCCGCTCCGCGCTCGACGCGCACCTGCAGCTACCGCTCGAGCGTGTCGTTCCGCTCGCGCAAGCGCTTCACCAAGAGCGGGCGCCTCACCGTGCGCGTGCGCTTCCTCGGCAACGCCGTGCTCGGCCCGCGCCGCGCGAAGTCCGTCGCCGTCCGCACCCGCTGAGCAGCGTGGACCCGCTCTCCCGCGCGCGGGACTGGCTCGCCGAAGCGGCGGCCGCCGGCGTGCCCGAGCCGTCGGGGGCGGCGCTCGCGACCGCCTCGCGCGACGGCCGGCCGTCGGTGCGCTACGTGCTCGTGCGGGGGATCGACGAGCGCGGCCTGCGCTTCTTCACCAACTACGGCAGCCGCAAGGGCCGCGAGCTCGACGCCAACCCGGTCGCGGCGCTCGCGCTGTGGTGGCCGGCGCTGCAGCGCCAGCTCCGCGCCGAGGGCCCGGTCGAGCGGCTCGGAGGCCGTGAGTCGGACGCGTACTTCGCCTCGCGCGGGCGCGGCTCGCAGCTCGGCGCGCTCGCCTCGCGCCAGGGCGTCGTGATCCCCGGGCGTGAGTTGCTCGACGAGCGGGTCGCCGAGCTGAGCGAGCGCTACGCCGATGCCATCCCGCGCCCGGAGTGGTGGGGCGGCTACCTCCTGCGACCCGAGGCGATCGAGTTCTGGGAGGGCCGCCCCGACCGGCTCCACGACCGCGAGCATTCCTGCGCGCGGGCGACGGCTGGCGGAGCGAGCGGCTCAGCCCCTGAGCAGCGCGGCGGCCTCCACCTCGGCGTCGTAGATCTCGCCCACGGCGGCGCTCAGCGCCGCGAGGTCGGGCTCCACCGGCGGCGCGGCGTCGAGCTCCGAGCGCAGCGCCCACAGCCGCTCCGCCGCCTGCGCGGCGTCCGCGGCGCCGGCGTCGCCGCGCGCGAGGACGCTCTCATGCAGCGCCGCGAGCGCCTCGCGCAGCGCCGCGAACTCGGGCACCTCCGCCGGCAGCGCGAGCTCGGCCAGCGCGTGCCAGCGCTCCGCCAGCGCGCGGTAGAGCACCGCCGCCTCGGCCAGCCGGGGCTGCTCGAGCAGCGCCGCCGCCTCGTCGAGGAAGTCGGCGTGGAGCCCGCGCAGGTGGCCGCCGTCGGCCCCGACGGGCTCGATGTCCTGGTAGGCCGCGAGCAACGCGCCGGCGAGGCCGTGCCCGTCGGCGAACACGGTCGGCCACGCCTTCTTGTTGCGGGTGTCGGTGAGCATGCGCGCCCACTTGCGCCACGCCGGCAGCCCGAACGAGTCCGAGCTCGCGGCGAGGTGCTGCGCGGCGTCCTCGAGCCCGGCGCGGGCGGCGGCGCGCAGCGCGTCCTCGCCCACCTCCGCCGGCTCGATCACCACGAGCCGGTGCTTGTAGGAGCCGACGCGGGCGCGCGCCGCGTCGAGCCGCTCCCGCGTCACCGTCAGCGGCGCGAGCGTGCGGTCGTCGATCCGCACGCGGTCGCCGTCGATCGCGTAGACGACGACCGGGTGGCCGCCGCTGCCGGACTTGTGCGCCGGCATGTGCCAGTAGCCGATCTCCTGCCGGTCGACGGTGGCGATCGCCGGCCGCCCGCCGGCGAGCGCGGCGTCGAGCTTGGCCGCCGCGGCCTTCGCGCCGCCGGTCTCGTGGAGCTCGAACGGGACGCCGAGGCGCTCGAGCGCCTTCGCCGCCCAGCGGCCCGGATACTGCCACTGGTTGCGGAAGCCGAGCACCATCGTGGGCGAGCCGTGCGCCTCGAACTCCCACAGGATGTAGCCCGCGCCGAGGCCGCCGCCGGCCCCGAGCACCATCGCCTCGGAGACGTCCGCGCCGTGGTGGGCGAGCACGTTCGCGATCGCCGCGCTGTCGGGGTGGAGGCCGCCGCGCAGGCGCCAGCCGTGGTCGGTCACGGCCGCTTCGTGCTCGCCCACCACGTGCCTGCGCGCGGTCTGGTAGCGCTCGCCGGTGCGCGCCATGCGGGCGCGGACGCGGGCCTTCAGGTGCTTGCTCTCGGTCATCGGATCCTCCTCCGGCGACAGCGGCGGCGGGGACCCACGCTCCCGCGCCGCCCGCCGGGGGCACGGATGACAAGGCTCTGACTCGCTGCCGAGGACTCGCATCCCCTTCGCCCCCGCGCAGCCGGGCCGCGTGGGGGCCCGGTCAGGGGGTGAGGCGCGGCAGCGCCGCCGGGCGCCAGTCTACGCGACGGTGCGCCGGAACAGAACGGCGCAGACGACGGCGATGACCGCCGCGATCACGGCCAGGCTCCAGCCCAGGATGCCGACGATCGCCAGCACCGCCCCGACGACCGCGACGAGGCCGGCAGCGCCGCCGACCTGCACCAGCCGGAAGGCGCGCTGCTCGCGCGCGCGGCGCGACGGCGTGCTGCTGCCCCTGCGCTCGAGGTCGCTCATGCGCCGGCCTTCGAACCCGCGGCGATCTTGCGCAGGTCGAGCGCCTTGTCGAGCGTCTCCTCGTCGACGCCGTGCTCGCGCGCGACCTCGCGCAGCGTGCCGCCGCTCTCCGCCGCCGCCTTGACGATCTCCGCCGCCTTGTCGTAGCCGATGAACGGGTTGAGCGCCGTCGCCACCGCGAGCGTGCCCTCGGCCGACTTGCGCAGGCCGTCCTCGTTGGGCTCGATGCCGTCGACGCACTTCTCGGCCAGCAGCGCCGAGGCGTTCGCGAGCAGCTCGAGCGACTGCAGCAGGTTGCGCGCGATCAGCGGGATGCGGACGTTGAGCTCGAACTGGCCCTGCATGCCGCCGACCGTGATCGCGGTGTCGTTGCCGATCACCTGCGCGGCGACCTGGAGCACGACCTCGGGCATCACCGGGTTGACCTTGCCGGGCATGATCGACGAGCCCTTCTGCAGCTCGGGCAGGTAGATCTCGCCGATGCCGACGCGCGGGCCGGAGCCCATCAGGGCGAGGTCGTTGGCGATCTTGGTCAGCGAGACCGCGATCACCTTCAGCGCGCCGGACAGCTCCACCAGCGCGTCGCGGTTCGCCTGCGCCTCGAACGGGTCCTCGGGCGGGTTGATCTCCAGGCCCGTGTCGGCCGTCAGCTTCTCGCGCACCTTGGCGGCGAAGTCGGCGTGCGTGTTGAGCCCGGTGCCGGTGGCGGTGCCGCCGAGCGGGATCTGCGCGACCTGCGGGAGCGCGTTGCGAACGCGCTTGGCGCCGAGCCGGATCTGCGCCGCGTAGCCGCCGAACTCCTGCCCGAGCGTGACCGGCACCGCGTCCATCAGGTGCGTGCGGCCGGACTTGACGAGGTCGGCGAACGCGTCGGCCTTGGCCTGCAGCGAGGCCTCGAGCTGCTCCAGCGCCGGCAGCAGGCGGTCGGTCGCGACGCCGAGCGCGGCGAGGTGCACGGCGCTCGGGAAGACGTCGTTGGAGGACTGCCCCATGTTCACGTGGTCGTTGGGGTGCGCGCCCTCGCCGGCGAGGTTGGCGATGACCTCGTTGGCGTTCATGTTCGACGAGGTGCCCGAGCCGGTCTGGAAGACGTCGATCGGGAACTGGTCGTCGTGCTTGCCCTCGGCGATCTCGTCGGCCGCCTCGGCGATCCGCTTCGCGAGGTCGGCGTCGAGCAGGCCGAGGTCGGCGTTGGCGCGCGCGGCGGCGCCCTTGATGCGGCCGAGCCAGCGCACGACGTGGACGGGGACGCGCTCGCCGGAGACGGGGAAGTTGTCGACGGCCTTGGTGGTCTCGCCGCCCCACAGTTGAGTGTCTTGCACGGTCATAGGTGCGGAACGGTAGCGGCGTGCGCGCCGGGCCCTGGCTCCGGGGTCACCTTGCGCGGGTCGAGCGGCTCGCGGCAGTGGCTGCAGACCATCGTCGGCTCCGCGTGGTGGCCGCACTCCTGGTGGCGCAGCAGCAGCGGCGGCCCGGCGTCGCCGGCCAGGTACTCGTCGCCCCAGCGCATGATCGAGACGATCGCCGGATAGAGGTCGCGGCCCATCGCGGTGAGCTTGTACTCGTAGCGCTCGGGCTCCTCCTGGTAGCGGATCTTCTCGAGGATCCCGGCGCGCGTCAGCGTCTGCAGGCGCGCCGACAGGATGTTGCGCGCGATCCCGAGGTTGCGCTGCAGCTCGGTGAAGCGGCGGACGCCGAAGAAGGCCTCGCGCACGATGAGGAACGTCCAGCGCTCGCCGAGGACCTCCATCGCGCGGCCGATCGAACAGGGCTCGTGCTGCACCATGTCACCGTATCGCGATGGCCATACCGGTCTTCGACGGTCACAACGACGTGCTGCTCGAGGAGCGCTCGTTCGCCGACGCGAGCGACGCGGGCCACCTCGACCGCGAGCGCGCCCGCGCGGGCGGGTTCGCCGGCGGCTTCTTCGCGATCTTCGCGCCGCACCCCGTGGACGAGTACTCCGAGCTGCCGATCGAGCACGAGTACGCCGTCGACCACACGTTCCGCGGCATCCGCAAGCTGCTCGACCTCGAGCGCGCGGGCGCGCTGCGGATCGCCCGCGAGCCGGAGGACCTCAGGCTCGGCGGCGACGTCGTCGCGGTCATGCACATCGAGGGCGCCGAGGCGGTCGACGCGGAGCTCGCGCTGCTGCCGGCGCTGCACGCGCTCGGGCTGCGCTCGATCGGGATCACGTGGAGCCGGCCGAACGCGTTCGGCCATGGCGTCGGCGACGAACGGGGCCTCACCGACGCCGGCCGCGCGCTCGTCCGCGCCTGCGAGGAGCTCGGCATCCTCGTCGACCTCGCGCACCTCAGCGAGCGCGGCTTCTGGGATGTGGCGGAGATGACGCAGCGCCCGCTGGTCGTCACCCACGCGTGCGCTGCGTCGCTGGTCGAGCATCCGCGCAACCTCACCGACGCCCAGCTCGACGCGGTGCGCGACTCGGGCGGCGTGGTCGGCATCTGCTTCCACCGCGAGCACGCCGGCCCGCGACGCGAGGACATCGCGCGCCACATCGACTACGTCGCGGCACAGATCGGGCCGGAGCACGTCGCGCTCGGCTCGGACTTCGACGGCGCCCAGTTGCCGGACGGCATCCGCGGCGCGCAGGACCTCCCGCTGGTGCTCGACGACCTCGGGTGGGAGGACCGCGAGCTGCGGCTCGTCGCGCACGAGAACCTCCTGCGCGTGCTGCGTCAGGTGCAGAACGCCGCGAGCTCGCGCGCCATACCGACCGGGTCGTCGTAGGCCATCAGGAAGCCGGTGCCCGGCAGCACCCGCAGCTGCGCGTCGGGCAGCAGGCCGAGCGCCTCCTCCGCGATCGCCAGCGGGTGCAGGCGGTCCTCGTCGGCCCACAGGATCAGCGTCGGGACGTCGATCAGGCCGTAGGCGTCGAGCAGGTCTGACTGCGCGCCGGTGGGCCAGCGCCGCGCCGCGCGGGCCCACGCGCGGGCGCGCGTGGCGTCGCCGCCCACGTCCGCGAACGCGTGGCGCACGAGGTCGCGCGCCGCCGGGTTGCCGCGCGCGGTCAGGCTCTCTCCCGCCTGCGGGCGGAACGCAAGGCGCGCCGCGTGCGAGACCACGCGATCGAGTCCCGGCACGGCGCCGGCGCGCGCCGCGCCGAGCACGATCCGCTCGAGCCGCTGCCGGCTCGGGCGGCGGTGCAGCGAGCTCGGCAGCAGCACGAGCCGGCCGGGCGTGAGCTGCCGGGTCTGCACGGCGCGCAGCAGGATCATCGCGCCGACGTCGTGGCCGCCGACGAGCGGCCGCGGCCCGCAGACCTCGCGGCAGAAGCCGGCGATCACCTCCGCCATCCAGTCCGGCGAGTACGGGTGGCGCGGGCGGTCCTCGGAGTCGCCGTGCAGCGGCAGGTCGGGCAGCACGAGCCGGAAGCGGTCCGACAGCTCCTCGACGAGCGGCTCGAACTCGCGGTGGGTCAGCAGCGCCGAGTGCAGCAGCGCGAGCGCCGGCCCGGTGCCCGCCTCGCGGTAGGCGACGCGCGCGCCGTCGGGATGGTGGTAGAGGCGGAGCTTCATAGGGTGGAGGCTCGTGCTGCGCTCACCCTACGACCGGGAGATCTTCAAGCTCGCCGTGCCCGCGCTCGGCGCGCTCGCCGCCGAGCCGCTGTACGTGCTCGTCGACACCGCGATCGTCGGGCACCTCGGCACGACCGAGCTCGCGGCGCTCGCGATCGCGGCCACCGTGCTGACCTCCGCCTTCACGGTCTTCAACTTCCTCACCTACGGGACGACCGCGCGCGTCTCGCGCCTGCACGGCGCCGGGCAGGAGGAGGAGGCGGGCGCGCTGGGCGCGCAGGCGCTGTGGCTCGGGCTCGCCATCGGCATCGTGCTGGCGGCGCTCACGATCGCCTTCGCGCGGCCGGTCGCGCAGCTCATGGGCGCCGAGGGCGAGATCCTCGACGGCGCCGTCCTGTACCTGCGGATCGCCGCCGCGGGCGCGCCGTTCTTCATGCTCGCCGCCGCCGGCCAGGGCTACCTGCGCGGGATGTCGGACCTGCGCACGCCGCTGCTGATCCTCGTCGTCGCGCACGCCGTCAACGTCGTGCTCGAGCTGCTGTTCGTCTACGGCTTCGGCTGGGGCCTCGCCGGCTCCGCGTGGGGCACGGTGATCGCCCAGGCCGGGATGGGCGCCGCGTTCGTGTGGGTGCAGGCGCGCGCCTCGGGTTGGGAGCCGCCGCGGCTCGACCGCATCCGCTCGCTGATGAAGATCGGCGGCGAGATCGCGGTCCGCACGAGCGCGCTGCTGGCGTCGTTCCTCGTCGCCTCGGCGGTGCTCGCGCGCGTCGGCGCGCCGTCGCTGGGCGCGCACCAGATCGCGTTCCAGCTCTTCATCTTCCTCGCGCTCGTGCTCGACGCGATCGCGATCGCCGGGCAGGTGATGGTCGGGCGGATGCTGGGGGCGAGCGACCCCGACGGCGCGCGCGCCGCGGCGGTGCGGATGATCGGCTGGTCGGTGGTGGCGGGCACCGCCTTCGGGCTCGTGCTGCTCGCGCTCACGAACGTGCTGCCGCACGCCTTCACGCCCGACGACGCGGTGATCGAGCGCGCCCACGCGGTGTGGCCCCTGTTCGCGGCGCTGATGCCGGCGGCGGGCGCCGTGTTCGCGCTCGACGGCATCCTCATCGGCGCCTCCGACACCCGCTACCTGATGTGGAGCATGCTCGCCGCGTCCGCCGTCTACGTGCCGCTCGCGCTGCTCGCGCTCCGCGAGGACTGGGGGATCCAGGGCGTGTGGGCCGGCCTGTGGGCGCTGTTCGCGGTCCGCCTGCTCACGCTCGGCGTGCGCTTCGCCGGGCGGCGCTGGGCGCTCACCGGCGCCCCGGCGTAGTACCTTCGCCCCGCCATGCGCCGGATCGCCTGCCTCCTGATCTGCCTCGCCGTGCTCGCCCCGGCGGCGCCCGCGCTCGCGCAGCAGGACCCGTTCGGCCCGCTGCCGCAGACCGCGCCGACCCCGGCGCCCACCCCGGAGACCGACGACGGCGGCAGCCTGCTCGGCGAGGACGTCGGCCGCACGACGCTCTACATCATCGCCGGCGCGCTGCTCGTCTCGTTCGTGGCGATCGGCTGGTTCATCTCCCGCGACGCCCGCCGCACGCTGCCCCGGCACGCGGTCAGCGACGAGGCGGTGCGCCGCCGCTCCGACCCGAAGGCGCGCCACCGCCGCGAGCGCGAGAAGGAGCGCGCCCGCAAGAAGACGAAGGCCCAGCGCCAGGCGCGCAAGGCCCACCGCAAACGCTGATCTAGAGCGCCGCCTCGATGCGGTCGCAGACGGTCTCGACGACCTTCACGCGCGCCCAGCGCTTGGAGTCGCCCTCGACGAGGTGCCACGGCGCGATCTCGGTGCTCGTGCGCTCGACCATCGCCTCGATCGCGGCGGTGTACGCCCGGCGCTTCTTGCGGTTGCGCCAGTCCTCGTCGGTCAGCTTCCACGACTTCAGCGGGTCGTCGCGGCGCGCCTCGAAGCGCTCGAGCTGCTCCTTGCTCGACACGTGCAGCCAGAACTTGATCAGCACCATGCCCTCGGCGGCGAGCGTGGCCTCGAACTCGTTGATCTCGTCGTAGGCGCGCGTCCACTGCGCCTTGGTGGCGAACTTCTCGACGCGCTCGACGAGCACGCGGCCGTACCACGAGCGGTCGAACACGGCCATCCCGCCCCAGCCCGGCAGCGGCGGCCAGAAGCGCCACAGGAAGTGGTGGCGCTTCTCGTCGTAGGTCGGCGCCGCGAACTGCACGACGCGCACGTGGCGCGGGTCCATCGGGGTGACGAGGCGCTTGATCGCGCCGCCCTTGCCGCTCGCGTCCCAGCCCTCGAAGATCACGCACACCGGTGGCCCGAGCTCGCCGCCGCCGGTCTGGCCGCCGAGCTGCAGACGCAGCCGCAGCAGCCGTGTCTGGGCGGCTTCGAGCCGCTCAGCCTCCTCGGCCTTGGACAGTTTCAGTGAGAGATCCAGCTCGTCGAGGCGCCCCATTTGTGTCGATTCGTATCAAGTCGCGTCGGGTAGGCCTCGATACGCCAACTTTCTCACTGGGAGGCGAGAGATCCATGGCATCCGTCGAAAGACTCGACGCCGCACGGCCTGGGGACGAGGAGAAGCGAAACCTCCGCAAGGTCGTCGCCGCAAGCTTCATCGGGACCACGATCGAGTGGTACGACTTCTTCCTCTACGGCACGGCGGCGGCGCTCGTCTTCAACGAGCTGTTCTTCCCCAACGTCGACCCGGTCATCGGCACGCTGTCCGCCTTCGCGACGTTCGCGGTCGGCTTCGCCGCGCGTCCGCTCGGCGGCATCGTGTTCGGCCACTTCGGGGACCGCATCGGCCGCAAGTCGATGCTGATCCTGTCGCTGCTGATCATGGGCGTCGCGACGTTCCTGATCGGGTGCCTGCCGACGCACGCGTCGATCGGCCTCGCTGCGCCGATCCTGCTGGTCGTCCTGCGCTTCGCGCAGGGCATCGGCGTCGGCGGCGAGTGGGGCGGCGCCGTGCTGATGGCCGTCGAGCACGCGCCGAAGGGCAAGCGCGGGTTCTTCGGCTCGTGGCCGCAGATGGGCGTGCCCGCCGGTCTGCTGCTCTCCACGGTGGCGTTCACGTTGATGCAGAACCTGACCACCGAGGCGCAGTTCTTGGCCTGGGGCTGGCGGATCCCGTTCCTGATCTCGATCGTGCTGGTCGCGGTCGGCCTCTTCATCCGCCTGGCGGTTCTCGAGTCGCCGGCCTTCAAGGAGGTCAAGGACTCGGGGACGGCGGTCGACAAGCCGATCGTCGACCTCGTCAAGGAGCACAAGCGCGACGTCCTGACCGCGATGGGCATGCGCATCGCCGAGAACGGCACGTTCTACATCCTCACCGTGTTCGTGCTGGCCTACGGCGAGGAGACGCTCAAGCTCGAGAAGAACACGATGCTGACCGGCGTGATCATCGCCGCGGCGATCGGGCTGTTCACGATCCCCTTCTTCGGCTGGTTGTCGGACCGTGTCGGTCGGCGCCGGGTCTACATGGCGGGGGCGCTGTTCTCGCTCGCGTTCGCGTACCCGTTCTTCATGCTCGTGGACACGAAGGAGCCCGCGCTGATCTGGCTGGCGATCGTGCTCGGCGTCAACGTCGGGCACGACCTGATGTACGGCCCGCAGGCGGCGTACTTCTCCGAGCTGTTCGGGACCCGGGTGCGCTACACCGGCGCTTCGGTCGGATACCAGCTGGCATCCGTGTTCGCGGGTGGCTTCGCCCCGCTGATCGCGGTCGCGCTGCTGGCCGCCGGCGGTGGCGACCCCGCGCTGGTCGCCCTCTACATGGCGGCGATGGCGCTGATCACCGTGATCGCGACCTACTTCGCGCGCGAGACCTATCTCCAGGATCTCGGCGAGAGCAGGCGCGAGCCGACGGGCCGGTTCGTGCGCAAGGAGGCCGCCGACCGGGAGCCCGCGGAGGTCAGGTGAGCAACGAGACGGTCTTCACCCTCGAGGCGACGCCGATCAAGTTCGGGCCCGGCTCCTCGGCCGACGCGGGCTGGGAGCTCGAGCGCCTCGGCGCCTCGAGGGTGATGGTGGTGACCGATCCCGGCATCGTGCGCGCCGGGATCACCGAGCGCGTGGTGGAGGCGATCGAGGCGGCGGGCATCGAGGCCGTCGTCTTCGACCGCGCGCGCGTCGAGCCGACGGCGGAGTCGCTGCAGGAGGCGGCCGACTTCGCGGTCGACGGCGACTTCGACGGCTTCGTCGGGGTCGGCGGCGGGTCGAGCCTCGACACGGCGAAGGTCGCCGACCTGGTGGCCACCCACCCGGCGCCGATCATGGACTACGTCAACCCGCCGGTCGGCGGGGGTAAGAAGCCGCCGGGGCCGCTGAAGCCGCTGCTCGCGATCCCGACGACCGCCGGGACGGGGTCGGAGGCGACCACGGTCGCGGTGCTCGACGTCCCCGACCAGCGCACCAAGAGCGGCATCTCGCACCGCTACCTGCGCCCGCACCAGGGCATCGTCGACCCCGAGCTCACGCGCGGGCTGTCGGCCGAGGTCACCTCGTCGTGCGGGCTCGACGTCGTCTGCCACGCGGTCGAGTCGTTCGTCTCCAAGCCCTACGACACGCGCGAGCGCCCCGAGTCGCCCGACGACCGGCCGCCCTACCAGGGCGCCAACCCGGTCTCCGACGTGTGGTCGGCCAAGGCGCTCGAGTACGGCGGCCGCTACCTGCGCCGCGCGGTCGAGGACGCCGACGACCTCGAGGCGCGCGGCCACATGATGCTCGCCGCCAGCCTGGCCGGCATCGGCTTCGGCTCGGCGGGCGTGCACATCCCGCACGCCTGCGCGTATCCGATCGCGTCGCTGAAGCACGAGTTCCAGCCCGCGGGCTATCCCGACGACCACCCGTTCGTGCCGCACGGCTGGTCGGTCATCGTCACCGCGCCGGCCGCGTTCCGCTACACGTTCGAGGCCGACCCGGAGAAGCACCGGCGGGCGGCCGAGCTGATCGCCGGCGAGGCGATCCCGGACGCCGACGAGAACACGCTCCCGCAGGTGCTGACCGACCTGATGCGCGACGTCGGGGCCCCGAGCGGCGTGCGCGAGCTCGGCTACACCGACGACGACGTCGATGCGCTCGTCGAGGGCGCGATCAAGCAGCAGCGGCTGCTCGTGGTGTCGCCGCGCGAGCCCTCCGAGGCCGACCTCGCGGAGATCATCCGCGGCTCGATGGAGAACTGGCCGGTCACCGCCGCGGCCGGATCACCAGCGACCGGACGGTGAACACCGCCTCGTCGCGGGCGAAGCGCGCGAACGGCCGCTCGACGTCCGCGAAGCGCCCGTCGCCGCGGTAATCGGCGAAGCGCGTCGCGCGCCCGTCGTCGACGAAGATCAGCAGGTCGCCGGTGCGGAACCGCAGGTCGCCGCGCCACTCGTGGCCGAGCTCGTCCGAGATCTGGTCGCGGGTGGCGTCGCGCTCGGCGATCACGACCTCGTCCCACTCGAACTCGGCCAGCTCGCCGAGGTCGACGTCCTCGCCGCGATCCTGGGCCGTCCCGATCGCGCGCGTGATGTCCTCCGCGAGCAGGTTGTCGACCGCGAACCCCTCCTCGTCGCGGGTCAGATAGACCGCGAGCGCGAGCAGGCCGATGACGATGACGAGGGCGGCCCCGACCGCCGTGAGCGCACGGGCCATGGCGGCACCCTAGACCTACACTCTTCGCTCCGTGCCGCCTCACCGCCCGCTGCCCAAGTCGCCCGACCTCCCCGCCCTCGAGCAGGCGGTGCTCGAACGCTGGCGCGAGCGCGACATCTTCCGCGAGTCGGTCCGCCGCCGCCAGGGGGCCGAGGAGTTCGTCTTCTACGAGGGGCCGCCGACCGCCAACGGCCGCCCGGGCTCGCACCACGTGCTCGCCCGTGTGTTCAAGGACATCTTCCCCCGCTACCAGACGATGCTCGGCAAGTACGTCGAGCGCAAGGGCGGCTGGGACTGCCACGGCCTGCCGGTCGAGATCGCGGTCGAGCAGAAGCTCGGGTTCAAGGACAAGCACGACATCGAGCGCTACGGCATCGCCGAGTTCAACCAGCAGTGCCGCGAGTCGGTGTTCGAGTTCCTCGAGGACTGGGACGCGCTGACCGAGCGGATCGGCTACTGGGTCGACATCGAGCACCCCTACCGGACGCTCGACACCGAGTACATCGAGTCGGTGTGGTGGGCGCTGAAGACGATGTGGGAGCGCGACCTGCTGTTCGAGGGTCACCGGGTGGTGCCGTACTGCGTGCGCTGCGGGACCGCGCTGAGCTCGCACGAGGTGGCGCAGGGCTACCAGGACGTCGAGGATCCCTCGATCTACGTCGAGTTCCCGGTCACCGAGCCGGCCGGCCCGCTCCAGGCGGGCGACCGGCTGCTGGCGTGGACGACGACGCCGTGGACGGTGCTCTCGCACGCCGCGCTGGCGGTCGCGCCGGACCTGACCTACGCGCGCACCGAGGACGGCTACGTGCTCGCCGAGGCGCGCGTGGAGGCGGTGCTGGGCGAGGACGCGCGGGTCGCGGCGCGGTTCAGCGGCAGCGAGATCCTCGGCACCCGCTACGAGCCGCCGTTCGACTTCATCAAGACCGCGGAGTTCGGGCCCAACGGCCACACCGTGCTGCCGGGCGACTTCGTCAGCGCCGACGACGGCACCGGCCTCGTGCACTCGTCGATCGCGTTCGGCGAGGACGACTACCGGCTCGGCCAGGAGCAGGGGATCGCGGTCATCAACCCGGTGCGGCTCGACGGCACGTACGAGGACCGGATGGGGCCGTACGCGGGCCGCTGGGTCAAGGAGGCCGACGCGGACATCGTCGAGGACCTGCGCGAGCGCGGCCGGCTGCTGCGCGCGGAGACCTACCTGCACGCCTACCCGCACTGCTGGCGCTGCGGGACGCCGCTCCTCTACTACGCGAAGCCGTCGTGGTTCGTCGGCACGTCGCGGGTGCGCGACCGCCTGCTGGCCGCCAACGAGACCATCGATTGGCGCCCCGAGCACATCAAGCACGGGCGCATGGGCCGCTGGCTCGAGAACAACGTCGACTGGGCGATCTCGCGCGAGCGCTACTGGGGCACGCCGCTGCCCGTGTGGCGGTGCGCGAACGGCCACGCCGAGTGCATCGGGTCGTTCGCGGAGCTGACCGAGAAGTCGGGCGCCACCCTCGAGGACCCGCACCGGCCCTACGTCGACGAGCCGACCTGGGACTGCGCCGACTGCGGCGAGCCGATGCGGCGGGAGCCGGTGGTGATCGACGTCTGGTTCGACTCCGGCTGCATGCCGTTCGCCCAGCACCACGCGCCGTTCGAGAACGAGGACGTCTTCGAGCAGCGCTTCCCCGCGAACTACATCTGCGAGGCGATCGACCAGACGCGCGGCTGGTTCTACTCGCTGCTCGCGGTCTCGACGCTGCTGTTCGACCAGTCGTCCTACAAGACCGTCCTCGTCCTCGGGCACATCGCCGACCCCGAGGGCAAGAAGATGTCGAAGTCGCTCGGCAACATCGTCCCGCCGTGGGAGGTCATCGACCGTCATGGCGCCGACGCGTTCCGCTGGTACTTCCTGACCTCGAAGCAGCCGTGGGACGGCTACCTGTTCTCGGAGCAGACCGTCGGCGAGTCCGTGCGCCAGTTCCTGCTCCAGCTCTGGAACACGTACGGCTTCTATGTCATGTACGCGAACGTCAACGGCGTGGTCGAGCGCGACGGGCCGGCCACCGACCTCGACCGCTGGGCGCTGTCGCGGCTGTCGGCGACGGTCGAGACCGTGCGCGACCGCCTCGACGACTACGACGCGACGCGCGCCGGCCAGGCGATCGCAGCGTTCGTCGACGACCTCTCCAACTGGTACGTGCGCCGCTCGCGCCGCCGCTTCTGGGACGGCGACCCGGCCGCGTTCGGGACGCTGCACACCTGCCTGGTGACGGTGTCGAAGCTGCTCGCGCCGTTTACCCCGTTCATCGCCGACGAGATCTACGACAACCTCGACGGCGCCGAGCCGAGCGTGCACCTGGAGGACTTTCCTGATTCAGATCCCGCCCGCCCCCGGGACGAGGCGCTCGAGTTCGACATGGCGGTCGCGCGCGAGACGGTGGGGCTGGGGCTGAGCGCCCGCAGCCAGTCGAAGCTCAAGGTGCGCCAGCCGCTGCGCGCCGCCGTGGTCGTCGCGGCCGACCGTGAGCGGGCGGCGCTCGACCGCCTCGGCGAGGTCGTGCGCGAGGAGCTCAACGTCAAGGAGATCCGCTACGTCGCGCAGGCCGACGAGCTGGGCTCCTACGAGATCAAGCCGAACTACCGCTCGCTCGGGCCGCGCTTCGGCAAGGCGATGCCGCAGGTGGCGGCCGCGGTCGCGGCGCTCGATCCCGCGCACGTCGCCGCGGCGCTGCGCGAGGGCCGGCAGGTCGGGCTCAGCATCGACGGCCACGACCACGACCTCGGACCCGAGGACCTGGCGCTGGTGATGAAGCCGCTCGAGGGCTACCAGCTCGAGCGCGAGGGCTCACACGCGGTCGCGCTCGAGCTCGAGCTCGACGACGCGCTGCGCCGCGAGGGGCTCGCGCGCGAGGTCGTCCACGCGGTCCAGAACGCGCGCAAGGCTGCCGGCCTCGAGGTCGAGGACCGGATCGAGCTGCGGCTGGGCGGCGACGACGAGCTGCTCGCCGCCGCGGGCGAGCACGCGGACTACATCCGCGCCGAGACGCTCGCGGAGAGCCTCGACTTCGGCGGGACCGACGGCGACGGTCCTGCCGCCGTCATCGAGGGGAGAGAGCTGCGGATCGACCTCGCGCGCGCCGCTTAGGCGAGCGCGGGCTCGAGCTCGGCCTCGAGGCGCTTCTTGGGCATCGCGCCCTGGATGCGCTTGGCCTCGGCGCCGTTGCGGAACAGCACCATCGTCGGGATCGCGAGGATCTGGTAGTTCATCGCGATTTGCTGGTTCTCGTCGATGTTGACCTTGACGATGCGCAGCTCGTCGGCGCGCTCGTCGGCGATCTCCTCGAGGACGGGGGCGACGACGCGACACGGGCCGCACCACGGCGCCCAGAAGTCGACCAGCACGGGCTGCTCCGATTCGAGGACCTCGGCCTGGAAGTCACCATCGGTCACGTGCTTGATGTCGGCCATTCGCGTCAGTGTCCTTTCGGGTGAGCTTGCTTCAGAAAGTATAGCCACGGCGTCTGATGTTCCTACCCGGCGAGCGCGCGCAGCACGCTCGGGGTGACCCACGTCTCGACGGCGGCGGACACGACGATGATCGGGATCGCGATCGCGACGGTGACGAACGTCGCCGCGAGCAGCTCGTTCCACGCCTTGCGGCGGGCGGCGATCGTCCATGCGGCGAGCGGGAGGAAGAGCGCGAACAGCTCCGGCACCGCGTGCAGCGAGAGCGTCAGCAGCAGCGTCGCGGGCGACATGTTCAGCTGCGCGGACAGCGTCGAGGCCGCCGAGCCGAGCGCCCACGCCTGCGTGCAGAGGGAGAAGATCGTCGCCGCGACGACGAAGCCGATCGCGAGCGGGCCGGCCTTGTCGTGGATCCAGCGCCAGACGCCCGAGTAGCCCTCGGCCACCTGCGGCAGCGACGAGCCGGCCATGAAGCCGGCCACGCAGGCGAAGCCGTGCAGCGCCAGCACGAGGCCGTTGCGGTAGAGGACGAAGCCGAAGTCGCCCACGTTCGCCGGGAAGACGAGGCCGGGGAAGTAGACCGGCGTGAGGTCCGGCTCCATCAGCGTCGCGATCAGCCAGGTCGCGCCCAGCAGCCCGAGCGCGATCGCGAGGCTGCCCAGCGACCACGGGAGCAGCGGCCGCGACGGCCGCCAGCCCCAGCGCATCAGGGCGCCGCGGGTGTCGGCCCATCCCTGGACCAGGGCCATGTTCTCGGTGTTCACCCTCGTTCTGTCGGCATGTCAGCCCGCGAGGATGAGCGCAGCGCCGGCACGAGCCAGGCCGCCTCGAGCGCGATCCGCGGCGTCATCTTCGAGCGCCCGGCGCCGCGCTCGCGGAACACGATCGGGGTCTCCGCGACGCGCAGGCCGCGCCGCAGCGCCCGGTAGGTCAGCTCGACCTGGAACGCGTAGCCCTGCGAGCGCACCGTGGCGGGCTCGATCGCGGCCAGCGACGTGGCGCGCCAGCACTTCATCCCGCCCGTCAGGTCGCGGACGGGGACGCGCAGCACCGCCCGCGCGTACAGGCAGCCGGCGCGCGAGACGGCGCGCCGCGCCGGGTGCCAGCCGACCACCCCGCCGCCGGGGACATAGCGCGAGCCGAGCGCGAGGTCGGCGCCGCCGCGCACGAGCGCGATCAGGTGCGGGAGCGCGGCCGGGTCGTGGGAGCCGTCGGCGTCGAGCTGGCACACGAGCTCGGCGCCCTCCGCCAGCGCGCGCGTGAAGCCCGCGACGTACGCGCTGCCGAGGCCGAGCTTGCCGGGGCGGCGCAGCACCTCGGCGCCGAGCTCTTCTGCGAGCGCGGCGGTGCCGTCCGGCGACGCGTCGTCGACGACGAGGATCCGCAGGTCCTCGCCGGCGAGCGCGGCGCGCGCGCCCTCGACGACGCCCGCGAGGCTCGCGGCCTCGTCGTAGGTGGGGAGGATGAGCCAGACCGCGCCGGGCACTCAGCCGCCGCAGCGCTGCACCGCGCCCGCCGGCTCGACGCGCACCTGCCACGGCGTGTCCGGATCGCCGTCGCGCGGCGCCTCCAGGCGGCCGAGCGCGCCGGGCTCGAGGTGCGCGTTCGGCTCGAGCGCGAACGTGGCGGCGTAGCGGCGCAGGAACACCGCGGCGCGCCGGCCGCGGGCCCGCAGGTCGAGGCCGCCGGCCGGCAGCTCGAGCTCGCCGTTCGCCGGCACCGGCGCGCAGCCGGCCGTCGGCAGCCCGGGCTGGAGCGCCACGCCCTCGGCCTGGGTCAGGGTGGCGTCGGCGAGCGCCGCGAGCTGCGGCGGGCGGCTGCGGATCTCGCCGGCCCCGCCGTAGGGCGAGCCGAGGTCGTCGAGCGACTCGAGGATCTGCCCGGCGTTGCGGCCGTAGACCATGGCGCTGGGGACGAACAGGGGATCCGCGTGCTCGCCCGCGACCTCGAGCGCGGCGACGGTCACCGCGACCTCGTTGCTGCGGTCGCCGAGCCCTTTCGCCTCACGCTGCAGCAGCCCCACGTTCGTGAGCGTGACGAGCGCGAGCCCGATCGCGGCGAGCGGCAGCGCGCGCCGGGGCAGGGCGGCGCCACGGCTGAGCTCGAGCACCACGAGCAGGACGAGGATCGCCCCGAGGTAGAGGTAGCGCTCCGTGAACTGCTCGCCGAGGTCGCCGCGTGCCGCGGCGATCAGCAGCCAGTAACCGAGCAGCATCGCCACCGCGGCCCACAGCCGCGGCGGGACCGGCGCGGGCGCGAGCATGCGCCGCGCCAGCAGCGCGACGAGCAGCAGGAGGAGGGGGATCCCCCATTCGATCGGCAGCGCGACCAGCGCGCCGGCCGATCGGGCGAGCCCGCGCTCGACGTAGGGCCCGATCGCCTCGAGCGTCGAGCCGCCGGCGTCGCCGCTGACCGCGAGCCGCCACAGCGCATAGGGGACGACCGGCACGGCGGGGATCCACCAGCGCCGGCGGTCGCGGCCCAGGGCCAGCTCGACCATGGCGCCGATCACGAACGGCGCGCCGAAGCTCGACGAGGCGAGCGAGACGCCGAGCAGCAGGGCGGCGGCGACGTCGCCGCGGCGGTCGCGACGCTCGAGGCACAACAGCGCGCCGAGCCCGGCGCTCATCGCCATC
Source organism: uncultured Solirubrobacteraceae bacterium (assembly GCA_963811595.1). Lineage (GTDB taxonomy): Bacteria > Actinomycetota > Thermoleophilia > Solirubrobacterales > Solirubrobacteraceae > DASQFQ01. Next base: position 159,288 of record CAWERW010000006.1, read on the forward strand.
AGGTTGCCGGCGTGGAACTGCCACGCGAGCACCTCGGCGGCGGAACCGAAGATCACGAACAGCCCCGCGGCGACGACCGCGAGCTCCCGGCTCACGCGCCGCCGCGCATAGACGTAGAGGAGCGCGACGACCACCAGGTGCAGGCCGAGCGAGAGCAGCTTGTAGGGCCACACCGAGCCGAGCCCGAAGACCTCGAAGAGCAGCTTGTAGACGAGCGCGTGGACGGCGACGAGGTGGCCGTTGTGGTTGCCGAACAACGCCTCGCCGTTCCAGCCGCGGCGGTCGACGATGAAGCCCCAGTCGTCCGACCAGAACGTGATCCCGCGCGTCTGGTAGGCCACCCAGGCGGTGGCGGCGAGCGCCACGACCGCGAGGGCGAGCTCGGGGAGGAGCGCGCGACGCATGCGGCGGCAAAGGCTAGCCTCCGTCCCTGCCATGGCCGACCTCACCAACGCCCAGATCGCGGCCGCCTTCGACGAGCTCGGCGATCTCTATGAGCTCGACGGCGCCGTCTCCTACCGCGTGATCGCCTACCGCACGGCCGCGAAGGCGGTCCGCGAGTCCTCCGTGTCGGTCGTCGCGATGGCGCGCGAGGGCCGCGTGACGGAGATCAACGGGATCGGCAAGACGCTCGAGGAGAAGATCCACGCGCTCGACGAGACCGGCGACATCCCGACCGCCAAGCGCCTCCGCGACAAGTTCCCGTCCGGCCTGATCTCGGTCATGCACCTGCCGGGGTTCGGCCCGAAGCGCGCGCGGCGGCTCTACGACGAGCTCGGCGTCGACTCCCTCGACGCGCTGCGCGCGGCCGCGGAGAAGCAGGAGATCCGCAAGCTGCGCGGGTTCGGCGCGCGCGTCGAGGAGCAGTTGCTGACATCGCTCGCCGAGGCGCCCGAGGGCGGCGGCCCGGCGCCGCGCATCCTGCTCTCGCGCGCGGAGAACATCGCCGAGCAGATCGTCGGCGCGCTGCGCTCGCACCCCGCGGCGGAGCGCGTCGAGGTGGCGGGCTCGCTGCGGCGCCGGGCCGACGCGGTCAAGGACCTCGACATCATCGCCACCGCGACGGACCCGGCGGCGCTGGCGGCGGCGCTCGGCGAGCTGCCGCTCGTGGAGTCCGTGCAATCGGCCGGGGACGCGGGAGCGCGCGTGCTCACGCACGCGGGGATGAAGGTGGACCTCAAGGTGGTCGAGCCCGACCAGTTCGGCAACGTGCTGCAGCACTTCACGGGCTCCAAGGCGCACAACGTGGCGCTGCGCGAGTCCGCCGTGCGGCGCGGGCTGCACGTCAGCGAGTACGGGATCCTCGACGACGCGACCGGCGAGACGACGCGCTGCGCGACCGAGGAGGAGGTCTACGAGCGGCTCGGGCTCGAGTGGATCCCGCCCGAGCTGCGCGAGGGCCGGGGCGAGCTCGAGGCGGCGCTGCCCGGGGGTCCGGGGCTGCCGCGGCTCGTGACGATCGAGGACATCCGCGGCGACCTGCACTGCCATACGACGCTGTCCGACGGGCGTCAGACGCTCGAGCAGATGGTCGACGCCGCGCAGAAGCGCGGGCTCGAGTACCTCGCGGTCACCGACCACTCCGCCTCGCACGGCTTCGGCGACCACGTGACGCCGGAGGCGCTCGAGGAGCGGATCGAGGAGGTGGGGGCGCTCAACGCCTCGCTCGACGGCTTCGAGCTGCTGGCGGGCACCGAGGTCAACATCCTCCCCGACGGCTCGCTCGACTACGAGGACGAGCTGCTGGCGCGGCTCGACTGGGTCGTGGCGTCCGTGCACACGTCGTTCTCGATGAGCGAGCAGGAGATGACCGACCGCATGATCCGCGCGATCGAGCACCCGCTCGTCGACGTCATCGGCCACCCGACGGGGCGCAAGATCGAGACGCGGCCGCCGTACGCGCTCGACGTCGAGCGCGTGATCGAGGCGGCGGCGCGGACCGGCACGATGCTCGAGATCAACGCGGCGCCCGACCGGCGGGATCTGAATGAGCTCCACGCGCGCGCGGCGGCCGCGGCCGGCGTGCCGATCCTCGTCGACACCGACGCGCACTCCGCGCGCAACTTCGAGCTCCTGAAGTACGGGATCGCGACCGCGCGGCGGGCGTGGCTCACGCCCGACCAGGTGGCCAACACGCGGCCGTGGGCGGAGTTCGCTCCCATGCGCAAGCGGGTCCGTGCCTGACTTCCTCCCGGCGCTGACCGGCTCGTTCGCGACGCCGGCGGCGGAGAACCCGACGGTGGCGATGATCGAGGCGGCCTACCGCCACCACGAGATCGCCGCGCGGTACATGAACTGCGAGGTCACGCCCGCTGCGCTCGGCGACGCGGTGCGCGGCGCGGCGGCGATGGGCTGGGTCGGCTTCAACTGCTCGATCCCGCACAAGGTCGCGGTGATCGAGCACCTCGACGGGCTGGCGGAGTCGGCGTCGATCATCGGCGCGGTCAACTGCGCCGTGCGGCGCGACGGTGGCTGGATCGGCGAGAACACCGACGGCCAGGGGTTCCTGACGTCGCTGCGCACGGTCGTCGATCCGGCGGGGAAGCGCGTGATGCTGTTCGGGGCGGGCGGCGCGGCGCGGGCGATCGCGGTCGAGCTGGCGCTGGCGGGGGCGGCGGCGATCACGGTGGTGAACCGCGATTCGGGGCGCGGGCGGGAGCTCGTCTCGCTGGTGGCGGAGCGCACGCCCGCGGAGGCCGAGTACGTGGCGTGGGACGGGTCCATCCGGGTGCCGGAGGGCACCGACGTCGTCGTCAACGCGACCTCGATCGGGCTCTTCCCCGACGTGGAGGCACGGCTCGACCTCGACGTCGAGAGCCTGCGGCCGGGGATGGTGGTCGCCGACGTGATCCCGAACCCGCCGCGCACGGACCTCATCCGCGCCGCGGAGGAGCGCGGCGCGACCCCGCTCGACGGCCTCGGCATGCTCGTCAACCAGGGCGTGATCTCGATCCGCCACTGGACGGGCGTCGACGCCGACCCGGCCGTGATGCGCCGGACCGTCGAAGAGATCTTCGGGGTCTAGCCGACCCGCGCGGCGCGCGCCTCGCGCTCGGCCGCCCCGCCGGCGCCGACCGCCTCGTTGCCGCGCTCGCGCGCCTCGCGCTCGGCGATCGCGTCGAACTGCGCCATGTCGCGGCGGGTGACGAGCTCCGTCACGCGCGGCCACAGCGGCCGCGCCCACATCAGCGCGATCAGCCAGCGCGGGACCGCGACGATCCGCTGCCGCTGCTCGATCCCGCGCACGACGGCCTCGGCCGCCGCGCTGACGGGATAGGTGCGCGCGAGCGGGCCCTTGAGCATGCCGCGCATCGTCGCCCCGATCTCGGTGCGGTCGGCGCCGCGGACCATCTCGGTGTCGATCCAGGAGAAGTAGGCGACGCCGACGTCGACGCCGTAGGGCTGGAGCTCGGCGCGCATGCCGTTGCCGAACCACTCGACGCCCGCCTTCGCCGCGCCGTAGGCGGTCAGCCCGACGGGCGACAGGATCGCGGCCATCGAGGCGACGGGCAGGATGTAGCCGCGGCGCTCGATCACGTGCGGCAGGCAGGCGCGGATCGTGCGCCAGACCCCGACGAGGTTGACCTCGATGACGCGCTCGAACATCTCCGGGTCCATCGTGCGGACGAAGCCGGGGGCGCCGATGCCCGCGTTGGCGAAGACGGTGTCGATGCCGCCGAACGCGTCGACCGTGCCGGAGACGGCGGCGTCGAGCGCCTCGCGGTCGGTGACGTCGGCCTCGAACGTGACGGCGCCGGGGCAGTCGGCGGCGACGGCCTCGAGGTCGCCGAGGCCGACCAGCGACACGCGCGCGCCGCGGGCGGCGAGGCGGCGGGCGGTCTCGGCGCCGATCCCGTGCGCGGCGCCGGTGATGAAGACGGACTGGCCGGAGAGCGGGGTCATGACCGCGAGACTAGCCGCGGCAGCAGCCGCTCGCGCACGACCTTGTCGACCGCGACGCGCCGGTAGGGCGCGAGCAGCTCCGCCGCGCGCGTCGCGTAGTCGGGGAGCGGGTCGTCGAGCGCGGCCCGGATCCCCTCCGCAATCCCGCCGACGAGCCGCGCGTCGAGCTGCCGGGCGAGCGGCAGCGCCGCGTACGGCCCGGGCGAGGCCGTCGTGACGAGCGCGCACCCGTCGGCGAGCGCCTCGAGCTGCGCGATCCCGTAGTCCTCCCGCCGCGGAGCGCACACGAACACCCGTGCCCGCCGCAGGAGCGCGCGGTACTCGTCGCGCGAGAGCATCCCCGCGAAGTGGGCCCCCCCGCCGGGCGCGAACCCCTTCCGCCTCGCTTCCGCCTCGTCAAGCCCCGCGACCACAAGCGTCTCCCGTTCGTGCCGGGCTGCCTCCCATGCGGCCAAGACACGGTCAAGGCCCTTCTTCTCCGGGTTCGCCCCGTAGGTGATCGCGGCGATGTCGCGCTCGACGGCCGGCCCGCTGGGCTCGACCGGCACCGGGACCACGACGGCGTCGGCGTGCGGGCGCGGCGCCTCGGCCAGCCCGCCCTCGCTCCACGGGACCAGCAGGGTCGCGTCGCGCAGCCGCCGCCGCTCCGCCGGCCGCTGCCAGATCCCGTGGCGGCCCGGGCGGTTGCCGGCGGCCGGGGCGTCGAACCTCACCGCTCCCGCGCGCGGCGCCAGCAGCGCCGCCGTCACCGACGAGTAGAGGATCGCGCGCGGATGGTGCTCGTGGATCGCCTCCTTCGCCGCCGCCCGCGCCGCCCGCGCCCAGGCGAGCTCGATCAGCGCGTAGGTCCGCCACTCGCGCGGGCGCGCCGCCGCGGCCTCGACCACCTCCGCCCCCGCCCGGCGCAGCGAAGCCGCGAGCTCCGCGTCGGCCTCGCGCAGCCCCGCGGTGCCGCCGAGCGACACGAGCAGGACGTCAGCGCGCGCCATCGGCCAGGAACGAGCCGCCGAAGCCGGGCGTCCGCACGAGCTGGATCGGGCTCAGCGGCGAGGTCTTGTCGACGTAGAAGCGCACCGCGTCGCGCTCCTCGATCGCGGCCACCGCCTGCTCCTGGCGCCGCCACGCCAGCGCCCAGATGATCGCGAAGCCCGCCGCCACGGCCGCCACCTGCGGCGCGAAGAACCCGACCACGCCGGCCGTGAACGTCGAGGCCAGCAGCGGCCACAGCCGGTTCGCGATCGTCATCCCCGGCCGCAGCTCGGGCAGTGACTTCGTGGCCCGCGCCGACGCGAGCAGGCGCGCGATCGGCGGCGACGCCTCCGCCCGCCGTCCCAGCACGACGCCGATCAGCGCCGCCACGAGCCACCAGCCCGCGGCGACGTAGACCGCCGTCGGCTCGAGGTCGCGCGTGAGCGTGATGACGGTGAGCGCGGCCAGCAGCGTCGCGGCCGCCGCGCTGAGCAGGACCGTCGCCTTGAGGAAGTCGACGAAGCGCACGCGCCGCCGGCGCTAGCGGATGAGCTCGCGCAGGAGGTCGCGCACGCCGTCCGTGCCGTCCACCATCACGTCGGCCTCCTCCTCGAGGGCCGACGGCGTCTCGTCGCCCGACCGGACGCCGACTCGCAGCGCGTACTTCAGCGACCCCAGCTCGATCAGCTCGGTCAGCCCGCGGAACGCGTCGAGGTCCGTCGTGTCGTCGCCCACGTAGAGCGCGGCCTCGAGGTCGGTGTCGCGCAGCAGCGTGACGATCCCCGCGCCCTTGTCGATCCGCACCGGCGGGCGGATCTCGAGCACCTTGCGGCCCCAGTGCGCGTTGAAGCCGGCCTTCTCGCCCGCCTCGGCGACCGCGCGCACGCCGGCCTCGGCCTGCTCCTCGTCGGGGACGTCGCGCCAGTGCAGGGCGGCGATCGCCTCCTTGTCCTCGAGCCGCACGCGCAGCCGCCGCAGCTCCTCGGTGTAGGCCTCGCGCGCGAAGTTCTGCACCCGCCGCGTCCAGGCCTGCAGCTCGCGGTCCATCTCCGGGGCGATCGAGCCCGGCCGCAGGATCTCCGAGCCGTGCGAGCCGAGGTAGGCGATCGAGCCGAGCGAGACGACCCGCCGCGCGTCGGAGGCGCGGCGGCCCGACACGCAGGCCACGACCCCGTAGCGCTTGGCGACCTCGATCAGCGGCCGCCGCGTCGTCTCCGGCATGTGCGCATCGTCGGGGTGCTGGACGATCGGGGCCAGCACGCCGTCGACGTCGAGCAGCACCGCGGAGCGCTCTGGATCGTCCTTGAGGGGCTGCAGGCGGTCGTCGAGGGAGCCGGACACGGCCCGTAGTATGAAGGCCATGTCCGAGACCACCACGGGTGACGGCTGGGCCGTCGGCAGCATCGACGGGATGGGCGAGGGCCCCGGCTTCCGCAAGGTCCGGCGCGAGCTCGACGTCAAGGCGTTCGGCGTCAACGCCGTCGTCATGCCGCCGGGCTACGTCAGCGGCCCCCACTTCCACGACCGCCAGGAGGAGCTCTACCTCGTGCACCGCGGCGAGATCGAGTTCACGTTCGGCGACGGCGACGACGAGCAGTGCCACGTGCTCGGCCCGGGCGGCCTCGCGCGCGTCGATGCCGCCACCGTACGGCGCTTCCGCAACACCTCCGACAGCGAAGAGGCGGTCTACCTGTGCGTCGGCGGCGAGGGCGGCTACGTCGGCCGCGACGGCCGCGAAGTCGAAGGCCAGTCCGCCCGAACCTAGAGGTCGACGTAGATGTCGTGCCCGGGCGTCTCGGTGAAGCCGAGGCGCGCGTAGAGCCGCGCCGCCGCGTCGGTGTCCGGGTTGAGGTGCGCGAGCTCGGCGCCCGCCGCGAAGCCTTGCTCGAGCAGCCACGCCGACATCGCCGACGCCACCCCGCGCCGCCGCGCCTCGGGCAGCACGGCCACGCCGGCGACGTACAGGCAGGCGCCCGCCGCCGCGTCGGTGCGCAGCGTGTAGGCCGTCCCGGCCACCTCGCCGTCGAGCGTCGCGAGCGCGAACACGACGGGATCGCCTGTCAGCAGAGGCCGCAGCCACTGCTCGTTCTCGACCCGGTCGAGCCCGAACGCGGTCGAGTCGACGTGCAGCACGGCCGGCAGGTCGTCCGGGCCGGCCCGCCGCAGCGCGAGCCCGGGCGGCGTGTCCGGCGCCGCGCGGAAGTCCTCGCGCGGCAGCACCATCAGCCGCCGCTGCAGCAGCAGGCGCCCGTCCCGCCACGGCTGCCCGGTCGGCACCCGCAGCCCCCAGCTCGCGCCGTGCTCGGCGAAGAACGCGCGCGCGGCGTCGAGGTCCGGGTCGGGCCCGACGACCTCGCCGCTGTTGACGCCGTTCGCCTCGAAGCCGGCGGCCATCAGCACGAGGTCGCGCGGCGCCGCGACGGCGCCGCCGAACGGCTCGCGGAGCTTCCCCTGCGCCGCGAGCGCCTCCGCCTGCGCGAGGCGGGCGCGCTCAGCGAGATCAGGCAGACGCGACCTCCGCGGTGCAGAACGCGCAGCGCCGCGCCTCCGCCGGGATGTCCGACAGGCACTCCGGGCACGGCCGCACCACACGGTCGACCGCGGGCTCCGGTTCCAACCGCGCCATCAGCGCGTTGAGCGGGCGCACGACGAAGAAGAAGATCACCGCGGCGATGATCAGGAACGACAGCAGCACGTTGAAGAACGCGCCGTAGGTGAAGCGCGAGCCGTTGATCGTGAACGCGAGGTCGGAGAAGTCGGGCTCTCCCCCGATCGCCGCGAGCAGCGGCGTGACGAACGACGCGACGAACGCGGTCACGAGCGCGCCGAACGCCGCGCCGATGACGACCGCCACCGCGAGCTCGACGACGTTGCCCCGCAGCACGAAGTCGCGGAATTCCTTGAGCATGGGCGTATGCTCGCACCCGCCATGGACGACGAGCATCGCCTCACGGCGAAGATCGAGATCCCCAAGGGGTCGCGCAACAAGTACGAGTGGGACCCGGAGCTCAAGGCGATCAAGCTCAACCGGTTCCTGTTCTCCTCGGTCGTGTATCCGACCGACTACGGCTTCATCACCGACACGATCGGCGAGCAGGGCGAGGAGCTCGACGCGATGGTGTGCGTCAATGCGCCCACCTTCCCCGGCTGCCTGATCGAGGTGCGCGCCGTCGGCGTGCTGCGGCTCGACGACGAGGAGGGCCGCGCCGACAAGATCGTCTGCGTGCCGCACGACGACCCGGCGTGGGACGAGGTCGAGGGCATCGAGGGCCTCTCCGCGCAGCTGCGCAACGAGATCGAGCACTTCTACTCGATGTACAAGCAGCCGGAGGGCAAGGAGGTCGAGGTCCACGGCTGGGAGGACCGCGAGGCCGCCGTCGAGGCGATCGAGGCGGGTCGCAAGCGTCACGCGGAGGCGCGCTCGTAACGTCGGTCCCGCTGCTGTCGGCGCGCGGCGTCTCGAAGTCGTTCGGCGGGCGGTCGGTCCTGTCCGGGCTCGATCTCGAGCTCGCCGCGGGGGCGCGCATCGGCGTCCTCGGGCCGAACGGCGGCGGCAAGTCGACGCTCCTGCGGATCCTCGCCGGGACCGAGCACCCGGACGCCGGCACGGTCACGAGCCGCCGCGGCCTCGTGCTCGCGTCGCTGCCCCAGATCGTGGAGGGCGACGGGCGCGCCGGGCTCGCCACCGTGCTCGACGCCCGCCCCGAGCTGACGGCGGTCGAGCAGGAGCTCGCGCAGGCCGAGCGGCGGCTCGCCGACCCGGCGCTCGCCGGCGACATGCGCAAGCTGGAGCGCGCGCTCGCCCACCAGGAGCGACTGCTCGAGCAGTGGGGCGAGCTCGGCGGCGAGCGGGCGGAGAGCGAGGCGCGGGCGCACCTGACCGCGCTCGGGCTCGACGACGCCGCGCTCTCGCGGCCCACGCGCGAGCTGTCAGGCGGCCAGCGCAAGCTCGTCGCGCTCGCGGCCTGCCTCGCGCGGCGGCCCGGGCTGCTGCTGCTCGACGAGCCCGAGGCGCACCTCGACATGGATCGCCGCGACGGGCTGGAGCGCCTGATCGACGAGTTCGACGGGGCGGTGCTGATGGTCTCCCACGACCGTCACCTGCTCGACGAGTGCGTCGACGACATCGCCGAGCTCGACCGTGGCCGCGTCCGCATCTGGCCCGGCGCCTACTCCGCCTACACGGTCGCGCGCCGGCTGGAGCTCGAGCGCCAGCAGCAGCAATGGGTCACCCAGCGCAAGGAGATCGCGCGGCTCGAGGAGGCCGTGCGGCGCTTCCGCCACTGGGCGCACATCACCGTCAACCAGCGCGCGGCGAAGCAGGCGCGGGTCAAGCAGAAGCAGATCGACACGATGGACAAGGTCGAGCGGCCGGTGCTCGAGCGGCGCAAGATGGCGCTCGAGCTTCGCGGCGCCGCGCGCGGCGGCCAGCGCGTGATCGCGCTCGAAGCGGCCGACTTCGCGTTCGGCGAGGACCCGGTGCTGCTCGACGTCGACCTCGTCATCACGCGCGGGGAGCGCGTCGGCGTGGTCGGCCCGAACGGCGCAGGCAAGACCGTGCTCGCGCGCGTGCTGGCGGGCGAGCTGCCGCCGCGCTCGGGCACCCGCTGGGTCGGCCCGAGCATCGAGGTCGGCTACCTCTCGCAGGCGGCCGGCGACGTGCCCGGCGACCACTCCGTGATCGACGCGCTGCGCGCCGGCCGCTCGATGTCGGAGGAGGCGGCGGTGCGCCTGCTGATGGGCTTCCTGTTCGACTACGAGCAGATCCGCCGCCCCGTCGCGACGCTCAGCGGCGGCGAGCGCACGCGGCTCGCCTTCCTGTTGCTGATGCAGGACAAGCCGAACTGCCTCGTGCTCGACGAGCCCACCAACCACCTCGACATCGACTCGATCGAGGTGCTCGAGGACGCGCTCGAGCGCTTCGACGGCACGGTGATCGCGGTCTCCCACGACCGCTACTTCCTCGACCGCATCGCCGACCGCATCGTGCTCGTCGCCGACGGCGCCGTGCGCTCGTTCGAGGGCGGCTGGTCGGCGAACGCCGACGTGCTCGTCGCGGGCTAGCGCGGCGTGTCGGCGAACGCGCGCTTCTTGTAGCTCAGCGCGAGCGTGAACGTCGGCTCGCCCGTGTTCGAGCCGGCCGAGATCGAGACGATCTCCACCTCGGTGAGGATCCAGCGCTGGCCCTTCTCGTCGCGGAAGGGGATGAGGATCTCGGCCGTGTCCACGCCCTTGCCCTCGCGCACCATCCGGTAGAGCTCGTTGATCCAGGCGCCCTGCTTGATCACGATGCTGAGGTCGCCCGGCCCGGTGGAGCGGTCCTTGTTCCTGCTCGCGCCGCCGTGCCCGCCGCGCAGGGTCTCGTCGTCGCTGAGGGCCTCGATCGGCAGCGCCATCCCGCCGATGCGCAGCTCCTGCGTCTTCGGCCAGCCCGACTGGTAGAGCACCGGCCCGGCCATGCGCTGGAGGACGGCGCCGGTCGCCCGGTTGCCGGCGGCCTTCTGGAGCTCCAGCACGCGGTCCTCCGGCTTCGCCGCGGCGGCGGGGGCCTTCTTCTCCGGCTCGGCCTCCTGCTCGACTGCCTCGAGGTTCTCCTGGACCTCGTCCATTTCCTCCAGGCGCATGCGCTTGCGGAGGCGGCCGCGGCGGCTCATCGGCCGACCGTACACCTTGACGATCACGCCGTGGGGAAGTTGACTCGGCACATGCAGTTCAGCGCGCCGGCCGAGCACTACGACCGCTTCATGGGCCGCTACGTCCCGGCGCTCGCGGTCGCGCTCGCCGACGCCGCCGAGGTCGCGAGCGGCATGCGCGTGCTCGACGTCGGCTGCGGGCCGGGCGGGCTGACGGCCGAGCTGGCGGCGCGGGTCGGCGCGGAACAGGTCGCCGCCATCGATCCCGCCGAGCAGTTCGCCGAGGCGTGCCGCGCGCGCAACCCGGGCGCCGACGTGCGCGTGGGCGTGGCCGAGGAGCTGCCGTGGGGCGACGGCGAGTTCGACGCCGCGCTCGCCTCGCTCGTCGTGGCGTTCATGCGCGACGCCCGCGCGGGCGTGGGCGAGATGGCGCGCGTGACGCGGCCGGGCGGCGTCGTCGCGGCCTGCATGTGGGACGTCCCGGGCGGCGGGATGACGATGCTCAGCACGTTCTGGCGGGCCGTGCGGAAGCTCCAGCCCGCCACCGAGGGCGAGGAGCGGCGGGTCGGCTTCCACGAGGGCGAGATCGCGGAGCTGCTCACCGGCGCCGGGCTCGAGGACGTGCGCGACGGCACGCTCGAGACGAGCGCCCACTACGAGGACTTCGACGACTTCTGGCAGCCGTTCACGTTCGCGGTCGGCCCGGCGGGCGAGCACCTGCGCGCGATGCCCTCCGAGCAGCAGGACGCGGTGCGCGAGCACTGCCGCGAGCTGCTCGGCGATCCGGCCGGCCCGTTCGACCTGACCGCGCGCGCCTGGTACGCGCGCGGCACGGTCCCGGGCTAGCCCGTCAGCTCGCGGGCGGCGGCGTCGAAGACCTCGGTGTGGCGGTCGACGTCCGCCTCCGTGGTGGCGGGCGACATCAGCGCCATGTTGTGGAACGGGGTGAGCAGGATCCCGCGGTTGAGCGCGTAGAGGTGGACGAAGCGGTCGAGCGCCTCGTCGCCGGCGGCCGCCGCCTGGGCTCCGGTGCGGGAGCGCTCGGCGTGGAAGAGGTACTCCACGCGGCAGCCGAGCCGGGTGACGTGCCACGGCAGCGAGTGCGTGTCGATCGCGCCCTGCACGCCCGCCTCGAAGCGCTCGCCGAGCGCGATCATGCGCGTGAACGCCTCGTCGGTCAGCACCTCGGCGAGCGTCGCGCGCATCGCCGCGAGCGACAGCACGTTGGCGGCGAGCGTGCCGCCGATGCCGCCGGTGTCGACCACCTCGTCGGTGATCTCGGTCTTCACCCGCGCGGCGACGTCGGCGGAGAACCCGTAGGCGGCGGCCGGCACGCCGGCGGCGAGCGGCTTGCCGATCGTCAGCAGGTCGGGCTCCAGGCCGTGCGCCATCGTGTACCCGCCGGGACCGGCCGAGATCGTGTGCGTCTCGTCGATGATCAGCAGCGTCCCGGTCGCGCGGGTGGCGGCGCGCAGCGCGTCGTGGTAGCCGGGCTCCGGCAGCACGATCCCGATGTTGGTGAGCGCGGGCTCGGCGAGCACGCACGCGACGTCGCCGTGGGCGAGCTCGCGCTCGAGCGCCTCGACGTCGTTGAACTCGACCACGCGCGTGGTGTCGGCGAGCGGGACCGGCGGGCCGATGTTGCCCTCGCGCTCGACCACCGCGCCGCTCGCGCCGAGCGTCGCGAACGTCTCGTCGACGGTGCCGTGGTAGCACCAGTTGAAGACGAGGATCTTCGGCCGCCCGGTGATCGCGCGCGCGATCCGGATCGCGAAGCGGTTGGCGTCGGTGGCGGTCAGCGCGAACTGCCAGGAGGGCAGCCCGAAGCGCCGCTCCATCTCCTGCCCGACCCACAGCGCGTCCTCGCTCGGCAGCATCAGCGTGATCCCGCGCGGCGCCTGGGCGGCGATCGCGCGCAGCGTCGGCTCCGGCGCATGGCCGGTCATGGCGCCCGTGTCGCCGAGGCAGAAGTCGACGTACTCGCGCCCGTCGACGTCGGTGAAGCGCGCGCCCTCCGCCTCCGCCGCGAACACCGGGAAGCCGCCGGGCCAGCGGGTCATCCAGTGCATCGGCACGCCGCCGAGCAGCGTGCGCTTCGCCTCCTCGGCGAGGGCGAGCGAGCGCGGGTGCTCGGCGCGGAAGCGCTCGAGCTCGCGGTCCATCAGGTCGTGCACGTCGGTCATGGGCTGCCGCCCGCCTGAGCCAGCCGGTCGTCGCGCGCGAGCACGCGCGGGCTGTCCATCAGGATCCGCCGCCGCCGCAGGCCCGCGATCGGCGACTCCTCCTCGCCCATCGACACGAGCGTGGCGCACTCGGGGTCGAGCCGCACGGTGACGGCGAACGACTGCCGCGGCTCGAGCTCGGCGGCGACCTGGCCGTCGAGCTCGGCGCGGGCGCCGCCGTTGCCGGTGTCGAAGGCGATCTCGAGGCGGCTCGCGGGGCCGGTCACGAGCGGCGGGGCGACGCCGCCGTGCGGCGACAGGGGCGTGACGACCATGCCGAGCGCGCCCGGCGCGAGCATCGGCCCGCCGGCGGCCAGCGTGTACGCGGTGGAACCGAGCGGGGTCGCGACGACGAGCCCGTCGCCGGCGAGCCGCGTGAACAGGTCGCCGTCGATCGTCACCTCGACCGTCACCTGGCCGGCGCCGTCGCGCACGAGCACGAGGTCGTTGAAGGCGGTCCACTCGCCGCCCTCGTGAGCGATGACCAGCGCGGGCAGATGGCGCGGCGTCCAGTCGCCGGTGCTGACGCGGTCGAGTGCGGCGCCGACGTCGTCGGCGGTCACCGCGGTGAGCGCGCCGAGGCTGCCGCACGCGACGCCGAACACGGGCCGCCCGGTCGGCGCGGCGGCGCGCAGCGCGGCGAGGGTGGTGCCATCGCCGCCCATCGCGATCACGAGGTCGCAATCGTCGGCGTCGCCGGCCGGCGCCACCTCCTGGCACTGGCCGGGCGAGCGGATCTGCACGAGCTCCGCGCCCTGCGCCTCGGCCCACTCGCGCACGGTCTTCAGCGCGCGCCCGAGCTCGCGCCGCGGGTGCACGACGAGGCCGATCCGGTCGAAGTCCGCGGTGCGCATCCGCGCGACGCTACCGGTTAGGGCCCGCCGCTCTCCTCGTACCCGCCGTCGAGCGCGTCGGTCCCCGGGCCCCCGGAGACGATCTCGCCCTTGAGCGCGTCGTCGCCGTCGCCGCCGTAGAGCGTGTCGTCGCCCTCGCCGCCGTCCGCGCGGTCGCGGCCGGCGTCGCCGAACAGCGCGTCGTCGCCCCCGCCGCCGTCGATCCGGTCGTCGCCGCCGCGGCCGCAGATCACGTCGTCGCGGCGCGTGCCGCGCAGCCGGTCGGCGCGCGCGGTGCCGGTGATCGTGCAGCCGCGCGGCGAAGCGCCGAACTCCTCCACGCCGAGCAGCGGGCGCAGCGCCCGCTCGGTGTCGGGCGTGACGAACGCGCGCCGCAGCACGTCGCCGCCGAGCGCATTGCCGAGCGCGGCCATGACCATGCCCTGGTCGAGCGAGAGATAGGAGTCCGACACGTAGCCCGTGTCGACGTTGACCGAGTCGCGGAAGCCCCAGCGGCCGTAGAGGCGGGGGAAGTCGCGCTCGAGCCGGCGCAGGTTGGCGAGGGCTTCGCGCGGCGCGTAGCGGAGCGCGAGGAACGCGGCGTGCGGGGTGACGACGCCGTTGGTGTAGTCGTGCGGTCGCGGGTCGCGCGTGGCGGGCCGCTCCGGGCAGCCCTCGTAGCCCCGGTCGACCAGCGTGCGGTCGTTGTTGGACGGGTTGCCCACCGCGTCCATCCCGATGGCGTCGACGCCGTAGACCGTGTAGCCGCCCTCGGGGACGTTCGCGGGCGAGAAGCCCCAGTAGCCGTAGCGCGCCTCGCTCAGCCCGTGGTGGATCTGCGCGCGCACGGTGAGCGCGTGGTTGGCGCCCCAGCTCCCCGGCCCCCAGCGCTCCTCGGGCACGAACAGCGGCGGCATCAGGGCCTCGAACATGCTGCCGCCCCACGACGGCGTCACGAGCGTCCCGGCGTAGGGATAGGCGCCCTCGAACACCGGCACGTCCAGGTAGGTCCGCGTGGCGCCGACCGGCTTCGTCTCGAAGCCACAGCCCTCGAGGGCGCGCGCCGTGCCGTAGTAGTGGCGCGGCGGCAGCTCGCCCTTCTCGATTCCGACGTAGCTTGCAATCCGGCTCTCGGAGACGGTGGTGTCGTAACAGCACGGCGCCTCGCCGGTGTCGGGCGCGTAGTGGAACAGGATCTGGTTGCGCTCGGGCCGGTAGTAGAAGCCGAAGTCCATCGAGTCGTAGAGCTCCAGCGCCCGCGCGCGCAGCTCCGGCGCGCGGCTCGCGACCACGCGCAGGCCGACCGCCAGCCAGCCGTTGTCGACCGAGGAGAGGATCGGCGTGATCGGGTCCCCGGTCGGCGGCCACACGGTCAGCTTCTCGCCCGTGCGGATGTCGTACCAGTTGAAGTACTGGCCGCCGTCGCCGCGCTGCATCCGCTCGAGCGTCGCCAGCGTGCGCCCGAGCCGGGCCACCGCCTCGCGATGCCCGATGATGCGCAGCCGCTCGGCGACCGCGGTGCTCCACAGGCTCGCGCCGATGTTCGTGGGCGACGTCTGCACGCTGCGCGTGCCGTCGGCGCGCACGAAGTCGGCGGGCAGCCCGGTCCGCTCGTCGGTCATCGCCACGAACGACGCCCACGTGTCCTTCGCGTAGCGCTCCAGCGGGTCCTCGGCGCGGGCGGGCGCCGCGAGGACGAGCGTGAGGAGCACGGCGAGCCCGGCGATGCGCACGTCGCTCGCCTACCCGCCTACGTGGTTTCGACCACCACTCCTTCGCCCGGCCGCAGCTCGGACGGCTGCTCGTCGTAGCCGTCGAGGTGGGTGCTGAGCCGGACCCGGCCGCGCACCGGCATCGCGGCCGGCGCGTCGGAGAGGTTGAGCGCGACGGCCCAGTCGTCGCCGCGGCGGTAGGCGAAGATCGCGTCGTCCGCGGCGATCGTCGCGTAGTCCTCGCCCGCGAACGCGCGCCGCAGGCGCAGCAGCTCGCGGTGCAGCGTGAGCATCGAGCGCGGGTCGCCGCGCTGCGCCTCGGCGTTGAGCGCGAGGTCGCCGAGCGGCAGCCACGGCTCGCCCTCGCTGAAGCCCGCGCCGGGCTCGGCGCTCCACTGCATCGGCGTGCGCGCCGGGTCGCGGCCCGCCTCCTTCCACGGGTCCTGCACGCGGTCGGGCGGGATCGCGACATCGGTCATCCCGAGCTCGTCGCCGTAGTAGAGCGTCGGGGTCCCGCGCAGGGTGAGGAGCAGCATCGCGGCCACGCGCGCCTGTGCCGCGCCGACCCGGCTCGCCACCCGCGGGCGGTCGTGGTTGCCGAGCACCCAGTTCGGCCACGCGCCGTCGGGCAGCGCCGCCTCGTACTCCTCGACGAGCGCGGCGAGCGCGCGCGGCTCCCACGGCGTCGAGATGAGGTGCATGTTCGACGGCAGGTGCACCCCGGCGCCGTAGTAGCGGGCGAGCCGCTCGAACGGCAGGTAGAGCTCGCCGATCATCACGCCGTCGCGCTCGGCGATCGCCTCCGCGATCGCCTGCACCGGCTCGAGGTCGCCGTGGTCGGCGCTGCGGACCGGCAGCAGCGTGTCGTACTCCGGCAGGCCCTCGCGGTAGCCGGGGTTCGGCGGGTTGTCGGCGAGCTCCGGGTCCTTGAGCACCTGGCGCAGCGCGTCGACGCGGAAGCCGTCGACGCCGCGGTCGAGCCAGAAGCGCAGCACGCCGAGCATCGCCTCGCGCAGCTCCGGGTTGCGCCAGTCGAGGTCGGGCTGCTCCACGAGGTAGGCGTGGTAATAGAACCGCCCGCGCTCCTCGTCGTAGGTCCACGCGGGACCGCCGAACACGCTGATCCAGTTGTTGGGCGGCTCGTCGCGCCAGATGTAGAAGTCGGGGTGCTCGCGGAACCACGGGTGCTCGTCCGACGTGTGGTTGGGGACGAAGTCGAGCAGCACGCGCAGGCGGCGGCGGTGGGCCTCGTCGACGAGCGCGTCGAAGTCCTCGAGCGTCCCGAACTGCGGCTCGATCGCGCAGTGGTCGGTGATGTCGTAGCCGAAGTCCTTCATCGGCGACTCGTAGATGGGCGACAGCCACAGCGCGTCGACGCCGAGCCACGTCAGGTGGTCGAGCCGGCTCGCGAGCCCGCGCAGGTCGCCCACCCCGTCGCCGTCGGAGTCGGCGTACGAGCGCGGGTAGACGTGGTAGATCACGCCGTGTCGCCACCAGTCCATGGCCGGCGATCCTAGGCGCAGTGCCGCGACTACAGCGGCTTGATGATGAAGAAGACCGTCTTCTGCGCCGCGGCGGGCGTGTTGAGGATGTAGAGCAGCTCCTCGTTCGTGAGGAACTGCACGCCGGTCTTGTCGACCACGCCGACTCCCGTCGAGCTGTGGAACATCACCTGGTCGGCCTCGTCGATCATCGGCTTGATGTGGCTGAACCACTCCGGGCGCGGCACCTTGCTGAGGTCGATCGCCCCGGTCTTGCCGCCGTACGCCTTGGCGGAGTTGTTCAGCAGCTTGAGGCCCGGCTTGCCCGGGTAGCGGCCGCCGGGCATCGCGCCGCTGCCGTAGCGCCCCAGCCACAGGCGACCCTCGTTCTTGCCCATCTCGGCGAGCGCCTCGGCGGGCACGACGATCGCTCCGACCTCGTCGGCCGCCGCGGCGATCTCGTCCACGCTCACGAGCGCCGCGCCCTCGGCGTCCTCGGCGAGGCCGATGAAGCGCAGCTCGGGGGAAGGCGGCGTGCTCCCGGCGCGGCGCACCGCGTCGAGCTCGTCCATCCACTCCTGGGCACCCTCCTGCATGCCGAGCCGGCCCGCGTCCCCGATGTCGTCGAAGTTCGTCGCGCTGCGCGCCCACGACGCGCCGGCGCCGACGAGCTTGAACGCGCCGAGGACCCCGAGCTCGATCGTCGCCTCCTCGGCCATTGCCTTCGGGCCGCCGCGGAGCATGTGCAGCGACCAGCAGGCAGGTCCGAACGCGACCGGGCACAACTCGTCGAGCTTCGAGGTCGGGACCAGCGTGTTGTCAGGCATGAGGCGGTAGAGCCGCGGGATCTCTCCCGGCGGGCCGCCGCGGACGAGCTCGTAGCCGGGGTTGATCCCCTGGACGGTGGAAACGTGAGGAACCACCTCGAGCTCCCAGTCGGGGCCGGCGACGGCCGGCGTAGCCTCCGCCGGGGTCGCGCGCGCGACGCGACGGCGCGCGCTCGGCTTGGGGTCCGGCGGGGGAGGCGCGGCGTGTCGCCGCTCGCGGAGCAGGTGCTGCACCGCGCGGTTCCCCGCGGTGCGCTGGAGCGCGAGCACCGCAGTCTGCAGCTGACCGCCGGGGAGCCCCGCGCGCTCCGGCGCTGCGGGTTCAGAGGCCACATCCGTGCGCTCGGTTTGGACGCGCTCGGTCAGGATTCGGCGCTCCGGTCAAGGGGTGAGAAGCGATCCTCCGTGGTCGCCGACGCGTTGTCAACGAGGGCCTGCCAGGATCTCGGGCCTGATGGACCTCTGCCTGATGATCGAGGGCCAGGACGGCGTCACCTGGCCCCAGTGGCTGGCGCTCGCGCAGGCGTGCGAGGCGAACGGCGTGCCGGCGCTGTTCCGCTCCGACCACCAGCTCAACCTCGACGGCGTGGAGGAGCGCGGCTCGCTCGACGCGTGGGCGACGCTCAGCGCGCTGGCCGCGCACACGAGCACGCTGCGGCTCGGCACGCTCGTCTCGCCGGTCACCTTCCGCCACCCGTCCGACGTCGCGAAGGTCGTCGTCGCGGCCGACCACGTGTCGGGCGGGCGCGTCGAGCTCGGCCTCGGGGCGGGCTGGAACGAGCGCGAGCACGCCGCCTACGGGTTCCCGTTCCCGCCGCTCGGCGAGCGCATGGGGATGCTCGCCGAGCAGCTCGAGATCGTGCACCGCCAGTGGACCGACGGGCCGTTCTCGTTCGCCGGCGAGCACTACCGGATCGACGCGCTCGATGCGCAGCCGAAGCCGCTCCAGGCGCCGCACCCGCCGCTGCTGATGGGCGGCAAGGCCGGTCCGCGCGCGGCCGCGCTCGCCGCGCGCTGGGCGGACGAGTACAACACCGCGTTCGCGACGCTCGACGAGCTGCGGCCGATGAAGGCGCGCATCGAGGAGGCGTGCGAGGCGGCGGGCCGCGACCCGATCCCCTTCTCGCTCATGACCGGCGTGCTCGTGGGCCGCGACCGCGCCGAGTACGAGGAGCGCCGGCGGCTGCTGACCGAGTTCCGCGGCGAGGCCCCGGGGGGCGGGGCGTGGATCACCGGCACGGTCGACGAGGTGGCCGAGCAGCTGGGCGCGTTGCGCGACGCCGGGGTGACGCGCGTGATGTGCCAGCACCTGCTGCACGGCGACGTCGACATGGTCGCGCTGATCGGGCGCGAGCTCGCGCCGCTCGTCGCGTAAGTCGTTTCGGCCCGCGGCGACGCGGATAGGCGAGACCCAACGTGCCGCCCGGCGGGGTGTCGGCGGCACCACCCATTCCCTTCTCCAGGAGGAGATCGCAGCATGCGCAAACTCATGCTTGGCGCTGCCTTCGCGCTCGCCGCCCTCGTGGCGGCCAGCGGCGCGACGGCCGGCACCGAAGGCGCGGCGCGCGACTACGTCGTCGTCTACCAGCAGGGCGCCGACCTCGGCGCCGCCCGTCGGGCCGTCGAGGCCGCTGGCGGCAGCATCGTGTCCGAGAACGCCGCCATCGGCGTCGCGACGGTCCGCTCGACCCGCGGCGACTTCAAGGGCCGCGTCCGCGACCAGGAGGCGCTCCTCGGCGCCGCCGGCAACGAGGCGATCGGCCAGGCGCCGCCGGCCGAGCGCCGCAAGCGCGACAGCGTCGAGCGCCAGGGCAGCGCGCGCGGCGGCGGCAAGAAGCCGAAGCCGCCGAAGAAGGCCGAGCCGCTGTCGCCGATGCAGTGGGACATGCGGATGATCGACGCGACGCCGTCGGGCTCCTACGCCCAGGAGCAGGGCGATCCCGGCGTGCGGGTCGGCATCATCGACACCGGCGTCGACGGCCGCCATCCGGACATCCGGCCGAACTTCGACCGCCGGCTGAGCCGCAACTTCACGACCGACATCCCGCTCGTCGACGGGCCGTGCGAGGAGGAGCCGGACCGCTCCTGCTCCGACCCGGCCAACGTCGACGAGAACGGCCACGGGTCGCACGTCGCGGGCACGATCGGCGCGCCGCTCAACCGCGAGGGGATCGGCGGGGTCGCGCCGAAGGTGACGCTCGTCAACCTCCGCGCCGGCCAGGACTCGGGCTACTTCTTCGTGCAGTCGACGGTCGACGCCCTGACCTACGCGGGCGATCACGGGATCGACGTGGTGAACATGTCCTTCTACATCGACCCGTGGCTGTTCAACTGCGCCGCCAACCCGGCGGACTCGCCGGAGGAGCAGCTCGAGCAGCGCACGATCATCGCGGCGACGCAGCGGGCGATCGACTACGCGCGTTCGAAGGGCGTGACGACGATCGCGTCCGAGGGCAACGGCAACACCGACCTCGGCAAGCCGGTGAGCGACGCCACCAGCCCCGACTACCCGCCGGGCACCGAGCGCGACCGGACGGTCGACAACTCGTGCCTGACGATGCCGATCGAGGCCGACGGCGTGATCGGCGTCACCTCGGTCGGGCCGAGCGGGCGCAAGGCCTATTACTCCAACTGGGGCCTCGAGCAGGCCGACGTCTCCGCCCCGGGCGGCGACCGCCGCGACTTCTACGGGACGCCGCAGTACGGGCTGCCCGAGACGCGGATCCTCGCGCCGTACCCCGAGGCCGTGGGCCGCAGCGAGGACTCCGACGGCGACGGCCGGCCGAACATCGACGAGGACGGCAACGTCACGACGTCGCTCGTCGTCAAGGACCACGGCGCGTACTACCAGTGGATCCAGGGCACGTCGATGGCCGCGCCGCACGCGGTGGGCGTCGCCGCGCTGGCCGTGTCGCGCTTCGGCAGGCGCGACCGGGTCCACGGCGGGCTCACGCTCGCCCCGGCCGAGACCGAGCGGCGCCTGCTCGAAGGTGCGCGGGACACGGCGTGCCCCGAGCCGCGGACGCTCGACTACCCGGACCTGGGTCCGGAGTTCACGGCCACCTGTGAGGGCGACGCCGACCGCAACGGGTTCTACGGCGACGGCATCGTGAACGCCGTCGGCGTGCTGCGGCGGTAGAGCAGACCGCGCGGGCGGGGGTCAGGCGTACATCTGATCCCCGCCCGGCAGCGGGAAGTCGCCCTTCGGGGGCGGCTCCGGCGCGGGCGGGACGACGAACGGCGCGGGCGACGACGGCGGCAGGGGCAGCGTCGGCCCGAGGTCGAACGGCCTGATCGGCACCGGCGCCTCCTTGTTCGTGGAGGCGCACTTCCGCTGGGATTGATCGAAGTACTGCCCCTCGGGACAGCACTTGCTCGAGAACCAGTTCCAGCGGTCGGTCGGGCAGGAGGCCGGCGGCCGGTTCGGCAGCGTGGGCGGTGCGGTGGAGGGGATCGACTTGGGGTCGAGCTCGAGCGCTCCCTTGCCGGTCTCGGCACTGCAGGTCCACTCGCCCTTGCTGTTGAAGCCGCAGCCGAGGCCCTGCATGTCGGGCGCCTGGGGAGGGCCCGGGTCCTGTCCGTCGCGCGCGACCATCCGCCGGTCGGCGACCGCGCGCTGCAGGGCTTGCGCGCCCATCCGCAGCTCGTCCTCGAGCGCCTCGTCGTGGCCGCCGCAGCGCTGGAGCGCGCGTGCCGTGGCCGGACGCTGCGCGAGCTGGAGCGCGAGCAGCCGCTCCGTCGCCGCCGGTTGCCGCGCCGCCGGCGGTTGGGTGGCCCGGGCGTCGGACTGCGGCGAGGAGGCGACGGCGAGCGCGTGCATGGTCCTACGGGCGCTGGACGCCGATCGAGGTGCTCTCCCGGTGCACGCCGTCGAAGTCGACGAGCTTCCAGGACTCGGCCGCGTCCCCGTCCGCCGAGTAGCCCATGACGCGGGCGTTCTTGAACGTGATGATCATCCAGCTGTTCTCGCCGGTGATCGCCTGGACCTTGATCTCGTCGAACCTGGTCCGCTTCTCGGCGAGGCCCTTCAGCTTCTCGGAGTGATCGCCCGGGGTCGACGTCACCTCGAGCGTCTCGGGGATCTTCTTCCTGTCGACCCAGTCGCCGACGTTGCCGCCGGTGATCTCGATCGTCGGGAGCTCGCCGAGCCGCACGCTGTTCTTGAACGTCCCGCGACCGCTCTTCTTGTTCTTCTTGCGCTCGCGCGCGATCAGCTGTGACGTGCCGCGGTTGCCGGCCAGCCGCTGCAGCGCGAGGACGGGGCTGGCGCTGGGGCGCGCCAGCGGGCGGGTCTTCTCCTCCTCGTTCCAGCGGTCGCGATCCCTGCGCATGGCGTCCGGCCGACCATAACCGGTGCCGGGCCGCGGGGCTAGCCGGGCATCGGCCGCAGCGGCTCGCTCCCGTCCCACCCCTCGGCCCCGGCCGCGATCACCGCGAACAGCCCGTTGATCGCGTCGGAGTTCTCGTGCACCTCGATCGCATGCCCCAGCAACGGCGCGTCGTGCAGCGAGATCTTGACCGGCCCCTGGCGCAGCTGCAGGAACCTGGGCATCCCGGCGGCCTCCAGGCGCGCGCTCTCGGCGGCGGGGTCGTCGACGACGTAGGCGATGTGGGAGATGTTGCTGCCACCGGCACCCCCGGGGCGCACGCGCGCCTCGAGCTCCGGGGTGACGTCGTGGAGCTGGTTCAGCTCGAGGAAGATCGGGCCCCACCTGCCGATCGCCGAGGCGTGGTCGAACACGCACGGCTCGCCCTCCAGCAGCGTCTCCTCGAACGTCACGTGCTCGCCGAGGTGGAAGAACGGTCCGGCGCCGGTCATCTCGACCCACTGGCCGACCGCCGTGGGGAGGTCGTCGACGACGTAACAGACGTGGTGGATCGGGCGGTCGTTCATCGGCTCGGGACCTCCTTCAGGACTCGGGGAACAAGCCGAAGCCGCGGCTGACATTCGTGAAGAACTCGGCGCGTGCTGGGTCCTGCGGCTTGATGGCAAGCCCCTGCGCTCGGCCGGCGAAGGAGCGTCGCTGGGACTCGGGCGCCGCCCGCAGCGCGGCCGCGACCGACTCGAGCTGTCGTGCCGCCGCCTCGGGATGGACCACGTCCTCCCCACTCAGCGCGAGGAAGGCGAGCGTGTCGAAGAAGGCGTCGAGCGTCGCGTTGTCGAAGTCCGGGTCGAAGCCCTTTCGCGACTCTTCGACGCGGGCGATCACGTATGCCCGCATGCCGAAGGCGTAGTTCGTGCGCGAGTCGTCCTCGTGCAACCACGCGAAGACGTCCCAGTCCCGTTCGTCACCGACCACGCGGTAGAAGTACTCGTCGCCGTTGGCCTCCTGGGCGAAGAACAGGTGCGGTCTCAGCGTCATGTAGAGCTGCTCGTTGTCGAGGCGCCACATGTCCCGGGTCGAACTGACGATGTCTCGCACCGGGCGAACGACCGCGAAGCCCGCTTCGTCGAAGACGCCGTCGGTCTCCAGGAGCAGCTCGCGCAGCTCCTTCGGCCACACGGCTCCCAGCTCGCGCTCGGCGAGGGCGATGTCGGCATCAGCGGCCGGCTCGCGCAGCTCAAGTCCGAGTTCGCCGAGGAAGTCGCGCCACATGCCGCTCACGGTACGGGACGGACACGCGCACGGAAAGCGGCGAAGGAATCGAACCTTCCAACCGCCGGGCTACGACGGCCTGCCGGTCTTGAAGGCACCCGCTTCGCGCTGGGATTAGTTGTATTTGCAGGGAATCCGCACGCCTGAGTCGTGCTCAGCGGGGGTCAGTTGTGCTGAGTTCGGGACATGGTCCGGGACACGGATCTGCAATCCGCAGCTGCATGACGGGACCAGTCGTTGACCCCTGCCCCCCGAGACACTTCGTCCTGAGGCACCCCGTGCCGAACGACGATCACGCCGCCCTCTTGTCGACGTACCACCTGTTGGGACGACCCTCAGCGCGAGCACCACTGCGCCGCATGACAACCCCGAGCCGCCGCCCGCCGGATAGCTCCATGGTCCGGCGGCTTCGGACCTCGATCGTGACGACCGGCGTCAGCCTTCGCTATCGCAAATGGGACGGGTAGGAGAACCGCTCCGATTGAACCGCGGCGCCGCTTACGCGGCCGCGTGTTCGTC
>CAWERW010000007.1:0-285002 GCA_963811595.1 uncultured Solirubrobacteraceae bacterium
GAGCGCCATCAGCTTCGGCAGGCCGCACTGGTGCAGGCGCAGCGACGGGCCGGCCACGATGACCGAGCGGCCCGAGTAGTCGACGCGCTTGCCCAGCAGGTTCTGGCGGAAGCGGCCCTGCTTGCCCTTGAGCATGTCGCTCAGGGACTTCAGGGCGCGGTTGCCCGGGCCCGTGACGGGCCGGCCGCGGCGGCCGTTGTCGAACAGGGCGTCGACGGCCTCCTGCAGCATCCGCTTCTCGTTGTTGACGATGATCTCGGGCGCGCCGAGGTCGAGCAGCCGCTTGAGGCGGTTGTTGCGGTTGATGACGCGCCGGTAGAGGTCGTTGAGGTCGGAGGTCGCGAAGCGGCCGCCGTCCAGCTGGACCATCGGGCGCAGCTCCGGCGGGATCACCGGCACTGCCTCGAGGATCATCATGTCCGGCCGGTTGCCGGAGTGGATGAAGGCCGAGACGACCTTCAGCCGCTTGACCGCGCGGGCCTGCTTCTGGCCCTTGGCCGTCTTGACCTGCTCCTCGAGCTCCGCGCGCTCATCGTCGAGGTCGACCTGCTCGAGCAGGTCGCGCACCGACTCGGCGCCCATGCCGCCGCGGAAGTACTCGCCGAAGCCGTAGGGAGAGCCGAAGCGCTCCTTGAGCTCGCGGAACAGCGCCTCGTCGTTGATGACCTGCTTCGGCGCCATCGTCTGGAAGAGCTCCCAGACCTGACGCATCCGCTCGGCGGCGTCCTCGATGTAGGCCTCGGTGTCCGAGATGTCGCCCTCGAGCGCCTTGCGCACGTCCTTGAGCTGCTTCTCGCGGTCGTCGTCGTTGAGCTTCTTGGGCTCGAGGTCGAGCGCCTCCGCCCACAGGTGGTCGTCGTCGGAGAAGCCCGTCTGCGAGCCGGTCTTGAGGTACTCCTCGCGACGCTCGAGCGACTCGCGCAGCTCGAGCAGGCGCTCCTCCTTCTCCGCCGCGTAGGCGTCGAGGACCTCGTTGACCTGGCCGCCGAGCGACTCCATGTCGCGCTCGCGCGCCTCGTCGTCGACCCACGTGACCATCGAGGCCGCGAAGTAGAGGACCTTCTCGAGCTCCTTGGGAGCCATGTCGAGCAGGTAGCCGATGCGGCTCGGGACGCCCTTGAAGAACCAGATGTGGCTCACGGGGGCGGCGAGGTCGATGTGGCCCATGCGCTCACGGCGCACCTTGGACCGGGTCACCTCGACGCCGCAGCGCTCGCAGACGATGCCCTTGTAGCGGACGCGCTTGTACTTGCCGCAGTAGCACTCCCAGTCCTTGGTGGGACCGAAGATGCGCTCGCAGAAGAGGCCGTCCTTCTCCGGCTTCAGCGTGCGGTAGTTGATGGTCTCCGGCTTCGTGACCTCGCCCGAGGACCACGACCGGATCTGCTTGGACGACGCGAGACCGATCTCGATCGCGTCGAAGTTATTGATGTCAATCATGTGTTCAGCTGATTCCTTGGTCGGGTCCTACTCGTCCTCTGAGGTGCCTCGCGCGAGGATCTCCTCGCCGTCGGCGGGCACCTCGATGGCCTCGGCCTCGAGATCCGGCTCGGCTTCGCCGGTCGTGCCGGCCTCGCCCTCCTCGACCTCCTGCTCCTCCTTCTCGTCGGCGGCGTCGCCGTCGGAGGAGCTGCCCGCACGGACGCCGGAGAGGTCGATCCCCAGCTCCTCGGCGGCGCGCAGCAGGTCGTCGTCCTCGTCGCCCATCTCGGCGCGCGTGCCCTCCTCGGAGACCACGTTGACGTCGAGCGCCAGCGACTGCATCTCCTTCAGGAGCACCTTGAAGGACTCGGGGATCGACGGCTCGGCGATGTTCTCGCCCTTGACGATCGCCTCGTAGGCCTTCACGCGCCCGACGGTGTCGTCGGACTTGATCGTGAGCATCTCCTGGAGCGTGTACGCGGCGCCGTAGGCCTCGAGCGCCCACACCTCCATCTCGCCGAAGCGCTGGCCGCCGAACTGCGCCTTGCCGCCCAGCGGCTGCTGGGTGACGAGCGAGTACGGGCCGGTCGAGCGCGCGTGGATCTTGTCGTCCACGAGGTGGAGCAGCTTCAGGATGTACATGTAGCCGACGGTCACCTGGTCCTCGAACGGCTCGCCGGTGCGGCCGTTGAACAGCGTGACCTTGCCGGACGCCTGCATGCCGGGACGGCGCCGCTCGTCGACGTCCATCCGGATCGCGCCCTTGTGCTCCTTCTGCCACTGGACGAGCGCCTTGTCGACGTCCTCGACGGTGGCCCCGTCGAACACGGGGGTCGCCACGTAGACCGGCTTGTTCTCGCCGTTGCTGGCGCCCTTCGCGAGCTTGTAGGCCTCCGAGCCGTCGTCGTACCAGCCCCGCGCCGCGGCCCACCCGAGGTGGGTCTCGAGGATCTGGCCGATGTTCATGCGGCTCGGGACGCCGAGCGGGTTCAGGATGACGTCGACCGGCTGGCCGTCCTCGAGGAACGGCATGTCGTGCTCGTCGACGATCTTGGAGATGACGCCCTTGTTGCCGTGGCGGCCGGCGAGCTTGTCGCCCTCGGCGATCTTGCGCTTCTTGGCCACGAACACGCGCACGAGGTCGTTGACGCCCGGTGACAGGTCGTCGCCGGCCGCGCGCGAGAACGTCATGACGTCGATGACGACGCCGCCCTCGCCGTGCGGGACCTTGAGCGAGGTGTCGCGGACCTCGCGCGCCTTCTCCTTGAAGATCGCGCGGATCAGCTTCTCCTCGGCGGTCAGCTCGGTCTCGCCCTTCGGCGTGACCTTGCCGACGAGCAGGTCGCCGGACTGGACCTCGGCGCCGACGCGGACGATGCCGCGGTCGTCGAGGTTGCGCAGCGACTCCTCCGAGCGGTTCGGGATGTCGCGGGTGATCTCCTCGTCGCCCAGCTTGGTCGTGCGGGCGTCGACCTCGTACTCCTCGATGTGGATCGAGGTGAGCTCGTCGTCCTTGACCAGGCGGTTGGACAGGATGATCGCGTCCTCGAAGTTGTAGCCCTCCCAGGACATGAAGGCGACCATCAGGTTCTTGCCGAGCGCCATCTCGCCGTTGTCGGTCGAGGAGCCGTCGGCGAGGACCGCGCCCTCGCCGA
Source organism: uncultured Solirubrobacteraceae bacterium (assembly GCA_963811595.1). Classification (GTDB taxonomy): domain Bacteria; phylum Actinomycetota; class Thermoleophilia; order Solirubrobacterales; family Solirubrobacteraceae; genus DASQFQ01. Next base: position 3,078 of record CAWERW010000007.1, read on the forward strand.
CCTCCTGGCCGGCCTTCACGAGCGGCTTCTGGTGGACCAGCGTGCCCTGGTTGGAGCGCATGAACTTGTGCAGCTCGTACTCGTCACGGCCGTCCTTGCGGGCCACGACGATGCGGTCGGCGTCGACGTAGTCGATCGTGCCGGCGTTCTTGGCCAGCACGACGTCACCGGTGTCGACGGCCGCGCGGCGCTCCATGCCCGTGCCGACCAGCGGAGCGTCGGTCTTGAGCAGCGGGACCGCCTGGCGCTGCATGTTCGAGCCCATCAGCGCGCGGTTGGCGTCGTCGTGCTCGAGGAACGGGATCATGGCCGTCGCGACGGACCAGATCTGCTCCGGCGAGACGTCCATCAGGTCGACGTTCTCGGGCGAGAAGTACTCGTAGTGGCCCGCCTGCGTGCGGCAGAGGATCTGCTCGCTCTGAAGCTTGCCGTTCTTGTCGAGCGGCTCGTTGGCCTGCGCGATCGTGCGCTCCTGCTCCTCGGTCGCGTCGAGATGCACGATCTCGTCGGTCACCTTGCCCTTGACGACCTTGCGATACGGCGTGGTCACGAAGCCGTGCTCCGAGACCTGCGCGTAGGAGGACAGGGAGCCCATGAGGCCGATGTTCGGACCCTCGGGGGTCTCGATCGGGCACATGCGGCCGTAGTGGGTCGGGTGCACGTCGCGCACCTCGATCGGCGCGCGCTCGCGCGTGAGGCCGCCGGCGCCGAGGGCGCTCAGGCGGCGCCGGTGCGTGAGGCCCGACAGCGAGTTCGTCTGGTCCATGAACTGGCTGAGCTGGCTGGAGCCGAAGAACTCCTTCAGCGCGGCCACGACCGGGCGGATGTTGATGATCGTCTGCGGGGTGATCGTGTCGGCGTCCTCGGTGGTGAGGCGCTCGCGCACGACGCGCTCCATCCGGTAGAGGCCGATGCGGAAGGCCTCCTGGATGAGCTCGCCGACGGTCCGCAGGCGGCGGTTGCCGAAGTGCTCGTACTCGTCGAGGAAGTCGGCCACGGGCTCGCGCGGGCGGCTGAGCGCCTCCGCGGCGTAGTCCTTGATCTCCTCCGAGCCGTCCTCGGGCATGCCGAGGCGCTTGGGCTGCTCGACCAGCTCGCGGACGAGGGCGATGATGTCCTCGTGCGTGAGCACGCGCATGTCGAGGTCGATGTCGAGGTTCAGCCGCGAGTTCAGCTTGTAGCGGCCGACGCGGGTGAGGTCGTAGCGCTTGGGGTCGAAGAAGAGCTGGTTGAGCAGCGCCTTCGCGTTGTCGACCGACGGCGGCTCACCGGGGCGCTGCTTCTTGAACAGCTCGATCAGCGAGCCCTCTTCGGTGCGCGTGATCTCGGTGTCGGCGTCGATCGTGTTGCGGATGTAGAGCGAGTCGTTGAAGAGCTTGAGGATCTCCTCGTCGGTCGCGTAGCCCATCGCGCGCAGCAGCACCGTGACCGGCAGCTTGCGCTTGCGGTCGATGCGGACGAAGACCTTGCCCTTCTTGTCGATCTCGAGCTCGAGCCACGAGCCGCGTGCCGGCATCAGGTTGCCGACGAAGACCTGCTTCTCCGGGTCCTTGGGCTCCATCAGGTAGGCGCCCGGGGAGCGGACGAGCTGCGTCACGACGACGCGCTCCGTGCCGTTGATGATGAACGTGCCCCGGTCCGTCATCCACGGGAAGTCGCCCATGAACACGGACTGCTCGCGAATCTCGCCCGTCTCGCGGTTGATGAAGCCGACCGTGACGGTCAGCGGCCGCGCGTACGTCAGATCCTTCTCACGACACTCCTCCAGCGACGCCACCGGGTCATCGAACGTGAACTCGCCGAACTGCACGGCGAGGTTGCCGGTGTAGTCCTCGATCGGCGAGATGTCATCGATCGTCTCGCGAAGGCCCCCCTTCTCCGTATCGACGAGCCAGGCGAAGGACTTCTTCTGGATGTCGATCAGGTTGGGGACATCAAGGACTTTGTCAAGACGCGCGAAGTTACGGCGCGTGCGGGGAGCGTCAACAGCAGCCAAGGCGGCGACTCCTCAGGGGACTCGGAGGACGGCAGAGCGAGGGGCGCGGGTGTTGCCGGGAAGGCATCAAAGCGCGACCAGCCAAGATAGCACAGGGGTACGCGGACCCCTGTGAGGGGCGTTCGGCTCTCACGGACCCCGCCCGGCCGCCCCTCGTATGTGGCGAGGGTGGCGCTGTGGGCGGCTGCGACTATCGGCCGACTCGGGGAGGAAGTGTAGAAGAAGCGTCAAGGGGCGGCCCTTGCGGACCGCCCCTTGGACAGCTCGAAGTGGCGCGGAGGCGCCTACTTGACTTCGACGCCGGCCCCGGCCTCCTCGAGGTCGGCCTTGAGCTTGTCGGCCTCCTCGCGGTCGACGCCCTCCTTGACGGGCTTGGGGGCCTCGTCGACGAGCGCCTTGGCCTCCTTGAGGCCGAGGCCGGTCGCCGCGCGGACGACCTTGATGACCTGGATCTTCTTGTCGCCGGCGCTCGTGACGATGACGTCGAACGCGGTCTGCTCCTCCTCGGCGGCGCCGTCGCCGTCGCCGCCACCGCCGCCCGCGGCGGGGGCCGCAGCCGCGACGGCCGTCGCGGACACGCCGAACTCCTCCTCGAGCGCCTTGATGCGCTCGGAGAGCTCGAGCACGGAGATCTGCTTGAGCTCGTCGATCCACTCCTGGGTGCTGCTGGCCATGACTACTCCTTCTCGGTTTCAGTCTCGGAATCGGATCCGCCCTCGGCGGGCGGGGAAGCTTCGGCGGCCGGCGTCTCCTCGGCGGGAGCGGCCTCGGCCTCAGCCGGAGCCGGAGCCGGGGCGTCGCCGCCGACGAGCCCCTGCTCGGCGATCTGGGAGAGCTGGCGCGCCAGCCCGCCGATCAGGCCGTTCAGCGCGCTCGCCAGGCCGGTGAGCGGCGAGGCGACCATGCCGACGAGGCGGCCGTAGAGCACCTCGCGCGTGGGCAGGCGGGCGATGGAGTCCATCTGCTCGGGCGAGAGGGCCTCGCCGTTCATCCAGCCGCCCTTGAACTCGAGCAGGCCGGACGTGCGCCGGAAGTCCGCGAGCGCCTTGGCGGCCGCGGCGGCGTCGCCGCGCACGAACGTGAACGCGGTCGGGCCCTCGAGGTATGCCTTCAGGCCCTCGGCGCCGGCCTGGTCGGCCGCGCGCTCGGTGAGCGTGTTCTTGACGACGCGGAACGTCGCGTCGGCCTCGCGCAGGCGCGCGCGCAACTCGGCGGCCTGCGGCACCGACGCGCCGCGGTAGTCGACCGCGTAGATCGCGTCCGCCTCTTGGATCTGCCGCGCCACCTCTTCGATGACGGCAGCCTTCTGGTCTCTGTCCACTGCTGGGTTCCTCCTGTCCCGGACTTCTGGCTCGCGCCGGCCGGGGGTCTCTGGAAGAGGGGCTGTCCGAAGCGCGCTTTACGCGGCGGCGGCTTCAGCCTCCTCGTCAATCAAATCCTTGGTCTTCGACGGGTCGACCTTGATGCCGGGGCCCATCGTCGAGGCGATCACGATCGAGCGGATGTAGCGGCCCTTGGCGGCCGACGGCTTCGCCCGGAGCAGCTCCTCGATGATCGCCTGGTAGTTGCCGAGCAGCTTGTCGTCGTCGAACGAGGTCTTGCCCACGACCATGTGCACGATCGCGGTGCGGTCGGTGCGGTACTCGACCTTGCCGGCCTTGGACTCCTCGACGGCCTTGGCGACGTCCATCGTGACCGTGCCGACCTTCGGGTTGGGCATCTTGCCCTGCGGGCCGAGGATGCGGCCGAGGCGGCCGACCACCGGCATCATGTCGGGCGTCGCGATGGCGATGTCGAAGTCGGTCCAGCCCTCCTGGACCTTGGTGGCGAGGTCGTCCGCGCCCACGAAGTCGGCGCCGGCCTCCTCGGCCTCCTTCGCCTTGTCGCCCTTGGCGAAGACGGCGATCGTCACGTTCTTGCCGAGGCCGTGCGGGAGCGCGATCGTGCCGCGCAGCTGCTCGTCCGCGTGGCGGACGTTGAGGCCGGTGCGGACGTGGACCTCGACGGACTCGTCGTACTTGGTGCCCTTGGTCTCCTTGAGGAGCCGCACCGCCTCGGCGGGGCCGTAGAGCTTCTCGCGGTCGACCTTCGCGCGGGCCTCGAGGTAGCGCTTGCCGTGCTTGGCCATTAGCGCACCACGTCCACGCCCATCGAGCGCGCCGTCCCGGCGATGATCTTCGCGGCCTGGTCGACGTCGTTCGCGTTCAGGTCGGCGAGCTTCTTCTCGGCGATCTGGCGCACCTGCGCGTCGGTGATCGTGCCGACCTTGGTGCGGTTCGGCTCGCCCGAGCCCTTCTCGATGCCGATCGCCTGGCGGATCAGGACGGCGGCCGGCGGGGTCTTGGTCACGAACGTGAAGGAGCGATCCTCGAAGACCGTGATCACGACCGGGATCGTGGTGCCGGCGTCGTTCTGCGTCTGGGCGTTGAACGCCTTGACGAACTCCATGATGTTGATGCCGTGCTGGCCCAGCGCAGGGCCGACCGGCGGTGCCGGGGAGGCCTGGCCGCCTGGGGCCTGGAGCTTGATCGTTGTCAGGACTTTCTTGGCCATCTAGATCTTCTTCACCTGGTCGTAGCCGACCTCGACGGGCGTTTCCCGCCCGAAGATAGATACCAGCACCTTGAGCTTGCCCGCATCCTCGTTGATCTCGGAGATCTCGCCGGAGAAGTCCGACAGCGGGCCGGAGATGACCTTGACGGACTCGCCGATGTTGAACTGGGCGCGGCTCGGGGCGCGGACCGCGACCTCGCGGTGCAGCAGCCGGTCGACCTCAGCCTGCGTCAGCGGGATCGGCTCGTTGGAGGCGCCGACGAAGCCGGTGACCCCGGGCGTGCCCTTGACGACCTGCCAGGAGTCCTCGTTGAGGTCCATGTTCACCAGCACGTAGCCGGGCATGGTCCGCTTCTCGACCGAGACCTTCTGGTTGTCCTTCATCTCCTGCACGGTCTCCGTCGGCACGACGACCTGGCGCACGGCGCGCTGCTGCCCGAGCGACGAGACGCGGTGCTCGAGGTTCTGCTTGACCTTGTTCTCGTGTCCCGAGTAGGTGTTGATGACGTACCAGCGAAACATGGATTCCTTGATCTGAGGGGGAGCTAGAGGATGGCGTCGATGATCGGACGCCAGAGCGCGTCCAGCAGGCCGAGGTAGCCGCCGGCGAGCACGACGAAGCCGAGGACGACAGCCGTCGCCTGTCCGACCTGGCGGCGGTTGGGCCACTGCACGCGACGGAGCTCGTCGACGCAGTGCCCGAGGAAGGTGAGGACGCGCCCGCGCTGCTTGCGCGGGGGACGCTCGTGAACGGCGGGATCGTGCTCGCCGGTGCCGGCGTGGACGAGGTTGTCCTCGGCCTCGTCGGGCGCGCGCTCGAAGTCGTCGTCCACGAGCTCGTCGGCGTAGACGCCGGCGGCGAGGTCCTCGTCGTCGCGATTCGGCGGCGTCGCGCCCTCCTCGGCGAGCTTGGCCTGGTCGACGTCCGCCGACGCGTGCTTCAGCGGGTCGGGCGCGGGCGTGCCGTCGCCGAGCCCGGACTCCTCGACCGTCGAGTCGTCGAGCCCGATGTCGCGCGAGGTGCGCGCACGATTGCCGCCGGCTCGGGGAGCGGGGCTGCCCTGGCGCTTGCGGCGCTGCTTCGCGCGCTGTCGGTCACGGGCCATCGGCAGGCTCCGCTAGCGGGTCTCGCGGTGGCCGGTGTGCCGGCGGCACCAGCGGCAGTATTTCTGCAGCGAGATGCGATCCGGGTTGTTCCGCTTGGACTTATTCGTCTGGTAGTTCCGGCGCTTGCACTCCTCGCATGCGAGGGTGACTGCGATCCGGACGTCTCCACGGGCCATGAGGCGAGCTCCGGGGTCGTCGGCTTTGCGGGCACCGGGCGGAAAAAAACCCCGCACCGGTGCGAGGTAGAAAGCGCAGTCTAGCGCGGTTGCTCTTGACGCAGCGAGCGCACCGTGTAGCGCGCCGCGAGGGCGAGCGCGCACAGCGCCGACAGCAGCAGGAGCGGGAGCGTGAGGTCGGTCCCGATGGGGAGGCCGCCCGCGCTCTTGGAGGCGGCGGGTACGGCCGCGGGCGAAGGGTCGGTCTTGACGGAGATCGGGGACGCGACCGCGTCGCCGCTCTCGCGGCGGGCGTCGGCGCGGCGCTTCTCGCGCGCGGCCTGCTCGGCGCGCTCGCGGCGCGCGCGGGCAGCGGCGCGGCGGGCAGCCGCACGGCGGGCAGCCGCACGGCGCCGGGCGGCGGCGCGGTCGGGCTTCGGGGCCGTGGCGACGGGCGCGCTGCGGACGACGGGCGCGACGGGCGCGACGGGCGCGACGGGCGCGACGGGCGTGGGCGTGCTGACGACGCGCGGGGTGACGACGACGCGCGCCGGCGGGGCGGGGGCGCGCGTGGCGACAGGGGCGACGCCGCCGCCCGACTGGCTGTTGCCCCCGCCGGAGGTCGAGCCGCCGCCGGCCGAGCCCTCGCCGGCCGCGGTGTTGCCTGGAGACTCCGTTGCGGGAACGCCCGTCTGCGCCGCGACCGGCGTTGCGAGCGCCAGAAGCGCCAGAGATGTCCCGCACAGCATCGTGAGTCTCATGTCACGGTCTCCACGCGAGAAGCTAACGCCCCGGAAGGAAGGCGGACGGTCTCTGACCTGGACGTTCGGGGAGGGTCTAGGTCCGCAGCGAGCGGCGCACCGCGCGGACGGCGAGCGCGATCCCGAGCAGCGCGGCGACCGCGAGCAGCGGCAGCGTGAGGTCGGTGCTGCCTTCGGAGCCGCGCCGGATCAGCGCGGCCGGCGGCGGCGCGGCGGGCGGGGCGGGCGCGGGCTGCTCGTCGCCGGAGGACGGCTCCCGCTCGCCGGAGCCGGACTCCTGGGTGCCCCTCACCTCGACCCGGTCCGGCTCCTCCTGGGGGCCGGCCGTGGCGAGCGCCGCGAGCGCGGGCGGTGCGTAACCCGTCGTCGCGGGCGCGGGCGCGGTGGCGCCGCCGCAGCCGTCGCGCGCGAGGCCACGGAGCCGCCGCAGCCCGCGCCGCTCCAACCGTGCGACGCGACCCGCGCTGACGTCGAGCACGCGCGCGACACGCGCGCGCGAGCGCGCGGGACGCGGTCCGAGCCCGGTGCGCAGCACCAGCACGCGCCGCTCAGCCGTCGGCAGGCCGTCGAGGCAGCCGCGCAGGCGTGTGACGGTGCGGCGCAGCCGCCGTTCGCGCCGCACGGGGCGCTCGGCGGCGAGTACGCCGCCGCGGGTGGCGGGCGCTCGTGCGGCGGCCGGGGCACGCTCGGCGGTGGTCCGCATGGCCGGCGCAGACCCGCCCCGCGCCGGGCCTCGCGCCCCGGTCTGGCGTGGCGCGGGTCGGCTTGACGATCCGGTGGTCGCGGCGGGCGCGGCGCTCGCAGGCGCCGGCGGCGCGGCGGGCGGCGACACCGTCGGCACCTTCGGCACCGGGATGGGCAGCGACGGGAGCTGCGCCTCGGGGAGGGGGAGATCCACCTGCGGGAGCTCCACCTCGGGCGCCTGCGACCCCGGCAGCAACCCGTCCGCGGCAACGGCGGACTCGGCGACGAGAAGCGCCAGCCCGACGGCGAAGACCACACCCCGATGCATCCCTGACTCCCGGAACGTTCCGGGAGTCGAATACCTGCGCTGATCGGTCGGGAAACTCAGCCCGCGGCGAGCTCCGCGACCCGTGCCCGGGCGGCCTCGCGCGTGATGCGCTTCTTGCCCCAGCGGGCCTCCACGGCGTAGTCCATGAGCCGGGCGAAGTACTCGCGGACCGGCGGCGCCTCGATGCCGGCGGGCGCGAGCACGGACCGCGCTCGGGCGTCGTCGAAGACGACCCGCATGTCGAAGTACGGCACGTAGACGGAGTCGTGGTCGTCGTCCGCGTCGGGATCGATCGGGTCCACGAACGGTGGGCGGGGGCGGCCGAAGTGCTCGGACGCCAGCGTGGTCAGCTCTTCGACCGTCGACGCGTCGCGCCCCGCGACGAGGTTGAAGACGCCCGCCTCGCGGCGGTCGAGGAGGTACACGAGCGCGTCGGCGACGTAGTCGACGGGCACGGTGTCGACCCGGCCGGTCGGCAGTGCCGGCAGCTCCTTGAACAAGCCGCGCGAGAACGCCTGCAGCGGCCAGTACAACACGTTGAACGCCGGGGTCCAGCCGGAGTCCGACTCGCCCATGACGATCGACGGTCGTGCGATCGCCGGGCCGAGCTCGCGCGCCATCGCGACGATCTGCTCGGCGTCGGCCTTGGTCTGCTCGTAGGTGTTCCTGAACGACTGGCCGGTGTCGAGCTGGCGCTCGCGGAACGCGCCCTCGTGGCGGCCCGACACATACGCGGTAGAGACGTGCAGGAAGCGCTCCAGCCCGCCCCGCTCCTGCGCTGCCAAAGCGAAGTCGAGCACGCGCGAGGTGCCGTCGACGTTGATCGCGCGCGCCTCGGGCAGCGGCAGGTCGAAGGAGATCGAGGCCGCGCAGTGCAGCACGGCCTGGCTCTTCTCGGCCACCTCGTCCCAGCGCGCGTCGAGACCCATGCCGGGCTGCGTGACGTCGCCGCGCACGGCGGTCACGCGCTCGCGATACGGGCTGGGGTCGTCCCACAGGAGCGACAGCACGTCATCCAGCCGTCCCTCGGCGGCCGCGTCGTCGCCGGCCCGCACCAGGGCGAGCACGTTGCGATCGCCCGCCTGGAGCAGGCGCGCCAGCACTTCCATGCCGAGGAAGCCGGTCGCGCCGGTCAGGAAGACGGTCGGCTTCACGCAACCGCCTCCTCGGGCGTGCGCGACTCGACGGGCGCGGTGCCCATCGCGTGGAAGCCGCCGTCGACGTGGAGGATCTCGCCGGTGACCGCGCGCGCGTGATCGCTCAGCAGGAAGCACACGGCGGCCGCGACCGGGCCCGCGTCCTCGATGTCCCAGCCCAGCGGGGCCTGCTGCTCCCACGCCTTCGCGAGGTCGTCGAAGCCGGGGATGCCGTTCGCCGCCAGGGTGCCAAGCGGCCCGGCGCTCACCAGGTTCACGCGAATGCCGCGAGGCCCGAGGTCGCGCGCCAGGTAGCGCGAGACGGCCTCGAGGCCGGCCTTGGCGACGCCCATCCAGTCGTAGACCGGCCAGGCGACCTGCGCGTCGAAGTCCATGCCGACGACCGCGCCGCCGTTCTCCTCCATCAGCGGCAGCAGCGCCACGCTCAGCGCCTTCAGCGAGTACGCGCTCGTCTGGAACGCCGCGGCGGCGCTCTCCGGCGGCGTGTCGAGGAAGTTGCCGCCCAGGGCGTCCTCGGGGGCGTGCGCGATCGCGTGGAGCACGCCGTCGACGCGGCCCCAGCGCTCGCGCAGGTCGTCGGCGACGGCCTTCAGCTGCTCGGGGTCGTTGACGTCGAGATCGAGCACGTCGACCTCCTGCGGGAGCTTCGCGGCCGCGCGCTCGGTCATGCGCTTGGCCCGGCCGAAGCCGGTCAGCACGACCTCCGCGCCGGCCTCCTGGGCCTGGCGCGCCACCTCCCAGGCGATCGAGTCCTTGGTGATCACACCGGTGATCAGGAGTTTCTTGTCAGCGAGCATCAGAGAGGGATCAACACCCTTCCATCGTCGAGAACCACCCGCCCGCCGGTGTCGAGCACCACGGGCGGCTTCGGCTTCTTGTCGGTCATAGGGGAATGTTCCGGATCCCGGCGGCCGGGGCGGCCACCGAGTCGAGAGTGTTCAAGGCTTCGATCAGGCGGCGCCGGCTGTCGAGCGGGGCGATGACCTCGTCGACGTAGCCCTCGGCCGCGGCGGTGCCGGCGCTGAGGTGCTCCTCCGTGTAGCGGGCGGCGAACTCTTCGCGCGCCATCTCGGGATCCTCGGACGCCGCGATGGCGCGGCGGTTGACGATGCCGACCGCCTGCTTGGCGCCCATGACGCCGAGCGTGGCGCCGGGCCACGCAAACGTGTAGTCGGCGCCGAGGTCGCGCGAGTTCATGGCGATGAACGCGCCGCCGAACGCCTTGCGGAGCACGACGGTGACCTTCGGCACCTCGGCCTCGGCGAACGCGTGCACGAGCTTCGCGCCGTGGCGGATCACGCCGCCCTGCTCCTGGCGCGTGCCGGGCATGAAGCCGGGGGTGTCGACGAGCGTCACCAGAGGCAGCCCGAACGCGTTGCAGGTGCGCACGAAGCGCGCGCCCTTCGAGCCCGAATCGGCGTCCAACACACCGCCGATGTAGCGCGGCTGGTTGGCGATCACGCCCACCGCGCGACCCTCAAGGCGAGCGAACCCGCACACCAGGTTGCGCGCCCAGCGCGGCGCCCACTCGAGCATGCGCCCGCCGTCGACGAGGCCGTGGATGACGTCGCGGACGTCGTAGACGCGCCGCTCGTCCTCGGGCACCGCCTCGGACGGGTCGAGCCGGCCGGGCTCGGCCGAGCGCCAGCGCGGCGGCCGCTCACGCGAGCTGGCGGGAAGGTGGTCGAGGAGGTCGCGCACGAGCATGGCCGCGTCCTCGTCGGTCTTGGCGACGAAGTGGGCGACGCCGTTGCGGTCGTGGACCTTCGGGCCGCCGAGCTCGGCGGCCGTGACGTCCTCGCCCATGACGTCGCGCACGACGGCGGGGCCGGTGAGGAACATCGTCGCCCGCTCGGTCATGACGACGAAGTCGGTGAGCGCGGGCGAGTACGAGCCGCCGCCGGCGCTCGCGCCGCAGATCACCGAGATCTGCGGGATCTTGCCCGACAGGGCGACGTGCTCGCGGAAGATGCGGCCGTAGCCGCCGAGGGCGGCGAGGCCCTCCTGCATGCGCGCGCCGCCGGACTCGATGAAGCCGACGACCGGGGCGCCCGCGCGGCCGGCCAGCCGCAGCACGCGGATGATCGACTCCGCGTGTTGCTCGCCGAGCGAGCCGCCGAGGTAGGACGGGTCCTGCGCGTAGCAGAACACCGGCCGGCCCTCGACGCGGCCGGCGCCGGCGATCACGCCGTCGCCCGCGCGCGCCTTGTCGCCCATGCGCTTGGACACGACGTCCGAGCGCAGGAGCGTCAGCGATCCCTCGTCGCACAGCTCTTCGAGACGCTGAAGCGGCGTGAGCCGGCCGTCGCTGACGGCCGGCTCAGGAGTGACGACGACCTTCGGGTCGACAGTGACGCTCAACTCATGCCTCCAGGCAGAGAACCGCGTTGTGGCCGCCGAACCCGAACGCGTTGGAAATCGCGACGGCCGGCTTCCCGTTCACCTTCAAGGGCCGGGCCTCGTTCGGCACGTAGTCGAGGTCCATGCCCTCCTCCTGCTCCTCCCAGCCCAGTGTGGGCGGGGCCATCTTGTCGCGCAGCGCGAGGATGGTCGCCACGGCCTCGACGGCGCCGGCCGCGCCGAGCAGATGCCCGATCGCCGACTTGGTCGAGGACACGGGGATCTCGTTCGCGCGGTCGCCCAGGGCCGCCTTGATCGCCTTCGTCTCGGCGCGGTCGTTGAGCGGCGTCGAGGTGCCGTGCGCGTTGACGTAGTCGACGTCCTCGGGCTTCAGGCCGGCGCTCTCGAGCGCCTGCTTGATCGCGTCCGTCGCCCCGATGCCCTCGGGCTGGGGAGCCGTGATGTGACTGGCATCCGACGAAGCGCCGTAGCCCTTCAGCGTGGCGAGGACCTTCGCCCCGCGCGCCTCGGCCTTCTCGGCGTCCTCGAGGACCAGCACCGCGCCGCCCTCGCCCATGACGAAGCCGTCGCGGCGGGCGTCGAACGGCCGCGAGATGCCGCTGTCGGACAGCGCGTCCAGAGCCGCGAACGCAGCCTTGGAGAGCGGCGTCAGAGCCGCCTCGGAGCCGCCGGTGACGACGGCGTCGGCGGCGCCCGACTGGATCAGGGCCGCGGACGTGCCGATCGCGTGCGCCCCCGCCGCGCAGGCGGAGACGATGCCGTACGAATGGCCGCGCAGGCCGTAGCGCATCGACAGCGCGCCCGGCGCGGCGTTGCTCATCATGAGCGGGACCGCGAGCGGCGAGACCTTGCCGGGCCCGGAGTCGCGGAGCACGTCGTGGTTGTGCTCGAGCGTGCCGATGCCGCCGATGCCGGTGCCCACGATGCAGGCGATCCGGGTCGGGTCATACGGCAGCTCGTCGGACCAGCCGGCCTCGGCGAGCGCTTCGTCGCCGGACACCAGCGCGAACTGCGTGAAGCGGTCCGCGCGGCGCACCTCCTTGACCGACAGGTGGTCCTTGGGCTCGAACTCGCTGGCTGTGCCCTCGCCGTCCTCGATACCGGACTGCCCGGCGAGCCAGCGCTCGTACAGGGTGCGGGCGCCGACACCCAGAGGGGTGACGGCGCCGATGCCGGTGACGACGACCTGGGTCATCCCGCGCGCTGCACCACGAGGTCGACGGCGTCGCCGACGGTCTTGATCTTGCCGACGTCGTCGCCCTTGAGCTTGACGCCGTACTCGTCCTCGATGATCTGCGACAGCTCGGCGAGGTCGAGCGAGTCGACGTCGAGCTCGTCGAACGTCGCCTCGAGCTTGATGTCATCCGGCTCAGGGCCGAACTGGACGAGGGCGTCGCGGACGGTGGTCTCGACGGCCTCGGGGGTCACGGTCTCGGGCATGTGATTCCTCTCTCTCGTGTGGTCAGTGGGGTGGGTTAAGCGCTCATGCCGCCGTCGACGTACAGGGTCGATCCGGTCACGTAGCCGGCGTCGTCGGAGGCGAGGAACCGCACGGCGGCGGCCACCTCCTCCGGCGTTCCGGCCCGCTTCGCGGGGACCACGTCGAGCGCGGCGTCGGGAAGGTCTTCGGTCATGCTCGTGGCGATGAAGCCGGGGGCGACGGCGTTGACCGTCACGCCGCGGCGCGCGACCTCGGTGGCCACCGTCTTGGTGAAGCCGACGAGGCCGGCCTTTGCGGCGGCGTAGTTGGCCTGGCCGGCGTTGGCGCGCGGGCCGACCACGGAGGCGATGTTGATCACGCGGCCGAAGCGGGCCTTGACCATCGGGCGCATCGCGCGGCGCGTCATGCGGAACGCCGCGGTCAGGTTCGTGTCGATGACCTTGTCCCAGTCCTCGTCCTCGAGCTGGATCATGAGCCCGTCGGCGGTGATGCCGGCGTTGTTGACCAGCGCGAGGACGGGGCCGAGCTCGTCCTCGAGCTTCGAGATCAGATCGTTGGCGACGCCGTTGGCGTCGGAGACGTCGCCCTCGATGGCGATCGCCTTGCCGCCGGCGTCCTCGATGACCTTGACGGTCTTCTCGGCGCCCTCCTTGTCGGAGCGGTAGTTCACGCCGACGTTCCAGCCGTCCTCGGCCAGCGCGATGGCGACCGCTGCACCGATGCCCTTGGAGGCACCGGTGACGAGGGCGGTTGCGTTGTCTGGGCGGGTGTTCTGGCTCATGCGGGGCCTCCCCACTCCAGGACCGCGCCGCCCCACGTGAAGCCGGCGCCGACGGCGGCCACCAGCACGGTGTCGCCGGGGTGCAGCCGGCCCTCTTCGCGCGCGAACGCGAGCGCGAGCGGGATCGAGGCGGCCGACGTGTTGCCGATGTCGGCGATGTAGTCGGCGACGCGCTCCGCGGGCAGGTCGAGCCGCTCGGAGACCGCCTTCGTGATGCGGGCGTTGGCCTGGTGGTAGACGAACAGGTCGACGTCGTCGAGCTCCACGTCGGCGAGCGCGCAGGCGTCGCGCGTGGACGAGACGAGCGCGGCCACGGCGGCGTTGAACGTCGTGTGGCCGTCCATCTCCAGCATCTGGCTGTCGCGGCGGGCGATGATCGCCTCGGCGAGCTCGGCGTTGGAGCCGAACACGAACGGGCCGACCCCGCCGCCCTCCTGCTGGCCGAGCACGACCGCGCCGGCGCCGTCGCCGAACAGGGCGGCGGTGCGCTTGTCGTCGAAGTCGGTGAAGCGCGAGAGCGCGTCGGCGCCGACGACCAGGACGGTCTCCGCGCGGCCGCTCTCGATCATCGCGGCGCCCACGCTGAGGGCGGTCACGAACGCGGTGCAGGCGGCGCCGATGTCCATGGCGTTGGCCTTGGTGGCGCCGATCGCGGTGGCGACGTAGGGCGCCGCGTTGGGCGTGATCTCGTCCGCCGAGGTGGTGGCGACGAGCACGACGTCGAGCTCGGCGGGATCGATCCCCGCGTCCTCGATCGCGCCCCGCGCGGACGCGGTCGCGAGGTCGGAGAGCCGCTCGGACGGCATCGCGTGGCGGCGCGAACGGATGCCCGTGCGCTTCTCGATCCAGCCCTCCTCGATGCCGAGGCGCTCGGCGATCGGGAGGTTGTTGACGACGGTCTCGGGCAGGTGGTGGCCGAGGCCGAGCACCGAGGCGGTCCGGGTTCCGGTGCCGTCGGCGCGTGCGGCTTCGATCAGGGGTGCGCTACGCATTGGCGGTCTCCTTGGTGATCCGGCGGGCCATCTTCGACAGCACGGTGCCGGGACCGGTCTCGACGAAATCCTCGGCGCCCGCGTCGAGCAGGGCGAGGAACGTCTCGCGCCAGCGGACGGGGCGGATGAGCGCCTCGGCGAGCTCCGTGTGCACGTCGGTGAACGGAGCGGCCGTGGCGCCGCAGTAGACGGGGAAGGCGGGCTCGCCGAGCTCGACCTTGGCCAGCGCCTCGCGGAACGGCTCGACGGCCGGCTCCATGCGGGGCGAGTGGAACGCGCCGGCGACGTCGAGCGGACGGGCGCGGACGTTGTACTCGCGGGCGGCCTCCTCGGCCTCTTCGAGCGCGCCGCGCTCGCCGGACAGGACGACCTGGCCGGGCGCGTTGTCGTTGGCGACGGTGACGCCGGCGGTCGAGGCGATCGCCTCGGCGTCCTCGATCGTCCCGCCCAGCAGGGCGAGCATCGAGCCGGAGTCGTCGGCCTCGGCCATCAGCTTGCCGCGCAGCACGACGAGCTCGAGGGCGTCGTCGGTGCCGAGCACGCCGGCGGCGGTCAGCGCGCCGATCTCGCCGAGCGAGTGGCCGGCGGCCATCGCGGGCTCGGCGTCGGACTTGCGCCAGCCGGCGATCGAGGCACAGAAGATCGCGGGCTGGGCGAAGCGCGTGGACTCATCGACGCGAGCGAAGGGATCCTCGCCGACGAGCTCGATGCAGCGATCGAGCAGGTCGGGGAGCTCGCGTGCGACGTCATCGCGCATGTCGGGGGTCTGGGAGCCCTGTCCGGGAAACAGCAGGGCGATGTCGGTTCGCGTGGTCACGAGGTCCACCCTGTCCGCTGTGCCGCGTCTCTCCCAGCATTGGCGCACTCGCACCCCCCGGGCAGGGGGGTATGCGCGATGCGATGGGGGGTGGCAGGCTTCGCGGCGATGTCAGGGCTCAGATCCGTGGCTGCGACGCGTTATGTGACCCCGCTGCGCGAGGGTGGGTCGCTGCCCGGGCTGGTGGAGGCCGACGACGACGGTCTGTACGTCCTCAAGTTCCGCGGCGCGGGCCAGGGCATCAAGGCGCTGGTGGCCGAGATCGTGGCCGGCGAGCTCGCCCGCGAACTCGGCCTCGCGGTGCCCGAGATCGTGCTGATGGAGGTCGATCCCGCGCTCGGCGCGGCCGAGCCCGATCCGGAGATCCAGGACCTCATCACCGGCAGCGCGGGGACCAACGTCGCGCTCGACTTCCTGCCCGGCGCGCTGCCCTACACGCCGGCCGCGGGTTTCCAGCCGAGCGCAGAGATCGCCGCGGAGGTCGTCTGGCTCGACGCGCTCGTCTCGAACGTCGACCGCACGCCGCGCAACCCCAACCTGCTCGTGTGGCACGAGCGGCTGTGGCTGATCGACCACGGCGCGTCGCTGTTCTTCCACCACCGCGACTGGGAGCCGGCGGTGGAGGCGCCGAAGCCGTTCCCGGGGATCGCCGAGCACGTCCTGCTGCCGGGCGCCGCCTCGGTGGCGGAGGCCGGCGCGAGGCTGGCGGAGCGGCTCACGCCGGACGTCGTGCGCGCGGTCGTCGAGCGCCTCCCGGCCGACTGGGCGGACGCGGAGCGCTACGCCGAGTACCTCACCCGCCGTCTGGCCGCGCCGCGAGGATGGGTGCCGTGAGCGCCCCGTTCCAGTACGCGATCGTCCGCGTCGTGCCGCGCGTCGAGCGCGGCGAATGCGTGAACGTCGGCGTCGTCTTCTTCTGCCGCCCGCGGCGCTACCTCGCCGCGCGGATCGCGCTCGACGAGGCGCGGCTCGCGGCCTTCGCGCCCGAGCTCGACCTCGCCGAGGTGCGCGCGCACCTCGAGGCGATGGAGGGGATCGCCGCGGGCGACGAGGGCTCCGGGCCGGTCGCCCGGCTCGACCAGTCCGAGCGCTTCCACTGGCTCGTCGCGCCGTCGAGCACGGTGATCCAGACGTCGCCCGTCCACACCGGCCTCTGCGAGGACCCCGAGGAGACGCACATGAAGCTGCTGGAGAAGCTCGTCGCATGAGGGAGGTCGCGACCGGCCTCCACCACTGGACCGCCCCGCACCCGGAGTGGGATCCGAACGCCGCGCCGGGCAGCGCGCTCGACTGGCCGGAGGAGGTCGGCTGCACGCTCTACGAGACGCGCGACGCCGCGGTGTTCGTCGACCCGCTCGTGCCCGAGGAGCTGTGGCCGGAGCTCGACGCGCTCGTCGCGGGCCGGCCCGTCTCGGTCCTGACCACGATCCGCTGGCACGGCCGCTCGCGCGACGCCGTGCTGGAGCGCTACGGCGGCACCGAGGAGGTGCCGGCGGAGGTGCGCGCGCTGCCGTTCCCCGACTTCGGCGAGACGATCTACGTGCTGCCCGAGCCGCGCGCGCTCGTCCCCGGCGACCTGCTGATCGGCGACGGGGCGGGCGGGGTCCGGGTGTGCCCGGAGTCGTGGCTGCACGGGGGCAGCGTCGAGGCGCTCCGCAGCGCGCTCCGGGCGCTGCTCGTGCTGCCCGTCGAGCACATCCTCACGTCGCACTGGGAGCCGGTGATCGGCGGCGGGCAGGTGGCGCTCGCCCGCGCGCTGAGCTGAACGGCGAGCGCGGCGACGACGCCCGCGCCGAGGTCGAGATCGATGACCGCGTCGGCGGCGCCCGGCGGGAGCGGCGCGACGAGCCCGACGCCGTGGCACTTCAGCCGCGCCTCGTGGCGCACCCACAGGCGGTGGAAGAGCGCGTTGCGCTCGTGCGGCGGGGCCGCCTCGACCCGGCCGGCGTCCGCGGCGGGCAGGCCGATCTCGGCCAGGACCCGCACGTCGCCGCGGTCCTGGACGACCTCGACGTCGACGCCGACCTCGCGGGGTGCCACGGCGAGCACGCGGTGCCCGCCGGAGTGGCTGAGGTTGAAGAACAGCTCGTCGCCGGCGAGCCGCGGCTTGCCATGCGGGCCCGCGACGATCTCCGGGTCGGCGCCGAGGTAGCGCCGCAGCACCTCCTCGGGCCGCGGCGCCGCCGTCCAGACGTGGACGTCAGACCAGCGCATGCTCGAGGGCGGCGTCGATCGCCTGCTGGAGCGCGGCCGCGGTCCGCGCGACGGCGGGCTCGCGCAGCATCGCGATGTGGGCGGCGTCGAGCGGGACCTCGATGACGCCGTCGCTCGCGAGCGCCCACCAGCCGTCCATCAGCGGGTTCTCGGCGTGCTCGGTCGAGCGCAGGTGGACGAGCCGGCCCGGCGCGGGCAGCGCCCAGTAGGCGGCCTTCGCCTCCTTCGCCGCCGCCCGGACCGCGCGCATGAGCCGCTCGTCGCGGCCGGGCAGCTCCCCGAACACCCGCCGCTCCGCGGCCAGCAGCCCGCGGCCGGCCGCGAGCAGCCCGGCCTGGATCGGAAGCCGGGTCGCGCTCGTCCGCGCGCGGCGGCGGATCCGCGCGCGCTCGACCGCGAGCCGCGCCTCGCGGTCGGGCGGCGTGCCGAGCAGCGCCGGGTCCAGCCCCTCCTTGAGCCCGCCGTCCCACGCCCACGCGACGAACGCGGCGGCGTGCTCGCCGCGGGGGTCGGAGAACGCCTCCTGGAGATCGGGGCGCAGCGCATGGATCGCCAGCAGGTAGGGCGTCGGGGAGCCGTTGCCGGTCGCGGGCGCGAGCAGGCCGGGCTCGAGCAGGCGCTCGTCGACGCCCGAGCTCCAGGCCCACGCCGCGAAGCGCGCCGCGTCGGTACCCAGCGGGTCGGGGAAGCCGGCGCGCAGGTCCTCGCGCCGGCGCCAGCCGGCGGCCAGGTAGCGGGTCACGCCCGGCGCGACCTCCGCGCATAGCCAGTCGCGCAGCGCGGGGCCGCCGGCGGGGACGCTCTCCCCCGCGCGCCGGGCGGCGCCGACGGCGATGTCGACGATGCGGTCGCGCCGCACCCCGGGCACGATCTCCGGCGGGCCGGCCTGCGGGGGCTCGGAGTCGAGCGCCGCCACGAGCGCGACCTCCTCGCCCTCGGCGCGCAGCACGGCCGCCATCTCGTAGGCGACGGTCGCCCCGTTGCAGCGCCCCGCGATCAGGTACGGGCCGTGCGGCCGCACGAGCCGCACCTCGGCGAGGTAGCGGGCGGCCAGCACCGGGATGCTGCGGTCGAACGGGGAGCGCCCGTCGAGCCCGCGCGGCTGCAGCGCGTACACGGGCTGGCCGGGGTCGAGCCGGCGCGTGGCGGCCGCGAACGCGAGCGGGTTGCCGTCCCCCGCGGTGATGACGAACAGCGGTGGGCGCGTGCCCTCGCCGCGCAGCTCGACGAGCGACGCCCAGTGCTGCCGCCCGTTGGACGGCGCGCTCGAGAGCGTGGCGGCCAGCGCGCGCGGCGTCGGCGCCGCGAAGATCGTCGCCGGCTCGACGCGTGCGCCGGTGCGCCGCCGCACCTCGGCGCAGAGGGCGAGCGCGAGCAGCGAGTGCCCGCCGAGCGCGAAGAAGTCGTCGTCCGCCTCGACCGGCCGGAGCTCGAGCACGGTCTCGAACGCGGCGATCACCGACTGCTCGTGCGGCCCGCCGTCGCTCTGCGGGCCGGGCGCCTCGGCGCGCGCGTAGTGCTCGGGCGTCGGCGACGGGAGCAGCTCGCGCGCGACCTTGCCGTTGGCGGTGAGCGGTAGCGCGGGCATCCGCACCCACGCCACCGGCACCATGGCGGCCGGCAGCCGCTCCGAGACGTGGGCGCGCAGCGCGGCCGGGGCGGGAGCGGCGGCCCCGTCGCGCGCGACGACGAACGCGGCGAGGCGCAGCCCGGAGCCGGGCGCCGGCGTGGCGACGACCACCGCGTCCGCGACGGCCGGATGCGCGCGCAGCACCGCCTCGATCTCGGCGGGCTCGACGCGGACGCCGCGGATCTTCACCTGGCCGTCCTCGCGGCCCAGGAACTCGAGCGCGCCGTCGGCGGGGCGGCGGCGGACGCGGTCGCCGGTGCGGTAGCAGCCGTCGACGAAGCGCTGGGCAGTCAGCTCGGGGTCCTCCCAGTAGCCGGCCGCCACGCCGCCGCCGCCGATCCACAGCTCGCCCTCGACGCCGTCGGGCACGGGGCGGCCGCGCGCGTCGACGACGTGGCAGGAGGTGCCGGGCACCGGCACGCCGATCGGCAGCGGGCGCTCGACGCGGTCGCCGGGCCGCAGCGTCCACGTCGTCGTGAACGTCGTCCCCTCGGTCGGGCCGTAGCCGTTGCTGAAGCGCCCGTCGGCCGGGAGCACGGCGAGCGCGCGCTCGACGTGGGTGGTCGAGACGACGTCGCCGCCGGCGAGGACGTGACGCACGCGCGCGAGCGCGTCGGGCCGCCGGTCGACGAGCGCGTGGAACAGCCCGGCGGTCAGCCACACTGTGGTCACGCCCTGCTCGGCGACCGCCGCGGCGACGGCGTCGGGATCGGGGCGCTCGGCCAGCGGCGCGACGGTGCCGCCGTTGGCGAGCGGTCCCCACACCTCGAGCGTCGTCGCGTCGAACGCGGGCGAGGCGGCGTGCAGCATCACCGTGCCGGGGCCGAGGTCGGCGAACCCGCAGTCCTGGACGAGCCGCACGATGTTCGCGTGCGTCACCGCGACGCCCTTCGGCTCGCCGGTCGAGCCGGAGGTGAAGTTCAGCTGCGCCGGATCGCCCGGCCGCGCCCGGTCGAGGTCGCCGGGGTCGGGCCCGGCGGCGTCTGGCGCGACGTCCTCCCCGATCACCACGCGCGCGCCCGCGGCCGCGAGGATCTCGCGCCGCCGCGCCTCCGGGTGGTCGAGGTCGAGCGCGACCATCACGGCGCCGGCGCGCGCGACCGCGACGTGGGCGACGACCGCGTCGGCGCTGCGCGGCAGCGCGAGGCCGACGCGGTCGCCGGGAGCGACCCCGGCCGCGCGCAGCGCGCCCGCGAGCGCGCCCGCCCGCTCCCGCAGCTCGCCGTAGGTCAGATCCGGAGCGACGGCGAGCGCGTCCGGCGGAGCGTCCGCGACGAGCTGCGGGAGCGCCGCGGCGGGGTCGTGGCGCGCCGGCGTGCTCGAGCGCGCCTCGCGCGCGGCCGCCTCCGCCTCGGGCTCGAGCGCGAGGTCGAGCGCGGCCGCGTCGGGGCGCGCCGCGAACTGCTCGAGCAGCCGCTCGTGGTGGGCCGCGAGCCGCTCGGCGGTGGCGTCGTCGAGCGCCGGGCCGTGCTCCCACACGAAGCTGACCGAGCCGTCGGCCTCGCGGATGCCGATGACGTTGAGCTCGGCCTTGCTCGTCCCGTCGGGGAGCGCGCCGACGACCTGGACCCGGTCCATCCCGGTCCAGCGGATCGCGCCGCGCGGCGCGTCGTGGAACGAGAACAGCGTCCCGACCAGCGGCGAGCGCGACGGGTCGCGCGGTGGCGCGAGCCGCTCGACGACGCGGTCGAACGGCGCGTCCGCGTGGGCGAGCGCGTCGATCGCGACGTCGCGCACGCGCCGCAGCAGCTCGCGCACCGTCGGGTCGCCGGAGAGGTCGATGCGCAACGCGACCGTGTTGACGGTCATGCCGAGCGTCCCGGCCAGCGCCGGGTCGCTGCGGTTGGCGACCCCCGAGCCGATCTGCAGGTCCTCGCGGCCGTCGTAGCGCGAGAGCTGGACGGCGAAGGCGGCGAGGCACGCCTGGAACAGCGTGGCGCCCTCCTGCTCGGCGAGCGCCTGCAGCTCGCCGACGAGCGACGGCGCGACGGCCGCGCGGATCAGCCCGCCGTCGAACGACTCGCGCGCGGTGCGCGGGCGGTCGAGCGGCAGCCGCAGCGGCGCGGGGTCGGGGTCGAGCCGCTCCGCCCAGTGGTCGAGCTGCGCGTCGAGCAGGTCCGCGCAGCGCTGCTCCCAGACCGCGACGTCGCCGATCTGGAGCACCGGCAGCGGCGGCTCGAGCGCGCCGTCGCGGTGGTGCGCGTAGAGCGCGCCGAGCTCGCGCACCAGCACGTCCAGCGACCAGCCGTCGTGGCCGAGGTGGTGCTCGACGCTCAGCAGCACCCAGCGCTCGTCGGCGAGGCGGAGCAGGGCCCAGCGCACCCACGGCGCCCGCTCGAGGTCGATCCGCTCGCGGACGCGCGCGCGCACGATGCGCGCGAACTCGCCGTGCGGCGCGTCGCGCAGATCGAGCTCCTCCAGCGGCAGCGGCACCGACTCGTGCACGCGCTGGACCGGCTCGCCGTCGCGCACCTCGACCGACGAGCGCAGCGCCTCGTGGCGAGCCACGAGGCTCGCCAGCGCGGCCCGTAGCGCCGCCCGGTCGAGCGCGCCCTCGAGCCGCAGCAGCGCCGAGAACTGGTAGGCGCGCGACTCGGGGTTGAGCTGCTGGAACAGCCAGGCCCGCCGTTGCGCGCCCGTCAGCGGCGCGAACGGCCCGGTGCGCTCGCGCGCGACGATCGGCGGCAGCGTCGGCCGGTCGCCGTCGACGCCGAGCAGTGCCGCGAGCTTGCGCGGCGTGCGCGCGGCGAACACCGCGCCGACGTCGAGCTCGAAGTCGCCCGCCGCGCGCAGCCGGCCGACCAGCCCGATGGCGAGCAGCGAGTCGCCGCCGAGCGCGAAGAAGTCCTCGTCCGGGCCGGGCGCGGCGCGCTTGAGCAGCCCGCCCATCGCGTCGGCGACCAGCTCCGTGAGCCCGTCAGCCGGGGCGCTCGCCGCCGGGCCCGCCACCGGCTCGGGCAGCGCCGCGCGGTCGACCTTGCCGCGGCTCGTGAGCGGCAGCTTGTCGAGCACCACGACGACGGCCGGCACGTAGGTGGCAGGCAGGCGCGCGGCGAGGTGCGCGCGGATCTCGTCGCCGTCGAGCGTGGCGCCGGGCAGCGGCGCGGCGTAGGCGACCAGCTGCGGGTGTCCGGCCACGGCGGTGCGCGCGACGACCGCCGACTGACCGACTCTCGGGTGGGCGGCGAGTACGTGCTCGATCTCCCCCGGCTCGATGCGGACGCCGCCGATCTTGACCTGGTGGTCGAGCCGGCCCGCGAAGTGCAGCAGTCCGTCGGCGTCGCGGCGCACGCGGTCGCCGGTGCGGTACCAGCCGTCGACGAACTTCTCGGCCGTCGTCTCCGGGTTGTTGCGGTAGCCGCGCCCGACCGCCTGCCCGCCGACCCACAGCTCGCCGTCGTCGGCCGGCTCCCCGTCCTCCCCGACGATCCGCAGCTCGTAGCCCGGGACGGCGCGGCCGATCGGGACGGGCCCGTCGCCGTCCCCGACCACGTGGGTGGTGCAGAGCACGGTCGTCTCCGTCGGCCCGTAGGCATTGATGAACGGGATGTGCGGATGCGCCGCCCGGAACGCGCGCGCGGTCGCGGGCGGGAGCACGTCGGCGCCGGGCACGGCGACGCGCAGCCCGGCGAGGTCCTCGACCGCGTCCTCGACGATGCGCGCGTAGATGCCGGCCGTGATGCCCGCGTAGGTCACGCCGCGCTCGCGGATCAGGCGCGCGACCGCGACCGGGTCAGGGCGCCCGGGCGGCACGACGACGAGCCGCGCCCCGTGCAGCAGCGCGCCCCAGATCTCGAGGACGGAGAAGTCGAACGTGAGCGGGCTCACCTGCAGCACCGAGTCGCCCGGGATCGGGATCACGTCGCCGCCGGACTGCAGCAGCGCGAGCACGTTCGCGTGCGTGATCTCGACGCCCTTCGGGCGCCCGGTCGAGCCCGACGTGTAGATCACGTACGCCAGCCGCTCACCGCCGGGCGCGGACTCGCGCGGCGTCTCCGGCTCGGCACCCTCCGCGCCGAGCGGCAGCACGGCGGCCGCCTCCGCGTCCTCCAGCAGCAGCGCGTGACGCGCGGGCGGGTCGGACGGGTCGAGCGCGACGTAGGCGGCGCCGGCGCGCAGGATCCCCAGCAGCGTCGCCACCGCGGCGGCCGAGCGCTGGACGTACGCGGCGACCACGTCGCCCGTCTCGACGCCCTCGCGCCGCAGCCGCTCGGCGATGCCGTCGGCGCGGGCGAGCAGCTCGCGGTAGCTGAGCGTCTCGTGCTCGTCCTCGACCGCGACGGCGTCCGGCGCGCGCCGCGCGTGCTCGGCGATCAGGCCATCGAGGGATGCGTCGGAGCTCACCGGCCCGATCCTAAGTGACGCGCCGTCAGGCGATCAGGCCGAGCCGCTGCGCCTTCTGCACGGCCTCGGCGCGGTTGCGCACGCCGAGCTTGCGATACAGCGACGATGTGTGCTCCTTGATCGTGTGCGGCGAGAGGAACAGCCGCTCGGCGATCTCGCGGTTCGTCGCGCCGCCCGCCACGAGGTCGAGCACCTCGCGCTCGCGGTCGGTGAGCGGCGGCCCGCCCGGCGACTCGTGCGGCTTGAACACGGTCATGCCGAGCCCGACCATCCGCACCGCGCCGGCGATGTCGGCGGCCGGCCAGTCCTTGGAGATGAAGCCCGCCGCGCCGGCCGCGCGGGCCGCGTTGGGCGAGATCCGCCCGGCGCCCGAGATCAGCAGCACGTTCGTGTTCGGCACCAGGAAGCGCAGGCGCTCGCAGATCTCCGCGCCCGACTCCTGCCCCACGAACAGGTCGACGAGCGCGACGTGCGGCTCGTAGCGCTGCGCGAGCGTGATCGCCTCCTCGCTGTTGCGCGCGCTCAGGCAGCGCTCGACCCACGGCTGCTCGCCGAGCATCAGCCGGAAGCCCCAGTGCACGACCTCGTGGTCGTCGACGACGAGCACCCGCAGGCGCCGGTCGCCGCTGCCGCCGGAGCCCAGCCGGCTCGGGTTGACGTCAGGGACGCCCAAGCGGCACCGCCAGTCGCACTCGCCAGATGCCGGGCTCGCGCTCTCCGAACTCGATGATCCCGCCGACCTGGATCGCCTCGAGCGCGGCGAGCCGCAGGCCCATCCCGCTGGCCGGCCGCGGGCGCCCGTGGACGCCGTCGTTGCAGACCTCCATCACGAACGCGCCGTCGATCCGCCGCAGCGAGACGTCGACCTCGGTCGGGTCCGCGTGCTTGGACGCGTTGCGCACCGCCTCGATCAGCACGGACTGCGCGAGCGGCTCGAGCTCCTCGGGCACCGGGTGGTCGGGCGTGAGCTTGAGCCCGAGGTCCGGATGCACGTGGGCGAGCCGGTCGAACTCGGCGACGAGCGTGGTCTGCGTCGGCCGCGAGGTGCGGCCGAGCGGCCGGCCGAGCGCCTCGCGCAGGTCGCGCAGCACCGCGTTGAGCTCCTCGCCGATGCGCTCGCGCGCCTCGCGCGACAGCTCCTGGTCGGTCGAGAACGCCATCGAGATCCCGAACAGCCGCTGGATGACGCCGTCGTGGATCTCGCGCGCGAGGTCGATCCGCTCCTGCAGCTGCTTCGCGAGCTCCTGGTTGCGGGTCGCGATGCGCGCGTGGGTGGCGAGCGCGGCGACCTTGCCGATCGTCCACAGCAGGTAGCGCTCGTTGTCCGACAGCGGCGACGAGCCCGGGCGGTCGGAGAGGATGACGCCGGTCCAGCGCCCGCTCGCGGCGATCGGGGTGCACACGAGCAGCCCCTCGCGCAGCAGGTCGCGGTACATGTCGGGCAGCTCGAGCCCCTCGCTCTCGGGCACCTCGATGACGCGGTCCTCGGCCAGCGCCTGGCGCGCGATCGGCGCGGTCTCGACCGTGAAGTGGACGCCCGCGAAGACCTCGAGCGGGATCTTGTGGGTACCGGCGGCGCGCACGCGGCGCTGCGCCTCGTCGTAGCGGAAGATGACCGCCCGCTCCATCGAGGTCAGCGCGCAGGCGGCCTCGCACAGGCGCCCGTAGAACTCCTCGGACGAGCCGTCCTCCTCGACCCGCGCGAGCAGGTCGACGAACATCTCCAGCGCCTCGATCCGGACGGCCGGCGCGTGGTCGTCGTCGAGTGTCACCGCAGCCCCTTCCACCATGGGGCGGAGACTACCCTGGGCGCGCTACGTCCTCCCCGTCGCGCGCGCCTCGGCGACCGCCGCGGCGACGCCGCCCCGCCATGGCTCGCCGTGCCCGAACCCGATCACCGCGGCCTCGACCTGCTCCAGCTCGCCGACCGCCGCGAGCGCCTGATCCGCCGAGACCGCGAACGCCGCGGGCATCACCTGCACGCCCTTGCGGCCGGTCAGCGGGTTGCGCGAGCACAGCACGTCGCCGACGAGCAGCGCCTGGTGGCCCTCGAAGTGCAGCGCGACGCAGCCCGGCGTGTGGCCGGGCGCGTGGATGACGCGCGGGCGCCCCGGCACCTCGAGGCGGTCGCCGCCCGCGAACGTCGTCACCTCGGAGATGCGCACCCGGCTCGGCAGGCCCGCGCGCGCCATCACGCCGATCAGCCGCCAGGCCGCCCGGTGGCGCAGGTAGGGCAGCGCCGATCCATCGCGCGGGGCCTTCTGCGTGTGGGCGAGCTCCTCGTCGGCGGCGTGGACGAGGACGGGCACGCCGTGCTCGCGGCGCAGGCGCTCGGCGAAGCCGACGTGGTCGAAGTGCGCGTGGGTGAGCACGAGCGCCTTGACGTCGTCCCACGTGCGCCCCGCCTGCTCGAGGCAGTCGGCGAGGTGGTCGTAGAACGCGGGCACGCCGGCATCGACCACGGTGAGGCCCGTGGCGTCCTCGACGAGATAGAAGTTGATCAGGTCGCTGCCAAGCCGATGCAGCCCCTCGGCAATGCGCGGCATTCGCTGAGCGATCATCACATAGGCGGCCAGGCGAGGGCAGCCTCGAGCAATGAACGGATGTCACGCGCCGCGAGCTGCGTCTCGCCGATCGCGATCGCCGGCCAGCCGAGGAAGTTGAACACGCGCGCGTACGCGGAGAACGGGATCCGGAACTCGGCCTCGGGCGTGCCGGCGGCCGGCAGCTCCGCCATGCCGAGGACGGGCGAGACGATGACGTCGACCGGCGGGTCCTCCGCGGCCGCCCGCTGCCAGGCGGCGACCGCGGCGCGGGCGCGCCCCTCCGACTCGGGCGTCGTCTCGAACGCCCGCGCGAGCTTCGGCGCGATCACGGGCCCGTACTCCGCCGCGCGCTCGGGGTAGAGGCCGCGGTGCGATTCGCGCGCATCGGCGTAGAAGACCGGCCAGACGTCGGCCTCCGGCACCGGCAGCTCCACCGGCTCGCCGGGGAGCGCGTCGGTGCGCGGATCGTGCGGAGCCGGCTCGACCTCGCCGGTGCTGGGATGCCGGGTGAGCTTGCCGAGCCGCTTGCCCTCCAGCGACGGCTCGGGCACCGGCTCGCCGCTCAGCACCGACCACGCGAGCGCGCAGTCGGCGACGGTGCGCGCCATCGGCCCGACGGTGTCGAGGCTGTCGGCGAGCGGGTGCACTCCCTCGGTGGAGATCGCGCCGTAGGGCGTCTTGAGGCCCACGACGCCGCAGCCCGCCGCGGGCAGCCGCACGGAGCCACCGGTGTCGGTGCCGAGCGCGAGCGCGCCCATGCCGGCCGCGAGCGCCGCGCCGTTGCCCGAGCTCGAGCCGCCCGTGATGCGGCCCGGGTGCAGCGGGTTGCCGGTGTCGCCCCAGTGCGGGTTCTGGCCGCCGACGCCCCACGCGAACTCGTCGCAGGTCGTGATCGCCACCACGATCGCGCCCTCGGCCTCGAGCGCGCGCACGCACGGCGCGGTCGCGTCCGGCACGCGGTCGGCGTAGATCTTCGAGCCGAGTCTGATCGGCAGCCCCTCGACGTCGATCAGGTCCTTGACGAGCAGCGGCACGCCGGCCAGCCGCCCGCTGACACCCGCGCGGGCGCGGGCGAGCGCGCGCTCGCCATTCACGGCCATGATCGCGTTGAGCGCGGCGCCCGCCTCGATCGCCGCGAGCGCCTCCTCGACGACCTCCACCGGATCGAGCTCGCCCCGGCCGACGAGCTCCGCGATCTCGACGGCAGACCTCATCCGCCCGCGCGGATCTCGGTCAGCGAGGCCGACGGCGACAGCGCCTCGGCGTCGGTGATCAGCTCGATCAGCGCCGGGCCGCCGGAGGTGCGCGCGCGCTGCAGCGCCTCGGGGAACTCGGCGGCGTGCTCGATCCGCTCGCCGTGGGCGCCGTAGGCGCGCGCGAGGCCGGCGAAGTCGGGGTTCGCGAGGTCGGTGGCGATCACGCGCTCGGGGAAGCGCCGCTCCTGGTGCATGCGGATCGTCCCGTAGGTGCCGTTGTTGACGACGAGCACGACGATCGGCAGGCCCTCCTGGACGGCGGTCGCGAGCTCCTGCCCGCACATCTGGAAGTCGCCGTCGCCGCTGAACGCGACCACCGTCCGCTCCGGGTGCATCAGCTGGGCGGTGACGGCCGCCGGGATGCCGTAGCCCATCGCGCCGCTCTGCGGCCCGAGCTGCGTGCCGAACTCGCGCCACTGGTAGTAGCGCGCGACCCAGCCGGAGAAGTTGCCGGCGCCGTTGGTGATCACCGCGTCGGCGGGCAGCGCGTCGCGCAGGTGCGCCATCACCTCGCCGAGGTCGACGCCGCCGCCCGGCGCCGGGGGGTGCTCGAGCCACGCCTCGTAGTCCGCGCGCGCGGCCGCGGTCCAGTCCGCCCACTGCGCGCCGTCGACGACCGGCGCGGCGGCCGCGAACTCCGCCACGCCGCTCACGATCGCGAGCGCCGGCTGGTAGACGCGGCCGAGCTCGCCCGGGTCGGGGTGGACGTGGACGAGCGGCTGCGGGCCGACCGGCGGCGCGGGCAGCGTGTAGCCCTGCGTCTCGATCTCGGCCAGCCGCGTGCCGATCGCGAGCAGGAGGTCGCAGTCGCGGATCCGCTGCGCGAGCCGCGGGTTGAGGCCGAGGCCGACGTCGCCCGCGTAGCTCGCGCACGTGTTGTCGACGACGTCCTGGCGGCGGAACGTGGCGCCCACCGGCAGCCCGCACGCGAGCGCCCAGCGCGTGAACGCGCCCGCCGAGTCCGCGTCCCACGGCCCGCCGCCGACGAGCACGAACGGCCGCTGCGCCGCCTCGAGCAGCGCGCCGAGCTCCTCGATCGCCTCCGGCGCCGGCGCCGGCCGCAGCGCCCGGTAGCGCGGCGCGTCGGGCACGTCGACCTCGGCGGCGAGGACGTCCTCGGGCAGCGACAGGACAACCGGCCCGGGCCGCCCGCTCGTCGCCACCGTGTACGCGCGCGCGAGCACCTCGGGGATGCGCTCGGGGTCGTCGAGCTCGAACGCCCACTTCGCCATCGGCCCGAACACGGCCTCGTAGTCGAGCTCCTGGAAGGACTCGCGCCCGCGCTCCGCGCGCGCGATCTGGCCGACGAGCAGCAGCAGCGGCGTCGAGTCCTGGCGCGCGGTGTGCACGCCGGTGGCGGCGTGCGTCGCGCCCGGCCCGCGGGTGACGAGGCAGAGCCCCGGGCGCCCGGTCAGCTTGCCGTAGGCGTCGGCCGCGTTGGCCGCGGCGCCCTCGTGCCGGCAGTTGACGATCCGCAGCGCGTCGCGATGGTCGTAGAGGCCGTCGAGCAGCGCGAGGTAGGACTCGCCCGGTACGCAGAACGCGAGCTCCGAGCCATGCGCGACGAGGCCGTCCGCCAGCACCTGTCCGCCCGTCCGCATTCCCTCGACCCTACCGGCGCGGCGCGCTACCGTTGGCGGTGGCGTGGCGATGCTGCAACGTGACATGCGAGCCTCGGATCGCGACCGCGAAGCGGCGGTCGGTTTCCTGCGGGCCCACTACGCCGAGGGCCGGCTGGAGGAGCACGAGCTCGACTGGCGCTGCGCCGCCGCCTACCGCGCCGTCGGCCTGAGCGAGCTCGACGGCCTCACGGCCGACCTGCCCGCGCTCGCGGAGCCGCCCCGCCGTCGCCGCCGGCGCTCGCCCGCGCTGCCGGTCGCCGCGCTCGTGCTCACGCTGCTGGTGCTGGTCATGCTCGTCCCGATCGAGGTCTCGGTCGCGCTCGTGCTCCTGCTGCTCGCCGGCATGCTCGTGCTCGGCACGCTGCTCGCCCCGGTGTGGATCCCCGTCCTGCTCGGCGTGATCCTCTACAAGGTGGTCTGCGCCGCGCGCCGGCCGGCCGCTCCGCAGCGCGTCGGCTGGCGCTGAGCACGCACCCCGAGGGGGGTGCGGAGAACCGTACCTCGATTGAGGGGGTGGCCCTTCTGTACCCACCCTCCGGCGACCGGGAGTATGCACCCATCCTCATAGGGCGACCCCATGACACCGCCCGTTCAACTCCCAGGCATCGGCCCCCGGTCTGCTCTAACCCCCCTCCCCCCGGCGCCCGCCGGCCGATCAGCCGCTTCAGAGCCGCCGCGCCCCCCTCGCGGCGGCTCTTTTTTTCCCCGCATACGCGCGCGCCTCCTATAACCGTACGCATATGCGCCCCGTCGAAGCCCTGACTCGTCACGCCTCCAGCTGGGGCTGGCTCGTCACGGTCTCCGCCTTCGCGCTGCTGACCGCAGGGCTCGCGATGGTCGTCTGGTGGGCGGCCACGAGCGAGGAGCGCACCGGCACCTACCTCGTCCGCGGCTCGGTCAGCGGGATCACGCTCGACATCGGCGATGCCGACCTGCAGATCGTCGGCGGCGGCAGCCAGGGCGCGCTCCAGGTCAGCCACACCGACCGCTTCGCGTTCGGCCACCCGGCCGAGGCCGAGCGGGCCGTCCAGGACGGCACGCTGCGGCTGCGCTCGCGCTGCCCCGCCGGGCTGCTCAACAGCTGCTCCTCCGCCTACCGCCTGCGGATCCCCGACAACGTGCCTGTCCGGGTGAGGACCACCAGCGGCGACGTCAGCTCGAGCAGCTACCGCGGCTCCGCCAGCGTCAACACGCGCTCCGGCGACGTCAACTTCGACGGCTGGTGCGGCTTCAACCTCCAGGTCCGGGCCGACGTCGGCAACGTCCGCGCCGTCGCCGCCTGCGCGCCCCAGCGCCTGCAGCTGCGCTCGCGCACCGGCTCGGTCGAGGCGCTCGTGCCGCCGGGCCGCTACCGCGTCGACGCCGAGAGCGACTCGGGGCAGCGCAGCGTACGCGGCGTGACGACCGGCGAGGACGCGCCCTTCCAGGTGCAGGCGCTGTCGACGACCGGCGACGTCCGGGTCGGGAGCGGGCCGTGAGCGAGACGGCCGACACGCTCGACCTCGGCCGCCGCGTGCGGCACGCGGGCGCGGCGCTCGAGTACCTCGTGCTCAGCCTCCCGATCGGCCTCGTGTGCGCCGTCGCCGCTGCGCTGCTCGTGCTCGGCGCGGCGCTCGGCGCGGTCTGGATCGGGCTGCCGATCGTGCTGTTCGCGGTCGCCGCCTGCGCGCGCCTCGCGGAGATCGAGCGCCGCCAGGCCAACCGCCTGCTCGACGCCCACATCGCGCCGCTGCCGACCCCGCCCGAGCGCACGGGCACGCTCTGGCGCCGCGCGATCGGCGCGCTCACCGACCGCACGGGCTGGCGCACGATGGCGCTCGTCGCGATCAAGCTCCCGGTCGCGGTGATCGGGCTCGCCGCCGCGCTGTTCCCGATCGCGGTCACCGGCTGGCTGCTGATCCTCGGGGTGCGCGGGATCGGGCATCTCGGCGACCGCTTCTACGTCGGCCCGTGGACGCTCGGGCCGCTGACCGGCCTGCTGCTGTGCGCGCTCGCGCTCGCCGCCGGCATCCTCGCCATCGCCGCGCTCGAAGGGCTGCGCACGCTGCTCGGCTCGCTGTCGCGCGCGCTGCTGGCGCCCGCGGAGCAGCCCGCCGGCCCGGTGCGCGAGATGCTCGCCGAGAGCCTCGGCGACCGCACGCTGTCGGTCGCCTACTGGCTGCCCGAGCGGCGCATCTTCGTCGACGAGGCCGGACACGCCGTCCAGCTGCCCGAGCCGGGCTCCGGGCGCGCCTGGACCGCGGTCGAGCGCGACGGCCGCCGCGTCGCGGCGATCATCCACGACGCCGAGCTCGACACCGGGCCCGAGCTCGTCAACGCGGCCGCCGCCGGCGCCGCGCTCGCGATCGACAACGAGCGCCTGAAGGCCGACCTGCGCGCCCGCGTCGAGGAGCTGCGCGTCTCGCGCGTGCGCATCGTCGAGGCCGGCGACCACGCCCGCCGCCGCATCGAGCGCGATCTCCACGACGGCGCCCAGCAGCAGCTCGTCTCGCTGTCGCTCGACCTGCGGCTGCTGAAGGCCAAGCTCAACGGCAACGAGGCGGCCGCGGCGACCATCGACGACCTGTCGGAGAAGCTCGCGACCGCGCTCGCCGAGCTGCGCGAGCTCGCGCGCGGCATCCATCCCGTGATCCTCACCGAGCGCGGGCTCGTGCCCGCCGTCGCCGCGCTCGCCCAGCGCGCGCCCGTGCCGGTCGAGGCCGACATCTCGATCCACGAGCGTCTTACGCCGGCGATCGAGGCCGCCGCCTACTTCGTGGTCGCCGAGGCGCTGACCAACGTCGCCAAGTACGCGCAGGCCGAGAACGTGCGCGTCGACCTGCGGCGCGACGAGGAGCACGTGATCGTGATCGTCGAGGACGACGGCGTCGGCGGCGCCGACATCGAGTCCGGCACCGGCCTGCGCGGGCTCGTCGACCGCCTGTCGGCGCTCGACGGCACGCTCGAGGTCGAGACGCCCGAGGGCGGCGGCACGCGGCTGCGGGCGCTGATCCCCTGCACGGTCAGCGACCTCATCGTCGAGGCGATGGACGAGGCATGAGGCCGCGTCTGCTCCTGCTCGCGCTGCTCGCGCTCGTCGTCGCCGGCTGCGGCAAGGTCTCCGAGGTCCGCGAGCCCGACGTCTTCGCGGGCGAGGGCATCAAGCCCGCGCCGCTGGCCGACGAGCGCGCGCCGCGCGGCGAGGGGACAGTGCGGATCGCCGTCGTCACCCACGCCACGGCGTCGAGCACGTTCTGGTCGGTCGTGCGCAACGGCTTCGACGCCGCCGCGCGCCAGATGGACGCCACGCTCTCCTACAAGT
This sequence comes from uncultured Solirubrobacteraceae bacterium, assembly GCA_963811595.1. Taxonomy (GTDB): domain Bacteria; phylum Actinomycetota; class Thermoleophilia; order Solirubrobacterales; family Solirubrobacteraceae; genus DASQFQ01. The sequence continues at coordinate 35,124 of CAWERW010000007.1, forward strand.
CGCCCGACACGTTCTCGGTCACGCGCATGCGCGAGTTCATCGACGAGGCGGTCGACTCGCGGCCCGACGGGCTCGTGGTGTCGATCCCCGACCCCGCCGTGGGTCCCGCGATCCGGCGCGCGGTGCGCGCCGGCATCCCGGTCGTCTCGATCAACTCCGGGGCCGACCTGTGGCGCGAGTTCGGCATCCTCGCCCACGTCGGGCAGCCCGAGGCGAAGGCGGGGCGCCAGGCCGGCGAGCGGCTCGCAGAGGCCGGCGTGCGCAACGCGATCTGCATCAACCACACGCTCGAGAACAAGGCCTTGGGGATCCGCTGCGCGGCGTTCGCCCGCGCGATGCGCAAGGCCGGCGGCCGGTCACACGTGCTCGCGCTCGACGTCGAGGATCGCAACGTGGCCGCACCGAAGCTCGCCGCGGAGATCGAGCGCCGCAAGGCGGACGGGGTGCTCGGCCTCGGCACCGGCGGCTCGGCGGCGGCGCTGGACGCCAAGAAGCTCGGTGGCCGCTCGGCGCGCGTGAAGATCGGCACGTTCGACCTCACGCCCGAGGTGCTCGAGGCGATCAAGGACGGCCGGATCCTGTTCGCGGTCGACCAGCAGGCCTACCTCCAGGGCTACATGCCGATCGTGATGCTCACCCAGGAGGCGCGCTACGGCATCTTCCCGTCGCGCGGCGACGTCGTCGCCACCGGGCCGAACCTCGTGACCCGCGAGACGGCCGACCTGGCGCTGCAGCTGTCGGGTCGCGGGATCCGTTAGCCGAGGCGCTCGTTGCGCGCGTCGACGGCTCGGCCGGAGTCGATCGCGGCGTAGAGCGCGAGCCCGAGCCAGACGAGCAGGCCGAGGACGGGGCCGATGAGCGTCGCGGCGAGCAGCAGGCAGACGAGCGAGGCGGCGGTGAGCTGCGCGCACTTGTTCGCGTCGCCCGCGTAGAGGTGGCCGCCGCCGGGCCAGAGGAGCGAGGCCCACATCGCCTCGCGCGGGCTCTTGGCGCCGGCGCGCCGGAGCTCGTCGAAGCCGCCGCCGGCGCGCGGGAACCCGCAGCGCGGGCAGCTCGACGCGCGGACGTCGAAGGCGTGTCCGCACGCCTCGCAGGGCGTGCCGGAAATCGGGGGCGCAAGCGAGGTCACCCTCGTTGGATCGGCTGCCGTGGGTCGCCGCTTGAGGGATCGGGTCTCCACCCCATGGGCGGGCGGGCGGCGGAGGTCGATGATCCTCGCAAGATGAGCCTCACACTCCACACCCCCCAGACCGACCAGCTCGACCTGCTGCTCGCCCAGGCCGTGAGCCGCCTCGACGGCGAGCTCGGCTGCATCGACTGCGCCGACCCGGAGCAGATGCCGGCCCGCACGCGCACCGTCATGCGTGCCCGCACGCGGATCGCCAGCGACGAGCTCGTGATCGACCCGCAGGCCGCGGCCGCCGCGATCGTCGAGCGCCTGCGCCCCGCCGGCCCGGTCAGCTGGGTCCAGGCCCGCGCCGCCTAGCTTCCGGCTTCAGCGCCGGGTTCTGCCAGCCCGTGTCGGCGGCGCTGACGGTCGTGCCCGGAGGCACGATCTCGTCGATGCGGTCGAGCAGCTCGGCGTCGAGGGTGACCTCGCCGGCGCCGAGCTGGGACTCGAGCTGCTCCATCGTCCGCGGGCCGATGATCGCGGCGGTCACCGCCGGGTGGTTGAGCACGAACGCGAGCGCCATCTGGATCAGCGTGATCCCGGCCTCGTCGGCGAGCCGCCCGAGCGCGTCGGCGGCGTCGAGCTTGCGCTGGTTGGCGGGGTCGGAGAGGTCGTAGCGCGCGGGCATCCGCTTCGCGCGTGAGGAGTCCGGCGCGTCCTCGCCCTTGCGCCACCTGCCGCTGAGCCAGCCGCCGGCCAGCGGCGACCACGGGATCACGCCCATGCGGTGGCGCCGGCAGGTCGGGAGCACGTCGGCCTCGATCGCGCGGGCGAGCATCGAGTAGGGCGGCTGCTCGCAGACGAAGCGCTCGCGGCCACGGTCGCGCGCGACCCACTGCGCCTCGACGATCTGCGAGGCCGGGAACGTCGAGGAGCCGAGGTAGCGGACCTTGCCCTGGCGCACGAGGTCGGTCAGCGCGCCGAGCGTCTCGTCGATGTCGGTGTCGGCCTCGGGGCGGTGGATCTGGTAGAGGTCGATGTAGTCGGTCTTCAGCCGCCGCAGCGAGTCCTCGACCTCGCGCACGATCCAGCGGCGCGAGTTGCCGAACTGGTTCGGGTCGTCGCCCATCGTGCCGTGCACCTTGGTGGCGAGCACGACGTCGTCGCGGCGCCCGGCGAGCGCCTTGCCGACGATCTCCTCGGACTCGCCGCGCGAGTAGACATCGGCGGTGTCGATGAAGTTGATCCCCGCGTCGAGTGCGCGGTGGATGATGCGGACGCCGTCGTCGTGGTCGGGGTTGCCCCAGGCGCCGAACATCATCGCGCCGAGGCACAGAGGCGACACCTTGACCCCGGTGTGGCCGAGCGTGCGGTGGGTCATCGCCCGCAGGTTACGCGGGCCTGGCCAGCGTGATCTCGCTGACCACCGAGGCGGCGAGGTCGCTGAGCAGCTCGACCTGGTGCGACGACCACTGGCGCGGGCGGCTGTCGAGCACGCACAGCGTGCCGAGCGCGTGGCCGTCGGCGTCGATCAGCGGGACGCCGGCGTAGGCGACCGTGCCCATCTCCGCCACCGCCGGGTTGGCCTTGAGGACCGGGTGCTCGCGCGCGTCGTCGACGACGAGCGGCTCGCCCTGGGCGACGGTGTGCTGGCAGAACGAGTGCGAGAGCGGCGTCTCGCGCGCGCTCGCCCACGGCTCCTCGACGCCGACGCTGCTCTTGAGGAACTGGCGGTCCTCGTCGATCAGCGACACGAGCGCGACCGGTGCGTTGAGCACCTCGGCGGCGAGCCGGACGTGGCGGTCGAAGCCGGGATCGGGCGGCGAGTCGAGCTGCCCGGTGGCGCGCAGCGCCGCCAGGCGCGCGGGGTCCTGCACGGCCGCGGCGGTGGCGAGCAGGGCGTGCCGCCGCGTCTCCTCCTCGGCGCGCTCGGCGGTCAGCCGGCGCGCCTCCTCGGCGCCGAGGACGCCGTGGCCGCTGTCGCCGTTGCCGCCGTTGCCGGCGAGCGCCGCCGCCTCGAAGGCGGGGTCGCCGCGGCGGCCCATCGCGTAGGCGGCGCGCATGACGCTCGCGTCGCGGATGAACTGGGCGGAGCTCACGCCCTCGCGCTCGGCCTCGCGCTCCACGAGCCGCCAGAGGTCCTCGCTGAACCGCACTGTCGTCGCGCGCATCGGCATCTTGTGGCGGATCGTACTGATGCGGTTGCGGATGCGCAATCGGTTCGGTTAGCCGTACCCCATTGTCGTACTGGCAGGCATCGCAACCGATATCGCTAATGACTACGTTGTCATACATGACGACGACCCTCCGCCTGGCCGTATCCACCGACGACGACATCCACACCGTGACCATGACCGGCTGTCTTGACGAAACCGGCTGTTCCCGGCTCATCACCGCCCTCGAGGGCTGCCGCGCGCCCGGGGCGCGCGTGCTGCTCGACGTCCGCGGCCTCGACTTCATGGACGCGGCCGGCATGCGCGTGCTCGACTGCGCGTACACGAAGGCCGCCGAGGAAGGCTGGACCTTCGCCGTGATGACCCCGGGCGAGCGCTACGTGGCGCGCGCCCCCCGCGCGGCCTAGCCCGCGACCTCCTCCAGCCGGTCCAGGAACGCCACCTGCGCCGGCAGCAGCTTCTCGCGCGCCCGCGCGACCGCGAACCACTCCGCACGATCGATCTCGGGGAACTCCTGCCGCCGGCCCGACCGCGGGGGCCACTCCAGCTCGAACGTGTTCGACCGCGCGGCGGTGGCGTCGAGGTCGCCCTCGACCGCCCACGCGACCACGACCTTGGCGCTCTTCTGCCTGACCTCCCCGAGCTCGCGCAGCTCGGCGTCGTCCGGCAGCGGCGAGCCGAGCTCCTCCTCGAACTCGCGGCGCGCTGCGAGTTGAGCGTCCTCGTCAGGCCCGTACTCACCCTTCGGGATCGTCCACGCTCCGTCGTCGCGCTTGGCCCAGAACGGGCCGCCGGGATGGACGAGCAGCACCTCGCGCCGGTCCGCGCCGCCGCGGTGCAGCAGGATGCCGGCACTGCGTCGCGGCATTACAGCCGCACGACGACCTTGCCGAGATGCCGCCCGCGCAGCATGTCGACGAACGCCTGCGGCGCGGCCTCGATCCCGCCCTCCACCACGGTCTCGGGCATCTTCAGCCGCCCGCTCGCGAGCAGGTCGCCGACCTCCTCGCGGAAGGCGGCCTCGCGCTCGGCGTGGTCGCCGACGATGAACCCGCGCATGCGCCCGCGCTTGCCGACGAGCAGCGCGAGGTTGCGCGGGCCGGGCGTGGGCTCGGTGGCGTTGTACTGCGAGACCGCGCCGCACAGCGCGATCCGCCCGCCGCGGTTCAGGGCGCCGATCGCGGCCTCGAGCTGCGGGCCGCCGACGTTGTCGAAGTAGACGTCGACGCCGTCGGGCGCGGCCTCGCGCAGCGCGGCGCGCACGTCGTCGCGGTGGGAGAAGGCGGCGTCGAAGCCGAGCTCGTCGCGCACGTAGGCGACCTTCTCGGGCGCGCCCGCGCTGCCGATCACGCGGCACCCGCGCGCCTTCGCGATCTGGCCCGCGACGCTGCCGACCGCGCCCGCGGCGGCCGAGATGAACACGGTCTCGCCCTCCGCCACCGGCGCGATGTCGGTCACGCCCACCCATGCCGTCATGCCCGGCATCCCGAGCGCGCCGAGCAGCGCGCTCGGCGACACGCCCTCGGGCACCTGCCCGGGCTGCACCCGCGCCGGGTCGATCAGCGCGGCCTCGCGCCAGCCGAGCCCGTGCACCACCAGGCCCGGCTCGCCGCCGGCGACGACCTCGCCGACCGCGCCGCCGTACATGGCCTTGCCGAGCTCGTAGGGCGGCACGTAGGACTTCGCGTCGTTCATGCGCCCGCGCATGTACGGGTCGACGCTCATGAACAGGTTGCGCACGAGCAGCCGGCCTTCCTCGGGCTCGCCCAGCTCGCGCTCGGCGAGCTCGAAGTCCTCGGGCACGGGCTCGCCCACCGGCCGCCGCGCGAGTCTGATCTCCCGGCTCGTCATCGGACCGAACACTAGATGGTCGATTCCACGATCCCCGCACCCGTCTGCACGCGCCCCGCGGCGCAGGATCGGCACCCGCCGGAAGGGGTCTGTGGCGCTGCCACTATCCCCCTTCGGCGTGCACCGCCCTGCATCCACAGGCCACGCACATCCAGGCACGGCGACCGCGAAATCAACCATCTAGGCTCCGGCGCATGGACCTTGCAGGCAGGCACGTCGTCGTGACCGGCGCGGGCCGCGGCATCGGCCGCGCGCTCGCAGTCCGCTTCGCCGAGGAGGAGGCCCGCGCCGTCGTCGTCTCCGACCTCGATCCCGAGACGACCGCGGACGCGGCCGAGGCCGTCGGCGGGCTCGGCGTCACGGCCGACGTCGGCCGCGAGGAGGACGTGCAGCGCCTCGTCGCCGAGGCCGAGGCGGCCAACGGCCCGATCGACCTCTTCTTCTCCAACGCCGGCATCACGGGCCCGAGCGGCGGCCCCGACATCCTCGACGCCGACTGGGACACGCTCTGGCGCGTCAACACGCTCAGCCACGTGTGGGCGGCGCGCGCGCTGCTGCCCGGGATGCTCGAGCGCGGCGAGGGCTACCTCGCCAGCACCGCCTCGGCGGCCGGCCTGCTCGCCCAGCTCGGCGCGGTCGGCTACACGGTCACGAAGCACGCGGCGGTCGCGCTCGCCGAGTGGCTCTCGATGACCTACCACGACCGCGGCATCCGGGTCTCCTGCCTGTGCCCGCAGTACGTGCGCACGCCGATGGTCACCGACGGCGAGCTGCCGGTCGAGAAGCTCGAGCAGGTCGCGACGATCCTCGAGCCCGAGCAGGTGGCCGACGTGGTGGTCGAGGGCATCCGCGAGGAGCGGCTGCTGATCCTCCCCCACCCGGAGGTCGCGACCTACATGGCCCACCGCGGAGACGACCACGAGCGGTGGCTGCGCGGGATGCGCCGGTTGCAGGGATATCTTGGGGTGTAGCGGGTACCAACGCGCTGTCAATCCCACCCCGGAGGGTCTATATGGAGCCGTGCGAGCACGTCGGGTTCCACAGCGGCCGCGGTCACTATGACCAGCTGACCGAGCAGCTCCGCTACGTCATCGTGTGCGACGTGTGCGATGCCGAGGTGCGCGAGGTCGAGCGCCTCGAGTACCGGCCGCAGTTCACGCCCCGGGAGCTGCCCGAAGCCGCGTAGACTCGCTCCCGATGGACACCGGCGTCGCGATGTTCCCGACCCACGACGCCATCGCCCCCGGCGATCTCGCGGCGCTCGTGGAGGAGCGCGGGCACGGCTCGCTCTGGTTCCCGGAGCACACGCACATCCCCGCGAGCCGGGAGACGCCGAACCCGTCCGGCGGTGAGCTGCCGCGCCGCTACGCGCACTGCTACGACCTGTTCGTCGCGATGACCGCGGCGGTCGCCGCCACGCGGCGGTTGCGCGTCTGCAGCGGCATCTGCCTCGTCATCGAGCGCGACCCGATCGTCACCGCCAAGGAGGTCGCGAGCGTCGACCACCTGTCGGGCGGGCGCGTCGAGTTCGGCGTCGGCGCGGGCTGGAACCGCGAGGAGATGGCCAACCACGGCACCGACCCGAAGCGCCGCTTCTCCGTCATGCGCGAGCGCGTCGAGGCGATGAAGGCGATCTGGACTGAAACCGAGGCCAGCTACCACGGCGAGCACGTCAACTTCGACCGCATCTGGTCGTGGCCCAAGCCCGCCCAGCGCCCGCACCCGCCGGTCGTCGTCGGCGGCAACGGCGCGAAGGTGATCGACCGCGTGCTCAGCTACGGCGACGCGTGGGCGCCCCAGCACCGGCACGGCAACGCGCTCGAGCGGATCCCGGAGCTGCGCCGGCGCGCGCAGGAGGAGGGCCGCGGCCACGTGCCGGTGACGATCTTCGGCGTGCCGGCCGACGCCGAGGTGCTCGCCGAGTACCAGGCCGCCGGCGTCGACCGCGTCGTGCGCTGGCTGCCCGCGGCGAAGCGCGGCCCGGTCGAGCGCGAGCTCGAGCGCTTCGAGGACGCCGTCCGCGAGCTGCGCGGCGAATGAGCCCGCAGGAGGCTCGCGAGCGCTTCGCCGGCGCGCGCTGCGTGCGCCTCGCCACCGCGGACGCCGACGGCAAGCCGCACATCGTCCCGCTCGTGTTCGCGCTCGACGGCGACACGATCTACAGCGCGGTCGACCCCAAGCCCAAGCGCACGCACGACCTCAAGCGCCTGCGCAACGTCATGGCCAACCCGCAGGTCGCGCTGCTCGCCGACCACTACGTCGACGACGACTGGGACGTCATCTGGTGGGCGCGCGCCGACGGCACCGGGACCGTCCACGAGACGCTGCCGCGCGCGGCCGAGCTGCTGCGGGCGCGTTACGCGCAGTACGCCGACGCGCCGCCCGACGGCCCGGTGCTCGAGATCGCGGTCAACCGCTGGTCGGGGTGGCACGGGTGAACGACGAGTACCTCCTCGACACGGCGGTCGTCCGCGGGTTCATCGGCGACGTGCGCCAGGCGATCGCGACGTCGGCCTCGCCGGAGGCGGCGTGCGACGCGATCCGCCCGCGCTTCGCCGAGCTGCTCGCCGACGCGGAGTGGCTGCCCTCGAAGTACCAGGAGGGCGACCCGGAGAGCGGCATGGGCGGCGGCATCGGCCAGTGGCTGCTGTTCCGCGCCGGCGACCGCTCGCTGACGCTGTTCGCGCTCGTCGTCCCCTCCGGCTCGCAGACGCCGATCCACGACCACCTCGCCTGGGGCCTCGTCGGCCTCTACCGCGGCACCCAGGACGAGGAGATCTACGCGCGCGACGACGCCGGCGCGCTCGCGCGCACCGAGGCGCGCGCCCTGCGGCCCGGCGACTTCTACGCGCTGCTGCCGCCGCGCGACGACATCCACCGCGTGCGCACGACCTCGCCCGAGACGTCGGTGTCGCTGCACCTGCTCACCAACGACACCGGCTGCGTGTGGCGCCACGCGTTCGACGAGGGCACCGGCGAGGAGCGGCCGTTCCGCTCGGGCTACGTCAACGTGGAGTGCCCGCCGGCGTGATCCACAGCGCGCGGGCGCGTGCGAGCACGCGGCCGTCGCGGTTGAGCAGCGCCGAGGCGGTGTGGTGCTTGCGGCCCTCGCTGGCGATGTGCCAGCCGACCGCGATCGCCGGCTCGCCGACCTCGACGCAGTCGAGCCGCTCGACCGCGAGCCGCGCGAGCAGGCTCGGGCGCTCCGGGTCCCACAGCGGCGGCGTGTGGCTCGGGCAGTCCAGCGCGGCCCACACCATGTCGGGCGCGACGAGGCCGTCGCGGTTGGGCACCGTGGCGTCGGGGAGGAAGACGGCGGCGTTGACGTCGGCGTGCCCGCGCAGCGGGCCGAAGTGGATGCCGAGCCCGTCGTGGCGCCGCGAGCCGCACACGTAGCAGTCGGAGAAGAAGCTCTCGATCCCGTGGCCGGGATGCCGGCGCGAGGCCTCGCGCGCCTCGGCGAGCGTCGGCCGCACGGGCGGCTCGACGTCGACCTCGTCGACCGGCCGCGCACGGGCCACCAGGCGGCCCTCGTACTCGACCTCGAGCTCGCCTTCGGGGAGGAACGCGACGTCGAGCGGCACGCCGAGCGGCGGCGGGGAGTGCAGCGAGACCTCCGCGGGCCCGTCGACGAGCTCGCCGAACGCGCCGCACGCGTAGCCGCCGTTGGCGGTGCCGGGCGGGCCGTTGAACCGGGGGTCGAGGACGAGGCTGGCGATGGCGATCTCGGACATCACTTCACTCAGACGCCGGGCGGCCGCGATTCATTCCCGCCACAATGATCGGCGTGCCCCTGCTCCAGACCAGCCGCATGGAGACCCACTACGTCGAGTCCGGCCCCGAGGACGGCGTGCCGGTCGTCCTGCTGCACGGCAACCTCTCCACCGGCCGCTTCTTCACGCACCTGTTCGACGGCGCGCCCGAGCGCTACCGGTTGATCGCGCCGGACATGCGCGGGTTCGGGGACTCCGAGCCGCTGCCGATCGACGCCACGCGCGGCCTGCGCGACTGGGCCGACGACACGCACGCGCTGCTCCAGGCGCTCGGCATCGAGCGCCCGCCGCACCTCGCGGGCTGGTCCACGGGCGGCGCGGCGATCGCCGCCTACGCGCTCGAGCGCCCCGTCGCCTCGCTCACCTTCATCGACCCCGTCTCGCCCTACGGCTACGGCGGCACCCACGCCGACGGCACGCCCTGCTGGCCCGACTGGGCCGGCACCGGCGGCGGCACCGGCAACCCGGAGTTCGCGGCCCGCGTCGAGGCGAACGACCGCTCCGACCAGGGCGACACCGCGCCGCGCAACGTGCTGCGCAGCTCGTACTGGGCGCCGAGCCACGAGGAGCCGCGCCTCGAGGAGCTGCTCGACGAGGTGCTCAAGTCGGTCACCGGCGACGACGGCTACCCCGGCGACTCCACGCCGTCCGAGAACTGGCCGGGCGTGGCGCCGGGCACGCGCGGGATCCTCAACGCGCTGTCCGGCGAGCACTGCAACTGGAGCGACATCGTCGAGCTCGACCCGAAGCCGCCGATCCTGTGGACCCACGGCACGGCGGACATCGTGGTCGCGGACGGCTCGCCGTGGGAGATGGGCACGCTGGGGCAGCTCGGCGTGGTGCCCGGCTGGCCGGGCGAAGAGGCGTTCCCGCCCCAGGCCATGGTCTTCCAGATCCGCTCGGTGCTCCAGCGCTACGGCGAGCGCGGCGGCCGGGTCGTGATGGAGCTGTTCGAGGGCTCCGGCCACTTCCCCCCGATCGACGCGGCGGAGCGATGGAGCGCGACGTTCTTCGAGTTCCTGAGCTCCGCCGAGTAGTTGCCGCGCCGTCGCCGTCAGCGACCGATGTTCACCTCCTCCCGCCGCTCCCGCGGCGGCGTGCGCTGGCTCGAGCCCGGCCGCCGGCGGCGGCGCCGGCTGCCGCTCCTCCCGCTCGCGATCCTGCTGCTCCTGCTCGCGGCGGCGGGGGCGGTCGGATACGTGCTGCGCGAGCGCGCGCGGGACCACGCCGAGCTGCGCGACACGGCCGTGCGCTTCGCGAGCGCCTGGGAGCGGCGGGACGCCGCGGCCATGTACCGCGAGCTCGACGCCGACGCGCGCTCGAAGTACTCCGCCCGCCGCTTCGCCGCCGACTACCGGATGGCCGACTCGGAGGCGACCGTGCAGCGCGTCGCGGTCGGCCGCGTCAGCGAGGAGAAGGGCGGTCGCGTGACGATGCCCGTGACCGTGCGCACGAAGCTGTTCGGCAACCTGCGCGGGCGGATCTCGCTGCCGGTCACGCGGGTCGGCGAGCGCGTCGGCGTCCGCTGGCGGCCCTACCTGCGGCTGCCCGGATTGCGGCCCGGCGAGCGCGTCAACCGGCGCGTGCGCGCGACGCCGCGGCGCGCCTCCGTGCTCGCCGCCGACGGCCGCCGCCTCGACCGCGAGCCGAGCGCCGCCGCCCTGGCCGGCGAGCCGCCCGTCGCGGGCGAGCCCGGCTCGGGGCTCGAGCGGGCGTACAACGACCGGCTCGCCGGCCGCCCGAGCGCGGAGCTGCGCTTCGGCTCGCGGGTGATCGCGAGCACCAAGGCGCGCCGCGGGCGGTCGGTGCGCGCGACGATCCGGCCCGGCCTCCAGCGCGCAGCGGTCAGCGCGCTCGGCGACCGCCTCGGCGGCGTCGCGGTGGTGCGCCCGCGCGACGGCGCGGTGCTCGCGCTCAGCGGCCTCGCCACCGCCTCGCCCCAGCCGCCCGGCTCGACGTTCAAGATCGTCACGCTCGCGGCGGCGCTGCAGGCGAAGGTCACGTCGCCGTCCGAGAGCTTCCCGGTCCGCACGGCGGCGACGCTGTCCGGGGTGCGCGTGCGCAACGCGGGCGACGAGTCCTGCGGCGGCTCGCTGAGCAACTCGTTCGCGCACTCGTGCAACTCCGTGTTCGCGCCGCTGGGCGCCGAGGTCGGCCGCAAGCGGATGGTCGCGGCCGCCGAGCGCTTCGGCTTCAACACGCCGCCGCGCGTGCCGGGCGCGGTCATCAGCCGCTTCCCGCGCGACCTCAAGGACGACCTCGCGGTCGGCGCCGCCGCGATCGGCCAGGAGCGCGACCTCGCCACGCCGCTGTCGATGGCGGCCGTGGGCGCCACGATCGCCAACCGAGGCGTGCACGCCTCGCCGCGGATCGTGCGCTCGGACAAGGTGATCCGCAAGCGCGCCGTGCCGCGGCGGGTCGCGACCCAGGTGCGCGACATGATGCTCGCGGTCGTGGCCGGCGGCACCGGCGTCAACGCCCGCGTGCCGGGCGTCGAGGTCGCGGGCAAGACGGGCACCGCGGAGCTGCGGCCCACCGCCGACGGCCCGCAGGACCCGAAGAACACCGACGCCTGGTTCGTCGCCTTCGCGCCGGCGCGCTCGCCCGAGTTCGCCGTCGCCGTGATGCTCGTCGGCCAGGGCCAGGGCGGCACGACCGCGGCGCCGATCGCGCGCGAGGTCCTGCAGGCGGCGCTCTAGGAGTCCCTCGAGGAACAGGCGGTGCATCCGGGCGTGCCGAGTTCCTCGAGGGGCTCCTCAGGCGCGGGCGAAGCGGCTGAGCGTCCGCTCGGCGCTGATGCCCTGGAGGTGCTCGCGCCAGACGCGGTAGTAGGCGAGCTCCTCCTTCGTGCGCAGCGCCGGCTCGACGGCGCCGCGCTCGGCCTCGAACTCGGCGTCGGAGACCGTCTCCTCGACGGCGCGCGAGAGCGCGTCGCGCGCCCCGCTGCCGTCGCCGAACTCGGCCTTCGCGCGCCACAGCAGGTCGTCCGGGAGCCAGCCCGTGAACGCCTCGCGCAGCAGGCGCTTCTCGGGCTCGCCCTGCTTCTCTGCGGGAGGGATGCGCAGCGCCCAGGCGATCACCGCGCGGTCGAGGAACGGCACGCGCGCCTCGACCGCGTGGGCCATCGTCACGCGGTCGCAGCGCTGCAGGTTGAGGTTGTGCAGCGAGCGCACGGTGCGCTCGAGCTCGGCGTGCAGCGCGTTGTCGTCGGTGAACTCGCGCATGTACTCGTAGCCCGCGAACAGCTCGTCCGCGCCCTCGCCGGTGAGCACGACCTTGACGTGCTGGCGCGTGGTGCGGGCGAGCATGTAGTTCGGCACCGCGCTGCGCACGAGCCCGGGGTCGAAGGACTCGATCGCGCGCACGACGTTCGGCAGCGACTCGAGCGCCTCGGCCGCCGTGTAGGTGACCTCGACGTGCTCGCAGTCGAGGTGCTCGGCGACGAGCCGGGCGGCGGCGAGGTCGGGTGAGCCCTCGGTGCCGACCGCGAACGTCTGTAGGCGCCGGCCGCGCTCGCGTGCGATCCGCGCCGCGATCGCCGCCACGAGCGAGGAGTCGAGGCCGCCGGACAGGAAGACGCCGACGTTGACGTCGCCCATCATCTGCTGGCGGACCGCGCGCACGAGCGTGTCGCGCGTGCCGGTCAGCAGCTCGTCGCGGTCGATGACGGCCGCGCGCTGCGGCGGCACGGCGGAGGCGAAGCGGACGAGCCCCTGCTCCGGCGTCCAGGCGCAGCCGGGCGGGAACGGCTCGACGAGCGCCTGCCACTCGGGGTCGAACGCGTGCATCTCGGACGCGAAGCGGACCGCGCCGTTCCGCCGCGCCCAGTAGAGCGGCTTGATCCCGACCGGGTCGCGCGCGGCGACGAAGCGCCCGTCGCGGCCGGCCATCACGAACGCGAACATCCCGCTCAGCTCGGACAGCCCGGAGGTCCCGCGCTCGTCGATCAGGTGCAGCGCGACCTCGTTGTCGGAGGTGGTCAGCAGATCGCGGTCGGCGAGGCCGGCGCGCACCTCCTCGTGGTTGTAGACCTCGCCGTTGCCGACGAGCCACGCGCTCTCGTCGCGCGTGCAGAGCGGCTGTTGGCCGCCCCCGACGTCCACGATCGACAGCCGCCGGTGGCCGAGCCAGCTGCCGTCCACCTCGACGGTCCCGCGGTCGTCGGGCCCGCGGTGCGCGAGGCGCTCGAGCATCCGCTCGAGTTGCTCCGGATCAGAGCCTCCGTGCTCCGCGACGATGCCGCACATGGTTTCGAAACCGTACCCGGTATCAGTGTGCGACGCCGAGCGCCGCGGCCGCGGCGGCCGCCGGCGCATAGGCGTCGGGCCGGCGGTCGGCGAGGTGGTCGATGACCATCCGCGCGTCCGCGAGCGCCGCCAGGTCGACCTCGGCCACCGCGAGCCCCTCGCGCGCGCCGGTGCGCGCGAGCACCGCGCCGTACGGGTCGACGACCTTCGCCGCGCCGAGGAAGCGCAGCGGCCCCCAGCGCCCGGTCTGGTTGGCGGAGACGACGAAGACCTGGTTCTCGATCGCGCGGGCGCTGTCGCAGAGGTCGAAGTGGCGCGTCTGGCGGTCGTCGCGGATCCGCCGCGCGGGGCTCATGCGGTCGACCGGCCAGGCCGACAGCGAGCACACGACCTCCGCGCCGTCGAGCGCGAGCGAGCGCCCCGCCTCGGGGAAGAGCTTGTCGTAGCAGAGCAGCATCCCGAGCCGGCCGGCCGGGGTGTCGAAGGCGGCGAAGCCGTCGCCGGCGGAGTAGGCGAAGCGCTCGGCGGGCGGGAGGTGGACCTTGCGCTGGCGGCCGAGCACGCCGTCGCCGCTGACGCACACGGCCGACGCGTAGAGCCCCTCCTCCGCCGCCTCGGTGTAGCCGGCGCAGACGACCATGTCGCCCGCGAGCGCGATCAGGCGCGCGATCTCGGGACCGTCCGGATGCAGCCCGGACGGCACGTCGGGCGCGCTCTCCTCCGGACCGGGCTCGCGGATGTAGCCGCCGAGCGCCGACTCCGGCAGCACGAGCAGCCGCGTGCCCTGCTCCCGCGCCCGCGCCACCGCGGCCTCGATGCGCGCGAAGGCGCGCTCCAGGTCCCGGCCGAACGGCGCAGCGAGGGCGGCCACGGTGATCACACGAGCAGTATCGGCTTCCCGGGGGCGCGGGTCGATGGACAGCCTGGACAATCGTCATGTGTCCAAGACTGGCCAGCGGGACAAAGGATCGAGCGATTAGTTCCCTGCTCGCGGGGGGAATCCTGGCGAATGGCCCTCCTCGAGCTCGTCCGACATGAACCCGACTGGCTTTCCGCCCTCGAGGTCGCGTTCGCCCCGCCGCCCGACATGCCGGAGCGGCGCGCCGAGCCCGCCGACTCGACGCCGGAGGCGGAGGCGGAGGCGGCGCGGCGCATCTCCGACGAGCTGCTGTGGCTGCGCCACGCGATCGAGGAGCCGGAGACGAGCGGCCTGACGCCGCTGCCGGAGTCGGCCGCCGTCGGGATGTGGGATGCCGAGGACGCCTGCCTCGAGCGCCTCTGCCGCCTGCGCGACCGCAAGGTGCTCGACGCCGCCGGGTTCCTCCTCCACGAGTCCGACGACCCGAACGCGCTGCTCGACGCCGACGAGGACTAGCGGGCGATCGACGCGATCGCCTCGACCGCGCGGTCGTAGTGGCCGCGCTCGATCGAGATGTGCGACTGCTGGCTCATGCTGCGCGCCGCGACGCCGATCGCCTCGACCGGCGGCGCCGCGTCGAGCACCGGCACCACGAGCAGCGTCTCGATCGCGATCGTCCACGGCCAGCGCGGGTGCTCGCGCGCCTCGGGCTCGCCGATCACGTGCGCGATCGCGAACACGCGCCGCCACACCGACGCGTAGAGGACGAGCCGGTCGTCGGGCGCGATCCGCGGGCGCCGCGGGAAGCCGGTGCGCGTGAGCAGCTCCGGCCGCTGCGCCAGCCAGTCCTCGCTCAGCGGCCCGCGCGCGTGGCCGACCGCCTTCAGCCAGTAGGCGGTCGGCCGATCGCTCAGACGTGGGCTCCCAGCAGCGTGAGGTCGGCCTCGCTGAGGCGCTCGCTCGCCGACTTCGCCTGGTGCCAGTACGGGTACATCAGCCGCGGCGCGCTGACCTCGTCGAGCCGCGAGCGCTCGTCGTCCTCGAGCGCCAGGTCGGCGGCGCCGAGGTTGTCGGCGAGCTGCTCCTCCGTGCGCGCCCCCACGACCACCGTCGAGATCCCGGGCCGGCCCAGCGTCCACGCCAGTGCGACCTGCGCGGGCGACACGCCACGGCTCTCGGCGATCTCGACGAGCACCTCGACGATGTCGTAGAGCTGTTCCTCGTCGTGCACCGGCGGCTCGTTCCAGTCCGTCAGGTGCCGCGAGCCCTCGGGCATGTCCTGGCCGCGGCGGTACTTGCCCGACAGCAGCCCGCCCGCGAGCGGGCTCCAGACGAGGATGCCGACACCCTGGTCGAGGCCGGCCGGGAACGAGCTCGTACTCGGCGTCGCGCGACTGCAGCGAGTAGTAGATCTGCTGCGAGACGAAGCGCTGGTAGCCGCGTCGCTCGGAGACCCCGAGCGCCTTCATCAGGTGCCAGCCGGCGTAGTTGGAGCAGCCGATGTAGCGCACCTTGCCCGACCGGACGAGGTGGTCGAGCGCGTCGAGCGTCTCCTCGAGCGGTGTCTGGCCGTCCCACTCGTGCACCTGGTAGAGGTCGATGTGGTCCGTGCCCATGCGGCGCAGGCTCGCCTCGCAGGCGCGGATGATGTGGTGGCGCGAGAGCCCGGCGTCGTTGGGGCCGTCGCCCATCGCGAAGCGCGCCTTGGTGGCGAGCAGCACGCGGTCGCGGCGGCCCTTGAGGGTCTTGCCGACGATCTCCTCCGACAGGCCTTCGGAGTAGACGTCCGCGGTGTCGATGAGGTTGACGCCCGCGTCGAGGCACATGTCGACCTGGCGGGTGGCGACGTCCACGTCGGTGCCGCCGACGCGGCCCCAGTGGCCGCGGCCGCCGAAGGTCATCGTGCCGAGGGTGAGGGCGGACACCCGGAGGCCCGAGTGCCCGAGCTGGCGATAGTCCATCACCCGAGCGTATCCCTCACATGCGGCTACGCGACGGCCGCCGCCAAGGCCGGCTCCGTGAGGGCTCCTCGGCCGCGTCGGCGACGGAACGCCCGCTCGTGAAGCCCAGGAGCAGTCCGACCGCAACGCCGAGCAGGAGCGCTGCGACCGCACCGCCAGCCCGCGCTGCGATTTACGCACGCGGCGCGCGCTGCCCGCCGCTCGACCATCGGTGTCCTCATCGGCAAAACCGGGAAGGCCAGAAGCGAGATGCGCCACCGATGGAGAGCTCCCACACATGTCTGATGTCCGCGAACTCGATGCCACCAGCTCCACGGGCCCAAGCACGTTGAGGCCTATCTCGAGACGGACGGCGAGGTCGGTCACGACTGGCGCGACGGCTCGTCGACGCTGATCCTCACCACGACCGGGCGCAAGTCAGGCGCGGAGCGCCTGAACGCGCTGATCTACGGGATGCATGGCGACAACCCGGTCGTCGTCGCCTCCAAGGGCGGCAACCCCCAGCACCCCGGCTGGTACCTCAACCTGCGCGAGAACCCGGACGTCCAGGTCCAGATCTACGGCGACAGGTTCTCCGCCCGCGCACGCGACGCGACGCCGGAGGAGCGCGCCGAGCTGTGGCCGCAGATGACCCAGGAGTGGCCGCCCTACGACGAGTACCAGGCGAAAACCGACCGCGAGATCCCGGTCGTCATCCTCGAGCGCACGGGCGGGAACCTCGACCCGAAGTTCGCCCGCTAGCGCGAACGCGCCCGGATCGCCTCGTCGGCGAGCCGCTTCGGAGCGACCGTGAGGTAGGCCTCCTCGATCGCCCCCGCGATCTCGTTGAAGTCGAGCCCGCGGTTGAGGTGCACGCCCACCCAGCCGCGGTGCCCGACGTAGGGCGGCACGAAGTAGTGCGAGGGCTCGCCCTCGATCAGCGCCCGCTGCATCCCCTCGGGCGCCGCGCACCAGAGCGCGAGCCGGCCGTCGCCGTGGTGGTCGTCGAGGTACATGACGAACGTCTTCTTGCCGCGGATGAACCAGGTCGGCGACCCGTGCGAGAGCCGCTCGGTGACCTCAGGAAGCGCCAGGCAGGCCGCGCGTACGCGCTCCAGCGGTGTGGACTCGGACACGGGACGCGACCCTACTGCCGCGATCCGATTCAATGCCCGGCATGACCACCCTCCGCGCCGGCGTCGATCTCGGCGGGACCAAGGTCCAGACCGTCATCGTCGACGAGCGCTTCTCGGTGCTCGGCCAGAGCCGCCTGCCGACGCCGACCCACGGCGGCCCCCAGGACGTCGCCGACACGATCGCCGAGACGATCCGCATCGCCAGCGCCGAGGCCGAGACGGAGCCGTCCGAGCTGAGCTCGATCGGCGTCGGCTCGCCCGGCGACGTCGACGACGAGAACGGCATCGTCACGACCGCCCGCAACCTCCCCGGCTGGGAGGGCTCGTTCCCGCTCGCCGGCGCGCTCAAGGACGCCCTCGGCCCGCCCGTGTCGCTCGGCAACGACGTCAACGTCGCGACGATGGCGGAGGCGAAGCTCGGCGCCGGCCAGGCCTACCGCTCGATGCTCGGCGTGTTCTGGGGCACCGGCGTCGGCGGCGGCATCGTGATCGACGGCGAGCTGTGGCTCGGCCGCGACGCGGCCGGCGAGATCGGCCACATGGTCATCAAGACCGGCGGCGCGAAGTGCCCGTGCGGCCGCCACGGCTGCATGGAGGCCTACGCCGGCCGCGGCGCGATGGAGACGCGCGCCCGCGAGCTCGTCAAGAAGGGTGAGCAGACCGAGCTCTTCAACATCATGGAGAAGCGCGGCCGCGAGCGCCTGACCTCCGGCATCTGGGCGCGCGCCCTCGTGCGCCAGGACCCGCTCGCGGTGCGGCTGATCGACCGCGCGATCGAGGCGCTCGGCGCCGGGATCGCGTCGGCGATCAACCTGCTCGACGTCGAGGCGGTGATCATCGGCGGCGGGCTCGGCGTGCGGCTCGGCGACCCCTACCGCAAGCGGATCGAGCACGCCATGCTCCCGCACGTGTTCGCCGACCACCGCCCGCCGCCGGTGCATCTCGCGCAGCTCGGCGACCTCGGCGGCGCGATCGGCGCCGCGCTGCTCGCGAGCGAGGCGGAGGCCGCGCTCAGCTAGCGGCAGCGGCGGCCCGCAGGGCCGCCTTGTGCGCGCGCTTGCCCGCCTGATACTCGGCGAGCGCCTCGGGCGAGTCGACGTCCCCGAGCGTCGGGTGCGATGGCACGAGCGGCTCGGCCAGCGCGACGCCGAAGCGCTTGGCGAGCACGGCGCCGAGCGCCTTGACCTTCATCTCGCCGAACCCCGGCAGCGCCTCGATCCGCGCCTTGAGCTCCTCGCTCGACCCGGCTTGAGTCCACACCCGCGCGGCGTCGCCGTCGTACTCCTCGGCCACGTGCGCCGCCAGGGCGCTCACGCGCTTGGCCATCGACCCGGGGAAGCGGTGGATCGCCGGTCGCTGGCGGAAGATCTCCTCCAGCGGCGCCGTCGCCACGCGCCCTGGGTCGAGCGTGCCGAGCCGCTCGCGCAGCACCAGCGGCCCCGCGAACGCCTTCTGCACCGTCACCTGCTGGTCGAGGGCGAAGCCGACGAGCAGCGCGAACGGGTCCTGGACGAGCAGCTCGTTGGCCTCGTCGTCGTCGGTGAAGTGGAGGCGGTCAGTCATGCGGCAGGGGGATCGTCGCACGCACGCGTGTGCCCTCGCCGACCGGGCTGTGGACCTCGAGCCGGCCGCCCAGCACCTCGACGCGGTCGACGAGCCCGAGCAGGCCGGTCCCGCACGCCGGGTCGGCGCCGCCGACCCCGTCGTCGGAGACCTCGACCACGAGCGAGTCGCCCTCGTCGATGACGCGCACCGTGATCCGGCTCGCGCTCGCGTAGCGGGTGCAGTTGGCCAGCGACTCCGACGCGATGAAGTACGCCGCGCGCGCGACCGGCAGCGGCAGCGCGCGGTCGCACGTCTCGATGTCGACCGGCACGTCGGAGGCGTCAGCCAGCGACTCCAGCGCGGAGCCGAGCCCGCGCTCGGTCAAGCGCCACGGGGTGCAGGCCGCGCGCGAGCTTGCGCAGCTCCCCGTGCGCCTGCGTGAGCTCATCCTCCGCGCGCGCGATCAGCTCGGCCGCGGGGTCTGACTCGTCGAGCTTCATGCGCGAGACGCGCAGCAGGTTCGAGACCGCGAGCAGCCGCTGCTGAGCGCCGTCGTGGAGGTCGCGCCCGACCCGCCGGCGCTCCCGGTCCGCCGCGTCGATGACGCGGGCCCGCGACGCCTCGAGCGCCTTCGCCTGGTTGCGCCGCTCGAGCTCGGCGGATGCGCGGGCCGCGAAGATCCGCAGCGCCGCGGCGTCCTCCTCGTCCGCCTCCATCGGGCGCGAGTCGAGCACCGCGAGGTGGCCGAGGTGCACGTCGTCGGAGGAGCGCAGGCAGACCGCGAGGTAGCTCTGCAGCCCGAGGTTGATCGCGATGGCGGCCTTCGGGAAGCGCTCGGTCAGCGCCTCGGGGAACGCCACCCACGGGTAGTCGGTCGTGACCGCGCAGGGCGTGCCCGCGGTGTCGTACTCGAACGGCTCCTCGATGAACGCCCCGTCGTACCAGGAGGCGAGCGAGCGCACGTGCGTCCCGGAGGGGTCCGAGGCCTCGACGATCAGCACCATCTTCGCCGCGAACGCCTCCGCGACGTGCTGCGCGAGGCAGCGCAGGAACTCGTCGCCGACCGCGCCGGCGGTACCCTCGGCGACCGCGCGGAGCAGGTCGTCACCACGGAGCCGACCTGACGGAAAGGTCGTTGTCACGTCCTCGATCGTACCTCCACCGAGCGGCCAGCCCGGGCTGGCTGCTCTCATGCAGTGGGTGCGCCGCGACGATGCCACCATCACGCGACCCGTGACGTTCACCCGTGCAACCGGCGCCTGACCCGCTCAGGCGCGCCGATGCCGCGCTGCTCAATGTGCTGGAGGGCCTCCCCGACGCCACCGTCGGTGCGGCCCGCGACGGCCGCATCGTGTTCGCCAACCACCTCGCCGAGGCGCTGTTCGGCTACCGGCGCGAGGAGCTGCTCGGCAAGCCCATCGACCTGCTGTGGCCGGAGCGCGTCCGCGCGCGCTACCGGGCCAACCTCGAGCTCTACTTCGAGCTCGAGCACCCCATGCGCTTCACCGAGCGCGCCTACGGCGTGCGCCGCGACGGCACCGAGTTCGTCGGCGAGATGAGCTGGGGCATCGTCGAGACCGACGAGGGGCCGCTGCTGCTCGCGATCGGGCGCGACATCTCCGGCCGGCTCGACGCCGACCAGCGGATGCGGCGCCAGGCGGCCCAGCAGGCCGCCGTGGCGGCGCTCGGCGAGCGCGCGCTGCGCGGCGTCGGGCCGGACGAGCTGGGCGAAGAGGCCAAGGAGCGCATCCGCGCGACGCTCGGCGTCGAGCGGGTCGAGGTGCTCGCCAACCCGCGCGAGATCGCCGCCTGGGGCGCGCTCGAGGCGGCCCCGAGCCGCGTGAGCGTGCCGATCCACACCGGCGATCGCGTGTACGGCGCGCTGGCGGCCTCGAGCACGCGCGAGGACGCGTTCGGCGAGGAGGAGGGCTCGTTCCTGCAGGCCGTCGCGAACGTGCTGGCGATCGCGTTCTCGCGCCTGCACCTCGAGGAGCAGATGCGCCACCAGGCGCTGCACGACTCGCTCACCGGGCTCGCCAACCGCACACTCTGCCGCGACCGCATCGAGCGCGCGCTCGCGGTCTCCGAGCGCGAGGGGACCGCCACCGCGGTCCTCTACGTCGACGTCGACAACTTCAAGCGCGTCAACGACCTGTTCGGCCATGCCGCGGGCGACGAGCTGCTGATCGCGCTCGCGCGCCGCATGGACGCCGCGGTGCGGCCGGCCGACACCGTGGCGCGGCTGGGCGGCGACGAGTTCGTCGTCGTGTGCGAGTCGGTCGACGAGCGCACGGCACTGGCGCTCGGCTGGCGCGTGGCGACCTCCGTGCAGGAGCCGATCGAGGTCGCCGGCGTCGAGCACACGGTGGCCGCGAGCATCGGCATCGCGCTCGGCACGCGCGCCACCGATCCCGACGTGCTGATCGGCCACGCCGACGCCGCCGCGTACCGGGCGAAGGAGCGCGGCAGCGGCCGCGTCGAGCTGTTCGACGAGCGCCTGCGACGCCGCGCGGCGGAGCGCATCCGCACCGAGAGCGAGCTCGAGGGGGCGCTCGAGCGCGCCGAGCTCGAGCTCGTGTTCCAGCCGATCGTCTCGCTCGCCGACGGCGCTACGGCGGCCCACGAGGCGCTGCTGCGCTGGCGGCGCGTCGGCCGCGAGATGGGGCCCGCGGAGTTCATCCCGGTCGCCGAGGAGTCCGGCCTGATCATCCCGATCGGCTCATGGGTGCTCGAGCACGCCTGCCGCGCCGGCGCGCGGCTCGTGGCCGACACCGGCGGCTGGATCTCGGTCAACCTGTCGGCCCGCCAGGTCGCGCAACCCGACCTGCTGAGCGTCGTCGCGGGCGCGCTGCGCGCGGGCAACCTCAAGCCGGGCGCGCTGAGCCTGGAGCTCACGGAGACCGTCCTGCTCGGCGTCACCCCCGCGATCGTCACCAACCTCGAGCGGCTGCACGAGCTCGGCGTGCGGATCGTGCTCGACGACTTCGGCACCGGCTACTCGTCGTTCCAGCACCTCAAGGACTTCCCGATCGACGCGATCAAGATCGACCGGTCGTTCGTGGCCAACCTCGGCCGCTCGTCGCAGGACGCGGCGATCGTCGCGTCCGTGGTCTCGATGGCGTCAGCGCTCGGGCTCGGCGTGGTGGCCGAGGGGGTCGAGAACGAGGCGCAGGCGGCGCTGCTGCGCGAGCTCGGCTGCCCGTTCGCCCAGGGCTTCCACTTCGGAGCGCCGGCCTAGCGGACGCGGATGGTCGCCCTGGTGCGACCGGCGATGCGCAGCGTGTAGCGGCCGGGCGCGAGGCGGCCGAGGCGGAGCGTGCCGTTGGCGCGCACCTTGCCGGCGGCGCTCGTGCGCCCGCGGCGGCTCAGCCGCCACGTCGCGGCGCGGGCGCCGGTGAACCTGACCCGGCACGTCACCTTCGGCGCGCGCGAGCGGCGCTTGGGCTTCGAGACCTTGCACGTGACCCGTGCGTCGCGGCCGGCCGGGCCTCTCGCGCCCTGCGGTCCGGCGGGTCCGGCGGGTCCGGCCGGCCCGGTGGCGCCGTTCGACCCGTTCGCGCCGTTCGTACCGTCCGTCCCGTCCGTGCCGGCCGGGCCCTGCGGGCCTTCCGGGAGCGCCCCGCCCGTGCCGGTCAGCGCGACCGTCAGCGCGGTCTGTGGCCCGGGGTCGTCGATGCTCAGCGTCGCGGCGCGCGCGCCCGCCGTGGTGGGCGCGAAGCGGATCGAGACCGTGCACGTGCCATCGCCCGCGACGCCCTCGCCGCACTCGTTGCTGCTGATGATGAAGTCGTCCCGGTGGCCCGACCGGCGGACTTGGAGCGGGAGCGCCGCGTCGCTGCGGTTGCTGATCGTGAACGTCGTGGGCGGGCTGAGCGTGCTCGCCGGCTGCGTCCCGAACGCGTGGTCCGCGTCGTCGAGCGAGAGCGGCGGCGGCGTGGTGTTGAGGAGGACCGTCAGGCCGCCGGCGCCGTCCGTGTTCCGGTTCGCGGTGACGAGATCGGACCGGCCGTCGGCGTTGAGATCCGCGGCGGTCAGCGCGTTGGGCCCATTCCCGGCGGGCAGCGGGCTGGGGCCTTCGAAGCTCGGCGTCGACGCGCCGGCCGGCGTCGTGTTGACGAGGACGGTGTTGCCGCCGGCGCCGTTGGTGGTGGCATCCGGGGAGACGAGGTCCGGCCTGCCGTCCCCGTTGACGTCCGCGGCATCGACGCCGAACGGGCTGATCCCGGCCCCGAACGCGGTCGGGCCGCTGAAGCTCGGCGTCGCGGCGCCCCCCGGTGTCGTGTTGAGCAGCACGAGGTTGCGGCCGACGCCGAAGTCGCTCTCCGTGGCGATCAGGTCGGGCCTGCCGTCCGCGTTGACGTCGGCGGTGGCGAGCGCGTGCGGGTTGCTGCCGGCCGGGAGCGCGGCGGGGCCGCTGAAGCTCGGCGTGGTGGCGCCCGCGTCGGTCGTGTTGAGCAGGACCGTGAGGGTGCCGGGGCCGCTGTTGGGGTCGTTCGCGCTGACCAGGTCGGGCCGGCCGTCGACGTTCACGTCGGTGGCGACGAGGGCGATCGCGGCCTGGGCCGCGAACGCGGTGGGGCCGCTGAAGCTCGGCGTGGTGGCGCTCGCCGCGGTCGTGTTGAGCAGGACGGTGTTGCCGCCGGTGCCGTTGATGAAGAAGTTCGCGGTGGCGAGGTCGGGACGATCGTCGCCGTTGAGGTCGGCTGCGACGATCGAGCGCGAGCCACTCGCGGCGTCGAACGGCGTGGGGCCGCTGAACGCCGGCACCGCGGCAGCCGGCGCCGTCGTGTTGAGCAGCACCGTGTTGCCGCCGGGCCCGCCGGCGAAGAGGTTCGCCGAGGCCAAGTCGTTCCTGCCGTCGCCGTTGAGGTCGGCGGCGGTCACCGAGCCGGGCGCGTTGCCGGCGGCGAACGGGGTCGGGCCCGAGAACGCCGGCGTCGTGGCGCCGGCCGCGGTCGTGTTGAGGAGCACCGAGTTGCCGCCGGCGCCGTTCGTGCCGAAGTTGGCGGTGATCAGGTCGGCGCTGCCGTCCCCGTTGACGTCCGCCGCGACCACAGCGATCGGCTCCGCTCCCGCGGAGAAGGGCGTCGGCCCGGAGAACGTGGGCGGCGCGGCCGCCGCGGGCGCGGCGAGGGCGAGCGCCGTCAGCACGCTGAGCGCGCCGGTGCGTCGCCTCCCTCGCATCCGGTGCATCGAGCGACACTAACCGCGGCGCCAGTGCAGGTCCACCCCGGCCGCCGCCAGCTCGTGCTGGAGCGCCTCCGGCTCCGCCTGCACCGCCCGCGGCGTCATGCCGCGCGCCGCGCAGTGCGCGACCGCGTGCCCGGCCGCCTCGCCGACGTTCCACTCGACCGGGTGCAGCCGATAGGCGCCGTTGGTGATGTGCGTCGTCCCGATCGCCTTGCCCGCACCGAGCAGGTTCTCCAGCCGCTCCGGAACCAGCGCCCCCAGCGGGATCTCGAACGGATGGCAGGCGAGATCGATGTAGGGGTCCCCGCCGGTCGACGGGTGCAGGTCGATGCGGTAGGCGCCGATCCCAACGCTGTCGGGGAAGCGCGCGAGCCCGTCGGTGAGGTCCTGCTCGACGACCGTCGTCACGGCCCGCAGCCGCCGCGCCTCGCGGATGTAGGCGTGCTTGGCGAGCCCGTCGGGCGTGTCGCCGACGATGTCCCCGCGCAGACGCAGCCCGGGGAAGCCGCCGTCGGTCTGCATCCAGTGGAGGAACGAGAGGCTGAGCTCGCGCGCCCCGGCCGCGCGCCCGTCGAGCACGACCTCGTCCGGGTAGTCGATCTGCGGCCAGTTCACGAGCGTGATGTCGGAGCGGTAGGCGCCGGGCTCGAACAGCCCGCGCGCGGCGATGCGGCGGAAGCGCCAGAGGTCCTTGTCGAGCTCGGGGTCGGAGAAGTCGGGCCCGATCGCGAGCGCGTCCTCGACCGGGTTGGGCTCGAGCCGCCGCGCGACCGGGCGGTTGGTCTGCGGGTCGGGCGCGACCCAGCTGAAGCGCGGGCGCGAACTCGGCGTAGCGCGCCGGGCGCGGGATCGTGTGGTCCTCGCCCTCGAGGTGGTCGACGGCGAAGCAGACGCTGACCGGCTGCAGGTTGTCGGGCTGATGCTCGGCCGGCGCGTGCGGCTCGCCGGTCATCGCCCGCGACTCGAAGCCGGTGACGTGCTCGCACGAGCACAGCGGCAGCAGCTCGCCGGTCTCGCTCGCGTCCAGGAACCAGTCCGCGACCACCACCGTGTCCTCGCCGCCCCCGCGCAGCGTCACGGCGGCCACGCGGTCGCCCTCGACCTCCGCCGCGACCGGCGCGTGCTCGAGCCGCAGGTCGACCGCCGCCGGCAGCATCGCCTCGAGCACCGCGAGCGCGACGCGCGGCTCGTGCCCGAGCCGCGAGACGAAGCACGCGCCGGGGTTGAGCTCGACCACCGCGCGCGCCGCTGCGGTGAGCGGGAAGCGCTCGCGGTAGTGCGCGCGGATGCCGTCGCGCAGCGCCCGGTAGGTCGCGGTGCAGCCGTGGGTCTCGATCCACGGGTGCTCGTCCGGCGGCACGGCCTGGCTCGTGAGCTGCCCGCCGATCCAGTCGGTCGGCTCGGACAGCACGACGTCGAGCCCGCGTCCCGCCGCCGCGATCGCGGCCGCGACGCCGCCGAGCCCGCCGCCGACGATCAGGACGTCGGCGCGCCGCTCGATCAGTCGCGCGAGCGGCGGGCGCGACCGCCGCCGCCGTAGGCGCCGAGGTCGATGACGAACGCGAGCCCGACCAGGAACCACTCGAAGTCCTCGACCCGGCCACCGGGGCCGTAGTCCCACATCCCGGCGTAGGCGAGCGTCGTCCACGGCAGCAGGAAGAAGCCGATGAACGGCAGCAGCCACGAGTCGAACGAGCGGCTGAGGATGTCCGAGAACAGCCAGACGAAGATCAGCGCGAGGCGGGGCGAGATCAGCGCGAAGAGGACGATGAAGCAGCCCACGGCTAGGACTCTATCCCCAGCTCGTCGCGAATCTCACGCACCTGGGCCGCGAGCGCGGCGAGCTCGCGCTCGAGGCGGTCGAGGCGGTCGCCGTTGACGTCGGGCGCGGGCGTGGCGACGGGCACCGGCGCAGGCGGCGGCGCAGCCGCGGGCTCGTCCTCCAGGTCCTCGCTCAGCCGATGCGCGAAGCGGTCCTCCTTCTGCCCCGGCCGCCGCGCGTGCCGCGCGACGAAGCCGCGCTCCAGCAGCCGCGCCAGCGTCGCCTCGTACGCCGCCTGGTCGGCGAACGAGTAGAGCCGGTCGACCCGCTGGCGCAGCTCGCCCGGCGTCTGCGGCCCGCGCAGCATGAGCACGGCCATGAGCGCCTGCTCCTCGACCGTCCAGCCGGGGTTCTCGTCGAGCAGGTGGCGGTACTTCGCGGCCCGCGCGCCGCTCGCAAAGCGCGCCCAGCGCCGCCGCGCGAGCCGGTGCAGGCCGTCGCGGAGCGTCGGCTCGTCATAGGCGACCACGGGGTCGCGGTTCGTCGACTGGTTGCACGCCGCGCGCAGCGCGTTGAGGCTGAGCGGATAGACGTCGGGCGTCGTCCGTTGCTTCTCGATCAGGCACCCCAGCACCCGCACCTCGACGGCATCGAGATCCACGTCGCGGACTCTAGGGAATCTCCAGCACGCGCCGCCGTTCTTCGGCGACGTCGTAGGCCGGCTCCGGCCAGCTCAGGCCGAGGTCCTCGAGCGCCTCGAGCAGCAGCTGCGTGATCGCCCAGTTGCGGTACCACTTGCGATCCGCCGGGACGACGTGCCACGGCGCGTGTCCGGTGCTGCAGCGCTCGAGCACATCGGCGTAGGCGGCCATGTAGTCGTCCCACAGCTCGCGGTCCTCGAGGTCTCGCGGGTTGTACTTCCAGCGCTTGGTCGGATCCTCGAGCCGTGCGAGCAGCCGCTCCCGCTGCTCCTCGCGCGAGATGTGCAGGAAGCACTTGACGACGCGCATGCCGCCGTCGGTCAGCTCGGCCTCGAAGCGGTTGATGGCGTCGTAGCGCCGGCTCCACGTCCGGCGGTCGACGGTCTTGCGGACCCGCGCGGCGAGGACGTCCTCGTAGTGCGAGCGGTCGAAGACCCCCAGCTTGCCCGGCCGCGGGAGCTCCCGGCGGATACGCCACAGGAAGTCGTGCTTGCGCTCCTCCGCCGTGGGGCGCCCGAAGCTCGCGACGTGCAGGCCGGACGGGTCGCACTGGCCGACCACGTGGCGGACGGTGCCGCCCTTGCCGGAGGTGTCGAGCCCTTGCAGCACGAGCAGGACGCTGCGCTCGCCGCCGCTGCGGCCCTCCGCGTAGAGCTGCTCCTGCAGGTCGGAGAGCCGCTGGGCGAGCTCGGCCTGCTCCTTCTGCGCCGCCGCCTTGCCCCGCTTGAAGCCGGGGGTCGAGCGCGTGTCGACGTCGATGCCGCCCGCGCGCAGGAGGGTGCCGATCCGCTTCGCCACCCGCGCGAGGCTAGCCATGCGCGAGGATGCGCGCGTGGTCGTCACACGCGAGTACGTCGACATCCCGGTCGACGGCCGTGCCATGCGCACGTTCGTGGCCGCCCCGCGCGAAGGCGGGCCCCATCCGGGCATCGTCTTCTACACCGACATCTTCCAGCTCACCGAGCCGTCGCTGCGCTGGGCGGTGCGGCTCGCGGGCTACGGCTACCTGGTCGCGGTGCCCGAGATCTACCACCGCCTCGAGCCGGCCGGGACCGTGCTGGAGTTCGACGACGAGGGCAAGGTGCGCGGACAGGCCGACGCCGACGCGACGACGGTGGCGGACTTCGACGCCGACGTCGACGCCGCGCTCGCCTGGCTCGGCGAGCGCTGCCCCTCGATCGGCGCCGCCGGTCACTGCACCGGCGGGCACCTCGCGTTCCGCGCCGCCTTCCGCCCACAGGTCAAGGCCACGGCGTGCTGGTACGCGACCGGCCTGCACGACGGCAAGCTGGGCAAGGACGCCGACGCGGGCTCGCTCGCGCGCGCGGGCGAGATCGAGGGCCAGCTGCTGACGATCTGGGGCACGAAGGACCCGCACACGCCCGAGACGGGCCGCGAGGTGATCAAGGCGGGCCTGGACCCGCTGGCCACGCGGCTGTGGTGGCGCGAGTACGTCGCCGAGCACGCGTTCGGCCGCGACGTCGGCGACCGCTACGACCCTGCCGTCACCGACGAGGCGTTCGCGGAGACGATCGAGCTCTTCAAGCGCACGCTCTAGGCGTGCGCGAGGAGCTCCTCGGTGGGCCGGTCCCACACCGGGGGCTCCGGCTCGCCGAGCTGCTCGGACGCGCGCACGAGATCGACGGCGAGCGAGCGCACCTGGCCCGCGATCTGCGTCAGCTCCGGGCTGTCGTGCAGGCTGCCGGCGCGGCGGGCGGCGCTGAGCGCGAGCGGGCGCAGCTCGGTCGGGCGGTGGGGCTCGTCGTACTGCGCGCCCAGCTCCCACACCGCGCCCGCGAGCTCGCGGACCGCGACCGGCAGCGCCTCCGGGGGCGTGTCGGAGCTGCGCGTCTGGCGCACCACGTAGCGCGTGAGCACGCGCGCGTTGCGCACGGCGAAGTCGACCTGCGGCATCGTCTGCTCGTAGCGCCGCAGCACGGCCCGGTCGCCGCGGCGGGCGGGTGAGAAGCGCGCGGTCTCGCTGGCCGCGGGGAGGCTGTCCTCGAGCGCCTCGACCTCCTCTTCCATCCCACGCGCGGTCCGCTGCGCCTCTTCGGCGCGGCCGGCGTCGCCGGTCTCCAGCGCGACCGCGGTCTGCTCGAGCGTCAGGCCGAGCTTGCCGACGACGGACTGGGCGGCGCGGTTGACCATCAGGACGGGGTCGGGCGGCAGCAGCAGCGAGGCGATCGCAAGCCCGACGCCGCCGCCGATCACGCCCTCGAGGATGCGCTCGACCCCGAAGCCCGCATCGGCGCCTTGCAACGAGGCCAGCAAGATCGCGGTGACGGCCGCCTCGTTGACCAGCACCTCGCCGCCGCGCAGCAGGAGCGCGGCGCTCATGGCGAGCGTGACGACGAGCGCGATCTGGAGCGGCCCGGTGCCGATGAGCGCCAGCAGCCCGGTGGCGACGACGATGCCGAGCAGCACGCCGCCGACCAGCTCGGTCGCCTGGCGGCGGCGCTGGCCGTAGGTGGCGGCGAGGGAGATGACCGCGGCGATCGCGGCGAACGCCGGGCGCGGGCTGGGCAGGAGCAGCAGCGCGAGGTACCACGCGACGGCCGCGGCGGCCGCGGTCTGCAGCACGACGGGAAGGTGGGCGAGCAGGCGCCGGCGCGCCCCCGGAGCGGCGATCCGGGGCGTCGGGACGTGGGTCCGCAAGAGCGTGCGGGCGGCGTTGATCATCACTGTCTGCATCGGCATTCACTGTAGGTACTTGAGTCCGCAACAATTGTTACGGAGCCGCGACCTACCAGCGGCTGACGCCCTCCCCGCCGACCGGATCCTGCGGCGGCGGGCCGAGCGCGGCGATGCGCTCCTTCGCGGCGGCGAGCTCGGCGTCGGGCAGGTCGTCGCGCAGGAGGTCGTAGTCCTCCTGCCCCGGCGGATAGGCGCCGACGACGGTGAAGCCGTCGCGCGGCGTGAGGCGCTTGTGCCCGGTGCCGGCCGGCAGCACGAGCACGTCGCCGGCCGCGACCTCGAACGGCTCGCCGTCGGGGCCGCCGAGCTGGATCGTCGCGCGCCCCGCCACGCAGGCGAGCGCCTCGTGTGACGTCGAGTGGAAGTGGTGGAACTCGAACACGCCCGCGACCCACGAGCCGCCCCAGCCGTGCTGCGCGAACAGCGCGCGGGCGGCCTCGGCGTCGGTGACGGCCTCGACGCCGCGGTAGACGAGCACGGGGAAGCGCGGGTGGTTCGGGATCCGGTCGCCGGCCGGGGCCTGCCAGGTCTGGAGCTCCATCGGCGGTACTGTCGCATCCCGTGCTGCTCGACGACCTCGCCGCGGTCTCCGAGACCGTCGCCGCGACGAGCGCGCGCGGCGGCAAGATCGCGGCGCTCGCCGAGGCGCTGCGCACGGCCTCGCCGGACGAGGCGGCGATCGCGGTCGCGTTCCTGTCGGGCGAGCTGCGCCAGCGCCAGATCGGCGTCGGCTGGGCCTCGCTGCGCGACGTCCCCGCTCCCGCCGCCGCGCCCTCGCTGACCGTCGCGGAGGTCGACGACGCGTTCGCGGCGATCGGCGCGCTCGCCGGGGCGGGCTCGCAGGCCGCTCGGCGTGCCGCTCTCGGCGGGCTGTTCGGGCGCGCCACCGCGCGCGAGCAGGCGTTCCTGCGCGCGCTGCTGTCGGGCGGCGTCCGCCAGGGCGCGCTCGAGGGCGTGATGGCCGACGCGGCCGCGAAGGCCGCGGACGTGCCGCCCGCCGACCTGCGGCGCGCGCTGATGCTGCACGGCGACCTCGGCGCCGTCGCCGCGACCGCGATGGCCGGGGGCGCGCAGGCGCTGCGCGCGATCGGGCTGCAGGTCGGCCGCGCGGTGCGGCCGATGCTCGCCTCGCCGGCGGCGGACGTCGACGCCGCGATGGCGAAGCTCGGCACCGCGGCGGTGGAGTGGAAGCTCGACGGCATGCGCGTGCAGGTCCACCGCGCCGGCGGCGAGGTCGCGATCTTCACCCGCTCGCTCGACGACGTCACCGAGCGGATGCCGTCGATCGTCGAGACCGCGCTCGCGCTGCCGGTCGACAGCGTCGTGCTCGACGGCGAGGCGCTCGCGCTGCGCGAGGATGGCCGGCCGCACCTCTTCCAGGACAGCGCGAGCGGCGGCCGCTCGCTCTCGGCGCGCTTCTTCGACGTCCTGCACCTCGACGGCACCGACGTGCTCGACGAGCCCGGCGCCGCGCGCGCCGAGGTGCTGGCCGGCGTGGTGCCCGACGGCCTGCGGGTCCCGCGCCGCGTCGCCGACGACGCGCCGGCCGCCGCCGCCGTGCTCGGCGACGCGCTCGCGATGGGCCACGAGGGCGTGATCGTCAAGTCGCTCGAGGCGCCCTACGCCGCCGGCCGCCGCGGCGCCGGCTGGCTCAAGGTCAAGCCCGTCCACACGCTCGACCTCGTCGTGCTCGCGGTCGAGTGGGGCCACGGCCGTCGCCGCGGCTGGCTGAGCAACCTCCATCTCGGCGCCCGCCACGACACGGAGCCCGGGCAGTTCGTGATGCTCGGCAAGACGTTCAAGGGCCTGACCGACAAGATGCTCGCGTGGCAGACCGAGCGCCTGCTCGAGCTCGCCACCGAGCGCGGCGAGTGGATGGTGAAGGTGCGGCCGGAGCTCGTCGTCGAGATCGCGTTCGACGGCATCCAGCGCAGCACGCGCTACCCCGGCGGCGTCGCGCTGCGCTTCGCGCGCGTCGTCCGCCACCGGCCCGACAAGCGCGCGGAGGAGGCCGACACACTGGCTTCCGTCCTTGCGGTGCGCGCCGACTGAGCTAGCTTTGGGCGATGCGCGCCGCCACCGCGCACGAGCCGATCGCCCGCATCCGCCGCCTCTACGACGCGTGGAACGCGGGGGATGTCGCGACCGCCGCCGACGTCCTCTCCCCCGACGTCCGGTGGGACACGTTCGGGGCCGCGAAGACGGCCGGTCCGAACGCGATGCAGGCCACGCTGGCCGCCGGGTCGGGCGGGACGTGGCACCTGACCGCGGTCTCGATCGACCTGCTGATGGGCATCGGCGCGCACGTGCTCGCGTGCAGCCGCCGCAGCGGCGCCGCGCCCGAGCGGATCGAGATCTGGACGCTCGAGCACGGCAAGGCCGTGCACTACCGCGGCTACCCGCTCGACGACGGGCTCGCGGTGCTCACCGAGACCACCGGCAGCCGCAAGCTCGAGATCGCCTGCCGCGCGCTGCTCGCCTTCAACCGCGGCGACCGCTCCGCGTGGCTGCGCGCGTTCGAGGGCGACGCGCGCGAGTTCGCGGACCGGCTCGCCGGCAGCCGGCTCGACGACGTGCGCGTGCTCGGTGAGACGTTCGAGTCGCTCGTGATCGCGGCGGACTACCACCACGGCGACACCGTCAACCCGGTCCACCTCGTGCTCACGTTCGGCGACGACCACGTGCGCCGCGTCGCCCCGTACCCGACGGTCGACGAGGCGCTCGCGGCCGCGGCGCGCTGGAGGCCCGCCTAGGGGCTCGTCGAAGAACAGGCGGTGCGTCCGGGGCGCCCGAGCCGTGGATGCAGGGCGCCGCACGATGGTGAAGCCCATAGTGGGGTTATGGGCAAGCCGTCGGGTGGCGATCCTGCGCCGCGGATCGGGTGCATCCGGGCGTGCCGACTTCTTCGACGGGCCCCTAGGGCACGAACGGCCGGCAGGGCTGGCCGCGCAGCGCCGGGCACGGCGGCAGCGGGGTCGGCGCGTCGATCCCGGCCACCACCGGCAGCACGAGCCGCGAGGGCCGCGACGCCCCGCGCGCGAGCGTCACGCGCGTGTTCGCCCGCGGCTGGATCTCGCCGAAGCTCCACACGGGCTGATCGCCGCGCGGCGCCGCGAGCGTCACCCGCACGCGCGAGCCGGCCCGGTAGACGTGGCCCTGGTAGTAGAGCGGCACCGTGACCTTCGCGAAGCGCGCCCTTCGGCAGCCGCGCCGAGTCGCGCGCCCGCAGGCTCAGCTCCGGCTCGAGCAGCGTGCTGCGGCTGCTGAGCTTGCGCTCGCTCGCCCGCAGCCAGCCGCTCTGCACGAACGTCTCCTGCCCGTCGGGCCGCACCTCGGAGACCGTCGCCTGGAGGTCGACGCTGCGCGCCGCGGAGCGGATCCACGCCTCGAGCGCGCCCGCGCCCACGACCGCGGTGTCCGCGCCCAGCGGCGCGCTGACGTAGGACAGCGCGGTGCCGGGCGGGTTCTGCGTCCAGCGGTACGGCGGCGCCGCGGTCCACAGCCCGTTCGTGCCGCCGGCGGTGTTGCCGGTGAAGCTGGTGGGCGGGCGCGCGGTGCGGCTCCACGTGAACGAGTCGGTCCCCGCGAGCGGCGACCGGTCGGTGAGCGCCCCGTCGTCGGCGAGCCACCACGACCGCGCGGCCGTGCCCGGCAGCGGGAAGCGCGAGAACGAGCGCTCGAAGCCGGCGACCGGGGCGCCCGGGGTGGCGCTGCCCGCGCCGTTGTCGAACAGGATCCGCACCGGCGGCAGCGCCTGGAACGCCGCCAGCGCCGCCTCGTAGGTCGGCTGCGCCTGGATCGGGTCGTCGGGCAGCGTCTGCCCCGGGACGCCCATGGCGGTGGCGAAGACCAGCGGCGCGGCGTCGCGCACCCCGGCCGGCAGCTGCGGCCGGCGCTTCGCGACGTAGAGCTCGAGGAAGTCGAACCAGCGCATGAAGATCGCCGGGTCGAGCGAGTCGATGTGCGTGCCGTTGGTGAACGTGAACCACTTGCGCTGCGTCCCGGTGAAGCGCCGCGGCAGCCTCGGGCAGTGGCCGCCGGTCTGCTCGTCGGTCCACTGACAGGCGAGGTAGACGGGCACGCGGATCCGGTTGACGAAGCGCACGGGCGCCAGCGGGTCGGCGACCTTCGGCACGTAGTGGTCGTTCCTGCGCGCCTTGGCGAGCAGGTCGACCGCCGCGGGGTGCAGCACCTGGTTGGCCTTGCACGTCCGGTCGCCGCCGCGGATGCGCTTGAGTGCCCACGCCTGGCCGCCGGTGGCCGACGCGGGCTTGGCGTCGTGCACGCGGTCCTTGGCCCACGAGAACGCGAAGCCGGTGTTGAGGATGCCGCCCGGATACAGCGTCGTCTGGGTGTTGTCGATCACCGACAGCGGCGTGATCGCGGCCAGGCTCGGGGGCCGCGTCGCGGCGACGAACAGCTGGCTGATGCCGCCGTAGGAGAGGCCGACCATGCCGGGCTTGCCGCGCACCCACGGCTGGCGCGCGACGGTCTCGATCACGTCGTAGCCGTCGAGCCCCTGCAGCGTCTCGAAGTAGTCGAAGGCCCCGCCCGAGCAGCCGGTGCCGCGCATGTTGACGTCGACGACCGCGTAGCCGAGCAGGTTGGCGATCGCGGCGATCGAGCTCTGGCCGCCGTCAGGGTTCGCGTACCCGTAGCCGGAGTACTCGACGAGCGTCGGGTACGGCCCCGGCCCGCTCGGCAGATGCACGTTGATCGCGAGCTCGATGCCGTCGCGCGTGGTCAGGTAGCCGTAGCCGCCGCGCGGGATCCGCTGCCGGTAGAGCCGCGTCGACGGCGGCGCGGAGCGGTCGGAGAGCACGCGGACGCGCTTGCCGCCCACGCGGTACGCCCCCGGCTTCACGTTGCGGAAGAGGACGCCGCCGAGCTTGCTCGGCGCGCTGCGAGACCCGCTGTGCCGCCGCCGGCCAGCGTCAGCTTCGCGCCGCGCTTCGCGCCCGTCACGTACGCCTGCTCGACGCTCCCGCGCGCCTTGATCGCTGCCGCGGCCGTGCTGGGGAGGACGAAGACGAGCATGAGTGCGAGCGCGAAAGTCCGTGGCATCGGCGGCCACTCTCGCATAGCGTTGGCCGCGATGGGCATGCTCGGGAAGCTGAAAGGCGCGGCGGCGCTCGCCAAGCAGGCCTACGAGACCGGGGCGGCCCAGGCCGCGGAGGCGCAGCTCGCGGGCAGCGCGCTGCAGGGCCCGGCCGGGCGCCACCTGGTCGGTCTCGAGAAGGTGCCGAAGACCGCGCGGATCGAGGACCCCGCCGAGTGGGAGCGCGTCATGCAGGCCGAGCTGGCGGTGCGCACGGCGGCGCGCGCGCCCTACCTCGCGCCCGCTCGCTCGCCGCTGCGCATCAGCCGCTTCGTGACCCGTGGCGGAACGCAGGGGCAGGAGGTCGCGGCGCACCTCGCGGCCTGCGGGCTGGCCGCGCGGCCCGAGCTGGTCTACGGCGTCTACCGCGTGCCCGACCGCATCCGCCCTTCCGCGGGTCGCGAGAAGAGCCGCGTCGTCGAGTGGGACGTCGTGCACGCCGCGACCGCGGCGCTGCCGCCCGCCGACCTCCCGGCCGACGCGTTCTTCGACGCCCGCGCGACCTGGGTCGCGCGCGCCATCGGCGAGCCGCGACCGCTCGACGAGGACCTCGCGCTCGCCTACCTGATGCAGGCCGGCATCGGGCCCGAGCGGACGCTCGGCATCGCCCGCCACACGCAGATCGATTCGTACAGCGAGGGCGAGGACCAGCACTACCTGACCGCCGAGGTGCACGGCGTCCACGTCTTCCACCCCGGTCCCGTGGCGGCCGTGGCCGCCCCGCTGGCCGCCGGTCCGCCGGAGGGCGTCCGGATCGAGCTCCTCAACTGGGACGCGGTCGCGGCCGCTGTCCACCCGGTGCGCCAGCACCGCCCCCACCTGCCGTCGCCGTTCCCCTACCTGCCGCTGACGCCGCAGGAGCTGCTGCGCGCCCACCTCGAGATCGTCGGCGTGGCGCCGCACGACAGCTACGGCGCGCAGGTCACCTACGACCGGCCGCTCGACCTGATGGGCCGCACCAGCACGAGCGCGCACGTGCGCAAGACGACCGGCGGCGATCAGCTGCCGTGCGCCGACGGCAAGGCGCGCGTGCGCATGCACGGCGGCGCGCAGATCGTGCTCGCCTACCGCGACAGCCCGGCCTACGCGGAGGGCCGGCGGCGCTGGGACGCCTACGAGGCGGACGTGCTGCAGGCCGACCTCTCGCACGACACGAACCCGCGCCGCCCGCTGCCCGCGCGCGAGTTCTCGATGGGCAAGCTCGAGCGCCGCGTCAACCGCGTAGCCGACGCCGTGGCGTTCTTCGACCCCGACATCGCGAACCAGCCCGGGCCGCCCCCGCCGCGCTACTGCTGGCCGCCCACGGGCACATGACGACGTTCGCGCTCGTCCACGGCGCGTGGCACGGCGCCTGGTGCTGGGAGCGCCTCCTCGCGCCGCTCGAGGCGCGCGGCCACGGCGTGATCGCGGTCGACCTCCCGGCCGAGGACCTCGAGGCCGGGCTGGACGAGTACGCCGACGTCGTCGCCGCGTTCACCGCGCCGGCCGAGGACGACGTGATCGTCGTCGGACACTCGCTCAACGGGTTGATCCTGCCGCTCGTGGCGGCCCGCCGGCCCGTCGCGGCGATCGTCTATCTCTCCGCTCTCGTGCCGCTCGAGGGCAAGAGCCTGAGCGATCAGCTGGCCGACTCGACGCTGCCGATCCTCACCTTCGGCGCGCGCCCCGAGCGCGACGACGAAGGGCGCTCCTACTGGCCCGACGCGGAGGCGGCGAGGCGCGGCCTGTACCCCGATCTCGCCGAGGAGGACGTCGCGTGGGCGTTCGCGCAGCTGCGCCCGCAGGCACAGACGAGCCAGCGCCAGTCCCACCCCACCGGGCTGCCACCGGTCGCCGCCGCGTCGATCGTGTGCGCACGCGATCCGGCCATCAACCCGCAGTGGTCGCGGGTCGTCGCGAGCGAGCGGCTCGGCGTCGCGCCGATCGAGCTCGACACCGGCCACTTCCCGATGATCACCGACCCGGAGGCGCTGGCCGGCGCGCTCGACGCAATATCGTCCGCGCCGTGAGCCTGGCCGAGCGCAGCGAGGCGTTCATCGTCGAGGACGCGCTGCTGACCGACGTCGGCGGCACGCTCGAGACGCGCGTGCTCTCGACGCCGGGGATGATCGCGATGATGGAGCGCACGGCCGCCCGGCTCGCGGCCGAGCACCTCGCTGACGGGCGCCCGACGGTCGGCTTCGAGGTCTGCATCAAGCACGTGGCGGGCGCCGTCGAAGGCGCGGCCTGCACCGCGACGGCGCGCCTGCTCGAGATCGCCGAGGGGCGCAAGCTGCGCTTCGAGGTCGAGGTCCGCGAGGGCGACCGCATGCTCGGCCTCGGCACCCACGAGCGCCGCGCATTGGGCGAGCCCAAGGACGGCACGGCCATGCCGGGTCCTCCGGGCACGGCCTGATGGCCTACGCGCCCCCCGCCCGCCACCTGCTGCGCGCGCGCGACCTCGCCGACGCGCGCTTCTTCGAGCCGCTCGACGTCGACGACATGGCGCGCGCCGCCGGCCTCTCGCGCGCGCACTTCAGCCGCGAGTTCCGGCGCGCGTTCGGCGAGTCGCCGCACCAGTACCTGCTCACCCGCCGACTCGAGCGCGCCGCCGCGCTCCTGCGCACGACCGACCGCTCGGTCGCCGACGTGTGCTTCTCGGTCGGCCTGCAGAGCGTCGGCTCGTTCACCACCAGCTTCACGAAGACCTTCGGCGACTCGCCCACCGCCTACCGCGCGCGCTTCCCGCCCGCCCGCGCCCACGCCGTGGTGCCCTCGTGCATCGTGCGCGCCTACGCCCGTCCGCAAGGCAGCACGTTTCGAGAAGACAAGGTGACGGCGCGGGACTAGCGTTGCGCCCATGATCCGAATCAACAACGCACAGCTCTGGGTCCACGACCAGGACCAAGCCCTCGCCTTCTACACCGACAAGCTCGGCTGGGAGGTCCGCTCCGACGTCACGCTGCCCGAGATGGGCGACTTCCGCTGGCTCACCGTCGGCCCTGTCGGCCAGGACGACTTCTCCGTCGTGCTGATGGCGGTGCCCGGCCAGCCGATGATGGACGAGGAGACGCGCCAGCAGGTGCTCGACCTCGCCGCCAAGGGCTTCGCCGGCACCGTCTTCCTCACCACCGACGATTGCCAGGCCTCCTACGAGGAGCTCAAGTCGCGCGGCGTCGAGTTCTCCGAGGCCCCCGAGGAACGCCCCTACGGCATCGACGCGGGCTTCCGCGACCCCTCCGGCAACGCGTTCAGGCTCACCCAGGTGAACGAGCGGGTGACGGTCGCCTGAACCGCCCCCCGTTGCCGGCCGCGAGGCCGTCGAGCGTCTTCTGCATGCCGCGCTCGACGGCCTCGACCAGGTAGGGCCGCAGCTCCGCGGCCGCGATGATGCGGTCGACGGAGCCGACCTCGACCGCGCGCTCGACGCTGTGGATCGAGTCGAACTCGCCGGCCAGCTCGCCGAGCTTCTCGGAGCGGACCTCCGCCCACAGCTCGTCGCGCTCGGCGCGCAGCTTCTCGCGCTCGGCGCCCTCGGCCGCCGCGATGCGCTCGTCGAGCGTCGCGATCCGCTCGTCCTCGCGCGTGCGCGTGTTGACGTCGCGGGCGAACACGACCGCGGCGGCGGGCGCGCCGCCGATCACGGACGCGTGCGCGCGCTCGAGCGCGATCGACTCGAAGTTCTCGTTCAGCTTGCGCGAGAAGACCACGAACGCGCCGCCGTGGAAGCGCGAGATGACGCAGAACACGATCGGCCCGTCGAAGTTGACGACCGCGCGCCCGATCTCGGCGCCGTACTCGAGCTGCAGGCGGCGCATCGACTCGGGTGAGCCGTCGAAGCCCGCGAGGTTGGCGAGCACCACGAGCGGCCGGCGGCCGGAGGCGGCGTTGATCGCCCGCGCGATCTTGCGCGACGACTGCGGGAAGAGCGTGCCGGCGCTCCACTGCTCCGGGCCGTCGGCGGGCACGGGGCCGAAGCGCGGCAGCGGCCGCGACTCGATGCCGAGCATCGATACCGGCCAGCCGCCGAGGTAGGCGTCCCACGCGACGGCGTTCTCGCCCTCGCGCAGCCCCGCCCAGCGCTCGAGCGGCTCGCGGTCGGCGTCGGCCACCGCACGCATCACCGAGCGCACGTCGAACGGCTTCTTGCGGCCCGGGTTCGTCTCCTCGGAGAAGATCTCGCCGACGGTCTCGAGATCGGAGTCCGCTGCCTCGTGCGGCGAGGAGCGGACGTCGCGGTCGACCGGGTCGTCGCTCTCGGCGCGGCGCGGGAAGCGCTCGCCCGGCGCGACGTAGGTGCGCTCGTAGTACCCGAGCAGCGTGTCGCAGGCGCCGGCGAGGTCATTGGCCCAGTACTGCGCCTGCCCGTTCGGGCCCATCACGCGCTCGTAGCCGCCGATGCCGAAGTTGTCCTCCGCCGAGACGCCGCCGGAGTAGTCGAGCGCCTGCTTGCCGGTCAGCACCATCGCGCTCTCGGGCGTCATCACGAGGATGCCCTTGGTGTGCATGAGCATCGTCGCCTCGGCGTTCCAGTACGGCTGGGCGCCGACGTTGATGCCGCTGACGACGATGTTGATCTCGCCGCCGGCCTGCGTGAAGGTGACGATCCGCCGCAGCGCCGCCGCGACCCAGTCCATGTTCTCGGTCCCCGAGTCCATCGCGATCTTCGCGCCCGAGGAGACCGCGAACCACTCGAGCGGCACGTCGAGCCGCTCCGCGAGGTCGAGCGCCGCGATCACGCGCGCGCACTCGGGCTCGGCGAGCGAGCCGAGCCCGCGCGTCGGGTCGCCGAGCAGGATCACGCGCTCCATGCCCTCGGGATGGCGGTCGGTGCGGTTGCGGATCCGCCCCACCACGATGCTGGCCTGGTTCGTGGCCGGTGGGCGGTCGATCGGCACCAGCTCACCGGACTGATCGAGGTCGTGCTCCTGGAAGTCGCCGTCGAGCAGCTTGACGATCTCGGCCGGGTGCACGAGGCCGCGCCGGCGCGCGGTGATGATGCGCTGGGCGCCGTCGTCGAGCGGCTGGATCGGCTCGGTGGGCGGGCCGCCGAGCTCGACCGTGACGCCGCGGCCGGCCGGGTTGAACATGCGCAGCACCCGGTCCTCGCCGTCCATGTTCAGCCGCAGCTGGACCATCTCGAGCCCGAGACCGGCGCTCATGCGCGCGAAGCGGTTGATGACCGCGCTCGCCTCGGCCGGCTGGAAGTCGACGGCGGGCCAGGCGTAGAGCAGCAGGCGGTTCCAGTGCAGGCGCTGGCGCGGCGGCCGGCGGGCCTGGAACGTGCGCATGGCCTCGAACGCCGAGCGCACCATGCGCTCGAGCTCGGGCAGCGCGGTGATGCGGCCCGACTCGTCGCGGACCGGTGTGAGGTCGCGGACCTCGGCGAGCGCGACGAGCCGCTCGTCGCGCTCGTTCTCGCGCGCGGTCGCGTGGAAGAGGTAGACGTCCTGGGCCGACGGCGCGCGCTCGAGCGCGAACTCGCGCAGGCGCCAGACGTCCATGCGCGCGGCCAGCATCGGGTGCATGCCGCGCAGGTCGGCCTGCTCCTCGCCGTCGCGGCCGAACGTGCGGACGTCGATCTCCGGCGCGATCACGAACGCGATCCGCCGCACCGTCTCCGGCAGCTCCGCCTCGACGACGCGCGCCGACAGGTCCTCGTCGCCCGCGCGCAGCAGGTAGACGTCGGCGAGCAGCTCCTCGCCCGCGGGCACCTCGCGGGCGTGCGCGCCCAGCGCCTCCAGCGCCTTCGCGAGGTCGTCGGGCTGGGCGACCGTGGCCGCCACGCGGCGGCGCACGCCGTCGTGCTCGTAGCTCGTGAGGACGAACGGCACGCCCTCGATCAGCCGCTGCTCCACCGTGTCGAGGTCGCGGATGCGGTAGTAGCGGCGCGTCATCGCCTCGACGAGCGGGCCGACGTCGCCGCTGACGCGGCCGAGCAGCGTCGCAAGCGGCTGCGGGCACTCGACGAGCGCGCGCAGGTGCTCCTCGCGGTCGCCGCCGTCGGCGAGCGCGGCCAGGTGGCCGGCCATCTCGTCGTTGGTCGCGTCGCGGGCGCCGGCCAGCCCGGGCTCGTCGCAGCAGCGCCAGCGGACCTCGCGGGCGAGGTCGGCGAGCGCGGGCTCGCGCGGGGCGAGCGCGGACTCGAGGCGATCGAGCACGGCGCGGTACGCCTCGCCGGTCTCGCCGGTGATGTGCTCGCCGCGCTCCAGATGGCGGGCGAGGATCGAGCGCAGCGCCTCGCGCGCGGTGCCGGCGCGCTGCTGGGAGAGGAAGAGCCGGTAGGCGGCGTCCTCGAGCGCGGCGGTCCGCTCGAGCCCCTCGACCCCGTAGTGGGCGAGCGCGCGCGTGAGGTGCGTGACGTAGCGGTCGGGCAGGCCCTCTGCATCGACGTCGAGCGAGCGCAGGAACGCGTGCAGGTGCTCCTGCGGGCTGCCGAGCTCGTCCTCGTCGTCGAGGCCATCGGCGTGCGGCCGGTTGAGCGTGCGGACGTCGGCGTAGAGCTCGAGCAGCCGGCGCTCGGCCTCGAGGTCCTCGTCGGCCGCGGCGAGCAGGCGCTCGACCTCCTCGGGCGTGTAGTCGTAGCCGAGGACGACCCACTCCAGCCGCTCCGCGGCCCCTTCCCGGCCGTCCTCAGTCGATGTGAACTCGATGCGCTCGCCCTCGGGCTCGCCCGCCTCGTCGTCGAGCGGCTCGATCTGGAGCAGCGGCTTGCCCGCCGGGACCTGCGAGTTGGCCGACACGAAGACCTCGCGCACGCGCCCGTGGACGGTCGCGGTCAGCGAGCTCTCCATCTTCATGCTCTCCGTGACCGCGACGACGTCGCCGGACTGGACCTCGTCGCCCTCGGAGACCGGGATCGAGACGACCACGCCGGGGCCGTGCGCGCGGATCAGGCCGCCCTCGTCGCGCGACACGCGGTGGGGCACGCCGTTGACCTCGACCAGGAGGTCGGCGTCCTGCAGCGCGGTGACGGTGCGGTAGGACTCTCCGCCGTAGGAGAGGCGGCTCTCGTGCTCGGTCAGCGCCTCGACGCGCGCCTCGATGCGGGCGCCGTCGGCCTCGACGAGGTAGCGGCCGGGGCCGGTCTGGCAGACCGTGAAGCGGTAGCTGGCGCCGCGGTGCAGGAGGTCGACGGTGCGGCAGACGTCGGCGTCGGCCTGCGGGCGCCCGCGGCGCGCGAGCGCGTAGAAGTGGCCGCGCTCCTCGGCGGTGGCGGAGTCGCTCAGCGCGATCGCGGCCTGCACGAGCGCCGCGTCGGCGTGGCGGATCGGCTGCACGTCGCCCGCGGCCTGCAGGCGGTCCAGCCAGCCGGTGTCGACCTCGCCGGCGCGCAGCTCGGGACGGCCGAGCAGCTCGAGCAGGAAGCCCTGGTTGGTGGTCCCGCCGTCGATCGTGACCATCGTGTCGGCGACGGCGCGGCGCAGGCGGGCGATCGCCTGCTCGCGGTCGTCGCCGTGGGCGATGATCTTGGCCATCATCGAGTCGAACTCGGAGGGCACGGTGTCGCCCTCGGCGACGCCCGAGTCGACGCGGATCCCGGGCCCGCTCGGGAGCCGCAGCAGCGAGATGCGC
This sequence comes from uncultured Solirubrobacteraceae bacterium, assembly GCA_963811595.1. GTDB lineage: Bacteria > Actinomycetota > Thermoleophilia > Solirubrobacterales > Solirubrobacteraceae > DASQFQ01. The sequence goes on from CAWERW010000007.1 coordinate 76,762, forward strand.
CCGGGCGCCGGCGCGAAGTCGCGGCCGGGGTCCTCGGCGTTGAGGCGGACCTCGATGGCGTGGCCGCGCGGCGGCGGCGGGTCGCCCTCGAGCCTGCCGCCGCCGGCGACGTGGAGCTGCAGGCGAACGAGGTCGGCGCCGGTCACCGCCTCGGTGACGGGGTGCTCGACCTGGAGGCGCGTGTTGACCTCCATGAAGGAGAAGTTGCCGCTCTCGGGCTCGTAGAGGAACTCGACGGTGGCCGCGCCGCGGTAGCCGACCGACAGGGCGAGGCGGGAGGCGGACTCCGCGAGCTCGCGCTCCTGCTCGGCGTTCAGCACGGGGCTGGCGGACTCCTCGACGACCTTCTGGTGGCGGCGCTGGTAGCTGCAGTCGCGGACGCCGAGCGCCCACACGCCGCCCTCGCCGTCGGCGATCAGCTGCACCTCGACGTGGCGCGCGGCGCCGACGAGGCGCTCCATCAGCACGCTCGGGTCGCCGAACGAGGACTCGGCCTCGGCGCGGGCGCGCTCGACGGCCTGCTCGAGCTCCTCGGCCTTCTCGACCTTGCGCATGCCGCGCCCGCCGCCTCCGGCCGCGGCCTTGATCATGAGCGGGAAGCCGAGCTCCTCGCCGAAGCGGATCGCGTCCTCGGCGCTCTCGACCGGGCCGCCGCTCCACGGCGCGACCGGCACGCCGGCCTCCTCGGCCAGGCGCTTGCCCTCGATCTTGTCGCCGAGCTTGCGCATCACCTCGGCGCTGGGGCCGACGAACGTGATGCCGAGCTTCTCGCACAGCTCCGGGAACGCGGGGTGCTCGGCCACGAAGCCCCAGCCGACCCAGGCGGAGTCGGCCTTCGTCTCGACGAGCGCGCGCTCGAGCAGCTCGTAGTTGAGGTACGCGCTGCCGTCGTCGGTCATCGCGGGACCGAGGGAGAAGTGCTCGTCGGCCTGGCGCACGAACAGCGCGTGGCGCTCGGTCTCGGTGTAGAGCGCGATGACCGTGATGGGGTCGCCGTCGCGCTCCTCGTTGAGCTCGCGGACGGCGTTGATGGCGCGCATGGCGGCCTCGCCGCGGTTGACGATGGCGAGGCGCTTGAACGGGACAGTGGTGGAATTCACGTCCCCTCTGTGTGACCGGGATCACCGCCAGTCTCAAGCCGCAGCGCACACGCGCCCCCCGGTCGGGCCCACCCGCACCCTCCATCTGTCGGGGGTGGGTCGTGGATCCGGGATCGGGCGGGGAACGCCTGCTTGCCTGGGAGAGGTGAGCTTCGAACGCCATGAGATCGAGTTGCACGGCCAGCGCGTGAGCTACCGCACCGCCGGCAGCGGGCCCGCCCTGCTGCTCCTGCACGGGATCGCCAACTCGTCCGACACCTGGTCCCGCGTGGCGCCGCTGCTCAGCGAGCGCTTCACCGTCATCGCACCCGACCTGCTCGGCCACGGCGAGTCGTCCGCCGCCCCGCGCGGCGACTACTCGCTCGGCGCGCACGCCAGCGGCGCCCGCGACGTCGTCACCGCGCTCGGCCACGAGCGCGTCACGGTCGTCGGCCACTCGCTCGGCGGCGGCATCGCGATGCAGTACGCCTACCAGTTCCCCGAGCGCACGGAGCGCCTCGTGCTCGTCTCCAGCGGCGGGCTCGGCCGCGAGGTCCACCTGGTGCTGCGCGCGGCGTCGCTGCCCGGCGCCGACTACGTGCTGCCCGCGCTGACCTCGCGCAGGCTGGTCGACCTCGGACGCGAGGTCGGCGGGCTGCTCGACCGCGTCGGGCTGCGGCCGGCCCCCGACATCGCCGTGCTCGCGCGCGGCTTCGCCGAGCTCGACAGCGCCGACGCCCGGCGGGCCTTCCTGCACACCGTGCGCTCCGTCATCGAGCCGGGCGGCCAGCGCGTCAGCGCCAACGACCGGCTGGCGCTCGCCGCGCTGCTGCCGACGCTGATCGTGTGGGGCGAGCGCGACTCGATCATCCCCGTCGCCCACGGCGAGGCCGCCCACGAGGCGATGCCCGGCAGCCGCTTCGAGGTCTTCGAGGACGCGAGCCACATGCCCCAGGAGAGCCAGCCGCACCACTTCGCCGCCGTGCTCGCCGACTTCTGCGAATCGACCGACCCGGCGCGCCTCACCCACGACCACTGGCAGCCGCTGCTGGAGAGCGGATGAGCGCCGAGCGCCTGTCAGCGCTGGACGCCTCCTTCCTCGCCGTCGAGAGCGACGACGCGCCGATGCACGTCGGCTGGGTGTCGACGTTCGACGCGCCCGAGGACGGCCCGTCGCCGCGCTTCCCGGAGCTGTTCGAGCACCTCGCGGGGCGGCTCGCGCTCGCGCCGCGCTACCGGCAGAAGCTCGCGCCGGTCCCGTTCGGGCTGCACGAGCCGGTGTGGGTCGACGACCCGGACTTCGACCCCGCCGAGCACCTCCTGCACGCGCCGGGCGACGACCTCGACGCGCTCGTCGACGAGATCTTCTCCACGCCGCTTCCGCGCGACCGGCCGCTGTGGCAGTTCTGGCTCGCCGACGGCCTGCCCGAGGGCCAGGTCGCGATGATCTGCAAGGCGCACCACTGCATGGTCGACGGCGTCGCCATCGCCGACCTCGCGAAGCTGATCCTCGACTCAGAGCCCGACGCCGGCGACCGCCCCGCCGGCGACGCGCGGGACCCGGTCCCGGCGCCGACGTCCGGCGAGCGGCTCGTGCAGGCGGTCGCCGATCGCGCGGGCGACGGCGCCTCGCTCGTGCTCGCCCCGTTGCGGCTGGCCGGCCGGCTGCCCGCGCTCCCGGGCGTGGCCGCCCGCGGCGCCCGCACGCTCTCGCACACGCTGCTCCCGCCCGCGCCCGCGACCGCCTTCAACCGCCCCGGCACGCCACGCCGCCACCACGTGCGCGTGACCCGCTCGATCGACGACGTGCGCGCGGTGCGGCGCCGGTTCGGCGTCACGCCCAACGACGTCGTGCTCGCCACCTGCGCGGGCGCGCTGCGCAGCTTCGCCGGCCCGCAGCGCCTCAAGGTGATGGTGCCCGCCGACGTGCGCGGCGCCGGCGACGCCGAGGACGGCAACCGCATCTCGTTCGTGTTCCTCGAGCTCCCGTGCGACGAACCGGACCCCGTCGCGCGGCTGCAGAAGATCCACGAGGCGACCTCGCAGCGCGCCCGCGACCGCGAGGCCGAGGACCTCGACGTGGCCTTCCAGGCGCTCGCCCTCACGCCGGGCCCCGTGCAGCGCGTGCTGGCCCAGGCGTTCGCGCACCCGCGCATGTCGAACCTCACCATCTCGACCGTCCCCGGCCCGGCCGTCCCGCGCTACATGCGGGGTTGCCGGCTGCGCACGGTCCACTCCGCCGTCCCGCTCTCCGAGCGCCACGCGCTCTCGATCGGCGTCGTCATGGTGGCCAAGAACGTGTGCTTCGGGATCTACGCCGACGCCGAGACGCTGCCCGACGCGGACGACCTGCGCGGCCACCTCGACGCCGCGTTCGACGAGCTGCTCAGCGCCGCTGACGCTCCCTGACGCGGTCGCCCCGCGGCCCGGCCATGCGCCTGGTGAACTCGCGCCGGCCGACCTCCTCGGCGCCGAGCGCGACCGCGCGCTCGCGCAGGTGCGGGTGCAGGTCGTAGTGGTCGCCCTGGAAGCGGTGGCGCGGGATGCCGAGCCGCTCGGCGAACGCGTGCAGCTCCTCGAACCCGCTGTCGCTGGCCATGTGGCACCAGTGCTTGACCGGCAGGTTCACGTGCGCGTACTCGACGAGCTTGTCGACCATGACCGCCACGGGACGGGGAGCGTAGTAGCGTCGCCGCGGTGGAGGCCGACGAGATCGTCGCGCTCGCGTCGGCGCTGATCGCGTTCGACACCACGACGCGCTCCCGCCCGGACGATCCGGCCCGCGACGAGGCCGCGCTGCAGGCCTTCCTCGCCGACCGCCTGCGAGGCGGCAGGCGCCGAGGTCGAGGTCTGGGAGCCGTCGCGCGAGGACGTCGCCGGCCACCCGCTGGACGCCCGAGGGCGGCATCGGCTTCGAGGGCCGCCCGCAGCTCGCGGCGCGCTTCCGCGGCTCGGGCGGCGGCCGCTCGCTGCTGCTCAACGGCCACATCGACGTCGTCCCCGGCACGCCGGAGCAGTTCCGCCCGCGCGTCGAGGACGGCCGCCTGATCGGCCGCGGCGCCTGCGACATGAAGGGCGGGATCGCCGCCATGGTCGTCGCGGCCGAGACGCTCGCGGCGGCCGGCGACCTGCGCGGCGACGTGATCGTGTGCACGAACACCGACGAGGAGTCGACGGGCGTCGGCGGCCTCGCGTGCGCCCGCCACGGGGTGGCGGCCGACTTCGCGATCGTCCCCGAGCCCACCGGGCTCGAGGTGTGGCCGGCCTGCCGCGGCAGCGCCTACTGCGAGATCAGCGTGCCGGGCCGCGCCGGGCACACCGAGCAGGAGACGGGAGGCGTCAACGCCGTCGACAAGGCGGCCCACCTGCTCAAGGGGATCGAGCGGCTACGCGGACGCTGGCGGCACCTCCGTCACCCGCTGCTCTCGCCGCCCGACGTCGTCGTCAGCCGGCTGGTCGCCGACTCCGGCTGGTCGGTGACGCTGCCCGACCGGGCCGAGCTGACGCTCGCCGTGCTCATCCTCCCGGAGCAGGCCGACCCGGACGGCTGGACGGCGGGCGTGCGGCGCGAGGTCGAGAGCTTCCTGCGCGACTGGTGCGACGAGGACCCGTGGCTCGCCGAGCACCCCCCGACCTTCCGCTGGCACACCGAGGTCAACCCGTCCGAGACGCCGATCGACGCGCTGAGCGTCCAGGCGCTGCTCGACGCCAACGAGCAGCTCGGGCTCCCGCGCACGCTCGGCGCGCTGGGCAGCTGGTACGACGGGGCGACCTACGCGCTCGAGGCGGGTACACCCGCGGTGATGTACGGCCCACGGCACATCGACCGCGCCCACACCGTCGACGAGTTCGTCCCGGTCGACGACCTGGTGACCTGCGCCCGCGCGCTCGTCATCGCCTGCCGGCGGGTGTGCGGGTGACACGCGCGGCCGTCCTCGGCGGGCCCGGCCAGGACGTCGAGATCTGCGAGCTCGAGCTGGCCGACCCGGGGCCGGGCGAGGTCGAGGTCGAGATCGCCGCCGCCGGCGTGTGCGGCTCCGACGTGCACGTGATCCGCGGCGAGTGGGACGTCCCGATGCCGGTCGTGCTCGGGCACGAGGGCGCGGGCGTCGTGACGCGCGTGGGCGAGGGCGTCGAGTCGCTCGCGGCGGGCGACCACGTGATCCTCTCCTGGGTGCCGCAATGCGGCCGCTGCCGCCAGTGCCGCGAGCAGCGGCCGTGGCAGTGCGAGCTCGTCGCGACCGTCGTCGCGCCCGGCGGCGTGCTGCACGACGGCACCTCGCGCTGGAGCCGCGGCGGCGAGACCGTGTACCACTACCTCGGCGTCTCATCGTTCGCCGAGCGCGTCGTCGTGCCCGCCTCGGGCGCGATCCGCATCCGCCGCGACGCGCCGCTCGAGGTCGTGGCGATCGTCGGCTGCGCGGTCGCGACCGGCGTCGGCGCGGTCCGCAACACCGCCCAGGTGCCGGCGGGCGCGAGCGTCGCCGTGATCGGCTGCGGCGGCGTCGGGCTCTCGGTCGTCCAGGGCGCGCGGCTGGCCGGCGCGGCGCGCATCGTCGCCTGCGACGTCGACCCCGGCAAGCTCGAGGTCGCCGCGCGGCTCGGCGCCACCGCGACCGTGCGCGCCGGTGAGCCGCTCGGGGAGGACCTCGACTTCGTGTTCGACGCGATCGGCAAGATCGAGACGACCGAGCAGGCGATCGGCGCGCTCGGCCAGGGCGGCGCGGCGGTCATCGTCGGCCTCCCGCCCACCGGGCTGACCGCGCGCTTCGACCCGCTCGCGCTCGCCGAGGCCAACCAGCGCATCCTCGGCTCCAACTACGGCTCGGTCGACCCGCAGCGCGACATCCCGCTGCTCGTCGACCTCTACATGGACGGCGAGCTCGACCTCGACGCGCTGATCTCCGGCCGCCGCCCGCTCGACGAGGCCGCCGAGGCGCTCGCCGACCTGGCCGCCGGCCGCACGCTGCGCACCCTCCTCACCCCGACCGGAAAGGGCCCATGACCACCGCGACCGACACGCCCGCCGAGCGCGAGCCCGAGACCCACTTCAAGCGCGTCCTCGGGCTGCCCGCGCTCGTCGCGTTCGGGCTCGCCTACATGGTCCCGCTCACGGTCTGGACGACCTACGGCGTCGTCACCACGACAACCGAGGGCCACCTGCCGATGGCCTACACGGTCACCACCGTGGCGATGCTGTTCACCGCGTACAGCTACGGGCGCATGGTGGTGCTGCAGCCGGTCTCCGGCTCCGCCTACGCGTACGCCGCGCGCGCGTTCGGGCGCAACGTCGGCTTCATGGTCGGGTGGGCGCTGCTGCTCGACTACATCTTCCTGCCGATGATCAACTACCTGGTCATCGGGCTGTACATGGAGGACTACTTCCCGAGCATCGGGCAGCCCGTGTGGATCGTCCTCACCGTCCTGATCGTCACGGGGCTCAACATCCTCGGCATCCGGCTGCTGGCGGGCATGAACTTCGTCCTCGTCGGCGCCCAGGCGGTGTTCATCGTCGTCTTCGCCGTGCTCGCGATCGGCGACATCACCGGCGAGGTCGAGGTGCGCTCCTGGACCGCGCCGTTCGTCGAGTCGGGGATGGACTGGAGCCTGATCTTCGCCGGCGCCGCGATCCTCGCGCTGTCGTTCCTCGGCTTCGACGCGGTCTCGACGCTGTCGGAGGAGACGAGCGACCCGCGCCGCGTGATCCCGCGGGCGATCCTCCTGTGCGCGCTCGCCGGCGGCCTCGTCTACATCTTCCAGTCCTACCTCGGGCACCTGGCGTTCCCGGACTTCGCGAGCTTCGAGGACCATCAGGACGTGGCGAGCACCGACGTCATGGAGGCGATCGGCGACGACTTCCTGAACTCGTTCTTCACCGCCGCCTACGTGGCGGGCGCGTTCGCGTGCGCGATGGCGAGCCAGGCGAGCGTCTCGCGGATCCTGTTCGCGATGAGCCGCGACGGCAGCCTGCCGAAGCCGCTGTTCGCGCGCCTGCACCGCACCTACCGCACGCCGGTGGCGGCGAACCTCGTCGTCGGCCTGTTCGGCCTGACCGCGCTGTTCATCAGCCTCGCGACGGTCTCCTCGATGATCAGCTTCGGCGCGCTTGCGGCGTTCTCATTCGTCAACCTCGCGGTGTTCAAGTCGTACGTGATCGACCGCGGGCAGCGCACACCGGCCGACCTGTTCAAGTACGCGCTGCTGCCGGGCATCGGCGTCGCGTTCACCGTCTACCTGTGGACGCAGCTGTCCGGGCTGACGTTCGAGATCGGCCTCGGCTGGCTCGCGGGCGGCTTCGTGCTGCTGCTGATCATCACCCGCTTCTTCCAGCGCACGCCGCCGCCGATGTACACGGGCGACGAGGAGGACGACGTCTAGCCGACCGCGGCCACGAGCGCGCGCTGGGCGTCCTCGAGGCCCGTCGCGGCGGGCCAGCTGGAGAGGACGCGACGACGCTTCCGCGCCGACGGAGATGCGCTGGCCATGGATGCCCCACGCCGTCCGGCGGCCGTCGATGGTCCACCATTGCCGGCCGTAGCCGGTCGCGCCCGGCTCGGCGCCCGTCGCCAGCGGCCCCGTCCCGACGTCGAGCGCGTCGCGCCGCACCATCTCCCCCAGCCGCGCGTAGTCGCGCAGGGTGGCGCAGAAGCCGCCGCCGATCGCCGCGGTGCCGGCGTGGTCGACGGTCAGCAGCGCGTCGCGCTCCGCGCCGATCGGCGCCCACAGCTCGCGCGCGATCAGCTCGGCCAGCGGCGCGCCGCCGAGCCGCTCGGCGACGACGCCGAGCAGGTCGGTGTTCGGCGTCGCGTAGTGGAAGCGCTCGCCGTGCGCCCACGCCGCGGGCCCGATCGTCGGCAGGAACTCGAGGATCGTCGCGGGTACATCCGGGTGCGGCGGGTGCCAGGCGCACGCGGCGTCGTAGCGCCAGAAGTCCGCGTAGTCCTCGACGAAGTCGATCGCCGCCGTCATGTCCAGCAGATGCCGCACGGTCGCGCCCTCGTAGCCGCTGCCCGCGACCTCGGGCACGGCCTCGGTCACCGGCGTCTCCGGGTCGAGCCCCATGCTCAGCACCACCAGCCCGAGCACGGACTTGCCGACCGACTGCGAGAGGTGCAGCGTCGCGTCGTCCATCCCGTTGCGGTAGCGCTCCTCCACGAGCTCGCCGTCGCGCAGCACCGCCAGCCCGTCGAGGTACGGCGGGTCCTCGACCGCGAGCGCTTCGGGCTTCGCGGGCAGCTCGAGGACCGGCCCGTCGCCCCGCGGCACGACGACCGTCGGCACCACTTCGCCGACGTGCTGGTAGGCCCAGCGGTTCCACGGGCCGATCTGCCACGACTCCAGCGGCACCTGCATCGGCGGAGCCTATGGCGTCGGCGAGGCTGCCCTGGCAACCCAGCGGCGGCGCCACCGCGAGCGAGTCGATGTCCCCTGAGTCCCAAAGGCCGAGTGGGCCGGACGAGAACGGGCGGGACAGCAGGTGGTTGTCGATGTGGGTGTCGCCGCGCGGGCAGTTGATATTGCTCGAGGTCGCGATCGCGCGCGCCGTGACGAAGTCCACCTGCGAGTTGCGCCCCGTAACCGTCACGCCCGGCGCTTGCACAGTGACGGTCGCGGTGCCGGTCTTCGTCGTGTCCACCTGCGCGCGCGCGGTGATCGTGACGGTGCCTGGCTGCGACGGCGCCGTGAAGCGCCCGGTCGCGTTGATGCTCCCGGCGCTGCTCGTCCACGTCACCGCCTGATCCGTCGCGTTGTGCACCGTGGCGGTGAACTGCTGCTGGGCGCCGGGCGCGATCGACGGGTTCGCCGGCGCGACCGTGACGCTGATCGTCCGGCACTCGCCGTCGAACTCGACCTGGCCCGCGGGGCACTTGACGGTCACCGTCGCGCTGCCGCTGAGGATCCGGCGCGTGGTCGCGGTCACCGTCACCGCGCCCGGTTTCGACGGCGCCGTGAACGCGCCACCCGCGTCGATCGTGCCGTCGCTCGATGTCCAGTCGAAGTCGGTGTCGCCCTCGTTCGTGCGCGCGCTGAACGACACGGCCTGGCCGACCTCGACCGTCGCCGACGGCGGGGTGACGAACAGCTTCGGCTTGCAGTTCTCGATCGCCGCCGCGAAATCCGCGGTGAGCAGGCCGACACCGAGCGCGACCTTCTGTCCGCGCTCGAGCAGGTCGAGGCCCGCGGTGCGGTCCTCGTCGCAGCGCCGCACGCCATCGTCGAGCACGTTCCCGAGCCCCTTCTCGCAGGCGCCTGTGGCCTGGCCCTGCAGGCGTGTGAAGCCCTGTTGCGCCGCGATGCCGCCGACGAACACCGCCCACTCGCAGGTGGTGACCGTGCCGTCGGCGTCGCTGTCGGCACGCGTGCGGTCGACAGTCGTGATCGCCACCTTGGTCGCGCCCAGCGCGTCGTTCTGAGCCGGAGGATCAGCGTCGGCGACGAGCGACGTGGTCAGGCACAGCCGCTCGCCCTCGAACTCCGCGGCCTCGCGGCGGCGGCCGAAGAGCCGCAGGTCGGCGTCGATCTCCAGCGCCGCGCGCAGCATCGCGATCGCATCCGACCCGCGCTGCACGTTCCCCTCCAGGCACGAGTAGCCGGCCGCCTGCTCCGCCAGCTCCTCGAGCGCGCCGCTGAACACGAAGCTGCACGTCGGGTCGGCCGTGCAGAGCGACGTGTTGCCGACGAACAGCACCGACCACGCGACCGCGAAGAGGTGCACGTCGTCGAGGTCGAGCGTGCCCCGCACGATCTCCGCCGCCAGCCGCCCGAGCAGGATGATCAGGTCGCGGCCGGTGATCTGGGTCGAGCCGGCCGTCGAGAAGTGCTCGACGGTGAGCACGATAGTCCGCCCCGAGCGCCGGGCGGCGGTCAGCCCGAGATTCCGGCCGGCGCCGTCGTAGACGAAGCCCGCGAGCTTGCCGCGCGTCCTGCCTTTGACCGTGATGGTCAGCGTCGCCGGCTCCAATAGCACGAGCCCGTCGGGCGACATCTCGACCGCGAAGCGCGGGCCGCGTAGCGGGAAGCCACGGATCCGCTTCACCGGCGTGAGCGAGATCGTCGTCGGCGCGCGCACCGCGCCCGGCGGGAGCGCCAGCGCGAACGTCGTGCCGGCTGCGCTCGTCGCCGCGACGGTGCCACCCGCCGGGCCGATCGACTGCGACACCGCCCGACCGCGCTCGAGCGTCGGCCGCACGCGGCCGCTGAAGCCGCGGCGCACCCGCAGGCGTCCCTTCAGCCGCCGGCTGCCCGCGCGCACGGCCACCTTCGCGCGTCCCGGCCGCAGCGCCGGCACGATGACGCGCAGCCGGCCGCGCCTGCGCCCGACGACCCGCGCACGCTTGCCCCCGATCCGGACCTGCGGGCGCTTGGCAGCGACCTTGGACAGCACGACGACCTGGCCCGGTACCGCGGAGCGCGGCGCGACCCGCAGCCCGCGCGCGTCCGCCACGGAGCCCACACCCAGCGCCGAGCCCGTCAGCGCGCCGGCCAGGCTGACCGCGACCATCCGTGGTGACGGCGCTGTGCGCACGGCTCCAGCGCCGACCCTCCCACCGCAGGCGTCGCGGTGTCAACGACTCCCTGAGACTTTTGCGCGTTTGGACAAACTCGCAGCCGGGGAGCGCCGTCTCCGGGAGGGTGGTTTACGTGCGTGCACTTCTACTGGCGGTGGGGTTCCTGCTGGCCGCGGCTTCGCCGGCGGCTGGATCGTCCGCGCGCGTCTGGGTCACCACGCCCGACGGCGCCGAGCGCATGCACGACCGCGGCACCGTCGAGTTCGCGCCCGGCGGCTCCGAGGCGCTGACCATCAGCGTCGACCCGAGCCGCGGCTACCAGTCGATGGACGGCTTCGGCGCCTCGATCACCGACTCCTCGGCGAGCGTCCTCTACGGGCTCAGCAAGCCGCAGCGCGACGCCGCCATGCGCAGCCTGTTCGCCGACAACCGGCTGTCGTTCCTGCGCCAGCCGATCGGCGCGTCCGACTTCGTCGACGGCCCGCACTACACCTACGACGACGTCCCCGCCGGCCGGACCGACTACCGGCTCCGGCGCTTCTCGATCGACCACGACCGCGCGCAGATCCTGCCGCTGCTGCGCCAGGCGCTGCGCCTCAACCCGCAGATCAAGGTGATGGGCAGCCCGTGGAGCCCGCCGGCGTGGATGAAGACCAACCAGTCGCTGATCGGCGGCCGGCTGATCGACTCGCCGCGCATCTACGACGCGTACGCCCGCTACCTCGTGAAGTTCGTGCGCGCGTACAAGCGCGAGGGCGTCCCGATCTACGCGCTCACGGTCCAGAACGAGCCGCAGAACCGCACGCCGAAGGGCTACCCGGGCACGGACATGCCGGTCGCCCAGCAGGCCAAGCTGATCGCGGCGCTCGGGCCGAAGCTGCGCCGCGCCGGCTTCAGGACCAAGATCCTCGGCTACGACCACAACTGGTCGCTGCACCCCGACGACGCCAAGACCACCCCGCCGGGCGAGGACCCCGAGGCCGAGTACCCGACCAAGCTGCTGTACACCCGGGCCGCGCGCTGGATCGACGGCACCGCGTTCCACTGCTACGCCGGCGACCCGGCGCGGCAGACGGAGCTCCAGCACCGCTTCCGCGACAAGGGCGTCTGGTTCACCGAGTGCTCCGGCTCCCATGGCGCGACCGATCCGCCGGCGAAGTTCTTCGCCGACACCCTGAAGTGGCATGCGCGCAACGTCGTGCTCGGCGTGACGCGCAACTGGGGCAAGACCGTCGTCAACTGGAACCTCGCGCTGCGTCCCGACGGCCGCCCGTACAACGGCGGCTGCGAGACCTGCACCGGCGTCATCACCGTCGACGGCGACTCGTGGAGCCAGAACGCCGAGTACTTCACGCTCGGCCACCTCGCGCGCTTCGTCAAGCCCGGCGCGGTGCGGATCGCGAGCACGTCGTTCGGCACCACCGGCTGGAACGGGCAGATCATGGACGTCGCGTTCCGCAACCGCGACGGCTCGACCGCGCTCGTCGTGCACAACGAGAACGACGAGCCGCGGACGTTCGCCGTCGCGCAGGGCGGCTCCTCGTTCGACTACACGCTGCCGGGCGGCGCGCTCGCGACGTTCGTGTGGGACGCGCGGCTCGACGACGGCTATCGCCTGCTCGACCCGCCGGCCGGCCCGGACGAGGCGGTCGACGACGACGCCACCACGACCTGGACCGGCGACACGCTCGTGCTCGACCTGCGCCGCACGCAGCGCGTGCGCCGCGTCGTGCTCGACGCCGGCATCCACCCCGGACCGGAGGGCTACACGCTCTCCACGAGCCGCGACGGATCGCGCTGGCAGGAAGCCGCGACCGGCCCCGGCACGGGGCAACTCACCACCATCGACGTCCCGGCGACGCAGGCGCGGTACCTGCGCGTCGAGCTGAACGCGCCCGCGAACGTCGCGGACGTGCGGATCTACCGCTGAGGAGGAGACCATGAGAAGGACCCTGCTGCCGGCCGCGCTGGCGTTCGCCATCGTCGCGGCGCCGGCTTCGGCCGCCGCGCCGTACGAGAACCCGCGGCTCCCCACCGACAAGCGCGTCGAGGACCTGCTCTCGCGCATGTCGATCGACGACAAGGTCGGTCAGATGACGCAGACCGAGCGCGCCCGCGTCGAGCCCGACGCGACGCCGATCACGACGCTGCGGCTCGGCTCGATCCTGTCCGGCGGCGGCTCGACCCCCGCGGCCGGGAACACGCCCGAGGCCTGGGCCGACATGGTCGACAACATGCAGCGCGCCGCGCGCCGGACGCCCTTGAAGATCCCGCTGCTCTACGGGGTGGACTCGGTGCACGGCCACGGCAACCTGATGGGCGCGACGGTCTTCCCGCACAACATCGGGCTCGGCGCGACGCGCGATCCGGACCTCGTGCGCGAAATCGCGGAGATCACCGCCGAGGAGACGCGCGCGACCGGTCCGCAGTGGACGTTCTCGCCCTGCGTGTGCGCCGCGCGCGACGACCGCTGGGGCCGGACGTACGAGAGCTTCAGCGAGGACGCGCGGCTCGTCGAGCAGTACGAGACGGCGATCGACGGCTACCAGCGCGGCGGCCTGCTGGCGACCGCGAAGCATTACGCGGGCGACGGCCAGACGGAGTTCGACACCGGCGAAGGCGCGTACACGATCGATCAGGGCGTCGCCGTCACGAGCCACGAGGACTTCTGGCGGCACTCGCTGCGCCAGTACGTCCCGGCCGTCAAGAAGCACGGCGTCGAGACCGTGATGCCGTCGTTCTCGAGCGTCGACTGGACCGACGACGCCGTCGAAGAGCCGCTCAAGATGCACGCCCACAAGGAGCTCATCACCGACGTCCTCAAGGGCCGGATGGGCTTCGACGGGTTCGTGATCAGCGACTGGGAGGCGATCCACCAGCTCCGCGGCAGCCTGAACGAGCAGGTCGCGGCCTCGGTCAACGCGGGCGTCGACATGTTCATGGAGCCCGACGCCGGCCACGCGCAGAGCTTCATCACCGCGCTGAAGCAGGAGGTCGCCGCCGGCAACGTTCCGCAGAGCCGGATCGACGACGCCGTGCGCCGGATCCTGCGCCAGAAGTTCGAGGCAGGGCTGTTCGAGCACTGGCGCACCGATCGCCGCAAGATCGACGAGATCGGCTCGCGCGCCCACCGCAAGGTCGCCCGCGAGGCGGTCGCGAAGTCGCAGGTGCTGCTCAAGAACAAGCACCGCACGCTGCCGCTGTCCAAGCGCGACGACGTCTACGTCGCCGGCTCGAACGCCGACAGCATCGGCGACCAGGCCGGCGGCTGGACGATCACCTGGCAGGGCAACTCCAACCACCAGATCCCCGGCGACACGATCCTCGACGGGATCGAGGACGCCGCGCGCGGCGACGTGACGTTCAGCGAGGACGCGTCGGCGCCGGTGCCGCGGCGCGCTCACGGTGTCGTCGTCGTCGGCGAGACGCCGTACGCCGAGGGCTTCGGCGACGTCGGCGGCCCGCAGTGGGGCTTCGACCCCGGCGAGACCGGCCTGCGCCCGGTCAAGGACATGAAGTTCTCGGCCGCCGACCAGGCCGCCGTCGACAAGGTCTGCGCGGAGGCGCGCTCGTGCACGGTCATCGTCGTGTCCGGCCGCCCGCTGGAGATCGACCCTGCCCAGCTCGGTCGCATCGACGCGCTCGTCGCGGCGTGGCTGCCGGGCAGCGAGGGCAAGGGCGTGGCCGACACGCTGTTCGGGCGCGAGCGCTACACCGGCAAGCTGCCGATGACGTGGCCGCGCACGGTGTCGCAGGAGCCGATCAACGTCGGCGACCGCCCCTACGACCCGCTGTACCCGTTCGGGTTCGGGCTCCGGACCCGCTAGGAGAGCATCAGGGCGCGGCCTGCCACGTGGCGGCCGCGCCCCGCTCGCTCACCCACTGGCCGACGAGGCCGCGCAGGTGGCCGATGAAGCGCTCGTGCTCGTGCGCCGGGTAGGTGCTGCGCACGGTCTCGAGCAGCAGCCGGTCGAAGTCGTCCGAGCAGATCCAGTCGAGCACGAGCTCGTCGACGTGCGCGAGCCGGCTGTCGACGAAGTCCCGGTAGCGGTCGACCTCGAAGTACGCGTCGGCGAGCTCGCGGTAGCCGGCGAGCTTCTCCGCGTAGCTGAGGTCCTCGCGGTCGCCGATCTCGAAGTAGCTGCGCGTGTCGAGGTCCATGCGCGGCTCGCGGCCGGTGACGACGCAGAACGCCGACCACTTCAGCAGCGCGCTCATCGCCCACGGGAAGTAGTAGTGGAGGCTCGTCAGCGCGACGTCGGGTGACGCGTTGGCGTAGTCGATCGGGTGCGCCTCGGTCCCGCGCACGAGCGTCTCGCAGGAGTTGAACTCCCAGCGGAAGAACGCGTTGATGAGGCGGCTGATCGTCGTCACCTCGTCGCCGAGCTCGGGCGTGAGGAAGTCGTGGTCGACGGCGTAGCGGTCGTGCATCGGCTCGTCGGGGCGGAAGTGCATGATCATCGTCTCGGCGCCGATCGACAGCGAGCGGGCGAACACGTCGAAGCCCTCGACCGACGCCTGCAGGTGCATCAGCCGCTGGCCCGACTCGTCGTAGGCCCGGTGCAGCTGGCGGCTGTCCTTGATCCGGGAGACGCCGATCCACTGGCCGCCGTCGTAGGGCTTCATGAACAGCGGGTAGCCGACGCCCTCGGCGATCTCGTCGAGGTCGAACGGGCGGTTGTACTTCGCCGCCGTGTAGGCGAAGCGCGCGTTGTCGGGCGGGTTCTTGTGCGGCACGAGCACGGTCTGCGGCACCTTCAGCCCGAGCCGCAGCATCGCGCAGTAGGCCGCGTGCTTCTCCATCGACTGGAACGTGAACGGGCTGTTGAGCAGGTACACGTCGTCCATCAGCGCGACCTTCTTGAGCCACTCGCGCGGGAGGTAGTACCAGTACGCGAGCCGGTCGACGACGAGGTCGTAGCGCGGCTTGTCGCGCAGGTCGAACGGCTCCATCGTGATCCGCTCGGTGCTGAGGGTGTGCGTCGTCCCGGAGGCGTCCTTGATCGGGCCGACCTTCGAGACGAGCGTCTCGAACGCGCGCGGCCAGTCCTCCTCGGTGCCGAGGAGGAGCCCGATCAGGTGCTTGGCGTCGCCCGGCATCAGCAGAACCGTGGCAGATGATGCGCGAGTTGCGCCCGCCAGGACGGCCAATCGTGCGGCACGTCGTGCCCCCACAGGTCCAGCTCGTGGCGGATCCCCTTCTCGCCGAGCAGGTGCGCGAGCCGCTTCGTCGACTCGAGCGAGCCGGTCGTGTCCTCCCACTGGCCCTGCCCGCACACGAGCAGCAGGCTGACGCGGCCGCGCAGCCAGTCGAGGTGGTCGCCGCCGGCGTGCGCGAGGTAGTCGAGCGGGTTGTTGAAGTACGTCGCCTCGCCGCGCTCGCCCCAGCCGTGCCAGTCGGCGGGGTCGTAGTTGCCGGAGAAGCCGAGCCCGAGCGGGAACAGGTCCGCGCGCTTGAGCGCGAAGTTGACCGCGTGGTAGGCGCCGAGGCTCACCCCGACGGTCGCGATCTCGCCCGCCCCCGGCGAGTCGCCCTGGATGTGGGGCACGACCTGGTCGACGATCCACGACTCGTAGCGCGCGTGCTGCCGGGCGCGCTCCTCGAGCGGGATCTCGCGGTTCGACCACGACTCCGCGTCGAAGGCGTCGACGCAGTAGAGCTTCGCGCGCCCGCCCTCGACGAGCTCGCCCACGGCCCCGACCATGCCCTGCTGCTCGAAGTCCCAGGCGCTGCCGCCCTCCGCCGGGAAGACGAGCACCGGCCGCCCGTAGTGGCCGTAGGTCACCACGGCACCGCTCGACCCGATCGCGGGCGAGTAGAGCTCGGCGTGGCGGCCGCTCACCACACGCCGGCGAGCAGGCGCGTGAGGTGCGGATCGAACGCGTCGCGCCAGGCCGTGTAGTTGTGGGTGTCGCCGACCTCGTGGAGCGGGGCGTCGAGCGTCTCCGCCATCACGCGATTGTTGTGGATGTTCTCCTCCGCCGCGCCGCAGGTGAGCACCGTGGGCGCTTCGACCCGCTGCACCTGCTTCACGAAGCCGACGATCCGGTGGTAGTAGGGGAAGCGGATCTCGTGCGCGTCGTAGCGCGGCATGAAGAAGCTGCCCGACTGCAGGAAGAGCGCGCGGAACGTGCCGGGATGCAGCCGTTCGGCGTAGAGCAGCGCGAGCGCGCCGAGGCTTGCGCCGATGGCGGCGGGCGGCCCGCTCGCCGGGAGCTCGGGGAGGAGGCGCTGCATGAGCACGCGCGTGTAGCGCGGCGAGGCCGAGTACCACTCGTTGCGCTCTCCGGGCGGCAGCAGCGCGACGCGGTGGCGCGGGAGCTCGCCGGCGTGGATCTTCGCCGCGGCGAACGCGGTCAGGCTCGAGAGCGCGTCGTACTCGGGCCCGTCGTGGGCGACCAGCAGCGGCAGCGGCTCGCCGGGCTCGGCGTCGGCCGGGCTCCAGAGCACGATCTCGAGGCCGCCGCCGAAGCCGCGGCCCGGCGTCGTGACGGTGCTGCGCGTCCCCTCGACCTGCGGTGCGGTGAGCCACGCCGGCTCCTCGTAGCCGGACGCCACGAGCACCGACTTGTCGCCGAACGCGCCGGGCGCCGTGTTCGGGTTGCCCGGATCGAGCAGCGTCTCGGTCTCGCCGTCCTCGTGCACGACCTCGAGCTGGTACTCGAGCCGCTGCACGGGCTCGGCGAGCTCGAGCCGCCACTCGTCGTTGTCGCGCGCGAACTCCTGCGCCGGCAGGTCGGAGCAGAGGCGGACCGCGCTGTAGCGCGCGTCGGGGTCGGGGAGCCGGAACCGCACCCCCTGATGATGGCGACTAGTCCTCGACCTTCCCGCAGTACGGCCCCAGACTCGGCCGCTCGTTGCGGTTGAAGATCTGCGGCGGCATGTTCAGCGGGTCGAGCGGGTTGACGAAGTCGAAGACCTCGGAGAGGAACGACTGGCGCGGGTGGTCGTCGGCCTCGAGCGGCGGGCGGGAGCCGGTGCGGTGGTCGAGCCGCGCGTCGAGCACCTCGTGCTGGTAGGCGCGCCAGCGGTCGCGCCCCTCGCGGTACTCGTCGCGGTCGCGGTAGGCGATGACGACGTGCTCGGCGGCGTGGATGAGCTTGTCGTAGCCGCTGAGGTTCTTGCGCGCGCTCGCGAGTGAGAGATCGGCGAGCGAGCCGTCGGAGGCGGCGCGCGTGACCTGCACGCCGTAGCAGTCCTCGCTGCGGACGCCGACGATCTCGAGGTAGGCGTCGGTCAGCTCCTCCCAGGTGCTCGGCAGGTGCGGCAGCGGCGACGGCGTGCGCGGCGGCCCGTGGCGGTCGGGCGCGACCCAGGCGGCGACCGCCTCCCAGTCGAGGATCTCGGCGTGGAACGGCAGCACGGGCTGGGCCGGGAGCGCGATCGGCGCCTCCGCGAGCATCTCCTCGTAGGCGCGCCCGAGCGACTCCGACGCGCGGGCGAGCACGAGCACGCCGTCGACGTGGGCGCGCCAGAACTTGCCGTTCTCGCTGTCGCTGCCGCGCACCTGCATGAGGCGCGGGAGCCCGAAGCAGTCCTCGGGCTGCAGGCCGGCGCGGGCGCACAGCGTCCCGGCCACGTCCTCGTCGAGCACCGACGGCTCGCCGGGCCGGCGCGCGACCCAGCGGACCTCGCGGTTGAACGCGGTGACGGTGACGTCGGTGGTGCCGGCGAGCGCGCCCGGGGCGTGGGCGATCTCCCACTCGAGCGCGACCTTGTTCTCGCTGTTGCGGTTGAGCTCGCCGCGGTCCGGCACGCGGTAGACGCCGTAGACGCGCTCGGGCGCGGCGCCGCGCAGCCGCGCCACGACGTCGTCGAACTGCGTGCGCCCGGTGGTCGCGAAGCGCGTGCGCTCGATCACCGGCGGGGTCGGCGCGAGGTAGGGCGCCCGCGCCTGCCGGCGCGCGGCGCGCTCCTCCGCGGCGATGCGCTCACGCTCGGCCGGGTCCTCGACCTCCGGCGGCGGGCGGTTCATGTCCGCGCCCTCCGGCCGGCCGATGATCCCGGCGCGGTCGTCGAACATCTCGCCGAACGAGTCGCGGGCGCGCTCGAACGCCTGCTTGAACATGTCGCGCACGGGCGGGAGCGGCTGGCTCGGGTCGACGCTCTGCGGCGGGCTCCCCATGAACCGAGCGGCCTCCTCCTGGGCCTGGCGCCCGGCCTCCTCGCGCTCGGCGATCATCGCGTCCGCCTTCGCCTGGGCCTTCGCCATCTTCGCCTCCTGCTGGGGCGACAGCTCGACCGGCTTGCCGCGCAGGGCGCGGATGAGATTGCGCATCAGGCGGCGTCGTCCGGCGGCGGCGGCGCGTCGTCGCCGACGGCCTGCCCGTACTCCGGGCACGCCTCGTTGCGGCACTCCCAGTCGTGCTCGGCGCCGCCCAGCGCCTCACTGGCCGGCTGGTCGCAGGTCGGGCAGAGGGGCGGCTCGGGGCTCACGCCTGACACCCTTCCGCGAATGGACAACGAGGTCAACCCGCCCGGCGCGCAGATGGCGGCCGAGATGGCCGAGCAGCCGGGCGTGCTCGCCGCGCTGCTCGAGCGACGAGACGAGATCGCGAGCTCGGTGCGCGCGCTGGGCGAGCCGGCGGGCGTCGTGCTCGTCGCGCGCGGCTCCTCGGACAACGCCGCGATCTACGGGCGCTACCTGCTCGAGCCGGCGGTCGGCCGGCCGGTGTCGCTCGCCGCGCCGAGCCTGTTCACGCTCTACGACGCGCGCGTGGACTACTCGGGCTGGCTCGCGATCGCGCTCAGCCAGTCGGGGGCGACGCCGGAGATCGTCGACGTCTTCGCCCGGATGCGCGCGGCGGGCGCGCGCGGGGTCGCGATCACGAACGACGAGTCCTCGCCGCTGGCGGACGAGGCCGACGCAGTGGTCGCGCTCGGCGCCGGCGAGGAGCTCGCGGTGCCGGCCACCAAGACGTTCCTGGCCCAGCTCGCGGCGTTCGCGATCGTGGCCGAGGCGCTCGGGCCGGTCCCGTGGGACACGATGGAGGGCCTGCCGGAGCACGTCGCCACGGTCCTCGACGGCTCGGCGCGCGCGGCCGCCGAGGAGGTCGGCGACGCGGTCGGGTTGATCGCGGTCGGCCGCGGCTACCTCTTCGCGGTCGCGCTCGAGGCGGCGCTCAAGCTCAAGGAGACCGCGCTGCTGCACGCCGAGGGCCTGTCCGCCGCGGACTTCCGCCACGGCCCGATCGCGATCATGGAGCACGGCTACCCCGTGCTCGCGCTCAGCGCCGGCGGCGCCGCGGCGGCCGACATGGCCGAGCTCGAGCAGCGGCTGCGCGGGCGCGCGCCGGTCCTCCGCCTCGCGCCGGACCCGAGCGCCGCCCTGCCGATCCCGGCGGGCATCCCCGAGGCGCTGACCCCGATCGTCGCCGTCGTGCGCGCGCAGCAGCTCGCGCTCGAGGTGACGCTCGCGCGCGGGCTCGACCCCGACGCGCCGCCCGGGCTGTCGAAGGTGACGCCGACCTGATGATCTTCGCGGGCGGCCGCATCCTCACCCCCGACCGCGAGGTGGACTGGGTGAGCGTCTCCGGCGGGCGGATCGAGGCGATCGGCCACGGCGAGCCGCCGGACGGCGAGCGCGTCGACCTCGCCGGGAACCTGCTCGCCCCCGGCTTCATCGACCTCCACGTCCACGGCGGCGGCGGCGCGCACTTCATGTCCGGCGACCCCGAGGAGTGCCTCGCCGCCGCGCGCTTCCACGCCCGCCACGGCACGACCGCGCTGCTCGCCACCACGCTCGCCGCGCCGCCCGGCGACCTGCTCCGCGCCGTCGCGGCGGTCGCGCAGACCGGCATCCTCGGCGTCCATCTCGAAGGGCCGTGGCTGAGCGAGCGCCGCCGCGGCGCCCAGCCCGCCGAGCACCTGCGCCCGCCCGACCGCGAGGAGCTCGCCGCGCTGGTCGCCGCCGGGCCGGTGCGCCTCGTCTCGCTCGCCCCCGAGCTCCCCGGCGCGCTCGACGCGATCGAGGCGATCGCCGCCGCCGGCGCCGTCCCCGCGCTCGCCCACACGGACGCGACCTACGAGCAGGCCGTCGCCGCGATCGAAGCCGGCGCCCGCCACGCGATCCACACCTTCAACGGCATGCGCCCGCTCCACCACCGCGAGCCGGGCGTCATCGGCGCCGTCCTCGACGACCCGCGCGTGACCTGCGAGGCGATCGCCGACGGCCACCACGTCCACCCCGCCGCGCTGCGCCTGCTCTACCGGGCCAAGGGCGCCGGCGGCCTGGTGCTGATCACCGACGCGATCGCGGCCGCGGGGCTCGCCGACGGCGACCACGAGCTCGCCGGCGCCCCGATCCGCGTCACCGCGGGCCGCGCGGAGACCGCCGACGGCCACCTCGCGGGCAGCACGCTCACGATGGACGCCGCCGTGCGCAACGCCCACGCCTGGGGCCTGCCGCTGACCGACGCGCTCGCGGCCGCGACGCGCACGCCCGCCTGGGTGCTCGGCGTCCCCAAGGGCCGCATCGCCCCCGGCTACGACGCCGACCTCGTCGTGCTCGAGCGCGACCTGCGCCCGGCCGCCGTCTACGTCGGCGGCCGCCCGGTCTCGACCGGCTCCTCCTGAGCCCGGCGCACGAACCGCCCCGTCGTCCCCGGCTCCGGCCAGCGCCCGCCGTTCTCCCAGTAGTCGCGGATGTCCTCCAGCGGCCGCCCCTTGGTCTCGGGCGCGAGCCACCACACGAACACGAGCGAGATCGCCGCCAGCCCCGCGAACAGCGCGAACGTCCCCGTCCCGCCCAGCGACTCCAGCGCCGACAGGAAGTACAGCGCGATGATCAGGTTCGCCGTCAGGTTCGCGGTCAGCATCGCCGAGGCGCCGATCGAGCGCAGCCGCGACGGGAAGCTCTCCGACGCGTAGACCCACACGAGCGAGCCGAAGCCGAAGTTGAAGCCGGCGGTGAACACGAAGATGCCGAGGAAGCCGAGCCAGCCCGTCGTCGTCGTCAGCTCGCCCATCGCGAACACGATCACCAGCAGGATCGTCGCCCCGAGCATCGCGGCGATGCCCGTCAGCAGCGTCGGCCGCCGCCCCAGCCGGTCCACGATCGACAGCGAGACGAGCGTGGCGATCAGCGAGCCGAGCTGGACGAGCGCCGGGAGCAGCAGCAGCGACGTGTTCCCGGTGAAGCCCATCTCCTTGAAGATCATCGGGCTGTAGAAGACGACCGCGTTGATGCCGGTGATCTGGATCAGGAAGCCGAGCCCGACCACGAACACCGTCGCGCGCAGGTAGGGCGCGCGCAGCATCTCGCCCAGCGACCCGCCGCGCTCGCCGCGCAGGTCCTCCTCGATGTCGGCGAGCTCGCGGTCGGCGTCGGCCTCCGGATCGGTGAGGCGGAGCGTCGCGCGCGCCTCCTCCATGCGGCCCTTCATCACGTACCAGCGCGGCGTGTCGGGCAGCTTGCGCAGCACGAACACCACGCCGAGCGCCGGGATCGCCGACAGCGCGAGCATCAGCCGCCACGACTCCGTGCCGGCGAGCGCGTAGTCGACGAAGTAGGCGACCACGATCCCGGTGACCGTCGCCACCTGGTACATCACGACCATCGCGCCGCGCACGGCGGCGGGTGCGGACTCCGCCACGAAGATCGGCGCGGTCACGATCGAGATGCCGATCGTGACGCCGAGGAAGAACCGCGCGACGTCGAGGAAGACGAGGCTCGTGGCGACGCCGCTCAGGATCGCGAACACCGCGTAGGTGAGCGCGACGATGATCATCGAGGGCTTGCGCCCGATCGCGTTGGCGAGCCGCCCGCCGACGAGCGCGCCGAGCACGGAGCCCGCGACGACGATCGTCGCGACCCACTCGGTCTCCTTCGTCGAGAGCCCGAAGTCCTCGGTGATGAACAGCAGCGCGCCGGCGATCGCGCCGAGGTCGTAGCCGTAGATCACCCCGATCGTGGCCGCCGCGATGGCGATCCGGAACCCCCACTTGTGCTCGGTCAGGCCCCGGAGTGCGCTCAGCTGGTCGGACATACCCCGGGGATACCCGGGGAGGCGGCGGGGCTAGCGGGAGGCGAGCTTGCGCAGCGCGCGGCGGAGCCGCTCGGCGATCCCGAGCTCGATCGCACGGAGCACGATCGTGCCGTCAGGGCGGCGCTCGGGGATCAGCTCGACGCGTGGCATGTGCCCAGTGTGATCGGCATTCCTCAGCATTAGCTCAAGATCACTTACGAATCGTCAGCGCTCCTGCGCCGCCTCGCGCGACGCCTCCCAGAAGTCGTCGAGCTTGGTCGCGTCCCCGTGGCTCTGCCGGCGCGACACCGCCCACAGCTCCACCGGCGCGTCGCCCTCGTTGCGGTGCGAACGTGGCGTCTTGGCGGCCACCCGCACCACCGACCCGGCCGCGACGGGGCGGATCTCGTCGCCGAAGCGCATCGTCAGCGTGCCCCGAGTGACCAGGTAGATCTCCTCCTGCTCCTCGTGGTAGTGGCCCGTGCCCTGCTCGAAGTCCGAGTGTGGGGGGACGCGGATCAGCGTCACCGCCACCTGCTCGGTGCCCAGCGCGTCGCTGAGCGAGCGGAACTCGCCCGGGACGCTCGTGCCGGCGTAGTGGTCCTCGACGTCGTCGGCGTTGATGACGGTGTAGTCGCTCATGGCGCCGGAGTGTGCCACCCCCGCCGGGGCGAAGATCTCGCTCAGGCGATCCGCGGGTCGTCCGGATAGGCGCGCGTGACGCCCGTCAGCGGGTGACCCGCGAGCCCCGGATCGCGCTCGTCGACGACCGGATAGCGCCCGATCCGCACGCCCGCGAGCTCGACGACCCGCTCCTCTCCCGGCTCCCCGAGTGTGTAGCTGCCGGCGGGTAGCTCGACGAGGGCGTCGACCATCAACCGATCATGCCGAGCCAAGGTGTCAGACGGCAAGCCGTCTTGGGTAGAGGGTTCACATGGGGACCCAAGAGCAACAGAGCATCGAGGAGCTCGGAGTCGAGGTCTCGACCTCCGTCCTCACCCCGCTGCGCTTCCTGGAGCGCAGCGCGCGGGTGTGGAAGGAGCGTCCGGCGGTCGTCTCCGGCAAGAACACATGGACCTACGGGGAGCACCACGACCGCGTGCGGCGCGCCGCCGCGGCGGTCCGCGAGGAGCTCGAGATCGGGGAGGGCGACCGGCTCGCGGTGCTGCTCCCGAACGTCGAGTCGATGCTGGAGCTGCACTACGCGGTGCCCGGCGTCGGCGGTGTGCTGGTGCCGCTCAACACCCGCCTCGCGGCTCCGGAGTACGACTACATCCTCGAGCACTGCGGCGCCAAGGTGCTCGTCGCCGACCGCAGCTTCGAGAAGGTCCTCGGCGACATCGACACCCCGCGCGTCGTGTGGGTCGATGACGAGTATGAGCAGCTGCTCGAGAGCCACGACCCGATCGACCTCGAGCGCCCCGACGACGAGCGCACGCTGATCTCGATCAACTACACGTCGGGCACCACCGGCCGCCCCAAGGGCGTGATGACCAACCACCGCGGCGCCTACCTGCACGCGCTCGGCGTGATCGCCGAGGCGCGCCTGACGCCGCGCAGCTCCTACCTGTGGACGCTGCCGATGTTCCACTGCAACGGCTGGGCCTATCCGTGGGCGGTCACCGCGATGGGCGCCAAGCACGTCTGCCTCCCGAAGGTCGAGGCGAAGCCGATCTGGAACGCGCTGACCAAGGAGGGCATCACCCACCTGTGCGCCGCGCCGACCGTGCTGACCACGATCGTCGGGCGCCGAGGAGGCCGAGCCGCTCGACGAGCCGGCGCAGGTGTTCGTGGGCGGCGCGCCGCCGTCGCCGGCGCTGCTCGAGAAGGGCGCGAAGCTCAAGCTCGACATCACCCACCTCTACGGCCTGACCGAGACCTACGGGCCGCTCGCCGTCTGCGCCTGGAATCCCGACTGGGACGACCTCGCCGACGACGAGCAGGCGAAGCTGCGCTCGCGCCAGGGCGTCGGCACGGTCGTCAGCGAGAAGCTGCGCGTCGTCGACGAGGACATGGAGGACGTCCCCGCCGACGGCGAGACGCTCGGCGAGGTCTGCATGCGCGGCGACAACGTGATGATGGGCTACCTCGACGACGAGGAGTCGACGCGCGAGGCGTTCAAGGGCGGCTGGTTCCACTCCGGCGACCTCGGCGTCGTGCACGAGGACGGCTACGTCGAGCTGCGCGACCGCCTCAAGGACGTGATCATCTCGGGCGGCGAGAACATCGCCACGATCGAGGTCGAGCAGGCGCTGAGCGCGCACGACGCGGTCTCCGAGGCCGCGGTCGTCGCCGCGCCGCACGAGCGCTGGGGCGAGGTGCCGGTGGCGTTCGTCACCGTCAGCGGCGACGAGCCCGAGGTCGAGGAGCTGCAGGAGTTCGCGCGCGAGCGGCTCGCGCGGTTCAAGGTGCCGAAGCGCATCATCTTCGTCGACGAGCTGCCGAAGACGGGCACCGGGAAGATCCAGAAGTACGTCCTCCGCGAGCAGGCCGCGGAGGACGCTTCCGGCGGCTCTACTTGATCAGGCCGCGCGCGGTGGACGCGTAGACCTTCGCGACGCCGCGCGTGAGCTCGGCCTGCGCGTGGGCGATCGAGCCGACCCACTCGACCTGGCTCGACTCGGCGACCTTGTCCTGGTAGTCGGCGAACGAATTCAGCGTGGACTCGTAGGCGTCGAGGATCGAGGCGCTGGTCTTGCGCGAGAAGTCGAGGATCTGCTCGTTCACGTCGCGCAGGCTGTCGGCGGCGGCGTCCGTGGCGTTGGCGGTCTTGGTCTGGGTGGCGGCCATGATTCGTCGTCCTTTCAACGTGGTTGCTGCTAGCAGCGTAGCGCAAGCTCAGCTAACTGCAAGCACCTGCTTGCAAGCACCCGTATCCTTGCTGACATGTCACCCCGCGGCCCGGCCTCCGCCCTCGGCGAGGCGATCCGCCGCCAGCGCGAGCTGAGCCAGGTCTCGATGCGCCAGTTCGCCTCGATGGCGGGCATCTCGAACCCGTACCTGTCGCAGATCGAGCGCGGGCTGCGCGAGCCGTCCGAGCGCGTGCTGGACGCCATCGCCCGCTCGCTGGAGACCTCCACCGACGAGCTCTACGAGAGCGCCGGGATCGTGCGCGAGCCGGCGGACGAGGAGGAGGTCGGCACGCGCGAGGCGATCGAGACCGACGACCGCCTGACCGGCCGCCAGCGGCGCGCGCTGCTGGAGGTCTACGACAGCTTCCTGGCGGTCAACCGCCGCTCGCGCAGCTAGCGCTGCGTCACGCATGAGCAGGCGGGGTATACGCCTGACATCAGCGATCCCAAGGTCACCGAGCTACCCCGCAAGGCGTTCGACACGGTCGAGGGCCCGGTCGCCGACGCGAGCGAGTCGATGCTCGAGCGCGACGCGTTCATGGACGTGCTCGCGCTCACCTGGAAGGTGCAGCGCGGCGCCGCGCGCCGCGTCGGCTCCGCCGCCTCCCGCGGCCTGCGCCTGTTCGGCGTCTCCACCCGCGCGGACACCGTCGAGCTCGTCAACCAGGTCGCCGGCCTGCAGCGCGAGGTGCGCGAGCTCCGGCGCGAGCTCGAGACCCGCTGATGGCCCCCTCCCTGCTCAAGCGCCAGCTGCTGCGCACCCGCAACGGCGCCGCCTACGCGGCCGGCCTGATCCGCCCCGACGTCGAGCAGACGCCGCGCGACCTCGTCTGGAAGCGCGAGACCGCGCGCCTGTGGCGCTACCGCAGCGACGAGCGCCGCCACCGCACGCCGATCCTGCTCGTCCACAGCCTCGTGAGCAAGAGCTACATCCTCGACCTGCTGCCCGGCAACAGCATGGTCGAGTTCCTGCGCGACGAGGGCTTCGACGTCTTCCTCCTCGACTGGGAGCCCGCCGGTCCCGCCGACGCCGAGAACACGCTCGAGACCTACGCCGACGACCTGATCCCGCACGCGATCGCGGCCACCTGCGGCGCGGCCGGCGCGGAGGAGGTCACGCTCCTCGGCTACTGCTTCTCCGGCGTGCTCGTGCTGCTCACGGCCGCCACGCGCGACGACCTCCCGATCCGCAACCTCGTGACGCTGACCACGCCGTGCGACTACCGCGAGCTCGGCTTCATCACGAAGATGTTCGTCGCGGGCCGCCTCGACCCCGAGGACGTGATCGACGACACCGGGCTCGTCCCCGCCGCGGTCATGGACGCCGGCTTCCAGGCGATCAAGCCGACCGACCAGGCCGTGCAGCAGTGGAACCTGTGGCAGGCCCTGTGGAGCGACCGCCGGCTCGAGAGCTACCTCGCGGTCAACAACTGGACGCGCGACCAGGTGCCGTTCCCCGGCGCCGCGTTCCGCCAGACGATCGACGTCCTCGTCCGCGACAACGCGATGTGCACCGGCGCCGTCCCGTTCGCCGGCGGCGAGGCGCGGCTCGGCGACATCAAGCGCCCGTACCTGAACGTCTTCTGCAAGGAGGACACGATCGTGCCGGCGCCGGCCGCGGCGCCGCTCGAGGGCCTGGTCGGCTCGCGCGACGCGACCGAGCTGTGCCTCGAGTCCGGCCACATCGGCCTCGTGGCCGGCCGCTACGCCGCCGAGGTCGGCCGCCCCGCGATCGCCGACTGGATCCGCCGCCACAGCGCCAACCGCAAGACCGCGACCGCAAAGGGGAAGAAGCGTGCCCGCGATCCCGCTCGCGCCGCTGCCGGCTGACGTCCAGGAGCACGTCGACCAGCTCGGCGCCAAGCAGGTCAACCTCTATCACTGCCTCGCGCACGCGCCGGACCTGCTGCGGGCGTGGATGGCGTTCGCGTGGGCGCTGCGGGGGCACGACACGACCGAGCGGCGGCTGCGCGAGCTGATGATCCTCCGCACGGCGATGCTGCACCACTCGCCCTACGAGTGGCACCAGCACCGGCGCATGGCGCGCGAGGCCGGCGCCACCGACAACGAGGTCGCCGAGCTCACGATGTGGCGTACGTCGGAGACGTTCAGCGCCGCCGACCGCGCCGCCTTCGCGTTCACCGACGCGATCGTCCACGGCGAGGTCCCGCCCGAGGTCAACGAGGAGCTGGCCCGCCACTTCGACGACCAGCAGCGCGTCGAGCTGACCGTCACCGCCGCCTTCTACTCGATGGTCCCGCGCGTGCTCGACGCCCTCGGCGTCCCGATCGAGGAGCCTGGCTAGAGCCAGAGCGCCCGGACGCCGGCGCTGAACGCGGCGATCGGGTGCGTCACGGGCTCGCGGATATCGGCCCGGTCGACCGCTTCGGCACCGCCCCACTCGCCGTCGGCGAGGAAGGCGCGGATCGCCGGCAGCGCGCCGCTGTCGGGGTCGAGCAGCATCAGATGCCCCTCGCCGGGCAGCACCAGCAGCCGCGCGTGCGAGAGCTTGGCCGCCAGCAGCCGCGAGTTCGCGACCGGCATGACGGGGTCGTCGTCGCCGGTGACGACGAGCGTCGGCGTCTCGATCCGGTGCAGCCACGGCAGCGACCCCGGATCGCCGGCCAGCGCCGCGAGCTGCCAGGTGTAGCCGAGCAGGCCGGGCGGGTGGTCGCGGCGGCGCTCGCCGTGGAGGCGCACGAACTCGTCGTCGTGGCGGGCACGGCCGCCCATCAGGTCGCCGATCGTCGCCTCGTAGTACTCGCGCGAGTAGTAGCGCAGCGGCGTCGACATCTGCGCGAGCGTCGCGATCGAGCCGGGCACGCCGCCCCAGCCCGGGGTCGTGGCCGCGAGCACGAGCCGGCGCACGCGCTCGGGCGCGCGCCGCGCGAGCCGCTGTGCGACGGCGCCGCCGAACGAGTAGCCGAGCACGTCGGCCTGCTCGATCTCGAGCTCGTCGAGCACGCCGGCCGCGAGCCGCGCCAGCGCCTCCATGCCGAGCGGGATCGGCGGCGTCGGCGAGCGGCCGGTGCCGGGCGCGTCGAAGGAGATGACGCGCATGCCGGCGAGCGCGGTCCGCATCGGGTTCCACATGCCCAGGTGCGCGCCGATGCCGTTGATCAGCAGGACGGGGTCGCCGTCCCCCACGTCATGGACGTGCAGCGTGGAGCCGTCGACGCGCATTCAGCCCAGCGCGATCGGCGACACCGGCTCGTGCCCCTTGCGCCGCGCCACGCCGGAGGCGATCGCCGCGTCGGCCACCGCGTCCGCCACGTTCTCGGCGACCTTGCGGTTGAAGACGCTCGGGATGATGTAGTCGGGGTGCAGCTCGTCCGCGGGGATCACGCCCGCGATCGCCTGCGCCGCCGCCAGCTTCATCGGCTCGTCGATCGTGCGCGCGCGCACGTCGAGCGCGCCCTTGAACACGCCCGGGAACGCGAGCACGTTGTTGATCTGGTTCGGGTAGTCGCTGCGCCCGGTCGCCATGATCGCCACCTCGCCGCGGATCTCCTCGGGCTGCACCTCGGGCACCGGGTTGGCCATCGCGAAGACGATCGGGTCGGGCGCCATCGTGCGCACCCCCGCGGCGCTGAACGCGCCCGGCGCGGACACGCCGATGACCACGTCGGCCCCGGGCAGCACGTCGTCGGCCTTGCCGCGCAGCCCGCGCTTGTTCGTGCGCTGCGCGAGCTCGGCCTGCGCCGGGTCGAGCCGCTCGTCGCCCGCGTAGAGCGCCCCCACGATGTCGCACACGACCACGTCGCCCACGCCCTGGGCGAGGATGATCTCGGTGCACGCGACGCCCGCCGCGCCGGCGCCGACGACCACCACGGTGACGTCCTCCGGCCGCTTCCCCACGACCCGCAGCGCGTTGAGCAGCGCCGCCAGCACCACGATCGCGGTGCCGTGCTGGTCGTCGTGGAAGACGGGGATGTCGAGCTCCGCGCGCAGCCGCCGCTCGATCTCGAAGCAGCGCGGCGACGCGATGTCCTCCAGGTTGATGCCGCCGAAGGTCGGCGCCGCGGCCTTCACGAACGCCACGATCTCGTCGACGTCGGTGGTGTCGAGGCAGAGCGGGAAGGCGTCGACGCCGGCGAACTCCTTGAACAGCATCGCCTTGCCCTCCATCACGGGCATCGCCGCGGCCGGGCCGATGTCGCCGAGGCCGAGCACCGCGGTGCCGTCGGAGACGACCGCGACCGTGT
This sequence comes from uncultured Solirubrobacteraceae bacterium, assembly GCA_963811595.1. Taxonomy (GTDB): domain Bacteria; phylum Actinomycetota; class Thermoleophilia; order Solirubrobacterales; family Solirubrobacteraceae; genus DASQFQ01. Next base: position 106,374 of record CAWERW010000007.1, read on the forward strand.
TGCCCTTGATGGTCAGCGCCCACGCCGCCGACGGGTCCTCGTGGATCGCCGTCGAGACGCGGGCGACTCCCGGCGTGTAGGCCATGGAGAGGTCGTCGCGCGTCTTCAGCGGCAGCTTCGAGCGGACCTCGATCTTGCCGCCCTTGTGCATCAGGAACGTGCGGTCCGAGACCGCCTCGACGTGCACGCCCTCGAGCTTCCGGACGGCCCCGACGACGCCCTCGGCGTGCTCGGAGTTCGCGCACGCGACGGTGACGTCGCGCACGACGTTGTCGGACTCGACCCGCACGAGGTCGATCGCGCCGAGCATCCCGCGCGCGTCGGCGATCGACTGCGCGACGGTGGCGAACACGCTGCCCTGCTGGGGCAGGTGCAGCCGCATCGTGAAGCTGTACGAGGCGGAGGGCTGCAGCTCCATGGTCGGCACCGTAGCGGTCAGGCGCGCCAGTGGCTTGCCGTGAACAGCACGAGCACGGGGATGATCTCGAGCCGGCCGAGGTACATCAGCGCGGTGAGCACGACCGTCGACACGTTGCTGAACGGCTCGAACGTGCCCATCGGGCCGGCGAAGCCGGCGCCGTTGGCGGCGCCGCCGAGGATCGCCGCCGCGTCGGCGATCGCCTCGAAGGCGGTCAGCGAGACGCCCTGCAGCTCGGAGTCGAGCAGGATCAACATCGCGCCGGCCGCGCACACGCCGAGATAGAGGAAGACGAACACGATCACCGCGCGCAGCGCCCGCTCGTCGATCACGGCCCCCTCCGCCCGCAGCGGGACGACCACGCCGGGGTGCAGGGTCTGGTCGATCTCGCGCCGCAGCATCTTCGCGATCACCAGGTGGCGGACGACCTTGATCGAGCCGCTCGTCGACCCCGCCGACGCGCCGATGAGCGTGAGGCCGACGAGCACCAGCGCCGTCAGCGACGTCCATTGGTTGAAGTCGGTGCTCGCGAAACCGGTGGTGGTCATCATCGACACGGTGTTGAACACCCCATGGCGGACCGCCGCCTCCCCGCTCTCGACACCCTCGGCGAGCAGTGCGACCACCACGACGAGCGACGCGGCCGCGAACAGCGCCAGGCCGACGCGGAACTCCTCGTCGCGGCGGAACGCGCCGAGCCGCCGGCCGACGATGCCGACGTAGAGCAGCGCGAAGTTCGTCCCCGCGACGAGCATGAACACGACGACCACCCACTGCGTCACGGGGGCGAACGCCTCGAACGACCGCAGCTCGGTCGAGAAGCCGGCGGTCGCGACGGTGGTCAGCGAGTGCGCCGTGGCGCGCCAGAGGGTCATGCGCTCGTCGATCCCGGTCAGGCCGAACGTGGTGAGGATCGCGATCTCCACCACCGTGATGCCGATGTAGAGGACGACGAAGCGCTTGGACGACTCGCGGATCGTGGCCGCCAGCGCCAGCTCCGGCCCCGCCGACTCGGCCTTGAAGAGCGCCTGCCGGCCGCCGATCCGCAGCCGCGGGAAGACCGCGATGAACAGCACGATGATCCCCACCCCGCCGAGCCACGCGGTGAACTGCCGCCACATCAGCATCGAGCGCTTCATCTCCGTCACGTCGCTGACCACGCTCGCGCCCGTCGTCGAGAAGCCCGACATCGACTCGAACAGGGCGTCGAGCGGGCTGGAGAGCTGGGGCTCGCCGAACAGGTACGGCAGCGAGCCGAACACGGCGACCAGCGCCCAGATCAGCGACACCACGAGATAGCCCTCGCGCGCGCCGATCCGCTCCTTGCCGTCGGTCAGCGCCTCCATGCCAAGTCCGAACGCCAGCGTGATCGCGCCGGAGAGGAGGAACGGCCAGACCGCCTCCCCGTAGCCGAGCGCGATCGCCGCCGGCACGAGGAAGGCCGGGCTGAGGTACTTGATCAGCGAGCCGACGAGGTTCAGCGACCCGCGGATGTCGACGCCCAGCACGCGGGCATCATCGCGACTACATTCGCCGCATGCGGATCATCGTGCTGGGGGCCGCGCACATCGGCCGTGCGCTGGTCGATGCGCTCCACCAGGAGCACGAGATCACCGTGATCGACATCGACGCGAGCCGGCTCGCCGCGCTGTCCGAGCGCTACGACGTCCGCACGGTCGAGGGAGACGGCACCACCGAGCAGGTCGTGCGCAAGGCCGGGGCCGAGGGCGCCGACCTGTTCATCGGCTGCAGCCCGCGCGAGGAGGCCAACCTCGTCGGGGCGATGCTCGCCAAGCGGATCTTCGGCGCCCAGACGATCGTGCGCACGACGAGCACCGCCTACCTCGACGCATGGCGCGAGCGCCACCTCGAGGTCGACTTCATGGTCTCCCCCGAGCTCGAGACCGCGAACGCGATCGCGGCGACGCTCGGGCTCCCGGCCGCCCGCCAGACGGACATGTTCGCCGACGGCAAGGTCCAGATCGTGGAGTTCGACGTGGCGCCGGACGCGCCGCACAACAACCTGATCGGCCGCAACCTGCGCAGCGCCGAGATGCCGGCCGACTCGAAGGTCGCGGCGATCATCCGCGGCGAGCAGATGATCGTCCCGCGCGGCGACCAGCAGGTGCTGCCGGGCGATCGCGTGATCGTCATCGCCTCGCCCGTCTCCGCGCGTGCGTGGGCGCGCATGTGCGGGCGCCGGGAGACCCGCGTCGACGATGTCGTGATCTTCGGCGCCGGCCAGATGGGGAGCACGATCGCCGGCGTCCTGCTCGACCGCGGCATCCGGGTCCGGATCGTCGACGCCCAGCACGACCGCGTGAAGCAGATCGCCGAGCGCTTCCCGGCCGCGCGCGCGTTCCACGCCCACGCCTTCGACCCCGAGTTCCTCGACCACGAGCGGATCGGCCGCGCGACCGCGGCCGTCTTCTGCCTCAACGACGACGCGCGCAACCTCTACGGCGCGATCCTCGCCAAGCGCCACGGCGTGCGCATGACGATCGCGCTCGTGCACGACGAGGTGTCGGTCGAGGTCTACGAGGCGGGCGGCGTCGACATCACGATCAACCCCCGGCAGGTGACCGCCGAGGAGATGGTGCGCTTCGCCCACGACCCGCGCATCCGCCAGATCGCGATGCTCGAGCAGGACCGCTTCGAGGTGCTCGACATCACCGTCCGCGACGACTCGGAGCTGATCGACAAGCCGTTCACGGAGCTGCCCGCGACGGGCTCCGTGATCGGCGCGGTGATCCGGAACGGGGACGTCCTGTTCCCGCACAAGACCGACACGCTGCACGCGGGCGACCGCGTGATCGTGTTCGTCGAGTCGCGGCGGGCGTCGCTGGTCGAGCGCGCGTTGTGAGCCCTGGGCGGCGCTGCCGCGATGGCGATGCGGCAGCGCCGGCCTTCCAGGAGCGCCTCGCCGCCTGGAGGGGTGCAAGAACGCACGGACGACCATACTCAACGTCCGACGATTGCTCAATCGATTCGAGCAATCTCACCCTCAGCGGCGAGTAGTCCGGTCTCGGACAGCTGGACGTGTGTTTGATGGTCAGCGTCGGCCGAGTGGAGGAGGCTGGTCGCGCCTGGAGGGCACTGCCGCGATTCTGGCCGCTCGGATGCGGCCCGGTCGGGGCGCAGAAGGATCTGCAGGCGCAGGGCGGCCTCGCCGCCAGGCGTGGCCGCCCGCGCTCGCCGGCCCTGGCCGGTCTGAGCTGACCTGGGGGTGCGCTGATACGTCGGGCGGGTTTACCGCTCGCGGCCGCGGGGCACACGGGGGTCGCCGGAGCTCGCAGGGGCGTGTTCTTCCGGCAGACGATGACAACGTTGTCATCGAAGCCAGGGAAGGGTCCACGAGGTTTGAGGAGGCATCGTGGCGACGCGCCATTCGACTCGCAGGTTCCTGTCCATCGCCGGCGCGCTGGCGGGCGCCTGGCTGGTGCTCCCGAGCGCCGCGCTCGCGGCGCCGGGTGACTTCGCGTCGTCGTTCGAGCCGGGCGACCCCCAGCCGGCGTGGATCGACACGGTCGAGGGCGACCGCGCCTCCGGTGTCGCCGGGCCCGCGCGGCCGCCGGGCGAGATCCCCGGCAACCAGACCGACAAGGTCATCGCGGTCCGCGCGAGCGCGCAGAACGAGGGCTCGGGCGAGGTCGGGGAGAACCTCGTCGACGGCTCGCCGCAGACGAAGTGGCTCGCCTTCGAGCCCACCGGCTGGGTGGAGTTCGAGTTCTCCGAGCCGTTCGCGGCCGTCCACTACGCGCTGACGTCGGCCAACGACGCGGCGGGGCGCGACCCGCGCGACTGGACGCTCTCGGGCTCGAACGACGGCACGACCTGGACCGAGCTCGACGAGCAGTCGGGCCAGGACTTCGCGGAGCGCTTCCAGACCAGGGAGTACCGGTTCAGCAACACGACCGCGTACCGCCACTACCGGCTCGACTTCACCGCCAACCACGGCGACGACCTGATCCAGCTCGCCGAGGTCCAGCTCTCCAACGGCGACACCTCTCCCCCGCCGCCCTCGGACCCCCAGAGCCGCATCGGCAGCGGCCCGCGCGGGGGCTACGCCGCGAAGTCCGGCGTCGGCTTCACCGGGCTCAAGGCGCTGCGCTACGCCGGCACGCACACCGCCGACGGCCGCGCCTACACCTACAACAAGGTCTTCGACGTCGACGTGCCGGTGCGCCGGCGCAGCGAGCTCTCCTACGTCGTCTATCCGGACTTCGTCGAGGACGACCTGCGCTACCCGAGCACGTACGCCGCCGTCGACCTCGCGTTCACCGACGGCACGTATCTGAGCGACCTCGGCGCGCGCGACCAGCACGGCGCGCGCCTGTCTCCGCGCGGTCAGGGCGCCTCCAAGACGCTCTACACGAACCAGTGGAACTTCAAGCGCTCGCGCATCGGCGAGGTCGCGGCCGGCAAGACGATCGACCGGATCGTGATCGCCTACGACAACCCGGACGGCCCGACGGCGTTCGGCGGCTGGTTCGACGACATCCGCATCGAGGCCGCCCCGGCGCGCCGCGAGCGCTCGCGGCCCTCGGACTGGGTCGTCACCAACCGCGGCACCCACTCGACCAGCAGCTTCTCGCGCGGCAACAACATCCCCGCGACCGCGGTGCCGCACGGCTTCAACTTCTGGATCCCGGTCACGAACGCCGGCAGCCTGAGCTGGCTCTACGACTACCACCGCGGCAACAACGCGGAGAACAAGCCGACGCTGGCCGCGTTCGCGGCGAGCCACGAGCCGAGCCCGTGGATGGGCGAGCGCCAGACGTTCCAGGTCATGCCCTCGAAGGCGGCGGGCGAGCCGCCGCAGGAGCGCGACGCGCGCGAGCTCGCGTTCCGCCACGAGGACGAGACCACCTCGCCGCACCACTACGGCGTGAAGTTCGAGAACGGGATCAAGACGGACATCGCGCCCACCAACCACGCGGCGCTGATGCGCTTCACGTTCCCCGACGGGGAGTCCAACCTCGTCTTCGACAACGTCAACGACAACGCGTCGCTGACGATCGATCGAGGAGAACGGCGTCGTGACCGGCTGGTCGGACGTCAAGAGCGGGCTCTCCAACGGCGCGACGCGGATGTTCGTCTACGCGACGTTCGACCGGGAGATGACGGCGAGCGGCACGAGCGGCAAGCGCCGCGGCTGGGCGAAGTTCGACGGCCGCACCGTGAACATGCGGATCGCGACCTCGCTGATCTCGCTCGAGCAGGCGCAGAAGAACCTCGCGCTCGAGCTCGCGCCGGCCGACGACTTCGCGTCCGTGCGCGCGCGGGCGCAGCGTGCGTGGGATCGCAAGCTGCGCGTCGTCGAGGTCGAGGGCGCGACCGAGGATCAGCTGACGACGCTGTACTCGAACCTCTACCGGCTGTTCCTGTATCCGAACTCGGCGTTCGAGAACGTCGGGACCGCCTCGGCGCCGCGCTACCGCCACGCCGTGCAGTCCTCGACCACCACGCCGGCGAGCACGCCGACCCACACCGGCGCGCCGGTGGTCGACGGGAAGGTCTACGTCAACAACGGCTTCTGGGACACGTACCGGACGGCGTGGTCGGCGTACACGCTGTTCTCGCCCGGCATGGCCGGGGAGCTGGTCGACGGCTTCGTGCAGCAGTACCGCGACGGCGGCTGGATCTCGCGCTGGTCGTCACCCGGCTACGCGAACCTGATGACCGGCACGAGCTCGGACGTCTCGTTCGCCGACGCCTACGTCAAGGGCGTCGAGGGCTTCGACGCCCGCGACGCCTACGACGCCGCGGTCAAGAACGCGACGGTCGCGCCGCCGGGCGCCGACCCCGACAACACGAACGTCGGCCGCAAGGGGCTCGAGCGCTCGATCTTCCTCGGCTACACGCCGTCGTCGGTGTCGGAGGGCGTGTCGTGGGCGCTCGAGGGCTACATCAACGACTTCGGCATCGCCAACATGGCGAAGGCGCTCGCGCGCGAGCGCGGGGTGTCGGGTCCCGACCGGCGGCGCTACCTCGAGGAGCACGAATACTTCCGCGAGCGCGCCCGCAACTACGTGAACATGTTCGACCCCGCGATCGGCTTCTTCCAGGGCCGCAGCGCGAGCGGGCGCTGGAAGTCGTCCCCCGACGAGTACGACCCGCGCGTCTGGGGCCACGACCACGACTACACCGAGACGAACGGGTGGAACTTCGCGTTCCACGTCCCGCACGACGGGGCGGGGCTCGCCGCGCTGTACGGCGGCCGCGACGGGCTCGCCGACAAGCTCGACGCGTTCTTCTCGACGCCCGAGACCGGCAAGTTCCCGGGCTCCTACGGCGGGATCATCCACGAGATCACCGAGGCGCGGGACGTCCGCATGGGCATGTGGGGCTTCTCCAACCAGGTCTCCCACCACATCCCGTGGATGTACGCGTACGCGAAGCAGCCGTGGAAGACGGCGGAGAAGACGCGCGAGGTGCTGCGCCGGATGTACGTCGGCTCCGAGATCGGCCAGGGCTACGCGGGCGACGAGGACAACGGCGAGACCTCGGCCTGGTACCTGTTCGCGGCGATGGGGCTCTATCCGCTGCAGGTGGGCAGCCCCAACTACGTGATCGGCTCGCCGCTGTTCAAGAAGGCGACGATCCGGCGGCCGGACGGCGACATCGTCGTGCGGGCGCGGAACAACAGCCGCCGCAACGTCTACGTGCAGGGGCTGCGCGTGAACGGGCGGCGCTGGGACAAGACGTGGCTGCCGCACTCGGCGCTGGCCGGCGGCGCGCGGCTGGAGTTCGACATGGGGCCGCGGCCTTCGAGCTGGGCGACGCGGGGCGACTCCGCGCCGCCGTCGCTGACCGAGGGCCGCGAGGTCGCGCGACCGCTGCGCGACGCGACCGGCCGGGGCCGTGGTGACGGGTCGGTGGCCGCGCTGTTCGACGACACGTCCGCGACGTCGGAGGAGGTGGACGGCGCGGTCGAGTACGCGTTCGCCGGAGGCCGCCGCGACGCGCGCTTCTACACGCTCACCTCGGGCGCAGCGGAGGGGTCTGACCCCGCGTCGTGGGTCTTGAAGGGCTCCAACAACGACGGCGCGTCCTGGCGCACGCTCGACACCCGCTCCGAGGAGACGTTCCGCTGGCGGCAGCAGACGCGCGCATTCAAGATCGCGCGGCCGGGCCGCTACGAGCGCTACCGGCTCGAGCTCGACGGCACGCTCGCCGAGGTCGAGCTGCTCAACCACGACGAGGCGGTGCCGCTCGGCGCCGAGGTCGGGGCGGCCGCGACGTGGGCCGGCTCGACGGTGCCGGTGGAGGTCGAGGTGTGGAACACGGGCGGGTCGTCGCTGAGCGGCGATGTGACCTTGAGCGTTCCCGAGGGCTGGAGCGCGACCCCGGCGTCGCGCTCGTTCGGGCCGCTCGCGACCGGGCGCTCGCAGACGGTGACGTTCGACGTGACGGTGCCGGCCGATGCGGCGCCGGGCTCGTTCGACGTCGAGGCCAGGGCGACGTCCGGCTCGTCCGTCGCCGAGGGCACCGGGGCGGTGCACGTGCTCGGCGACACGATCGAGTTCTCGCCCGGCACCTCGGCGGAGGAGCCGTGGCTGGCGGACGCGGGCGGCTCCCAGCTCGACGGCGGCGGTCGCTACACCGACAACGAGCGCTACTTCGTCTACCGCTTCGACCTGCCGGAGGACGTGACCGGCGGGACGCTCAGCCTCGACATCGGCAACCAGTTCCTCGTGCAGGCGTCGACCGACGGGTCGGCGTGGACGACGGTGCTGCGCGAGGAGCGCGAGATCCGGGACAGGTCCAACCAGGCGGTGCGCTCGCTGGACCTGAACGCGCTGCGGGGCTCCGGCCGGACGGTGTACCTGCGCGTCGCGGACTCGTTCCCGGCGGACGGCTGGGGCGCCTGGGTAGGGCGGACGAGGCTGGTGCTCGAGCGCTGAGGGTGCGACAGTGGGACGAAGCGTCGAGAGGAGCCGTCACATGGTCGCGCGCGTCACCCACGTCAAGGTCAGCCCTGAGGATGTCGCTGAGGCCGTGCGGCTCTTCGACGAGTCGGTCATGCCCGCCGCCGAGCAGGAGACGGGCTTCATGGGCGCGCTGCTGCTCACCCGGGAGGACGGTCGCGCGCTCGTCGTCGACCTCTGCGACACCGTCGAGAACATGCGCGCGAACGAGCGCAGCGGCTTCTACCAGGCGCAGGTGGCGAAGTTCGCGGACAAGATCGTCGAGCGCCCGGCGCGCGAGTTCTACGACGTCGCAGTCGCCAAGGGCGTGCAGGGCGGACCTGAGCTGCTGCGCAGCTAGCGGCCGAGCAGCGCGGTGAGCTGCTCGGGCGGCGCCGGGCGGTGGAAGAAGAACCCCTGCGCGTACTCGCAGCCCAGCTCGAGCAGCGCGTCGATCTGCTCCTGCGTCTCGACGCCCTCGGCGACGACCCCCATGTCCAGCGCCCGCGCGAAGCTGACCACGGCCGACACGACCGCCAGGCCGGCGCGGCTCTCCGGCAACCCGCCGACGAACGCGCGGTCGATCTTGACCCGGTCGATCGGGAAGCGGTGGAGGTGGCTCAGCGACGAGTAGCCCTTGCCGAAGTCGTCGAGCGCCAGCGACACGCCCAGCTCCTTGAGCTCGCACATCAGGTCGACGTGCCCGTCGATGTTGTCCATCAGCACGGTCTCGGTCAGCTCCAGCTGGAGGCGCTCGGGCGCCAGCCCCGAGTCCTCGAGGGCGCGCGCGACCGAGGCGACGAGCGAGCCGTCCGCGATCTGCCGGCCCGAGACGTTGACGGACACGCGCAGGTCGTCGCGCCACTGGGTCGCCTGGTGGCACGACTCGGCGAGCATCCAGTTCCCGAGCGCGACGACGAGCCCCGACTGCTCGGCGATGGGGATGAACTCGCCCGGCGGCACCAGCCCGTGCTCCGGGTGCTGCCAGCGCACGAGCGCCTCCGCGGCGACCGGCCGGCCCCCGTCGAGCTCGACGACCGGCTGGTAGTACGCGACGAGCTCGTCCGGGATCGCGCGTCGCAACTCGGCTTCGACCTGGATCTCGTGGCCGGCGCGCTCACGCGCGCGGCCGGGCGTGTAGAGCTGCGGACGCCCTCCGCCGCGAGCCTTCGCGCGGTACATGGCGTCGTCGCTGCGCTGGAGGATCTCCTCCGCGGTCACGTCGTCGTCCTGCGCCACCACCACGCCGATGCTCGCGCGCAGGACGATCTCGTGGCCGTCGATCTCGAGCGGCTGGCCGAGCTCCTCGGCGACCCGGCGCCCGACGGAGAGCGCGCCGCGGTCGCCCTTGACGCCCTCGCACAGGACCGTGAACTCGTCGCCCCCGAGCCGCGCGACGGTGTCGTGCGGGCGGATGGCCGACCGGATGCGCGCGGCCGCCTCGCGCAGCACCTCGTCGCCGGCGCCGTGGCCGAAGCTGTCGTTGAGGCGCTTGAAGCCGTCGATGTCGATGAACAGCACGGCGACGGTGCCGTGGCCGTTGCGGCGCCGCTGCAGGGCGTGCTCGAGGCGGTCGTCGAACACGGAGCGGTTGGGCAGGCCCGTGAGGTGATCGTGGAGCGCGAGGTGGGCGAGCTGGACTTCGGTGCGCTTGCGGTCGATCGCGTGGCGGACTGAGCGCTCGAGCGATGCGGCGTCGACCTCGTCGCGCACGAGGTAGTCCTGCGCGCCGGCCTGGACGGCGGCGAGCGCGAGCGTCGAGGTGCCGTCGGCGCCGAGCACGACGATCGGCACGTCGGAGCGGACGGCCGTGAGCTCGGTCAGCGCGCTCATCGGCTCGAGGCCCGGGTGCGAGGCGTCGAGCAGCACGCACGACACGCGCTGGCCCGCGAGGTGGGCGGCCGCGTCGTCGAGCCCTGTGTGGTGGACGCACGCGATCCGCAGCCGCTCGGCGGCGCGCTGCGCGAGCTCGCACGCCTTGTCGGCCGCGCTCACGACCAGCAGCCCGGTACGGACACGCGGCTGGCAGACCTCGGCGCTGAGCTCGTCGTCACGACATGGCGGGGTCTGCCCCATCAAAGTGTTCTCGTCCAACTGCGACAGAACCTTGATGAAGCGGTCAGCTGGCGTTGACGAAACGCTCGAGCGTCTCGAGATCCTTCAGCCCGTAGACGGTCTCCCCGTCGTCGCGCACCAGCAGCGGCACGCCGCGCAGCGGCGAGCGCTCCCACTCCAGCCGCCACGACGCGACGGTCAGCGCGTCCTCGGGGCGCGTGCGGGGCGCGCGCAGCCCAACTTGCTGGGCCAGCTCGGCGAGCACGGCGGGATCCGAGACGTCACGCCCGTCGCGCCAGAACGCGCGATAGACGGCCTGGCGGAACGCCGCGCCCTTCGTCGCGTCGGCGCGCAGCGCGGCGGCCGTCGCGAGCAACCCGTTGGAGGTGTTGGCCTTCCCGGGCGGCACGGCGATGTCGACCTCGGGCGCCCGCGACTGCACGGACTGGACCTCAGTGGCCAGCTCGGCGGCGATCTCGGCGTCGTCGCGCACCATCGGCACCGGCAGATCCGGCTCGTGCTCGACGCCGCGCCAGGCGATCTGGTCGCCGGCGCCGAGACGCTCCAGACGCTGCTCGGTGGCGTAACAGAACGGGCAGTTCAGATCGGTGAAGAGCGTCAACCTCACTCGGGAGAGTCAGACTACTCCGGGCTCGGGCCGTGCTCGAGCGGGTAACAGCCAACTCCATGAGCGACGGCGCGGAGCCGCGGATCTTCGGCGCCGCGCTGATCCTGGGAGCGGCGGTGCTCGTCGGCCTCGGGCTGGGCGCCGCGTTCTCGCCACCGGGCTCCGCGCGCGCTCTCTCCGTGCCGGCCCTCGCGCTGCAGACGCTCCTCACCGTCGGGGCGCTGCCCCGGCGCGAGCGGTCGGTCGAGCTCCGCCCCGGCCTCGTCCTGCTCGGCCTGCACATGGCGCTCGCCTCGCTCCCCCTCGCGCTCGTCGCGCTGGCCATCGGCCTCGACGATCCGCTCGGGTTCGGCCTCTTCCTGGTCGCCGCCGCACCGCCCGCCGCGCTGATCCCGGCCTACGCCGACGTCGCCGAGGTCCCGGGAACGAACCTCCTCGTCTTCGTGCTGATCGCGTACGGCCTCGGCCTCGTGCTCACCCCGGCGCTCGTCTTCCTCGCAGCGGGCGAGCTGGTCGGCGTCGGCCCGATCGCGCTCACGCTCGGCGCGGGCCTCGTGGCGCCCGCCGTGCTCGCCCGCGTGCTGCATCCGCAGATCGCCCGGATCCCGCAGCGCGTCCGCCGCGGCCTCGTCAACGCTTCGGTGCTGGTCATCTGCTTCGGGCTCGGCGGCGAGGTCGTGGACAGCGTGGGCTCCGCCGACGTGACCGCGGTGGGCGTGGCCGTCGTGGTGGCGGCGCTGGCCCTGCGCTCGGCAGGCGGAGCGGCCATCGCCACGGCGGTGGCGCCCGACGACCTCAAGGCGGAGGCGCCGTTCGCCGTGGCGTTCAAGAACATCGCGCTGGCCGCCGCCACGGGAGGTTCGCTCGTCGGAGCGGCCGCCGCGCTGCCCGGGCTCGTCGCGTTCCCGGTCGAGACGCTGTTCTTCCTCTTCCTCGCACACCGGCGAGCCCGGCAGACCGCTCGCTAGTCCTCCGATCAGGCAGCCGCAAGCGGCTCGTCGTAGATCTCGACCACGACGGCGACCTTCGGCTCGTCCCAGCAGAACGTCACCGACACCGGCCGGTACTCGACCCGATCCGGCGACTCCACGTCGGCCCATTCGAGCAACTGGCGGAAGCGGGCCTCGGCTTCGCGATGGCGTGCGGTGGGTTTCACACCACCACCGTCCCCGTGCGCGGCACACCAGTGGCGCACGCATCGTGCCGAAATTGCGCCGACTCAGCGGCGCATCGGTGAGCCGTACGGTGAGAGTGACACCCTCACCATTCGATGCTGCACATCCACCGAGCTGAACGCGCCGACGCTCTGGTCGACGCCCTCGGCCGGCTCCTGGCCGACCCACTGCCCGACCCGTTCGCGCCGGACGTCATCGCGGTGCCGACGCGGGGCATGGAGCGCTGGCTGACGCAGCGGATGTCGGCCAGCCTGGGCGCGACGCCCGGCCGCTCCGACGGCATCTGCGCCAACGTCGAGTTCCCGTTCCCCTACAAGCTCGCCGGCGAGGCGGTCGCCGCCGCGTCGGGGATCGATCCCGACTCCGACCCGTGGGTCCCGCAGCGCGCGGTCTGGCCGCTGCTCGAGGTCGTCGGCGAGAGCCTGGGCGAGCCGTGGCTGCGCAGCCTCGCGGTCCACCTCGGCGCGGCGACCGACGCCGACCGGCGCGCCCGGCGCTTCGCCACCGTCCGCCACCTCGCCGAGCTGTTCGACCGCTACGCGCTGCACCGCCCGGCCATGGTCTGCGGCTGGGCGCGCGGCGAGGTCGGCGTGCCCGCCGAGGCCGCCTGGCAGGCGGAGCTGTGGCGGCGGCTGCGCGCGCGGCTGGCCGAGCCGAGCCCGGCCGAGCGGCTCGAGCCGGCGTGCGAGCGCCTGCGGGCGGACCCCTCGCTCGTCGACCTCCCCGAGCGCATCTCGCTCTTCGGCCTCACGCGCCTCGCCACCGGGCACCTCGACGTCCTGCGCGCGCTCGCGGCCGGGCGCGACGTCCACGTCTTCCTCCTCCACCCCTCGCCGGCGCTGTGGGAGAAGATCGGGAGCCGGCCGCCGGTCGTCCGCCGCGCCGAGGACACGACCGCCGCGCTCGCCGAGAACCGGCTGCTCGCCTCGTGGGGGCAGGACGCGCGCGAGATGCAGCTCGTGCTCGGCACGCACGAGCACGTCGCGCACCACCACCCGATCGCCACCCGCGAGGACACGCTCCTCGCCCGCATCCAGGCCGACGTGCGCGCCGACCGCCGCCCCGAGCCCCGCCCGCTCGACCCGCAGGACCGCAGCATCCAGATCCACTCCTGCCACGGCCGCGCCCGCCAGGTCGAGATCCTGCGCGACGCGATCCTCCACCTGCTCGCCGACGACGACACGCTGCAGCCGCGCGACGTGATCGTGATGTGCCCGGACATCGAGGCGTTCGCGCCGCTGATCCAGGCGACGTTCGGCGCCGGCGAGGTGGTCGACGACGACGAGTTCGAGCCGCTGCCCGAGGAGCTCCGCCCGACCGACCTGCGCGTCCGCCTCGCCGACCGCTCGCTGCGCCAGACCAACCCGGTGCTCGGCGTCGTCGCCCAGCTCATCGACCTCGCCGGCCGGCGCCTCACCGCCTCCGACGTCCTCGACCTCGCCGACCGCGAGCCGGTCCGCCGCCGCTTCCGGTTCGAGGACGAGGACCTCGCGCGCATCCGCGACTGGGTCGCCGACAGCGGCATCCGCTGGGGCCTCGACGCCGAGCACCGCGCTCCGTACAAGCTCGACGACATGGCGGCCGGAACGTGGCGTTCCGGCCTCGACCGCGTGCTCGTCGGCGTGACGATGACCGAGGAGGGCCACCGCCTGTTCGAGGGCGTCCTGCCGGTCGACGACGTCGAGAGCCTCGCCATCGATCTCGCCGGCCGCATGGCCGAGCTCGTCGACCGCCTGCAGGCCGCGGTCGACGCCTTCGGCACCCCCAAGCCGGTGGCCGAGTGGGCCGAGGCGCTCGCGACCGCCGCCGACGCCCTGACCGCGACCTCCCAGCGCGACGCCTGGCAGCGCGCGCAGCTCGAGCGCATCCTCGGCGACGTCGTGAGCGAGGCCGGCGCGAGCGACGTCGCGCTCACGCTGCTCGAGGTCCGCGCGCTGCTCGCCGAGCGGCTCCAGGGCCGCCCCACGCGCGCGAACTTCCGCACCGGCCACCTGACGATCTGCACGCTCGTGCCGATGCGCTCGGTGCCGCACCGCGTCGTCTGCCTGCTCGGCCTCGACGACGAGGCGTTCCCGCGCAAGGCCCCGCGCGACGGCGACGACATCATGCTGGCCGACCCGCACGTCGGCGAGCGCGATCCGCGCCCCGAGGACCGGCAGATGCTGCTCGACGCGCTGATGGCGGCGAGCGACCGGCTGATCGTCACCTACGCGGGCAACGACGTGCGGACGAACACGCCGCGTCCGCCGGCCGTGCCGGTCGGCGAGCTGCTCGACATCATCGAGCGGACCGCGCCGGGCGCGGAAGTGGTCGTCCGCCATCCGCTCCAGCCCTTCGACCCGCGCAACTTCAAGCCCGGCACGCTGGGCGGCGACGGCGCCTGGAGCTTCAATCGCGTCACGCTCGACGGCGCGCGCGCGATGGAGCAGGTGCGTCTGGGGCCGCAGCCGTTCCTGGCGAGCCCGCTGCCCCCGCGCAGCGAGCCGGTGCTCGAGCTCGAGGACCTCGTCGCGTTCGTCCGCCACCCCGTGCGGGCGTTCCTCCGGCAGCGGCTGGGCTTCGGCGTCGGGACCTACGCCGACGAGGTCGCCGACGCGCTCCCGATCGAGCTCGACGGCCTCGAGTCCTGGCAGGTCGGCCAGCGCATGCTCGACGCCCGCCTCGCGGGCGCCACGGCCGACGCGGCGGTCGCGGCCGAGCGCGCCCGCGGCGAGCTGCCGCCCGGCGTGCTCGCCGACCCGGTGATCGCGAAGCTGCTGCCCGAGGTGGAGCAGATCGTCCAGCACGCCGCTGGCCTGGGGACGGGGGACGCCGGGTCGCTCGACGTGCGTGTGACGCTCCCCGACGGGCGCCGGCTCAACGGGACGGTCCCGGACGTCCACGGCACGCTCCTGCGCAGCGTCACGTACTCGCGCGTGAACCCGCGGCACCGGCTGGTGACCTGGGTGCGGTTCCTCGCCCTCACCGCCGCGCACCCGGACCGCGAGTTCGAGGCGGCGACGATCGGCCGCGCGATCTACCCGGCGCCGCGCGGGACGACCGTGACCGTCGTCCGCCTGCCGCGGATGTCGCCGGAGGTCGCGCTGGAGCACCTCACCTCGCTCGCCGCCCTGTTCGACGACGGCATGTGCGAGCCGCTCCCGCTCGCGTGCAAGACGTCCGCCGCCTACGCCGAGGGCGGCAACGCCGCCAGCGAGTGGGAGTCCGACTGGAGGTTCACGCGCGAGGACCAGGAGCTCGAGCACCAGCTCGTCTTCGGCGGCGTCCTGACCTTCGAGGAGCTGCTCGCGCGCACCGGGTTCGATCGCCGCGCGCACCAGTTGTGGGACGGCCCGCTCGGCTGGGAGCAGGTGACGTTCGCGTGAGCGACGCGTTCGACGTCTGCGGGCCGCTCCCGACCGGCGTGACCGTGCTCGAGGCGAGCGCGGGCACCGGCAAGACGTTCACGATCGCCGCGCTGGCCGCGCGCTACGTCGCCGACGGGGTCCCGCTCGACCAGATCCTGATGGTGACGTTCACGCGCATGGCCACCGGCGAGCTGCGCGAGCG
Organism: uncultured Solirubrobacteraceae bacterium; assembly: GCA_963811595.1. Lineage (GTDB taxonomy): Bacteria > Actinomycetota > Thermoleophilia > Solirubrobacterales > Solirubrobacteraceae > DASQFQ01. The sequence goes on from CAWERW010000007.1 coordinate 122,109, forward strand.
CGTCCGCGAGCGCCTGGTCACCGCCGAGCACGGCCTCGAGCGCGCGCTCGCCGGCGCTTTGCCCGAGGACGACGCCGTCGTGCGGCTGCTCGCGGACGGCAGTCCGACGCTCGTCGGCCTGCGGCGCGAGCGCCTGGCGGCCGCCCTCGCCGACTTCGACTCCGCGACCATCGCCACCACGCACGGCTTCTGCCAGGAGGTGCTCGGCGGCCTCGGCGTGCTCGGCGACGTCGAGTCCGACACGACGTTCCTCGAGGACGTCACCGACCTGCGCGAGGAGGTCGTCGACGACCTCTACGTGCGCAAGTTCGCCCGCCGCGGGACGCCGCAGTTCACCCGCGCGGAGGCGATGGCGATCGCGCGGACGGCGATCGACAACCCGGCGGCGCCGGTCGAGCCCGCCGACGCGCCCGAGAACAGCATCGCCGCGCTGCGGGTGAGCCTGGCCGGCGCGGCGCGGCGGGAGCTCGACGCGCGCAAGCGCCGCACCGGCGTCATGACCTACGACGACCTGCTGACGCGCCTGAGCGACACGCTCCACGGCGAGCGCGGAGAGCTGGCCGCGGCGCGGCTGCGCGCCCGCTACCGCGTCGTGCTCGTCGACGAGTTCCAGGACACCGACCCCGTGCAGTGGCAGATCGTGCGCACCGCGTTCGGCGACGGTGTGACGACGCTCGTGCTGATCGGCGATCCGAAGCAGGCGATCTACGCGTTCCGCGGCGCCGACGTCTACGCCTACATCGAGGCGGCGGGGACGGCGGGCACCCAGGCCACGCTGACCGTCAACCGGCGCAGCGACCAGGGGCTGATCGACGCCTACGACGCGCTGTTCGGCGGCGCGAAGCTCGGCCACGAGGGGATCGTCTACCGGCCCGTCAGCGCCGCTCATCGGGCTGCGCGCCTGCTCGGCGCGCCCGACCCGGCGCCGCTGCGGATCCGGGTCGTGCCGCGCGACCAGACCGGGCTGACCGCGAAGGGCTTCGCACGGTTGGAGCCGGCGCGGCAGCACGTCGCCTGCGACGTCGCCGCCGACATCGTGGGGTTGCTCCGCTCCGGCGCCGAGGTCGACGGCGAGGGCCCGGTCCGCCCCGGCCACATCGCCGTGCTCGTGCGCACGAACCGCACCGCCGCGCGCGTCCGCGACGCCCTGGAGGAGGTCGACGTCCCCGCCGTCATCAACGGCGCCGGGAGCGTGTTCGGCACCGAGCCGGCCCGCGAGTGGCTGCGGCTGCTCGAGGCGATCGAGCGCCCCTCCTACCCGCCGCGCGCACGCTCCGCAGCGCTGACGTTGTTCTTCGGCTGGAGCACCGAGGAGGTCGCGGCGGCCGACGACGACGCGTGGGAGGGAGTGCACCGGCGCCTGCATCACTGGGCGCGCGTGCTGCGGTTGAAGGGGGTCGCCTCGCTGACGGAGGCGATCACGCTGGAGGAGGGGCTGCCCGCGCGCGTGCTCGCGATGGTCGACGGCGAGCGGCGGATGACCGACCTCCGCCACGTCGGCGAGCTGCTCCATTCCGCCGCGATGACCGAGCAGATGGGCGCGACCGCGCTGACGGCGTGGCTGCGGGCGCGCGTGCTCGAGGCGACGACCGACAACAACGACGAGGAGCGCAGCCGCCGGCTGGAGAGCGACGCCGAGGCGGTGCAGGTCCTGACCATGCACCGCAGCAAGGGGCTCGAGTTCCCGGTCGTCTACTACCCCGACCTGTGGGAGCCGTCGCCCACCCCGCGCGAGCGCGAGCCGGTGACCTTCCACGACGCCGCGGGGACGCGGACGATCGACGTCGGTCTCGAAGGCCCGCAGTGGAAGGGCCACGTCGCGCAGCACATCGACGAGCAGCGCGGAGAGGACCTGCGGCTCGCCTACGTCGCGCTGACGCGCGCGAAGCACCAGGCGGTCGTCTGGTGGGCGGGCTCGTTCGGCAGCCGCGACTCGGCGCTGTCGCGGCTGCTGTTCGCGCGCGACGGGGACGGGAACGTCGCGTCGTCCGGCTCCGCCGTGCCGTCCGACGACACCGCGCTGGCGCGCTTCCGCGAGCTGGCGGACGCGGCCCAGGTCAGCGTCGAGCCGGCGGTGCTCGGCCCGACCGTCTCGTGGCCCGGCGACGTGCCCGCGACTGCGACGCTGTCCGCCTCCTCCTTCGACCGCACGCTCGACTGGTGGTGGCGGCGGACCTCCTTCAGCGACATCACCGCCGGCACGTACGAGCCGCACGTGGCGAGCGAGCCGGAGGAGCCCGTCGTCGACGACGAGTCCGCGCCGGTCGCGCCGCCGGTTCCTCCCGATGGCGACGACGCCCTCCGCGCCGTCCCCTCGTTACTGGCCGAGATGCCGGTCGGCGTCGAGGTCGGCACGCTCGTCCACCGCGTGTTCGAGTCGGTCGACTTCGCCGCCGCCGACCTCTCCTCCGAGCTGTCCGCCGAGATCGCCGCGGCACAGGCGCGACGGCGGGTCGAGCTCGGCGACGCCGACGTGGTCGCCGGCCTCCGCGCCGCGATCGAGACGCCTCTCGGCGCGCTCGCGGACGGCGTTGCTCTGCGCGATGATCACCCGGTCCGACCGCCTCGACGAGCTCAACTTCGAGCTCCCCCTGGTCGGCGGCGACGACCCGAGCGGGCCGGCGCTGACGCTCGCCGCGCTCGCCGGCGTCCTGCGCACCCACGGCCACCCCTACGCCGAGCGTCTCCTCGACCCACGCCTCCGGGAGAGCGTGCGCGGATATCTCACCGGCAGCATCGATCTGGTGCTGCGGCTCGCCGGCGAGCGCTTCGCCGTCGTCGACTACAAGACCAACTGGCTCGCGCCGCCCGGCGAGGACCTGACCGCCTGGCACCACCGCCCCGCCGCGCTGACCGCCGAGATGACGCACGCCCACTACGTGCTGCAGGCGCTGCTGTACACGGTCGCGCTGCACCGCTACCTCCGCTGGCGGCTGCCGGGCTACTCGGCGGAGCGCAACCTCGCCGGCGTCCTCTACCTGTTCGTGCGCGGCATGACAGGGCCGGACACGCCGGTGGTCGACGGCACGCCGTGCGGCGTGTTCACCTGGCAGCCCTCGCCGGCGCTCGTCGAGGCGCTGAGCGACGTCCTCGACCGGGGGGAGGCCGCGTGACCGACGTCTTCGACGCCCGCCTCGCGCGGGGAGCCTCCGGCCTCCTGCTCGAGTTCAACGACGCGGGCGTGCTCGCGGCCGCGGACGTCCACGTGGCACGGCGGCTGGCCTCGCTCGTCGGCGGAACAGATGATTCCGTTCTGCTCGCGACCGCCCTCGCCGTGCGCGCCCCGCGCATCGGACACGTGTTCGTAGATCTGCAACGCATCCACGAGACCGCGACCGTCGACGTCGACGACCCGATCGACCTCACGACGCTCCCATGGCCCGCGCCCGGGGTCTGGATCGCGGCCGTCGAGGCGAGCGGTCTGGCCGGCCCGGACCGCCCGCTCCGGCTCGAGGGCAGCGCGCTCTACCTCGACCGCTACTGGCGCGAGGAGCAGCAGGTCGCGACGGACCTCGAGGCGCTCGCCAGACCCGCCACCGCCCACCTCCCCGTCCTCGCCGACGGCATCACCCGCCTCTTCACCGGCGAGTCCCCCGACGACCGTCAGAAGCAGGCGGCTGCCGCCGCGGTGCTCCGCCGCCTCGCGGTCGTCGCCGGCGGCCCGGGCACCGGCAAGACGACCACCGTCGCCCGCATCGTCGCGCTGCTGGAGGAGCAGGCGCTCGCCGCCGGCGCCGCCCCACCGCTCGTCGCCCTCGCCGCCCCGACCGGGAAGGCCGCCGCCCGGCTCGCCGAGGCGGTCCACACCGAGGCGGCGCGGCTCGACGTCGACCCCGCGATCCGAGCAAGGCTCCTCGAGCTCGAGGCATCGACCCTCCATCGCCTGCTCGGCTGGAAGCCCGGCACGCACAGCCGCTTCCGCCACGACCGCGGCAACCGGCTGCCCTACGACGTCGTGATCGTCGACGAGACCTCGATGGTGTCGTTGTCGCTCATGGCCCGCCTCACCGAGGCCGTCCGGCGCGAGGCGAGGCTGATCCTCGTCGGCGACCCGGGCCAGCTCACCTCGATCGAGGCCGGCGCCGTGCTCGGCGACATCGTCGGCCCGGCCGCGGACGCTCCGCGCATGAGCGCCGCGGTCAGAACCGCCGTCGAAGAGGCGACGGGGTCGGCAGTGGACTCGCCGTCCTCCGAAGACGCGGTCGAATCAGTCTCGCCGTCCACCGATGTCGCGATCGGCGACGGCATCGTCGTGCTCCGCACCGTCCACCGCTTCGGCGGCGGGATCGAGCAGCTCGCCGACGCCATCCACGCGGGCGACGCCGACGCCGCGATCGCCGCCCTCACCGACGACAGCATCACCTGGATCAACGCCGACGTCGGCGACCCGGCCGCGCTCGACCTCCTCGCGCCGGTCCGCGACGGCGCCGTCAAGACCGGCCGCGCGGTCATCGAAGCCGCCGAAGAGGGCGACGCCGCCCGCGCGATCCGAGAGCTCGGCGCCTTCCGCGTGCTGTGCGCCCACCGCCGCGGCCCCCACGGCGTCGCCACCTGGATGCCGCGCATCGAGACCTGGCTGGCCGGCGAGCTGCCCGGCTTCGCCGCCGAGCCGTGGTACGTCGGCCGCCCGCTGCTCGTCACCGAGAACGACCACGCGATCCGCCTCTACAACGGCGACACCGGCGTCGTCGTCACCTCCGCGACCGGCCGCCCGACCGCGGCGTTCGAGCGCCAGGGCGAGATCGTGTACTTCAGCCCTACACGACTCGCCGCCGTCGAGACCGTCTACGCCATGACCGTGCACAAGAGCCAGGGATCCCAGTTCGCCACCGCCGCCGTCCTGCTGCCCGACCCCGCCTCGCCGATCCTCACGCGCGAGCTGCTCTACACCGCGGTCACGCGAGCGCAGACGCATCTGGTGCTGGCGGGGACCGAGGAGGCGGTCCGAGCCGCGGTCGACCGCCCGATCGCGCGAGCGTCCGGGCTGCAGCGACGGCTGTGGGGATGATCGAGGGCATCCCCGGCACGCCGTTCGAGGACGAGGTCCTCATCCGGCGCTGCCGCTGGTCGAGCGACGAGACGGGCTTCGCGATCGTCGACGCCGACCGCGAGGGCGACGAGATCACGCTCGTCGGGACGATCGCCCACCTCGAGGAGCGCGAACGGGTTCGCATCAGCGGCGAGTGGCAAGACGACAAGCGCTACGGGCTGCAGGTGAAAGTCGCGACCGCCGAACCGCTCGCACCCACGGGTGAGGCCGCGCTGCTCGTCTACCTCAAGCGCGTCCGGCACGTCGGCGGCAGGCGAGCCGAGAGACTCCTCGAGCTCTACGGCGAGGACGTGCTCGAGGTCATCGATCACGACCCGCGCGTCGCCTTCCGCCGTCTGGGTCTCAGCGCCGGGCGGATCACCGAGGCGGTCAAGTCCTGGGACGAGCTGCGCTCCAGTCGAGCCCTGCACCTCCTGCTCGCGCCGCACGGACTCGCCTGGCTGGTCGCGCGCATCGAGCGCCACTACGGGCCGCGCGCCCACCGCATCGTGCGCGAGCGCCCCTACGACCTCACGAGCGTGTTCGGGATCGGATTCCAGACCGCAGACACGATCGCCCGCTCCGTCGACGTGCCGGCCGACTCGCCCGCGCGAGCGCGCGCGGGAGTCCTCCACGTTCTGAGCGAGGCAGAGCGCGCCGGTTCGACCTGCCTCCCGGTCGCCGAGCTAGCGGTGCGGGCCGGCGAGCTACTCGGCACCGCACCGGACGCCAAGCAGTTGGGCGAGATGGCCGACGCAGGCGCGCTCGTCATCGAGCTCAGCAAGGCCAACGCGGGCGAGCCCGGCGAGGCTGTGGCAAGCACGCCCACCGACGAGGCGAGCACTCCCGCCGCGGTCTGGGTCTACCGACCCGAGACGGCGAAGCTCGAGCACGACCTCGCCGAGATCGTTGCCGAACTCGCCGCCGCGCCCGCCAGCCTGAAGCCATCGGGCGCGCCACCGGCCGACGACCTCGTCCCAGCACCGGAGCAGGCGGCCGCGGTCCGCGCCGCCTTCGCCTCCCGCCTTTCGATCGTCACCGGCGGCCCGGGCACAGGCAAGACCGCGACGATCCGCCTGATCTGCGCCGCCGCGTCCGAGCAGAAGGCGTCAGTGCTGCTCGTCGCCCCAACCGGCCGAGCCGCCCGCCGCATGTCCGAGTCGAGCGGCCTCGACGCCTCGACCGTCCACTCCGCGCTCGGCTGGATCCCCGACCAGGGCCCGACCGTCGAAGAGCTCGACACCGACCTCCTGATCGTCGACGAGACCTCGATGGCCAACCTCGAGCTCCTCGTCACGCTCCTCGGCGCCGTCGGCCCCGAGACCCACGTGGTCCTCGTCGGCGACGCCGACCAGCTCGCGCCGGTCGGAGCCGGCAAGCCATTCGCCGAGCTCGTCGAGGCCCGCCCGGTCCCGATCGCCGAGCTCACCCACATCTTCCGCCAGGCCGCCGGAAGCATGATCGTCCGCGGAGCCCACGCCGTCCGCACGGGCAGCCCACCCTCCTTCGCCCCCTCGGAGGGGATGACCCGCGACCTCTTCATGATCGAGCGAGCCGACCCACGAGCCGCCCTCGACGAGGTCGTCACGCTCGTCACCGAGCGCCTCCCGAAGCATTTCGGAGTCGACTCGATCGCCGACATCCAGGTCTTCGCCCCGGTCTACCGAGGCGCACTCGGCATCGACGCGCTCAACGCCCGCCTCCGCGAGTCCCTCAATCCTGCCGGCCGCCCGGTCCTCGGCGGCCGCCTCCGCATCGGCGACAAGCTCATGCTCTCCGGCCGCAACCTCCACGACCTCGGCCTCATGAACGGCACGATCCTCCGCCTGCTCGAGCACAACGAGGACGCCGAAGCCCTCGTCGTCGAAGCCGACGGCAGCGATCTTCCACCTGCCCGAGGAGGAGGCGCCAAAGCTCCAGCTCGCCTACGCCTGCTCAATCCACAAGGGCCAGGGAATCGAACTCCCCGTCGCGATCGTCATCGCCCACACCGCCGCCGGCGCCTACTTCCTGCGGCGAGAGATGCTCTACACGGCCATGACCCGTGCCCGCAAGGCAACCCTCATCGTCGGGCAGGCGTCGATCGTCGCGCGAGCGGCGGCGACGCCGGATACGTCACAGCGATTCTCGCGACTGATGGAGCGGCTGAAAAGGTCGGCTACGTGATCGGGCACCGGACGATTCCTGGCGGCACGCGACAATTCCGACGTGAGATGTCACAGCGATGGGGCGTGGATCGTCGAGAGGGTGACGGACATTTCGCCCCCAGCCCTCACGGAGGACATCCACCGTGCAACCCGCTCCCCACACCCCCCGCCCCACCGCCGCCGAGCTGTTCTGGGCAAGCGCCGACATGGCCGGCGGCCTCTCAGTCATGTTCCTGCCGATGCTGCTCCTGGCGGTCCCCGGGATCATCCTGTTCGTGGTCCTGCCCGCGCTGGTGCTCGCCGTCGCCGCCTTGCCCCTGGCGGTGGCCGCGGCGCTCGTCGCGCTGCCGATCCTGCTCAGGCGCGCCCTACGGCGACTCAGCCCGCCTAGGCCGCGCTGGAGGGTGCCTCGGCCGGACTCGAACCGGCGACCCCTCCCCCACCATTGAGGTCGCGCGCTTCCAGCAGCACGCGATCCCTGGCTTGGGCCGGGTACGCCGCGTCAGCGTGGGCGATCGCCTACGCCATTGGCGTGCGGGGCTACCAGGGACTCGGTGGGACGCTCGGGCTTGCGGGGACCTTCGAGGACCCGGCGGCAATGCAGCGGGCGAGCCTGATGGCGGGGCTGGGCATCCTTCTCGTCGGCCTCGGCGCGCTGGGGCTCGTCCGGCCGTGGGGGCTGCGGCTTCCTCGCTGGCTGCTCATCATCCCGGCCCTGACAGGCTCGGCCTACGCGGCATCGCACGCGCTGACTGCGTACATCACCAAGCCGCTGCATTCACTCGGCGTCATTCAGCTCGAGTTCGACGGCTGGGCCCGGCGCGACGAGGCGGCACAGTTCGCGTGGGACCTGCTGTTCTACGAGCCCTGGTTCCTCGGGCTCGGCGTGCTCGTCACACTCGCGACGCTGCACCACCACCGCCGCACGGGCGGCTCGGCGCACGCAGAGCGGCGGCTCGTGGCCATCACCGTCGCGGCATCGCTCCTTCTGACGCTGTTCGCCTGCATCGTCGTCGCTGCGCGCACTGCTTGACGCGCCGGCGACGGCGCGGATCCTCGAGCCCACTGCCGGACTGAACCGGCGACCCCTTCCTTCCATCGACGGGCGCTGACGACGGTCCCTCTCCCCCTGGTCCCTCGACAAGCGCCCGCATTTTGTCCAGGTCCGCAGCCCGTGTCGACGGCGCTCCCGTGCGACTCGTAGGGGGAGCGCATCGAACACTCGGCGGCGCCGGTTGCGACAGTCGGACTGTGTATCGGTCCCTCTTGGGTGCTCCGAGTCGCGCTCCGCCGCTTTTTGGCCGATGAGAGGTGGATGCGGCCCGACGAGGAGCCACGGCACTCCTGGATCTGCCACAACGAGTTCGAGCGGGCGCGCTTCATGGACCTCCATGGCCGCCTCGTGCGGGCCAACAACAAGGTCATGCTGGCGCTTGTCGTGGTCATCGCGGCCGCGCTCCCGTTCACTTCCGGGCATCTCGGCGTGCTCCCTGCCGCTGCCGCCATGGTGCTGTTCAGCGCCATCCAGCGGCGCGCCAAGCAATTCGCCCGTCCCGAGCTGTGGGTGTTCGGCGCCTTGCTGGGCGCCGAGACGCTGATCGCCGCGGCGATCGCGGCCCACGGCGGCGGGCTCTCTCCCGCGATGGCGCTGCTGCTCTGGCCCGTCGCCGGCGTCGCCGGGCGGTTTCCAAACCGCGCCTCGCGCATCGGCACGGCGTACGCGCTCGTGCTGGCGGGCGCCGTCGTCTTGCTCAGCGATCCTGGGGTGCTGGCGCGCGACTCGCTCTCGTTGAGCCTCCTGCTCATCGGGATCGCGTCGGTACACACCGTCTCGACGGTGCTGCGCGACTCCGACGTCGAGAACCGCAGCGCGGCGATCCTCGATCCCCTCACCGGCATGCTCAACCGCGCCGCGCTCAACAACCGCACGGCGGAGATCGAGTTCCAGTCGCGCCTCACCGGCGAGCCCGTCGCGGTGGTGCTGCTCGACATCGACCGCTTCAAGCTCGTCAACGACACCCGCGGCCACGCGACGGGTGACACCGTCCTGCGCGAGGTTGCCTACCGGCTGCGCAAGGAACTGCGCGCCTACGACCTCGTCTACCGGATCGGCGGCGAGGAGTTCGTCGTCCTGCTGCTCGGCGCCACGCCGGCGGCGACGAGCGCGACCGCCGAGATGCTGCGGGCGGCCGTCGCCGCCGAGCCGATCGTGGGCCTCGACCTCACGGTCTCAATCGGCGTCGCCGCGTCGGCGCGCGGCACCGCCTTCGACTGGGACGAGGTCTTCGCCCGCGCCGACGCCGCGCTCTACCGCGCCAAGGCGGACGGTCGCGACCGTGTGGTGCTCGAGCCGCCGGCGCCCGACGTTCCGGCACGCCTCGTCGCGGCCGGCTGATAGCGAGTCAGCGGCGCCGTGTTCCGGCGTGCGGTGAGAGCCCTCTGCCGGACTCGAACCGGCGACCCCTTCCTTACCGTGGAAGTGCCCCATGGGGCCAGCCAAGGCTTGCACGAACGAACCCGGGCCGCACTTCGGTAACCGCTCGCACGGAGCTCCTGCAGCCGGACGGCTAAAGCGATGGAGCTCCGGGCGGCGCACCCCGCGGAGTTGCCGAACTGGGGCGCGCCGGTCGTGACGGTGGCCCCGACTTCGGGTGTGCGCGGCCCGAGGCGATCCGTGATCTGACGCGCGTTCCGCGCTCGGGAGTGGGAGAGGCGCACGTCGTGCTGCGAATCGGCGCCGGGTCAGCTACACCACGGCGATCGCCGATCGCGGGGACTGTCCGGGCTGGCGGCCGCGTGCGCACGGTCGGCTCGCCGCAGGTCCGCAATCGCGGCATGATCGGCGGCAGCCTCGGCTCGTCCTCCCCGCCGGCGACGCACTCCCGACGCTGCGGGGGACGATGTTCGCGAGCGTCGTGGGGCAGCTCGCCGGCAACCACTTCCTCACGGTGACCGAGGGCCGCGAGCAGCTGCGCGAGTTCGGGCGGACCGTGCTGTGGGAGGGCGCGCAGGACATCGTCTTCGAAGCGGCCTGAGGTGTCACAGCAGCGGGGGGTCGACCGTCAAGGGGGTGACGGACATCCCCCCACCCCCCACGGAGGACATCCACCGTGCAACCCGCTCCCCACACCCCCCGCTCGACCCCCGGCGAGATGCTCTGGGCGATCGCCGACATGGTCGGCGGCCTCTCAGTCATGTTCCTGCCGATGCTGCTCCTGGCGGTGCCCGGCATCATCCTGTTCGTGGTCCTGCCCGCGCTGGTGCTGGCCGTCGCGGCCGCGCCCCTGGTGATCGCCGCGGCGCTCATCGCGCTGCCGTTCCTGCTCAGGCGCGCCGTACGTCGAATCAGCCCGCCCAGGCCGCGCTCGAGGATGCCTCTGCCGGCCTCGAACCGGCGACCCCTTCCTCACCATTGAGGGCGAGCGCTTCCCGTCGCACGCGATCCCTGGCTTGGGCCGGGTACGCCGCGTCAGCGTGGGCGATTGCGTACGCCATCGGCGTACGGGGCTACCACGGACTCGGTGGGACGCTCGGGCTTGCGGGGACGTTCGAGGACCCGGCTGCGATGCGGCGGGCGAGCCTCATGGCGGGCGTCGGCATCCTTCTCGTGGGCCTGGGTGCGTTGGGGCTCGTCCGGCCGTGGGGGCTGCGGCTTCCTCGCTGGCTGCTCATCTTCCCGGCCCTGACAGGCTCGGCTTACGCGGCATCGCACGCGCTGACCGCGTACGTGACCAAGCCGCTGCATTTGCTCGGCGTCGTTCAGCTCGAGTTCGACGGGTGGGCGCGGCGCGACGAGGCGGCCCAGTTCGCGTGGGACCTGCTGTTCTACGAGCCCTGGTTCCTAGGGCTCGGCGTGCTCGTCACACTCGCGACGCTGCACCACTACCGCCGCACGGGCGGCTCGGCGCACGCAGAGCGGCGGCTCGTGGCCGTCACCGTCGCGGCATCGCTCCTTCTGACGCTGTTCGCCTGCACCGTCGTCGTGGCGCGCAGCGTGTGACGCGCGCGACCCTCGCCGGCGACCGCTCGTGCAGCGCCGCAGTGTGCTGCGCCGCCGGATCGACATCGAGAAGGGAGGACTCGCACGCCTCTGCCCGTGCTCCGATGCCCAGCAGGCGGCGAAGCCGGAACGCGAGATTGATCGGCGCGGAGAAGTCGGGCGGTGGCCACTTGCGCGATGGCTCCAAGTCAGCTCTCAGTAGACCTACGCGCGCGAACGAAGGCTTCGGCGCCTCGTCGGGCACCGAGAGGCCAACGAACAAGGGCCTTGCCCCCTGCTCTCGATTGTCAGACCGGGCGTTGCTCGTGAGCCGCGTGCGTGGCCGCCAGCGCGCGACCCATGCCAGCTCGCCCCCCGGCGCGCGGACCGAGGCGCGGGGCGCCGACTACGGTCTGCGATCCTCGCCACCCTGGATGAGTGAGCCGGCCGATCGCAACGCGCCGCCACCGCTGGCCGAGGCCCTCGGCGGAGCGCTCGGCATCGCCGAGTCGGTGCTCCCGCCGGCTGCGTTCGTCGCCACCTACACAGCCACCGGGCAGCAGACCCAGCCCGCGCTGATCGCGGCCGTCGCGCTCGGAGCTTGCTTCGGGATCGCGCGCGTCGTGCGCAAGCAGACGGCGCAGTTCGCGCTCGCCGGCCTCGTCGGCATCGCCATCTCAGCCTACGTCGTCTCGCGCACGGGCCGCGCCGAGGACTTCTTCCTGCCCGGCCTGGTGGCCAACGCCGGCTACGCGCTCGCCTACGCCATCTCGATCGCCGTGCGCTGGCCGCTGCTCGGCGTGGTGATCGCGCTCGCCTCGAACCGCGGCATGGAGTGGCGCCAGGACCCAGCGCGCGTGCGCGCCTACAGCCGCGCGAGCTGGGTCTGGGTCGGCCTGTTCTCGCTCCGGCTCGCAGTCCAGCTGCCGCTTTACCTGACGGGCGCCGTCGTCGCGCTCGGCGTCACGCGGGTGGCGATGGGGGTGCCGCTGTTCGTCGTGGGGATCTGGCTGAGCTGGCTGATCCTCCGCACACGTCAACCCGCCTGAAGGCGTTGGCTCAGCTCGGAGCGCCGGCCGAGCGGTACTCGAAATGGAGAGCGCCCGCGGCCGGGGTGTCGATCCGGTACTCAGCTGGAGACGCCCGCCGCGCGGCGGTCCGTGATCGTCTGGAGCGCCTCGTCGATGATGGTCACCGCGAGGTCGATCTCGTCCTCGGCGACGGTGAGCGGAGGCGCCATGCGCAGGCAACTGGCCTGGCCGCCGGTGCCTCCCCGCACGAGGTTGATGGAGAGCCCGCAGCGCTGGCACTCGTCGGTGAGGGCCAGGCCGAGGGCGTCGGCCGGCTCGCGCGTGTCGCGGTCCTCGACGAGCTCGAGACCGCACAGGAGACCGAGGCCGCGCACGTCGCCGATGTGCTCGTGACGCTCCTGAAGCTCGCCGAGGCGAGCCAGCAGGTACTCGCCGCGCGAGCGCGCCCGGTCGGCGAGCCCTTCCTCCTCGACGACGTCGATCACCGCCAGCGCCGCGGCGGCCGGCATCGGGTCAGAGACGTGCGAGGTCACGTGCACGAAGCCGCGCGCGTGGCATTCCTCCTCGATCGCGGCGCTGGTCGCGACGGCGCTGATCGGCACGCCCCCGCCCAGCGTCTTGGACAGCACGAGCAGATCGGGCACCACGTCGTAGACCTCAAAGCCGTACATCTGACCGAGCCGCCCGAGCCCGGTCTGGCACTCGTCGAGCACGAGCAGCATCCCGCGCTCGCGCGCGAGCTCCGCCAGGCGCAGGAAGTAGCCCGGCGGCGGGACGATCACGCCGCCGGCCGACAGCACCGGCTCGGCCACCACGGCCGCCGGCGAGCCGACCGAGGCCTGGTCGAACAGGTCGAAGCCCGCCTCCAGGCACGTGCAGTCACAGGCACCGTCGCAATGGCGGATCGGGCAGCGGTAGGCGTACGGCGCGGGCAGCGCGAACGCTCCGGCCGCGGCCGGGCCATAGCCGCTGCGCCCCGCCGCGTAGGTGACCGCCGAGGCCCCGGCCGTCACCCCGTGCCAGCTGCGCGTGAGCGCGGCGACCTCGAAGCGCCCGCTGGAGAGCTTGGCCATGCGCAGCGCCGCCTCGATCCCCTCGCCGCCCGTCGAGAGCAGCATCACCCGGCGAAGCGGCTCGGGCAGCGTCCCGACCAGGCGGTCGGCGAGCGCGAGCACGGGCTCGGACAGCATCCACGAGTTGAGGTGCAGCACGTCGCGGCAGGCCGCCTCGATCGCGGCGACCACGCGCGGGTGGTTGTGCCCGACGGTGGCGCAGATCTGGCCGGCGGTGAAATCCAGCACCCGCTGCCCGTCCACCGTCTCCACGAACGACCCCGACGCCCGCGCCACGACCCCGTCCACGAAATCGCCTCCGTAGCGGATCAGCAGGCCTGCGCGGTCGTCCACGCCGGCAGGCTACCGCGCCGACCGCGCGGTCCGGTCACGAGCAGCACGCGTGTCGGGATGTGCGCTCGCTCTGTGGGCCGCATCGTCTTGCCGTCGCTCCGCAACTGCGCGACAGTTCGCGTCGCCGTGGCGGCCGGACCTCACGCTGCGCGACGATGCTCGTCGGCCAACCGCCATCTAGCTCGTTGACACATGACCAGGATCGTCTGCACCGCTGACCTCCACGAGAACCTGATCGAGATTCCCGACTGCGACGTCCTGCTGATCGCGGGCGACATCTCGTTCGCGTTCAAGGGCGACCTCGCCGCCAAGCAGGCGTTCCTCGCAGGTCCGTTCAGTGAGTGGCTCGATCGGGTTCCCGCCGCCGAAATCGTGCTGGTGGCCGGCAACCACGACCAGTCGATCGAAGCTTGGGGTCTCCCTCCCGGTTTGCGCTGCCACTACCTCGAGGACGAAGGCGCCGAGCTGTTCGGACTCAGGATCTGGGGCACGCCGTGGCAACCCTGGTTCTACGACTGGGCGTTCAACGCCCCTCGGCGCCACGGCGAGCGCTTCCTCGCCTCGAAGTTCGAGCTGATTCCTGCCGACACCCAGATCCTGATCTGCCACGGGCCGCCGCGCGGGTACGGGGACCAAACCGGTCGCTCAGACGGACAGCCGCACGTCGGCTCGACGGCACTCACCGAGGCGATCGAACGCATCCAGCCGCCCCTCGTGGTGTGCGGGCACATCCACTCCGGTTACGGCAGGTATCGGCTCGGCGGGACCGAGATCGTCAATGCCGCGTGCGTCGACAACGACTACCGACCGATCAACGCCGTCGTGGAGCTCGAGCTGTGACGTGCATGCCGCCGCGAAACGCTGCCGTCGGTGGGCAGCAGCGGGCGCGCCGGAGCGCGCGCAGGCTCTCATGACCGCGGCCCCGGACTCCGATAGGGAGGGAATGCGTGACCTCGTCCCCTCCCGCTCTCGGCCGGAGCTCGGCCGCTCGCTGCGCCCGGATCGCATCTCGATCTGGCCGGTCGAGCGCGGCGGCTACGGCATCGACTTCACCTACCACGGCGCCACGGGATACAGCGACGCGGAGACCGCCGAGCAGATGCTGCAAGCAGCAGGCCTGACGACCAGCTTCCGCCAAGAGCTCGACAGTGCCTGGACCGTGCGGTTCGGACCACTCCCGCGCGACCACATGCGCGCCGTGCTCGACCAGTACGCGTGGTAGCGGGCCATCGCGTCGGTCAGCGGCGCGAGGCGGTGATGGCGGTCGAGGAGCGGGCATCCTGGATTGTCACCACGACCACGCGGTCCTCCGCCTCGAGCGCGACGTAGACGAGCACCATCCACCGCCAGGGGCCCAGCAGGAAGCGGAACCCCTCCCAGCGGCCGCCCAGCTCGGGACCGATCAGAGGGAACCGCTCCAGCGGTCGAAGCGACCGGACCACTCGTGCCGTGGTATCCGCGGGCAAGCTGTGCGTCCGGATCAGCGTCCGCAGATCCTCGACCGCCGACGCGGCCAGCTCGACCCGCGCCACGGACCTAGAGCTCGTCGAGCGCGACGGTCTCGCCGGCGCGGGCCTGTTCGAGCCCGAGGCGCGCACGGTCGAGGGCGCCCGGGATCCCGTCGAGCAGCTCGACGACGTTGCGGGCGTCGGGATCCGCCTCGTCGAGCGCGCTGGACAGCAGCGAGCGAGCGAGCGTCCCGGGCTGCACATGCATACGGTCGGCGAGCCGCGAGAGCTTCGCGCCCTGCTCGGCGTCCAAGGTGATGTTCAGCCGCTCCACACGTCCAGGGTACACGTATCGTTACGAGCTGTGTAGCGGACGCACCTGAGCCCTGGCTCGCTCGCCGCGATTGAGGATGACCGCACCGGCACCTTCTGGGGCTGAGCGGAATCGTGGGGCGAGATCTCCACGCCTCGATCTACAGGAGGTATGGACTTCGGACGCGTCGCGATGGACCCCGGCGTTGCCGCACGTCGCTTTGCCGCCCGGCTCGAGGAGGCGGGTCTCGCGCGCTTCGGGTCCGCAGAGCACGACACCGAGCTGGACCTGCTGAAGGTCAGCTGGGCGCATGGCGTCACGCTCTACATGGACCTCAGGCACAACGAGTTCATGGACCCCATCGACGAGCACGGGCGAGCGGTGATCCTCGGCCTGCAGCCGTGCTGCGAGGAGTGCGCGGCCTTCGCGGACGACCCGCGGACGCAAGCCCGAGTCCGTGGTATCACCGTGATACCGTCGGCGGATGGCCATGACGCTTCGCCTGACCGATGAGCAGACGGCCGCGCTGCGCGCCCGCGCCGAGCGCGAAGGACGCAGCATGCAGCAGGTCGCGGTGGCTGCGCTCGACGAGTACCTCCTGCGCGCGCAGGACGACGAGCTGACCGACCGGCTCGCCGCCCGCGGTGCGGAGCGGTTCGCCGATCTGCTGCGCCGCCTCGGCGAGTGACGCGACACCTCACCGTCGAGCAGGCGCTCCGGATCGCCCGCGCGGCGGTCGGCGGTCCGATCGAGGTGCGGGACATCGGGCTCCTGGAGTCCGCGCTGCACCGGCCGCGGGCGAGCGTGCTCGGCCAGGACGCCTACCCGGATCTGTTCACGAAGGCCGCGGCGCTGCTGCACTCCCTGGCGGGCAATCACCCGCTCGTCGACGGCAACAAGCGCCTCGCGTGGCTGGCCACCTACGTGTTCCTTGCCAAGAACGGCGTGGAGCTCGATCCCGAAGACGACGCCGCCTACGAGTTCGTCGTCGCGGTCGCCGCGGGCCGCATCGACGACGTCGGCGAGATCGCCACGACGCTGTCGTCCTGGCAGGCCGCTCCTCGCACGTTCGCCGAGGACATCGAGCGGTTCCCGGGCGAGCTCACCGATCCGTTCGAATAGCCGGCGGCGACCCCTTCCGCCGGCGCTCACAGCTGGCTACTTAGTTCGTAATGCGGCCCAAATACGGCCCACGAGAACGTTTCGCGCTCCCGCGCCGCCATCAGCCCAAACAAAAACCCCGCCTGATGCGGCGGCTTTCTCGAGAGCCCTCTGCCGGACTCGAACCGGCGACCCCTTCCTTACCATGGAAGTGCTCTACCAGCTGAGCTAAGAGGGCGCGATCGCCTGGAGGCGACGCCCGCAGGGTAGCTCACGACGCCGCCGCTGCGAAGGTGCGGGCTCGCTACTCGAGGGCGAGGAAGACGAAGGCGTCGCGGATCGCGCGACGTGTCACCGCGACTCGACCGGCGCGTCGCGCGCAGGTCTGAGGTCTGCGAGCAGGCCTGCGTCGGCCGGGGCCTCCCGCACGAGGCGTTCGATCGCTGTGCCGCTGACCCACATCGCTCTGCCGAATGGGACCAGCTCGGCGACGGGGCGTCGGTTGACGGTGATCTGGATCCGCTCGCCGGCCTCCACGCGGCGCAGCACCTCAGCGGTCCGGTTCCGGAGATCTCGGGAGGGCACGTCGGCCATGCTTCGACTGTAACCGTCGCACTAGCGGCAGCCTGCGGGCGTCCGGGCACCGGGACTCACCCCCGCGTACGCTCGAGTTGTGGCGCGCCTCCTCGCCCTGCTCGCCCTCACCGTCACGCTCGCCGCTTGCGGCGGTGGCGACGATGCCGAGGAGCCCGCGGTCGACGCGCCGCCCAGCATCGAGCTGACGAGCCCGGGATTCGAGGCCGGCGCCGCGATTCCGAAGGAGTACGGCTGCGACGACGCGGAGCTCTCGCCGCCGCTCGAGTGGACCGGCGTGCCGAAGCGCGCGAAGTCGCTCGTGCTGCTGATGGACGACACCAACGCTCCGGACGGGACGTTCACGCACTGGACCGTCTATGGGATCTCGCCGACGGCCACCAGCTTCCCCGAGGGTGAGCGCCCCAAGGGCTCCAGAGAGGGCGAGAACTCGTTCGGCGACGTCGGCTATGGCGGCCCGTGCCCGCCCGGAGGGCGACACGGCGCACCGCTACGTCTTCGCCATCTACGCCCTCCGCGACGCGCCGGAGCTCAAGCGGGGCGCGACGCCCGACGAGGTGCGCGAGGCGATCGAAGACGGTGCGATCGCTCGCGGCCGGCTCGTCGGGACCTTCGAGCGAGGATAGGCTCGGCGCCATGGAGCCCGAGCACCTCAAGCGCGTGACGTGGCGCTCGATCGCGGCCTTCCAGCGCCTGCTCGGCGAGCACCCCGGCGGTGAGCTTCTCGCGAACCCAGACTTCGTGGCGACCGCGCTGCCCTCGAGCAACTCATCGCTGATCAACGCCGTCGTGCCGCGCCTGGACGTGCCGGTTGCGCCGCACCTCGACGACATCGAGCGGTTCTTCGCCGACGTCCCGAAGTGGGGCGTGTGGGTCGATCCGGGCAACGTGGCGGATGCGGAGGCACTGCGGCAGCGCGGGCTCGTCCTCGACTCGACCCCGGTCCTAATGGCGACGGAGATGGCCAACGTGGACCGAAACCCGGACGCGCGCGTGGAGCGCGTCACGATGGACGAGGTGGGCGTGGTCAACGACTCCGCCTACGGCATCCAGAGCGGAACCCTTGGTTCCGCTCTCGCCGGCATCCCGGCCGACCAGGTTCGCGCCTATGGCATCCGCGACGGAGGTGAGGTGGCTTCTGTCGTCGTGATCCCGGACGCCGGCGACGATGCGTTCGTGACGTTCGTCGCGACGCTGCCCGACCACCGCGGGAAGCGTCTCGCGTCGGCCACCCTGAGCGCCGCGCTCCACGACAGCGACGCGACCACCACCTCGCTCCAGGCCTCCAAGCTCGGCCAGTCGATCTACGCCCGCCTCGGCTACCGCCCGCTCGGCGAGATCCACCTCTACGAGAAGCGCCCGAAGTGACGCTGAACCCCTCACTGGAAGAGGCCAAGTACTGCCCGCGCTGCGGCAACCCCGCCACCGTCGACTACCCGCGCTCGATCAACTGCGCGCACTGCGGCTACGGCGCCTACTACAACCCGAAGCCGGTCGCGGCGGCGATCCCGACCACGCCCGACGGCAGGATCATCCTGCTCCGAAGAGGCTTCGAGCCCGGCAAGGACCTGTGGACGTTCCCCGGCGGCTTCGTCGACCTCGGCGAGACGGTGGAGCAGGCGGCGCGCCGCGAGGCGCGCGAGGAGATCGAAGCCGACGTCGAGCTGACGCGGCTCGTCGGCGTCTACTCCCGCGAAGAGGAGCGGGTGGTGCTGATCGTGTTCGCGGCCAGCACCACCGACACTCCGCAGACGACCGACGAGGCGCCCGAGGTCAACGCGTTCGAACCAGGCGAGATCCCGTGGGACGAGCTCGCGTTCTGGAGCACGACGAACGCGCTGAAGGACTTCCTCAGCGGGTGATCACGCTGACGAGGTACTCGCTCTCGATGTGCAGCGAGCCGTCGGTCGCGAGGTTCATCGACTCGTAGAGCTCGCGCATCTCGGCGCGGCAGTCGTCCCAGCGGCCCTCGGCGATCAGACGCTCGCGCGCCTTCAGGGTCGGCCCGTAGCGCTCCTCGAAGAACTCCATGTAGGCGTCGACGCTGTCGAACACGAACGGGTTGGTCCCGCGCTCGAACGCCACCTCGCAGCCGCGGAACAGCTTCCGCACGTGCTCCTCGTCGCCCCACAGCGGCGGCGGGGAGGCGCCGGCCGGCGGCGGAGGCGAGTAGGAGCCGAGGATCTGGAACAGCTGGCCGATCAGGCCCGTCGGGGTCCAGTTGACGAGGCCGATGCGCCCGCCGTGCCGGCACACGCGGACCAGCTCGCTCGCCACGAGCTCGTGGTGCGGGGCGAACTGGACGCCGAACACGCTCAGGACGCGGTCGAACGTCTCGTCGCCGAACATCAGCGCCTCGGCGTCGCCTTCGACCCAGTGGACGTCGAGATGCAACGCGTCCGCCCGCGCGCGGGCGATGTCGAGGAGCTCGGGGACGAGGTCGAGGCCGGTGACGTCGGGCGTCAGCCGCGCGGCGGGGAGGGCCACGTTGCCGGTGCCGGTGGCGACGTCGAGGACTGCGTGGGAGCGCGCGATGTCGACGACCCGCAGCAGGTGGGCCGGGGGGATGTCGCCGACGTGCTCGGCCACGTCGGCGTAGCTGCCGGCCGCCCACATCGCGCGGTGCTGCTGTTTGAGACCAGGGGAGGTGGAAGTACTCATCGCGGCCGAACAGTTCCAGCCGAAAAACTCCCAGTCGAGTCCTAAATGTGGACTAGGATCCGCGCGTGGACGGATACGGCGACTTCTGTCCCCTTGCGCGGGCCGCGGAGATCTACGCGACGCGCTGGACGCCGCTCATCATCCGCAACCTCGAGCTCGGCTGCACGACGTTCACGCAGATCCGCGAGGGCCTGCCCGGCATCTCGCGCACGGTCCTCACCCAGCGGCTGCGCACGCTCGAGCAGCAGGGCCTGGTCGCGCGCGACGGCAACGAGTACCGCCTGACCGACGCAGGCGAGGGCCTCGGTGCGGTGAGCAACGTGCTCGGCCGCTGGGGCGAGCGCTTCCTCGAGATCACGCCCGAGCACTACGACGCGGGCGTGGTGCTGTGGAACTTCTGCAAGCACGTCGAGCCGCGGGAGCTGCCCGAGGAGCGGCTGGTGTTCCGCTTCGACGTCCGCGACGACAAGCGCTACTGGATGCTGCTCCAGAAACCGGCCGCGGAGGTCTGTCACAAGCCGCCCGGCTACGACGAGGACCTGGTGCTCGTCACGACGTCGGAGTGGCTGACCAAGTGGTACGTCGGCAAGGTCTCGCTGGGCGACGCGCTGCACGCCGGGCAGATGGAGTTGCAGGGGCCGCTGCACCTGGAGAGGATGCTCGCCGCCATGGGCGGCAAGGGCGCATACGAGCCGGAAGGGGTGCCGGGCTGATGGACGACGCCGTCTTCATCGGCGGGCCGGAGAAGCGCGCGATCGTGATCGAGGAGTACAACCCGGCCTGGTGCGCGCGCTTCGAGCAGGTCAAGGCCGCGCTGCAAGAGGCGCTGGGCCCGCTCGCCCATCAGATCGAGCACTTCGGCTCGACCGCCGTGCCCGGGCTGGCGGCGAAGCCGATCGTCGACATCGTCGTGACCGTCGACGATGCGGATGACGAGGGCGCCTACGGCCCGCCGCTCGAGCGCGCCGGCTTCGCCCTTCGCGTCCGCCAGACCGGCCACCGGATGTACCGGACGCCGGAGCAGGACGCCCACGTGCACATCCTCACCGAGGGCGGCGACGGCGCGCGGATGCGCCTGCTGTTCCGCGACTGGCTGCGCCACGACGAGGCCGACCGCCGGCTCTACGAGGAGACCAAGCGCGAGCTCGCGCGGCGGGACTGGGACGCGACGAACGACTACTCCCAGGCCAAGGACGACGTCGTGGCGGAGATCCTGGCGCGCGCGCAGCGCTGGTCTCGGGCCTAGGCGCGTTTCGGCCCTGCCCGCTGGGTAGGGCCGGGGCATGAGAGCTGTCACCTGGCACGGGAAGCGCGACGTCCGCGTCGACACCGTTCCCGATCCCACCATCGAGAAGCCCACCGACGCGATCGTCCGCATCACGTCGACCGGAATCTGCGGTTCCGATCTCCATCTCTACGAGGTCCTCGGCCCGTTCATGGGCGAGGGCGACATCCTCGGCCACGAGCCGATGGGGATCGTCGAGGAGGTCGGCGCCGAGGTCACGCACCTCGCCAAGGGCGATCGCGTCGTGATCCCGTTCAACATCTCCTGCGGCTCGTGCTTCATGTGCGACCACGGCCTGCAGTCCCAGTGCGAGACGACCCAGAACCGCGACCAGGGCATGGGCGCCTCGCTGTTCGGCTACACGAAGCTCTACGGCCAGGTCCCCGGCGGCCAGGCCGAGTTCCTGCGGGTGCCGCAGGCGCAGTACGGCCCGATCAAGGTGCCCGAGGGCCCGCCGGACGACCGCTTCGTCTACCTGTCCGACGTCCTCCCCACCGCCTGGCAGGCGGTCGAGTACGCGAACATCCCCGACGGCGGCACCGTCGCCGTGTTCGGGCTCGGGCCGATCGGCGACATGTGCACGCGCGTTGCCAAGCACAAGGGCGCGCGGGTGATCGGCATCGACCTCGTGCCCGAGCGGATCATGCGTGCGCGCGAGAACGGCATCGAGGTGCTCGACATCTCCGATCACGACGACATCGGCGGGTCGCTGCGCGAGCTGACCGACGGCCGCGGGCCGGACTCGATCATCGACGCCGTCGGGATGGAGGCGCACGGCGCGCCGATCGGCGAGGCGGCGCAGAAGATCGTCGGCCTGATCCCCGACGCGATCGCGGCGAAGATGATGGAGCGGGCCGGCGTCGACCGGCTGAGCGTGATCAACGCGGCGATCGACGCGGTCCGCCGCGGCGGCACGATCTCGCTGTCGGGCGTCTACGGGGGCATGCTCGACCCGATGCCGCTGATGACGATGTTCGACAAGCAGATCAACCTGCGCATGGGGCAGGCCAACGTC
This sequence comes from uncultured Solirubrobacteraceae bacterium, assembly GCA_963811595.1. Classification (GTDB taxonomy): domain Bacteria; phylum Actinomycetota; class Thermoleophilia; order Solirubrobacterales; family Solirubrobacteraceae; genus DASQFQ01. Next base: position 144,118 of record CAWERW010000007.1, read on the forward strand.
AAGCGCTGGATCGACGACATCATGCCCCTGCTCGAGGCCGAGGACGTCCTCGGCGTCGAGGGCTTCGCGACGCACCGGCTGCCGCTCGACCAGGCCCCCGAGGCCTACGAGACGTTCCAGAAGAAGCAGGACGGCGCGATCAAGATCCTGCTGCAGCCCTAGCGCCGCCCACCGTCTGCGCGGAGCCGGTAACCGGCTCCGCGCACGGTCTCCAGCGCCTCGACGCCGAACGGCCGGTCGATCTTCTCGCGCAGGTAGCGGACGTAGACGTCGACCACGTTGGAGCGGTTCTCGTACTCGTAGTCCCACGCGTGCTCGAGCAGCTGGAAGCGGTCGAGCACCTGGCCCGGGCGGCGCATGAACACCTCGAGCAGCTGGAACTCCTTGGCCGACAGCTCGATCTCGGTGTCGCCGCGGCGGACGACGCGCGAGGCGGGGTCGAGGCGGAGGTCGCCCGCCTCGAGCACGCTCGGCCGCTCGACCGGGCCGCGGCGGGCGAGCGCGCGCAGCCGCGCGACGAGCTCGGCGAACGAGAACGGCTTGACGAGGTAGTCGTCGGCGCCGCCGTCGAGCCCGGCGACGCGGTCCTCGACCGCGTCGCGCGCGGTGAGCATGAGCACGGGCGACCAGATCCCGTCCGCGCGCAGGCGGCGGCAGACCTCGAAGCCGTCGATGCCGGGGAGCATCACGTCGAGCACGATCGCGTCGTAGTCGGTGGCGCCGGCCATCCACAGCGCGTCCTCGCCCTTGACGGCGACGTCGGCGAGCAGGCCCTCGTCGCGCAGGCCGCGGCGGATCAGCCCGGCGAGCTTGACCTCGTCCTCGACGATCAGGACGCGCACGCACTCACCGTCATCTCATCTGGCCGGGGCACGATGGCGACATGATCAAGAAGGCACTCATCATCACGGCCGCCCTGGCGGCCCTCGCGCTCGGCGGCGCTGCGCTCGCCGGCGCCACCCCGAGCTCCGTGAGCGGCTCCGACGAGCTCACCGGCAACACCCTGGACCGCGCCTCGACGGCGGCGCTGGCCGAGACCGGCGGCGGCAAGGTCACCGATTCCGAGCGCGACGCCGAGAACGGCGCCACGTACGAGGTCGAGGTGACGAAGCCCGACGGCAGCGAGGTCGACGTCCGGCTGGACGACAGCTACAAGGTCGTCGTCGCGGAGACGGACCGCGAGGACAACGACGACGACCGGGACGAGGACTAGCCGCTTCACCGCGGCACCTCGATCCACACGTCGGCGCCGTCGGCACCCGCGCGCCCCCCGTGGGCGCGCGCGACGGCGTCGACGATCGCGAGCCCGAGACCGGCGCCGCCCCTCCCCCGGGCGGCGTCGCCGCGGGTGAAGCGCTCGAACGCGGCGAGGCCGTCGGGGAACCCCGGGCCGTCGTCGCGGACGTGCAGCCGCACGCGATCCCCGCGCGCCTCGGCCGCGAGCTCGATGTTCGGGCCCCCGTGGCGCCGCGCGTTGTCGAGCAGGTTGCCCAGCGCCTGCTCGAGGCGCAGCGGGTCGGCGTTGACGACGAGGCCGTCGGCGACCTGGATCGACGCGTCGGGCGCGTGGCGGTCGCGGACTCGCTCCAGCAGGTCGGCGGCGCGCAGCTCCTCGCGGCGGATCGGCAGCTGACCCTGGTCACTGCGCGCGATCACGAGCAGGTCCTCGGCGAGCGCGACGAGCCGGTCGGTCTCCTCGGCCGCGGAGCGCAGCGCCTCGGTCAGCTCCTCGTTGCTGCGGCCGCGGCTCAGCGCGAGCTCCAGCTCGGCCTTGAGGATCGAGAGCGGCGTGCGCAGCTCGTGGCTCGCGTCGGCGACGAACGTGCGCTCGCGCGCGAACGCGGCCTCGATCCGGTCGAGCATCGCGTTGAGCGTGTCGCCGAGGCGGCGGATCTCGTCGTGGGTGTCGGGGACGGGGAGCCGGCCGCGCGGATCGCTCGCCTCGATCGCGGCGGCGCGGGCGCGCATGCGCTCGACCGGCCGCAGCGCGGCGGCCGTCGCCGCGTAGCCGGCCAGCGCCGCGAGCAGCAGCGCGATCGGGCCGCCGACCAGCAGCAGCGAGCCGAGGCTCTCGACCGCCTCGTCGCGATCCTCGAGCGACTCGCCGACCACGACCACCTGCCCGTCGACGGGCGTCGCGAGCAGGCGGACGTCCTCGTCGTCGACCTCGCGGTCGACCCTGAACATCGTCGTCGTCGAGCGCGCGCCGGACCTGCTCGGCGGTGAGGAGCGGGCGAGGCGCCTCCTCGCTCGTCTGCACGATCCGGCCCGACGCGTCGAGGACCTGCGCGATCGTGTCCTCGCCGCCGGTGCTGAACACGCCGGCTCGCGCCTCGAGGTTGCGCTCGATCGCGTCGTCGAGGTCGGCGGCCAGGCGCAGGTAGAGGAACAGGCCGGTGCCGCCGAGCACGAGCGCCATGACGAGCGCGAAGGCGAGGGTGACGCGCAGGCGCACGGACATCGCCCCGACGCTAGCGCGGTGGATGAGAGCGCGATGAGAGGGGTACGACCGGCGCATCGGGAGCGTGGAGGGCATCGAGACCGTCGGGGTGCTCGGCGGGGGCACGATGGGGGCCGGCATCGCCGGCCACCTGGCGCGCGCCGGGCTGCGCGTGCGGCTGGCGGACGCCACGCCCGAGCTGACCGAGCAGGCGCTCGCGCGGCTGCGGCGGCGGACCGAGGGACACGTCGAGGCCGGGCTGCTCGACCCCGAGGTCCTGCAAGCCGAGGTCGAGCCGGCGGCTGACGTCGAGGAGGCGGCCGGCGCCGACCTCGTGATCGAGGCGGTGCCGGAGAAGCCCGAGCTGAAGGCCGAGATCCTGGGACGCGCGTCGGCGGTGGCGCCCGGAGTCATCGCCACCAACACCTCGTCGCTCCCGATCACCGGGCTCGCGGAGGCGGTCGAGCGCCCCGAGCGCTTCCTCGGCGTGCACTGGTTCAACCCGCCGGAGTGGACCCCGGGGGTCGAGGTGATCGCCGGGCCGGACACCGACCGCGACGTCGTCGAGCGGATCGTGGCGTTCCTGCGCGCCGTCGGCAAGCAGCCCGCCGAGGTCGCCGACCGTGCCGCGTTCGTCTCCAACCGCCTGCAGATGGCGCTGCTGCGCGAGGCGCTCGCGATCGTCGCCGAGGGCCAGACGACGCGCGCGGACCTCGACACGATCGTGCGCAGCACGTTCGGCTTCCGGCTGCCGTTCTTCGGGCCGTTCCTGATCGGCGACATGGCCGGGCTCGACACCTACCTCGGCGTCTACGAGACGCTCGAGCGGGACGTCGGCCCGGAGTTCGCGCCGCCGCAGGAGCTGCGCGAGCTCGTCGACGCCGGGCGCGTCGGCGCGAAGGCCGGCGCGGGCTTCGACGAGTACACCGAGGAGGAGCACGACCGGCTGCTGCTCGAGCGCGACCGCCGCTACGCGGCGCTGGCGAAGCTGCTGGACGAGCTCGGATGATCGACGCGTCGGTGCTGGTCGTCGGCGGCGGCGCGATCGGCGGCGTCACCGCCGCGAAGCTGACCGGCGCGGTCGAGCGCGTGGTCGTGCTCGACGCCGACGCCGGCCACGTCGAGCGGCTCAACGCCGGGCTGCGGCTGGACGAGCTCGGCGAGGAGCGGACGGTGGAGGTGGAGGCGGTCACGGAGGCGCCCGGCGAGCGCTTCGACTTCGCGCTGGTCACGGTCAAGGCCGCGCATCACGAGGCGGCGCTCGCACCTGTGGACGCCGAGTGCTTCGTCTCCCTCGGCAACGGGCTCGTCCAGGACCGGATCGCGGAGCTCGTCGGCGGCGACCGGCTGATCGCCGGCATCGTCGAGTGGGGCGCCACCAACCTCGGCCCCGGCCACCTCGCGCAGACGACGCGCGGGCCGTTCGTGGTCGGCGAGCTCGACGGCCCGCCGCGCGAGCGCACGCGCCGCCTCGCCGAAGTGCTCTCGCCCGCGGCGGAGTGCAAGGTCACGGACGACATCCGGTCGGTGATCTGGGCGAAGCTGCTCGTCAACAGCGTGTTCAGCGGGCTCGGGGCGGTGGCCGGCGAGACGTACGCGGAGGTCGTGGCGCGCGCCGAGGGGCGCGAGGCGGCGTTGAGAATGTGGCGGGAGGGCTACGAGGTCGGGCTCGCCCAAGGACTGCGGCCGGGGAAGGTGCTGGGCGTGGAGGCGTCGGCGCTCGCGGCGGGCGATGAAGCGGCGTTGGAGGAGGCGATGCGAGGGCACGGCGCCACCAAGGCCTCGATGCTCCAGGACCTCGAGCGCGGCGTCCCGACCGAGGTCGACGTGATCGTCGGCGCGGTCGTCGCGCGCGGACGGGAGCACGGCGTTCCGACTCCGCTGCACGAACGCGTGGTCGAGCTCATCCACGCCGCCGAGCGCGGTGAGCGCTCACCCGGGCCAGAGGGATTACGCGAACTCGCATAGCACGTTTGCCGCGGACCCCGGTCCGGGGACCCATTCGTCTAACACGCACTGGGAGGAGCGGATAGATGAGCGACGCACCTGTGGTCACCCGAGAGGACGCAGGCAAGGAGGTTCCGGTCCGCAAGCTCGCCATCGCGAGCACCATCGGGACGATCATCGAGGCGTACGACTTCGTGCTCTACGGCACGGTCGCCGCGCTCGTCTTCGACAAGCTCTTCTTCCCGGACGTCGAGCCCGTCATCGCCACGCTCGCGGCGTTCGCGACGTTCGGCGTCGGCTTCCTCGCGCGGCCCGTCGGCGGCGCGATCTTCGGCCATTACGGCGACAAGGTCGGGCGCAAGAAGATGCTCGTCCTCGCGCTGCTGATCATGGGCGTCGCGACCGTGCTGATCGGCGCGCTGCCGGGCTACAACTCGATCGGCATCTGGGCCCCGATCCTGCTCGTGACCCTGCGTCTGATCCAGGGCGCCGCGCTCGGCGGCGAGTGGGGCGGCGCGGTGCTGATGGTCACCGAGTACGCGCCCAAGGGCAAGCGCGGCTTCTACGGCTCGTGGCCGCAGATCGGCTTCGCCGGCGGCCTCGCGCTCTCGACCTCGATCATCTGGATCATGTCGACGTCGCTGAGCGACGCGGCGTTCGAGAGCTGGGGCTGGCGCGTCCCGTTCTTCGCCAGCGCGCTGCTCGTCGCGGTCGGCCTCTGGATCCGCATGAAGATCGAGGAGACGCCCGCGTTCACCGCGCTGCAGGAGAAGCAGGAGGGCGAGAAGGCGCCCGCCGTCGAGGTCTTCCGCGACCACAAGAAGCCCGTGCTGCGCGCGATCGGCATGCGCTGCTCGGAGAACATCACCTTCTACATGCTGATCGTGTTCGCGCTCTCCTACGGCGAGGACGAGCTCGGCATCTCGCGCAACACGCTGCTCGCCGCGATCATCATCTGCGCGCTCGGCTCGTGCCTGGTCATCCCGGCGTGGGGCGCGCTGACCGACCGCGTCGGCCGCCGGCCGGTGTTCCTGTGGGGCGCGATCGCGTCGGTGTTCATGGCCGCCGCGTTCTTCCCGCTGCTGCAGACCGGGTCGGCCGTGATCATCATCCTCACGTTCATCATCGTGATGAACACGGCGCACGACGCCCAGTACGCAACGGAGGCGTCGTACTTCTCGGAGATGTTCCCGACGAAGATCCGCTACAGCGGCATCTCGATCAGCGCGCAGCTCGGCGGCGTGTTCGCCGGCGCCTTCGCACCACTGATCGCGACCGCGCTGCTCGACGTCAGCGGCATCTGGCTCGTGTCGGTCTACTTCGCCGTCATGTGCTCGATCTCCGCGATCGCCGCGTACTTCTCGCCTGAGACGTACCAGGAGGAGTTCATCGGCCAGCCGACCAGCGAGCCGACCGGCCGGTTCACCCGCGTCGAGGACCGCGAGACCGTCGGAGCATGAGCTGGAAGCCCAGCACCGAACCGGTCGTCATCACGTGCGCCCTGACCGGGGGAATCCACGGCAAGGAGGCGAACCCGGCGCTGCCTGAGCAGCCCGACGAGATCGTGGAGCAGGGCGTGGACGCGTGGCGTGCAGGGGCGGCTGTCCTGCACGTCCACGCACGGAATCCCGACGGGTCCAACACGATGGACCCGGAGATCTACTCCGAGCTGCACGAGCGCCTGTGCGCGGAGACCGACGCGGTCGTGCAGCTCACCACCGGCGGCAGCCCGCGGCTGTCGGTCGAGGAGCGCATCCAGACGGTGCGCCTCGCCCCGGAGATGTGCTCGCTCAACATGGGCCTGCTCAACTTCTTCATCCGCGGCGAGCAGGTCTTCTTCCCCAACCACCGCGACGACATCGTGCGCTTCGCGGAGGAGATCCGCGAGCACGGCGTGCGCCCGGAGCTCGAGGTGTACAGCGTCGCGATGCTCGAGGAGGTCGAGCACCTGCTGGGGCTGGAGATCCTCGAGCCGCCGTACGCGATCAACCTCGTGCTGCACACGCCGACGCAGGGCGGGCAGCGCGGCAACCCGCGCAACCTGGTCGACGCCGTCGAGCGCGTGCGCGACCTGCCGGTCGACCCGGGCGACATCCGCGTCACGGTCACGAGCATGGGCGCGACCCAGCTCCCGATCACGACGATGGGGATCGCGATGGGGCTCAACGTCCGCGTGGGGATGGAGGACAACGTGCTCTTCCGGCGCGGCGAGCCGGTCGAGAGCAACGCGCAGCTCGTCGAGCGCACGGTGCGGATCGCGCGCGAGCTCGAACGCCGCCCGGCGACGCCGGACGAGGCGCGCGAGCAGTTCGCGCTGCGCGGCCGCGTCGCGGGCGCGACGCCGGCCGCGGCGTGAGTGGCGGGAGCAGGATTCGAACCTGCGAAGGCTGAGCCAACGGATTTACAGTCCGTCCCCTTTGACCGCTCGGGAATCCCGCCCGGAGCGGCCGAAAGTTTAGCCTGCGGCCGGATCCTAAGGATTAGGATCTGCCGAGCCGAGAACAGGAGCGTCGTGCTACACGATGACACCCGGCGAACCCTCAGCAGCCGCCCGGCCCGCGGTGTCGGTGCGCTCGACCGGGTGGCCGAACGACTGGCGGACGAGGCAGGCGTGCAGCTGAGCGTCGCGGAGACCCCCGCGGAGCTGATCGGCGTGCACCGGCTGCGCTACCGCGAGGCCGCGGAGCAAGGCCGGACGACGGCGCGGGACGACCGCGACGGCCTCGAGCGCGACATCTTCGACGCCCGCGCCCTGCAGCTCTGCGCGTGGGACGGGGAGACGCTCGTGGGGACGCTGCGGCTCGTGCTGCCGATGGTCGGCAAGCCGCTGCCGACCGAGCAGGCGTTCGGGCTCACCGTGCAGCCGGCGGGCGAGGTCGTCGACGTCGGCCGCCCGCTGATCGCGCCCGAGCTGGGCGGCGAGTCCGGGCGGCGGGCGGCGGACGGGCTGCTCGCGCAGGCGTGGTTCGAGACCCGCGCGCGCGGCTACAGGGTGATGGCCGGGATCGCGACCGAGTCGCTCGTCTCGCGCTACCGCTCGCTCGGGCTCGAGGTCGAGCTGCTCGCGCGCCGCGAGGACGCGCTCTACGCGGTCCGGCTCGACCCCTCGCTGGGCTAGCTCGCGACGACCAGGCGGCACAGGCCGGCGAACAGGCCCACGCCGCGGGCGGTGCGGGCGGTGCCGGTCACGGGCGGCGCCACCACGGCGGTCATCCGCGCGGTCGCCGCGCCCTGCGTCGGGCGCGGGAGCCGGTTGCGGTCGCGCGCGCGGTTGTCGCGGCGGTTGCGCTCGCCCGGCGCCGACGCGCTGGCCCGCAGCGTGAAGGCGCGTGCTCGCGCCCGCGGGCGCACGCGCACGAAGAGGTTCAGCGTCCGCGCCCGGCCGGGGGCGAGCGAGGCGATCCGCCAGCGGATCGTGCGGCGGGCGCGCAGCGTGCCGCCGCGCAGGTGCCGGACCGCGCGCGGGAGCTGGACGCGCACGGTCGCGTTGCGCGCGGCGGCCGTGCCGTGGTTGCGCACCCGCACCCGGTAGCGCAGCCGGCGCCCGCGCTGCGCGCGCGAGCGGCCGTCGGCGATCCGCACGGACAGATCGGGCGCGCCGGTGCTGACGGGCGCCGCCACGGTGGGCGCCGGCGTCGTGCCCCCGCCGCCGTCGTCCGGCGGCGGCTCCACCGCCGGCCGGTCGATCCGCAGCACGTCGATCCCGCGCAGGTGGTCGAGCGCGTACACGATCTCGCCGGTCGGGTCGCTCGGCACGTAGAGCGCGCCCCACGTCATGTTCTCCTGCGGGATCCAGAAGCCGACCTGGCGTATGTCGGCCGGGTCGGAGACGTCGAGGAAGCGCGTGCCCTGCTCGTAGAAGCCCTGCGCCACGAGCCCGCCGCGCTCGTCGAAGTAGTGCGCGGAGCACAGCGCCTGCGAGCCGCCGGTCTCCACGTCGAAGCGCCCGACGTTGCGCAGCTTGTCGTCGTCGCCGATCCGCCACGTCTCGAACGAGCCCGCGCCCGCGCACGTCGGGCGGTTGTAGTCCTCCTCGGTGATCAGCACGACGTCGGAGTCGGCGGCCGGGTCGGCGCCCGCCGGCGGCTCGGCCAGCGAGCCGTTCCTGATCCGCATCGAGTTGTGGTGGATGTAGTCGTTGAGCCCTGAGCCGTCGCCCGTCGGATCGTCGGCGTAGGTCGACTCGCCCGCCGCGTCGGTGTCGTGGACGAGCACGGGATGCAGCGGGTCGCTGACGTCGTACGCCGCGGTGCCGCCGTAGCCGGCGATCCACGCGAGCCCCGCCTGGTCGTACTGGACGTCGTGGGAGGCGACGTCGCCCGTCGCCTCCTCGGCCGGGAAGTTGCCGACGATCTCGGGCTCGGTCGGGTCGCTGAGGTCGACGATGTCGATCCCCGCCGCGGTGCCGGCGAGGTAGACGTAGTCGGTGCCCGGGACGAACGAGGCGGTGTGGCCGGTGCCGCCGCGCACGTCGGCGGGCAGGTCGATGAGCCCGAGCGCGTCGAAGATCGGGCCCTGGTAGAGGTCCAGCGTCCCGGTGCTCACGGTGCCGACGATCTCGGGCTGCGCCGGATCGCTCACGTCGATCACGTCGAGCCGCCCCGCGCCCTCGGACGGGTCGTTGGAGATCAGCGCGTAGTCGCCCTGGACGTCGACGTCCTCGTTCTCGAAGTGCGGATCGTCGAGCGAGCCGAGCTTCTCCGGCGCGTCCGGATCGGTGACGTCGTAGATCGACAGCCCTCGCAGCGTCGAGAGGAACATCAGCGTCGTGTCGCCCCGCTGCTGGAAGCGCGCGGAGACCGTGTTCGGCTCGTCCAGCGTGGTGACGTACGCGACGTTGCCGGACTTCGCCGCGGGCGGCTCGGCCGCGTGCGCGACCTCCGGAAGGAAGAGGAGCAGCGCAGCGATCAGAAAACCGGCGCGAACACGCACACCGGCGAGTGTAAGGACCGACCGGGACCGATGGCCCCGGTCGATCCGGAAGCACTCAGCCCGTGTCGCGGAGGCGCTGGGCCTCGGGGAGCGACTCGAGCTTCTTCAGCGTGTGGTTCTCGATCTGGCGGATGCGCTCGCGCGTGACGTTGAACGCGCGGCCCACCTCCTCGAGCGTGTACGGGCGGGCGCCCGTGAGCCCGAAGCGCATCTCGATCACCTCGCGCTCCCGCTGGGGCAGCGCGTCGAGCGCCTTGCGGACGTTCTCCTTGCGGAGGTTCGTCGAGGCGGTCTCGAACGGGGACTCGGCCGACTCGTCCTCGACGAAGTCGCCCAGCTCCGACTCCTCCTCCTCGCCGATCGGCTTCTCGAGGGAGACGGGCTGCTGCGCCATGCGCAGGATCTCGCGGACCTCGCGCGAGGTGCACTCGAGCTGGCGGGCGATCTCCTCCGGAGTGGGCTCGCGCCCGAGCTCCTGGACGAGCTGCCGCTCGACGTGCACGACCTTGTTGAGCTTCTCGACCATGTGGACCGGGATGCGGATCGTCCGCCCCTTGTCCGCGATCGCGCGCGTGACCGCCTGGCGGATCCACCACGTCGCGTAGGTCGAGAACTTGTAGCCGCGGCGGTAGTCGAACTTCTCGACCGCGCGGATGAGCCCCAGCGAGCCTTCCTGGATCAGGTCCAGGAACGACAGGCCGCGGCCCAGGTAGCCCTTGGCGATCGACACCACGAGCCGGAGATTGGCTTCCACCATCTCCTGCTTGGCGACGAGGTCGCCGCGCTCGATGCGCTGCGCGAGGGCGACCTCGCGCTCCGCGGTGAGCAGCTGGACGCGGCCGATCGACCGCAGGTAGAGCCGAAGCGAGTCCAGTGACGGCTCGACCGTGAGGTCGATCTCGGGCTTGCGCGGCGCGTCCGGCTTCGTGGCTTCCTGCCGTCCGCCGGCCGGCTCGAAGCGCCCGCCTTCGGACGTCGCGAGCTTGCCGTCGGCGCCGACGACGTCGATCCCCTCGCCTTCCAGGTACGCGTGCAGCTCCGTGACCTGTTCCTTGGAGACCTCCACCTCTTCGAGCGCGGTGGCGATCTGCTCGAACGTCAGGAAGCCTCGCTCCTGACCTTCGGCGATGAGCGGACGCAGCTCGTCGATCTCCGTAATCGACGCGTCGCCCGCCAGCAGTGCATCAGTCTTTGTTGCCAAACCCTCATCTTCCGAGACGAACGCTGGTGAGCGCCCTTCGTGGCTTCGTGCCACTCGGAGCGCTCCTGCCTCTATGTCTGTGGACGAATCCACTTCGCGGTTTGAACCGCTGTGGCTTGGGCAATATGGTCCTCAATCGGTGCTCCGCCGGAGGGTGCCCTGTGCGCCGACAGCCTTTGTAGCACGGAATCCCGGCTCCGTATTGGAAAAACCTTGGGTCGGTTGGGACGCCTTTTGGGCGCTGGCGTGGTCTGAAGGGGCACTACCCTTGCCTTCATGGACGAATATCCGACCGCCGATATCGCCGTAGAGGACGTTCAGAGCCGCGTCCCGGCGCTGTCCCTCTCGCTCTCGCGCGTGGGCGTCACCGGCGTCGAGAAGGTCATCCGGATCCAGCAGAACGGCGTCGAGCAGCTGTTCTCCGCGCAGCTCGAGTGCTTCGTCGATCTCGGGCCGCGCCAGAAGGGCGCGCACATGTCGCGCTTCGAGGAGGTCGTCAACGACGTCATCGGCGAGGTGATCCTCGGCGAGAGCTCGTTCCGCGCCGAGACGCTCGCCCAGCACGTCGCCGAGAAGGTCCGCGAGCGCCAGGGCGCGCAGACCGCCGAGGTGACGATCACCGCGCGCTACCCCGAGCACAAGCCCGCGCCCGTGTCGGGCATCCCGACGCAGGAGATCTACACGCTGCACGGCTCGGCGGTCGCCGGGCCGCACGGCACGCGGCGGCTGATCGGCGTCACCGCCACCGGCATGACCGCCTGCCCGTGCGCGCAGACGCTGGTCCAGGAGAGCTCACGCGAGCGGCTGCTCGAGCAGGGCTTCTCCGACGACGAGATCGCGCGCGTGTTCGAGAGCGTCCCGGTCGCGACGCACAACCAGCGCGGGCTCGGCACGCTGCGCGTCGGCTGCCCCGAGACGTGCGACACCGACATCGACGCGCTGCGGCTGGTGGAGATCGTCGAGGCCTCGATGTCGTCTGAGATCTACGAGCTGATGAAGCGCGTCGACGAGGCCGCCGTGGTCGAGAAGGCCCACCGGCGCCCGCGCTTCGTCGAGGACTGCGTGCGCGAGATGGTCGGCGGCGTCGTCGCGCTCTTCCCCGAGCTCGGCGACGACTCGTTCGTCTCGGCGCGGCAGGAGAACCTCGAGTCGATCCACCAGCACGACGTGGTCGCGGAGCGCTTCGGCCTGCTCGGCGAGCTGCGGGCGGAGCTCGCCGGCGGCGAGCCCGCGCGGCATCACGTCTCGATGCGCGAGTGGCTCGACGGCGCGGGCTGAGCCGCGCCCTCCTCCGCCAGCAGCTTCCGCAGCCCGATGAAGTAGGTCACCCCGGACCACACCGTGATCGCCACGGTGAAGTAGACGAGGATGTCGACCCACGCGGCCGGGCGGTCGGCCCAGATCAGCGCGAGCACCATCGCCACCTGGGTCGTGGTCTTGAGCTTGCCCCACACGTTGGCGGGGATGACGTGGCCCTGCTCGACCGCGAGCATGCGCAGCCCGGTGACCGCGAACTCGCGCGCGATGATCACCATCGCCACCCAGGCGTCGAGGCGGTAGAGCGCGACGAGCGAGACGAGCGCGGCGGTGATCAGCAGCTTGTCGGCGAGCGGGTCCATGAGCTTGCCGAACGTCGTGACCTCGTGGCGGCGGCGGGCGATCCAGCCGTCGAGCGCGTCGGTGGCCGAGGCGAGGATGAACACGATCGCCGCGAGCAGGTCGGCCTCGGGCAGCGCCGAGAGGAGCACCGCGACCAGCACCGGGATCAGCGAGATGCGGACGAGCGTGAGGACGTTCGCGGCGTTGAGCTCGAACATCAGCAGCGGCGGACGCGCAGCCGCAGCGTGCGCGCCTTGCCGCGGCGCGGGATCACGCGCACGGGAATGCGGGCGCGCGAGCGCCGCAGCTCATAGCGGGCGCGGAAGCGCGTGCGGAAGCCGCGGCGCGCTCCGCGGGCGCGGCCGAAGCGGGCCCGGCGCAGCACGGCCGCGGGCGCCACGCGGCGGTTGCCGCGCGCGGCCTCGACGACGAGCGACAGCCTCCCCTCGTCGCATTCGCTGCGCACCTGCACGCGGCCGCGGCGGAAGCGGCGGCGCTTCACGGGCGTGCTGCGCGGAGTGAAGCGCGTGAGAAAGACCGCCTTGCCCGCGAACGCCTCGGCGGTGACCGCCGCGCCGGCGCCGGCGGCGTTGGTGGCGGCTTCGAGGTCGCCGGGGTACTCCGCGAGGCGGCTGAGGCGCACGCGCGAGGACCACAGGACGCCGCCGTCGGTGGACGTCGTGTACTCGACGAAGTAAGGGCCGCCCGTGTCGTTCGCGGTCCGGAACGCGCTGAGCCGGCCGCGCGCGCTCTGGGTGAGCTCGAAGTCGTTGTTGAGGACGCCGAACACCGCGACGGGCGGCGACCACCCGGTCGTCTCCCAGCGCTGCGCGAACAGTGCGTCCGGGCTGCGCCGGTCCGACGCCTCGAGCAGCGCGACGAGCCCGCCCGGCCCGCCGGTCAGCTCGGGCTCGCGCCCGAGCGGCGCCGGCAGCGGCTGCCAGCTGGCCTCCTGGCTCGGGTCGGCGCCGGCGGGCAGGCGGTAGGCCTGGGTGGCGGCGGCGTCGGAGCCGGCGGCGAACACGTCGCCGCCCTGAGTCGCGACGTCGTTGGACTGCGCGCCGAGCAGCCCGCCGAGCGAGGCGCCATCGCTGCCGCCCGCCGAGCCGTCGGCTGGAGCGGAGTCGACGCGAAGCGCCTGAGGGCCGCCTACCAGCGCGACGCGCCCGGGCGGCCCGAGGACCGCTTGCTCGGACTGCTGGCTCGAGAGCTTGATCGCAGGCGCGAACGTGCGGCCGCCGTCGGTCGAGCGGGCGAGGTACGCGCCGTACTCGAGCGGGCCGACGTTGCGGGGGACGACGACATCGACGGCGCCGGGCGCGGACAGCAGCACGCTGACGCGGCTGCGCGCGTAGCCCTCGCCGGGGAAGGCGATCGACACGAGCGAGGCGCACGCGCGGGCGCGCGGCGGGACGACGCACAGCTGGACCTGCTCGCCGTCGGCGCCGGGGTTGACCTGCCAGCCGGCGTAGACCGTGCCGGCGTCGTCGATCGCGACGCCGGGGTTCTCACCGGCGCCGACAGCGAACGGCGCCGCCTCGGCAGCGGGTGCCGCCGCCAGGAGGAGCAACAGCGCAGCGAGCAGGGGGCGCCTCACGGCGCGAATGCTAGGGCTTCACGCCACTGCCGCGCGTGATCGCGCGTCCTCGAGCACGGCCATCGCGGCATTGCGGCCGTTGAGCGCGATCACGCTGCCTGCCGGGTGGGTCGCGGCGCCGCACAGGTACAGGCCTTCGACGGCCGTGCGCGCGGGCAGGCGGTGCTCCCACATCTGGTCGGGCATCGTCTCGCCCTGGAAGATGTTGCCGCCGGTGAGGCCGATGCGGGCCTCGATGTCGGGCGGGCCGAGGACCTCGTGGTGCTCGAGGCAGTCCTCGAAGTCGGGCGCGAAGCGCGCGATCAGGTCGATGAACTGGCGCGCGACCTCGTCGCGGCGCCCGTCCCAGTCGAACTCGTAGGGCGCGTACTGGCCGAACACGCTCAGCAGGTGCCGGCCGGGCGGCGCGGGGGTCGGGTCGTGGACGGTCTGGACGTAGATCTCGCCGAAGCCGACGGCCGCCTCGCCCTGGGCGCAGCGCTCGAACGCGCGCTGGGCCTCGTCCAGCCCGGTCGTGACGTCGACCGTGCCGCGGGCGGGGAAGTCCTGGCCGCGCGCGGCGGTCCAGGTGGGCAGGCGGTTGAGCGCGGCGTTGAACTTGACGACCGGGCTGCGGAGCTGCCACGCGTCGAGGCGGTCGCGGAACGCCTGCGGGACGTCGTGGTCGCCGAGCAGGCGCAGCGCGACCTTGGGGTCGGCGTTGCAGACGACCGTGGTGGCGCGGATGAGCGTGCCGTCCTCCAGGCGCACCCCGGTCTCGGGCTCGATCTCGGCGACGGGGACGCCGGCGGCGAGCGTGGCGCCGGCCTCCTGGGCGGCGTCGGCGATCGCGAAGCTGATCATCCCCATGCCGCCGCGGACGTAGCCCCAGATCGGGCCGCCGCCCTCGAGGTCGCCCTGGTAGTGCATGAGCTTGATGCTCGCGGTGCCCTTGTCGTGCGGGCCCGCCCAGGCGCCGATGACGCCCTGGCCGAACAGCGCGTCCTTGAGACGCTGGTCGCCCATGTACTCGTCGAGGACCTCCTTGATGGAGGCGTCGAAGACGACGTCGATCATGGTCTGGTCGCCGTGCAGGATCTCCTCGAGCTCGGCGCGCGAGGGCGAGTCGCCGATCCAGGTGTCGCGCTCGCCGGTGCGCAGGCGGCGGCGGATCTGGTCGAAGAGGTGCTCGTAGGCCCAGTAGCCCTCCTGGTCCTTGGCGGAGACGCCGAGCGCATCGAGGTCGCGCTGCGTGCGGGCGTCGTCGAGCCACTGGCCGAAGGAGGTGCCGTCCTCGAACGGGACCCACAGGTTGGGGTCGGCGACGTGGACGTGGAGGCCGCGCTCGCGGAGCCCGAGCTCGCGGATGACGATCTCGTCGAGCAGCCCGACGACGTACGCGCACGGGCTCACGACGTACTCGGGGTCGGCGAACGGGCGCTCCAGCGTGCACGCGCCGCCCAGGCGCTCGCGGCGCTCGAGCACGAGCACCGACTGGCCGGCCTTGGCGAGGTAGGCGGCGGCGGTGAGGCCGTTGTGGCCGCCGCCGACGACGACGACATCCCAGTGGCGTGCGGCGAGCTCCTTGACCGGCGCGGGGAGGCCGACCTCGCCGAGCTTCTCTGCGATCGCGTTCATGCGGGGCTCTCCTTGGCGATGGCGTCCACGACGACGGCGCCGTCGGGATGGACGAGGACGGGGTTGCACTCCACGAGCTCGAGGCCGGGCAGCTCGGAGAGGCGGGCGGCGAGGCGGGCGGCGGCGGCGACGTCGGAGGTGGCGAGCAGCCGGGCGCCCTTGAGCTCCCCGATCGCCCGCTCGATGCGCGGCGCGCCGGCGGGGAGCGGGACGACGGCGACGTCGTCGAGCAGCTCGGCCCACGTCCCGCCGAGCCCGATCACGAGCGCGGGCACGACGGCGTCGCGCAGCACCGACACGATCAGCTCCACGCCGGGCGCGGCCATCCGCTCGACGAGCACCGCGCCGGAGCTGTTGAGCGAGCGCCAGGCGGCGCGGACGTCGGGTTCGGCGGCGACGTCGAGCGCGAGCAGTCCGGCGGCGGCCTTGTGGCGGACGTCGGGGCCCGAGGCCTTGACGGCGACAGGGCCGCCGAGCTCGGCGAGGGCGGCGGCCGCGTCGTCCTCGTCATCGACGATGCGCCCGTCGACGACGGGGATCGCGGCGGCGCGGAGGAGATCTTTCGCCTCGTGCTCGGCGAGCCAGCGCGGAGCGGATCCGTTGGGGACCGGGCGGGCGGCGGCGGCCATGGCTCGGAGACGGGCGGCGTCGGGTGGCGGGGTCTGGAGCGCGGCCGCGCAGGCGAGGCCGGTGCGGAGGCCGGCGACCGCGGGGACGCCGGCCTCGGCGAAGCGCCAGGCGGTCGCGTCGTCGAGCAGCTCGGGCAGGGTCGCGGCGACGAGGACGGGGACCGGGCTCGCGCGCGCGCCGTCGAGGATGCCGTCCTCGACCGCCTGCCAGGCCTCGCCCGAGGCGCCCTCGAGCCCCGGCGGGTGGTCGTAGAAGACGAGCACGTGGTCGACGGCGGGGTCGGCGCCGACCAGCGCGACGAGGTCGCGCTCCCACTCGCGGTCGCCCCAGATCAGCGCGGTGTAGTCGAGCGGGTTGGCGATCGTGGCGGCGTCGGGGAGGCGCTCGTCGAGCGCGGCGACGGTCTCCGGCGCGAAGGCGGGGAGCTCGAGGCCGAGGCGCTCGGACTCGTCGGCGCCGAGGCCGGAGTCGCCGCCCGAGCAGGTGAGGATGGCCAGGCCGCGGCCGCGCGGGCGGGCGCCGCGGACGGCGAGCGACTTGGCGAGCTCGAGCAGGCCGTGGACGTCCTCGGCCCACGCCGCGCCCGCCTCGCGCACGAGCGCGCGGAACACGCGGTGGTCGCCGGCGAGCGCGCCGGTGTGCGCGGCGGCCGCGGCGGCGCCGACCTCGGAGGCGCCGACCTTGAGCACCGCGACGCCGACGCCCGCGTCGGCGCACGCGGCGAGCGCCTCGCACAGCCGCGCGCCGTCGCCGGCGTGCTCGATCATCAGCGCGACGGAGCGCAGCTCGGGCTCCGTCGCGAGGTGCGCGAGCCAGTCGGCGGTGCTCACCACGGTCTCGTTCCCGCTCGAGACCGCGGTGTGCAGCCGCAACCCCCGGCGCGTACCCAAGGCGTTGACGACGAGGTTGCCGCTCTGCGACACGAGGCCGACGTGGCCCGGCTCCGCCGGCGCCAGCGCGTCGCCCCAGAGGGCGGCGCGCGAGTGCAGCGCGACGAGCCCGTCGCAGTTCGGGCCGCAGACGGGCAGCGCGTGGCGCAGCGCAGCGGCGCGCAGCTCGGCCTCGAGAACGGCGCCGGCCGAAGCCTCGGCGGTGGAGCCCGAAGCGGCCGCTCGGCGAGCGCTCTCGCGGAATCCGGCTCCGTAGACGACGGCTCCGCCACACCCCAGCCGGCCCGCTTCGTCGATGAGGTCGGGCACCTTCGGCGCGGGGACAGCGACCACAACGGCGTCAGGTGGCTCGGGAAGATCCGAGAGGGATGGCACGCAGGGGATCCCATGGGCCTCCTCGCGGCCCGGGTTCACACCCCACACCTCGCCCTCGAAGCCGAGGCGCCGCAGGTTCAGCAGGGTCGCGCTGCCGTAGGAGTCCGCGCGGTCGGTCGCGCCGACGACGGCGATCGTTCGCGGATGGAGCAGCCGCGCGAGGTCCACGGTCAGTGCAGCGTGCGCTCGACGCCGCGCCGCTCGAGCGCCCGCGCCACGATCAGGCGCTGGATCTCGGACGTGCCCTCCCAGATGCGGTCGACGCGCAGCTCGCGCAGGAAGCGCTCGGCGACGTTCGTGCGCAGATAGCCGCGGCCGCCGAACACCTGCACGGCGCGGTCGGCGCAGCGGTACGCCGCCTCGGACACGAACAGCTTCGCCATCGACGCCTTCGCGTGCACGATCTTCGGGTCCGCGCCCGCGTCGATCAGCCGCGCCACCTGCAGCGTCAGCGCGCGCCCCGCGGCAGCGTCCGCGGCGGAGTCGGCCAGCGGGAACGACACGCCCTGGTAGTCCATGATCCGCCGCCCGCCCTGCTCGCGCTGCAGCGCCCACGCGGTCGCCTCGTCGAGCAGCCGCCACATCGAGCCGACGCCGCGCGCGGCGATCCCGAGCCGCTCCTCGGTGAACCACGCGCGCTGCAGCTCGTCGCCGCGGCCGACGCCGCCGATGACGTCCTCGTCGCGCACCTGCACCCCGTCGAAGCGGATCGTCGGATGCCCGTGCGGATAGGTGTGCGTGAACGGCGGGTCGTCGACGACCGAGATCCCCGGCAGCGTCGCGTCGACGAGGAAGAGCGTCGGGCCCTCCCCCTCCGCGTTCGCCACGACGATGTAGACCGACGCGATGTCGCCGGAGGTCACGAACCACTTCTCGCCGTCGATCACCCAGCCGCCGTCGCGGCGCCGCGCGGTCGTCGCGATCCCCGACGGGTCCGAGCCCGCGTGCTCCTCGGTCACCGCATAGGCGTCGTGGCCCTCGCCGCGCAGCGACGGCCGCAACCAGCGGTCGATCTGCTCGGGCGAGCCCGACCCGAGCACGTTGTACGCGGTCGGGATGTGCCACGAGAGGGCGTTGGTCGAGCGCCCGAGCTGCTCCTCGACCAACACCCACTCGAGCTTCGTCCAGCCCTGCCCTCCGTGTTCGCGGGCGTGCAGCCCGCCGTGAAGATCCGCCGCCATCGCCTCGGACTTGATGCGCGCGATGGCGTCGTCCGGGAGCTCGCGCCGCTCGGCCGCCTCTTCGAGCGGGATCAGGACGTCCTCGACGAAGCGCCGCGCGCGGGCCTGCAGCTCGAGCTGCTCCGGCGTGAGCTCGGTGAGCTCCAGCGTGCTCACACGGGGACCTCGGCATGCCCGTTGCGGCTCGGGATGGCGCGCTTCAGCTTCTTCCACCGCTGGTCGTGCAGGATCCGCTTCGCCGCGTTGTGCCCGCCGGCGGCCATGACACCGCCGCCCGGGTGCGTGCCGGCGCCGCACAGGTACAGCCCCTCGACCGGCGTCGCGTACTGCGCGAGCGCCGGCGACGGCCGCATGAACGCCATCTGGTCCAGGCCCTGCTCGCCCTGGAAGATGTTGCCGCCGAGCAGCCCGAAGATCCGCTCGAGGTCCGGGGGCGCGAGCACCTCGTGGTGGACGACCGCATCCTTGACGTTCGGCGCCACCGCGCCCAGCGTGTCGATGCACGCCTGCGCGTACTTCTCGCGCGACCCCTCGGGCCAGCCGGATTCGTCGTAGGGGCCGTACTGGGTGAACATCGTGACCACCGTCGAGCCGTCGTCGGTCAGCGACTTGTCGATCGTGGAGGGCACCTCGACCTCGAGGTACGGCTGCTCGGCCGGCTTGCCGCGCACCGCGTCCTGCCAGGCCCGCTCGAGGTAGTCGATCGACGGGCAGAACGCGACGCCGGAGCGCAGCAGCATGTGCTGGTCCTCGTCGGACACGCCCTCGTAGCGCGGCGGCTCGGAGAGCACCCAGTTGACCTTCACGGACCCGCCGCGCGTCTTGTAGCGCCGCATGTCCTCGACGACCTCCTCGGGGAAGTGCTCGGCGCCCGTGAGGTCCAGCACCGTCGACTTCGGGTGCGCGCCCGAGACGACCACACCGGCCCGCAGCTCCTCGCCCGACTCGAGCGTCACGCCGAGCACGCGCCCGTCGCGGACGTCGATCGAGCGCACCCCGGCGCCCGTGCGGACGGTCGCGCCGAACGACTCTGCGGAGCGCGCGATCGCCATCGAGATCGAGCCCATGCCGCCCTTGACGTGGCCCCACAGCCCCGGCACGCCCTCGATCTCGCCGAGCGCGTGGTGCAGCAGGTTGTACGCCGTGCCCGGCGTGCGCGGCCCGGCCCACACGCCGACCACGCCGGTCGACGCGGTCGTGCCCTTGAACAGGTCGTTCTCGAACCAGTCGTCGAGCAGGTCGCCCACCGACATCGTCATCACGCGGTAGAAGTCGTGGACGTCGCGCTTGGAGAGCCCGGCGGCGCGCCCCGCCTCGCGCAGCAGCGACAGCAGGTCGCCGGGGCGCTTGGACCCGAGCGCCGGCGGCGGGCGCAGCATCAGCGGGCGCAGGAAGCCGGCCATGCGCTCGAGCAGGGCCTCGAAGGCCGGGTAGGCCTCGGCGTCCTTCTTGGAGAAGCGCGCGAGCGACTCGCACGTCGCCTTCAGGTCGTTGTGGAAGAACATCACGCGGCGGTCCTCGTCGATCGCCGCGTAGGCGGGATCGAGCGGGTGGACCTCGTAGCCGAAGTCCTTCAGGCGCAGGTCCTCCACCACGCGCGGCTGCAGCAGCGAGACGACGTAGGAGGCGCGCGAGATGCGATGCCCCGGCCACACCTCCTCGGTCACACAGGCCCCTCCGAGGATGTCGCGGCGCTCGACCACGCAGACGCGCAGCCCGGCCCGCGCGAGGTACGCGCCGGCGGTGAGCCCGTTGTGGCCCCCGCCGACGACGATCGCGTCGTAGTCGGTCATGGCCGCCAATCTATGGGATCCTGACCATGTAGTCAAACGCACGAAGTGCTGATAATCTGACGCCGTATGGCTCCTCTGTTCACCGAGGCCGAGCTGGCCGAGACCCGCCGCCCGCTGCTCGAGGCCACCCAGCTCCCGCCCCGCGCGTACGTCGACGAGGCAGTGGCCGGCTGGGAGGCCGAGCACCTGTTCCTCGGCGGCTGGGTGTGCGTCGGCCACGCGCAGCCGCTCGCCTCGCGCGGCAACTTCTTCACGCGCGAGATCGCGGGCGAGAGCCTGCTGTTCGTGGGCGACGACGAGGGTCGCCCGCACGGCTTCTTCAACGTCTGCCGCCATCGCGGCGCCCGCCTCGTCACCGAGCCCGAGGGCACGATGCGGCGCCTGCAGTGCCCCTACCACGCCTGGTGCTACGGCTTCGACGGCAGCCTCAAGAGCGCGCCCCACACCGACGAGATCGAGAACTTCGACCCGTCCACCACCGGGCTCGAGCGCGTGCGGATGGAGGAGCGCCACGGGCTGCTGTTCGCCGACGTCTCCGGCAACGCCGGCGCGCTCGACGACCACCTCGGCGACCTCACCCAGCACCTCGCGCACTACCGCCTCGGCGAGCTGCAGCGCGCCGCCGCGATCACCTACGACGTCGCGTCGAACTGGAAGGCGATCGTCGAGAACTACTCCGAGTGCCTGCACTGCCCGGGCGTGCACCCCGAGCTCAACCGCCTCTCGCACTACATGAGCGGCGACGAGTACGAGGGTCCCGGCGCCTGGTGCGGCGGCTCGATGACGCTCAACGAGGGCGCCGAGACGATGGCCCAGAACGGCGGTCACGGGCAGCGCCCGCCGATCGCCGGGCTGACCGAGAAGGAGCAGCGCGACGTCCTCTACTTCGCGCTGTTCCCGAACCTGCTCGTCTCCCTCCACCCCGACTACGTGATGGTCCACACGCTGTGGCCGCGCGGCGCCGGGCGCACCGAGGTCACGTGCGAGTGGTACTTCGAGCCCGAGACGATGGCGCAGCCGGGCTTCGACGCCTCCGACGCCGTCGACTTCTGGGACACCGTCAACCGCCAGGACTGGCACGTGTGCGAGCTCGTCCAGCGCGGCATCGGCTCGCGCGGCCACCGCCCGGGCCGCTACACGGCCACCGAGCAGACCGTGCACGCGTTCGACCAGCTGGTGGCCGAGGCATACTTGGCGCCGTGAGCGCGAAGTCGGCCCGCGAGCGGATCCTCGACGCAGCGGTCGAGCGGATCGCGAGCGACGGCATCGACGCGGTGCGGATCGCGCGCATCGCGATGGACGCGCGGGTGTCGACCGCGCTGGTGCACTACCACTTCGCCACCCGCGAGGCCCTGCTCGCGGAGGCGCTCGAGCACTCGTTCGAGACGGCCGGGGACGTGCGCGACGACGGCGCGAGCATGGATTCCGCGGCCCGCCTGCGCGCGATGATCGACCAGTGCCTGCCGCTGCCCGGCGAGCTCGAGCGCGACTGGGTGCTGTGGGTCGAGCTGTGGCTGCGGGCCGTGCGCCATCCCGAGCTGCGCCCCACGGCGGCGAAGCTCTACAAGCGCATGAGCGTGTGGTTCCGCCAGGCGATCGAGGAGGGCGGCTTCGGCGACGTCGACGCCGGCGCGATCGCCGACCGCACGCTCGCGCTGATCGACGGCTTCGGCGTCCGCGCGCTGCTCGGCGACCCCGAGATGCCGCTCGAGCGCGCCCGTGCCGAGGTCTGGCACGCACTCGCCGGTGACCTGGGCTTGCATGCCGGGGCACCGAGCGAGTACGTTCGCTGAATCGCCGTTCGAATAACCCTGCGATGAGCCCGCGTCCGACGACCGGGCACGTCCGCCGCCCCGCGATCCTCAAGGCCGCCGCCGAGGTGATCGCCAAGCGCGGCGTGATCGGCACGCGCATCGCCGACGTGGCCGAGCGCGCCGGCACGAGCGCCCCCGGCGTCCTCTACTGGTTCTCCACCAAGGACGAGCTGCTGACCGAGGCGCTGGCGTTCTCCGACGACCGCTTCTATGCGGAGCTCAACGACGAGCTCGCGCGGCTCGACCGCGCGCGCGACCGGCTGCGGCGGATCGTCGAGATGTGGCCCGCGGAGGGCGACGGCGAGGCGGTGCTGTGGATGGAGCTGTGGGTGCGCGCGTTGCGCGACCCGGCGGTCAACACGGCCCGCGAGCGCCTGGACGGGCGCTGGCGCGCGACGATCGCCGAGGTCATCCGCGACGGCCAGGCGGAGGGGGAGTTCCGCCCGGTCGACCCGGAGGCGTTCGCGCTCACGCTCGGCGCGCTGATGGACGGCTTTGCGATCCAGCTCGCGCTGGGGGACCCGGCGGTGACGCCGGAGCTGGTGCAGGAGCACTGCATGGCGCTCGTGGAGGAGCGCCTCGGACCACTGGAGGGAGTGGCATGACGAGGGATCTGTTCAACGAGCCGTTGCGACGGCGCGAGCTGCTGCAGGGGAGCGCGGGCCTTGCGCTGGCGCTGGGGCTCGCCGGCTGCGGTGTCGGCGAGGAGCCGGCCTCGAAGGCGGAGAAGTCAGCGCCCCCGAAGAAGATCGCGGCGAAGCCCGACGGCGACCTCGTCTACTTCAACTGGTCCGAGTACCTCGACCCGAAGCTGATCAAGGAGTTCGAGAAGCGCTACGGCGTCAAGGTCCGCGAGTCCAACTTCGACTCGATGAACGCGATGATGGCGAAGCTGCGCTCGGGCAACAAGTACGACGTGATCTTCCCGACCGCCGACTGGGCCCAGCGGCTGACGGCGGCAGGCCAGCTCCTGCGCTTCGACAAGGCGCAGCTCAAGAACTCCGAGACGGTCTACGACTACTTCGCCAAGCCCTGGTACGACCCGGGCGCCGACCACACCATCCCCTACGCGCTCTACGCCTCGGGGATCCTCTACCGCAAGGACAAGGTGGAGATGACCGGCTCCTGGAACGACCTCGGCCTCGACTCGGCCAAGGGCAAGATCTACATGCTCGACGACTACCAGGAGGTCCTCGGCGCCGGCGCGATGGCCACGGGGTCCGACCTCAACACGAAGGACCAGGCCGAGGTCGACAAGGCCAAGGAGTGGGCGCTCGACCTCAAGCCGAATCTGCGCGGCTACTCGACCGACGACATCCAGAACATGGTCGGCGGCAACGCCTGGATCCACCACGGCTGGAACGGCGACGTCGTCAACGTCCGCAACCAGGTCAAGAACCCCGACAACTTCTCGTTCCAGAAGTGCACCGAGGGCATCCCGCTGGGCACGGACTGCATGTCGATCCCCGCGAACGCCGAGCACCCGGGCACGGCGCTCACGTTCATCAACTTCATCCTCGAGCCCGAGAACGCGGCGCGGAACATCGAATACATGGGCTACCCGATGCCGTACACCGGCCCGGACGAGGCGTTCGCGGAGCTCGTGAAGACCGACCCCTCGATCAACGTCACGATCGAGGACCTCGAGAACGGCGACCAGTTCCGCGACCTCGGCGCCGACGGCCGGCGGATGTGGGACGACGCATGGACGGAGATCAAGGCGGCCTGAGGTGAACGAGAGCGACCGCTTCGCGGGGCGGTTCCTCATCCCGGGCGGCCTCTGGCTGCTCGCGTTCTTCGCGGTCCCGTTCGTGATCGTGATCGCGCTGTCGTTCGGCACGCCGGGCGACCTCGGCGGCGCGGTCTACGGCTGGTACCCGGAGAACTACTCGCGGGCGTTCGACCCGATCTTCGTCCCGGTGCTGGCGCGCTCGGTCGGCTACGCGCTGGCGACGGTCGTGCTGTGTCTCGTGCTCGGCTACCCGGTGGCGTACTACATCGCGCGCTTCGGCGGTCGCCACAAGCACGTGCTGATCGCGCTCGTGGTGCTGCCGTTCTTCGTCAACTACCTCGTGCGCACGTACGCGTGGGTGGCGCTGCTCTCCGACGAGGGCGTCGTCAACGGCGTGCTCGGGCTCGACGACCCGATCCAGTTCCTCAACACGCCGACGGCGGTGATCGGCGGCCTCGTCTACGGCTACCTCGCGTTCATGATCCTGCCGGTCTACGCGGCGCTCGACCGCATGGACCCGTCGCTGATCGAGGCCGGCAAGGACCTCTACGGCTCCGACTGGAGCACGTTCTGGCACGTCACGTGGCCGCAGACCTTCCAGGGCGTGCTGGCCGGCACCGTGCTCGTGTTCCTGCCCGCGGTCGGGGACTTCGTGAGCGCGCAGCTGCTCGGCGGTCCGGGCACCTACATGGTCGGCAACCTCATCCAGCAGCAGTTCTTCGCGGCGGAGAACTGGCCGTTCGGCGCCGCGCTGACCGTGCTGATGATGCTGTTCCTGCTCGTGTGGATGGTGCTCTACCTGCGCTCGGCGGCGAAGGCGGCGCGGGAGGCCACGACATGAAGTGGCTGCGCGTCTACCTCGGGTTCTTCTTCCTGTTCCTGTTCGCGCCGATCGTGCTCGTCGTCGTGTTCTCGTTCAACTCGCAGCGCTCGCTGCAGCGGATGGACGGGCTCAGCCTCGAGTGGTACCGGGCGTTCTTCGACAGCGAGTCGCTGCGCGGCTCGCTCGTCGCGAGCCTCGAGATCGCGTTCGTCACGATGATCATCGGGACGGTCCTGGGGACGATGCTCGCGTTCGGGCTCGTGCGCGCGCGCTCGCGCTTCGCGGGCACCGCGAACATCCTGATGCTCGTCCCGCTCGTGACGCCGGAGATCGTGGCCGGCGTGTCGGCCTTCCTGCTGTTCACGCAGCTGGGCTGGCAGCTGTCTCTGCTGACGATCACGCTCGCGCACATCACGTTCTCGATCTCCTACGTGACGGTGGTCGTGCGCGCGCGGCTGGCGGCGCTGAACCCGGAGGTCGAGCAGGCGGCGATGGACCTCGGCGCGACGCGGCTCGACACGCTGCGGCTCGTCGTGCTGCCGGCGCTGTGGCCCGCGGTGCTGGCGGCCGGGCTGCTCGTGTTCGCGCTGTCGTTCGACGACTTCGTCCTCTCGTACTTCACGACCGGCGAGTCGCCGCAGCCGCTGCCGGTCCGCATCTGGTCGGCGATCCGCTTCGGCGTGACGCCGACGATCAACGCGATCGGCACGCTGATGCTGGCGATCTCGGCGCTCGCCATCGCGCTGGCGGTGGCGCTGCCGAGGCTGCTGGGGCGGCGGGAGAGCGGTCTTGGAGTCCTACTGGGGAGCGAGGAAGCATGACGGAGGCGGTCCGCTTCGAGGGAGTGACCAAGCGGTTCGGCTCGGCCACCGCGGTCTCCGACCTCAATTTGACGATCGAGCGCGGCGAGTTCTTCTCGCTGCTGGGCCCGTCGGGCTGCGGCAAGACGACGACGCTGCGGATGGTGGCCGGGTTCGAGCAGCCGACCGAGGGCCAGGTCTACCTCGACGGCGACCCGGTGGCGAGCGTGCCGCCGTACAAGCGCAACGTCAACACGGTGTTCCAGAGCTACGCCCTGTTCGACCACCTCGACATCCAGAACAACGTCGCGTTCGGGCTCAAGCGGCGCAAGGTGCAGGCGGACGAGATCAAGACGCGCGTCGCCGAGGCGCTCGAGCTCGTGCGCCTGACCGGGCGCGAGACCGCGCGGCCGGCGGAGCTGTCAGGCGGCCAGCGCCAGCGCGTGGCGCTCGCGCGCGCGCTCGTGAACCGGCCCGCGGTGCTGCTGCTCGACGAGCCGCTGGGTGCGCTCGACCTGAAGCTGCGCAAGGAGATGCAGGTCGAGCTCAAGGCGATCCAGCGCGAGGTCGGCATCACGTTCCTCTACGTCACGCACGACCAGGAGGAGGCGCTCGCCATGTCCGACCGCATCGCGGTCATGAACGGCGGCGTGGTCGAGCAGTGCGGGACGCCGGAGGAGGTCTACGAGCACCCGGTGCGGCAGTTCGTGGCCGGCTTCATCGGCATCTCGAACCTCATGGACGGCACGGTCGAGGACGGCGGGGTGCGGCTCGCCGGCGGCCAGCGCTGCCAGGCCGCGGTGCCCGAGGGCGTCGCGGACGGCACGGCGGTGTGCCTGTCGGTGCGGCCCGAGAAGATCTGGCTCGACGAGCACGAGGAGGGCATGGTGATGCTCGACGGGACGATCGCCGAGCGCGTCTACATCGGCACGACGACGCAGGTGATCATCGAGCTCTCCCCCGGCGCGCGGATCGTCGCGCTCGAGCAGAACACCCACCGCTCGCACGCCGACGACCGCTGGGAGATCGGCGAGAAGGTCAGGCTGGGCTGGCGGCCGGAGCACGGGCAGGTGCTCCGATGAGCATTGCTCCGCCGATCAGCGCCGGCACGGTGTTGAGGGCGTAGAACGCCCAGGCGTCCTCGACCGGGCCGGTGACGAGGACTGCGAGCACGGCGGCGCCGCCGCCGGTCAGCAGCGTGGCCCCGAGCGTCCGGTACTCGTCGCGGCTGCCGGCGCGGAGCACGACGAGCGCGCCGGCCGCCGGCGTCAGGTAGGCGGCGGCGTAGATGCGGCCGTGGAACGCATCGACGGGCCAGGGCCAGAAGCCTGTCGCGTCGACCGGGGCGAGGAGCAGCGCGATGCCGTAGCCGCCGAGCGCCAGGGCGAGCACCGCCAGCCCGGCGCGCGCGGCCGGGCTGCGCTCGCTCGCGCCGGCGGGCGGCAGGCCGCGCAGCCGCCACAGGAAGACGGCGGAGTTGATCGGCAGGAACACGTACAGCGCCCAGAACACCCAGGTCGCGAAGCGCGCCCACTCGAAGCGATCCGTGTAGGCGAGCATCACGACCCCGATCGCCGTGGTGAAGACGAAGATCATCCACAGCACGATCCGGCCGGGCGACCAGCGGGCGGTGATCGCGAGGATGAGCAGCGGCACGAGCGCGCCGAGGTAGATGGAGCCGACGTAGCGGGCGTTGAAGGGCGGCGTCTGCCACGCCCACACGTCCTGCCCGCCCGAGCCCGGGAAGGTCAGCAGCAGCGCGGCGGCCCCGCCGACGACGCGCGCACTCGACCCACGTGACCGCGCGCAGGAAGCCGGGAATGCGCGGGTTCTGCGAGCCGTCGTCCATGACGCGGCCGATCGTATTCGCTCGCGCGAGCTACGGCTTGAGCCGCCGCCCCGTCGAGAACAGGTAGGCGCTCCAGCCCACGGTCACCGCCGCGATCGCGGCGGTGACCGCGAGCGACAGCCAGATCGAGGTGTCGCTCTGGCCGAGGAAGCCGAAGCGGACGGCGTCGATCAGGTAGTGCACGGGGTTCGCGCGGCTGAGCTCCTCCCACGGGGAGGGCAGGCTGGCGACCGAGTAGAAGACGCCGCCGAGGAAGCTCAGCGGGAGGATCACGAGGTTCGTGACGAACGCGGTGTGGTCCCACGACTCGGCGTAGACGCCGACGACGACGCCGAACGAGCAGAACAGCGCGAGCAGGAGGACGATCGCGACGGCGAGCGCGAGCGGCTCGCGCACCGGCACGCCGGTCAGCGGGATGGCGACCGCGAGCAGGCCGAGGCCGATCAGGCCCGCGCGGACCGCGCCGCCGACGTTGAGCGCGAGGTTGACCTGCCACGGGCGCATCGGCGCGGCGAGCACGTCGTTGAGGTAGCGGTCGAAGCGCGCCTGGAAGACGGTCGCCGAGTTGTTCGCGTAGGCCGCCTGGGCCATCGTCATCGCGATCAGCCCGGGGACGATGTAGACGTCGTAGGAGATGCCGTCGATCTCGCGGATGCGCTCGCCGAGGCTCAGCCCGAACACGAGGATGAACAGCGAGCTCGAGAGGATCGGCGCGAGCACGGTCTGCGTCCACAGCTTCAGCACGCGGTTGACCTCGCGGCCGGAGAGGGCGATCAGTCCGCGGTGGGCGCTCACTCGTCCAGCGTAGTAGCGCCCGCGCTGGCGATCACGACGAGCCCGATGGCGACCCAGTCGCGGGCGGCGAGGTCCTGGCTCAGGACGACGAGGCCGGCGAGCGCGGCGACCGCGGGCTCGAGCGACATCAGGACGCCGAACACGCGCTTCGGCAGGCGCCGCAGCGCC
Organism: uncultured Solirubrobacteraceae bacterium; assembly: GCA_963811595.1. Classification (GTDB taxonomy): domain Bacteria; phylum Actinomycetota; class Thermoleophilia; order Solirubrobacterales; family Solirubrobacteraceae; genus DASQFQ01. The sequence goes on from CAWERW010000007.1 coordinate 172,301, forward strand.
TCGAGCTCGAGGCTGTAGGGCAGCACGGAGGAGGCGAGCGCGACGGCGAGGATGGCGCCGAGGAGCTCCGGCTGCAGCAGCTCGCCGCCGGCGTCGGCGATCCCGAACGGCGCGACGAGGACCGCGCCGGCGACCATCGCCAGGGCGAGTCCGCTGCCGCCGGGGAAGAGCTCGCCCGTGCGCTGGCTGAGCACGATGTAGGCGGCCCACAGCGCGCCGGCCGCGAGCGCGAACGCGACGCCGGCGGGATCGAGCGAGCCGCCCGAGTAGTCGGCGAGGCCGAGGATGCCGAGCGCGGCGAGCAGCACCCACAGCAGGTCGAGCGGCTTGCGGGAGAGCGCGACGGCGAGCCCGAGCGGGCCGAGGAACTCGAACGTCACCGCGACGCCGAGCGGGATGCGGTCCATCGCCTCGTAGATGCAGAGGTTCATGGCGCCGAGCACGAGCCCGAACGCGACGGCGGTCTTCACGGGTTGCCCGCGGACCTTCGGCCGCCAGATGGCGACGAGGATCGCCGCCGCGAACGCGAGCCGCCCGAAGGCGGCGCCGGCCGGGCCGAGCTCGTCGAACAGCTCCACCGCGAACGCCGCCCCCACCTGCAGCGAGGTGACGGCGAGCAGGACGAGCGCGACGCCGCGGTTCATGCGAGCCCGTCGAGGATCAGCCGCAGGCCGAACGCGAACGCGTCCGGCCGGTCGTCGTAGGCCCCGGCCTCGTAGAGCGCGGTCAGGGCCGGGAAGCGCTCGGGCGTGTAGTGCTCGTCCCAGAACGACGGGCGGTCGGCCCAGAACGCCTGGGTCCGCGCGGCCGCCTCCTCGCGCGCGGCGGCCGCGGCGGCGTAGGTGCCGACGAGCTCGGCCGCGGCGACCGTCTCGGCGGGCGCCAGGCCGGCGCCCGACAGCGCGGCGAGCAGGGCGTCGAAGGCGGCGACGGCGTTCGGGCCGAGCGGCGGGCGGGCCACGGCGTGGAGCCACGGGTGGCGGCGGTGGAGGTCGCGGGTCGCGTGGGCCAGGCGCTCGACGCGCGCGCGCCAGTCCCCCTCGGCGGGCGGCGCCGGCTCGCCGAGCACGGCGTCGACCATCACGTCGAGCAGCTCCGCCTTGCCCGGCACATAGCGGTAGAGCGCCATGGGGGCGACGTCGAGCGCGGCCGCGACGCGGCGCATCGAGACCGCCTCGAGCCCGTGCGCGTCCGCGAGCTCGATCCCCGCCCGCGCGATGCGATCGAGCGTGAGCCCGGGCGCCGGGCCGGGGCGGCGGCCGCGCCGTGCCCAGAGGAGATCGAGCGAGCGGTCTTCCATCCCGGCAGCCTACTGTGTACGGTGTACGCAATGAAGCTCAACCACCTCAACCTCACCGTCGACGACGTCCCGGAGGCCTGCCGCTTCCTCGAGACGTACTTCGGCCTGCGCCCGTACGCCGAGGGGCGGCGCGCCAAGGGCTTCGACGTCCTGTTCGACGACGACGACCTCGTGCTGACCCTGATCCGCGGCCGCCGCAATGTCGAGATCAGCTACCCCGAGACGTTCCACATCGGCTTCATCCAGGCGACCGACGAGGACGTGAACGCGATCAACGCGCGGCTCGTGGCGGACGGCTACGACGTGGAGGCGCCGCATCACGCGCACGGCGCGTGGACGTTCTACTTCCAGGCGCCGGGTGGGTTCACGATCGAGGTGATGGCCTAGAGCGCCTTGCGGTAGCGCAGCTCGCGCAGCGGCGCGCCGTTCCAGACGCGCTCCTTGGCCTCGCCGCCGGCGCGCCACCCGGCCGCCTCGTAGAAGCGGCGCGGACGCTCGTTGCGCTCCTCGGTCCACAGCGTCGCCTCGCGGCAGCCGGCCTCGCGCAGGGCGTCCTCGCCGGCGGTGAGCAGCGCGCGGCCCGCGCCGCTCCCCCACGTGCGCGGGTGCGTGTAGAGCAGCGCGATCTCGCAGTTCGCGGCGACGACGAAGCCGATGACGCCCGTCTCGTCCTCCGCCACGATCTCGCCGCCCGTGAAGGCCGGCGCGCGCATCCCCGCGAGCGCCTCGTCGCCCGCGAAGCCCCACGCCGCCCGCCCCGCGGCGAGGAAGAGCTCCGCCATCGCGTGCTGGTCAGCCGGCTCAGCCGCGCGCACGCGAGGGCCGGGAGAGCCCGTGCTTCGTCCCTTCCTCGAGCAGCCGCTCCTCGGTCGCGGCGCCGCCGGTGGCGGTCGGGACGCCCATCGCCAGCCGCGAGTAGAGCTGTGCCCAGCTGATGCGCTGCTCCGGCTGCGCGCCGCGCAGATCGGCCCATGCGTAGGCCGCGCACAGCAGGTCGCGGTCGCCGGTGGTGTCGACCACCGGGCCGGTGTCGAAGTCGGGCACGTCGACCGCGCGGCCGCCGGAGATCGCGACGACGCGGCGGGCGTCGACGGTGATCACGACGGTCTCGATCCAGTCCGCCAGGTGCTCGGCGGCCGCCTCCGGCGAGTCCTTGCCCGTGAGCACCATCGCGTCCTGCGAGTTGAGGAAGAGCGCGCGGGCGCCGACGTTGCGCGGCGGCAGCTTGCCGGCGAAGGCGCGCGCGTCGTCGTCGCCGCAGGTCAGGTAGGCGCGGACGCCGTTGGGCACGAGGTCGAGCTGGTCCAGGTTCGCGGCGACAGCGACCGGGGTGAGCGCCGCGACGTCGGTCGCGCGGGCGCGGATGCCGGGGTCGACGGTGACCATCGTGCGCTGCTCGCCGACCGGCATGACGACGGTCTCGGGGGTGCGCTTGGTGCGGAAGCCGGCGATCGCGACGCCCTCCGCCTCGAGCTCGCGCCGCACGTACTCGCCGCCGAGGTCGTCGCCGACGGGTGCGACCAGCGCGGTGTCGAGCCTGAGCCGCGACGCTCCGACCGCCGTGATCGCGCCGCCGCCGGGCGAGCGGATCAGCTCTCCGGCGAAGCGCTCCTCCCCGGGCGCGGGCAGCGCCTCGAGGCCGACGAAGGTCAGGTCGAGGAAGGCGGGGGTGGCGACGGCGAGTTCGACTCGGAGCACGGTGCGCGACCCTATCGGTCCCGCGCCTGGCCGGTCTGGGAGTCGAAGAAGCGCAGCCCCTCGCGGACGAGGCCGTAGCGCACGGCGTCTCCGACCTGCGCCGCGGCGCGGCCGTCGACCTGGACGACGAGGCCGTCGACGCCGAGGAACGTCTCGCGCCCCAGCGCCTCGACGTACTCGACGGTCCCCTCGAACGGCCCGACCATGCCGTCCTCCCACAGCCGCGCGAACTCCGGCCGCACGCCGACGGTCGCGCCCGCCGGCTCGAGCCCGAGCCGCTCGGCCGGCGCGAAGCTCATCCCCGGCGAGCCGATGAAGCCGGCGACGAAGCGGTTGGCCGGCTCGTCGTAGACCTCGGCCGGCGTGCCGACCTGCTCGAGCCGCCCTTCGTTCATGACCGCGATGCGGTCGCCCATCGTCATCGCCTCGACCTGGTCGTGTGTGACGTAGACGGTCGTCGTCCCGATCTCCTGCTGCAGGCGCTTGATCTCGCCGCGCGTCTGCACGCGCAGCTTCGCGTCGAGGTTCGAGAGCGGCTCGTCCATCAGGAACACCTGCGGGTCGCGCACCAGCGCGCGCCCGAGCGCCACCCGCTGCTGCTGGCCGCCCGAGAGCTGGCGCGGGCGGCGGTCGAGCAGCTCCTCGAGCTCGATCGAGCGCGCGGCGCGGCGCACGCGCTCGTCGATCTCGGCCTTCGGCGCCTTGCGCCGTCGCAGCGCGAACGCGAGGTTGTCGTAGACCGTCATCTGCGGGTACAGCGCGTAGTCCTGGAAGACCATCGCGATGTCGCGCTCGCGCGGCGCGACGCGGTTGACCACGCGCTCGCCGATCCGGATCTCCCCCTCGGTCACCGACTCGAGCCCGGCCAGCATCCGCAGCGCGGTCGTCTTGCCGGAGCCGCTCGGCCCGACGAGCACGAGGAACTCGCCGTCGGTGGCCTCGAGCGTCAGCTCGCGCACGGCCTCGACGCTGTCGAAGCGCTTCGTGACGGCCTCGAAGGAGACGCCGGCCATCAGCCCTTGACGGCTCCGGACAGCATCCCGCGAATGAAGTGCCGCTGCAGGAAGACGTAGAGGATCACGACCGGCGTGGCCACGATCACCGAGCCGGCGGCGAGCAGCGCGAAGTCGGTCGTGTTGCGCCCGGAGAAGAACGCGAGCCCGAGCGGCGCCGTGCGCAGCGACTCGTCGGAGACCATCACGAGCGCGAGCAGGAACTCATTCCAGGTCCACATGAAGACGAGCACCATCATCGTCAGCACCGCCGGGCGCCCGAGCGGCAGGACGACGCGCCACAGCGTGCTCCAGCTCCCCGACCCGTCGAGCCGCGCGGCCTCCACCAGCGAGCGCGGCACGGAGCGGAAGAACGCCCGCATCCAGAACGTGCCGAACGCGACCGACACGCCGACCTGGGGGAAGATCAGCGCCGCGTAGGTGTCGGTCAGCCCGAGGTCGCGGAGGTCGTAGTAGAGCGGCACGACCGTCGACTCGAGCGGCACCATCAGCCCGAGCAGGAACAGGTAGAACAGCGCCTGGTTCCCGCGGAAGCGCATCATCCCGAACGCGTAGCCGGCCAGGATCGACAGCAGCGAGGAGAGCACGACGACGCTGACGGTCACGATCGCGCTCGAGCGCAGGTACTGCGAGAAGTTGCCCTCGTCCCACGCGGACGCGAAGTTCTCGAAGTGGATCCCGTTGGGCGTCCCGAACGTGGCGATCTCCCCCGGCGCCTGCAGCGCGGTCAGCACGATCCCGGCGATCGGCACGAGCGCGATCAGCGAGAACACGCCGAGCAGCGCGTAGGTCAGGGCCTGCTCGCGGCGGTCGATCACCGCGCCGCCTCCCGCTCGGCGACCCGGTTGATGACCAGCGTGAGCAGGAAGATGAGCGCGGCGATGCAGACGCCGATGGCCGACGCGGTGCCGACGTCGCCGCCGCGGAACGCGCGGTTGTAGACCTCGAGCGCGGGCACGGTCGTCGAGTCGCCCGGCCCGCCGCCGGTCGTGATGTAGACGAGGTCGAACGAGCGCAGCGCCTGGATCGTGGTCAGCGTCAGCGCGACCGCGATCTCGTTGCGCAGGCCCGGGAGCGTGACCGCGAAGAACTCGCGCACCGGCCCCGCGCCGTCCATCCGCGCGGCGTCATAGAGCGACTGCGGGATCTTCTGCACGCCGGCGGTGAACAGCACCATCGCGAGCCCGAACATCACCCACGTCCCGATCAGCCCGACCGACGGCAGCGCGAGCGAGAACGAGCCGAGCCAGTTCTGGGCGAGGCCGCCGAGCCCGATCGCGCGCAGGGCCTCGTTGATCAGCCCGCCGTCGGGCGCGTAGATCATCCGCCACATCACCGCGACGACGACGAGCGCGATCACCTGCGGCAGGAACAGCACGGTGCGGAACAGCGCGAGCCCGCGCACCCGCGTGCGCGACATCGCCGCCGCCAGCAGCAGCCCGATCACGACCGGCAGCAGCGCGTAGAACCCCACGAGCACGAACGCGTGCACGAACGCGGAGCGCAGCTTCGGGTCCGTCACCACCGCCTCGTAGTTGTCGAGGCCCGACCACGTCCCGGGCGTCACGCCGTCCCACGTGAACAGCGACAGCCAGGCGCTGTGCAGCAGCGGCGCGAGCACGAACAGCCCGAACACGAGCAGCCCGGGGAGCAGGTACAGGTAGGCGACGCGCCGCGGCTCGCCGGGCGGCGCGAGCGTCGTCACAGCTTGTCGGCGAACTTCGCGTAGTCCCCCTGGACGGCCTTCGTGAACGCGTCCGGCTCGAGCTTGCCCGCCATCAGCCGCTGCACGGCGCCCGAGAAGTCGTCGAAGAACGTCGGCGTCGCGTAGTCGATGTAGGGCGTGAACCCGTTGGCGTCGTTGAGCGCCTTCCAGGCCGCGAAGATCTCCTGGTTGACCGGCGTCGCCGGCTGCGCGTCCGTCGCCATCGCCGGCAGGTTGTCGGTCTCGACGAGCACCTTCGCGGCGTCGGCGTTCGTGATGAAGTCGATGTACGCGGCGGCGACGTCGGCGCTCTTGGACTTCGCGGTGACCGCCCACGGCAGGCTCTCGCCGCCGAGCGACACCGGGTCGGCCCCCTCCTCCTCGCCGGGGAGCAGGAAGAAGCCGAGCTTGTCGCCGAGCTCGGCGGACGCGTCGGCCGTGATCCAGGTGCCGGCGATCGTGAACGGCCCCTTGCCCTTGGCGAACTGCTGCCACGCCGGGTCGTAGCCGGTGCCGTTGAAGTTCGGCGTGAAGTAGCCCTTGTCGGCCCACTCCTGCAGCTTCGTGGCGGCCTCGCGGTTCTCGGCCGTGTCGAAGCTCGCGCCCTGCTTGGCGAACACGAAGTCGGTCGTCGACTCCTTGCTCGCGAACCGGTTCTGCACCGTCTGGAACTCGTGGATGCCGCCGAACTTGTCGAGGTTGCCGAACGCGATCGGGATCTCGCCGTCGGACTTCGCCTTGGCCAGCATGTCCTCGAACTCGGCGAACGTCTTGGGCGGCGCCGGGACCTTGTCCTTGTTGTAGAAGACGCCGACGATCTCGCCCATCTGGGAGACGCCGTAGAGGTCGCCGGTGCCGAACTGGTTGCCGTCGGAGGAGAAGCGGTTGAGGTCGAGCAGCGTCTTCGACCAGCGGTCGCTCCAGCCGTAGGCCTCCGCGTAGGCGTCCATCGGCTTCAGCAGCCCGCCCTTGACGAGCTGCCCCATGACCTGGCGGCCCTGGTTGGCCTGCACGATGTCGGGCGCCTTCGGGCCGGAGACCGCGAGCTTGAGCGTCGTGTTGAGGTCGGTGAACGACTTCGCGACACGCTCGATCTTCACGTTCGGGTACTTCGCCTGGAACGCCTTGTTGAGCTGCTTGATCTGCTTGGCCTGGCCGCCGCGGACCTCCTGGTCCCAGATCGTGAGCGTGACGTCGCCGGCCTTCGCGACGTCGACCTTGGCCGAGTTCTCCTTGCTCTTCTCGGCGTTCTCGGCGTTGTCGCCCCCGTCCCCGCCGGGCGTCCCGCACCCGGCCAGGAGGAGGAGCGCAAGCAGGGGGGCGATCCGTCGAGCAGTCATGTCCGTGTCTCCTTCGTCGTGGCGAGCGGCGGCAGCCCGCGCGCCGAAGCTTCCTCCATCAGCCGGTCGACCGTGACGGCCCCGGCGGCGCCGGTGGGCACCGTGACCGACAGCGATCCGTACAGGACCGACCAGCGCAAGGCAACCTCGAGATCCGCTCCCTGCAGGTCCGCCCACACGAACGCGGCGCACAGGAGGTCGCCCGCGCCGGTCGTGTCGACGGTCTTCATCGGGAAGCCGGGCGCGCGCACGAGCTCGCCGCGGCTGTAGGCCAGGGCGCCCTCCGGCCCGAGCGTGACGACGGCGATCTCCGCGTCGGCGCCGAGCCGCTCGGCGGCCTCCTCGGGTGTGTCGAGGCCGGTGATCATCAGCGCCTCGCGGCGGTTGACGAACAGCGCGCGGGCGCGGCCGAGGTCGCGCGGCGGGTGGTTGACGAACGCGCGCGCGTCGTCGTCGCCGCAGGTGGCGTAGCCCTGGGCGCCGGGTGGGACGAGGTCGAGCTGGTCGAGCGCGACGATGACCGCGCGCGGACCGAAGGCGGCGACCTCGGCGGCGCTCGTGCTCGCGCCGGGCTCGAAGGTCACCATCGCGCGCTCGCCGCCCCACGGCATCACGACCGTGGTCGGCGTCCGCGTGCCGGCGCCGGTCGAGAGCGCGATCCCCTCCGCCTCGAGCGCGTCGCGGATGAAGTCGCCGTCGAGGTCCTCGCCGAGCGGGACCGCGAGCGCCGAGCGGAGCCCGAGCCGCGCGATCCCGATCGCGTTGATGGCGCCGCCGCCGGGCGAGCGCAGCAGGTCGCCGGCGAAGCGCTCCTCGCCGGGGCGCGGCACCGACTCGAGGCCGATGAACGTGATGTCCATGAACGCCGTGGCGGTGACGACGACATCGACGCTCATGCCGCGAACCTCTCGGCCAACTCGGGGAGCTGCTCGCGGTAGCCGGCGAAGATGTCGCGCGCGGTCTGCACGCTCGGCACCAGCGGGTGCAGGGCGAGGGCTCTCACCGCGAGATCGGCGGAGCCGGTCTGGGCGGCCTGGATGGTCGTGCGCTCGACGTCCTTGATCGCGGTGACGAGCGCCTGCGCGTGCGCCGGGACGGGCCCGATCGCCACCGGCTGCGGGCCGGTGCGGCCGACGATGCAGGGCACCTCGACGACCGCGCGCTCGTCGAGGAACGGCAGGGCGGAGCGGTTGGCGGTGTTGAGGATCATCACGGCGCGGGTGTTGTTGGCGATGGCTTCGACGACCGCCATCGCCTCGCCTTCGTAGCCGCCGCCGTCGCCGCCGTCGTCATGGTCGGCCTCGATGCCGGCGGCGAGCCGCTCGGCGGCCATGTAGGTGCGGTCGCGCTCGGCCCGGGTGGCGCGCCAGTCGGCGAGGGCGTCGTCGCCGTTGCGTGCGTAGAACTCGGCCTGCGATTCGAGCAGCTGCGCGCCGCGCGGGACGCCGCCGCGGATCGACTCGACGGCGTCGGCATGGAAGTAGAAGTAGTAGAGGTACTCGTTGGGGATCATCCCGAGCGAGCGCAGCCAGTCGCCGCCGAACAGGCGGCCCTCCTCGAAGGTCGCGAGCGTGTCCTCGTCCGCCAGCAGCTCGGGCAGGCGGTCGCCGTCCGCGTCGTAGGCGGCGCGCAGCCAGCCGAGGTGGTTGAGGCCGAAGTAGTCGAACCACATCTCGCCGGGCTCGCGGCCGACGGCGCGGGCCACCCGCCGGCAGAGGCCGCTCGGCGAGTCGCAGATGCCGACCACGCGGTCGCCCAGCACCTGCTGCAGCGCCTCGGTGACCATGCCCGCCGGGTTGGTGAAGTTGACGACCCAGGCGCCCGGCGCGCGCTCGGCGACGGTGCGGGCGAGCGTGAGCATCTGCGGGATCGTGCGCAGCGCGAAGCAGATGCCGCCCGGGCCGGTGGTCTCCTGCCCGAGCACGCCGCGCGCGAGCGGCACCGACTCGTCCACGACCCGCCCCTCGAGCCGGCCGACGCGGATGGCGGAGAACACGAAGTCGGCGCCCTCGACCGCGTCGTCGAGGTCGGTCGTGGCGCGGAACGGGAGCTCGGCGCCGCGCTCCGTGGCGAGCCCGCGCAGCACAGCGGCCATCCGCTCCATCCGGCCGGCGTCGAGGTCGTGCAGGACGACCTCGTCGAACGGGAGCGTCTCGCGCTTCGCGAGCAGCGCCCCGTACACGAGCGGGACCCGGAACCCGCCGCCGCCGACGATCGTGAGCTTCACGACGGAGACCGTACCTCCACACCGGCCATCGCCTTGACGTAGACGTCGGCGAGCGACGTGGCGTCGTAGGCGGTGCGCAGCCCGTCGGCGGAGTCGCGGGCGATGATGCGTCCCTCGCGGATCAGCGCGATGTCCTCGCACAGCTCCTCGGCCTCCTCGAGGTAGTGCGTGGTGAGCAGGATCGTCGTGCCCTCGGCGTGGAGGCGGCGGATGTAGCGCCAGAGCTCGAGCCGCAGCTCGAAGTCGACGCCCGCGGTCGGCTCGTCGAGGATCACGAGCCGGGGCTCGTGCATGAGCGCGCGGGCGAGCAGGAGGCGGCGGCGCATGCCGCCCGAGAGCTTGGGCGCGCGCGTGCTCGCCTTCGCGCGCAGGTCGAAGACGTCGATCATCTCGCCGGCGCGGCGGCGGGCGTCGGCGCGGCTCATGCCGTAGTAGCCGCCGTGGTAGACGAGCGTCTCCTCGACGTCGAGGAAGCGGTCGAGGTTGATGTCCTGCTCGGCGAGCCCGATCAGGCGGCGCGCCTCGTTGCAGCCGTGGGGGTGGCCGAACACGCGCGCCTCGCCGCTGGTCGTGCGGATGAGGTTGCAGACGGCGGAGATCAGGGTCGTCTTGCCGGCCCCGTTCGGGCCCAGCAGGCCGAAGAACTCGCCCGCCGGCACGACGAGGTCGACGGCGTCGAGCGCGAGCAGGCCGTCGTCGTACCGCTTGGTAAGGCTTTGGAGCTCCAGGGCGGGTGTGGGTACCACTGCCCATCTCACGGTATCCACGGTTTCCGTTAAGGGAGGCTTGAGCTCCGGCTGGAAGGGTGCTCGACGTGACCCGCATCGCCATCGTCGACCCCCATCCGGCCGTCCGCGCCGGGCTCACCGCGCTGCTACGCGCCGAGCCCGGGCTCGTGCCGGTCGGCTCCGCCGGCACGGCGGAGGAGGCGCTCGATCTCGTCGCGCGCGCAGCGCCCGACATCGTGCTGCTCGAGCCGTACCTCGGGGTCGATGATGGCCTGCAGCTCTGCCGCCGCATCACCGGCGACGGCGGCCCGCGCGTCGTCGCCTACACCGAGGTGGGCGACCCGGCGCTCGAGGTCGCGCTGCGGGTCGCGAGCGCCGACGGCATCGTCGACAAGCAGGCGCCGCCCGAGGAGCTGTTCGAGGCGCTGCGCACGGTCGCCCGCGGCCGCACCGCGCTCCCGCCGCTCACACCCGCCCAGCTGCGCGCCGCCGCGGCGCGGGTCGAGAGCGACGACCTGGCGCTGCTCGCCATGCTCGTCGACCGCACGTCGACGGCCGACGCGGCCGAGGCGCTGCGGCTCGACCGCCGTCGCGTGGCGCGCCGGGTCGAGCGCATGCTGGCGCGGCTGCGGCCCCGCGCAGGCACCCCCGCCGCGGCCTGAGCGTCCCAGCCCGCTAGCCTGCGGTCCATGCCGCTGGTTCCCATGGTCATCGAGCGCACCGCCCGTGGCGAGCGCGAGTTCGACATCTACTCGCGCCTCCTGAACGAGCGCATCATCTTCCTGGGCCACCCCGTCGACGACACGGTGGCCAACCTGATCGTCGCCCAGATGCTCCACCTCGAGTCCCAGGACCCGGACAAGGACATCTCGCTCTACATCAACACGCCGGGCGGCTCGATCTACGCCGGGCTCGCGATCTACGACACGATGCAGTTCATCAAGCCCGACGTGGCGACGATGGTGGTCGGGATCGCGATGTCGATGGGCTCGCTGCTGCTGGCCGGCGGCGCGCCCGGCAAGCGGATGTCGCTGCCGAACTCGCGCATCCTCATCCACCAGCCGTCCGCGGGCTTCGAGGGCCAGGCGACGGACATCGAGATCCACGCCGCCGAGATCATCAAGACGCGCAAGCGGATCGACGAGATCTACGCGAAGCACACGGGCCAGCCCGAGGAGCAGGTGCGCCACGACATGGAGCGCGACCGGTTCTTCAAGCCCGATCAGGCCGCCGAGTACGGGCTGATCGACCGCGTGATCCACGAGCACTGATGCGGCTCGCGCTCACGCTGCTGCCGAGCGCCGCGCAGGCGAAGAACTGCGGCCGCCAGCCGCTCGGCGAGGGCTCGGGCACCTCGGCCGGCACGGTCATCACGCGCAACCTGAGCTGCAAGCGCGGCATCTCGATCCTCGACCGCTGGTACGAGCGCGCCGACAAGGTCTGCAACCGCGGCAGCCGGCCGACCGCCCGCTGCGTTCGCGGGCGGCGGGTGGCTCGGGCGGAGTTCGGGCTCTAGCTCGTCCGCGGTAGCGCCGGCGGACGTCAACTACGGCTGGGTAGGGGTCGGGTTCGGTCGGCGTGCCGAATAAGTGCGACCTCGAGGGCTCGGGAGCGTCGAGGGCGCAGAAACTCGGCCGGAACCCTGGCCCTCGATGCCCGCCGTTGACGTTCGCCGAAGCCTCAGGAAGCGATCGCGATCGTGTGCTCCAGCACGCCTAACCCCTCGATCTCGATCCGCACGACGTCGCCCGACTCGAGGAAGCGCGGCGGGTCCATCGCCTGCCCCACGCCCTCGGGGGTGCCGGTCAGGATGATGTCGCCCGGCTCGAGCGTGATCGCCTCGCGGAGGAAGTCGACGAGCTCGCGCGGGCCGAAGATCAGGTCGGCGGTGCTCGAGTCCTGGCGGACCTCGCCGTTGACCTGTGAGCCGATCCGCAGGGACTCGGCGTCGGGGACCTCGTCCGCGGTCGTGATCCACGGGCCCCAGGGGCAGGAGCCGTCGAAGCCCTTGGCGCGCGTCCACTGGGTCTCGCGCTTCTGGAGGTCGCGGGCGGAGAGGTCGTCGGCGACGGCGTAGCCGGCGATGTCGCCGCCGGCGCCGATCACCACCACGAGCTCGGCCTCGTAGTCGAGCCGGTGCCCCGCGGCGGCGGGGACCGTGACGGTGCCGTTGGGGGGCACGCTCGAGCGCGGCAGCTTCATGAACACCATCGGCTGCTCGGGCGGCTCCTTGCCCGTCTCGGCGGCGTGCTTGGCGTAGTTGAGCCCGATGCCGAAGATCGCGCGCGGGCGCGGCACGGGGGCGAGCAGGGTCACGTCGGCGAGCGCGTGCTGCTCGCCGTCGGCGGGGGTGAGGTCGCCGGAGGCGAGGCGGTCGAGCACCGTGCCGCCGGAGAAGGCCACGACGCTGTCGTCGCGCACCTCCCCCGCCCGCTCGGCGCCGTCCCGGGTCAGAAAGGTGGCAAGGCGCATGGCGGGGCATCGTACTTTCGTCTGGGCTTGGCCCCGTCCCTCGTGCGAATAGAGAACAATGGGTCTCACATGGACGTCGGTGCAATCCAGGCTGCCTCGGTCGCTACGACCGCGTCGTACCGGTCGTTCGCCGATGCGACGCGCTCGGTGCTCGACCTGCTCGAGCAGCACCTGCCCGACACCACGCTGTTCCTCTCCCACCTCGATCGCGGCCACAACGTGCACCGGATCGTCGACACGCGCGGGGGCGAGCGCTTCGGCCTGCAGGCCAACCAGGCGACGCCGCTGCGCGACTCCTACTGCGGGCGGATGGCCGAGGACGTGGGTCCGCGCCGCTGCGACGACCTCACCGGCCACCCGGTCTACGCGCGCCTCGACGTCCAGCAGCAGCTCGGCGCGGTCTCCTACCTCGGGGTCCCGCTCGAGCTGTCGGACCGCTCGCGCGTCGGCAGCCTCGCCGCGCTCTCGCGCACGCCGGCGCGCTTCACCGACGCCGACGAGCAGCTCTTCGCCGTGCTCGCCCGCGTGCTCTCCAGCGAGCTCGAGCGCGAGAGCTCGACGCGCGACCTGCAGCGGATGTCCGAGACCCTGCGCGAGCACGCGCGCGGCCTGGCGGCACTCGGCCGCGTCACCAAGGCGCTGGCCGGCAGCCGCGACGCGCGCCCGGCCGTCTGCCGCGCGGCGTGCGAGGTCACCTCCTCCCCCGTCGCGTTCCTGCTCGAGCCCTCCGGGTCCGAGTTCGTCTCGACCGCGATGGTCGGCGTCGACATCGCGCCGGTGACGATCCTGCCGCGGCCCGAGTCGGAGTACGGCAGCCGCGCCTTCACCTCGCGCCAGAGCTACTTCGTCGCCGACGCGCGCTCCCACCCGGCGCTCGCCGCGCCGCTGGTCGAGGCGACCGGCGCGCGCTCCGCCCTCTTCGAGCCGGTGCTACGCGGCGACCAGATCGCCGGCGTGCTGATCCTCATCTGGCGCCACGCGGTCGAGGCGATCCCCGACGCGGTCGCCGACATGCTGGCGCTGCTCGCCGCCCAGGCGGCGGTGGCGATCGAGCGCGAGGAGCTGCGCTCGCGGGTCGGCGCGCTCGCGCTCTCCGACTCGCTGACCGGGTTGCCGACGCGCCGGACCTGGGACGACGAGCTGCCGCGCGAGCTGGCGCGCGCCCGCCGCTCCGAGACCCCGGTCACGATCGCCGTGATCGACCTCGACCACCTGAGCGCGTTCAACATGCTGCGCGGCGAGCAGGAGGGCGACCGGCTCGTCAAGGAGTCCTCCTCCGCGTGGCGCGCGCAGCTGCGCGAGGTCGACCTGATGGCGCGGCTCGAGGGCGCCGAGTTCGGGATGATCCTGCCCGACTGCGGGCTCGGCGAGGCGTGCGACGTGCTCGAGCGCGTGCGCTCGGTCACCCCGCGCGGCCAGACCGCCTCCGCCGGCGTCGCCCGCTGGGACGGCGAGGAGCCGGCCGACCTGCTGCTCGCCCGCTGCGCCGACGCGCTGGCCGCCGCCAAGGCGGCCGGGCGCGACATGACGATCGCCGCCGACTAGCCCAGGTCGCGCAGGGCCGCGCGGACCGCGGCGTCACCCGCTTCGGCGTCGTCGTCGGTCCAACGCCAGCGCACGCCGTCCTCGATCGCGAACGTCGGCTTCAGGTGGTCCTGGACCTCGTCGACGGTCAGCCGGACGTAGGCCACTCGGTCGTCCCCGCCGACGACCTCGCCGTGCGCGTGGGCGGTGAACGCGGTGTCGGCGGCGATCACCGTCAGCGCGCAGCGCGGGTCGTCGCGGAGGCGGGCGAGCGAGTCGCGCGTGTGGGCGAGCGCGAGCTGGATCGTCATGTCGCCGGAGCGCACGGCGGTCGAGACCGGGATCGCGTGCGGCCCGGTCGTCGCGAGGACGGCGACGGTCCCGTCGGGCCAGTCAGGAAGCATCCGCGGTGACGCCGTGCTTCCTCAGGTACTCGAGGTAGAACGGCCGCATCAGCTCGCCGACCTCGCCCTTGCCGGAGTCGCTGACGTCGTTGAAGTGCGCGCTCAGCCGCATGATGTCGTCCTCGGACTTCTCGTACTCACCGGCGCCCGCCTCGGCGACCGGCAGCAGCTTGATCATGTTGTAGAAGAAGCGCGCGTCGAGGTGCCGCCGAGCCCGGCGCACCGCGATGTCGTGGAGCTCCTGGGACGAGAGTTCATCGAGTCCGTCGTCGTCGGCCATGCGGCGCAGGCTATCGGCGCTTCGCCTGGCGCTCGAGGAGACGGTTGCCGCGCTCGAGCTGCTCGACGCTCGCGGCGGTGACCGAGGCGGCACCGGTCTCGCGGTTGACGCGGCCGTGGATGACCCGGTGCGCCTCGCCGGTGCGGCGCGAGACGGCCGCGACGAGGGCGCGGCGCTCGTCGCGCAGCTGCTCGCGGCGGTCGTGCCGCGACTCGGTGGCCGGCGCCGTGGTGGTGAAGGCGGCGAGCGCCGCGCTCGGCGCAGCCGCGGGCGCTGGCTCCGCGAACAGCTGCAGCGCGTCGCCGGGCTCGGTGGTGCGCAGGACGTCGTCGTCGCGGCGGGCGCTCGACCACAGCGCGCGGAACGCCTCGCTCGCCTCGGCGCGCTCGCGCTGCTCGGCGACCGCCTCGCCCTCGGCCTGCTGCTCGAGCGCGTGGTTGCGCTCCTCCTCGATCCGGGTCGCGAGCTGCTTGAGGCGCGGGTCGGAGGCGAGGAAGAGGTGGCTCATCTGTGAGCCACCCCCACCCACCCCCGGCGTCCGCCGCACGAACCTGCCCACCACCTGGCGGAAGAACAGCTCCGTGCGCGCGGTCGTCGCGTAGACGCCGACCCGCAGCCGCGGCACGTCGACGCCCTCGGAGACCATCAGCACCGAGACGAGCCAGCGGCCCGAGCCGGCGGCGAAGCGCTGGATGCGCTCCGACGCGTCGGCGGCGTCGGAGGTCACGATCATCGGCCGCTCGCCGGAGACCCGCCCGAGCCGCTCCGCGAGCCGGTCGGCGTGCTCCATGTCGATCGCCACCACAAGGCCGCCGGCGTCGGGGTGCGGCCCCGAGCGGAGGTCGGTCAGGCGCGCGTCGGCGTCGCGCAGGACCTGCGTGATCCAGTCGCCCTCGGGGTCGAGCGCCGTGCGCAGCCGCCGCGCGGCCTCGGCCGCGGGCAGGCCGACGGAGAAGTCGGCGCGGCGCCGCCGGCCGTCGGACATCCACTCCATGTCGCCGTCGTAGGTGTGGAACGTCACCGGGCGGCAGACGCCGTCGAGCAGCGCGTCCGTGTAGCCGTAGGCGAAGTCGGCCCTCGAGACGCCGTCCTCGTCGTAGGCGATCCACGGGATCGGCGTGTTGTCGGAGCGGAACGGGGTGCCGGAGAGCAGGAGGCGGAAGCGCGCGCCCTCGAACGCGGCCTGCGCGGCGCGGCCCCACGCGGCCTGGTCGCCCATGTGGTGCGGCTCGTCGGCGATCAGCAGCGTCGGGGCCTCCTCGCAGCGCCGGCGGTGGAGCTTCGGGCCCGCGGCGAGCGTCTGGTAGGTCACCGCGACGCCGTGGCGGTCGCGCGGCTCGGGGCCGGCGGAGTTCGGCCGGTTGGGCTCGAGGTCGAGGCCGTAGCGGGCGGCGTCGGCCGCCCACTGGCGCGCGATGTGGGTCGTCGGCGCGACGATGCAGACGCGCGCGACGCGGCCCTCGGAGAGCATCCGGTGGGCCACGTGGAGGCCGAACGTCGTCTTGCCCGCCGCGGGGGTCGCGGAGGCGAGGAACGAGCGCTGGCGATGGGCGAGCACGGCCGCGACGGCCTCCTCCTGCCACGCTCGCAGGGGGCGGCCGGCGGGCCACGCGGGGAGCGTGCGGACCGGCATGAACGGCCGCGCAAGCTAGCCGCCGCGCCGGTCGGAACTAGCTCCCGGAGACCTTCAGGTTCGCGCGCATGCCGCGTTCGGCGTGGCCGTCCAGCGCGCAGAAGAGCTGCCACGTGCCGGCTTCGAGGTCGAAGGTCTTGGCCTCCACCTCGCCGGCGGCGAGCTCGTCGAAGCTGTGGACCTCCGTGCCGCGCATGAGCTTGAGGTCGTGCGGATCCTCGGCGTAGGCGTTGTTGAACTCGACGCGGACGTCGCCCGCGAGCACCTCGGGCTTGGAGAGGTTGAGGAAGAACTCGCCCGAGATGACCTGCAGGGCGCGCGGGTTGGAGGGCGGCAGGTCCGGCACGGTGTGCCCGTAGGGGTCCTCCGTGGGCGCCGGCGTGGGCGCGGCCGGGGCGGGGGAGCCGGGGGCGGCGGTCGGCGCGACCGGGGCCTGCGTCGCCGGCTTCTTCGCGGCGGGCTTGCGCTTCTTCACGCAGCGGCGGCGGTAGGCGCGACGCGCCACCTTGCTCGTGCGCGCCTTGCGCTTGAGCTTGCGGCACGCGGCGGCGCGCTTCGCCTTCTTCTTCTTGGCCTGCTTCGTGGCCGCCGACACGGACTGGTGGGCGTCGGGCCGCGCCTGAGCGGCCCCGCTGAGGAGCAGGCAGAACGCGCAGACGAGGAGGGCGAGGCGGAGGATCACGCCACGAGCGCCGGACGGGAGAACGAGGCGGCGCCGGGGATGATCCCGGCGGCGTCGACGTCGAGCCACTGCTCGAGCAGCGAGCAGTAGACGCCGCGGAAGTCGGTGGTGTGGCGCAGGTTGTCGTCCTCGTCGAGCGACGCGAGGCCGGGGAACTCGCCGACCATCTCGCCGCGCGCCCGCGTGCCGATGACCATCGAGAGCCCGGCCGCGCCGTGGTCGGTGCCGCTCCCGTTCTCGACCGGGCGGCGGCCGAACTCGCTCCACACGTTGATCAGCACGCGGTCGGCCAGGCCGCGCGCCTCGAGGTCGGCCTGGAACGCCGCCAGCGACTGCGAGAACAGCGCGAGGTCGCCGGGCAGCGAGCCCTCCTGGTTGTCGTGCGTGTCGTAGCCGCCGTTGGCGTCGAGCGCGACGACCTTCATCGGCAGCCCCATCGACAGCATCTCGGCGAGCACCGCGAGCCGACGCGGGAAGCCGTCCTCGCTCGGATACGGGACCGCGGTCTGCCACGGCGCGTCGGTGCCCTGCAGGCCGGCCAGCTGGCCGCGCAGCCCGACGGTCTGGGCCGCCGCGCGGCGCGCGCCGCGCAGCTCCGGGTCGTCGGTCGCGATCGTGCCCTGCGTGCGCAGCGCCTCGACGAGCTGCGTGCGGAGGCCGCTGTCCCACACGTCGCGAGCGCCGAGCGAGAAGTACTCCGGGTTGGAGACGGCCGCCACCGGCACGTTCGCCGAGGCGAGCGCGGGCGCGAGGTTCCAGTCCAGCGAGAGCCCCTGCAGCGGGTTGTCGTCGCTGCCGTGGCGGTCGAGGTAGCGCCCGAGCCAGCCGACGCGGCCGAACGGGTTGACCTCGCCGACCTCCCAGTAGTGGCGCGAGGTGAAGTGCGACTGGTTGGGGTCGCCGTAGCCGATGGCCGGCATCACGGAGACCTTGCCCGCGAGGTGGAGGTCGCGCAGCGGCGCGGCGCTCGGGTGCCAGTGCAGCCGCGTGTCCTCGCTGAAGACGTCGGCGCTGTTACCGCTCGGGGTCAGCGCGAGGTTGGGGCGCAGCTGCGCGTAGCGGGAGTCGCCGATCGGCGCCAGCAGCGACATCGAGTCGACGCCGCCGGACAGGAAGATCGAGATGAGCACGGGCTGGGCGCCGCCGCTCTGGGCCGCCGCGATGCCCTCCTCGAACGCCATCCGCGACAGCAGCGAGCCGCCGAACACCGACAGCGCGAGCCCGCTGCCGCGGGCGAGGAACGCGCGCCGGTTGAGGCCGGTGCCCGCCGGGACCGGCATGCCGGGCTCGATGCCGCGGAGGCCGCGGCCGGCTTGGGCCTTCGTGTAGTCGTCGCAGTGGCAGGCCATGGGTCAGCTCGTCTGGTAGTCGGGGGAACCGGCGATCAGCTGGCGCAGCGCGTTCTGGCGCTGCGCGCGCAGCCGCGGCGCCGCGGTGGAGGGGATGGCGGAGCTCGAGAACGCCTGCAGCGCGGTCACGGCCGCGGGGGTCAGCGCCGGGTCGCCCCAGAACGCGCGCGCCTTCGCCACGGCCTCGGCCGGCGACTCGGCGGGGTAGGAGTTCGAGCCCGGCGCCTCGGTGTCGCCCTGCAGCGCGGTCTCGACCGCCTCCCAGCGCCCGAGCGTGGTGTTGGTGTCGAGCCAGCGCTTGTCGTCCCAGCCCGCGACGTCCGGCGGGTAGTAGACGCGCTGGCCGGCGCCGTCGGAGACCCACGTCCAGTGGTTCGCGGTGACGCCGCGGTCGCGGGCGCGCAGCATGCCGGCGATCAGCACCATCGGCGGCTTGACCATCCGCGGCCCGTCGTAGAGCTTGGGCGAGCACAGGATCGCCTCGAGCACCGGGCGGATCTCGTAGCCCGAGCCCTTGTAGAGCGCCTCGAGCTTGCCGCGCGTGTCCGCGTCGGGCGCCGTCGGGATGAAGTAGCTCCACAGCTTCTCGACGAAGAACGACGGGTGCTTGCCGTGGTCGACGACGAAGTCGCAGGCGTCCTCCCACGTCCAGCGGCCGCGCTTGCCGAACACGGTCTTGTAGCCCGGGTCCCAGCGGTCCTGCTCGTCCCAGCGGAAGTTGTGGGCGCCGAGCTCGCCGCTCCAGTCGTAGCGCCAGCCGCTGAGCGAGCGCGCGAGCTCGCGCACGTCGTCCTCGGTGTAGGCCCCGCGGTCGGCGCCGAGCGTGAACAGCTCCATCAGCTCGCGCGCGTAGTTCTCGTTGATCGCGTGCTTGCGGTTCGAGGCCTGGTCGAGGAACAGGATCATGGCCGGGTCCTGCGTGATCGCCCGCACCATGCCCTTGAAGTTGCGCAGCCCGTGGGCGCGGAACAGGTTGGTCTGGTCGAGCATGAAGCGGCTCGAGCCGACCGCGTCGTTGGAGGTCGCGAACCAGTCGTGGAAGACCAGCGAGAGCCGCTCGACGAGCTGGTGGCGCGAGCGGACCATGCGGTCGAGCCAGTAGAGGACGTCGTGGCCCCACTGGTCGTAGGGCGAGAGCGGCGCGCCGTTGTCGTGCGGCGCGGGGCCGTCCATCGGCGCCGAGCCGGTCGGGCGCGTGAGCGAGAGCACGGCGCCCGTCAGCCCGAGCTTGGCGAGCTGCGCGGCCTGGCCGGGGCGCGGGCCGAAGCCGGCGCGCCACAGCAGCCGCTCGGCCTGGGCGGCCCCGAACGGGCCGCCGTAGACCGCGATCGGCGAGTCGATCGGCGACGTCGGGGCGGGCGGCGCGGGCGGGACCGGCGCGGCAGGGCCGGGCGTGGGCGGCGTCGCGGGCTTGGGCGCGGCGGGGTGCGTGCCGGCCGCGGGCTTGCGCCGGCGCTTGGGCTTCTTGCAGACCGGGCGCTTCTTGCGCCGGCGCTTCTTGGCGGTCGCCTGCGCGTCGACGACGGAGCGCTTGACGCGCTTGCGCTTCGCCGGCGCGCAGCGCTTCTTCTTCTTGCGCTTCTTGCGCTTGGCGGCCGAGGTTGCGAGCTCCACCCTCATCCTTCGGCTGCTTGCGCCTTCTGGATGAGCGAACATTTGCCGCGATGGACGCTCCGCTGGGCGCCGATACCGTCATCCCCGAGCCCGCGCGCCTCGGGAAACTGCGGCTCGCGTGGCTGCGCGCGCGCCACCGCGGGCGTCTCGAGGTGGGCGACGGCGTGCGGCTCGGCCGCGACGCGCAGGTGCGGATCGCGCGCGGCGCGCGCGTGGTGCTCGGCGACGGCTGCTACCTCGGCGACGGCTGCCGGATCGAGGCGGTCGGGGGGACCGTGCGCGTCGGCCCGCGCGCGCTCGTCGGCCCGCGCGCGTTCGTGGTCGGCCACGCCGACGTCACGCTCGGCGCCGGCTGCGTGATCGGCGACTTCGCCGCCGTCGGGGTGCTCGGGGCGCCCGGCCGCTCGGGGCCGGTGACGCTGGGCGAGGGCGCGCGCGTCGCCGCGCACGGGACGGTCGCGTCCGGCGACAGCGTCGCCGCCGGCGCGTTCGTCGCCGCCTACGTCACCAGGTGAGCCCAGCTCTCCGGGTGGCGCTCCAGGAACTCGGGGAGTGCCATCGGCGCGTGCCCGGTGAGCTCCGCGACCGCGCCGGAGACGACGTCGAGGTCGCCCTCCGCGATCGCGGCGTAGGAGGTGACCCAGCCCTCGATCTCCCAGTCCGGCGCGCCGCTCGGCGCGCGCGACGCGCGCGCCTCCTCGAGCGTCTCGCGCACGTAGGTCACCTCGCGCCCGCTGACGCGGGTGAGGATCTCCGCCGCCTCGTCGAGCGTGAGCGCCTCGGGGCCGGTGAGCTCGTAGGCCGCGCCCGCGTGGCGCTCGTCGAGCAGCACCGCCGCGACGGCCTCGGACACGTCGTCGCGCGACACGGCGGCCGCCCGCCCGTCGCCCGCCGGACCGCGGATGATGCCCTCCGCGGAGGCGAAGAACGGCACGTAGTCGAGGTAGATCGAGTCGCGCAGCATCGTCCAGGCCATGCCGCTCGCCTTCAGGTGCTCCTCGGTGTGGAAGTGGTCGCGGCCGAACGTGAACGTGGTGTCGGGCGCCGCGGCCACGAACGACGTGTAGACCACGCGCGCCACCCCCGCGGCGGCGGCCGCGTCGATCGCCGCGCGGTGCAGCGAGACGCGGTCGAGGTCCTCCGAGGCGGAGACGAGGAACAGCGTCTCGACGCCCTCGAGCGCCCGCCGCATCCCTTCGCCGTCGGCGTAGCCCGCCGGGACCTCGGCGACCTCCGCGCCGGCGCGGTCCGGCACGCGCCCCGCATCGCGCGCGAGCAGCCGCATCGGCGCGCCGCGCTCGGCGAGCAGCGCGGAGATGCGCCCGCCCAGCCCGCCCGTCACTCCCGTGACGCCGATCACTGCAGCGCGCGGGCGCGCACGAGCCGGGCGTAGACCTCGGCGGTGCGGCGGGCCACGTCGGCCCAGTCGAAGCCGAGGATGTGCTCCGAGGCCTCGGCGACGAGCCGGTCGCGCAGCGCGTCGTCGGTCAGCAAGGTCTCCATGCGCTCGGCCAGCGAGCCGGCGTCGCGAGCCGTGAAGCGCAATCCGACCCGGCCGCCGCCCGGCACGACCTCGCGCAGCCCGCCGGTGTCGGCGACGATGCAGGGGCAGCCCGACGCCATCGCCTCGAGGGCCACCAGCCCGAACGGCTCGTACAGCGACGGGATCACGCAGAGGTCGGCGATCGCGTACAGCGAGTGCAGCATCGCGTCGTCGATCCAGCCCAGGAACTCGCCGTGCTCGAGCAGCCCGAGCTTCTGCGCCTGCGCCTTCAGCTCCCGCTCGGCCGTCCCCGACCCGGCGACGAGGAAGCGCACGCCGCCGACGCGCTCGATGACGCCGGGGAGCGCCTCGAGCGCGAGGTGGAAGCCCTTCTCGTAGACGAGCCGGCCGACGAGCAGCACGAGCTTCTCGTCCGGCGCGGCGTAGCGCTCCCGCAGCTTCGGCAGGTTCGCGACCGGCTGGAGGTCCTCGGGGTCGACGCCGTTGGGCACGACCGTGATGCGCGCCTCGTCGATCCCGAACACCTCGGCGACGTGGCCGCGCATGTAGTGCGAGCAGGTGATGACGCCGTCGGCGTCGCGCACCATCCGCCGCTCGACGCCGTGGATGTGCTTCTGCGGGTGCTTCTTGACCCAGCCCTGGTGGCGCCCGTGCTCGGTCGCGTGCACGGTCACCAGCCACGGGCAGCCGAAGCGCCGCGCGAGCTTGCGCGCCGCGCCCGCCACGAGCCAGTCGTGGGAGTGCACGAGGTCGAAGGTCAGCGCGTCGCCGAGCGCCGCCCCGGCCGCGCGCATGTCGTCGTTCATGGAGTCGACCCACGCGACGAAGGCGTCAAGGTCGTCCTTGGGGAACTCCGGCTCGCGCACACGGTGCACGATCACGCCGTGGCGGTCCTCGACCTCCGCGAGCCGCCCGCCGCCGCGCGCCAGCACATGCACCTCGGCGCCGCCGCGGACCAGGCCCTCGGCGAGCTTGCGAACATGCCGCGCGAGCCCGCCCTCGACGATCGGCGGATACTCCCAGGACAGGATGAGAACACGCGTCGACACGCCGATCGAGGAGGCTACAGGGCCGAAGCTTGCCTGCCTCCACCACCTCGATCCGCCGTATCCCGGCGCGGCGATGGCCGCGCTGCGCGGCGCCCGGCTCGGGCACGTCCACGTCCTCGCCGGCGACCCGCTGCCCGACCTCGGCGCCGTCGACGGGATCGTCTCGTTCGGCGGCGCGGAGTCGGTCCTCGACCGCCTGCCGGAGCTCGAGTCCGAGGCCGTGCTCCTCCGCGAGGCGGTCGAGCGCGAGCTGCCGGTGCTCGGCGTCTGCCTCGGCGCCCAGCTGCTCGCGGACGCGCTCGGCGGGCGCGTGTACCGGCTGCCGCGCCGAGCGGTGCGGTGGGTCGAGCTGGAGCGGATCGCCGACGACGAGCTCGTGCCGGACCGCGTGTGGGCCCTGCACTGGAACGAGGATGCGATCGAGCCGCCGCCCGGCGCCGTCGAGCTGCTCGACCGCGGCGGTCTCGGCTGCGCGGCGTTCCGGGCCGGGAGCGCGTGGGGCGTGCAGTTCCATCCCGACGTCGACGCCCCGATGCTCGACGGGTGGTACGAGCGCTACGGCAGCTGGCTGGAGGGGGCCGGCGTGGACCCCGCGGCGGCGAGGGAGCTCGACCGCGAGCACCTTCCCGGCCAGGCGCGAACCGCCGAGGCGATCTTCGGCGGCTTCGTCACACGCGCTCGAGCAGCGCGAGCCCGTGCGCCGAGGTGAGCTCGGTGACCTGCGTCCGCCGCGAGACCTCGCGCAGCGCCCCGGTGAGCACGTCGCGCCACGCGCCGGCCAGCTCGGGCGGCAGCTTCAGCGTCACGCCCTGGCTCGAGCCCACCGGCACGACGACGAGCACCTCGCCGTCGCCGCGCGCGAACGCGCACACCGACTCGCCGGCGTCGATCGGCACATAGGCGCCGGCGAACGCCTGCGGGCGCCGTGCCCGCAGCGCGAGCGCCCGCGCGATCACGAGCAGCTTCGGCTCGACGTCCTCGCCGCGGCCGAGCGCCGCGAGCGCCTCGCGCCGCGCCTCCCAGTCGACCGGCCGGCGGTTGTCGGGGTCGACGAGTGACAGCGAGACGAGCTCGTCGCCGTTGTAGATGTCGGGCAGCCCCGGCACGGTGAGCTTGAGCAGCAGCTGGCCGAGCGCGGCGCGGTCGCCCGCCGCGGCGACCTCGGCCGCGAACGGCTCGAAGTCCTCCATGAACTCCGGCAGCTCGTACAGCCCGCGCGCGAACGCCTTGACCGCCGCCTCGTGCTCCTCGTCGGGCTCGATCCAGCTCGTCGTGCGCTTGGCCTCGCGCAGCGCCTTCTCGAGGTAGGCCTCGAGCCGCTCGGGCTCGATCGGCCACGCACCGACGAGCGTCTGGAAGATCAGGTAGCGCTCGACGTCGTCGGGCCCGGGGGTCTCGCGCAGCAGCGTGAGCCAGCCGCGCACGTGCGCCTCCCACTGCTCGGCCATCCCGGCCAGCGCGCCGATGCGCGCCCGCACGTCGCCCGACCGCTTCGTGTCGTGCGTCTGGGTGACGAGCAGGTTGCGCGGGCGCCGCGCCGCGTTCGCCGCGTGGAACTCCTCGACGGAGATCCCGAAGCGCCCGGGGTCGCCGCCGACGTCGTTGAGCGCCAGCAGGCGCAGGTAGCGGTAGAACGCGGTGTCCTCGACGCCCTTGGCCATGACCGGCGGCGTCGTCTGCTGGAAGCGCGTGACGAACGCCTCCGGCGTGTCGAGCAGCCACTCGATGCCGGCCTCGTGCAGGACGTCGAGGTCCTGCTGCTCGGCGTGGCCGCCGCGGATGTAGGTGCGGTAGACCGGCAGCGAGGCGAGCGCCTCGGGGAGGTCGTCGCGCGGGGAGATGTCGTGGAGGCGTTGCACCTCCGCGGCGAAGGTCGTCGTCGCCTGTTGCAGCTTGGCCTCGTCGGCGTACGCCTTGAAGGGACGGGCGTCGCCGGAGATGTCGTGCCACAGCGCGGTCAGCCGCTCCTCGCCGGAGCGGTCGACGAACAGCGCCGCGGCGTCGTTGAGGAACTCGTAGCCGACCGTGCCCTCGACGGGCCAGTCGCGCAGCGGCTCGCCGGGGTCGAGGATCTTCTCGACCCAGACGTGGCGGACGCCCTCGGCGCGCAGCCGCTCGAGGTAGCCGGCCGGGTCGGCGAGCCCGTCGGGGTGGTCGATCCGCAGCCCGTCGACCGCGCCCTCGCGCACGAGCGCGAGCGCCAGCCGGTGCGTCTCGCCGAACACCTCGGGGTCCTCCTGGCGCACGCCCGCGAGGTGGTCGATGTCGAAGAAGCGCCGGTACCAGCCGCTCTCGGGGTCGACGTCGAAGAACTTCTCGCGCTGCTCGACCCAGTAGCGGTTGGCGTCGTCGACCGCCATGTGGTTCGGGACGATGTCGAGGATCACGCCCAGCCCGGCCGCGCGCGCGGCGTCGACCAGCGCGCGGAACTCCGCCTCGCCCCCGAGCTCCTCGGAGATCGCGGTCGGGTCGACGACGTCGTAGCCGTGGGCGGAGCCGGGCCGTGCCTGGAACGACGGCGGCAGGTAGAGGTGCGAGACGCCGAGCTCGGCCAGGTAGGGCACGAGCTCGCGCGCGGCCGCGAAGCCGAAGCCGCCGCCGAGCTGGAGGCGGTAGGTCGCGCGCAGCTCGGTCATCGGCGGCGCAGGAGCACCAGCGAGCGCGAGCCGACCACGATCTCGTCGAGCGCGTCGACCTCGAGCGTGTTCGGCTCCGCCTCCGGCTCCATCGTGTTCAGCACCAGCGACCAGCGCTCCCCGAAGCGGCGGTTGGGCAGCGTGAACGACACGTCCTCGTGGTGCGCGTTGAAGAGCAGCAGGAACGACTCGTCGAGGATCCGCTCGCCCTTCTCGTCGGGCGAGGCGATCTCCTCGCCGTTGAGGAACATGCCGACCGTCCGGTGCCCGGACTCCCAGTCGCTCTTGGTCATGCGGTGGCCGTCGGTGCGGAACCACCAGACGTCGGGCAGCCCGGAGCCGTCCTCGTCGGTGCCCTGCAGGAACTGCCGGCGCCGGAAGACCGGGTGCGCGCGGCGCAGCACGATCAGCTTGCGCACGAACTCGAGCATGTCCTCGTCCGACTCGTCCCAGCGGAACCATGAGAGCTCGTTGTCCTGGCACCAGGCGTTGTTGTTGCCGCGCTGGGTGCGGCTGAACTCGTCGCCGCCGAGCAGCATCGGCGTGCCCTGGGAGAGGAACAGCGTGGCGAGGAAGTTGCGCTGCTGGCGGGCCCGCAGCGCGTTGATCTCGGGGTCGTCGGTCTCGCCCTCGACCCCGCAGTTCCAGGAGCGGTTGTCGTCGGTGCCGTCGCGGTTGCCCTCGAGGTTGGCCTCGTTGTGCTTCTCGTTGTAGGAGACGAGGTCGCGCAGCGTGAAGCCGTCGTGGGCGGTGATGAAGTTGATCGAGGCGAACGGGATGGCGGCCGTCGTCCTCGTAGAGGTCGCTCGAGCCGGTCAGGCGCGAGGCGAACTCGCCCACCGAGGCCTGGCCGCGCCAGAAGTCGCGCATGAGGTCGCGGTAGATGCCGTTCCACTCCGACCACAGCACCGGGAAGTTGCCGACCTGGTAGCCGCCCGGGCCGACGTCCCACGGCTCGGCGATCAGCTTGACCTGCGAGAGCACCGGGTCCTGGTGGATGACGTCGAAGAACGCCGACAGGCGGTCGACGTCATAGAGCTCGCGGGCGAGCGCGGACGCGAGGTCGAAGCGGAAGCCGTCGACGTGGCACTCCGTCACCCAGTAGCGCAGCGAGTCCATGATCAGGCGCAGGACGCTCGGGTGCTGGGCGTTGAGCGTGTTGCCCGTGCCCGTGTAGTCCATGAAGTGGCGCTCGTCGTCCGGGACGAGCCGGTAGTAGGCCTTGTTGTCGACGCCCTTGAACGACAGCATCGGGCCGAGGTGGTTGCCCTCGGCGGTGTGGTTGTAGACGACGTCGAGGATCACCTCGATGCCCGCGCGGTGCAGCGCCTTGACCATGCCCTTGAACTCGCGCACCTCCTGGCCGCGCTGGCCGGTGGCCGCGTAGCCCGAGTGCGGGGCGAAGAAGCCGATCGTCGAGTAGCCCCAGTAGTTGGACAGGCCGCGCTCGAACAGGAACGACTCGTCGACGATGTGGTGCACGGGCAGCAGCTCGACCGCGGTCACGCCGAGATCGCGCAGGTAGTTGAGCGCGGGCTCGGAGGCGAGGCCGGCGTAGGTCCCGCGCAGGTCCTCGCGGACCTCGGGGTGCAGGCGGGTGAAGCCGCGCACGTGCGTCTCGTAGATGACGGTCTCGTGCAGCGGCGTGTTCGGCCGGCGGTCGCCCTCCCAGTCGAAGCGCGGGTCGACCACCACCGACTTCGGGACGGCGTCGACGTCGTCCTCGTCGTCGGGCTCGAGGTCGGCGTCCTCCTCGTCGGTCGGCACGTAGGGCAGCACGTTCGCGGCGTCCCAGCGCACGGGGCCGTCGATCGACTTCGCGTACGGGTCGAGCAGCAGCTTCGCGGGGTTGAAGCGATGGCCGTTCTCGGGGTCGTAGGGGCCGTGGACGCGGTAGCCGTAGCGCTGGCCCGGCCCGATGCCGGGCAGGTAGCCGTGCCAGGTGTGGGCGGTGCGCTCGGTCAGCTCGATCCGCTCCTCCGCGTCGGCGTCGTCGAACAGGCACAGCTCGACGCGCTCGGCGTGCTCGGAGAACAGCGAGAAGTTCGTGCCGCTGGCGTCCCACGTCGCGCCGAGCGGGAACGGCCGGCCGGGCCACACGCGGCTCACCGGACCAGCGCTCCGGCCAGCGGGGGCAGGACGACGTGGCCGGGCTCGACCGTCGCGTGGTGGGTGGCGAGCTCGAGCTCGACGGCGCGGTCGACGGGGACGTGCACCGGCCGCCGCGAGAAGTTGGCGAGCACGAGGTGCTCGCCGCGGCGCACCTTCAGCCAGCCCTGGTGCTCGTCGTACTCGGCGTGGGCCTCGCCCGGGCCGATCGCGCGGCGTGCCTCGAGCAGCTTGCCGTACAGGTCGCGCAGCCCCTCCGGCTCGCCCTCGCGCGTGAGCTTGGAGCGCTCGAACGTCGCCGGGTCCTGCGGGTCGGGGACCTCCTCGCCGGCGAACTCGGCGAAGGCCGCGAACTCGCGCCGGCGGCCCTCGCGCGTCGCGACCGCGATCTCCTCGTCGATGTGGTCGGCGAAGAACTGGAACGGCGCGGCCTCGCCGTGCTCCTCGCCCTGGAACAGCATCGGCGTGAACGGCGACAGCAGCGTGCACAGGGCGGCGAGCGGGCGCACTTCGGCCGGCAGGCGGTCGCCGAACGCGCGGTTGCCGATCTGGTCGTGGTTCTGGTCGAAGACCACGAAGCGCTCGGGGGCGACGTCGTCGGCGCGGGCGCCGAAGCGGCGGGCGCGGAACGTCGAGTAGCCGCCGTCGTGGACGTGCGGGCGGCGGTAGGCCTTGGCGAGCTGGGCGATCTCGCCGAACTCGGCGTAGTAGCCGTCGCGGTCGCCGGTCAGCAGGACGCGCAGCGCGTGGTGGAAGTCGTCGGCCCAGACCGCGTCGCAGCCCCAGCCGCCGCGCTCGTGCGAGCGCACGACCTTGGGGTCGTTCATGCCGCTCTCGGCGATCACGAGCGCGCGCGGGTCACGCGCGTGCACGCGCGCGCTGAGCTCCTGGATCAGGTGGACGGCGCCGCCGTCGAGGATCGCGTGGATCGCGTCGAGCCGCAGCCCGTCGAGGTGGAAGTCGCGGATCCAGCCGTCGGCGCTCTGCAGCACCCACTCGCGCACGCCGCCGCAGTGGCCGTCGTCGTAGTTCATCGCCTTGCCCCAGACGGTCTCGTAGGCGTCGGTGAAGTAGGGCCCGAATGCCTCGAGCGCCTGGGCGCCGGACGCGCCGACGTGGTTGTAGACGACGTCGAGCAGCACCGCGAGGCCCTCGCCGTGGGCGGCGTCGACGAGGCGCTGGAGCCCCAGCGGCCCGCCGTAGGCCGAGTGCGCGGCCGACAGGTAGACGCCGTCGTAGCCCCACCCGTGAGCGCCGGGGAACTCGGCGACCGGCATCAGCTGGATCGTCGTGATCCCCAGCTCGCGCAAGCCGCGCAGGTGCGGGATGACGGCCTCGCAGGTCCCCTCGGGCGTGAACGTCCCGACGTGCAGCTCGTAGATGACGCTGTCAGCGAGGCCGGGCGCGGTGAAGTCGTCGTCGGTCCAGGCGAACGCGCCGGTGTCGAGCACGCGGGAAGGGCCGCGCAGCCCCGCGGGCTGCCAGCGCGAGGCGGGGTCGGGGAGCTCGACGCCGTCGATCACGTACGCGTACTCCCCGCCCGCGGCGATCGGCAACACCGCCTCGCGGACGCCGTGACCGGCGTCGGCCAGCTCGTGGTCGACGCCGCCGGCGCGCAGGACGATCCGCTCCGGGCGCGGCGCCCAGACACGGAACTCGGTGCTCGCGTCGCCCGTCGGGCGGGCACCGAGCGGGCGCTCGAAGGGCAGGACTTGATCGGTCATGGCGCTCTAGAGAGGCGAAGCGCTGCTCGTGGCCTTCAGCTCGGCCACGGCGGCGGCCATCAGGTCGACCTCGGCCGACAGGTCCTGCATCGCGCTGGCGTCGCCCTCGCGGGCGATGGCCAGCGCGGCCCGGCACTGCTCGACGTGCTCCTGCACGGCGGCCAGCTGGCGTTCGATCTCCTCGGGCTGCTGCATCAGGCGGATCACCCTAACGCGGCGGCCCGGGAGGGGAACTTCCGGCGCGGAGCCGTGTTGCTGATTGCCGTGTCCCGTCTACTGATGATCCTCACCCTGCTGGCCGCCGCCGCTCTCCCGGCCGCCGCCGGCGCCCAGACTCCGCTCGAGCCCCCGGTCGCCGTCACCGGCGCCGCCACGGCGATCGCCGAGACCACCGCCGAGCTCAACGGCACGGTCGATCCCAACGGCTCGGCCACCGAGTACTTCTTCGAGTACGGCACCACGGCCGCCTACGGGCTGACGACGCCGCCCGCCGCCGCCGGCGACGGCGCGGACCCCGTGGCCGTCAAGGCCGCCATCTCCGCCCTGACGCGGAACACGACCTACCACTACCGGCTCGTGGCCACCAACGCGGCCGGCATCTCGCGCGGCGCCGACCGCACGCTGCGCACGAGCCCCGGGCCGCAGGTGCCGCGGGTCACCTCCACCTCCTCGCGCGAGGTCAGCTCGCGCAGCGCGCGCCTGATCACGACCGTCGACCCCAACGCGCAGGCCACGACCCTGCGCTTCGAGTACGGGCGGACGACGAACTACGGCTCGTTCACCGACCGCATCCCGGTGGGCGCGGGCGACGGCAACGTGCCGATGTCGCAGCTGCTCGACGGCCTGCGCCCGAACACGCGCTACCACTTCCGCGCCGTCGCGACCAACGAGACGGGCTCCGCGCGCAGCGCCGACCGCTCGTTCCGCACCACGCGCGAGCCGACCGGCGTGAGCATCGCGCTGACGCCGAGCCGCGTCACCTGGGGCGGCGGGCTGAGCATCATCGGGCGCGTCAACGGCACCGGCGTGAGCGGCATGCGGCTCGCGCTCGAGCGCCAGGCCTTCCCGTTCCAGACCGGCTTCAGCGAGGTCGCGACGCGGAGCGTGAGCGGCAAGGGGACGTTCCGCTTCGATGTGCGGTCGCTGTTCGAGACCACGCAGTACCGCGTCGTCACGCGCACGCGCCGGCCGGTCTTCAGCGCGACGCGGACCGCGTCGAGCGCGCTGCGGGTCGGCGCCCGCTCGCGCCTGCGGGGCCGCCGCCGGGCGCGCATCGAGGGCGCGATCTGGCCGCAGGTCGCGGCCGGACGCGTGTCGCTGCAGAAGCGCTCGCCGCGCGGCCGCTGGGCGACCGTCAAGCGGGCCGCGGCGCGGCGGCTCGACGCGAACCGCTCGCGCTACCGCTTCACGGTCAGGCGCACCCGGCGCCCCGCGTCCTACCGCGTCGTCGTGCTCGCGCGCGACGGCGGCGCGCACGTGCCGGGCCGCTCGCGCGTCGTGCGCGTCAAGGCCCGGCCCAAGCGCCGGTAGCGCCGCAGCAGCAGACCACAGCCGATCCGCCTGACGGCCCGGTAGGCGGCCTTGGGTCGCCCGCCGGGCCACTCGACGATCCCCTCCGACGTGAACATGCCCCAGCCGTGCTCGAGGTCGCGCAGCGTCACGAACACGCGCCGTGCGCCGCTGCGGAGCATGCTCCGCACGCCGAGGCGCACGTAGCGGGCCTGCGCCCGCTGGGCCGAGAGCGGGTCCTCGCCGTAGAAGCGGCGGTCGTACTGGAAGGTCTGCGAGCTCGGATAGCCCATCTCGGTCACCCACAGCGGGCCCTGGAACCCGTGGGCGGCGTACGCGGCGCGCGCCGCCTCGACCATCCGCCCGAGCTTGTGGACGCCGCCGCGGAAGTGCGCGTTGGCGATGTCGAACGCGGCGACCGTGCCCGGCTCTGACAGCACCTGGCCGAGCCACGCGTCGTAGGGCGCGTAGAGGCTCGTGAAGAGGATCTTCGCGCGCGGGTTGCCGCGGCGGATCGCGGCGCTCGTGATCCGCAGCAGCCGCGCGTAGTCCGTCGCGCTCCCGTAGAAGTACTCGCCGCGGTCGCTGCCGGGGTTGACGAGGTTCGCCTCGTTGAGCACCTCCCAGAAGCGGATCTCGGGCGCGCGGGCGGCGATCTGCTCGACCATCCGCGCCCACGCGGCCTCGTCGTTGGGCGGGCAGCGGTAGAAGTGCTCGGCCCAGGCCGGGCAGCGCGCGTTCCACCACGGCGTGCCGCCCAGGACGCCGAGCACGTCGAGCCGGTGGGTGCGCGCCGCGGTGCGCAGCGTGTCGAGCGTCGCCCACTCGGGCTGGTCGGCGGCGCGCGGGAAGATCCAGGCGGCGAGCACGTCGGCGCGGACGGTGCGCATGCGGGCGGCGCGCGAGATCCGGAACAGCGCGTCGACGTCCGCCGCCGGCGTCTGCGGGCCGATCATCGTGTGGCTGCCCAGGCGCGGGGTCGTCTCGGCCGCCATCGAAGCACCGGCCGGGGACAGGACGAGCGAGGCGAGGATCACGACGCCCGCCATCCCGAGCCGGGGGCGAGGCGGGAGCATGTAAGAAAGCGGACTCTACCGACGGCGGAGCACGCGCACGCGCACCGTTGCGGCACGAAATCCGCGCTTGCGTACGACGGCGCGGCGCACGCCGGCGCGCCCGATCCGGCGCACGACGACCACGCGGCCGCGGCGGCCGGTGCGGCGCGTGGCGCCGGCGAAGCGCACCCGCGCGCCGCGCACGGGGCGGCCGCGGGCGGTGACGCGGAAGCGGAAGCGCGTGCGCTGACCGGCGCGGGCGCGCCGCGGCTTGACGCGTACGCGCAGGCGCGGCTTCGCGGCGCGGCCGGGCGTGGCCGCGCCCGCGCCGGCGGCGCGCAGCGGGCAGGCGTTGGCGACGTCGCCGCCGGCCGTGCGGCCGACGGTCTGGCTCGGCGGCGGCGCGGCGCCGCGCTCGATCATGGCCTCGAACGCCTCGAACGCCGCCCGGTAGCAGGGCAGGATCGGGCGCAGCTCGGCGGGATAGCGGTCGTAGCGCGAGTCGACGTGGCTGCCGCCCTCGATCACGTAATAGCGGTGCAGGCCGCCGCGCCCCTGGTCGCGGATCAAGCGCGCGTAGACGTCGGAGTCGGTGCGGATCGGCAGCAGCGCGTCGAGCGTCCCGTGCAGCGTCAGCATCGGCTTGCCGATGCGCCCGGTCAGCGACACGCGCCCGACGGCGTCCTTGACCGCCTGCGGGCGGCTGGCGTAGTCGTAGTCGGCGTCGCAGCCGGGCGTGCCGGAGCGGCAGAACGGGTTGCCGGCCTCGAGCGGGCCGTCGTAGCCGGGGTCGAACTCCTCGCGGTAGACGCGCTGCGTGAGGTCCCAGTACTCGGCGTAGTGGTCGTCCCACTGCTGCTCGGAGCCGGGAGCGAAGCCGGCGGCGAGGATCGCCCGGTGGGCGGCGGGGTCGCCCGCCTTCCAGGCCGCGTGGTGCTTGAGTGCGGCCGGCAGGTAGGTGAACAGGTTCGGGCCGTCCGCGCGCATCAGCGTGCCCTCCCAGTCGACGCCGCCGTCGTAGAGCGCGGGGCGGTTCTCGAGCTGCCACCGCGTGAGGTAGCCGCCGTTGGAGATGCCGGTCATGTAGGTGCGCTCGGGCGCGCGGCCGTAGCGGCTGCGCACCGCCTCCTTGGCCGCGCGGGTGAGCTCGGTGACGCGGCGGTGCCATTCGGCGACGGCGTCGCCGGGCTCGGTGCCGTCCTTGTAGAACGAGGTGCCGGAGTTGCCCTTGTCGGTCGCCGCGTAGGCGTAGCCGCGGGCGAGCACGTAGTCGCCGATCACATAGTCGGTGGCGAACTGCCGCCGTACGCCCGGCGCGCCGGTGACGACGAGCTTGCCGTTCCAGTCGTTGGGCAGGCGGATCACGAACTGCGAGTCGTGCATCCAGCCGCGGTAGGCGTTCGTGGTCGAGCTGTCGGGGAAGTAGCCGTCGACCTGCAGCCCCGGCACGACCTTGTCCGGGTTGCGGCTGGCCGAGGAGTGCAGCGTCTGCCAGTCGGAGCGGTCGGTGTGGTTGGTGGCGACCGTGCCCTTCGTGGTCAGGTCGTCGAGGCAGTCGGCGACCTGGCGCTCCGCGCCGGGCACGCGCACCGCGTTCTGGTTCGGACACGTGGCGGCCTGGGCGGGCGCGGCGGCGAGCGCGAGCAGGGCGGCGGCGAGCGGGAGAGCGCGGCGCATGCCCGCCTCTTACCCAGCTTGACGCCGATGCACGAGATCAAGGATCGTCGCGCGATGCACGGACGCCTGGTTCTCGCGCTGCTCGCGCTCACGCTCTTCCTCCCCGCCACCGCGAACGCCGCGGTCGCGCCGGGGCTCGACGTCCGCAAGCTCGAGGCGTTCACGTCGTCGGCGGGCGCGCTCGTGCGCGTGACGCTGCGCGCGCCGCTCGAGGGCCGGATCAGCGTGCGCTTCCAGCGCCGCGACGGCCGCGGCGCCTCCCGCCGCTCCACGGTCATCCGCGGCCGCCGGCGCATCGACTTCCTGTTCGCCGGCGACGCCCGCAACCTGGCGCGCGTCATCGTCCGCACGGGCCGCGGCCGCGGCGGCGACCGCGCCGCGCTGCGGCTCCCGCGCAACGCGGACGACTGCGCGGCGCTCTCCAGGCTCACCCGCCGGCTGCGCCCGCTGCGCAAGGGTCGCCCGGCGGTCACGCGGCGGCTGCGCGCGATCTCGCGACGGCGCGCCGCGTGCGGCGGCGCCTCGCTGCCGGTGGCCCCGGGCCCGGCGCCCCCGCCCGGCCCCGCCCCGGTCTTCGTCGCGCCGGCCGCCGGCTACGCGCTCGAGCACGGGGAGACCCCGGAGGATCCGCTCAGCGCTGATACCCCCGTGCGGTTCGCCGACGCGTCGCAGGGCAGCGAGCTCGTCGACTGGACCTGGGACTTCGACGACGGCACGACCGGAAGCGGCCGCGTCGTCGACCACGCGTTCGCGGAGCCGGGCCGCTACACGGTCCTGCTCACGGTCAGGAACTCGCGCGGCCAGGTCAACGCCTTCGGCCGCGAGGTGTTCGTGCGCGCGCCCGGCAGCGCCACGGTCAACGGCGGAGCGGTCGCCTGCCCCGGCCCGGGGATCACCACGCCGGTCACCGTCCGCCTGCGCGTGCCCTCGTGGGCGAAGTTCCCGGCGTCGGTCAGCTACTCGATCCCGCCCGGCCCGTGCGCCGCCGACGCCTCGGACGCCCGCGACCTCACGATCACGCCCGGCAACGACGGCGACCACAAGGACGCCTGGGGCCGCAACGAGAGCACGCTCTCCTTCACGTTCGACCTCTCCGACGGCGCCGGGACCGGCACCGTCGACCCGTTGGTCACCGCGGACTGGAGCTGACCGCCTCCGGCGCCGTGCACGCGCCGCGCGCCCGCGGGCCCGCCGGATCAGCGACGATATGGGCATGGCCCTGCCGGTCCGGCTCGACCACTGCGTGATCCACGTCTCGGACTGGGACGTGTCCAACGCGTTCTACCGCGACGTCGTCGGCGCCGAGCTCGTCGAGACGGGCGGCCGTCTGGCTTACCGGTTCGGCGACCAGCAGCTCAACCTGCACGGGCCGGGCGTGTCACCGGCGCAGGTGGCGCGGCTGCCCGTGCAGCCGGGGAACAGCGACCTCTGCTTCGAGTGGGACGGCCCGATCGAGGATGCCGTCGCGCATCTCGACGCCTGCGGGGTGGCTGTCGAGCTCGGCCCCGTCGAGCGTTCCGGCGCGCGCGGGACGGGGCAGAGCGTCTACTTCCGCGATCCCGACGGAAGCCTGCTCGAGTTCATCGCGTACACCCGATGAGCGCGTCAACCCCGTTTCGAGCGGCCGTCGTTCAAGCCGCCAGCGCCGGGTTCGACCGGGACAAGACGCTGGCCAAGGCTGACGCGCTCACCCGGGACGCTGCCGGCCAGGGCGCGCGGCTGGTGGTGTTCCCCGAGGCCTTCGTCGGCGGATACCCGCGCGGTTCAGGCTTCGGTGCGGTCGTCGGAGACCGCACCGAGGAGGGACGCGAGGAATACCGGCGCTACTGGGACGGCGCCGTCGACGTCCCGGGACCGGCCGTGGAGGAACTGGGTCGTGTCGCGGCGGAGAGCGGCGTGTTCCTCGTCATGGGCGTCATCGAGCGCGACGGCGGGACCCTCTATTGCACGGTCCTCTTCTTCGACGACGAAGGCGCGTACCTGGGCAAGCACCGCAAGCTGATGCCGACGGCCTCCGAGCGTCTGGTGTGGGGCTTCGGGGACGGCTCGACGCTGCCGGTGTTCGACACGCCGCTCGGCAGGCTGGGCGCGGTCATCTGCTGGGAGAACTACATGCCGCTGCTGCGCATGGCGATGTACTCGAAGGGCATCGAGATCTACTGCGCTCCGACCGCGGACGCGCGCGAGGCCTGGCAGTCGACGGTCCGTCACATCGCCCTCGAGGGGCGGTGCTTCGTGCTGTCCGCCAACCAGTTCGCGCGCCGGAGCGACTACCCGGCGGATCACCCCCAGCCGGACGGCGAGCCCGACGCCGTGGTCTGCAGCGGCGGCAGCGTGATCCTCGGCCCGCTCGGCGAGGTCCTCGCAGGCCCGCTGACCGAAGGGGAGGGAATCCTGGTCGCGGACCTCGACCGGGACCAGATCGTGCGCGGAAAGTTCGACTTCGACGTCGTCGGCCACTACGCCCGGCCCGACGTCTTCTCGCTCACGGTCGACGAGTCGCCGCGATCGCCCAGCGTCAGGACATCTCCACCTCGAGCTTGAGCTCGCACATGTCCACGGACGCGCGAGTGCCCGGCGTGTCGGCGGCGTCCATCGCGCTGAACGCCTGAGCGCCGGCCTCCATGTCCTCCGCGGTCGCGAAGTACTGGAGCACCACCGCCGTTCGCTGCTCGGCGTCGTGGAGGACCTTGAGGCCGGTGCTGGGAACACCGGGCGGCGGTCCGCCGGACTCCTCGACGCGGGCCAACAGCCCTTCGATCCGCTCGGCGCTCACATCGGTGAACCTGACGACGCGTACGAACACGGCAGACACCTCCACGAGTAGTTGAAGTGACCGTACCGGTCGGCCGCGTAGGCTGCCGGGCGTGTCTCGTCATGCCTTCCGCGCCGCCGTCGAGCGAGCCGACATGGACGCGGCCGTCGCGCTGCTCGCCGAGGACGTCGTCTTCCGCAGCCCGGCGGTGTTCAAGCCATACGAGGGCCGCGAGACCGTTACCACGATCCTCCGGACGGTCTTCCATGTGTTCGAGGACTTCCGCTACACCGACGAGCTCGATGGCGACGGCATCGCAGCGTTGCTGTTCGAGGCGCGCGTCGGAGACCGCTCGCTGCAAGGCATCGACCTCCTGCGATCGGACGCGAACGGCCGGATCAAGGAGTTCACGGTCATGATCCGGCCGGCGTCCGGCCTGATCGCCGTCGCGGAGCGGATGGGCCCCGCGCTCGACGCCGCCGGCGTGCGCTGAGCACCGCTCGATGGCCGAGCTCGCAGAGATCGACGGCAAGCGGGCTCGGGCGCTGCTCGAGACCGAGAACGCCCGCTTCATCGCTGACCGACCGAGGTCGACCGCGCTGCTCGAGCGGGCCCGCGAGTCGATGCCACGCGGCGTTCCGATGTCATGGATGGACGACCTCTACGAGCATCCCCCGGTCTGGGTGTCCCACGGCGAGGGCGCCACCTTCACCGACGTGGACGGGCACCGCTATCTGGACATGTACATCGCCGACATGAGCGCGTTCTGCGGGCACGCGCCGGCCGCGGTCGTCGAGGCCGTCAGCGCTCAGATCGCGCGTGGGAATCAGTTCCTGCTCCCGGGCGAGGACGCGATCGCCGTTGCCGAGCACCTGGCGGCCCGGTACCGGCTGCCGCAGTGGCAGTTCACCTCATCCGCGACGCAGGCGAACACGGAGGTGATCCGCATCGCCCGCGAGATGACCGGCCGCGGGAAGATCCTGCTGTTCGACGGGAAGTACCACGGCGAGGGAGACGC
Source organism: uncultured Solirubrobacteraceae bacterium (assembly GCA_963811595.1). Lineage (GTDB taxonomy): Bacteria > Actinomycetota > Thermoleophilia > Solirubrobacterales > Solirubrobacteraceae > DASQFQ01. The sequence goes on from CAWERW010000007.1 coordinate 209,306, forward strand.
CACCCTGGTCGTCCTGGAGGATGGCGAGGTCGTTCCGGAGATGCGCGGGCTGCCGGGGTGGATCACGGGCCAGGCGCGGGTGGTCCCCTTCAACGACGTCGCAGCGCTGGAAACGGCGCTCGCGGCCGAGGACGTCGCCCTCGTCCTCGCGGAGCCCGCGATGACCAACGCCGGGTTCCTGCTGCCCGAGCAAGGCTTCCACGACGCACTCCGGCGTCTGACCCGCGAGCACGGGACGCTGCTCGCGATCGACGAGACGCACTCGCTCGTGTGCGCCTACGGCGGGCTCACCGGGAAGTGGGGACTCGACCCGGACATGCTGGTCATCGGCAAGTCGATCGCGGCCGGCGTGCCCCTCGCCGCCTATGGCATGCGCAGCGAGATCGCCTCGCTGATCGCGCCTCCCGAGCAGTCTCGCGTCGTGTCCGGCGTGGTGGTCGGCGAGGTCTCGACCGGCGGCACGCTGTTCGCGAACGCCCTCTCGATGGCCGCCGGGCGCGCCGCCCTGCTCGAGGTCCTGACCGAGGATGCGTTCGAGCACACGGCCGCGCTCGGCGACCGGATGGCAGTCGGGCTGCGGGAAGCGATCGCGCGAGCCGGGGTCGGATGGAGCGTCACGCAGGTCGGCGGCCACGCGTACTACTTCTTCGAGCCGGCGCCGCCGAGCGACGCCGCCGGCTCGCGCGCGGCCGACGACCCGGACGTCCGTGCCCTGATCCGCGTGTTCATGGCGAACCGCGGCGTCTGGGAATCGGGTTGGTGGCTGGGGCCGACGGTGTCGGTCGCCCACGACGAGTCGCAGGTCGACAGCTACGTCGAGCTGTTCGGTGCGTTCCTGAGCGAGGTGACCTAGCGCTTGGGCGACTTCTCCGGCACCAGCCAGAGCGCGCCCATCGGCGGCAGCGTGATCTCCGCCGAGAACGCCTGGTTGTGCCACGGGATCGGCTCGGCCTCGACTCCGCCGAGGTTGCCGGTGTCCGTCCCGCCGTAGTAGGTCGAGTCGGTGTTGAGGGCCTCGACCCACTTGCCCGGCCGCGGCAGCCCGAGCCGGTACGGGCCGCGGGGCACCGGCGAGAGGTTGGCCACGAACAGCAGCACGCGCTCGCCGCCCCGGGAGACGCGCCCGAACGCGACGACGTTGGACTCCGCGTCGTTGGGCTCGAGCCACCAGAAGCCCTCGCCCTCGAAGTCGAGCTCCCATAGCGCGGGCTCGTCCTTGTACGCCTTGTTCAGATCGCGCACCAAAGACTGGATGCCGGAGTGCGCCGGGTCCTCGAGCAGGTGCCAATCCAGCGACCGCTCGTGGCTCCACTCGGCGGGCTGCGCGAACTCCTGGCCCATGAACAGCAGCTTCTTGCCGGGGTGCGCCCACATGAAGGCGTACAGCGCGCGCAGGTTCGCGCGCTTCTGCCAGTCGTCGCCCGGCATCTTGTTGATGAGCGAGCCCTTGCCGTGCACGACCTCGTCGTGCGACAGCGGGAGGATGAAGTTCTCCGTGAACGCGTAGACGAGCGAGAACGTCAGCTCGTGGTGGTGGTAGCGGCGGTAGATCGGGTCCTGCTGGAAGTAGGCCAGCGTGTCGTGCATCCAGCCCATGTTCCACTTGAACCCGAAGCCGAGCCCGCCCAGGTAGGTCGGCCGCGAGACGCCCGGCCACGCGGTCGACTCCTCGGCCGCCGAGACGAACCCGGGCTCGTGGGCGTACAGCACCTCGTTGAGCTCCTTCAAGAACTTCACCGCGTCGAGGTCCTCGCGCCCGCCGAACTCGTTCGGCACCCACTCGCCCGGCTCGCGGGAGTAGTCGAGGTAGAGCATCGACGCGACCGCGTCGACGCGGATGCCGTCGACGTGGTACTCGCGCATCCAGAACAGCGCGTTCGCCAGCAGGAAGTTCTTGACCTCGTGGCGCCCGTAGTTGAACACCAGCGTGCCCCAGTCGGGGTGCGCGCCCCGCCGCGGATCCGCGTGCTCGTAGAGCGCGGTGCCGTCGAAGCGCGCCAAGGCGAACTCGTCGCGCGGGAAGTGCGCGGGGACCCAATCCAGAATGACTCCGAGGCCGTGGCCGTGCAGGCGGTCGACGAACTCGCGGAAGTCGTCGGGGGAGCCGAAGCGCGGCGACGGGGCGTAGTAGCCGGTGACCTGGTAGCCCCACGAGCCGCTGAACGGGTGGTGCATGACCGGCAGCAGCTCGAGGTGGGTGAAGCCCATGTCCTTCGCGTAGGCGGCGAGCTCGTCGGCGAGCTCGAGGTACGTCAGCGACCGGTTGTCCTCCAAGGGGTTCAAGCGCCACGAGCCGAGGTGGACCTCGTAGACCGACATCGGCTCCCCCAGCGGCGAGCTCTTCGCGCGCTTCTCCAGCCACTCCGCGTCGCGCCAGACGTGCTCGGGCTTGTGCACGATCGACGCCGTCTTGGGCGGGTGCTCGGCCTGGAACGCGTACGGGTCGGCCTTGTGGAAGCGGTCGCCGTCCGGCCCGGTGATCTCGTACTTGTAGTTCGTGCCGGCGCCGACCTGCGGGACGAACAGCTCCCAGATCCCGCTCGACCCCAGAGACCGCATCGGGTGCAGCCGCCCGTCCCAGCCGTTCAGGTCGCCCACGACCGACACCGACTGCGCGGCCGGCGCCCAGACGGCGAACGCGGTGCCCTCGACGCCCTCGTGCTCGATCACGTGCGCGCCGAGGCGCGCGTAGATCTCCTCGTGGCGGCCCTCGCCGGCGAGGTGGAGGTCGAGCTCGCCGACGGTCGGCGGGAAGCGGTAGGGATCCTCGATCCGGAACGTCCCGCCCTCGCCGTAGTCGACCTCGAGCTGGTACTCCAAAGGCAGCTTCGCCTTCGGCACCACGCCCTCGAACAGCCCGTCGGTGTCGGCGGGCTCGAGCGTCGCGACCGCCTTGTCCTTCACGTACACCGTCACGGTCTTCGCCGCCGGCCGGACGGTCCGCACGACCACGCCGCCCTCGGTCGGATGGGCGCCGCGGAAGGCGTGGGGGTCGCCGCTCATGTTCCTCCGTTCGATTCGAGCAGCCGGGCGATGCCCGCCACCGGGATGGCGACCCAGTCGGGCCGGTTGTTGAGCTCGTAGCGGAGCTCGTAGACCGCCTTCTCGAGCTCGAAGATCGACAGCATCTTGCGCGTCGCCTCGTCTCCCGGCGGGAGCAGCGCCGTCTCGACGGCCTCGAAGTAGCCGCCGAGGAACGTCTCGCGCGCACGGTCCTCCCAGCCCTCCGGCGCGTCGACGCCGCGCAGGATGCGCGAGCCGGCCGCCGCATAGGAGAACGAGCGCAGCATCCCCGCCACGTCGCGCAGCGGCGAGCGCTTGAGCCGCCGCTGGGAGATCGGGCGCGCCGGCTCGCCCTCGAAGTCGAGGATCACCCAGCCGCGGTCGGCGAGCATGGTCTGGCCGAGGTGGAAGTCGCCGTGGGTGCGGATCACGCGCCCCGCGGTGCCGACCGCCGCGAGCATCTGCAGGCGCTCCTGGACGTCCTGGCCGCGGCCGCGGATCGGGTCGATCGCCGGGTCGTCGGGCAGCTCGACGAAGATCCGCTCGATCTCCTCGTCGATCGTCGCGGTCAGGATCGAGATCGCCTCGGTGCTCGGCTCTTCGGGCGCGAACGCCGGGTCGGACGCCTCCGCGCCGAGCGCGGTGTGCAGCTCGCCGGTGACGACGCCGAGCGAGTGGACCTCGGCGAGGAACGCCTCGGGATCGCTCGACAGCGCGTCGAGCGCGAGCTCCCAGCCGTCCTGCGCGCCCGCCAGGTACTCCTGCAGCACGCCGAGCGTCGCGTCCATCAGCCGCCCGTCGTACTGGAACCAGCCGGCGATCGGCGCGATGTGCGGGAAGTCGCGCTCGGACAGGAAGCGCAGCAGGTCGAGCTCGGGGTTGATGCCCGGCTCGACGCGGCGGAACGCCTTCAGGATCAGCGCCTCGCCGAACACGATCGAGGAGTTGGACTGCTCGACGCCGACCGGCCGCACGTCGACGGTCCCGCCCTCGCCCGCGCTCCCCGCCCAGCGGAACGCGAGCATCCCCTCGCCCGCCTGGACGTCGGCGCCGGCGCGCATCAGGTGCAGCAGCTCGCGCGCGTGCACCGGGTCGGCGAGCGCGTCGTAATACGTGTTGCCGCCGACCTCGGCGATCACCCGCTCCGACCAGCCGTCGGACGCCGGCCGGATGCCGATCGGCACCTGGTAGACCTCGTGCGTCCCGGTCGGGAAGCGCGCCTCGATCAGCGCCAGCACGAGCTGCGGCGCGTCCTCGCGCAGCGTGAACGCCTCGAGCACGTTGAGGTGCGCGACCTCGCTCGCCTTCGAGCCGAACCAGCGCTGCGGCACGAACCACTCGCGCAGCGCGTCCTCGTCGAGCGGGGCGAGGAGGTCACTCATCGGGCACCTCGAGGGCGGCGAAGTCGCCCGTCCGCTGATCGGGCTCGGGCTCCGCCAGCTGGAACCAGTAGAAGCCGCGCGGCGCCAGCGTGAGCAGATACGGCAGCTCGCCGATGCGCGGGAAGCGCGAGCGGCCGAACAGCTCGACCGGGTGGCGGCCCTCGTACTCGGACAGGTCGAGCTCGACCGCCTGCGCCGAGCGCGCGAGGTTGTGCACGCACAGCATCAGGTCGTCCTCGTAGCGGCGGATGTGGGCGAAGATCCGCGGGTTCGACGGCGCGAGCGGCTCGTAGGTGCCGAGCCCGAACACCGGGTGCTGCTTGCGCAGCGAGATGAAGCGCCGCATCCAGCGCAGCAGCGAGGTCGAGTGGCGCAGCTGGGCCTCGACGTTGACCGCCTGGTAGCCGTAGACCGGGTCCATCAGCGGCGGCGCGTAGAGCTGCGCGAAGTCCGCGCGCGAGAAGCCGCCGTTGCGGTCCCCCGTCCACTGCATCGGCGTGCGCACGCCGTCGCGGTCGCCGAGGAAGACGTTGTCGCCCATCGCGATCTCGTCGCCGTAGTAGAGGACCGGCGAGCCCGGCAGCGAGAACAGGATCGCGTTCATCAGCTCGATCTCGTCGCGGCCGTTGTCGAGCAGCGGCGCGAGCCGCTTGCGGATCCCGACGTTGATCTTCATGCGCGGGTCCTTGGCGTACTCCGCGTACATGTAGTCGCGCTCCTCGTCCGTGACCATCTCGAGCGTCAGCTCGTCGTGGTTGCGCAGGAACAGCCCCCACTGGCAGTTCTCGGGGATCGCAGGCGTCTGGGCGAGGATCTCGTAGATCGGCGTCGACTCCTCCCGCCGCACCGCCATGAACATGCGCGGCATGACCGGGAAGTGGAACGCCATGTGGCACTCGTCGCCGTCGCCGAAGTACTCGACGACGTCGGCCGGCCACTGGTTGGCCTCGGCGAGCAGCACGCGGTCGGGGTAGTTCTTGTCGACCTCGGCGCGCACGCGCTTCAGGTAGTCGTGCGTCTCCTCGAGGTTCTCGCAGATCGTGCCCTCGCGCTCGTACAGGTAGGGCACGGCATCGAGGCGGGCGCCGTCGAGCCCGAGGTCGAGCCAGAAGCGCAGGACCTCGAGCATCGCCTCCTGGACCTCGGGGTTGTCGTAGTTGAGGTCCGGCTGGTGGGAGAAGAAGCGGTGCCAGAAGTAGGCCTGCGCGGTGTCGTCCCACGTCCAGTTCGACGTCTCGGTGTCGGTGAAGATGATCCGCGCTTCCTCGTACCTGTGGACCGTGTCGGACCAGACGTACCAGTCGCGCTTGGGGTTGTCGGGGCTCGAGCGCGACTCCTGGAACCACGGGTGGTCGGACGACGTGTGGTTCATGACGATGTCGGCGATCACGCGGATGCCTCGCTGGTGGGCGGCCTCGAGGAAGTCGCGGACGTCGTCGACCTTGCCGTAGTCCGGGTGGATCGTGAAGAAGTCGGAGATGTCGTAGCCGCCGTCTCGCAGCGGCGAGGAGTAGTAGGGCAGCAGCCAGATGCAGTCGATGCCCAGCCACTGCAGGTAGTCGAGCTTCTCGGTCATGCCGCGGAAGTCGCCCGAGCCGTCGCCGTTCGCGTCGAAGAAGCCGCGGATGTGGATCTCGTAGAAGACCGCGGTCTTGAACCACAGCGGCTCGCGCTCGAACCAGTGACCGGGATCGCTCACTGATCGACCCTGAGCACGTGCGAGCCTCCCGGCTCGAGGCGCACGTAGTTGGCACCGATGCGCCAGTCGAAGTGGTCGCCCGAGAGCAGGTCGTGGACCGCGAACGCGGGCGGCAGCCCCAGGTGGGCGGGGATGACGCCCGCGCCCTCCTGCGCGTTGTGGGGATCGATGTTCACGACGCAGATCACCGTGTTGCCCGGCTCGGTCTTGACATACGCGATGAGCGCCTCGTTGTGGGAGTCGATGAAGTGGACGTTCTCGAGCCGCCGCAGCGCGGGGTTCTCGCGCCGGATCTCGTTGATGCGGCGGACCATCGGCAGCAGCGGGCCGTCGAGCGCGCGCTGCTTGATCTCGTACTTCTCGGAGTCGAGGTACTCCTCGGAGCCCTCGCGCACCGGCACGTTCTCGAAGTGCTCGTAGCCCGAGTAGATCCCGTAGGTCGGGCTGAGCGTGCTCGCCAGCACGAGCCGCGAGGCGAACGCGGGCGGCCCGCCGTGCTGGAGGTAGGCGTGCAGGATGTCCGGCGTGTTGATGAAGAAGTTGGGGCGGAAGTACTCGCGCTCCGGCCCGTGGGCGAGCTCGTTGACGTACTCCGTCAGCTCCCAGCGGGAGTTCTTCCACGTGAAGTACGTGTAGGACTGGGTGAACCCGATCTTCGCCAGCTGCCGCATCACCGCGCGACGCGTGAAGGCCTCGGCGAGGAAGACGACGCTGCGGTCGACCTCGTGGACCTCCTTGATCAGCCACGCCCAGAACGGGAACGGCTTCGTGTGCGGGTTGTCGACGCGGAAGAACTTGATCCCCGCCTCGACCCAGTGCACGACGACGTCGCGCCACGCCTGCCACAGCTCGCGCCAGGCCGGCGTGTCCCAGTTGAAGTTGTAGATGTCCTGGTAGCGCTTGGGCGGGTTCTCGGCGTACTTGAGCGTGCCGTCGGGGCGCTGCTGGAACCACTCGGGGTGCTCCTCGAGCCACGGGTGGTCGGGCGAGGAGTTGAGCGCCAGGTCGAGCGCGACGTCCATCCCGTGCTCGCGCGCGGTCGCGCACAGCGAGCGGACGTCGTCCATCGTCCCCAGCTCCGGGTGCACGGCGTCGTGGCCGCCCTCCGTGCCGCCGATCGCGTACGGCGAGCCGGGATCGTCGGGGCCGGCGGTCAGCGTGTTGTTGCGGCCCTTGCGCGCCTTGACGCCGATCGGGTGGATGGGCGGGAAGTAGAGGACGTCGAAGCCGAGCTCGGCGATCGCGGGGATCTGCTCCTCGACCTCCTTGAGGCCGCCCCATGAGCGCGGGAACAGCTCGTACCAGGAGGCGAAGGCGGCGGCGACGCGGTCGACCTCGATCACCAGCGGGCTGTCGAGCTGGCACGCGCCGGTGCGCTGCGAGGCGCGCTCCATGGCGGCGAACAGGTCGGGGGCGAGCGCGGCGTCGGGCGGCGCGCCGGGCCCGCGCATCGTCTCGAGCACGGCCTCGATCGTCTTGCGGTCGGCGCCCTTGGCGCGGCCCGCGGCCTCCTCGAGCAGCACGACGCCCTCGGACAGCTCGCCGGCGAGGTCCTCCTGCCCGGCGGCGATCTTGCGCTGCAGCTCGTCGCGCCAGGTGGCGAAGACGTCGCTCCACGCCTCGATGCTCCACTGCCAGCGGCCCATCACGTCGACGGGGAACGCGCCCTCCCAGCGGACGCCGTTGATGTGCGCGTCGACCGGTCGCATCGGCGCCTCGACCCAGCGGCGGCTGCCCGGGCCGCGGTAGCGCACGACGGCGCGGAGGATCTCGTGACCGTCGCGGAAGACGTCGGCGGTCACGTGCACGGTGTCACCCACCACGCGCTTGACGGGATAGCGCCCGCCGTCGACGGTCGGCGACGGGTACTGGATCACGATGCGCGGGGGGTTGCCCTTGGTGTTGGGTACCGGCATGGAGGCGGGAGTATCCCCCTGAGGCCCGCCCAAACGTCTCGTGATCGATCTCCCTTTCTCCAGCGGCGTCCAGCTGCACCCCACCTCGCTGCCGGGCGGCCGCCTCGGCGCTGACGCGTTCGCGTGGGTCGACTGGCTCGCGGACGCGGGGCAGACGTGGTGGCAGATGCTCCCGCTCGGCCCGCCCGACCGCCACCGCTCGCCCTACAAGGCGGCCTCGGCGTTCGCGGCCTGGCCGGGCCTGCTGGCCGAGCCGCGCGCTGCAGTCTCGAAGGCGGAGGAGCTCGACTTCCGCGAGCGCGAGGCGTACTGGATCGAGGACTGGGCGCGCTTCGGCCCGCGCGGCGCGGTCGCCGACCAGGTGCGCTTCGACCGCGAGTGGGCGGCGCTGCGCGCGTATGCCGCCGAGCGCGGCGTGCGGATCATCGGTGACGTGCCGATCTACGTCGCGCCCGGCAGCGCCGACCACCGCGCGCATCCCGAGCTGTTCCAGAGCGGCGCGGTGGCGGGGACGCCGCCCGACGCCTACACCGACAAGGGCCAGCTGTGGGGCAACCCGCTCTACGACTGGCCGGCGATGCAGCGGCGCGGCTACCGCTGGTGGGTGCAGCGGCTGCGGCGCACGTTCGAGCTCTTCGACGTCGCGCGGATCGACCACTTCCGCGGCTTCGTCGCCTACTGGCGCGTGCCGGCGCGGGCGAAGCACGCCCTGTCGGGGCGCTGGCAGCGCGGGCCGGGGCGCGCGGTGTTCGACGCCGCGGTGCGCGACCTGGAGCGCGAGCTGCCGCTGATCGCCGAGGACCTCGGCGTCATCACCCCGGCCGTCGAGCGCCTGCGCGACGGCCTCGGGCTGCCGGGGATGGTGGTCATCCAGTTCGGCTTCGACCCCGCCGACCCGGGCAGCCCGCACAACCCGTGGAACCACGTCGACGCGCGCGTCGCCTACACGGGCACGCACGACCACGACACCGTGCGCGGCTGGTACGAGTCGATCGACCCCGGCCGCCGCGCGCTCGTCGACCGCACCGTCGACGACGCCGGCGTGCGCGAGCAGGAGCCGTGGTGGTCGCTGATCCGGCTCGCGCTCTCCTCGCCCGCCCGGATCGCGATGGTGCAGGCGCAGGACGTGCTCGGGCTGGGCGGGGACGCGCGGATGAACATGCCGGGGACGACGGGCAGGTCGTGGCGCTGGAAGCTCGACGCGCTCCCCTCGCGCGAGCTCGCGGGACGGCTGCGCGAAGCGACGGAGGGTGCGGGGCGAATACGCAGGAAGACTTGACTTTTTAGTGCTTCACGTGGACCCTTGTTGCCCGCCATGGAGATCGAAGGGGTCTGTCAGGCCCCGACGGGATCACGGAAAGGCGGCCGACAATCGGCCCCACAGCACCCAACGGCGCCGGCGAGCCGAGCGACCGACGGTCCCGCGAAGAGACACTGCGCGAGGACGACCAGACGCTCGCCGACGCCGACCAGACCGCGGCCGACGTCGATCAGACCGCGGCCGAGGACGACATGGAGCTGGCTCGCAGCGACCAGGCCGCCTCAGACCGCGACCAGGCCGCGTCCGACCGCGACCAGACCGACCGCGCCGCGCACGGCGACACGTCCACCGCGGTGCACGACATGTCCCAGGCGGAGCGCGAGGAGGCCACGGCCGAGCGCTTCGTCACCGGCCTGGAGCGATCGCGCTCGGCTTCCCAGCGCGCCGCCGCCGCCGCGGCGCGGGACGCGATCGCCAGGGCGCGCGACGCCGCCGCGCTCGCCGCCGACCGCGAGGCCGAGGCGCTGGCCGCCGCGGCCGGGCCCGAGTCGCCCGAGGCGCAGCTCGCCAAGCTGCGCCGGCGGGCGGCGCTCGACCGCAGCCCGCGCCGCCGCCGACCGCGAGCGCGCGGCGCGCGACCGCGAGGCGGCCGCCCGTGATCGCGCGCGGGCGGACCTCGAGCTCCAGCACGCCTACGTCGACGAGCTCACCGGCGCCTATCTGCGAACGCCCGGCCGGCTCGCGCTCCAGCGCGAGCTCGACCGCGCGGCCAGGGGCGACGGACGGCTCGTGATGGCGTTCGTCGACGTCAACGACCTCAAGAGCGTCAACGACCGCGAGGGGCACGCCGGCGGCGACCGCGTGCTCCAAGCCGTCGTCAACGCCCTGCGGGGCGGGCTGCGGTCCTTCGACCCGATCGTCCGCTACGGCGGGGACGAGTTCGTCTGCGTGCTCTCCAACGCCGGCGAGGACGAGGTAGAGCAGCGCTTCGACGAGATCAACCGGGCGGTCCGCGGGGCCCACGAGCCCGGCTACAGCGTGGGCCTCGCGACGCTGGAGCGCGGCGACACGCTCGACGTGCTCATCGATCGCGCGGACGCGGCCGTGTACCGCGCGAAGCGCGGCTAGCGCAGCCGCAGCTTCTGCGCCTGCTTCGGGAACGCCTGCGGATCGCTGCGCGAGGTGTTGAAGACGAGCTCGTAGCGGCCGGGCCGCAGCCCCTTCGGCAGCGCGCGCTTCAGCGTGCTGGTGCGGTCGCCGCAGTCGCCGGCGAGGCGGCCCAGCTTGACCGTCTTGTGCGTCCGGCGGTTGCGGCGGTAGTGCGCGAACAGCGTCTTGCCGCGGGAGGCCGTGAAGCCGACGGCCTCGACCCGCATGCGCTTGCCGGCCCGCGGCGCGCGGCCGTTGGGCTGCTCGAGCCGGACCTCGTAGCGCGACAGCCGGAGCGTCGTGAAGCCGACCGCCGTGTCCGGCCCGCCGCCGGCGTCGACGCGCGTCCTGTCGTTGGCGGCGACGGACATCTCGCCGGCTGAGTCGTTGTCCCCGAGGTACTCGTCCGGGTCGGGAACTTCGATCCGGCCGGCGATCGCGCCGGCGGCGTCGGCCGTGGTGTCGAAGCCTCCCACCTCCTGGGTGGCGAACGAGTTGAAGAGCATGTTCACCGCCCCGCCCGGCGTGTAGCCGGAGCCGGTGAACGCCATCGCGTCGCCGGGCGAGTAGCACGGCTGGTCGAACGTCAGGGTCGGGGCGCTCTGCGCCCAGGCAGCGGCCGGCATGACCGCCGCGAGCGCGGCGACCAGCGCGGCGAGCAGGGAACGCGGCATGCGTCCTCCTCGTGTGTGGTGGTGGAGATGCATGGACCCGGCTCGCCGGCGAGCGCTCGGGAGAGACAAGGCCTGAAACGGGCGGCCGCGCGCCAGGTTGCGCGCAATGGTTCCGGCTACCCTCACGCCCCCATGGCAGCGCCTCCCACCGAGCACGAGATCCTCGACGTCAACCGCCGCTACCACGACGTCGCGGCCGGCGACTACGACGCCAAGTGGGGCATCGACTACGGCGAGGTGGGCGCGGCGCAGGTGCTCGGCAAGCTCTCGAAGCTGCTCGGCCCGCGCCCCGGCCCGTACGCTCGCTCGCTCGAGATCGGCGCCGGCACCGGCTACTTCTCGCTCAACCTGCTGAAGGCCGGGGTCGTCGGCGCCGCGACCTGCACGGACATCTCGCCGGGGATGCTGGCTGCGCTCGAGACGAACGCGCAGCGGCTCGGGCTCGCCGTCGAGACCGCCGCCTGCGACGCCGCCGAGCTCCCGTTCGAGGACGCGTCGTTCGACCTCGTGCTCGGCCACGCGGTGCTGCACCACCTGCCCGACCTCGAGCGCTCGTTCGCGGAGTTCGCGCGCGTGCTGCGGCCGGGCGGGACGCTGTTCTTCGCCGGCGAGCCGTCGCGCCGCGGCGACCGCATCGCGGCGTGGCCGAAGCGCGCGGCGCTGCGCGCCGCCCCGCTGTGGCGCCGCGCGGTGCGCGCCCGGCCCGCCGTCTATGGAGATTCGAACGGCGGCCCGCCGCGGGCCGAGGACGCCGAGCACGCGCTCGAGTCGGTCGTCGACGTGCACGCGTTCGACCCCGGCGACCTGCGGCGCCTGATGGAGGGCGCCGGCTTCACGGCCGCGACGGTGCGTGGCGAGGAGCTGCTCGCGAACTGGTTCGGCTGGTTCAACCGCACGCTCGAGGCGAGCGCGAACCATGACGACATCCCGTGGCTGTGGTTCCAGTACGCGTTCCGCGGCTACCTCGGCCTGCAGAAGGTCGACCGGGCGCTGCTCGAGCCGCGGCTGCCGCCGGACGTCTTCTACAACCTGATGATCGCGGCGCGGAAGCCGTGAGCATCGACGTCGCCCGGGCCCGCGCGGACACGCCAGGCGCCGAGCACGTCGCCCACCTCAACAACGCCGGGGCCGCGCTGCCGCCGGCGCCCGTGCTCGAGGCGGTCGTCGAGCACCTGCGGCGCGAGGCGGAGATCGGCGGCTACGAGGCCGCCGCCGAGCGCGAGGACCGGGTCGAGCACACCTACGACGCCGTCGCGCGGCTCATCGGCGCGCGGCGCGACGAGATCGCGATCGTGGAGAACGCCACGCGCGCGTGGGACATGGCCTTCTACTCGCTCGAGCTGCGCGCGGGCGACCGCATCCTCACCACCACCGCCGAGTACGCGAGCAACTACATCCCGATGCGCCAGGTCGCCGACCGCACCGGCGCCGCGGTCGTCGTGGTCCCCGACGACGAGCACGGCCAGGTCGACACCGGCCGCCTCGCCGCGATGCTCGACGAGCGCGTCAAGCTCGTCTCGCTCGTGCACGTGCCGAGCCAGGGCGGGCTCGTCAACCCGGCCGCCGAGGTCGGCGCGCTGTGCCGCGCCGCCGGCGTGCCGCTGCTGCTCGACGCCTGCCAGTCGGTGGGGCAGATGCCGGTCGACGTCGGCGAGATCGGCTGCGACATGCTCTCCGCCACCGGGCGCAAGTTCCTGCGCGGGCCGCGCGGGACCGGCTTCCTCTACGTCCGCCGCGAGCTCGTCGAGCGGCTCGAGCCGCCGCTGCTCGACCTGCACGCCGCCGAGTGGCAGCCCGACGGCAGCTACCGCATCCGCCCGGACGCGCGGCGCTTCGAGAACTGGGAGTGCAACGTCGCGACGAAGATCGGTCTCGGCGTCGCGGTCGACTACGCCCTCGGCGTCGGCCTCGACGCGATCCGCGCGCGCGTGCGCGCGCTCGCGGAGGAGCTGCGCGCGCGCCTGTCGGCCCTGCCCGGCGTCACGGTGCGCGACCTCGGCGCCGAGCGCTCGGCGATCGTGACGTTCACGGTCGAGGGCCGCGCCACGGCGGAGGTGGTGGCGGCGCTGCGCGACCGGCGCGTCAACGTCTCGCTCTCCCCCGCGACCTACGCGCGGCTCGACTTCGACGGCCGCGGCCTCACCGACCTCGTGCGCGCGTCGGTGCACTACTACAACGACCTCGGCGACCTCGACCGCCTGGTCGACGGGGTGGAAGCGCTCTAGGCCGCCTGCGGCTCGTAGTGGCTGAGGCGGCCCTTGCCGCCGTGCTTTGAGACGTACATCGCGACGTCGGCGTTGCGCACGAGCTCGTCGGCGTCGACGCCCGACCCGGACTTCGCGGTGGCGATGCCGAGGCTCGCCTTGACCTCGAGCTCGCGGCCGTTGAAGTCGAGCGAGCGCACGAGGTTGCTGACGATGCGGTCGGCCACCACCGGGATGTACTCCTCGTCGATGTCGACGAGCAGCACCGCGAACTCGTCGCCGCCCAGCCGCGCCGCGGTGTCCGCCGTGCGCAGCGATGCGCGCAGCCGCTCGGCCGCCGCGACCAGCACGGCGTCGCCCGCGTCGTGCCCGTAGGTGTCGTTGATCGGCTTGAAGTCGTCGAGGTCGATGTAGATGACGACGGCGTTGCCCTGGCGCCGCTGGAGCGTGTGGTTGACGCGGTCCATGAACAGCAGCCGGTTGGCAAGCCCGGTGAGCGGGTCGTGGAACGCCTGGTGCTCGAGGTGGGCCTGCAGGTCGCGCAGCTCGGAGACCTTCGCGGTCAGCTGGTCCTGGCCGAGCGCGGCGCCCGCCTGGTGGGCGAGCGTCTCGAACAGCTTGACGTCCTCGCGCCCGAACGAGCCGCCCGTGTCGAGCCGGTTGACCATCAGCATCGCGCCGATCAGCCCCTTCTCGCCCGGCAGCGGGGCGAGCATCGCCTCGCGTGCGCCGAGCCGGCGCAGGTGGGCGGCGAACGCGCCCTCGACCGCCGTGGCCGAGACGATGCGCGCCGAGCGGTCCTCGCCGATCAGCTCGGCGATCTCCTTGGCGACGCTGCCCGGCAGCGACCGCATGATGTCGAGGTGCTCGGCGGGCCCGACGGTGATCCGCCGGCCGTTGCCGTCCTCGCCGGTGGGCAGCAGGCAGACCTCGGCGACCTCGCCGCGGAACGTCTCGAGCGCCATCGCGAGCATGCCCGCGACGCCCGGCGCCATGTCGCCCGCTCCCGTCAGCGCCCGGCTCGCCTTGTGGAGGAACTCGAGGTTCGTGCGCTGGCGCTGCTCGGAGGTGTAGGCGCGGTACGCGAGGAAGACCGCAGCGGCCGGCGCCAGCAGCAGGATCGCGCCCCGCGGGTCGGTGCCGATGACGGTGCCGGCCGCGAGGCCGAGGCTCGCGTTGATCGCGGCCACGGCGACGGCCATCCCGACCATCGCGCCGAGCTTGCGCGGCCGCATCCCGTCGCCCGACAGCCACATCGCGGCGCCGACGAGCACGACGGAGACCGCCGCCGCGAGCAGCACGGCGGCCACCGCGGCCGCCCAGACGCGCGGCCCGGGGTCGGCGACCGGCCCGGAGACGGCGTGGAAGAGCGCGGCCGCGATCCCGGCCGTGACGCCGAGCTGGCCGAGGTTGAACACGAGCCGCACGCGCGGGAGGTTGCGGTTGAGCGCGAGCACGAGGCCGGCGCCGATGACCCAGCCCAGCACGACGTCACCGGGCGCGGCGAACAGCAGGCCCAGCGCGAGCGGCAGCTCGGCGAGCGTCAGCGTGTGCGCGCCGCGGCGGAAGTGCACGTGCACGACCGCCACCTCGGTGAGCGCGAAGGCGAGCGCGAGTCCCCACCAGGGGACATGCGCGGCGCTGGCCGGCGCGGGGAGCGCGCCGACGTGCTGGAAGATCGCGATCCCGCCCGCGACCAGGGCCCCGTTGAGCGCCCAGACGGCGCCGGGACCTCGGCTCAGGCGGAAGCGCTCCATGGGTTCACGCTCAGCTGCCCCACTCGACGCCGGTCCAGCGCGAGCCGGTCCAGCGCGAGCCCGTCCAGCGGCTGCCGGTCCAGCGCGAGCCGGTCCAGCGCGAGCCGGTCCAGCGGCTGCCGGTCCAGCGCGAGCCGGTCCAGCGCGAGCCCTTCAGGTTCTCGACTGCGAACTGGTTGGAGACCGCACCGCGCAGCCAGCCGCCGAGCCGGGCGGGGAGGAAGCGCTGCGCGACGCCGCGGCGGGGGAGCGTGGCGAGCGCGGAGGCGGCGACGTCGACCACACCGGCGCCCTGGAGCGACGCGTCAGTGCCGGGAAGGGGGCGGGCGCCGGCGCGGAGGAGCGCCTTGACCTCGTCGGGGTCGAGCCTGGGACGGTCGCCGATCAGCAGCGCGGCGGCGCCGGAGACGGTGGCGGCGGCCTGCGAGGTGCCCGAGCCGCGGAAGCCGCCGTCGAGGCGGGCGGCCGGGAAGGCCTCGTCGAGGAACGAGCCGACGACGCGGTTGGAGACGATGGCGACGCCGGGAGCGACGACGTCGGGGCCGCGCGTCGCCGAGCCGCGGCTCGAGAACGGGGCGACGAAGTCGTCGGAGGTCGCAGCGGTCGGGCCGGAGTCCAGCGCGCCGACGGCCACGAGGTAGGGGTCATGCGCGGGCGAGTCGAGGTGCTCGGCCTCGGCGCCGCCGTTGCCGGCGGAGGCGATGACGACGACGCCGTCGTGCCAGGCGCGCTCGGCGGCGTAGGCCAGCGGGTCGTCGCGGTAGGAGCCCTCGGTCTCGGCGCCGAACGCGAGGTTCACGACGCGGACGTCGAGGCTGCCGCGGTCGCCGTGGCGGGTCACCCAGTCGAGCGCGGAGAGGAGGCGCACGAGCGAGGTCGAGCCGTCGCTGTCGGCGACCTTGACGTTGACGATGCGGGCCTGCGGCGCGACCGCGGCGACGATGCCGGCGAGGTGCGTGCCGTGGCCGAAGGAGTCGAGGTGGCGGAGCTCGTCGACGCGTGCGTCGGAGGAGAAGTCGGGGCCGTTGACGACGCGGCCGGCGAGCGAGCCGCTGGGCGAGACGCCCGAGTCGATGATCGCCACGTCGGTGGGGCCGCCGTCGAGCGTGCCGGCGTTGACGGTGCCGCGCAGCGCGTCGAGCGTGGTGCTCGGCGTGGCGGGCGTGACGACGACCTCGGCGGCGCTGCGCAGCGCGTAGGAGCGGTCACGATGCACGGCGCGGACGCCGCGGACGCCGCGCAGCGCGCGCACCGCGCTGCGCGGAACCCGGGCGGAGAACCCGCGAACCAGCGGGATCTTGCGCACCACACGTCCGCCCAGGCCCTCGACCGCGCGCTCCGGTGCGCTGCCGGCGCCTGCCTTCTCCATCACCACGACGAGCGACGTGCGCTCGGCCGCGGACGCCTGTGGGGGCGTGAAGGAGAGCAGGACGGCAATGCCCGAGAGGACGGAGAGGGAGATCCCCCAGCGAATGGCGTGTGGTGAACGATTGGCCATCGACGGTGCTTTCGGCCCCGCGAGGCCGTCCGCCCACGCTCTGGCAGCTTGGTTCGACCACCCGGGAGCTTGTGGAAGCTTTCGCGCCGGGGAGGGGAGGTTCGTCCAGGACCTGCCTGAGCGCGCAGCTTCCGGGCACGGGCTGTCGAAGAACCCCTTACCTGCCGATGACTCGAACGTGCAGCAGTCCCTGAGCAACCACCTCGGGCGTGCCCGTCACGTCCTGCGCCACGGCATGGCCGTCGCGCGCCACCAGGACCTCGACCTCGAGACGGGCCTGCGCACGCGCGCCGGCCTGCATGCCGACCTCGCTCGCCTCAATGGCATCCCCGCGCGCGTGGAGCTGCTGGCGCTGTATCCCGGCAACGACCTCGACGACGTGCTGCTCACGAGCGCCGATCTCGAGCTGCCGCGCCGCCTCGGCGACGCCCTGCAGTCCGCGTGCGCCCCGCTCGGCGCCCGCGCGTACCGGATCGACGCCTCGCTCTACGCCTTCCTCGGCCCGGTCGACACCGGCGCGCTGACGCCGGCCGCCGCGGCCCACTCCGCGCTCGGCGCCATTTCCGAGCGGCTCGCCGCCGGAGCGGTGCGCGGCGAGGCGCGGATCCCCGACGAGGCGTCCGACGGCGCCGGCGCGCTCGCGGTCGCCCACGAGCGCCTGCGCGCCAGGGCGCGCTGGCAGCGCCTGTCGTCCGAGCGTCAGGTCCGTGACGTGCTGCTGCAGATCCTCTCCGAGCGACGCGCCGGCGGATCGTCGGTCGGCCTCCCGCGCGTCGCCGCACACGCGATCGCCGTCGGGCGCCGGCTCGGCCTCGCGCTCGGCGAGCTCGACGACGTCGTGCGCGCCGCCGAGCTCCAGGACATCGGCATGCTCGCCGTGCCCGAGGCGATCCTGCACAAGCGCTCCGCCCTCGAGCCCGAGGAGTGGGCGCAGATCCGCCGCCATCCCGTGGTCGGCGAGCGCATCCTCTCCGCCGCGCCCGCGCTGTCGCCGGTGGCGCGGCTCGTGCGCTCCAGCTACGAGCGCTACGACGGCACCGGCTACCCGGACGGCATCCGCGGCGAGCGGATCCCGCTCGGCTCGCGCATCATCGCGGTCTGCGTCGCCTACGACGCCATGACCTCGCCGCGCCCGTACCGCGAGGCGCTGCCGACCGCGACCGCCTTCGAGGAGCTCTGCCGCTGCGCCGGCCGCCAGTTCGACCCGATGGTCGTCGCCGCGTTCTGCGCGGAGATGAACCAGCTCGATCCCGAGGCGGCGACGGCGACATCATGAGCTCGCAGGCCTACGTGAACGGCAGCGGCCTCGACGAGGCCCTGCGGCGTGTCGTCGAGCTCGAGGAGGAGGTCAAGCACCGGGCGCTGCACGACCCGCTGACCGGGCTGCCGAACCGCGCGCTGTTCGTCGACCGCGTCCACCACGCGCTCGCGCTTGCCGCCCGCGACGGTGGCTCCGTCGCCGTGCTCGTGCTCGACGTCGACCGCTTCAAGCTCGTCAACGACACGCTCGGCCACCAGCGCGGCGACGAGCTGCTCGTCGAGCTGGGCCGCCGGCTCGCGCCACACGTCGCCGCGAGCGACACGCTGGCGCGCATGGGCGGCGACGAGTTCGCAGTGCTGTGCGAGGGCCAGCCCGGCGAGCGCGGCGCGATCGAGGTCGCGCAGGGGCTGCTCGACGCGCTGTCGGCCCCGCTCGTGATCGGCGATCGCTCCACGTTCATCGCCGCCTCGATCGGCATCGTGGTCAGCGACGGGCGCAGCCACTCCGCGGAGACGCTCGTCCGCGACGCCGACGTCGCGATGTACCGCGCCAAGGACCACGGCGGCGCGCGCTACGAGCTGTTCGACAGCGGGATGCGGCGGCGCATGATGGAGCGCCTCAAGCTCGAGGAGGACCTGCGGGGCGCGCTCGAGCGCGACGAGCTCGAGCTCTACTACCAGCCGATCATCGACCTCGACCGGCGCAGCATCGTCGCCGTCGAGGGACTCGTGCGCTGGCGCCACCCGCAGGACGGGATCGTGCTGCCGGGCGCGTTCGTGCCCGTCGCCGAGGAGAGCGGGCTGATCGTGCCGCTCGGGCGCTGGGTGCTGCTCGAGGCGTGCCGCCAGCTCGCGCGCTGGACCGCCGACCCCGCCATCGACCTTCCCTGCCTGACCGTCAACCTCTCGGGCCGCCAGCTCGCCGAGGCGTCGCTGCCGGAGGAGCTCGCGGCCATCCTGCGCCAGACCGGCGTCGAGCCCGACCGGCTCGGGCTGGAGCTGACCGAGAGCGTGCTGATGGAGGAGACCTCCTCGCCGACCGCGGTGCTGCAGGACCTCAAGGACCTCGGCGTGCGGCTGATGCTCGACGACTTCGGGACCGGCTACTCCTCGCTCAACCACGTCAAGCGCTTCCCGATCGAGGCGATCAAGGTCGACCGCGCGTTCTGCGCCGGCGTCGTCGAGGACGAGGGCGACCGCCACATCCTGCGCGCGATCGTCTCGATGGCGAGCGCGATGAACGTCGCCGTCGTCGCCGAGGGCGTCGAAGGCGCCGAGCAGGCGCGCTGGCTGCGCCACCTCGGGATCGGGCTCGCGCAGGGCTACGCCTTCGGGCGCCCGGCGCCCGCCTCCGTGATAGAGGCGCTGCTGCGCGACGGCCTGCCGCTCGAGCGGCTCGCGCTGGCGTTCGAGCCGCTGACCGACGAGCCCGCCGTCGTGCCCGCGCCGCCGCGCGGCCTGACCGAGCCGAACCAGCCCGCCGCCGCGGGCGGCGCCACCGTCACGCTCGGCGAGGCCGCCGAGGCGCTCGGGATCTCCACCAGCACCGTGCGCCGCTGGGCCGACACGGGCCGCATCCAGGTCGTGCGTACGAGCGGCGGCCACCGCCGCTTCCCCGCCTCCGAGCTGCGGCGCCTGAACTCCGAGACCGCCTCCGCGACCCGCCCCGAGGTCCGCCCGGTCGCGCTCCCCACCGAGCCGCTGGCGATCCTGCACGAGCTGCTCGGCGGCTCCGCGGGCGATCTCGCCGCGGCCGTCGCCCGCGGTCTCTACGACGGCCCCCCGGGCTGGTTCGCGAGCGTCCCGGGCCGCGAGCAGCTCGGCACGTGGGCGGCCGCCCTCGCCGGCGCATGCCGCAGCGGCGACTACGACGTCGCGCTCGAAGCGACGCGGCGCCTCATCACCCACGCCGACCTCGCCGGCGCGACGCTGGTCGAGCGGCACACGTTCCTCGAGCGCTTCGGCGACGCCACGACGCGCACGCTGGCCGACCGCGGCGCGACCCGGCCCGAGCTGGTCGGCGCGCGGCGCCTGTTCAACCGCCTGCGCCAGGTCGTGCTCGAAGCGGCCGACGCGCGCGCGGCGGCCTAGCGCCCGAACCGCAGCCGCGCGAGGTTGAGCGCGGCCTCCGCGCTGACCTTCGCGTGGCGGTAGGCGTACGTCGCGTCGCCGCGCAGCCGCCCCCAGCGGGTGGTCTCGTAGGAGACGAAATCGCGCGGGCGCACGCGCGTGGGAAGCCCATCTCTCTGAAGAACCGTGAGCGCGCGCTCGGCGATCGCGATCTGGCCGAACGCGGTCGGGTGGACGTGGTCGGCCATCAGGACGTCGCGGCCGCGGAAGCCGCTGAGGTCGACCACGAGCGCGCCCGCCTCGCGGGCGCGGCGCTCGATGATCGCGTTGGCGTCGGCGACCTTCGCGCCCGCGCGCGGGCGGCCGAGGTCGAGCGGGAGCGTCGCGGTCAGCGTGCGCTCGCAGCGCGCGGCCACGAACGTCAGCGCCTCGCCGAGCCCCTGCTCGTAGGCGAACGGGTCCCAGTCGAAGGCGCGCACGTCGTTCGTGCCGATGTAGAGGCAGCCGAGGTCGAACGGGCCGCCGGGCGCGGCGGCGTGACGCTCGAAGGCCGGGATCTGCTCGTCGAGCACGCTGCGGACGCTTGCGCCGTCGGTCGCGTAGGGCGTGTAGGGCAGCCCGAGCGCGCGCGCCGTCCACAACGCCCACGATTGCAATGCGACGCCCCACTGCAGCTCGCCGCCCCCGTTCGTGATCGAGTCGCCGAAGGCGAGCACGCCGAGCATCCCAGCACGCTAACAATGTGTCAGCCATGGACTCGCTGCGCGGCAAGCTCCTGATCGCCTCACCCGCCCTGGTGGACCCCAACTTCCACCGCACGGTGATCCTGATCGCGGAGCACACCGGCGAGGGCGCGATGGGGCTCGTGCTCAACCGCCCCGCCGAGACGCTCGTGGCCGACGTCGTCCCGGACCTCTCCGACCTCGCCGACGTCGGCGCGCCCGTCTACTTCGGCGGGCCCGTGGCCGCGGAGTCCGTGATCGTGCTCGCCGAGTTCGACCACCCGGAGCTGGCCGGCGTGCTGC
This sequence comes from uncultured Solirubrobacteraceae bacterium, assembly GCA_963811595.1. Lineage (GTDB taxonomy): Bacteria > Actinomycetota > Thermoleophilia > Solirubrobacterales > Solirubrobacteraceae > DASQFQ01. The sequence goes on from CAWERW010000007.1 coordinate 230,204, forward strand.
TCGACGACGACCTCGGCTTCGTCGGCAGCGAGACGGCCGACGTCGGCGACGTCGCCGACGGCGTGCGCCGCGCGCGCGTGTTCGCCGGCCACGCCGGCTGGGGGCCCGGCCAGCTCGAGGGCGAGCTCGAGGACGAGTCCTGGATCATCGAGCCGCCCCAGCGCGCGGAGATCTTCGCCGAGGACGCCGACGGCCTGTGGTCGGCCGTGCTGCGCCGCAAGGGCCGCGAGTACGCGCTCCTCTCGACGATGCCGCCGGACCCGTCGGTCAACTAGTACCGCCGCAGGTACGGCTGTCCTCACTCGCATTGACGAGGTTGCCCCGTCGAACGGCGGGCCGCGGCGGAGCAGTATGTGCGCATGCCCTCCGACGCCAACAACTTCAACTACGTGGAGTCCTCCATCCCCGAGGGCATGACCCTCGGCGAGTACCGCCGCTCGCGGATGCAGCGCAAGCCCAAGGTCGCCCGCAAGGGCCCGCGCTGGTTCCCGATGCCGCGCGTCCGCATCGCTTACGCGTAGCCCTCCCCTCCTCTCTCTCCGCAGCACCGAAGGCCCGCCCACGGCGGGCCTTCTTGCTGTCCCGGCGCAAAAAAAGACCCGCCGCGGGGGGAGCGCGGCGGGTCTTGGAGCCTTCCGTGGCGGGTGTCTAGCGCGGGCGCAGCGCGGCCGGCGTGCCGGTGGGGGTGAGGCGCGGCGCCTGGTACATCGGCGCGTAGAGCAGAGTGAAGAGCGGGGGAGTCAAGGTTAGGTATCCGTCCTGGTCCTTTTCGGGTCGGCAGGAGATTGGCAGCCAGGGGAACCCCCGCGGGGGGTGCTGTCAGGCGTATGGGGGTGCGGGCTCCCGTACCCCGGGAATAGCCGCGGCGCGGCGCACGTCTAGCGGTTCATGTCGTCGCACCTCCTCCACCTCCCCGGCGAGATCCGCCTCGGCGTCCGGCCGATCGCGGGCGACGACAAGCCCGGCGTCGCCGCCCTCTTCCGCGGCCTCAGCGACGAGTCGCGGCGCCGCCGCTTCCTCGCCCCGAAGCCGAAGCTGAGCGCGCGCGACCTCGCGTTCCTGACCGAGGTCGACCAGCGCGACCACGTCGCGATCGTCGCCCAGGACGACGCCGGCGCGATCGTCGCCTCGGCGCGCTACGCGGCCTGGCCCGGCGAGCCCGGGCGCGCGGAGATCGCCTTCGAGGTCGCCGACGCGTGGCACGGCCGCGGCATCGGCACCGCGCTCGCCACCGAGCTCGTCGCGCACGCGCGCGGCGCCGGCCTGAGCGCCCTCACCGCCTCGACGCTGAGCGAGAACAAGCCCGCGCGGGCGCTGCTCGTCAACCTCGGCTTCCGCCCCATGGGCACCGCCTCGGGCGTCGTCGAGTACGAGCTCGACCTGACCGTGGAATAGCAACGCGCGAGCGCGCGTCTGCAACCCCATGTCGATCATCCACGACCCTGCTCTGTACCAGCTGCGCCACGCGCTGCGCGGCCACGTCTACGACCCCGGCGAGCCCGAGTACGAGGACGCCTGCACGCTCTTCAACGGCATGATCGAGAAGCGGCCGCGCCACGTCGCGCGCTGCTCGCACCCGCACCAGGTCAGCGCCGCGCTCGCGTTCGCCCGCGCCCGTGACCTGCGCGTGGCGGTGCGCGCCGGCGGCCACTCCGTCGCCGGCCTGTCGCTCGTCGACGACGGCCTCGTCATCGACGTCCGCGGCCTGGACGAGATCGTCGTCGACCCCGAGCGGCGCATCGTCCGCGTCGGCGGCGGCCAGACCTGGGCGGCCGTCGACCGCGCGACCCAGGAGCACGGCCTCGCCGCCGTCGGCGGCCGCGTCTCGACCACCGGCGTCGCCGGCCTCACGCTCGGCGGCGGCTCGGGCTGGCTCGAGCGCAAGCACGGCCTCGCGGCCGACAACGTGCGCGCCGTCGAGCTCGTGACCGCGAGCGGCGAGCTCGTCCGCGCCACCGCCGACGAGCATCCCGACCTGTTCTGGGCGCTGCGCGGCGGCGGCGGCAACTTCGGCGTCGTGACCGCGATCGAGCTCACGCTGCACCCCGTCGGCCCGCAGGTGCTCGGCGGGCTCGTGCTGCATCCCGCCGATCGCGCTCGCGAGCTGCTCGCGCTCTTCCGCGACGTGATGGTCGATGCGCCCGACGAGCTGTCGCTCGCGTTCGTGTTCCTCAACGCGCCCGACGAGGACGACATCCCCGCCGCGCTGCGCGGCCGGCCCGCGGTCGCGATCGTCGGCATGCACGCCGGCTCGATCGAGGAGGGCGAGGCCGCGCTCGCCCCGGTCCGGGAGTTCGGCCCGCCCGCGCTCGACGCGTTCGAGCCGACCGCGTACGCGGACTTCCAGTGCTCGATCGACGACCCGCCCGGCTACCGCAACTGGTGGACCGCCGAGTACCTCGAGGACATGGACGACGCCGCGCTGGACGCGATCGTCGCCCTCGCCGCCGGGCTGCCCGGCGGGCCGGCGCAGATCTTCATCCCCGCCTGGGGCGGCGCCGTCGCGCGCGCGCCCGACGGCTCGACCCCGCTGACCGGCCGCGGCGCGCGCTTCGTCGTGCACCCGCTGCTGCTGTGGGAGGACGCCGGCGACGACGAGCGCAACATCGCGTACGGCCGCAGCTGGCGCGACGCGATGGCGCCGTTCCGCACCGGCGCGACCTACCTCAACTTCGTCGGCGAGGAGGGCGTGGACCGCGTCCGCGCCGCCTACGGCCCGCACTACGAGCGGCTCGCGCGCGTCAAGGCCGGGTGGGACCCGGACAACGTGTTCCGGGCCACCGGCAACGTGCGCGCCGACGACTAGGGAAACCCCCGATGTGCTCCCGGCGGCCCGCCGGGAGCATGCGATTCGACAGTCCCCCCGATCCCCCCGGAGCCTCAACCGTGACCTCAACGCAACGCTGGACCCTCGCCGTGGTGTGTGCGGCGACCGCGATGCTGATGCTCGACATCGCGGTCGTGAACACCGCGCTGTCCGACATCGCCGCCGACCTGAACACGGGCCTGTCCGGCCTGCAGTGGGTCGTCGACGCCTACACCCTCGCCCTCGCCGCCGTCGTGCTGACGGCCGGCTCGCTGGCCGACCGCTTCGGTCGCCGCCGGCTGTTCACGATCGGTCTCTCCGTCTTCACCGTGACGTCGCTCGTGTGCGCGGCGGCCACCGACATCGTGATGCTGAACTCCGCGCGCGCCGCGCAGGGCGTCGGCGCCGCGATCATGTTCGCCGTCTCGCTCGCGCTGCTCTCGCAGGCGTTCCCGAACCCGCAGCAGCGCGGCAAGGCGTTCGCCGCCTACGGCGCTTCGATCGGCGCCGCCTTCGCCATCGGCCCGCTCGTCGGCGGCGCGCTGACCAGCGGCCTCGACTGGCGCTGGATCTTCCTCGTCAACCTGCCGCTCGGCCTGCTCTGCATCGCGATCACGCGCAAGTCGGTCGAGGAGTCGCGCGATCCCCACGCCCGCAAGCTCGACCTGCCCGGCCAGGTCACGCTGACCGCCGGCCTGTTCCTGCTCGTGCTCGCGCTGCTGCGCGGCAACGAGGACGGCTGGACGAGCGCGACGATCATCGCCGAGCTCAGCGGCGCCGTCGCGTTCCTCGTCGCGTTCATCGCCGTCGAGGCGCGCGTGAAGGAGCCGATGCTCCCGCTCGGGCTGTTCCGCAACCGTGCCTTCACGGGCGCGCAGGTCGCGGCGTTCGCCATCTCCGCGTCGTTCTTCGCCGTGTTCCTCTACACGACGATCTACCTGCAGCAGATCCTCGGGCTGTCGGCGATCGAGGCCGGGCTCGTCTACCTGCCCGGCACGCTGATCATGCTCGTCGTCTCCGGCGCGACCGCGAACCTCGTCGAGAAGGTCGGGCCCGGGCGCCTGATCGCGGGCGGGCTCGCGATCGTCGGCGTAGGCCAGGCGCTGCTGACGCTCGCCGCGGTCGACTCGTCGTGGACCGTGTTCCTCCCCGGCGTGATCGTCGCCTGCATCGGCAGCGGGCTCTTCAACCCGGCGCTGAGCGCTGTCGCGCTGAGCTCGGCCCCGCAGCAGATGAGCGGCCTCGCCGCGGGCGTCAACGACACGTTCCGCCAGGCCGGCATCGCCGTCGGCGTCGCCGCGCTGGGCGCGCTCGTGCCCGCCGCGCACGCGTTCGGCGGCGACGCCCAGACCTACGTCGACGGCATGAAGGACGCGCTCTGGGTCGGCGCCGCCCTCTGCGCCGCCGGCGCGGTCGCCTGCACCGCGCTGCTCGTCGACCGCCGCAAGGCGCCCGAGAAGGCGCCCGCCGAGCTCGCGCTCGACGCGGCGTAGGTCGCTCGCGAGGGTCCGCCGCGCACTGGCGCGGCGGGCCTCGCGTGCGTAGGATCGAGACCCCGGCGAAAGGATGTGCCGTGTCTCGGTCCAAGGTCTCGAGGAAGGACGGCAGGCGCGACGAGAACGGCGTGGTCCAGCTGTTCGGGCTGCAGTCCGCGATCGGCAACCGCGCGTCCGCCGCCCTCATGCGCGAGGCCGCGACGAACACGCCGAACGCCGCCCCGACGGCGCAGCGCGGTCAGAAGACCGCGTTCATGACGATCGAGGGCGAGACCCAGGGCAAGTTCAAGGGCAGCGCGAAGGTCAAGGGCCGCGAGGACTCGATCGCGATCTCGAACTACCGGCTCTCGGTCAACGCGCCGCGTGACGTCGCCACCGGTGAGGCGAGCGGGAAGCGCCAGTACAAGGCGATCTCGTTCAAGAAGGGGGTCGACGCCGCCTCGCCGCAGTTCATGCAGGCCCTGACCAAGAACGAGGTCCTCAAGGAGGTGGTGATCCGCTTCTACGGGCCGGCGCCGGAGTCGGGCGTCGATCGGATGTACCAGACCGTCACGCTCAAGAACGCGCGGCTCGCGTCGTGGACCCAGGACTTCGAGAGCGGCGAGGACACCGAGAGCGTCGAGCTCGTCTTCGAGGAGATCCAGCTCGACAGCACCACCGGCGGGACGACCGTCCAGGACACCTGGAAGCAGCAGAAGTAGCTCGGTGAGGTTGCCGGTCGCGCGGTTCGGGCACATGCCTCGGCATGACCGTCGCCATCGTCACCGGCGCCTCGTCCGGGATCGGCGAGGCGACCGCCCGCCTCCTGGCCCGCGAGCACGGCGCCCAGCTCGTCCTCGTCGCCCGTCGCGAGGAGCGCCTGCGCGCGCTGGCGACGGAGCTGGATGCCTCGTTCTGCGCCTGTGACCTGACCGAGGAGGGCGCGCCCGGGCGCGTGCTCGCCCACGTCGAGGAGCGCCACGGCCGGCTCGACCTGCTGGTCAACAACGCCGGTGCCGCCTGGCGCGCGAAGTTCGCCGACGGCGGCTGGGAGAACGTCAAGCGCCACATGGAGGTCAACTTCGACGCTGTGGTGCGGCTGACGGAGGCGCTCCTGCCGCTGCTCCGCAGCAGCGCGCCGAGCGCGATCGTCAACGTCTCGAGCACCGCCGGCCGCGTCGCGCGCCCGGGCTCGGGCGCCTACTCGGCGAGCAAGTTCGCGCTCGCCGGCTGGTCGGACGCGCTGGCCGGCGAGGAGGCGCCGCACGGCGTGCACGTCGGCATCGTGCTGCCCGGCTTCATCAGCACCGAGGGCTTCCCGCAGTCCGAGCTCGTCGACAACCGCTTCACGCGGCGGCTCGTCTCGACGCCCGAGCGCGGCGCGCAGGCGATCGTCGACGCCGGGCTGGGGCGCAAGCACGAGCGCTACGTCCCGCGCCCCTACGCCCTCGCCGCCGCGGCGCGCGTGCTGGCCCCGCCGCTCGTGCGCCTCGCGACCGGCGAGCGAGCGGGCGGGCGCCTGGTCACGCGCACCGGGGGTGACGAGGGTTGATCGCGGGGGTAGGATCAGGGTGATGGAGCGCTTCGACGACGTATCCGTGCTGGCTTCGGTCGACGAGTCGCCCTCGTCTCCGCGCGTCCGGCGCCGCACCCGCCGCGTGTTCACCGCCGTCGTCGCGACCGTCGTGACGACCGGCGCGCTCGCCGGCGCCGCGGTCGGCCTGGCCGACGAGAAGGCCGAGCCGAGCAAGTCGGCCATCTCGAAGACCTCGGACGCGTATGACAAGGGCGACTTCGAGTGCCGCGGCAAGCGCTTCAAGCACTCGCAGTCCTCAGGCCTGCGCTACTGAGGCTCGGGTAGCTCCCCGACGCGAGCGGCCTCGGGCAGCTCGCCGTTCGCCTGCTTCGACGCACCCGCGGGTGCGGGTGTGATCCGGTCCAGCAGCGGCTTGACGATGTCGATCGGGAGCGGGAAGACGATCGTCGACGATTGCTCGTTGCCGCCGATCTCGCGCAGCGTCTGCAGGTAGCGCAACTGCAGCGCGGCCGGCTCGCGGCTGATCACGCCCGCCGCGTCCGCCAGCTTCGCGGCGGCCTGGAACTCGCCCTCGGCGTGGATGATCTTCGCGCGCCGCTCGCGCTCGGCCTCGGCCTGGCGCGACATCGCGCGCTGCATCGGCACCGGGATGCTGACGTCCTTGATCTCGACCGTCGTCGCCTTGATGCCCCACGGCTCGGTCTGCTCGTCGATGATCTGCTGCAGATCCTCGTTGAGCCGCTCGCGCTCGGACAGCAGCGCGTCGAGGTCGGCCTTGCCGAGGACCGAGCGCAGGGTCGTCTGCGCGATCTGCAGCGTCGCCTTCGAGGCGTCCTCGACGCTGACGACCGCCGAGTTCGCGTCGACGACGCGGAAGTAGGCGACGGCGTCGACGCGCGCCGTGACGTTGTCGCGGGTGATGACGTCCTGCGGCGGGATCGCCATCGTGCGCGTGCGCAGCGACACGCGCACCATCCGGTCGACGCCGGGGATCAGGAGCACGACGCCCGGCCCCTTCTCGCCGACGAGCCGGCCGAGCCGGAACACCACGGCGCGCTCGTACTCGCGCAGGATGCGCACCGAGCTGCCCGCGAGCACCACGAGCAGCAGGACGAGGATGAGCAGGGCGGTGAAGATCTCGGCCATCAGAACAACTCCCAGTCTTCCGCTCGGCGAACAGTGAGGGTGAGGCCGTCGACGCGCTCGACGACGATCGGGTCGCCGCACTGCAGCTGCGGCTGATCGTCCTCGTCGGCGCCCCACGTGCGCGCCTTCCACAGCGCGCCGTCGAGGAACACGCGGCCGAGCGGGGCGGGCGCCGAGCGGACCTCACCGACGCGCCCGATCAGCCCCTCCGGGCCGCTGCGCACGCGCGCCCGCCGCGCGGCCATCGCCTTGAGCACGACGACCCACAGGTAGGTCCCGCCGACCGCGGCGACGGTCGCCGCCACGGCGAGCGCGAGCGCGAGGCTGAAGCCGGCGCCGGAGACGACGAGCGCGAGCCCGCCGGCCAGCGCGGCGACCGCCGCGGCGCCGAGCGCACCGTGCGAGGGCACATGGGCTTCCGCCACCGCGAGCGCGGCGCTCACGACCATCAGGAGAAGCCCGACCTCGGACATACGCCTCGACCCGATCGTACTCCTCATCCGATCGGATGAGGAGGGGCGCCGGGTTCGCCTACGGGGTGCGCGTGCCGCGCGCGCCGGCCACGATCAGGGCGATCGCGACGAGGCCGAGCACGGCGCCCGGGATCGCGAGGCCCCAGCCGAGGCCACCGATCAGCGGCAGCTTCGCGCCGATCTTGGCGTCGACGCTGACGCCGGGGGAGCCGTCGGCGTTCATCGCCACGACGCTCCACTCGCCCTCGCGGACCTTCCAGTCCAGGGCGCGGCCGTCGGTCGAGGTGGCGGCCCAGAACGTCTGCGCGGCGGGTACGGCCGGGCGGCCCTCGCCGGCGCGGCGCGCGGTGTCGAGCGAGAACGGCTCGTAGTCGAGGTCGGCGATCTCGTCGTGCGCGACGCCGTCGAGGTAGGCGTCGACGTCGCTCGTGCGAGCGATGCCGACGAAGGCGCCCTGGCCGGCCGGATCGATGCGGAGGCGGCCGAGGCGGTCGGAGCGGTTCAGCCAGTCCGGCACGTCGCTGCCGACGTCGAGGCTGTCGCTCACCAGCGCGCGCGTGGGCGACGCGTAGGTGTGGCTGTCGGTCGTGTAGTAGCCGTCGTCGGTCTTGTAGTGATCGGCGAAGAGCAGCGCGGTCCCGCCGAGGAGCAGGATCGTCGCGAGCAGCGCCGCGAGCGAGCCGCCGACGAGCGCGAGCACGGGACCCGTGCGCGAGCGCGACGGGGTGGCTGAAGGAGTGATGGGGGTGGCATACGAGGTCATGCCACCGAGGATCGCGCGCCCGCCCGCGCGCGGCCACAGGGTTAGCCCGCGTCGCCCGGTACGGCTCTCCCCGCGTCGGGAGGGGAGCTGAGGGAACCTCAGCGCGCGAAGTCCGCGGCGTCGATCAGGTCGTGCTGCAGCGCGACGGTCAGCGACTCGACCCATGACTTCATGCGGTCGACGTCGAGCCGGTGGAGCGCACGGGCGATCGGGTCGGCGCGGCGGTCGAGCGCCTCGTCGAAGCGCTCGGCCTCGTCGTTGCCCACGACGACCTCGCGCTGGTGCTCGCACTCCGCGCAGCGCAGGCGCATCCACCACGAGTGGTCCTCGACCGCGTGCCACTCGACCGGGTTGACGTAGTCGGCGCCGCAGGCGGCGCAGATCTCGAGCGCGGTGTGGGGGCGGCGTCGCATCGTGACGCGAGTATCCGCGCCGGCGCGAGCGCCGCCCACCCGGGCACCTCCCGATCGGAGGTGCGGCTATCCCTAGATGACCGATCCCGCGGCCGCCGTGCCCGGATGTGCGTGGCCCGTGGATGCAGGGCGGTGCACGCCGGAGGGGGACAGTGGCAGAGCCACGGACCCCTCTCGGCGGGTGCCGTCCTGCGCCGCGGGACGCGTGCAGACGGGTGCGGGGGTCGTGGGATCGATCATCTAGCTCGCCGCGGGGACCTCTGATTCCTCGCGCTGGAAGCGCTGCTGCCGGGGCGCCGTGACGTCCTCGTCCTCCGGCGCCGGAGCCTGCGCCCGCTCGGAGGTGAGGTAGGTCACGGCCGCCGCGGCGGCGGCGAACTGCGCGAGCGCGAGCCCGTTGCCGCGCAGGCGCGGGAAGGCCGCGGCGTCGACCGACGGGCGACCCGGCCCGGTCTCCGTCAGCGCCAGCATCGCGGCGATCAGGACCGCGTTGTACTCGTAGCCGCCCTCGGTGTTCCAGGGGCCCTTGGCGGCGTGGACCTTGCGGATGGCGGTGACCATCGTGCCGGTCACGAGGCCGGCCGCCACCGGGGTCAGCGCGCCGAGCGTGAGCAGCGCGCCGCCGATCGCCTCCGAGGCGCCGGCCGCGGTGGCGTGGCGCTTGCCGGGCCGGAGGCCGAGCCTCGACTCGAAGAAGCCGGCGGTGCCGTCGAGCCCGTGGCCGCCGAACCAGCCGAACAGCTTCTGCGTGCCGTGCCCGACGAACAGCGGCCCGATGACGTCTCTAGCCGCCCCGGGCGCGTCGGAAACGCGTCTGCTCCGAGGCCTTCGGAGCGGGCCCCGGGAGTTTCTGCGCCTTCTTGCGCGGCCGCAGGCCGTCGAGCTGCAGCGTCAGGTAGCGCTTGCGCAGCTCCGCGGTCCGGCGGTCGGAGTCGCCGCGGATCGCGGTCAGCTGCGCGAAGACGTTGGCGAGGTCCTCGACGACGGCGTCACCGCGCACCGCCCCGGCCTTCTGCGAGCGCTTGAACAGGCGCTCGGTCAGATCCTGGGCCTTGGTCGCCTCGCGCCACAGCGGCTCCGAGGAGCCCTCGAGCGCGCCGGTCAGCGCGGAAGTGAGCGCGTGCGTGTCGGCCTCGACGACCCGGTGCATGAACGCCTTGAACACCTTCCACTCGTCGCCCTTGTCGGCGAGCGCGTCCTCGACGATCCCGACGTAGGTCCGCAGCCCGTCGCCGCAGACCTTGCGCAGCAGCTTCTCCTTGGAGGGGTAGCGGCGGTAGAGCGCGCTGATGCCGACGCCGGCGCGCGCGGCGACGTCGGCGATCGGGGCGCCGGGGTCGGCGACGAAGACCGCTCGCGCGGCCTCGAGGATCGCCGTGTCGTTGCGCGCAGCCTGCGCCTTGCGCCCGCCCGTGGCCATACCGCACAGGCTAACGTCGGCCCCATGCGGTTCGGCAAGCCAGACGACACGATCGTCCACCAGGAGGCGCCGCTCAACGCCGAGCCACCCCGCGGCGCGCTCGCCGCCGCGGCCGTCACGCCGCTCGAGCGCTTCTTCGTCCGCAACCACGGCGCCGTGCCCGAGACCGCGCGGCCGCTGCGGATCGAGGGCCTCGTGGCCGGCCCGCTCGAGCTCTCGCTCGCGGACCTGCAGGCGCTGCCACGGCGCGAGCTGACGGCGACGCTGCAGTGCGCGGGCGCACGGCGCGCGGCGCTGCTGGCGGTGCGCGACATCCCCGGCGAGGCGCCGTGGGGCCCCGGCGCGACGGGCACCGCGCGCTGGGCGGGCGCCGCGCTCGCCGACGTGCTCGCGGCGGCGGGAGTCGATCCGCAGGCGCGCCACGTCGGGCTGCGCGGCGCCGACCGCTCCGACGAGGCCGATCCGCCGCAGGACTATGAGGTCTCCATCCCGCTCGAGAAGGCGCTGCGCCCGGAGGTCCTGCTCGCGTGGGAGATGAACGGCGAGCCGCTGGCGCCCGTCCACGGCGCGCCGCTCCGCGCGGTGGTGCCGGGCTACATCGGCGCGCGCAGCGTCAAGTGGCTGGAGCGCATCGAGCTGCGCGGCGAGCCCTCCGGCGGCTACTACCAGGCGACCGCCTACCGGCTCGACGACGAGGCGCTGGGCGCGGTCGCCGTGAACAGCGACTTCCTGGCGGCGACGGCCGCGGACGGCGCGGCCGAGGTGCGCGGCTACGCGTTCGCCGGCGGCGACCGCCACGTCGCTCGCGTCGAGGTGTCCGCGGGCGGCGGGGCGTGGCGCGAGGCCGAGCTCGGCGAGGACCTCGGGCCGTGGGCGTGGCGGCTGTGGCGCGCGCGGCTGGAGCTGCCGCCCGGCCGCCACGAGCTCGCCGTCCGCGCGTGGGACAGCGCCGGCACGACGCAGCCGGAGGACCCGGCGACGGTCTGGAACCCGAAGGGCTACGCGAACAACGCGTGGGGGCGGCTCACGCTCGACTGCTGAGCAGCAGCGCGTCGAGCTCGGCCGCCGGCAGCGGGCGGCTGAACAGATAGCCCTGGGCGTCGTCGCAGCCGAGCCGCTTGAGCTCGGCCCACTGGCCGTCGGTCTCGATCCCCTCCGCGACCGTGCGCAGCCCGAGCGCCCGCGCGAGCCCGATGATCGCCTCGATGATGGCCGCGTCGGCGGGCTCGAGCGCCACCGTCATGAACGCGCGGTCGATCTTGAGGACGTCGATCGGCAGCCGGCGCAGGTAGGCGAGCGACGAATAGCCGGTCCCGAAGTCGTCGAGCGCGAGCCGCACACCGAGCGCGTCGAGCGCCGCCAGGTTCTCGAGGCAGTGCGACGCGTCGGTCATCAGCGCGTGCTCGGTGATCTCGAGGCACAGGCTGCCAGGCTCGGCGCCGGCCGCCGCGAGCGCGTCCTCGACCGCCTCGATCAGGTCGGGCTGGTCGAGCTCCGCGACCGACAGGTTGACCGCGAGCTTGACGTCGACGCCGAGCTCATCGCGCCAGCGCTGCGCCTGCATGCACGCCGCGCGCAGCACCTGGCGGCCGAGCGGCACGATCAGGCCGGTCTCCTCGGCGATCGGGAGGAAGTCGGCCGGTGCGAGCAGCCCGCGCTCGGGATGCTGCCAGCGCACGAGCGCCTCGACCCCGAGGATCGCGCCGGTCCGCACGTCGACGACGGGCTGGAAGAACGGCACGAGCTCCGCGCTGCCGAGCGCGCGGCGGAGGTCGGACTCGAGCTCGAGCCGCTCGCGCGCCGGACCGCGCATGCCGGCCTCGAACAGCTCGTGGCGCGCCTTGCCGCGGCGCTTGGCGACGTGCATGGCGGCGTCGGCGTCGCGCATGACGCCCGCGGCGCCGCCGGCCGGCTCGCCCACGAGCAGGACGCCGATGCTGCCGCTGGTGAAGACCTGCGTGCCGTCGAGCCGGACCGGCTCCGAGAGCGCCGCGTTGAGCCGCTCGGCGATGGCGTGCGCGGTCGCGGCGTCGGGGCAGTCCTCGCACAGGACGATGAACTCGTCGCCGCCGAGCCGCGCGACCGTGTCGTGGGCGCGCACGGTCCGGTGCAGCCGGCGCGCGACCTCGACGAGCAGGTGGTCGCCGGCCTCGTGGCCGAGGCTGTCGTTGACGAGCTTGAAGCGGTCGAGGTCGATGCAGAACACCGCCAGCGCACCCCGCCGCTGGGCGAGCGCCTCCTCGAGCTGGTCAGTGAAGCCGCCGCGGTTGGGCAGCCCGGTCAGCGGATCCAGGAGGTCACGCGCGAAGCGGCGCGCGACGTCCGCAGCCCTGCTCTGGGTCGCTGTGGCCCTCACAGCGGCAGTATCGGCCGATTGAACTGGTTCGCTTGAGCATTCAACCCTGTAAACCAGTACATCCGGCTGTTCAGCGGGCGAGCGAGTGGTACTCCGGGTTCGGCATCTGGCCGGTCGCGAGCGCCAGCCGGTTCGTGAAGTTGTACATCGCGGCGACCTCGATGACGTCCCACGCGTCCTCGTCGGAGAGCCCGTGCGAGCGCAGCTCGTCGAGCTCGGGCTCCGTGCACTCCAGCGGCGTCAGCGTCAGCCGCTCGGCCATCGCGCAGATCGCGCGCTGGCGGTCGGTGAGGCCGTCGGCGCGGCGCCAGTCGAGCGTGATCCGGTCGGCCATGACGGGATCGCCCCAGGCCTCGCGCAGCGCGGCGCCGTGGGCCACGAGGCAGTAGAGGCAGCCGTTGGCCATCGAGACGACGACGGCGATCATCTCGCGCTCGGCCGCGCTCAGGCCCGGCGTCTCCTCATGCAGCATCCGGAAGTGCGCGAACCACGCCGACAGCCGCTCGGGGCGGAACGCGTAGGTGCGGAAGACGTTGGGGACGAAGCCGATGCGCTCGCGCGCGGCGCGGAACAGGCCCTGCAGCTCGGGCGGCAGGTCGGCCTCGTCGGGGACGGGGAACCAGGAGATGCGGTCCATGCCCGGCAGTCTGGCAGCGACGAAACCGTCAGAGCAGGCGCCCGAGCGGCCCGAGGTCGAGGTTGAGGTCCTCCTCGGTCAGGCCGAACTCGTCGCGCAGCTCGGCCATGCGCTTGTCGAGCTCCATGAACGTGCGGCCGAGGCGCTCGACCTGGTCGTCGCTCAGGCCGCCGCCGTCGACACGCCGCAGCGCCTGGCGCTCCATCAGCTGGCGCAGCAGCTCGATGATCGTGAGGACGAGCTGCGCGAGGCCGCGCTCGACGGACTCCGGGTCAGCTGCCACGCGGCGGGTGAGCGCGTCGGCGAGGCTGCGCTCGTCGTGGGAGAACAGGTCGAGGTCGCCGAGCGGGGCCGCGAGCACCTTGTCCCTCATCCGGTCCCCTCCGCGAACGAGTACGGCGGCCACGGACCGGTGCAGACCAGCGCCAGCTCCGGGTGCGCGCGCTGGAGGTCGCAGACGCGCTCGGTGAACGCGGCCGCGGCGTCGCGGTCGACGAGGTAGGCGGCGCGCAGGAGCTCGTGGCCGGGCTGGATCACGCTCGCGCGCGCGAGCGCCGCGAGCGGCTCGTGCAGCTCGACGGCGGCCCGGCTGCGGCCGAGCCTCGCGGCGAGGTACTCGCGCCCGTTGCGCGTCGCGGGCAGCGCCGCCTCGGCCTCGAGGGCCCGCGCGCGGACGGCGAGCTCGACCGCTCCGCGCACCCGTTCGAGCGCCGCCCGCAGCTCGTCGCCGCGGGCGGCCACCGCGGCCGCGGCGGCGCGCTCGTCGATGACGAGCGTGCCGAAGCGGACCGGCAGCAGGTCGCGGTCCTCCATCAGCGACTCCAGCAGCGCCTCGCGGCGCCAGAGGGCGTCCGGGGTGACCGCGGCGTCCTCGGCCGGCGCGCACAGGACGGCGAGCTCCCCGCTGCGCACCGCCCGCAGCGGCGGCGCGGGCGGGGCCGGGTCGTCGGTGATCGCGATCAGCGCGATCATGGCGGCGGCTCCTCCCCCACCGCGGTCGCCACCGACGTCACGAGCGCGCGCAGGCCGACGTATACGAGGTCGATGCCCGCCACCGACAGCGTGATGTCGCCCGCGATCACCACCCCGCTGCCGAGCAGGCGGTCGATCAGGTCGACGAGCGCGACGTCCTGGTGGACGAGCGACTCGGTCGTCACGCCGGCGCCTCGGGGATGAAGTTGTACGGCGGCAGCGGGCCGCGCAGCTCGAGCCGCGCGCCGAGCCCCCGGTGCGCCTCCTCGAGCTCGGCCACGCGCTCGCGCAGCCGGCCGACCGCCTCGCGGTCGACGAGGTAGGCGGCGTTGAGGAGCATCTCGCCCTCGTGGCCGGACAGGTCGCGGTTCTGCGGGCGGCCGATCACCGCGTCGACGGCGTCGGCGCGCAGCCGCGCGTGCACGTCCTCGGCCAGGCGGGCCGCGAGCTGCGCGGCCTGCTCGCGCACCTCGCGGTCGCGGCGGCGGCCGAGCATGTAGGCGGCGCCGCTCCCCGCCGCCGCGGCGACCTCGGGTGCGGGCTCGTCGGCGCGCGCGGCGCGCTCCAGCGCGGCGCGGTCGGCGAGCAGCTTGACCGTCCACTCCTCGCGGCCGGCCAGCGCGTCGAGCGCCGCGGTCAGGTCGGCGGCGCGGGTCCGCAGCATCGCGCGGACGGCCTCCTCGTCCTCGAAGATCGTGCACAGCCGCAGCGGCACGAGCGTCGCGCCGGCGAGCGCCTGCTCGAGCACTGCCTCGTGCGCGCGCGCGACACGCTCCAGCCACTGGAAGTCGTTGAGGTTGCGCCGCAGCGACTCCTCGCCGTACTCCGCGAGCGCGACGCCGCTCACCAGCGCCGCGAGCGGGCCGGCCTCGACCCGCACGGCCGGGTGCCCGGGGTCGACCCCGGGGAGCCGCTCGGGCAGCGGGTCGCCGGCGCGCGCGACGGCGTACGCCCACAGGCCGCGCTCAGGCACCGCCGCTCGCCGCCTCGAGCCGCCGCTCGAGCCGTTCGAGACGCTCGCGGAGCTCGCGATTCTCCTGCTCCAGCCGCTGGTCGTCGCCACCGGCGCCGCGAGTCAGCGCCGGGTCGCCCTCCCACCAGTTGATGCCCATGTCGCGCGCGCGATCGACGGAGGCGATCAGCAGCCGCAGCTTGATCGTCAGCAGCTCGATGTCGAGCAGGTTGATCTGGATGTCGCCCGCGATGACGATGCCCTTGTCGAGCACCCGCTCGAGGATGTCCGCGAGGTTCGCCTGCGGCTCGGGCCTGCCGGGCAGCGTCTCCATGCTCAGCCGTCGTCCGCGTTGCCGCGCTGATAGCGGCGGTGCCGCTTGTACCCGAGCAGCCCGCCGCCGTCGTCGAGCTGCACGACGTAGCTGGCCAGCACGTCGGTCGTGTTCGGGATGCGCTCGAGCTCGCACACGTCGACCGTCAGCAGCCACGACTCGCCGTCCCACTGCATGGCGGTCACCGCCTCGACGTCGCGGCCCGTGAGGTCCTCGATCGTCTCGCGCGCGAAGCGCGTCAGGTCGCGCGCGGACAGCTTGCCGTTCTTGCCGTTGCCGTTCTCGGCCATCGCTCCTCCTCAGCTCCGCCCCGCGAGCAGCCGGCCGAGCAACTCGTCCTCGGCGCGGGTCGCCTCGGCCTCGTGGATCGCGCCTTCCTCGCGCAACGCCTGGATCTCCATCAGCTGGGCTCGGATCGCCCGCTCGTCGTAGAGCTCGCGCTCGGCCTGCTCGAGCAGCTTCTCGGCCACCCAGGCCGTGCCCCGGACGGGGGCGAGCGGAAGCGTGAGCAGGCCCGTGATCAGGCCCATGCCGCCTCCCGCGCGGTCTCGTCGTCGGTGAAGCTGTACGGCGGCAGCGGCCCGAGGTACCGCAGCCGCATGCGCTCGGCGAGCTCGGCTCCGAGCGCGCTCACCGCGCGGCTGAACGCGTCGACCCGGTCGCGCTCGACGAGGAAGGACGCGTTGACGGCGCAGTCGGGGGTCGACGGCGGCTCGCGGCTGGCGGCCGTCGCGAGCGGCTCGAGCCGCTCGAGGACGAGCGCCGCGTCCCGATCGCGGGCGCGCTCGACCGCGGCGCCGACGAGCTCGCCGAGCCGGATCCGCTCGTAATAGCCGGCGGCCTCCGGGAGGGCGCGAACACGCTCGCGCAGCCGCGCGATCGAGGGCGACTCCGCGATGACGCCGCGCAGCAGCGCCTCCTCCTCGTAGAACGCCTTGACCGTGAGCTGAACCTTGCCCTCGAGGCCGGCCAGCCGCGCGGCGAGCTCGTCGTGCTGCGGGCGCAGGAACTGCTCGACCACCGCGGCGTCATCGGCCATCGCGGTGCCGAAGCGCACGGGCAGCACGGTGGCCTCGGCCGCGGCCGCCTCGAGCACCCGCGAGTGCGCGCGCAGGAGCTGGGTGGCGGCGACGCGGGTGGACTCGGCGTCCTGCACGATCGCGGCGAGGTCGCCGTGGACGATCGCGCGGGTCGCGGGCGGCGCGGTGGCGCGCGCGCCCATGACGCCGAAGACGTGGACCTCAGTCATCGTCGCTCTTGCGCCGGCGCGAGCGCGAACCGCTCGAGCCGCTCGACTTGCTCGTGGAGCGCGACCGGCTCGTGGACCGGTTGCCGCTCGTGCTCTTCTCGTTCTTGTCGTCGTCGTCCTTGCCCTCGCCGATGCCGAGCTTCTCCTTCGCTCCGGAGAGCGCGCCCTGCGTCTTCGACTGCGCGGCGCCCTGCCTGATGTCGTCGAGCAGCTCGGGCAGCGTGTCCGAGTCGTCGGTCTTGGTCAGGTCGAGCCGGTTGACGGCCTCGGCGAAGCGCAGGTACGTGTCGACGCTCGCGATGACGATGCGGGCGTCGATGACGAGCAGCTCGATGCCGATCAGCGAGACGCGCACATAGGCGTCGATCACCAGCCCCTTGTCGAGGATGATGTCCACGACGTCCGCCAGCCCGCTCGGCCGCGGTCGCTCCAGGTAGCCGCTGGGTGCTGCGTGCGCGATGGCCATGCGTCTCTCTCCTTGGTCTGTCGCCGATCAGGCGCGCCCGACGGGCGCGCGCGGTCGGCTCGGGCGATCCGGGAGCTCTGGGTCCTGCTCTTCCGAGTCACGGTCCCGGTGGACCGGCGCGCGCGAGCCCGCCGACTCCCCCGACCCGTCTTCTTCCGGCTCGTCCGCCTCGGCTTCGGGTTCCTCCTCGTCGGCCTCGTCGAGGTCCTCGTCCTCATCCCCGGCCCCGGCCTCGGGCTCGTCGTCGACGTCCTCCTCCTCGAGGTCATCCTCCTCGGCCTCAGGCTCGTCGAACTCCTCGTCCTCGGGCTCGTCCTCGAGGTCGTCCTCATCGACGTCCTCCTCCTCCTCGGCCTCCGGCTCGTCGAACTCCTCCTCGTCCTCGTCCTCGTCGAAGTCCTCTTCTTCCTCCGTGTCGACGAGCCGCTCGAGGATCGCGTCGCGGTTGCTGTACGCGACCCGGCCGGCGGTGTAGAGCGCTGCGCCCGCCGCGAGTGCACGGACGCCCTTCAGGCCGGAGCGCTTCGGCGCCTCGTCCTGCTTGCCGTCCTCGAGCGCCGCGCCCAGCGCGGCCAGCGCGATGCGGCGCACGTCGTCGCCGTTCGGTCGCCGCCGTTTGGACAGGAGCGCCACGGCTAGCTCCGCATCAGCCGGTACGTGATCGCGGCGGCAGCTGCCGCGGCGACGATTGACGCGGCGGCGGCGTGGAGCGCCGACGGCCGGTCGCCGCCGACGCGCTTCGCCACCGCCGACTTCAGCGCGGACACCGTCAGCTCCGGCTGCTCGACGCCTTGCGCCGGCGGGACGTCCCGCCGCTGCTCGACGACGTCTTGGCCTTACCGTTGCTCGAGCCGCGCGACCGAGAGGAGCCCGACTTCGAGCCGTTCGACTTCGCCCGCGTCGAGCCCGACTTCGAGGAGCTCGACTTGGACGAGCTCGACTTGGAGGCGGCCGCCGTGCGGCTGCCGCCGGAGGAGCGCTTCGCCGGCTTACGCTTCGGCTGGCTGTCCTCCTCCTCCTCCTCCTCGTCCTCTTGGTCGTCATCGCCGTCGTCTTCGTGGTCGTCGTAGAGGTCGTCGACGTCGGAGTAGTCGCGCTCGTCGTCGTAGTCGTCGTCGTGCGGCTCGACCACCTCGCCGCCCTCGATCACGCCGCGCCAGGCGCCGGTCTCGAGCTCCTGCATCTCCACGAACGCCTTGAAGCGCGCGAGGTCGGCGCGGATCGCGCGCTTGATGTGGCGCATGCCGCGCGCGGCCTTCTCGATCAGCGAGCCGGGCTCGATGTCGACGTTGACCTCGATCCGGGTCAGGCTCGGGGCGAGCTCGTGGAACGTGACGACACCCGAGTGCGTGATGCCCTGCGACACCTTCCACTTGATCCGCTCGTCGGGCCGCTGCGTCTCGATCTTGGCCTGGAACTCCTTCGTCTTGCCCCAGATCTTGGTGGCGAAGGACACGGTGCAGTCGTCCTCCTGCGTGACGCGCGTGACGCGGTGCATGAACTCGGGCCAGTCCTCGAACTGCGTCCACTGGTTGTAGGCCGTCTCGAGCGGCACCGCCACGTCGATCGCCTGCTGTACCGGCATGCGCCGGCCCTTCCCCACACCTGGCACGCCGCCGTTGCCCCCTTCGTCGTCGTCGCCGCCGAGGCCGGGCAGAAGCCCGCTCGCCGCCTGCTTCGCGATGCCGCCGGCTCCGCCCGCCTCGTCGACGGCCTGCTTCATGTTGGAGCCGACCTTGTCGCCGGCCTTCGAGGCCGCCTTGGAGACGGCGCGGGCCGGCGTCGGCGGCCCGCCGTTGGACCGGAGGGCGTCGACGCCCTTCTTCGCCAGCGGCGCGGCGGCCGCGAGGCCGGCGCCGGCGGCGAGCCCGCGCGCTCCGGACAGAGGTCCGGCCTTGCGCATCGGGCCCCCGCTACTGGTGCTCTTCGCCACCTCGCGTACCGCGTGGCTGAGCGCGTCCCGGACAGTGTCGCTCACGTCCTTGGCCATGAACTCCCCACCTCTCGTACTTGGCTGGCCGGGGGCGTACCCCCGGCTCTCGGCAGGAAACGATCGGCAAACCAAATTGACGGAGATCGCGCCAGCCGGTCGAATGCGGCATTCCAGAAGGGCTTACGCGCCAACTTCCGCGGCGTCCACGGCGGCCGCCGGGGCGCCCGCGCGTCACCTAGCTGACACTCTGGAGGGCTGAGCGAGAAGACCCGCGTCGATTCCGGCGCCGACCGTTCGTCGCCCTGGGTGAAGACGGCCAAACCACCAGGAGGAACGCAATGCGCTTCATGCTCTTCATGATCCCCAACGTCCCCGACGAGGAATACCAGAAGGGCCCCAGCGTCGAGGAGGTCGAGGCGATGATGAAGTTCAACGAGGAGCTCACCCAGGCCGGCGTGCTGCTCGCGCTCGACGGGCTGCACCCGCCGGCGGCAGGCGTGCGCATCACCTCGCAGGGCGGCAGGAAGACCGTCACCGACGGCCCCTTCACCGAGGCGAAGGAGCTGGTCGGCGGCTACTGGGTGATCGACGTCAAGTCCAAGGACGAGGCGGTCGAGTGGGCGCTGCGCTGCCCGCTCGACGACCAGTCGATCATCGAGGTGCGCCAGGTCCAGGAGCTGTCGGAGTTCCCCGAGGACATCCAGCAGGCCGCCCAGCTCTCCCAGGAGCCGCCCGAGCAGACCTCGGCGGGCTGAGCGCGACCGTGGCCGCGGCGACCCACCGCGCGATCGACGCGGTCTGGAGGATCGAGTCGGCGCGGCTGATCGCGGGGCTGGCGCGGATCGTGCGCGACGTCGGCCTCGCGGAGGACCTCGCGCAGGACGCGCTGCTCGCCGCGCTCGAGCGCTGGCCGGAGTCGGGCGTCCCGGACAACCCGGGCGCCTGGCTCATGGCCACCGCCAAGCACCGCGCGATCGACGTGCTGCGGCGGGGCAGCACGCTCGAGCGCAAGCAGCAGGAGCTGGCGCGCGAGCTCGAGCGCGAGCTGGCGTCGCCGGAGGCGCGGCTCGAGCCCGACGACGTCGCCGACGACCTGCTGCGGCTGGTGTTCACGTGCTGCCATCCCGTGCTCGCGACCGAGGCGCGGATCGCGCTCACGCTGCGTCTGCTCGGCGGCCTGACCACGCCCGAGATCGCGCGCGCGTTCCTCGTCTCGGAGGCGACGCTCGCACAGCGGATCGTGCGCGCCAAGCGCACGCTCGCGGAGGCGAAGGTGCCGTTCGAGGTGCCGAGCGGCGACGAGCTCGCGCCGCGGCTCGAGTCCGTGCTCGAGGTGATCTACCTGATCTTCAACGAGGGCTACTCGGCGACGGCCGGCGACGACTGGATGCGGCCGGCGCTGTGCGCCGAGGCGCAGCGCCTGGGCCGCGTGCTCGCCGAGCTCGCGCCGCGCGAGCCGGAGGTCCACGGGCTGCTCGCGCTGATGGAGATCCAGGCCTCGCGCACCGCCGCCCGCACCGGCCCGGACGGCGAGCCGGTGCTGCTGCTCGACCAGGACCGGGCGCGCTGGGACCGGCTGCTGATCCGCCTCGGGCTCGCCGCGCTCGAGCGCGCGGAAGCGCTGGGCGGCGGGCTCGGCCCGTACGCGTTGCAGGCCGCGATCGCCGCGTGCCACGCGCGGGCCCGCAGCGGCGAGGAGACCGACTGGGCGCGGATCGCCGCGCTGTACGACGCGCTCGCGATGCTCGCGCCGTCGCCGGTGGTCGAGCTCAACCGCGCGGTCGCGGTGGGGATGGCGTTCGGGCCGGCGGCAGGCCTCGAGGTCGTCGACGCGCTGCGCGACGAGCCGGCGCTGGCGAGCTACCACCTGCTGCCGAGCGTGCGCGGCGACCTGCTCGCGCGGCTCGGGCGGCTCGCCGAGGCGCAGGCGGAGTTCGAGCGCGCGGCGGCGCTGACGCGCAACGAGCGCGAGCGCAGGCTGCTGCTGGGGCGGGCCGCGTCGCACCGCCCGGCATGACACCCTCCCGGCCGTGCTGCACAGCGAGATCACCGGACCCGCGGACGCGCCCGTTCTCGTCATGGGCGGCTCGCTCGGGACGTCGCTGGAGATGTGGGACGGCCAGCTCGCGCTCGCCGAGCGCTTCCGGCTCGTGCGCTTCGACCACCGCGGGCACGGCCGCTCGCCGGTGCCGCCCGGGCCGTACGACATCGAGGACCTCGCCCGTGACGTGCTCGCGCTGCTCGACGCGCTGGAGATCGAGCGCGCGTCGTACTGCGGCCTGTCGATCGGCGGGATGGCCGGCATGTGGCTCGGCGCGAACGCGCCCGAGCGGATCGAGCGGCTCGTGCTGGTGTGCACGTCGGCGCACCTCCCGCCCGCCGAGGGGTGGCGGGAGCGCGCGAGCGCGGTGCGCGAGGCCGGCACGGTCGAGGCGGTCGCCGACGCCGTCGTCGAGCGCTGGCTGACGCCGGCCTTCGCCGCGGAGCACCCCGAGCTGCGCGCGGAGCTGCGGGCGATGCTCGTCGCCAACGACCCCGAGGGCTACGCGGCCTGCTGCGGCGCGATCGAGCGCATGGACCTGCGCGCCGATCTCGCGCGCATCGAGGCGCCGACGCTCGTGATCTCGGGCGCCGACGATCCCGCCACCCCGCCCGAGCACCAGGCGCTGATCGCGGACTCGATCCCGGGCGCGCGGCTCGAGACCGTCGCGCCCGCCGCCCACCTCGCCGCCGTCGAGCGGCCGGAGGCGGTCAACGCGCTGATCGCCTCGCACCTCGGCGCGTGATAGGAACAGCACATGCGCGTGGTGATCGGAGCGCACGCGCTCGTGCATCCAGCCGGTACGGAGACCTATGTCGGGCTGATCGCGCGGGAGCTGCAGCGGCTCGGCCATGACGTGACGGTGCACGCGGAGGAGCTCGGGCCGATGGCCGAGCACATCGAGCGCGAGCAGGGCACGGTCCTCGCCCGCACGGCCGGCGAGCTGCCCGGCGACTGCGACGCCGTGCTCGCCAACGACGCGATCTCGGCGGCGGCGCTCGGCGCGCGCTACCCGGACGCACGGCTCGTGCAGGTCGCCCACTCGGACCTCTTCGATCACCAGCTCCCGGTGCTCGTGCCCGGCGCGGTCGACGCGGTCGTCGTGTGCTCGGACCGCAACGCGACGCGCATGCGCGCGCTCGCGCTCGACGTGCCGGTCGTGCGGCTGCGGCTGCCGGTCGACACCGACCGCTTCGCGGGGATCGGCCCGCTGCCGGAAACGCCGCGCCGCGCGGTGATCGTCAGCAACTACCTCGACGGCGCGCGCCGCAGCGCGCTCGTCGAGGCGTGGGGCGCGCACGGCGTGACGTGCGAGCAGATCGGCGAGCCGGGCCGCAGCGCGCTCGACCCCGCGCCGGCGATGCGCGACGCGGACATCGTGGTCGCGAAGGCGCGCGCCGCGCTCGAGGCGATGGCCTGCCATCGCGCGGTCTACGTGTTCGATCACTTCGGCGGCGACGGCTGGATCACGCCCGAGTCCTACGAGGCCTTCGAGGCCGACAACCTCGCCGGGCACGCGACGCCGGCGCCGCGGTCGCCCGCGCAGCTCGCCGCCGACCTCGCCGACTACCACCCCGACATGGGCTGGATCAACGGTGAGCTGGCGCGCCTGCACCACGGCTCGCGCCATCACGCCAACGCGCTCGTCGAGGTGCTGTCCGGCCCGCGCGGGACGGCGGTCGAGGCGCCGGTGCTCGCCGAGGTCGGCCGCCTCACGCGCCAGGCGTGGCAGAGCGAGCGGCGCGGGATCGCCGCGCAGCAGGAGGCCGGCGCGCTGCGCGAGCGGGTCAACCTGGCCGAGGCGGCGGGCGCGCGCGCCGAGGCGCTGCGCGACGCGGCGTGGGCCGACCTCGACGCCTGCCGCGACGAGAAGGACGCGTGGAAGACGCGCGCGCTCGGCGCCGAGGAGCAGCTGGCGGGCGCGCAGGCGGTGCTCGCGAGCCGGTGGGTGCGCGCGGGCCTGCGCCTGCGGCGGCTGCGAGGCCGGCCATGACCCTTCCCACTGTCGAGCCTTCGGACCGCGCGCCCGGACTGCACCTCGAGCGCGGCGTCGTCCTGCCCGACGACATCGAGCTCGCCCCGCACGTGACGATCTACGCCGGGGTCGAGCTCGGGGAGGGCGTGACGATCGGGCAGAGCGCGATCGTCGGGCGGCCCCACCAGCGCGACGCCCGTTCGCACGCGCCGCTCCCGCCGAGCGCCGCGAGGACGCGCATCGGTGCGGGCTGCATGATCGGCAGCGGCACGGTCGTCGACGCCGGGACGACGCTCGACGCGGGCGCCCGCCTGGCCGACATGTGCACGCTCCGCTGGGGTGCCGTCCTCGAGGAGGAGTCGATGGTCGGCGCGGGCTCCGGCGTCGGCCGCAACGTGCGCGTCGGCCGGCGCACGCGGGTCCAGTTCGGCGCGATCCTCGGTCCGTGGACGGAGATCGGGCCGGACGTGCTCGTCGGGCCGCGCGTCATCTTCGCGAGCGACGACACGATGGGCCGCCGCGCGCACGTCGAGGCGCCGGGCATCGTGGTCGGCCGCGCGTCCCGGATCGGCGCGGGCGTGGTCGTCATGCCGCCGGTGGTGATCGGCGAGGAGGCGGTCGTGGGCGCGGCCGCGCTCGTCAGGGCCGACGTGCCGGCGCGAACGGTCGTCGCCGGGGTCCCCGCGCGCGTGCTGCGCGAGGTCCGCGACGACGAATTGCTCGAGGCGTGGCTGTGATCCCGGCCGGCCTGGTGGGCTCCTACTCGCAGCCGCTGTGGCTGCTCGACCGCGACCGGCTGCGCGAGCGCTTCCCGCCGCGCGTGCGCGCGCAGGAGCTGTGGCGCGTCGACCCCGCCTACCTCGAGGAGGCGCACGACGACGCGACGCGGCTGGCGATCGACGACCAGGAGCGGGCCGGGCTCGCGATCGTCACCGACGGCGAGATGCGGCGCGAGAGCTACTCCAACCGCTTCGCGACCGCGCTCGAGGGCGTGGACGTCGACAACCCCGGCACCGCGCTCGACCGCAGCGGCCATCCCAACCCCGTGCCGCGCGTCGTCGGCCCGGTCGCGCGCAAGCACCCCGTGCAGGTGCGCGACGCCGAGTTCCTGCTCGCCCACACGAGCCGCACGACGAAGATGACGGTGCCGGGCCCCTTCACGATGTCCCAGCAGGCGCAGGACGACCACTACGGCGACCCCGCCGCGCTCGGCATGGCCTACGCGGAGGCGGTGCGCGAGGAGATCCTCGACCTGCTGGCGGCCGGCATCGACGTCGTGCAGGTCGACGAGCCCTACATGCAGGCGCGGCCCGAGAAGGCGCGCGAGTACGGGCTCGACGCGCTCAAGCGCGCGACCGACGGCATCGACGGCACGCTCGCGGTGCACATCTGCTTCGGCTACGCCGCGATCATCCACGAGCGCCCGAGCGGCTACTCGTTCCTGCCCGAGCTGGCCGCCACCGAGGCGGCGCAGGTCTCGATCGAGACCGCGCAGTCCGGTCTCGCGCTCGACGTGCTCGAGTCGCTGCCGGAGAAGACGATCATCCTCGGCGTCATCGACCTCTCGACCGACGAGGTCGAGACGCCGGAGACCGTCGAGGACCGGATCCGCCGCGCGTTCCCGCACAAGGACGCCGCGCAGCTGATCGCCGCGCCCGACTGCGGCATGAAGTACCTGCCGCGCGACGCCGCCTACGGCAAGCTCGAGGCGCTGGCCGAGGGCGCGCGCCGGGCTTCGGGATAGCGGCTAGAGCGGGACGACGACCGTGCCGTCGCCGTACTCGGCGCGGTAGTCGAAGCGGTCCTTGACGTCGGCGCGGTCCCAGACCTCGTTGAACGCCGTCTTGTAGTTGAACCACAGGCGCGGTTCGTCGAACGTGTGCAGCACCTGGGCGACCGCCTCCACGTCGGGGTGATTCGTGCGGTTGCCGTTGGACGAGTACAGGAACTCGCGGCTGTCGATCTTCTGCAGGAGCTCGAGATGGATGTTGCGCCGGCTGCCGTGATGCGGGAGCTTGAACGCCGAGACCGCGAGCCGATCGCCGCCGCGCTCGTCGAGCAACCGCTTCACGCCCTGCAGCACCACGGTCGGGAACGCGTCGGCGCACAGCAGCGCGCTCTTCCCGTCGTGCTCGGCCAGCAGCACGATGCTCGTGCCGTTCGCCTCCGCCGTGTCCTCGGAGACGCGGCCGGCGGCGAGCGCCGCGACGTCGGGGATCGCCCCGGGGCCCATCGCCTCGAGCCCCTCCGGCGCCATCGGCGTTGGCTTGCGGCCGACGCCCGGGACGAGCCCCTCTTCGCGGACCGTCTTCTCCCACACCGGGACCATGTCCTCGAGCCGCTGCTCGTCGGGCGCGAGCACCGTCAGCGTGAGGCCTCCCGGCAGCTTCTTCGCCGGCAGCTTCCCGCGCTTGGGGATCTGCACCGGCTTGCCGTTGAACGCGTCGTTCCAGGTGCGCCGGTCGAGCAGGAACGTCAGCTCCTCGCCGTCCACGGGTCCCATCGGCTCCACCGTGCCGGGCAGGTGGCGGAAGCCGTTGAACCAGACGTCCTTGAACGTCGCGCCGAGCGTCTCGTCGGCCAGCAGCTGCACGGCGCCGAGGATGTGATCGCCGTCGACGTGGCTCACCACCAGGAGCTCGAACTCACGCTCGCCTTCGGGCAGCGCGGCGATCCGCCTGGCCAGCGGCCCGGCCTTCTTGCGGCTGCTCCAGGTCGGGCGGGTGCCGCCGTCGATGAGGATCCGCCGCACGGGATCGCCGTACTCGATCCACAGCGCGTCGCCCTGCTGGGCCGGCAGCATCTCGATGCGGAGCATCAGTCCTCCTGGGTTCCGGTGAACGCGTGCCAGCCGTCCGCGGCCGGGAACGCGTCCAGCCGCTGTTGGGTGTCGGCGGGGCGTGTGGGGTCGAGGCCCGGTAGCGCGACGGTGAGGTGCCCGAGCTCGGCGAACGGCGTGAGCGCCGCGATCCGGCGCGCCGCCTCCGTCTCGACGAGGCCCTCGCGCACCCGGCGGGAGAGCAGCGAGAGGCCCTCGGCGAACAGCGGGACGCCGCGCTCCGCCGCCGTCTCGAGCTGCTCGGCCGCCCGCTTCGGGTCGTCCTGCAGGAGCGCGAGCTCGGCCGCGATGACGGCGCCGTCCGGCAGCCAGTCGAACCAGGCCGACAGGTTGTAGGGCCAGTCGTGCATCAGCCCCACCTCGCCCATGCGCAGGAGGGCGTAGCCGCCGAGGGTCGCGCCGACGGGATCGGCGACCTTGCCGCGCAGCGACTCCTCCGCCGTCGCGCCCATGTCGGCGGCCTCGCGGACCTGGCCGGCCTGCAGGTATGCCGCGAGCATCTCGACGTACCCGCCGGTGGGCGGGACGGCACGCGCCGCGACGTCGCCGTCCGCGAGCCGGACGCGCAGCGACCAGCCCTCCGGCACCGCCACGTTGCGCGGGCGCCCGCCGGGAACCGCGAGCTGGACGAACAGCGGCTGCTGAGGGCCGAGGCCGCCGAAGTCGCCGATCTCGAGCTCGCCGCCGTCAGTGGTGGACGGCCACGGGCGGCCGGCGCCGGCGATCGCGGCGCCGTCGCGCGCCGACACCTGACGGATGCGCCAGGGCAGCGCCGGCGCGAGGGGCGGCGCGGCGGCCGGCGGCGGCACGGGGGCCATCGGCGGCGCGTCGCCCGCGGACGCTTCGTCGCCGGCGCCGGCCTCGGCGCCGGAGGGCAGCGGGTCGTCGCCGTACGACGTCGCCCGGCCGCCGAGGGTCACCTCTGCGTTCTCGCCCTCCTCGATGTCGACGCCCTCGACGAAGTCGTGGGCCCCCGGCGACGAGAGGGTGACGAAGTAGAGGCCCGCGGCGACGTCGAGCGTCTCGCCGACGGGGATCCGCGTGACGAGCCGGAGGTCCCAGTCGCGCACCTCCGCGTGCGCCCACGTGCCGCGGTCAGGGGCGTGCACGGTGAGCGTCGTCACCCGACGTCCACCTCGATCAGCTCGGCGCGATTGGGCGCGACCAGGAAGGGCCTGGTCTGGTCCTTGAACGGGTTCTGCGGCGGCTCGATCTGGACCTGGATCGCATACTGCCCTGCCGCGACCACGCGCTTGAGCGGCGGCTGCAGCGGCTGGCGCGTGAACAGCGGCGCGCCGGTCTCGGGCGTCATCGTCGCCAGCGCGGCGCCGGCTGCCGCCTCCGGCCGGACGGCCAGGGTCACGGGCAGCTGCGGCGGCGCGCGCAGCACGTGGAAGGCCGCGGCGCCGGCCCGCCCGCCCTGGTCCGCGATCTGCTCCGCCCCCTTCGCGCGGGCGAGCTCGCCGACGCGCTCACGCAGGCGCTGGGCGAGCGTCGCCACCGACACCACCCAGCCGGCGGGATCTCCGAGCGTGACCGCCTTCAGCTCCAGGCACTCCCCGAGCGCCTGTGAGAACAGCGTGCCCTTGCCGGGGTCGCCGAACGCGAGGGTGCCCGTCGCCGCGCTCATGAAGATCGCCGACACCTCGGTGTGCTCACGCACATGGCCGTCCCACCCCGGCAGCCCGGCGGGCTGGAGCGCGGCGTCGCCGATGTTCTGCGACAGCGGCTGGCATGCGTCGAGGAACCAGAACTGGGTCTTCGGGGCCTTCTCGCCCGCCAGGCCGGAGCGGGCGTCGGCCATGCTCAGCGCCCGGTCCAGCCGCTTGTTCGGGTCGGCGGCGAAGTCCTCGAGCAGGACGATCCCGCCCTCGTGGACGCCCAGCACGAGCCCGTGGCCGGCGGCATAGAAGACGGCGACGCCCTCGCGATCGGCCTCGCACGCCTCGCGCCACTCGTCGAGCGCGGCCTCGACCTCGTCGCGCATGGCTCGCGGCGCGCCCTTCTCCTCGTCCGACAGACCGCGGCGCTCGCGCGCGGACGGCGAGAGCAGCAGCCACATGTCCTGCAGCGGCGCGGCGGGCTGGTTGTAGCCGTCGCGCATCCAGCGCGCGAAGTCGACCGCGCTCGTCGCCGCGGACTCGAGCTGGCGCAGGTTGAACGTGGCGTCGCTGACCGGGTCCTGCGCGCGCTTCGGCAGATGCTCGTAGCGGCTGACGCCGAGGACGAACGCGTGCGTGCGCGGACCGTCGCCGCCTGCCTGCCGGGGAGCCTTGAACCAAGCCGTCATACGGCCTCGGTAGCCAGATCCTTGGCCGGTGCGACCACGACGGTCCCAACGCTACCTGCAGAGCGCTCTATTGCGCAAGGGTTCGTGAGCGCTAGCGCGTGTCGTCGGCGACCGGGCGCGAGGGAGCGTCGTCTACCGTACGCGCGCGTGACGCCCGCCCGTGACGCCTTCCTCCGCCTCACCCGGCACCCGTTCGTGAACCGCAGCGCTCGCTCCGCCGTCCGCGGGCTCGCCTCGAAGGCGAACTACCACGTGGTCCGCGGGATGGCCGACGCCGAGGCGCGGCCGGACGTCGGGCGCTTCCTCGAGGCGATGCCGTGGTCGCTCACGAGCGACTACGTCCGCCAGGGCACGGCCGAGCTGCTGTGCCGCGAGATCGAGGAGCTCGGGGTCGAGGGCGCGATCGGCGAGCTCGGCGTGTTCCGCGGCGACTTCACGGCGCTGCTCAGCGCCTACCTCCCCGGCCGCCCGATCCACCTGTTCGACACGTTCGAGGGCTTCGACGAGCGTGACGTCGCGGTCGACGCGCGCGAGGACCTCGTCGACGACTTCATCGACTTCTCCGCCACCGACCCGGCGAGCGTGCGCGCGCGCTTCGCCGACCCGGAGCGCGTGACGCTCCACCCCGGCTGGTTCCCCGAGAGCGCGGCCGGCGCCGAGGACGTGACGTTCGCGATCGTGAGCATCGACGCCGATCTCTACAAGCCGGTGCTCGACGGGCTGGTGTGGTTCTACGAGCGCCTCGCGCCCGGCGGCTCGATCCTCGTGCACGACTTCAACAACGCCGCGTTCGGCGGGGCGAAGAAGGCGACGCGCGAGTTCCAGCTGCGCAGCGGCGCGGCCGTCGTGCCGATCCCGGACTGGGGCGGCACCGCGGTGGTCTCCCGCCCGCGTTGACAGCGCGTGTCCCGCGCGTGAGGATCGCGCGGGACAACCGGAGGAGGAGCGATGGGCTCGGGCGTGCGGATGGTGCTGGTCGTGGCTGCGCTGACGCTGGGAGCGGCGGCGCCGGCCGCGGCGGACGGGCCGGGCGTGGGGACGCCCGCGGTGGTGACGCTCGGCGACTCGGCGATCTCCGGCGAAGGCGGCCGCTGGGCCGGCAACACGAACCAGTCCTCCTCGCGCGTCGACGCGCTCGGCTCGAACGCCTACGCCCCACCCGGCGGCAGCGGCGAGGAGATCCGCGGCTGCCACCGCTCGCGCGCGGCGCAGGCGCACATCGGCGGCGGCTTCCCGAGCGCGAACCTGGCGTGTTCCGGCGCGAAGACGACGACCGGCGGCACCGGCTCGGGCCAGAACTTCAAGCCCGGGATCGACTTCTACTCCGACACGTCGGGGCGCAAGGGCCAGGCGCTCGCGCTGCAGCAGTACGCGGCGACGCACAACGTGAAGGCCGTCGTGCTGATGATCGGCGCGAACAACTACGGCTTCGCGGCGATCGTCGAGCGCTGCGTGACGAACTGGCTGACCTCGCCGTCGTGGCTGAAGAACTACTGCAGCGACGACTCCTCGATGACGTCGCGCTTCACCACGGCGCGCCAGGAGCAGGAGACCGAGAACGTGCGCCAGGCGTTCCTGCGCGTCCGCGACGCGATGACGAACGCCGGCTACTCGACGGCGCAGTACAAGATCGTCGCCCAGACCTACTGGTCGCCGATCCCGCGCTCGAACGGCTTCCGCTATCCCGAGAGCGGCTGGACGCGCCAGGCGATCGGCGGCTGCGGGACCTGGAACCGCGACGCGAACTGGGCCAACGACGTCGTCGTGGCGGCAATGAACAACTCCGTCAAGACCGGCGCCGCGGAGTCCGGGCTCACGAACGTCGTGACGCTCGACCTCGTCGACTCGCTCGTCGGCCGCCGCCTGTGCGAGAACACCGTCGGCCTGCTCGAGGAGACGGGCACGGCGTCGTGGCAGAGCGCGGGCGCCGTCGACAGGTCCGAGTGGGTCGCCCAGATCCGCACGGTCTCGACGATCGTCGGCCCCTACCAGCTGCAGGAGAGCGGCCACGCGAGCTACTGGGGCCAGCTCGCGATGCGCAACTGCCTGCGGCAGGTGTTCAACGGTGGCAACGTCGTCCGTGGCGGCAAGTGCGTCCGGACCGGCAACGGGCTGACGTCGCGCGGTGAGCCCGTGATGGCGGTGCAGTAGCCGCTCGAGCGCTTGCGCAAGGTTCCCCGACCATGGGATGCTCAGCCTCGCGGGTGAGATGACCCGAGTCGCCGAGCAAACCCAGAGCACCTCCACGACCGACGAAACGCCGGAGCGGGCAGCGGAAGGCCCCATCGGCTCCGCGCAGGCGCTGCTCGAGCTCCAGGCGACGGCCGGTAACCGCGCCGTGACGCAGCTGATCGCCGCGCGGCGCGCGGCGCTGGGCGTGGCGCGCGACCCGCCCACCGGGACGCTCGACCCGCCCCAGGAGAAGAAGCCGGTCTTGACGGGGCACGCGGGCGGCCCGACCAGCCAGAAGGAGTTCTCGTTCAAGCGCAAGATCCCGCCGAACAAGTCGATCTCGTTCAAGATCACGTTCGCGCGCACCAAGGACACGAAGGTCCTCAAGGGCAAGGCCGAGAAGGGCAGATGGGATGGCTCGGCCTCGGTGTGGGAGATGAAGGACGTCCGCGAAAAGGTCGGCAAGGACGTCGCCCAGAAGATCCAGGCCTCGCTGGTGCAGGGCGAGGGGACCGTCGACCTGATCCCCGGGCTGATCTTCAAGGTCAACGCGAAGCTGCTCGAGTACCAGCTCGACCGCGTGACGACCGAGAGCGAGCTCAACTTCCTCACGGTCTCCGGCTCGTTCGAGGGGAACATCACGGAGTGGGCGAACCTCGCCGCCGGCGTACCGGAAGAGGACCGCAGCAAGGTCAAGATCACCGTCGCGGGCGAGTACAAGTGGACGCCGCGCAAGGGCGACCTGGCGCGGCTGAAGGAGATCTGGAAGCAGAACGACCTGATCCGGCGCGAGGCCAAGGCGGTCGCGGAGAACGCGAAGAAGCTGAAGGCCGTCGAGCAGCAGCGCAAGGCGCTCGAGAAGCAGGCCAAGGAGGCCCGCAAGCACGCGGACGAGCTGCGCCGGAAGCTCAACAAGGCGAAGCGCAAGAACCTCAAGAAGCGCTACCAGCAGCAGCTCAAGCGCGCCGAGAAGAAGCTCGCCGACCTCGCCGAGAAGCAGGGCCGCCTCAAGAGGACGGGCCAGGAGCTCGCGGAGAAGATCGTCAAGTCCGAGAAGGCCATGCGCGAGGCCGGCGAGGCGGCGGCGAAGGCGGGCGCGGAGATGAAGGGCCGCCTCGGCAAGGCGATCGGGAAGGCGATCGCCAAGAAGACGGGCAAGGTCGTCGCGAGGTTCCTGCTCAAGGCGATCCCGATCATCAACGTCCTGTCGACGATCTACGACCTCTACGAGCTCGGCCGCGAGCTCGACAAGTTCCTCCGCGGCGGCAAGTGGGATCCGTTCGGAGGCGGCGAGGACTCGGGCGGCGAGAACGTCGAGGGCGGCGTCGAGGGCGGCAAGGGCACGGAGCCCCCCGTCGACGGCGGCTCAGGCGCGGAGGGCGGGACGTCGCCGGACGCCGGGACGGGCGAGGACGGCGGCGGCACGACCGAGGGCGGCGCTCCGGACGGCGGCACGACCGAGGGCGGCGCGCCGGACGGCGGCACCGGCGAGGGCGGGACGGGCAAGGTCCCGGCACCCGACGCCGGCGACGGGCAGCCTGACGCCGGGCCGGCCGACGGCGGGACCGGCGCGATCGAGGGCGTCCCGGACGCCGGGGCGGACACCTCCACGACGACGCCGCCCGCGGAGCCGCCGGTCACGCTCCACGAGCAGGCGAGGTCGGTCTACGAGATCGTCAAGGGCCAGGACGTCAAGCTCGACCCGGAGCACGCGCGCCAGCTCGACTCGATCGTCCCGAAGGAGCTCACCCCCGCGCAGCTCACGGAGCTGGCGAAGCGCATCGAGCAGATCAAGGGCGAGGGCATCGAGGACCCGTACGAGATCATCGGGCGCCTTCACGAGGAGATCGAGCGCGTCGTCAACGGCGAGCCCGCGGTCGAGACGACGATCGACGGCGAGCGCCGCGAGGACCTCAGCACGCCGGCGACGCCGCCGGTGGTGCCGGCCGAGCCCGCGGAGACGTCGCCGGACGGCGGAGCGATCCCGAAGGACAAGGGCCAGAAGCCGAAGACGAAGCAGAAGCCCGCGAAGACGAAGAAGAAGTCGGCCGCCGAGCCGGTGCCCAAGAGCCTGATGCCGAGCATCGGCCCGGGATTCTTCACGTGGAACGACGACCTCAAGGAGTGGGTGATGTCCGACGAGCAGCGCGAGGAGTTGCTCGGGACGAACTTCAACATCGGCGGCGGGCTGCTGGTGATGGTCACCGACGTCCACATCACGCACCAGAAGACCGCCGAGTTCACGCTCGGCAGCGTCACCTACGACCTGATGGTCTTCGACATCCCGGAGAAGCCGGGCAAGAGCTACCCGTGGAAGATCGGCGACACCGAATCCTTCACCGAGCGCGTCGCGATGGATCTCAAGTCCGGCAACATCTCGGAGATCAGCGAGGAGGCCGGGGGCCAGCAGGCGTTCGAGGACGCACTGTCGTTCGCGGGCGGGACGTTCTCGCTCAAGCGCAAGGGCACGACGGTGAAGTGGCCGGGCGCGACGCTGCGCATCGACGACCTCGCCGACACCGGGACCCTGATCGGCTCGCCCAAGGACAACGACATCTACGCGGTCCGCCTGCTCGTGACGCCGACCTCGGTCACGGACGCGTCCGCGGGCGTCGTCACCACCGATGGGCCCGTGCGTTTCAAGGAGGGCCAGCAGGTCACCATTCGGCTCGAGGTCAGCATCGCGAAGCAGCCGGCCGCGGCACCGTGATCACGACCTTGCCGCTCCACCGCGCGTAGGGCGCCTCGCGGGCGCGCGAGCTCAGCCCGCCGCGGCGAGCGGCTGCGGCGGTGAGGTGACGCGGCGGGCGCGCAGCTGCACCAGCAGTGCGCCCGCCGGGACCGGGCCGGTGAGCGGTGAACCGACCGCCCTTGCCCGCGCGGACGACCGCGACGACGATCCTCGTCGCGCAGCGCGCGCGCACGATCAGCTCCACCTTGGTCGCACCTGCGGGCAGGGGCGCCGCGAGCCGGCCGCGCACGGTCAGCGAGCCGCGCCGCGCGGATCACCGTCACCCGCAACGGCCGCGTGGTCGCGCGCGGCACCGGGCTCGCGAGCCGCGGCCGGGTGCGCATCCCGCTCCCCGCGTCGATCCGCGGCGGCTCCGTCCGCGTGGTGACGATCGACCGCTCCGGCCGGCTGCGCGCGACGAAAACGAGGCTCAGGCGCAGCTGAGGCGCGGCGCGCCTCGCCCGGCAGCGGGAACCAGCGGATCCGCTCGAACTCGGCCGGCAGGTCAGGGTCGGGCGCGGCGCGTGGCGGATCGGCGCGCATGACCGCGCGGGCCTCGTCGAGCTGTTCGGCGAGCACGCGCTCCGGCGCTGTCCGGAGAGCAGTGGCGGGCGCGTCCAGCGACAGCCGCAGGAGCGGCGCGTCGCCGCCGCTCGCGTGGTGCCAGAGGCCCGTCCGCGGGTCGAACCGATACCGGGGCAGCAGCTTCCAGCCCTCGTCGGCGATCAGGTGGACGGCCTGGAGGATGTAGTCGAAGACCGCCTCGCTGATGAAGTAGCCGAAGCTGACGCGCGCGAACGCGAGCGTCGCGCCGGCGCAGCCGCGGCGGACCTGCGCGTGCATCGCCTCCGACCATTCGTCGTCGATCGGATACGCGCGGTGGATGTACGGGCCGGCGCAGAAGCAGCCACTGCGCGCCTGGATGCCGAACAGGTCGCTCAGCAGCGCGACGACGAAGTTCGAGTGCAGGAGCCCGCGCGGGTGGCGGATGCCGAACGAGACGATCGCGAGTCGCTCGGGCTCGGCGTTGCCGAGGATCCGGATCCGCGGGTTGCTCCCCCACGACGCGAGCGCGCGACGCGCGAACGCGTCCTCGCGCCGCCGGATCTCCTCCGCGCCGACCGCGTCCTTGAGCGCGAAGACGAGCCCGGCGCGGATCGACTCGACGATCGCGGGCGTTCCGGCCTCCTCGCGCACGGCCGGGTCCGGGTGGTAGCTGTGCCCGCCCGGGCTCACAAAGACGATCGTCCCGCCGCCGGGCACCGAGGGCGCACGGTCGCCGAGCAGCGCGCGCTTCGCCACCAGCACGCCGGGCGTGCCCGGCCCGCCGACGAACTTGTGCGGGGACAGGAACACCGCGTCCTTGCCCGTCATGTCGACCGGCAGGTACGGGCCCGCCGAGGCGTAGTCGAAGCAGGCGAGCGCGCCGTGGCGGCGGAGCAGGGCCGCGATCGCGTCGGCGTCCGACACGATCCCGGTGACGTTCGAGGCCGCGGAGAAGCTGCCGACCTTGAGCGGCCGGTCGGCATGGCGGCGGAGCTCGGCGTCGAGGTGCGCGACGTCGATCCGCCCCGCGGCGTCCTCGCGGATCGTGACCAGGTCGGCGCACGACTCCCGCCACGGCAGCTCGTTCGAGTGGTGCTCGTACGGGCCGATGAACACCACCGGCCGCTCCGCTCGCGGCGCGGAGAGGTCGAGCAGGCGGACGAGCTTGTCGATCGCGCCCGTCGCGCCCGCGCCGCAGAACACGACGACGTCGTCGGCCGACCCGTTCACGGAGCGATGGATGATGCGGCGGGCGTCCTCGCGCAGCGCCGTGGTCTGGCGGCCGGTCGCCGACGCCTCCGTGTGCGTGTTCGCGTACAGCGGCAGCACGCGATCGCGGATGAAGTCCTCGATGAACGACAGCGAGCGCCCCGAGGCGGTGAAGTCGGCGTAGACGATCCGGCGAGGGCCGAACGGCCCGTCGAGCACCGCGTCGTCGCCGATCACCGAGCGGCGGACGCGCTCGATCAGGTCGGCGCTACCGGGCCGGAGCACCGCGGGAGAGCCGCTGCCATCGGAGGACGCGCCGGCGGGATCGAGCGCGCCCGGCACGCGCGGGCGGTGACGCCGGCTCGGCTTTCGCGGGCGCTCGTGGGGGCTGCGCCGCCTTGGACGCGTCGAGCGCCCGCGAAGCGAGGACTGCGAAGAGTGCGCTGGGCATTGGGCGACGCTATGGCGCGCGCCGAGCGCTTCGCTACGTGGAGCCACCGTAGGTTTTGCCTTGTCCTCGGCCCACCGCTCGGAATAGGCTGAGCGGTACGGCGGACCCGACGACGCGAACCCATCTGTTGGAGCGCGAGGCCGAACTCGAGCAGATCGGCGGGGCGCTCGGCGCGGCGGCTGCCGGCGCGGGCGGCGTGATCGCGATCGAGGGCGCCGCCGGGATCGGCAAGAGCACGCTGATGGCCGAGGCCGCAGCGCTGGCGGACGCCGAGGGGATGGCGGTGCTGCGTGCCCGCGGCGGCGTGATGGAGCGCGAGTTCGCGCTCGGCGTGATGATCGGGCTGCTGGCGCCGAGCATCGAGCCGTTGGCGGACGCCGAGCGCGAGCGGCTCTTCGCGGGAGCCGCGGGCCTGGCGCGCCCGTTGTTCGAGCGGGTCCCCGACTCCGCGGCCGCCGACGACCGCCTGTTCGCGCGCTTCCACGGGCTTCACTGGCTGTGCGCGAGGCTGGCCGAGAAACGTCCGCTCGCCCTGCTCGTCGACGACGCGCACTGGGCCGACGAGTATTCCCTGCGCTTCCTCGAGTACCTCGGGGCGAGGATCGACGAGCTCCCCGCATGCGCGGTGCTCGCGGTACGCGCCGGCGAGCCGCTGCCGGAGGCGCTCGCCACGCTGATCGACCACGAGCCGCTGACGACGGTCAGGCCGCGGCCGCTGAGCTCGGCGGCGATCGCCGAGCTCATCCGCGCGCGCCTCGGCCCGGACATGGGCGACGAGGTGTGCGAGGAATGCGCGCGGACCACGGGCGGGAACCCGTTTCTCGCGGGCCAGCTCATCGCCGCCCTGGAGGAGCGCGGCGTACGGCCGGCGAGCCTCTACCCGAGCGCGATCACCGCCATGGGGCCGCCGTCGGTCGCCCGCTTCGTCACGGCCCGGCTGCGGCGGGGCCCGCGGGCGGCCGCGAGGGTGGCGCGGGCGCTGGCGATCCTCGGCGACGACGCGTCGCTCGCCGACACCGCGGCGGTGGCGGGCGTCGATCGTGACGTGGCCGCGGGCGCGCTCGACGCGCTCGTCGTGGCCGAGCTCGTGCTCCCGCGCCTGCCGCCGCGCTTCGCGCACCCGATCATCGAGCAGTCGCTGCGGGACTCGATCGCGCCGGCCGAGCGGGCGCAGCTCCATCTCGCCGCGGCGCGCGAGCTGGCGCGCGACCCCGCGCGCTGCGAGCGCGCAGCCGTCCACCTGCTCGCGGCCGGTCCCGCCGGCGAGCGCTGGGCGTTCGACGTGCTGTCGGCCGCCGCGCGCCGCGCTGACGATCGCGGCGCGCCCGACCACGCGGTGCGCTTCCTCCGTCGCGCGCTCGAGGAGGAGGCGCCGGACCGGCTGCGGCGGGCGATCCTGCTCGAGCTCGGCGCCGCCGAGGCGGCGGCGCGCATGCCCGAGGCCGAAGCTCACATGGATGAGGCGCGACGCCTGTCGCGGACCCCGGCCGAGGCCGCGCAGGCCGCCCTCGGCCTCTCGATGGCGCGCTTCCTCGCCGCCGACCTCCCGGCTGCGGTGGCCGCCGTCGAGGACGCCCTGCCGACGGCCGATGAGCTCGACCGCGAGCTGCGCCTCGCGCTCGAGTTCCAGGCCGCCGCCACCCGGATGGTCGGCGGGCTGCCCAGCGCCGAGACGTTCGGGCGCATGCTCCTGCTCGCGCCCGAGGTGGAGCGCGGCGAGACGGCGGCCGAGCGCTCCCTGCTCGCGCTGATCGCGCTCGTGTTCGCCGCGACCACGGGGCGATCGGCCGGCGAGGTGGCGGCGCTCGGCGAGGCGGCGTGGGGCGATGGGCAGCTGCTGGTCGAGGTCC
Source organism: uncultured Solirubrobacteraceae bacterium (assembly GCA_963811595.1). Taxonomy (GTDB): domain Bacteria; phylum Actinomycetota; class Thermoleophilia; order Solirubrobacterales; family Solirubrobacteraceae; genus DASQFQ01. Next base: position 267,240 of record CAWERW010000007.1, read on the forward strand.
GCGCGCGGCACTCGGCGCTGGCGGCGCCCGCGACGATGATCGCGCTGACCGCCGCGTCCACCGCGATCGCGTTCGCCGGCCGCCTCGGCCGGGCCATCGAGGTGTGGACCGCGGGCGTCCGCGAGGGCCGTACGCGCAGCTCGATGCTCCTCTACTCGAGCTCGCTGGGGATGCGCGCCTCGGGGCGCGAATGGATCGGCGAGCTCGCCGACGCCGAGGGCGACGCCGTCGCCGCGCTGGCGCTGCTGCCGGCCGACGATCCGATCGTCCGCCCGACCGCGCTGTCCGCGCTGATCGACGTCCACATCGAGCGCGGCGCGCTCGCGGAGGCGGCGGCCGTGGCGCGCGACGAGTGGCCGTCCGGCGAGCTCCCGATGTCGCTCAGCATCAGCCAGGCGCTCGCCTCGCGGGGCAGGCTCGCGCTGCGGGCGGGCAACCCGGAGGCCGCGCTGCGCGATCTCGAGGAGGCAGGCCGGCGCGCGCTGTCGCTCGCCTACTTCAATCCGATGGCGCTCATGTGGCGCAGCTACGCGGGGCTGGCGCTCGCGCGGCTCGGGCAGCGCGAGCGCGCGCTCGACCTCGTCGAGGAGGAGCTCGTGATCGCGCGCCGGTTCGCGGCGCCCGAGTCGATCGGCGAGGCGCTGCGTGTCCGCGCGCTGCTGTCCCCGGGAGACGAGATGGCGGAGCGGGCGCGCGAGGCGGCGGACGTCCTCGCGGGCTCCGAGCTCCGGCTCGCCCACGCGCGCGCGCTGATCGACCTCGGCGCGGCGCTGCGCCGAGGCGGCCACCGCCGCGACGCGCGCGAGCCGCTGCGCGAGGGGCTCGATCTCGCCAACCGCTGCGGCTCGGTGCTCGAGACCGATCGCGCCATGGACGAGCTGCGGGCCGCGGGCGCGCGGCCACGGCGGCCGGCCGTCCGCGGTGTGGATGCGCTGTCGGCTCAGGAGCGGCGCGTCGCGATGATGGCGAGAGAGGGCCTCGGCAACCGCGAGATCGCCGAGGCGCTCTTCCTCACCCGCCGGACCGTCGAGATGCACCTGACCGGCGCGTACCGCAAGCTGGGCGTGTCGGGTCGCGGGGAGCTGCCGGGGGCGCTGGGAGGTCAGGGATGATCCTTGACCACAGGCGCTGAGCGGACTCGATCGCTGTCCCTTTCTCTTCCCCATCGCGCAGGTTTCCGTCTTGATCCCCACCGCCTCCTCCGAATAGGTTCGCGTTGATGCACGAGCGCGACCAGGAGGCGTCGCAGGCTGCACCAGCGGTCCCCGACCGTCCGCTCGCCGTCGCCCAGCAGCCCGCCGGGATCCTCCGCCTGCAGTCCACGATCGGCAACCGCGCCACGGCGCGGCTGATCGCGCGCGAGGACTGGGAGACGAAGGTCGACGCCCCGAAGAGCGCGATCCTTCTCTCATACGACCAGATCGAGGCCACGTACGTCGCGCACTACAGGCTGAAGGCCAGAACGTTCGGCGCCACCGCAAAGAACGACCCGAGGGTGATGGCGGCCGCGGGCGCGGCGACCAGGACGCAGGTGGGGTCGCTCAACTACGACCGCTGGCTCCAGCAGCGCGGCGGCGGTCTCTTCCTGATGGGCGTGGAGATCGGCCCGATCGAGTACAAGGACGACGCGACCCAGGCCGCCGAGAACGCGAAAGCGGACTGGTCGCCCGCGGGGAGGGCCAGGGACTACGAGGCGTTGAACGCACGCGCGCAGCAGCTCACCAAGCGGGTCGCGGCCGTCGAGCAGTTCGTCCACAAGCTGAAGACCCCCGAAGGTGCGAAGGGTGTCGCGTACCAGTACGGGCAGGCGGGGTTCGCGGCCATGTACGGCGTCGGCGCCCGCAGCCTGGGCTTCGCTCGCGACAAGGTCAACCCGATGCAGCAGGGCGCCGAGATGGGGTGGACGCTCGTCCTCAACAAGGAGACGGGCGCGTGGGAGAAGGTCAAGTCGGCGACGTACGACAAGCAGGTGAAGGACTTCAAGGCGTACAGCGACGAGATGGGCAACACGATCGGGACCAGCTACGACATCGCGGCCGGCAACTTCCACCAGCTCTACCTGCAGACCCGGCCGTCCTACAACTCGTTCATGTCCGCAGTCGACACCTTCTACAGCAGGGAGACCGGCACGGGCGCGTACCTCAGCGGCGTCGGCATGATGGAGGAGCTCACCGCGCTCGGCGTGATGCACGGGGCGATGGCGCAGATGGAAGCGTCCGCGGCCGAGTACGCGAACATCGTCCAGGTGCTCGGCCTCGCCGAGAAGGCCGCCAACATCGACAAGATGAGCAAGGGGATCGAAGGCGGGATGGTCAACAGCGTCGAGATCGCGGTGGACATGCTCGCCGGGGCCCTGATCGGCGGCTCGGTCTCGCCGTTGGGGACCGGGTTCGGAAAGCTGAAGCTGGACGGGGGAATCCCGGGCAAGGGCGTCATCGAGCCGCTGCTCGAGGTCGGCAAGGCCGGCGCCAAGGAAGCCACCAAGTAGAACGACGCCCGGTCACCTGGTCCGGCGGACCGCCTTCTTGCGTGCCACGTCCTGGAAGTCGCCCACGTGCCACGTCTCCACGCCATCCTTGAGTGTGTAGCCCTTGATGCGGGCGTTCTTGATCTCGAGGATGGTGCCACCCAGGTCGAGCTCTTGGCCGGCCTTGTTCGCAGGCGCCATCGTCACCGTGACGTCCGTCCTGGTGCGTTCCTTCGACAGCTTCTCGAGCTTGGCGGAATGCTTGCCCTTCTCGGAGGTGACGTCGACCGTGAAGAGCGTGTCCGTCTCCCACTCGTCGAAGTTGCTCCCCTTGACCTTGATCGTGCCCACGCCCCCGATCTGGACGGTGCCGTTCCTGGCCGGCGAGCGGGCGAGCATCTGCGAGACGGCGCGATTGCCGATCGAGCGCTGCAGCGCGAGGACCGGGTTGGCGCTGCGTCGCGGCAGCGAGGCAGCAGCGCCGGTACGGCCGGGTTCGCGGCGGCGGTGGAACTCGCGCTCCGGCATGACAGAGCGACCGTACCTCAAGTCCGAGAGCCGCCGAGCGGATTCGAACCGCTGACCCCGTCATTACGAGTGACGTGCTCTACCAGCTGAGCTACGGCGGCGTGGCGACGGAGAGCGTAGCGTCCATCCACGCCAGCACGTCGGCGAAGACGCGCTCCTGCTCGGGCTCGTGCTGGAGCTCGTGGAAGACGCCGTCGTAGACCTTCAGCTCCACCGGCCACCGCTCCGCGAGCTCGCGCGCGCCTGACACGTAGGCGAGCGCGTCCTCGCTGCCGTGGATGAGCAGCAGCGGCACCGTGGGCGCGGGCCCGGCGAGGATCGCCTCGATCGCGTCCAGCGCGTCGAGGCCGAAGCCGAGCGAGGCGGCGTCGTGCACGAGCGGGTCCGCTCGGTACGCCGCGACCACCTCCGGGTCGCGCGACAGCGTGGCCGCGTCGATGCCCGACTTCACCCGCGCGCGCGGCACGACGCGGCCGAGGACGCGCGCGGCGCGCACCTTCCCCTTCTGCTCGCGCAGCGCGCTGTGCAGCCCGATCGCGGAGATCACCGCGCCGGCCACCGGCCGCGACGGCGAGCCCATCAACCACCGCACCGTCAGCAGCGCGCCGAGGCTGTGGCCGTAGACGAACGCCGGTGCGCCGGGCCAGCGCGAGGCCCCGGCCGCGACGAGCTCGTCGATGTCCGCCACCGCAGCGTCGAAGCGCGTGTCCCCGCGGTGCCCGCCCGAGCGCCCGTGGCCGCGCAGGTCGAGCGCCGAGACCGCGAAGCCCTCGTCCGTGAACCGCCCCGCCAGCCGCTCGTAGCGCCCGGAGTGCTCGCCGAGCCCGTGCACGACGTACACGACCGCGCGCGGCGCCCCGACCGGCTCCCACGTGCGGGTGAAGACCGGCTCGCTCAAGCGACGAGCGCCTCGGCGTGCGCGGCGGCCCGGCGTTCGCGGCGCTGCGTCAGCGCGAGGATCGTGGCCGGGATCAGGGCGGCCACCGACACCACGACCGCCCACCAGAACGTGGCCGCGAACGCGTCGGCCAGCGGCGCGGCGCCCGGCCCGCGCTCTGCGATCTCGCCCTGGAGGATGACCGCGAGCAGCGCCGTGCCGATCGAGCCGCCGATCCGCTGCAGCACGTTGAGCGCGCTCGTCGCGCGCGGCACGGCCGACGACTCGAGCGTGGCGTACGCGGCGGCCATCGCCGGCATCATCGCCGAGCCGATGCCGAGCCCGCGGAGCACCAGCAGCGCCGCGAGCAGCCCGTAGGACGTGCTCTCGCTCAAGAACGCGAACGGGATCGTGCCGACGATCAGGATCACCAGCCCGACGACCGCCACCGGTCCGCCGCCCACGCGGTCGGTGAACCGCCCGGCGAGCGGCATGGCCAGCGCGGCGCCGACCCCCTGCGGCGCCATCAGCAGGCCCGCGGTCAGCGCCGACTCCCCGCGCGCCACCTGGTAGTAGAGCGGCAGGATGATCATCGCGCCGAACAGCGCGGCGCCGACGAGGAACGTCGTCGCGGCGGCTGCGCTGAAGGCCGGCACGCGGAACAGCTTCACGTCGAGCAGCGGCCGCGGCGCGCCCCACGCGTGGCGGACGAACAGCGCCACCAGGAGCAGGCCCACGGCGATCGGCCCCCACACGATGGCCGCGTCGAAGCCGCCCTGCGACTCGCTCTCCGACAGCCCGAAGACGATCCCGGCCAGCCCCGGCGACAGCAGCGCGAGCCCGGTCCAGTCGAGCCGGCCGGCGTCGGCCCGGCCCGCGTCGGCCTTCAGCAGCTTCGAGGCCAGCACGAGCGCGAGCACCACGATCGGGACGTTGACGTAGAAGATCCAGCGCCACGAGAACGAGTCGACGATCAGCCCGCCGAGCACCGGCCCCAGGATCGGGCCGAGCAGCATCGGCACGCCGACCACGCTCATCACCCGCCCGACCCGCCCCGGCCCCGCGGTCTGAGCGAGCAGCGCCATCCCGGTCGGCATGATCATTCCGCCGCCGAAGCCCTGCAGCACGCGGAAGGCGATCAGCGACTCCGCCGACCAGGCGAGGCCGCAGAGCGCGCTGCCGAGGCCGAACAGCGTCACCGAGACCATCCAGATCCTCTTCGAGCCGAAGCGCTCGGTCATCCAGCCCGTGAGCGGGATCACGATCGCGAGCGCGAGCAGGTAGCCCGTCGCCACCCACTGGATCGTGTCGAGCGGCGCATCGAGCTCGCGCGCCAGCGTCTGCAGCGCGACGTTGACGATCGTCGTGTCGAGGATCGACATGATCACCCCGACGACGACGACGGCCGCGACGACCCAGACCTCGCGGCTCAGCGGCTCCTGGTCCATCCGGATCACTCTAGGACGGACCGAAGGGTCGTATATGCGCTGAGCCCTGGTTCCCCAACGTCATGTCAGCAAATAGGTTCACGGCATGCACGGTCAAGGAGGGCCGGTGCGTGACCTGCCGGTACGGCCGGTCACCGTGCTCGTCGCCGGCGACGACGATCGCGAGGACACCAAGCAGCTGCTGCGTGAGCTCACGTCCGCGGGCTACGAGCTGCGCTGGGTCGCGTCCGCGGAGGAGGCGGCGCGCGCCCCGTACGCGATCGTCTCCATGCGCGCGCTCGGCGAGCTCGCCGAGCTGCGCCACGACGCGCTGCACGACCCGCTGACCGGCCTCCCCAACCGCGCGCTCTTCCTCGACCGCCTCGAGCTGAGCCTCAAGCGCGCCCGCCGCCAGGGCGACGAGTTCTGCTGCGCCGTCCTGTTCTGCGACCTCGACCGCTTCAAGGTCGTCAACGACTCGCTCGGCCACATCGTCGGCGACCGGCTGCTGATGGCCGTCGCCAAGCGGATCGAGGGCGCGCTGCGCCCCGGCGACACCGTCGCCCGCCACGGCGGCGACGAGTTCACGCTGCTGCTCGACGACGTCGTCGACGCGCGCGGGGCGTCGATCGTCGCCGAGCGCCTGCAGGAGACGCTCGCGGCGCCGTTCGAGGTCGACCACCGCGAGCTCTACGTGACGGCCAGCATCGGCATCGCGCTCGTCGCGCCCGGCAGCGCGCCCGAGGATGTCGTGCGCGACGCCGACGTCGCGATGTACCGCGCCAAGGCCCAGGGCGGCGCCCGCCACGCCGTCTTCGACGAGGCGATGCACGAGCGCGTGATGGAGCGTCTCGAGCTCGAGACCGGACTGCGCCACGCGCTCGAGCGCGGCCAGCTGCGCGTGGTCTACCAGCCCGTGATCGAGACCGCGACCGGCCAGATCGCCGGCTTCGAGGCGCTCTGCCGCTGGACGGACGGCGGCGGGCGCGCGATCGCGCCGCGCGACTTCGTGCCGATCGCCGACGAGACCGGCATGATCCTGTCGCTCGGCGGCTTCGTCATGGCGGAGGCGTGCCGCCAGCTCGCGACCTGGCGCAAGCACCCGCGCGGCAAGCAGCTCTCGGTCTCGGTCAACATCTCCGCCCGCCAGCTCTCCGACCCCGGGTTCGTCGACCTCGTCATGGGCGCGCTGGGCGACGCCCGGCTCGACCCGCGCGGGCTGCGCCTCGAGGTCTCCGAGCGCTCGATGATGGACGACCCCGACGCCGCGCGGCGCATCCTCGGCCGCCTGTTCGACGAGCACTCGGTGGCCGCGCGGATCGACGACTTCGGCCTCGGCGCCTCATCGGTGCGCCAGCTCCACCGCTTCCCGGGCGACGCGGTCAAGCTCGACCGCACGTTCGTCGTGCCGATGCTCGAGGACGAGGGCGCCTCGGACATCGTGCGGGCGATCGTCTCGCTCGCCCACAACCTCGGCATGGAGGTGGTCGCCGAGGGCGTCGAGACGCAGGCGCACCTCGACCGCCTCAAGGTGCTCGGCTGCGAGTACGCGCAGGGCTTCTACATCGCCGGCCCGCTGGACGCAGGCGCCGCCACCGCGCTCCTGGAGCGCGGGACGGCGGATGCGGTGAGGGAGTGAGTGGCTAGCGGCGCGGCGGATCCGCGCGCTCGTCCTCGCGGCCCTGCTCGTACGCGGCGGTCGCCTGCCGCTGCTCGGCGGGCTCGTGCTCGCGGTGCTCGGCCCGCTCGTGATCGGCGTGCTCGGGCTGCGGCTCGGCCGTGCGGTCGGCCTCGGAGTCGCCGGTGACGCCCGAGAAGCGGTCGCGCTCGTGGTCGTCGACCAGCTTGTCGTCGGCGAGCCCGCGCTCGTGCAGCTTCGCCTCCGACTCGTGGCGCTCGGCCTCGGCCCGCTGCGCACGCGCCTTCTGCTGCGCGATCTCGGCCTCCTGCTCGGCGCGGTCGGCCTCGGTCTGGCGCGCGGTCGCGGTCTCTCGATGCTCTGTAGCGACGCGGTCGCGGCGCGACTCGAGCTCCCTCTGGGCCTTGCGCTCGTTGGACTTCGCGCGCATCTTCGGCAGCAGCATGAGCAGCGCCAGCAGGATCAGGACCACGACGACGATCGCGATGATGAGTCCGGTGGACATAGGTCTTCCTTCCCTCGGTTGCGGGGAAGCATCCCCACACCCCATGGTCAGCAAACGACACCCAGTCAATGCCGTCTGACCCCCCCGCCTTCGATCTGCAGGCGCATTCGACGGCGTCCGACGGGACGCTCGCGCCCGCCGACGTCGTCGCGCACGCAGCCGCGGCGGGCGTCGAGCTGCTGGCGCTCACCGACCACGACACGGTGGCGGGCGTGCCCGAGGCGCAGCGCGCGGCCAGCGAGCACGGCATCCGCCTCTCCCCCGCCGCCGAGCTGTCGAGCGTCCACGGCGAGCACGAGGACCTGCACATCCTCGGCTACGAGCTCGATCCCTCCGACCCGGGGCTGCAGGCCGCGCTGGAGGACTTCCGCGCCGACCGCGGCCGCCGCATCTGGGCGATGGCCGACCGGCTGCGAGAGCTCGGCTTCGAGCTCGACGAGTCGACGCTCCACGGGCGCGAGAGCCTCGGCCGCCCGCACCTCGCCGACGCCCTCCTGACCCACCCCGGCAACGCCGAGCGGCTCGCGCGCGAGGGCATCACGGGCAAGAAGGAGCTCTTCCCGCCCTACCTCGTGCCCGGCGCGGTCGCCTACGTCGCCCGCTCGCGGCCGACCGTCGAGGAGGCGATCGACGTCATCCACCACGCCGGCGGCGTCGCGGTGTGGGCGCATCCGTTCTGGGACATCGAGGACCCCGACGAGGTGCAGCGCGCGATCCGCCGCTTCGCCGCCGACGGCCTCGACGGCGTCGAGTGCTTCTACGCCGAGCACTCGCGCGAGCAGGCGCTGCTGCTGCACGACGCGTGCGAGGCGCGCGGCCTGCTCTCGACCGGCTCGGCCGACTTCCACGGCCCCGACCACGAGCACTTCAGCGTCTTCCGCAACTTCGAGCTGTTCGGCCGCGCCGCGCGGCTCGGCCCGATCGGCGCGGCCTAGCCGAGCTCCGCGATCCGGCGCTCGAGCAGGCGCCGCTCGGCGTCGTCGTGGACGAGCGCCAGCGCGCGGCCGTACGCCTCGCGCGCCTCGCCGCCGCGGCCGAGCCGGCGCAGCAGCTCGCCGCGGGTCGCGTGCAGGTAGTGGTAGCCGTCGAGCGAGAGGCCGTCGACGATCGCCAGCGCCGCGTCGGCGCCCTCGGTCTCGGACACCGCGATCGCGCGGTTGAGCTCGACCACCGGCGAGCCCGTGACGCGCGCCAGCTCGCCGTAGAGCGCCGCGATCTGGGGCCAGTCGGGCGGCTCGTCGGCGTGCAGCGACGCGATCGCCGCCTGGATCACGTACGGGCCGCGGCCGCGGAGCGCGAACGCGCGGTCGAGCGCGACGCGCCCGGCGGCGATCTCCGCCGCGTCGTAGCGCCCGCGGTCCTGGTCGGCGAGCAGGACGAGCTCGCCGCCGGCGAAGCGCGCCTCGCGGCGTGCGTCGAGCAGCAGCATCATCGCCACCAGCCCGTGCACCTCGGGCTCGTCGGGCATCAGCTCGCCGAGCGCCCGCCCGAGCCGCAGCGCCTCGGCGACGAGCTCGCGGGCGCCGCCGTAGCCCTCGTTGAAGATCAGGTAGACGACCGCGAGCACGGCGGCGAGCCGGTCGGGCAGCAGGTGGTCGGGCGGGACCCGGAACGGGATCCCGGCCGCCTTGATCTTCTTCTTCGCCCGCACGAGCCGCTGCGCCATCGTCGCCTCGGGGACGAGGAACGCGCGCGCCAGGTCGGGCGTGCTCAGCCCGCCGAGCGTGCGCAGCGTCAGCGCCACCTGCGCGTCGAGCGCGAGCGCCGGGTGGCAGCAGGTGAAGATCAGCTCGAGCCGCTCGTCGGGGAAGGTCGTCGCGTCCATGGGGTCCTCGGCCTCCTCGCGCACCTCGAGCTGCCGCGTCTTCTCCGCCAGCGTGCGCTCGCGGCGCACGCGGTCGATCGCGCGGTTGCGCGCCGTCGCCACGAGCCACGCGCCCGGGTGGTCGGGCACGCCGTCGCGGGGCCAGCGCTCGGCGGCGATCGCGAACGCCTCCTGGGCGGCCTCCTCGGCGAGGTCGAAGTCGCCGAGGAAGCCGATCAGGGCGGCGAGCACGCGCCCCCAGTGGTCCTGGAAGGCCTGCTCGAGGATCGCTACGAGTCCTTCAGCGGACGCACCTCGACCCCGCCGCCCATGCTCGCGGCCGGGATCCGCGCGGCGACCTCGATCGCCGCGTCGAGGTCGTCGGCCTCGAGGAAGCCGTAGCCCCCGATCGCCTCCTTGGCCTCGACGAACGGCCCGTCGGTGGTGAGGGTGCGGCCGTCCTGGACGCGCACCGTCGTCGCGGTCTCGGGCTCCTGCATCCACTCGCCCGGCGTGAAGCCCGGGGTCTCGTTGAGGGCCTTGTAGGCGGCGTAGACCTTGCCCTGCTCCTCCTGGGAGAGCTCGTTCCACGGATCGGAGCCCGGGAGCGGCGTCGTGCCGTGGTGGATCAGCAGCATGTACTTCATGACTTCCTCCTGCTCGGGTGATGGTCGCCCCTGAGACGAACGGGGGGCGACGAAATCGACACCTCCTACGAATTGACCCGCGACGCGCCCGTGTAGACGTTCACGCGCCCCGCGCGCGCGAAGCCGCAGAGCGTCATGTTGCGGTCCTCGGCGAGGCGGACGGCGAGCGAGCTCGGGGCCCCGACGCCGACGAGGATCGGCGCTCCGGCGACGACCGCCTTCTGCACGAGCTCGAACGAGAGCCGGCCCGACACGCACAGGATCAGGTGGTGCAGCGGCAGCAGGCCGTCGAGCAGGGCGCGGCCGATCACCTTGTCCATCGCGTTGTGGCGGCCGACGTCCTCGCGCACGAGCAGCGCCTCGCCGGCGGCGGTGAACAGCCCGGTCGCGTGCAGGCCGCCGGTGCGCTCGAACGTCGGCTGGCGCAGGCGGTCCGGGAGGCCGGCGAGCAGGTCGCGCGCGACGCGCGGGCCGTCGGCGACCGGCGGGGCGTGGACGGCGACCTCCTCGAGCGCGCCCTTGCCGCAGACGCCGCAGGACGAGGTCGCGTAGAACGAGCGCGAGCTCGGCTCGCGCAGGAGCGGTCCGGCCACCTCGACGGTGTTGGCGGCGAGATCGGCCGGCGGTCCGGCGGTGCGCGGGCCGTCGATCAGCCCCTCGCCGTGCAGGAACCCGAGCGCGAGCTCCTCGTCGTCGCCCGGCGTGCGCATCGTCACCGCGAGCGGCGCGCCGTCGACCCGGATCTCGAGCGGCTCCTCGACCGCGACCTCGTCCTCGATCCCCGGCCCGCGCACCGTCGCGTAGGCGCCGCGGACGTGGACCTCGGTCATGTCCTGACGACGGTCGGCGCCTGCCCGCGCTCCAGCCGGTAGGCGAGCGCCTGCAGCGCGAGGTCGTAGGAGACGTTGAAGGGCAGCCGCGTGCGCGTCTCCTCGACGAGCTCGACGGCCGCGGTCAGCAGCTCGGCGGGGCGGCCCTGGGCGTCGGCGCGCAGCTCCTCGAGGCGGTCGGTGGCGAGCACGAGCTCCTCGGCGTCGGCGGCCAGGCAGGCGAGGTCGCGGTACCACAGCGTGACGAGCTGAAGCGCGTGGTCCAGGGCGGCGGTCTCGGCGCGCCGGGCGGCGCGGCGGGCGCGCTCGGTGAACTCGGTCTGCTTGCGGCGGTGCTCCTTCTTCGGCAGGTACTCGAGCTCCTCGGCCAGCGCCTGCTCGAGCTCGGTCTCGGCCGCCTGGCCGGCCGCGCGGGCCGCGGACAGGACGTCGCCCCACGGGCGGGCGCGGCCGCTGTCGCCGCGCAGCGGGGCGCGGGCGAACGCCTCGGCGCGGGCGCGCAGCGCCGGGCCGTCCCCGAGCGCGAGGGCGAGCGCGCGCTCGCCGTCGCCGAGCGAGAGCCGCGCGCACGCGCGGGCCGTGACGGGCGCGACGCCATGCGACTCGAGCCGCTCGGCGAGCTTCGCGGGTGGGAGCGGGTCGAAGCGGACGCCCTGGCAGCGCGAGACGATCGTCGGCAGCACCTGCGTCGGGCGGTCGGTGAGCAGGATCAGCACGACGTAGGCGGGCGGCTCCTCGAGCGTCTTGAGCAGCGTGTTGGCCGCCGGGTCGTCCATCGTGTCGGCGCGCTCGAGCACGAACACGCGGTAGCTCGCCTCGAACGGCGTGTGCCCGGCGGCGGCCACCACGGACTGGTCGACGTCGCCGCGCAGCATGATGTGGGCGCCGCTCGGCGCGACCCAGGTGAGGTCGGGGTGCACGCCGGAGAGCGCGCGCGCCTGCGCGTTCTCAGGGTCCGGCGCGTCGCGCGCCAGTAGCTGGGCGGCGAACTCGCGCGCCGCCTCGCGCTTGCCGGCGCCGGCCGGCCCGTGGAACAGGTAGGCGTGCGACGGGCGGTCGCGGAGGGCCGCGCCGAGCACGGCGGCGGCGTGCGGGTGGGCTTCGAGGACGCTCACAAGGCATGATCCTAGGGGTGGCGACCGGACGGCTCATCACGGTCGAGGGCCTCGACGGCGCCGGCAAGACCACGCTCGTCGCCGGCCTGACCCGCGAGCTGGCCGCCCGCGGGCGCGAGCTGCTGGTGCTGCGCGAGCCCGGAGGGGTCGAGCTGTCCGAGCGCATCCGCGAGCTCGTCAAGGACCCGGAGCTGAGCGTCGACGCGCGCGCCGAGGCGCTGCTCTACGCGGCCGCGCGGGCGCAGCTGGTGGCCGAGCAGCTCGAGCCGCTGCTGGCGAGCGGCGAGTGGGTGCTGCTCGACCGCTTCGTCGACTCCTCGCTCGCCTACCAGGGCGCCGGCCGCGGGCTCGGCGTCGAGCGCATCCGCACGCTCAACGAGCTCGCCACCGGCGGGCTCACCCCGGACCGCACGCTGCTGCTGCGGATCGACCCCGCGGTCGGCCGCGCGCGCATCGGCCACCGCGACCCCGACCGGCTCGAGCAGGCGGGCGAGGCGTTCTTCGCCGCGGTGGCGCAGGCCTACGACGAGCTGGCGGCCGCGGAGCCCGACCGGATCGCCGTGATCGAGGCCGACCGCCCTCCGGACCAGGTGCTCGCCGACGCGCTCGCGGCGCTTGAGGGGTTGGGGGACGGGTAACTGCCTCCCATGGAGAACCCAGAAGACAAGGGCCAATGGGCCGAGACGGCCGACGAGGGCGTCGTGCCCGACGAGCTCGGCGAGGACGCGCAGCAGGCGCAGGATCCCGAGCTGGGCAGCGAGGCGCTCGGCCGGACGACGGGCTCCGACGAGCCCGCGACCGAGGAGGGCATCGACCGCGAGGCGGGCGACGACGCCGACGCGACGAGCGACGGCCATGTCGAGCTGCCCGAGGGCGCCGAGCCGGACCTCAAGGACGCCATGGGCGCCCACCAGACCCCGGACGCCGAGAAGGGCTAGAGCTTCTTCCGCTTCGACGGGTCGTGCACGTCGGTCGCTGAGACGTTGATCGTCTTGCAGACGCCGCACTTCACCCGCACCTTGAACGTCATCGCCTCATCGCTCATCGACTCGGCGAGCAGGTTGCCGCACTCGACGCACACGTAGTCGTCGGGGCCGTTGCCGCGGAAGACAGGGCGCCGCGGGTCCTCCTGCAGCGCCGTGCCGCCGTCGGGCGGGACCTCGCCCGCCCGCACCGCCCGCATCACGACGCGCGCCATCGCCTCAGATCTGGCCGATCTTCGAGGTGAAGTCCTTGATCAGCGCGTCGAGCACGCCGACCACGACCCCCTCGCCCATCGACGCCGCCTTGCCGGTGATCTGCGCGCTGGTGTGGATCTTGCCGCCGCCCTCGGTGAGCTCGAACGTGACGTCCGCGTTGGCGTGACCGGTGCCGCCGGACTCGCGGGAGCGGACGCGCACGACCGCGCGGTGCGCGGCGTCGTCCTTCTCGACGACGTCGACGGTGCCGACGAGCTTCATCGACATCGCGCCCATGCGCATGAGGATCTCGGCCTTGACGTGCTCGGGGTCGTCGCCGTCGGTGACGCTGCCTCCCTCGACGGCGGGCACGACGCGCGTGAGGTCGGTGATCGACGCGAAGCTCTCGTCGATCGACTTGTCGGTGGTGAACTCGTGGTCCAGTTCGGTGGCCATGGGCTCAATATATGCTGCTCGCATCCACCGCCTGGGCCCCCACAACGCCACGCTGGCGGTCCATACGAAGCGCGGGGGCGCTGCCGCCAAGGCGGGGCACGATCTCGAGCTGCGGGTGACCGCGTGGGAGGCGACGCTCGACCTCGAGGCGGGGAGCGCGGAGCTGAGCGCGGACGCGACGTCGCTGCGCGTCGAGAAGGGCACCGGCGGGATGCAGGCGCTCGGCGACGAGGACAAGGACAACATCCACCGGACGATCGACGACGACGTCCTCAAGCGGCAGAACGTCACGTTCCATTCGACCTCCGTGGAGCCGGCCGGCGAGGGCCGCTACCGCGTCGAGGGCGAGCTCACGCTCGTGGGCGCGACGCAGCCGGTCACCTTCGACCTCGCCGTCGCCGACGACGGCACGATCGACGCGCGCGCGACGGTCACCCAGACCCGCTGGGGCGTCAAGCCGTTCTCCGCGCTGTTCGGGACGCTGAAGGTGCTCGACGACGTCGAGGTCGTCCTCGACGGGAAGCTGTAGCTCTCCAGTCGCGGTAGACCGCCTGCGCGTCGAGGCCGCCCTCGACGCCCGGCGGCAGCGCGCCGGTGCCGTGCGCGTAGAGCGCGACGTCCTCGATCGTCTTGAGCTCGTCGCCCGCCGCCCACGCGCCGTTGGACCACTGCAGGCTCTCGGGCGGCGCGTCGAGCGCCATCCCGGCCAGCAGCTGACCCTTCTCGCGGATCTTGGCGGCCGCGCTCGCGATCGCCGCCGGCGTGCCCGCGGACGGGCTCGTGTTGAAGCCGTGGCCCTCGCCGAAGCGGTCGACGTCGGCGGGCACCACCTTGACGTCGAGCGGCGGCACGCCGAGCTCGCCGGCGACGAGCTGCGCGTACTCGCCCTCCTTGCCGTCGGCCTCGGTGGTGAGCGACAGCACCATCTTGCCGGTCGGGTGGATGCGCAGGAAGACCGCGCGGTACGCCTCGTCAGCCACTCTCTTCCTCCTCCTTGATCAGCCGCTGGCGCTCCTGGTGGGCGGTCAGCGCGTTGTGCTCTTCCAGGTCGCAGAACGCCGGCTGCGGCCCGCCCAGCGGGTGCGGCGGCGCCGCGGGCCGTTCGCAGCCCGGGTAGATGCAGAGCTTCGGCTCAGCCACCGATCGACCACCCCGGCGTCGTCTTGCCGCGGCTCGGCCCGTAGCCGCTCGGCATCGCCACCGAGCTGCCCGGGACCGGCGTCGCGCTCGCCCACGGCTCCTCCTCCGGCACGGCCGTCGGCTCCTCGGGCGGCGCGCGGTCGGCGCCGCCGATCGCGTCGGCCACCTCGCCGAGCGCGGCGTAGCTGTGACCGCTGACGAGCGCGTCGCAGTGCGGGAGCGCCGCGCGCATGCCGCCGGCCTGGACCGAGAACGAGCGCGCGCTCACGCGCGGGTTCACCCACACGATCCGGTGCGCGAGCCGCGCCAGCCGCGCCATCTCGCGCTCGACCAGCGCCGGGTCGCCGCGCTCCCAGCCGTCGGAGAGGATCACCACGACCGCGCCGCGCGCCATCCCACGGCGGCCGTGGCGGTCGTTGAACGCCTTCAGCGCGTCACCGATGCGGGTGCCGCTCGACCAGTCGGGCGCCGTCTCCGCCGCGCGTCGCAGCGCGCGCTCGGGGTTGCGGCCGGCGAGCGCGCGCGTGACCCGCGTGAGCCGCGTCGCGAACACGAACGCCTCGACGTGCGGCCCGCTGCCGGCGGCGGAGACGAGGAACTGCAGGTACGCGCGCGCGTAGGGCTCCATCGAGCCCGAGATGTCGCACAGCATCACCAGCCGCCGCGGCCGGATCCGCCGCTGCCGCCGCGCGAGCACCAGCGGCTCGCCGCCCGGTGCGCAGGCTGCGCGCGCAGGCTGCGCCGGAGGTCGACGTCGCGCCCGTGGGCGCCGCGCTCGTGCCGGCGCGTGCGCCGCAGCGGGGTCGCCAGCTCGAGCCGCGCCATCAGGCGGTAGAGCTGCGCGAGCTCCGCCGGCTCGAGCTCGTCGAAGCGCTTGTGCGAGAGCCGCTCGTCGCCGGAGGCGAGGGCGACGGGCACCGTGCGCTCCTCCTCGTCGTCGCGGGAGCCGCCCGGCGGCGAGGCGACGTCGACCGAGCCTACGGCCGCCTCGCCCGACACGTCCTCGGGCGGCTCGGCCTCGGGCGCCCGCTGCCCGAACACCTCGGCGAACACGCGCTCGAACGCCGGCACCTGCGCCGGGTCGGAGACGAACACCGAGCGCGCGGTCCAGTACAGCCGCCGCCGCGACAGCGGGCGCACCAGGTCCAGGGCGCGCGCGAACGCCGCCGCGCGGTCGGGTGTCATCGGGAGCCCCGCGTCGTGCAGGCGCCGCGCCAGCCCCGCCGCGAGCGGCGGCAGGTCGAGCACGATCGTCTCGACGCCGAAGGCGGTCACCGCGGTCGCACGAGCTGGTCGAGGCCGGCCGCGCGGATCACCTCCTGGTCCTCGTCGTACTTGAGCACCGAGCCGAGCGTGCGGTCGATCGCCGCCGCGTCGAGCGCCTCGATGCCGAGCACGCCGAGCGCCGCCAGCCAGTCGATGGCCTCGGCGATGCCCGGCGGCTTCTGCACGTCGGAGTCGCGCATCCGCGAGACGGCGTCGGCGACCTGGACCGCGAGCGTCTCCGGCGCGCCCTTGACGCGCCGGCGCACGATCTCGACCTCGCGCTGCGGCGACGGGTAGTCGATCCAGTGGTAGAGGCAGCGGCGCTTGACCGCGTCGTGGAGGTCGCGGGTACGGTTGGACGTGAGCACGATGATCGGCGGGTGCGTCGCGCGGATCGTGCCGAGCTCGGGGATCGTCACCGCGGCCTCGCCGAGCAGCTCGAGCAGGAACGCCTCGAAGTCGTCGTCGGCGCGGTCGATCTCGTCGATCAGCAGGACCGCCGGCCGCGGCCCGGGGTGCTCGAGCGCCCGCAGCAGCGGCCGCCGGATCAGGTAGTCGGCGCTGAACAGGTCGGCCTCGCCGAGCTTCTCGCCGGACGCCTCGGCGAGCCGGATGCTCAGCAGCTGGCGGGGATAGTTCCACTCGTAGAGCGCCTCCGCGGCGTCGATCCCCTCGTAGCACTGGAGGCGGATCAGCGGCGTGTCGAGCACGGCGGCGAGCGAGCGCGCCGCCTCGGTCTTGCCGACGCCCGCCTCGCCCTCGAGCAGCAGCGGCTGCGGCAGCCGCAGGCTCAGGAACATCGACGTCGCGAGGCCCTCGTCGACGAGGTAGTCGACCGCGGCGAGTCGCTGGGCGAGCTCCTCGACGTCGTTCATCGGACCGCCGCGTAGTCCTCGGGAGTATCGACGTCGAGCGGGATCTCGCCCTCGATCGGCACGTCCTCGCCGAGCCGGTCGACGAGCTTCCAGACGCCCTTGTCGCCGTGCAGGTCCGCCAGCGCGCCGAACAGCGAGCGCGCGAACGCGATCGGATGCCCGCGCCCGTCGTCGTAGCGGCAGACCGCGAGCTCCGCGTCGCCACGGCCGGCGAGCAGCGCCTGCACCGTGTCCGCCGTCACCCCCGGCTGGTCGCCGAGCATCAGCACGAGCACGTCACAGCGCTCATCCACCGCGGCGAGCGCCGCCGCGATCGACGACGAGCAGCCCTCGCCGTAGGCGTCGTTGACCACCACCTGCGCGCCGCGCAGGTCGACCTGCGCCCGCACCTCGTCGGCCGCCCCGCCGATCGCGACGATCAGCTGGTCGAAGGCGCAGTCGCGCGCGACGCCGACGACGTGCCCGAGCAGCGTCCCGTCGCGGAAGGGGAGCGTCTGCTTCGGGCGCCCGAGGCGCTTCGAGCCGCCCGCCCCGAGAACGAGCCCGCAGGCGAAGTCAGTGGGCATGCGCGAAGGCGTCTTTGCAGCCCTCACGGCAGAAGTAGACCGTCTCGCCGTCGTGCTCGAGCGAGGGCGTCCCCGGCACGACCGCGACCGTCATCCCGCACACCGGATCGATCGCCGTGATCGTCTCGGCCGGCCTGCGGCGCACCTCGACGATGCGGGCGAGGATCGACAGGGCGATCTCCTCCGGCGTGCGCGCGCCGATGTCGAGGCCGGCGGGCGTGTCGATGCGGTCGAGCTGGTCCTGTGGCACGCCGTCGCTGCGCAGCTCGCCGAGCACGCCCTGCCCGCGGCGGCGGCTGGCCACCAGGCCGACGTAGGGCAGCTCCGCCTCGAGCGCGGCCTTGAGCGCCGGCAGCTCCTCGCGCCCGTGCCCCGCGGCGATCAGGGCGAGATCGTCCGGCCGCACGTCGAAGTCGCCGCCGCCCACCATGTCGAGCCCGAGC
>CAWERW010000008.1:0-709961 GCA_963811595.1 uncultured Solirubrobacteraceae bacterium
TAAACAGTCGGTTGAACCTATTCACTGCGGCCCTCTCGGGCTCCACCGGCAAGCGGTTTCACCCTACTGGGGCGCTCCTTATCCCGAAGTTACGGAGCGATTTTGCCGAGTTCCTTAACGATGGTTATCTCGATCACCTTAGTATTCTCTACTTGCCCACCTGTGTCGGTTTTGGTACGGGCACGCGCAGTCTCCCTAGAGGCTTTTCTCGGAGGCTTGGCGTCAGGAACTCGCCGGCTTATAGCCAGCTGGCATCGCACCTCAGGTTATGCGGCCTCGGATTTTCCAGAAGCCACCCCTACATGCTTACCCCAGGACGACCATCGCCTGGGCTTCCCTAGCCTTCCTCGTCCCCCCATCGGTCAATTGACTGCGACGTGGTACAGGAATATCAACCTGTTGGCCATCGACTACGCCTTTCGGCCTCGCCTTAGGTCCCGACTAACCCTGAGCAGACGAACTTTACTCAGGAATCCTTGGGCAATCGGCGGAGGGGATTCTCACCCCTCTTTCGTTACTCATGCCGGCATTCTCACTTCCCAGGCCTCCACGGCTGGCTTCCGCCGCCGCTTCACTGCCCTGGGAACGCTCTCCTACCGCGTAGATCCGTGAAGATCCACACCCGCAGCTTCGGTGACTAGCTTGAGCCCCGTTACATTATCCGCGCCCGAACACTTGACCAGTGAGCTGTTACGCACTCTTTCAAGGATGGCTGCCTCTAAGCCAACCTCCTGGTTGTCTGTGCACTCGGACATCGTTTGCCACTTAGCTAGTACTTAGGGACCTTAGCTGGCGGTCTGGGCTGTTTCCCTTTCGACGCTGAAGTTTATCCCCCAGCAACTGACTCCCGGAGTAACCGGAACGGTCTTCGGAGTTTGCCTGAAGTCGGTAACCTGGTAGGGCCCCTAGTCCAAACAGTGCTCTACGGCCGCAACGGAATTTATCCGAGGCTATACCTAAATATATTTCGGAGAGAACCAGATATCTCTGAGCTTGATTAGCCTTTCACTCCGACCCACAGGTCATCCGCCCAGTTTTCAACCTAGGTCGGTTCGGTCCTCCACGGGGTCTTACCCCCGCTTCAACCTGCCCATGGGTAGCTCGCTCAGTTTCGGGTCTACCGCCTACGACTAAATCGCCCATTTCGGACTCGCTTTCGCTACGGCTCCGCTCATCGCTTAACCTTGCCGCAGACGAGTAACTCGCCGGCTCGTTATGCAAAAAGCACGCGGTCACATCACGAAGATGCTCCCACCGCTTGTAGGCACGCGGTTTCAGGTACTATTTCACTCCCCTTCAGGGGTACTTTTCACCTTTCCCTCACGGTACTAGTCCGCTATCGGTCACCAGGGAGTACTTAGCCTTGGAGGGTGGTCCCCCCAGATTCAGTCCACGTTTCACGGGTGTGGACCTACTCAGGAACGCCATCGGGAGATCATGGGATTTCGTCTACGGGACGGTTGCCCTCTGTGGTGCGCGGTTCCACGCGCTTCGACTATCTCATGACTTTGTAACTCCCGCCGGGACAGCTACATCCCGGGCAAGCGCCCTACAACCCCTCGTGCGCAACGCGTAGCCGCTTACACGCACGTGGTTTGGGCTGGATCCCCTTTCGCTCGCCACTACTCGGGGAGTCTCGGTTGATTTCCTTTCCTCCGGGTACTGAGATGTTTCAGTTCCCCGGCTTGTCTCCGTCATGCCTATGTATTCAGCATGCGGTAACGCCGCATTACCAGCGCTGGGTTTCCCCATTCGGGCATCCGCGGATCACGGGCTATTCAGCGCCTCCCCGCGGCTTATCGCAGCCGTTCACGCCCTTCTTCGACTCCTGGTGCCTAGGCATCCACCGTGTGCCCTTCCTATCTTGACGGTGATCAGGCCGCCAATGGCGGCCCGGTGATACCCGTTATCTCCCGTCCGCGGAGATCCGAAGACCCCTAGAGACGGGAGCGGCGCCCATGCGGTGAGCATGGACGCTGATGTTGGCATTGCTGTGCAGTTTTCAAGGTCCGCGGAGAAGGCGCCGGCCGGACTGGCCGCCGGTCTCTCAAAACTCAACAGCATGCGAACGCACCGCAAGCGGCGCGCCTGTCCAGATCCGGTCGACATGCTAGGAGCCGGCGCCGCCTCGAGATCCGCGGAATGCAGACCTGGGCGAACCGGCCGCTCCAATCCTGGAGCTCCCTAGAAAGGAGGTGATCCAGCCGCACCTTCCGGTACGGCTACCTTGTTACGACTTCACCCCAGTCACGAGCCCCACCTTCGACTGCTCCCTCCCTTGCGGGTTAGGCCACAGGCTTCGGGTGTTGCTTGCTTCCGTGGTGTGACGGGCGGTGTGTACAAGACCCGGGAACGTATTCACCGCGGCAATGCTGATCCGCGATTACTAGCAACTCCACCTTCATGCAGGCGGGTTTCAGCCTGCAATCCGAACCGAGACGCACTTTGAGGGATTCGCTCCACCTCGCGGTATCGCAGCCCTCTGTATGCGCCAATGTAGCACGTGTGTAGCCCTGGACATAAGGGGCATGATGACTTGACGTCATCCCCACCTTCCTCCGGTTTGTCACCGGCAGTCTCACATGAGTCCCCAACTAAATGCTGGCAACATGCGACGGGGGTTGCGCTCGTTGCGGGACTTAACCCAACATCTCACGACACGAGCTGACGACAGCCATGCACCACCTGTGATCCTGCCCCGAAGGGAAGCCGTGTTTCCACGGCGGTCAGGAACATGTCAAGCCCAGGTAAGGTTCTTCGCGTTGCGTCGAATTAAACCACATGCTCCGCTGCTTGTGCGGGTCCCCGTCAATTCCTTTGAGTTTTAGCCTTGCGGCCGTACTCCCCAGGCGGGGCACTTAATGCGTTAGCTTCGGCACGGAGGGAGTCGACACCCCCCACACCTAGTGCCCATCGTTTACAGCGTGGACTACCAGGGTATCTAATCCTGTTTGCTCCCCACGCTTTCGCGTCTCAGCGTCAGTAACGTCCCAGCGAGCTGCCTTCGCAATAGGTGTTCCTCCTGATATCTGCGCATTTCACCGCTACACCAGGAATTCCACTCGCCTCTTCCGCACTCTAGCCCGACAGTATCCACCGGCATTCGAGGGTTGAGCCCCCGACTTTCACAGCGGACTTACCGGACCGCCTACACGCTCTTTACGCCCAATGATTCCGGACAACGCTAGCCCCCTACGTATTACCGCGGCTGCTGGCACGTAGTTAGCCGGGGCTTCTTCTGAAGGTACCGTCACTCCATCAGGCTATTAACCTGCTGAGCTTCGTCCCAACTGAAAGGAGTTTACAATCCGAAGACCGTCTTCCTCCACGCGGCGTTGCTGCGTCACGCTTTCGCGCATTGCGCAAGATTCCCCACTGCTGCCTCCCGTAGGAGTCTGGGCCGTGTCTCAGTCCCAGTGTGGCTGATCGTCCTCTCAGACCAGCTACCCATCGCAGCCTTGGTGAGCCGTTACCTCACCAACAAGCTAATGGGCCGCGGGCCCGTCCCGATGCGAAGGCCGAAGCTATCTTTACTTGTAGACCTCATGATCTACGAGCACATTTGGTATTAGCCCGAGTTTCCCCGGGTTGTCCCAATCATCGGGGTGGGTTACCCACGTGTTACTCACCCGTTCGCGGCTCTGCCCCGGGGCAAGCCCCGGTTCGTCGCTCCACTTGCATGTGTTAAGCACGCCGCCAGCGTTCGTCCTGAGCCAGGATCAAACTCTCCGTGAAGAACTTCTCACTTCGAGCTGTCGATGCGCCACACAAGGGGCCGCTCGTACACATGGAGCTAAGCCCGGGCGCAAAGACGGGGTACTGCTGTACTTCTGATTCTCAGGCCGCCGCGCGACCGAAGCCGGCGGCGGATCGAACCTGGACGTACACAGACGATCGGCCGAAGCCGGCCGTCAGGTACGCATGCTGTTGAGTTTTCAAAGACCGTCGCGCCTTGCGGTGGGAGGGGATTCCTCTCCCGAAGCGCTCGCCGGGCAGCTTTTCGGCTCCCGGGCGGGCAGCGGAGTATAGCGCGCCATCCCAAGTCCCGGAAGGGTCCCGCGGGGCGGCTGAGTTCCGCAGCAGCGCGGAATGTAGCAGCCTCAGGCGCTGATCTGGATGTGCACCGACCGGTCGCGCGGCCGGTCGTCGAAGTCGATCAGCACGACCTGCTGCCACGTGCCCAGCACGAGGCTCCCGCGCACGAGCGGGATCGAGAGCGACGGGCCGAGCAGCGAGGCGCGCAGGTGGGCGTGCGCGTTGTCGTCGTGGTTGCGCGTGTTGTGGGCGTAGTCGCCGCCCTCGGGCCGCGCGCGCGGGACCAGCCGCTCGATCGCCTCCTGGAGGTCCTGGACCCCGCCGGGCTCGTACTCCATCGTCGTGATCGCGGCCGTCGAGCCGGTCACGAACAGCGTCACGACGCCGTCGGAGACCCCGGCCGAGCGCAGCGCGCCGTCGAGCCCCGGCGAGAGGTCGATGATCTGGCCCTCGCCCTCGGTCTGGAGCCGCAGCAGCGCGGTGTGGACCGCCATCAGCCCGCGACGAGCCGCACGAACCGGCGCTTGCCCATCTGCAGCACGCGCCCGGCGAGGTCGGCGGCCGGCAGGTCGAGCTCGGTGACGGGCTCGCCGTCGAGGCGCACGCCGCCCTGGGCGATCGTGCGCCGGGCCTCCGAGCGCGAGATGCCGAACTGCGCGGCGATCAGCTCGGGCAGGTGGACGACGCCGCCGTCGACCGTCGCGGTCGGCATGTCGTCGGGGACCTCGCGCGCGACGTGCACGCGGTCGAAGTGCGCCTCCGCCGCCGCCGCGGCCTCCGCGCCGTGGTAGCGGGTCACGAGCGCACGCGCGAGCGCGCGCTTGGCGTCGCGCGGGGAGCCCTCCGGGACCGGCTCGCCGAGCAGCAGGTCGTACCAGCTCGGCATCGCGGCGTCGGGGATCGAGAGCGTCTTGCCGTAGATCTCCTCCGGCGGCTCGGTGACCCCGACGTGGTTGCCGATCGACTTCGACATCTTCTCGACGCCGTCGGTGCCCACGAGCAGCGGCACGGTCAGGACGACCTGCTGCGGCTTGCCGTAGGCCGACTGGATCGCCCGGCCCATCAGCAGGTTGAAGGTCTGGTCGGTGCCGCCGAGCTCGACGTCGGCGTCGATCGCCACGGAGTCGTAGCCCTGGAGCACCGGATACAGCAGCTCCAGCAGCGAGATCGGCTGGTGGGCGGAGAAGCGCTTGGCGAAGTCGTCGCGCTCGAGCAGCTGCGCGACCGTCACGTGCCGCACCAGCCCGAACAGGTTCTCCATGCTCATGTCGAGCCACTCGGAGTTGTGGCGGATCTCGAGCCGCTCGTCGGTCCGCAGCACCTTCCCCGCCTGTTCCACGTACGTGCGCGCGTTGGCGTCGATCTCCTCGCCGGAGAGCACCGGCCGCGTGGCCGAGCGGCCGCTCGGGTCGCCCACGCGCGCCGTGTAGTCGCCGATGATCAGCACGACCGTGTGGCCGGCGTCCTGGAACTCGCGCAGCTTCTGCAGCACGACCGTGTGGCCGAGGTGGACGTCGGCGGCGGTCGGGTCGAGGCCGAGCTTGACGCGCAGGGGCCGGCTTTCGGCCAGCCGGCGCTCCAGAGCCCCGGAGGGCAGGCAATCGACCGCATTCCGGGAGAGGAAGGCGGCGCTGCTGGCGGCGGATTCGGCCATCCGGCCCAATGCTAGAGTGGCCGCCCGGCCGCAGGCGAGCGCGTGAGAGGGGGAGCACGCGGCCCTGTCGTCCCCTTCTATGGACTCCGAGCGCACCTCACACTCGGCCGCCGTCGACGAAGACGGCGAGTCGCGCGTCATTCCGCTGCGCCCCGAGTACGCCAACGGCGACGAGCCGCCCGGTGTCTCGCTGCGCATCCGCAAGCTGCGCGTGATCGCGCTGCTGGCGGGCCTCGGCCTGCTCGCGGCGGTCTCGACCGTGTTCGGGATGATGATGGCCGTCGCCTCCGACCTGCCGGAGCTCGAGGAGCCCTCGACGCGCAACTCCTTGCTCGTCGACCGCCGCGGCGAGCCGCTCGGGCGCCTGACCGGCAACCAGCGGCGGATCCTCGTCCGGGAGAACCAGATCACGCCGGTCATGAAGCACGCGATCATCGCGATCGAGGACAAGCGCTTCTACACGAACGACGGCGTCGACCTGCGCGGCATCGGGCGCGCGCTCTACCAGGACCTGCGGGCGCAGAAGGCGGTCCAGGGCGGCTCGACCATCACCCAGCAGTTCGTCAAGAACGCGCTCGCGGCCCAGGACCGGCGGACGCTCTTCGTGAAGCTGCGCGAGGCCGCGATGGCCTACCACCTGACGCGCAAGTGGACGAAGCAGAAGATCCTGCGCAACTACCTCAACTCGATCTACTTCGGCAACGGCGCGTACGGGATCGAGTCCGCCGCGCAGACGTACTTCGGCAGCCAGCACACCGGCTGCGAGACCAACCGCGCCCGCCCCTGCGCCGCCCAGCTCGAGCCGGCCGAGGCCGCGCTGATCGCGGGCGTGGTCGCCTCGCCGAGCGCCTACGACCCGATCGCCCACCCGGTCGCCGCCAAGGCGCGGCGCGACCTCGTGCTCCAGCGGATGCTCGAGCAGAACTTCATCGCGCGCGAGCAGTACGACGCGGCCGTCGCCGAGCCGCTGCCCTCGCGCTCCGACGTCCAGCCCCCGCGTGAGGAGACGAAGTACCCCTACTTCACCTCCTGGATCAAGCAGCAGGTCGTCGACAAGCTCGGCGGTGGGCAGACCGGCGCCCGCCAGGCCTTCGAGGGCGGGCTGACGATCCAGACGACGATCGACTCCCGCTTCCAGGACGCGGCCGACGACGCGATCTCCGCCTGGCTGCCCTGGGAGGGCGGTCCGCGCGCGTCGCTCGTGGCGATCGACAACAAGAGCGGCGAGATTCGCGCGATGGTCGGCGGCGACGACTACAACACGACGCCCTTCAACCTCGCCACCCAGGGCCAGCGGCAGCCGGGCTCGGCGTTCAAGCCGTTCATCCTCGCCGAGGCCCTCAAGGGCGGGATCTCGCCGACGTCGCTGTGGTCGTCGCGCAAGAAGGTCTTCAACGTTCCCGGCTCGATCGAGAAGTTCACGGTCGAGAACTACAGCGACGCCTACGCCGGCACCACGACCCTGGCCAACGCGACCACCACCTCGGACAACTCGGTGTTCGCCGAGGTCGGCATCAAGGTCGGGACGAAGAAGGTGGCGAAGCTGGCGCGCCGGATGGGCATCCGCACGCCGGTCTCGCACAACTGGGCGATGACGCTCGGCGGCCTCAAGGAGGGTGTCACCCCGCTCGACATGGCCCACGCGTACCAGACGTTCGCGCGCAAGGGCAAGCTCGTCTACGGGTCGCTCAGCCCCGGCACGCTGGGCAAGAACAAGCCGGTGCCCGGGCCCGTGGGGATCCACGCGATCACGCGAGCCGACGACGACAAGAAGCTCAAGGCGATCCGGCTGCCCAACGGGGACCGGGCGCGCAACAAGGTGAAGACCCGCCGCGTGCTCGACGAGGGCATCGCCAACACCGTCGGCACGATCCTCCAGGGCGTCGTCAAGAGCGGCACCGCGCAGCGCGCGCAGCTCGGCGAGGTGCCCGTGGCGGGCAAGACCGGCACGACCGAGAACTACGGCGACGCCTGGTTCGTCGGCTGGACGCCGCAGTACACGGTCGCGGTGTGGGTCGGCTACCCGAAGAGGTTCCAGCCCATGAAGACGGAGTTCCAGGGCAAGCCGGTGGCCGGCGGCACGTATCCCGCGGGCATCTGGAAGACGTTCATGGAACGCGTGCTGAAGATCGACCCGCCGCCGGAGCTCAAGGACGACGACGAGGCCGAGGGCGTGCCCGGCGCGACGCCGGCCCCCGGCGCGACGCCGGCCCCGGCTGCGCCCGCCCCGGCGCCGGAGGACACGGCGCCCGAGACGGGCGGCGGCGAGACCCCGCCCGCCCAGCCCGAGGAGCCCGCACCCGAGGAGCCGGCCGACATCCCGCCCGCCGAGCAGCCGCCGACCGCGCCCGAGGGCGGAGGCGGCGAGACGACGCCGCCGTCCGGCGGCACGGCGCCGCCCGCGCCCGGCGCGGGCTAAGCGACCTTCGGCCTGGGCTTCGACACCGACCGCGAGCCCGCCGCGCTGAACCGCCACGGCAGCTCCGCCGCCTTGGTGATGCCGATGCGGGGGCCGGCGATCAGCTCCGGCGACTCGGTGCCCGGCTCGATCGCGATCGGGCCGCCGAGGAGGTCGGAGCCGTTGTGGTGGAGCTCGATGCCGAGCGCCTGCGCGAGCTTGCCGGGGCCGGAGCACAGGTCCTCGGGGCGCGTCACGCCGCGCCGCTCGCGCATCAGGTCGATGCCCTCGAGCGGCTCCAGCGCGCGGATCAGCACCGCCGCGCCGACGCCCTCGTCCTCGCAGACGGCGTTGAACAGCGCGTGGATGCCGTAGGAGCGGTAGACGTAGGCGCGCGCCGGCGGGCCGAACAGGATCCGCGTGCGGGCGGTGAGGCCGACGAAGGCGTGGCAGGCGGGCTCGGTCTCGTGGTATGCCTCGGTCTCGACGATCGTGCCCGCCGTCTCGCCGTGGCGCAGCACGCAGCCCACGAGGTCGCGGGCGACGTCGACCACCCCGCGCTCGTAGAACGCGCGGTTCACGCGCCGGCGAGCTCGGCCCGCGCGCGCTCCAGCTGCTCGCGGACCCGCGGCAGCGCGGTGCCGCCCTCCGACACCTTGGACTCGAGCCACGCCCGCTGGGAGAGCAGCGCGTAGAACTCGTCGTCGAGCTCGGGCGAGTGGCGCGCGAGCTCCTCCTTCGACAGGTCGCTCAGCGAGCGCCCGGCCTCGAGCGTCTCCCGCACGAGCCCCGCCACGATCCCGTGCGACTGGCGGAACGGGACGCCGCGGCGCACGAGCAGGTCCGCGACGTCGGTGGCGGCGATCAGCTCGTCCGCGGCCGCGCCGGCCAGGCGCTCGCGGTCGAAGGCGATCCCCTGCAGCATCCCGGTCGCCGCCGCCAGCGACAGCTCGAGCGTGTCGACGGCGTCGAACAGGTGCTCCTTGTCCTCCTGCATGTCCTTGTTGTAGGTCAGCGGCAGGCCGTGCATGACCCCGTGGAGCCCGGTCAGGTGGGCCACGATCCGCGGCGCCTTGGCGCGCAGCAGCTCGGCGGCGTCGGGGTTCTTCTTCTGCGGCATGATCGAGGAGCCCGAGGCCCACGCGTCGGCGACCTCGCAGAAGCCGAACTCCTCGCTCGACCACAGCACGAGCTCCGCGCCCAGCCGCGAGAGGTGCGTCGCGCAGATCGCCGCGGCGCCGAGGTAGTCGAGCACGAAGTCGCGGTTCGAGACGGCGTCGATCGAGTTCGGCGCCACCCGCTCGAAGCCGAGCTGCTCGGCCAGCAGCCCGCGGTCGGTGTCGAAGTTCACGCCCGCCAGCGCGCCCGCGCCCAGCGGCAGCTCCTCGGTCGCCTCGCGCACGAACGCGAAGCGCTTCGCGTCGCGGCCGAGCATCCAGAAGTAGGCGAGCAGGTGGTGGGAGAGGTAGACCGGCTGCGCGCGCTGGAGGTGCGTGTAGCCGGGCATCGGCCAGTCGAGGTGGCGCTCGGCGAGGTCGACCAGCGTGGCGCGCAGCGCGCCGATGCCGGCGAGCGCCGCGTCGGCGTGTGCGCGCGTGAACAGGACGAGGTCGGTGGCGACCTGGTCGTTGCGCGAGCGCGCCGTGTGGAGCTTGCCGCCGACGGCGCCGACCAGCTCGGTCAGGCGCCGCTCGACCGCCATGTGGATGTCGACGTCGTCGGGCGCGAACGGGAACGTCCCGCCGCTCAGCTCCTCCTCGACCCGGTCGAGCCCGCCGAGCAGCGCGTCCCGCTCGTCGTCGCCGATGATCCCGGCCGCCGCGAGCATCGTCGCGTGCGCCCGCGACTGCGCGACGTCGTGCGGCCCGAGCCGGCGGTCGTAGCCGATCGAGGAGTCCAGCGCCCGGAAGACCGGGTCGTTCGGCTCGGAGAAGCGCGACATGGGTCGAGCATCATGGCGACACGGCGACCGTCGTGCGCTCGCGCTCCAGCAGCACGCGCCGCAGCAGCTTGCCGGTCATCGAGCGCGGGAGCTCGTCGATGACCTCGATCGCGACCAGCCGCTTGTAGGGCGACACGCGCTCCTCGACGTAGGCGTGGAGCTCCGCCTCGTCGACCGGGCCGCTCGCCACGATCCACGCCTTCGGGCGCTCGCCGGCGGCCTCGTCGGGCACCCCGGCCACGGCCGCGTCGGCGACCGCGGGGTGGCTCGTCAACACCGCCTCGAGCTCGGCGGGCGCGACCTGGTAGCCGCGGACCTTGATCAGCTCCTTGCGCCGGCCGGTGATCGTGATCCGGGCGCCCTCGTCGACGTGCCCGAGGTCGCCGGTGTGCAGCCAGCCGTCGGCGTCGAGGGTCGCGGCGGTGGCGTCCGGGTCGTCGCGGTAGCCGGAGAACAGCTGCGGGCCGCGCACCCAGATCTCGTCGTCGACCACCTGGACCTCGGTGCCGGGGAGGATCACGCCGGTGGTGCCGTGGCGCAGGCGCTCGAGCTCGGCGAACGGGGCGACCGCGATCAGCGGGCCGGCCTCGGTCATGCCGTAGCCCTGGCCGACGACGACGCCGAGCCGGTCGGCGGCCGCCTCCTCGAGCGCGGCCGTCGCCGGCGCGCCGCCGGTGCCGAGCAGGCGCAGCGCCGGCAGGTCGACGTCCGAGTGGATGAACGCCGGCAGCAGCGGCGGCGCCACGATCGCCTGGGTCACGCGGTGCTCGGCCATCGCGCGGAACATCGCCTCCAGCTCGAAGCGCGGGAGCGACACGACGGCGGCGCCGCTCGCGAGCCCGCGGTGGAGCACGCACGCGAGGCCCATGATGTGGAAGAAGGGCGCGAGGCCGAGCAACCGGTCGTCCTCGCCGGCCGGGAACGGGATCTCGCTCTGGACGAGGTTGGCGACGAGCGCGCGGTGGGTCAGCTCGGCGAGCTTGGGCAGGCCGGTGGTGCCGCTCGAGGCGAGCAGCACCGCGACGTCGCCGGGGTCCGGCCGCTCCGCGGGCGGCGTGCCGTCACCGGCGAGCAGCTCGCCGAGCTCGAGCACCTCGCTCCCGGCCTCCGCCGCCGCTGCGCGGGCGGTCTCGGCCAGCGGGCCGACGCTCACGACGATCCGCGCTCGCGCGCGCCGCAGATGGCCGGCGAGCTCGGGAACCGTCGACAGCGGGCTGGCGCACGTGACGACGCCGCCCGCGCGCAGCCCGGCGTGCAGCGCGATCGGGTACTCGGGGAGATTTGGCAGGTGCAGCGCCAGCACGTCGCCGCGCCCGAAACCGCGGCCGGCGAGGCCGCCGGCGGCACGCTCCACCCCCGCGGCAAGCGCGCCGTAGGTGAGCGCGCGGCCGCTGGGGCCGTCGATCAGCGCGGGCCGGCCGGCGAGCCGCTCCGCGTGACGGAGCACGAACGAGGTGAGGTCGGTCTCCGGGATCTCCGGGGTCGGCCACGGGCTCTGGACAGCCATGGGCGCATCTCCTGATAGTGCGGATCGAACGATTCTGACCGTACGCTACGCTTCGCCCTATGTCAACCCAGGTGCGGCTCGGGCCGGTCTCCTACCTCGTGCTCGGGATGATCGCGCTCCGCGGGCCGTCGACCTCGTACGACCTCAAGCGGTTCGTGCAGGTCACCGTCGGGCACTTCTGGCCCTTCCCCCACACCCAGCTCTACGCCGAGCCCGCGCGGCTCGCGGAGGCGGGATTGCTCGAGGAGTCGCGCGAGGAGAGCGGTCGCCGCCGGCGCTTCTACTCGATCACCGAACCGGGGCGCGAGCTCCTCGGCGAGTGGATCGCCGAGCCCGCCACGACCCCGATGGAGTACCGCGACCTCGGGCTGCTCAAGCTGTTCTTCTCCGAGCTCGGGGAGCCCGAGGACATGCAGGCGCTCGCGCTCGAGCAGGCGGCCGCGCAGCGCCGCCAGGTCGCGGAGTACGAGGCGATCGAGGCGCGCTTCGCGAACCGGCCCGAGCTTGCGACCCGCCTGCTGACCGTTCGGCTCGGGCTGCGACTCGCGCACGCCTCCGCCGAGTTCTGGGAGGAGCTGGCTACGGAGTCCCCTGGCACGGACCGCCGCCGCAGCGGTCGGTGATGGTGCCGTCGATCCGCAGGTGATCTGACTTCTGCTGCTGCGCGGCGGGCGTGCGGCGGGGCACGCCGTGCGGGTCCTGGTTGCTCGCGGAGGCCACCGGCGGCGTGTTCTGGTTGGGCGAGAGCGAGTTGAAGGCCGCCCCGGCGTCCCACGGCTCGTAGTACGAGTGCAGCCCCTCCAGCGGGAAGTTCAGCACCTGCAGCATCGGGAACAGCGGGGTCACGTCGTTGCTGCGGCCGGGGGCGAACGGGTGCTCGCGGACCTGCGCCCCGATCGTGCGCGCCTGGACGTCCGCGGCCACGTTCGCGACCTGGTGGTCGCCCACCGCCGTCTGCATCAGCACCGAGTGCAGCGGCGTGTCCGGGTACGGGCTGAGCGTCATGTGCTGCGCGTAGCCGTTGGGGTCCGAGCGGTCCCACAGCTGCTGGATGAGCGAGAACAGCAGCGGCCGCTCGATCTCCTCCGGGTAGCTCGCGTAGAGCACCTCGCCGTACTGGTCGAAGTCGACCGACCTCTGCAACAGGGTCGAGTAGTTCATGGCCGGCACGCCGAGCACCGAGCGCTGCACGTCCGGCGAGACCGCGGTCAGCGTGCCGCCGTAGATCCCACCCTGGCTGTTGCCGTCGTAGAACAGCCGCCGCGTGTCGATCTTGCCGCCCAGCGTCGGATCGGAGTCGAAGCCGTCGGGGTGGATCATCAGCCGGCCGAGGTAGAGGAAGTTGAGGATCCCCTGCTGCAGGCGGTCGGTCAGCACCGGGAAGCGCGAGAGGTCGTTGAGGATCGTGCCGACGGTCGGCACGTCCTCGGTCGCCATCCCCTTCCAGTCCGTGGCGCAGTAGATGAAGTCGTGGTTCTTCACCATCGCGCGCTGCGGCGGCAGGTCGACCTCGGACGCCTCGCCCAGCAGCCCGTGGCCGTAGAGCGCGGGTCGCGCGTCGGTGGCGTCTGCCCGCACGATGCACTCGTAGTTGGCCACCATCGTGTTGGCCGGCAGCCGCACGGGGTCGTTCGACTTCGCGTCGGCGAACGCGAAGCGCGAGCCGGTCGGGCAGCCGGGCTGGTCGAGGAAGCACGGGACCGTGAACTGGCCGCAGACGCGCAGCAGGTCGGGGTCCGGCGGGTCCGAGGAGACGCACGGCAGCGCCGGCGTGAACTGCGGCGCGTCGCCCTGCACGGTCAGGTCGCCGAGGTTCGTGTCCCCCAGCTCGGCGAACGCGTCGTCGCGCAGCTTCAGCATCCGCCCCGCGATCCGCGCGCCGCTGCCGACCGTGAAGTCCCAGGCCATGTAGAGGTTCTCGCGGGCGATGCCGGCGTCGGCGAGGCGGCTGAACAGCCCCTCCATGTGCGCCCGCCGCGCCTCGACCTCCGGCGACGTCGTGATGATGCGGTCGCGGTAGACGCGGAACGCGCGCGGGGCCTCGATCGTCGACCCGTCGGCGCGCTTGAGGTTGCGCAGCGCGACGATGTAGCGGCGGCCCTCGCCGAAGTTGCGGGCGGGCCGGATGAAGAGGTTGCGCTCGGCGTCCGAGGAGGCGTTGGCGTCGAGCTCGGTCCAGATCAGGTTGCGATTGAGGGTGGCGGCGTCGATCACCTGCGCGGGCTCGTCGACGTCGAAGCTCTGGTTGATGTCGGTCTCCGGCACGAGGCCGGTCCGGTCGAACGCCGCCTGGTTGTCGAGCCCGGGGATCTTCAGATGGATCGGCGAGCCGGGGCCGAAGCCGTCGTTGCGGTTGTAGTCGCCGGGCTCGATCGGCTTGCCCGCGACGTTGCGGGGCATCGCGTCGCGCTTGAGGTCGAGGCGGCGGCCGGTCGGGGTCGAGCCGTCGGGGACGGTGAAGTGGTCGTTGGGCCACGGCTGCAGGCAGACCGAGGGGTCGAGGAAGTCGCAGCCGGTCTTGACGTCGAAGCCGGCGGGCTCCGGCGGCCGCGGCGGCGGGGCGGGCGGCACGATCACCTGGTCGACGAACGAGCACCGGCGGCGCCGCAGCAGGCGCCGGATCTTCTTCTTGCCCGCCTTGATCGTCACGCGGTGGCGCTTGCCGCAGGCGCGGAGCGTCCGCCGCCCGCGCGCGGTCAGCTTCAGCCGCACGGTCTTGCGGCCGCGGCGCTTGAAGCGCACGGTCCGCGCCTTCGCCAGCCGGCCGGCGCTCACGCGCACCCTCCCCCGGCGCTTCGCGGCCACCCGCACGGTCAGCTTGCCGCTCTTGACGATCTTGATCGGGTCGAGCGAGCGGAGCGAGAGCTTCACGGGCACGGCAGCCTCGGCGCCGCCCGCCAGGGTCAGCGCCAGCACGACCCCCAGCACCGCGGCGCGCATCACTGCGCCGGACGGTACCCGCTTTCCGGTGCGATCAGCGCAGTACGCGCTCGAGCGCGTCGGCGACGCGCGCGACCTGGCCCTCCGACAGCTCCGGGAAGAACGGCAGCGCGATCGAGCGGGCGGCGACGTCCTCGGCGACCGGGAACTCGCCGGGCCGGTGGCCGAAGCGCTCGCGGTAGAACGACATCAGGTGGATGGCGGGCAGGTAGGGCTTGCTCTGCACGCCGAGCTCGCGCAGCGCGCGGATCGTCCCGTCGCGGTCGGTGCCGTGCGGGAGCTGGACCACGAACACGAACCAGCCGCGGCGGTCGCCGCCGGCGTCCTCACACGGCAGCTCGAGCGCGCGCTCGGCGACGAGCGGCGCCAGCGCCTCGCGGTAGAGCGCCGCGGCGCGGGCGCGGCCGGCGAGCATGTCGTCGAGGCGCTCGAGCTGGGCGAGCCCGATCGCGCACGCGAGGTCCGACAGGCGGTAGTTGAAGCCGAGCCGGTCGTGGTCGAGCCAGCCCATGTCGGGCGCGCGGCCCTGGTTGCGCTCGGAGTCGATGGTCTCCTTGTGCGCAGCGGACCCGAGGGTGAGCATCCCACCCTCGCCGGTGGTCAGCTGCTTGTTGGCGTAGAAGCCGAACGCCGCGGGATGGCCGCGGCCGCCCACCGCCGTGCCGTCGGCGTGGACGGCGCCCAGCGCCTCGCAGGCGTCCTCGACGATCGGCAGCCCGTGCGCCTCGAGCGCCGGCACGTCGGCCGGATAGCCGAAGATGTGGACGGGTAGAAGAGCAGTGGTGCGGTCGGTGATCGCAGCAGCGACGGCCTGCGGATCGAGGTTGAGCGATCTCGGGCAAATGTCCGCGAACACCGGCCGCGCACGTTCGTACAGGATCACGTTCGCGCTCGCCACGAACGAGAACGGCGACGTGATCACCTCGTCGCCGTCGGAGACGCCGACGGCCCGCAGCGCGAGATGCAGCCCGGCGGTGCCGCTCGACACCGCGCTGGCGTGCGGCACGCCGATGCGCTCCGCGAAGGCCGCCTCGAACGCGGGTACGCGCGGGCCCAGCGAGAGCTGGCCGGAGCGCAGGACCTCGAGCACGGCGGCCTCCTCGGCGGCGCCGAGGACCGGCTTGGCGAGCGGGACCTCGTCGGTGGCCGGCTCGGCGCTCACGCGGGGCGCCGCTCCGCGCTCCCGCGGCGGTGCCCCTCGCGGCCCGGCAGCATGCCGGCCTCGAGCGAGTCGACGAGCGCGTCCCAGCTCGCCTCGATCACGTTCTCGTGGACGCCGATCGCGCCCCACGTGTCATGGCCGTCGGAGGCGTCGAGCAGCACGCGGGTGACCGCGCCGGTCGCCTTCCACTCGTCGAGGATGCGGACCTTGTAGTTGACGAGCTTGATGTCGGCGAGGTGCGGATAGGTCTCGGAGATCGCCTCGCGCAACGCCCGGTCGAGCGCGTTGACGGGGCCGTTGCCCTCGGCGGTGCGGACGTAGCGCTCGCCTTCGACCCAGATCTTGATGGTGGCTTCGGTCTGGACCTTGCCGTCCTCGCGCTTCTCGGCCATCACGCGCCACGACTCGAGCTGGAACAGCGGCTGGTACTCGCCGGTCTCGCGCCGGATCAGGAGGTCGAAGGAGCCGTCGGCGGCCTCGAACTGGAAGCCCTTGTGCTCGAGCTCCTTGACGCGCTCGACGACGCGCGAGGCGCCGGCCTCGTCGAGCTCGACGCCGCTCTGCTCGGCGCGCGAGAGCACCGTCCCGCGGCCCGACAGCTCGGAGATCAGCAGCTCGCGCGAGTTGCCGACGGCGGACGGGTCGATGTGCTCGAACGTCGCGGGGTCGGCGTTGACGCCGGCGACGTGCAGCCCGCCCTTGTGCGCGAACGCGTTCTTGCCCACGTACGGCTGGTCGGGGTCGGGGACGAAGTTCAGGAGCTCGTCGAGGAAGTGCGCCGCCTCGGTCAGGCCGGTCAGCGCGGGCAGGCAGTCATGGCCCATCTTGAGCTGCAGGTTGGGGACGATCGTGACGAGGTTGGCGTTGCCGCAGCGCTCGCCGTAGCCGTTCATCGTGCCCTGCACCATCGTCGCCCCGGCACGGACGCCGGCCAGCGAGTTGGCCACGCCCACGCCCGCGTCGTCGTGGCAGTGGATGCCGACCGCGCAGGGCAGGTCGGCCACGACCGCGGCGGTGGCGGCCGCGACGCCGTCGGGGAGCGTCGCGCCGTTGGTGTCGCACAGCGTCACGTAGGCGGCGCCCGCGCCGGCCGCGGCCCGCAGGCATCGCAGCGCGTAGTCGGGGTCGTCGGCCCAGCCGTCGAAGAAGTGCTCGGCGTCGTAGACGACGGTCTTGCCCTCGCCCGCGAGGAAGGCGACGGACTCCTCGATCATGCGCAGGTTCTCGTCGCGGTCGACGCGCACGACCTTCTCCAGATGCAGGCCCCAGGTCTTGCCGACCAGCGTGCAGACGGGCGCGAACGACTCCGCCAGCCCGCGCAGCGCGGCGTCGTCGGCCGCCGCCACGCCGCGCCGCCGCGTCGTCCCGAACGCCGCGACCTGGGCGCGCAGCCCGGCGGTCTCGAGCCGCGCGAACAGCTCGGCCTCCTTCGGGTTCGAGGCCGGGAAGCCGGCCTCGATCATCGGCACGCCGAGGTCGTCGAGCAGGTGCGCGACGCGCAGCTTCTCCTCCACGGACAGCGACATCCCCTCCCCCTGCATCCCGTCGCGGAGGGTGGTGTCGTAGACGACGATCGAGCTCACGGAGTCGGCGCGGGCACGGGCACCACGTCGTTCCAGTGCGCGTACTGCTCGGCGCGCCCGTGCAGCGCGTCCTCGAACACGTTCTGGATCTCGCGGGTGATCGGGCCCGGCTTGCCGTCGCCGACCGGCCGGTCGTCGACCTCGCGCACCGGGGTGAGCTCGGCGGCGGTGCCGGTCATGAAGATCTCGTCGGCGAGGTAGAGCTCGTCGCGCGCGACCTGGCGCTCCTGCAGCTCGAAGCCGAGGTCGCGGGCGATCTGGATCGCCGCGGCGCGGTTGATGCCGCCGAGCACGCCGGACAGGTAGGTCGGCGTGGCGATCTTGCCGTCCTTGACGAAGAACAGGTTCTCGCCGGTGCCCTCGCACACGTAGCCGTGGATGTCGAGGAGGATCGCCTCCTCGTAGCCGGCCTTGTCGGCCTCGATCTTGGCGAGCACGGAGTTGAGGTACTGGCCCGTCGCCTTGGCGGCCGGGATGACGACGTCGTTGGGCAGCCGCCGCCAGGACGAGACGGCGGCGCGGACGCCGTGCTGCTTGCCCTCGTCGCCGAGGTAGGAGCCCCACTCCCAGACCGCGATCGCGACCTCGACCGGGCAGTCCAGCGGGTACAGGCCCATCGGCCCCGCGCCGCGGAAGACGAGCGGGCGGATGTAGCAGGACTTCAGCCCGCTGCGCTGGATCGCCTCGTGCGTCGCCTGGCGGATCTCCTCGCGCGTGTACGGGATCTCCATCATGTACATGCCGGCCGAGCGGAACAGCCGCTCGATGTGGTCCTGGTGGCGGAAGATCGCGGTGCCGCGCGGGGTCTCGTAGGCGCGGACGCCCTCGAAGACGCCGGTCCCGTAGTGGAGCGCGTGCGTGAGTACGTGCACCTTGGCGTCCTCGTGCGCGACGAACTCGCCGTTCATCCAGATGAGGCCGACTTGGTTCACGTGATCTCCTTCAGGACCGCCTCGGTGGCCTCGGCGGTCGTCGCGTCTCCACCCAGATCCGCGGTTCGGAGTCCGCGCTCGAGGGCCTGGTCGACTGCCGATTCTAGGGCAGATGCGGCGTCCTCCCGGGCAAATCCGTGGCGCAGCATCAGCGCCGCCGAGAGGATCATCGCCAGCGGGTTGGCCTTGCCGGTGCCGGCGATGTCAGGGGCGGAGCCGTGGACGGGCTCGAACAGCCCCGGTCCGTCCCCGCCGACGCTGGCGCTCGGCAGCATGCCCAGCGAGCCGGTGAGCATCGCCGCCTCGTCGCTGAGGATGTCGCCGAACATGTTCTCGGTGAGGATCACGTCGAAGTGGCGCGGCGCGACGACGAGCTTCATCGCGCACGAGTCGACGAGCTGGTGCTCGAGCTCGACGTGGGGGAACTCCTCGGAGTGCACGCGCGTGACGACCTCGCGCCACAGCCGGCTCGTCTCGAGCACGTTCATCTTGTCGACCGAGGTCACGCGGCTGCGGGCGGCCTCGAACGCGGTGCGGGCGATCCGCTCGATCTCCGGGGTGGAGTACTCGCACAGGTCGGACGCGTGGTCATCCGTGCGGGTCTTCTCGCCGAAGTAGATGCCGCCGGTCAGCTCGCGCACGACGAGCATGTCGGTGCCCTCGATGATGTCGCGCTTGAGCGGGCTGCCGTCCAGCAGCGCCGGGCTCGGCCGCACCGGCCGCAGGTTCGCGTAGAGGCCGAGCCCCTTGCGGAGCCCGAGCAGCCCCTGCTCGGGCCGCGGCGCGCCCGGGTCCGTCGAGTCCCACCGCGGACCGCCGACTGCGGCGAGGAGGACGGCATCCGCGTTCCGGCAGGCCGCGAGCGTCTCGTCGGTCAGCGCGGTCCCGTGGGCGTCGATCGCGGCGCCGCCGAACGGCTGCTCCTCGTAGTCGAGGTCGTCCGCGACCGCGCGCAGGACCTCCAGCGCGGAGTCGAGGACCTCGGGGCCGATCCCGTCGCCGGGGAGCGTGACGATCGTTGGCATCGCGGGAGCCTACGTGAGCTCGGCGCGGCTCACGACGCCGAGCTCGAGCGCGCGGCGCGCGAGCTCGGCGCGCTTCTGGTTCTGCGGCAGCGACTCGACGGCGAACGCCTCGAACAGCGCGCGCAGGTGGGTCTTCACGGTGCCGGCGCTGATCACGAGCGCCTCGGCGACCTGCCGCGTCGAGGCCGGCGCGGCGAAGGTCGAGGCCGCGAACGGGCGGCAGACCTCGACCAGCACGCGGCGCTGGGCGGCCGTCAGCTGCGGAGCCGCGTCCTCCTCGGCGGGCAGCGTCTGGACCGACGCGCCCTCCGGTGCGCGATAGACGATCAGCGTGCGCCCGACCCGCACGACGTCGGCGTCGCGCAGCCGCCGGCGGCCGCTCAGGCGCTCGCCGTTGACGAACGAGCCGTTGCGCGAGCCGCCGTCGTCGACCACGCTCCATTCGTCGTGCAGCCGCTCGAGCAGCGCGTGCACGCGCGAGGCCTCTCCGTCCCACGGCAGTGAGACGTCGCACGCCTCGCCGCGGCCGACGGTGAGGCGGTCGCGGTCGCCGGGCAGCTCGAGCAGCCGCTGGGCGCCGTCTTCGTCGGCGAAGAGCAGGAACGGCCGGCCGAGGCGCTCCGCCTCGATCCGCGCCTTCAACTCGGCGGGCGAGGCGCGGTGCAGCGCGTCGGGCAGCTCCATGGGCGCACCGTAACCCGGCGCGAAGGTCTGAGGAAGATCAGCCCGTTGTCCCCTGGGCGCGGCAGCCGGTTAGCCCGATCGTCATCGGCATCAGCCAACGCACGACCCAGGAGGTTGCAGTGCCTTCCATTCTCAAGCGCCGGCCGTCGAGTCCGATGGCCGTCGCGTTCATCGCCCTCTTCCTCGCCCTCGGCGGCACCGCGACGGCGGCGAAGCTCATCACGGGCAAGAACATCGCCCGCAGCACGATCACCGGCAAGCACGTCAAGGACCGCTCGCTGTCCGCGGCGGACTTCCGCGGCGCGCTCGCCGGCACCGCCGGTCCCGCCGGCCCCGAGGGGCAGCGCGGCATGACCGGCGCGAAGGGCGAGCGCGGGCCGGAGGGCGACCGCGGCGAGCAGGGCCTGCCGGGCAAGGACGGCGCCGCCGCCGCCAAGGGCGAGAAGGGCGATCCCGGCCCCCAGGGCGCGAAGGGCGACAAGGGCGATCCCGGCCCGCAGGGCGCCGCGTGCTCCCCCAGGGACCCGGACTGCAAGGGCCCCAAGGGCGATCCCGGCCCGCCAGGGCGCTCAGGGCCCGCAGGGTGAAAGGGCGAAAGGGCGACAAGGGCGATCCCGGGTCGCCAGGGCGCTCAGGGCCCGCAGGGCGTGAAGGGCGACAAGGGCGATCCCGGGTCGCCGGGCCCGGCCGGCTTCAACGGCGTGGCCCGCCGGACGGCGATCGTGGCCGTGCCGCCGTCATCCAATGGGTCCGACTTCAGCGTGGGTTGCGTTGGGAGCGAGAAGGTGGTGGGCGGCGGCTTCGTGCCCGAGGCGAGCCTCGCCGCTTTCGTGACCACGTACCAGACCCACCCGACACAGGAGGGCTGGAAGGTCCGCCTCGGCAACACCGGCAACACCTTCCCCATCACGGGCACCGTCGTCGCGCTCTGCGTGGCGGGCTGAACACAGCACTCCACGAGCTCGCCGCCGGCGCCTCCGGGCGCCGGCGGCGGCGTTCGTCCTCGACCTCTTCCAAGGAGCCGCCATGTCACCCCGCCTCCTCGCCGCGCTCGTCAGCGTGCTCGCGGCGTTCGGCGCCGCCGGGATGCTCGCCGCGAAGCGCGACGCCCCGCCGCCGGTCCGCCCCACGATCGCGCAGGCGATTCCCGTCGCGCAGGACGTGCCCGCCATCCCGGCGCTCGCGGCGGCCGGAGCGCCCCCGGCGCTCGCGCAGCGCGCGCGCCGGCCGAAGCAGAAGCGTCACGCGGCGCCGGCGCGCCCCCGCCCCGCCGCGGACCGCGGCGCCGATCCGGCTCCGGCAACCCGCGCGAACCCGGCGTCCCCCGCGGCGCCGCGCCCGCCGGCCGCCCCTCGCGAGCCCGCGCCGCGGGACGATCCGCCCTCCGAGGCGCCGGCGCCCGAGCCTCCGGCCGCGGCGCCCGTCGCGCCCGCTCCGGCGCCCGACGTCGGCGAGGAGGCCGAGGAGGGCACTGGTGAGGAGGTGGCTCCGGAGTGATACTCAGGATTCCGCAACCAGCGACCAGGAGGTCTCGATGAGCGTCCCGGGACGGGAGTTCGACACGCAGGTGCCGCCGTGGGACGACCAGGAGCTGCTCGAGGAGGCAGATGCCATCGAGCGGATGGACGCGGTCGTCGCGAGCGCGAAGGAGGCCGGGTGCCGGGACGCGGCGCGCCTCGCCGTGATCGCGATCGGGAACTACGCCTGGCAGTCCCAGGACTGGCCCGAGCTGACCGCGCGCGCCAACAGCGCCCTCGACGAGCTCGAGGACAAGCTCTCGCGCCGCTGGGGCTGACATGGCGCCCGAGGCCGTGATCGCCGCCCTCGGCGGCTCGGTCGCGGCCGAGGAGCTGAAGGGCGACTACGCGGCCGCCGCGGCGGCGGCGGCCGCGGCCCTCGACGCGGCGCGCGCGGGCGGCGACCCGCCGGCGCTCGCGGACGCGGCGATCTGGGCGGGCATCGTGTCCGCGCTGCGGTCGCAGCCGCTGGCCGCGGCCGCGCGGCTCGAGGAGGCGCTCGCGGCGGCGCCCGACCACCCGCTGGGGCCCGCGCTGCGGAACTTCGGCCACGGCGCGAGCCGCAGGCTGCCGGACGGTCACGACCGGCCCTCGCAGGAGGCCGGCGCCTGGCCCGGGCCGCTCACGGGCGACCCGCTGGAGTCCGAGCTCAAGGTGCTGACGCTGCTGCCCGCGTATCGCACGACGCTCCAGCTTTCGCTCGGCACGCCCCAGCCGGTGCAGATGATCTTCGACATCGCCCTGCAGACGCTGGAGCCGCTGTGGGACAGCCGGCCGCACGCGCACCTCGCCGCCGCCGGCCTGGCCAGGACCGTGAACGCGCAGCCACTCGCAGAGCAGCATCTCGAGGCGGCGACCGCGGGCTACGCGGCCGTGGGCGACGTCGCCGGCCTCGCGGGCTGCGACCTCGCCCGCGGCGCCTGGGCGGCGGTCGCAGCCGGCACCCCGCTCACGTTCGGGTTGGCACTGGCGGAGAACCCGGGCTCGACCACGAGCGAGCGGTCGAGCGTCCTCGGGCGCGTCCTTGCGACGGCGCCCGGCGCCGCCGCGAGCGCGGGCGCCTACGAGCGGGCCGAGGCCGGCTTCCGCGCGGCGGGCGCCCCGCGGGGTGTCGCGATGGTCGAGCTGCACCGCTCCGCGGTCGCGGCGCTGCACGACGATCCCGCCGCCGCGCTCGCCGCCGCAGAGCGGGCGGATGCCGGCTTCACGGCCGCCGGGGACCTCGCTGCCGCCCAGCTCGCCGCGGCGCACGCGGCGCTCGCGGGCGTCCAGGCGGGCGCGTGGCCCGAGCGCCACGACGTGGCGAGCCGGATCGGCGCGTGGGGCCGCGAGTCGGGCGCGGTCGGGTGGGCGCTCGGGATCGGCATGCTGTTCAGCCAGGCTGGCTGGCGCTGGCTCCGCCGCGACGCGGATCCCGATCGCGCGCTCGCCTGCCACCGGCTCGCCGACGCCACCTTCACGGCGCTCGACGAGCCCGCCTTCGCCCAGCAGACGCTCGGCGATCGCGCGATCGCGCACGACGCGGCCGGCAACGGGGACGCGGCGCGGGTCGCGGTCGACGCAGCCATGCGCAGCTTTCCCGAGCTGCCGCCGCGGCACCCCGAGTGGGCGGACGAGCTGGAGCTCCGCGAGGGCGAGCTGGCGAACCTCGCCCGCACGCTTGCATACGGGGGGCGCGACCCGGACCTGCTCGAGCGGGTCCAGCCCGCGCTCGACCGCTTTCGCGCGCGCATCGAGGCCACCGGCCGCGGCGACGGGCTGGAGGGCATGCCGGCCGAGCTGCGCGACCCGCTGATGAGCCAGGCGGTCAGGACCGCGCAGGAGCTGGCGGCCGACCGCGAGTGGGACCGCGCGTTCGCTCCGCTCTTCCGCGCGCTCGCCGCGCGCCGGCAGAACCCGCTGCAGTACGCCGCGCAGCTGCGGCTCGCGCTCGAGGTTGCGGCGGGTGTGCCCGACGAGCGGCGGGGCCGGCTTGAGGCGAACCTCCTGCTCGGGACCGGCGATTCCACTGCAGCGCTGCGGGCCTTCCGGGACCGCCCGCCAGCCCCGCGCGTACCACCCGATCCGCGCGAGCACGCAGGGCTGGCGGTGTTCTTGGCGCAGCTCGGCGATTGGCCGGCGGCGCGCGAGCACTTCGACGCGGCCGAGCGGCTCGCCGGCCGTGCCGACTGGTGGATGTCGGAGTCGCACCCCTGGCTGATGGCCGGCGACCTCGCCCGCACCGCCGAAGGGCTCGGCGAGCACGAGCGCGCCCGCGAGCTCTACGACGCCGCGCTGACCGGCATCGAGGGGGAGCGCGCCCGGCTCGCCCGCCGCGGGGATCATGGCGAGCCGGGCGGCGCCCAGGCCGAGGCGTCGCTGTTCGGCGACGCCGCCCGGGCCGCGCTGGCCGCGGGCCCGGAGGCGGCGGGCACCGCGTTCGCACTCGCGGAGCGCGGTCGCGCCCGGGGGCTGCTCGCACGCATGGCTGGCAGCGCCGCCCTCGCGACCGCCTCGGACGCGCAGAGCGCCGATCTGCTCGCCTGGCGCGAGCTCACTGCCCGCATCGACGTCCTCACCGGGCTGGCCGCGCGCAGCGACGGCGGGCCCGCGCCCGAGCTCGCCGCCGCCGAAGACGCGCTCGGGGCGCTCGAGGCGAAGCTCGCGGCCGAGAACCCGCGCTGGCTCGAGGCCGTCTCGCCGCCGGCCGCCGCGCTCGACGCCGCCGCGGTCGCCGCGGCGCTGCCGGAGGGGACGCTGCTGATCGAGCACCTGCTCGTGGGCGGAGGACTGCTCTCGTGGGCCATCACGCGCGACGGCCCGGGGACGGAGAGCTTCACGCCCACCGACGACCTCGCGCTCGACGAGCTCCAGCGCAAGTTCTGGACGGCGTGCCAGGGAGAGAGCCCGCTGTGGGAGCGCTTCTCGCGCCAGCTCGGGGACCTCCTGCTCGCGCCGTTCGACGAAGCGATCGCCGCCAGCCGCCACGTCGTCCTCGTGCCGCATCGCTGGGGTCACCTCGCCCCCGGCCCGGCGCTGCAGTGGCGCGGGGCTCCGCTCGTCGCCGCCAAGCCCGTCACCGTCCTGCCCTCGGCCAGCGCGCTGCGCTTCCTCCCGCGGTCGGCCCCGGCGCGCGGCGGCCCGCTGCTGGCGGTCGGCGACCCGGACAACATGTCGCGGCGGCGGCCCGGCGACGCGGCCCCGAGCGGCGGCTTCGGCGCGCTGCCGTGGTCGGGCGCGCAGGCCGCCGAGGCGGTGGGCTGGTTCGGCGGCGACCCGGCGCTGCTCGGCGCCGCCGCGCGCGAGCAGGCCGTGCGCGAGCGGCTCGCGGGCGCGCGGCTCGTGCACTTCGCCACCCACGGCGTGCTCGACAAGGCGCCGCTGCTCTCCTGCATCGTGCTCGCGGAGGGCGACACGCTCGACGTCTGGGAGCTGCTCGGGCTCTCGCTCGACGCCGACCTCGTCACGCTCAGCGCGTGCGACAGCGCCGGCGCTCCGATCACCCCGGGCGACGAGCTCGTGGGCCTCGCCTGGCTGACC
Source organism: uncultured Solirubrobacteraceae bacterium (assembly GCA_963811595.1). Lineage (GTDB taxonomy): Bacteria > Actinomycetota > Thermoleophilia > Solirubrobacterales > Solirubrobacteraceae > DASQFQ01. The sequence continues at coordinate 24,899 of CAWERW010000008.1, forward strand.
CTGGCGGCCGGAGCGCGCGCCGTGCTCGCGAGCCTGTGGAAGGTCGGCGAGCTGTCGACCGCGCTGGTGATGCGCGCGTTCTACGGCCAGCTGCGCGACGGCCGTCCGCCGCGCGAGGCGCTCGCGGCCGCGCAGCTGCACGTGCGCGGGCTCACGCGCGAGACCGCGGCGCCCGAGATCGCCGCCCTGCGCGCCGCGGCGGTCGCCGCCGGCCGTCCGGACCCGGGCGAGCCGGCCGACCCGCCCGCGGACTTCTCACATCCGTTTCACTGGGCGGGCTTCGTGCTCGTCGGCGTCTGAAGCCCGAGCCGCCGCGCGAGCCCCTCCCCCTCCTCCACCAGCGCCGCCGGCGGCGCGCCGGGCAGCGAGGCGGCGTAGTCGCGGATCGTGATCGCGAGCCACGGCCGGGAGCCCCAGCGCCGGTGCAGCTCGACCGCGTGGTCGAAGTGGGCGGCCGCGCCACCGGCGTCGCCCAACGCCACGGCGAGGCGGCCCAGCGGGCGCGCCGCCGCACCCCACGCGGCCCAGCTGCGGTCGGTCAGCACGTTGCGCGCGGCGTGCGGCTCGAGGCACCCGCGCAGGTCGGCCGCGTGCGCGAGCGCCCCGACCGACACGCTCACGTCGGCCAGCAGCGCCAGCGTGCACGGCAGGTCGGCGTCGGCCGGCAGCGCGGCGGGCCCGCGCGGAGCGCAGTCCTCGCACGCCGCGCGCGCCGCGTCGAGGTCTCCGGCCACCCACTCGCCGAGCGCCAGCAGCGCGCGCCACACCGGCAGGCCGGGATAGCGGCCGGCGAACTCGCGCAGCGCGTCGAGCGGCACGTCGCCCGGCCGGCCGGCGATGCGGGCGAGCAGCAGCTGCTGGACGACGAACTCCTGCTCGGAGTCCTGCTCGTGCTCGCGGTTGACCGCCACCGCCTCGGCGGCCAGCGCGCGGCCCGGCTCGAGCCGGCCGTCGAAGATCGCGCGGGTCGCGGCGAGCACCCGGCCGTACCAGCGGTAATAGCGCTGCCGCAGCTCGCCGGCCATCCGGTCGTACGCCGCCAGCTCCCGGTCCGCGCCGGCGATGTCACCCTCGGCGAAGCGGTCGCAGTGCAGCACGATGCGCGCCCACAGCGCCGCCTCGCGGTCGCCGCCGGCGAGCACCTCGGCGGCGTCGGCCTCGCGGCGCGCGCTGCGCTCGGGGCGCCAGTTCACGAGCGGCGAGAGCGCGAGCAGCCGCGCCAGCGCCGTCCGGTCGCCGAGCGCGCGGGCCATCGCGATCGCCTCGTCGAGCAGCGCCTCGCGCCGCGGCTGGTCGGTCGCGGGGTCGAGCCGCACGGCGAGCCGCCCCAGCACCTGGGCGAGCACCACGCTGTCGCCGCCCGGCAGCATGCGGCGCGCCTCCTCGAGCAGCGCGAGCGCCTCCTCGTCCACGACGCCGTAGTGCTGGAACGCCGCGTAGCCGAGCGCGGCCTCGGCGAACGCGCCCGCGTCGCCGAGCCGCCGCGCCAGCATCGCCGCCTGCGCATAGCGCTCCTGCGACGTGCCGAGCTCGCCGGCCTCGCCGCTGGTGGCGGCGACCTCGAGCAGCAGGGCGAGCCGCTCCGGCGCCGTGCCGAGCTCCCCGAGCTCGAGCGCCTCGAGCGCCCGCTCCAGGTGGCCCGCCGCCTCGGCGTGGGCGAGCACCGCGCGCGCCTCGCGCGCGGCCTCGCGCGACCACTGCAGCGCCGGCGCTGCGTCGAGCCCGCCGCGGGCGGCCATCACGGCGTGGTGGGCGACCTCGGCGACCGGCTGGTCGGGCTCGCGCTCGAGCCTCGCCGCGAGGATGTCCACGAGGCGCGCGTGGCGCTCCGCGCGCAGCGCCGGCGGCTGCGCCCCGTAGAGCACCTCGCGGGTGACCGCGTGGGCGAAGCGGTACCCGCCGCCGGACGGGGCGAGCAGGCCCTCCTGCAGGGCGGGCTCGAGCACGCCGAGCAGCCCGGCCGGCTCCAGCGCCGCGGCCCGGGCGACGACGCGGGGCGAGAACTCGGTGCCGGCGACGGCGGCGACGCCGAGCGCCTCGCGGGTCGGCTCCGGCAGCGCCTCGGCGCGGCCGGCGATGATCGCGCGCAGCCCGCTGGGGACCTCCTCGCCGGTGTCCAGCGCACGGACGAGCTCGGCCACGTAGAGCGGGTTGCCGCGAGTGCGCTCGTGCAGCGACTCGGCCGCCCCGGGGGTCACGGCGCGTCCGGCCACCGCCTCGGCGAGCTCCGCGCACGAGCTCGAGTCGAGCCCGTCGAGCTCGACGCTGCTGAAGGACGCCGCCCCTGCGAGGCGGCCGAGCGCGTCGCCGAGCGGAGGCCGGTGCGTGAGCAGCACGAGCAGCGGCGCACCGCGGAGCGCGCGGACGAGGTGGCCGAGCAGGCCCAGCGACGAGGGATCGGCCCAGTGGACGTCCTCGAGCACGATGACCAGCGGCCGCCGCGCCGCCTGCTCGGCCAGGCAGGCCGCGACCCCGTCCCAGAGGGCGTAGCGGGCCTCGTCCCCGCCGCCCTCGGGCGTCGCCGCCGCTGACAGCAGCTCCGCGCCGCCGAGCTCCGCCAGCGCCTGGCGCCACGGCCGGTAGGCGGGGGCGCCCTCGTCCTCGTCGCAGGCTCCCCACACCGCCGCGCACCCGCGGGCGCGGGCCTGCGCGGCCAGCGCCTCCGCGCAGCGCGTCTTGCCGATCCCCGCCTCGCCGGCGACCGCGACGACACGCAGCGTGCCCGCCATCGCCTCCTCGCAGGCGGCGAGGAGCGCGCGCATGGCCGGGTCGCGGCCGATGAGACCGCGCGGCGCGGCGCCCGCCGCGGCCACGGCGCCGCCGCGCAGCTCGTCGCGGACGGCCGCCGCCGGCGGGCGCTCGGCCGGGTCCTTGGCGAGCAGGCGCAGCAGCAGCGCGTCGAGCGGCGCCGCGGCGGGCTCGTGCTGCGACGGCGGCACGGGCACGGCGTGCAGGTGCTGGGCGATCAGCGCCTCCGCGCTCTCGGCGCTGAACGGCGGCCGGCCGCAGGCGAGCTCGTAGAGCGTGACGCCGAGCCCGTAGAGGTCGCTGGCGGGCGTCACCTCCTCGCCGCGCGCCTGCTCGGGCGACAGGTACGCGAGCGTGCCGACCACGGCGCGGTCGGCGGTGAGCCGGGCGGCGGCGTCGCGGTCGAGCGCGACACCGAAGTCGCCGAGCACCGCGCGGCCCGCGCCGTCGAGCCACAGGTTGGCCGGCTTGACGTCGCGGTGCACGACGCCGTGCGAGTGCGCGTGATCGAGCCCGTCGGCGATCTCCGCGCCCAGCCTTGCGACCTCCTCGACCGGCAGCCGCCGGCCGGGCGCCGCCGCCACGCGCGCGGCCAGCGACCCGTCCTCGAGCGCGCGCAGGATCAGATACGGGACTCCGTCGTGCTCCCCGGCGTCATGGACGGTGACAACGTGCGGATGCTCGCCGAGCCGGCCCGTCACCTGCATCTCGCGGCGCACGCGCGCTTCCGCGGCGCCGCCGGTGAGCAGCGCCAGCGCGACGTCGCGGTCCAGGCGCTCGTCGTGGACGAGGTAGACCTCCTTCGCGGCGCCCCGCCCCAGCGGGCGCAGCACCCGGTAGCGGTCCGCGAACAGCGCCGGGATCGACGGTGCCCTGCTGTCGAGCGTCTCGTCTCCCCCGCTCACGCGCATCGCGAAGTCTACGCGGGCCCGGTCCCACGCCGATCCGGGCCCCCGGGCCCAGGCCAGGTTGGGTCCCCCGCCTCTTGTGGCGCCCCGCGGGCGGGAGCAGGCTCCTCGTCATGCCGCGCATCCGCTCGCAAGCCGGTCAGGTCGCCGCCGAGTACCTCGGCGGCCTGCTGCTCGTCGCGGTCGTCGTCGCGGCGCTGATCGGCTCGCAGGTCCACACCACGATCGTGGTCGAGGTCGAGCGCGCGATCTGCAAGATCGCCGGGTCCGGCGAGTGCGGCGAGCCCACGATCCCGCAGGCGGAAGGATCCGGCGAGGACGCCGAGGGCGAGCCCGACCGCGACGTCCACGACGCCAACTGCGACAACAACCTTCCCGGCGACCTCGTGCGGGGCGAGGGCGACGACCCGACCGGCGACCCCGAGGCCGACGCGGTCTACGACAACCTCGGCCAGGTCTTCGACTACTACTCCGAGACGTTCGGCCGCGACTCCTACGACGACGCCGGCGCCGACCTGGTCGCCACGATCGACTTCTGCGAGACGCCGGGCACGCCGATGCAGAACGCGTACTGGAACGGGACCCAGATGGTGTTCGGCGAGGGCTACGCCAGCCTCGACATCACCGCCCACGAGCTCACGCACGCCGTGACCGAGATGACGGCCGGCCTCGAGTATCAGTGCCAGTCCGGCGCGCTCAATGAGTCGATGTCGGACATCTTCGCCTCGAACATCGACACGAACGACTGGGAGATCGGCGAGGACCTCCCCGGCGGCGCGCTCCGCGACATGGAGAACCCCGCGAACGGCGATCCGCCGCAGCCCGCCCACGTCGACGACTTCAACACGATGCCCAACGACGGCAACCCGTTCAACGACCACGGCGGCGTCCACTACAACAGCGGCATCCCCAACCACGCCTACTACCTGATGGTGCAGGCGATCGGCCGCGACCGCGCTGAGCAGATCGTCTACCGGGCGCTGACCGAGCATCTCGAGCCCGACTCGAACTTCGAGGACTTCCGCACCGCCTCGCTCGAGGTCGCCCGGGAGCTGTGGGGCGAGGACAGCCCCGAGTACCGCGGCACGAACGAGTCCTTCGCGGCGGTCGGCCTCGACGGGACGTGGGAAGCTCCCGAGGTGGAGGGATGCTGACGCGCATGACGATCCTGGCCGGGCTCGCGCTCGTGCTGCTCGCCGGCTGCGGCGCCGAGGACGAGGGTGGCGGAGGCGGCAGCGAGCCGGCCGCGACGCTCGCCGGCCCCGTGACCTACGAGCGCGGCGGCGGCATCGCCGGCCGGCGCGACCGGCTGGTCGTGCAGCCCGACGGCAGCGCCGAGCTGACCGTGCGTGAGAAGACCACGCAGGTGAAGGTCCCGGACAAGGACCTCGCCAGGCTCGCCCGGGACCTCGAGAGCGCGGAGCTCGCCTCGCTGCCGCGGAACTCGACGACCAAGCCGCCGGTGCCCGACACGTTCGCCTACCGGGTCAGCTACGACGGCAGCACGGTCACCACCGACGATCCGGGCATGCCCGACCAGCTCGGCCGCCTGGTCACGCGCCTCGGCGCGCTCGTTGAGCGGCTCGAGAAGGGCTAGCGGAATAACCCGCGGATCGAGGCGTCGAAGGCAGTGATGACCCTTCCCACCGTCACCGAGATCACCGAGCGGCTCACACCCGTCTCGCACGACAGCTTCATCGACGACCTCGCCCGTCAGGCCGCCTCGAGGCCGAGCCAGCCGGCGAGCAGCTCGAGCTCAGCGCGCAAGGCCTCCTGAGTCCCGGCCGGCGCGCCCGGCTCCTCGTGGATCGCCAGCGCGCGCAGCACGCCCGCCTGGCGGTCGGCCTTGAGGTCGACGCGCGCGACGAGCCGGTCGCCGAGCAGGAACGGCAGGACGTAGTAGCCGTAGACGCGCTTGGGCTGCGGGACGTAGATCTCGAGCTTGAAGCGGAAGCCGAAGACGCGCTCCACCCTCCCCCGCTCCCACAGCAGGTTGTCGAACGGCCCGAGCAGCGCGCGCGCCTCGACGCTGCGCGGGATGCGGGCGTCGCGGTGCAGGTAGGCGGGGACGCCCCAGCCCTCGACCTCGACCGGCAGCAGCTCGCCCGTCTCCACCAGCTCCTCGATGCGCGGGCGGACGGCGTCGGCCGGCAGCCGGAAGTAGTCGCGCAGCTCCGGAAGGGCCGCCACGCCCAGGGAGCGGGCGGCGATCGCGACGAGCTCGCGCTGGGCGTCCTGCTCGGGCGGCGTCGGCGCGTCCAGCACCGCGCGCGGGAGCACGCGCTCGGGCAGGTCGTAGAGGCGCTCGAAGTTGCGCCGCCGCGCGCACGTCACCTCGCCGCCCCAGAACAGCATCTCGATCGCGCGCTTGGAGTCCGACCAGTCCCACCACGGGCCGGACTTCTCCGGCCGCTGCTCGTCGAGATCGCGGGCGGTGAGCGGCCCGCGCTCGCGCACCTGCTCGAGCACGTCGGCCAGCAGCGTCGGGCGCTCCTCGGCGATCCGCCGTATCCCGCCCCACGCCTCGTCGTGCGCGCGCGCCATCCGCCAGCGCAGCAGCGGCTGCAGCGTCACGTCGATCAGGCTCGCCTCGTGGCCCCAGTACTCGAACAGGCGCCTCGGCGCGTAGTGGGCCGCGCGGTCGAGCGCGTCGCGGTCGTAGGCCCCGAGGCGCGCGAACCCCGGCAGGTAGTGCGCGCGCGAGAGGACGTTGACCGAGTCGATCTGGATCAGCGCGACGCGGTCGAACAGCCGGCGGATCGCGCGGCCGTCGTGGCGGCGCGGCTCGGCGAAGCCCTGCGCCGCCAGAGCGGTGCGGCGCGCCTCGGCGGCGGAGAGTCGGACGCGCGGCACGCGCGCATGATGGCGATCAGATCGTCAGCGTGTTCGGCCCGGGGCGCTCGCGCTCGGCCTCGTAGGCCGCGATGTCGTCCTCGTGCTGGAGCGCGAGCGCGATGTCGTCGAGCCCTTCGAGCAGCCGCCGGCGCGTCTCGGGGTGGAACTCGAACGGCACGGCGCGGCCGTCGAAGCGCACCTCGAGCGCCTCGAGGTCGACCTCGGCCTCGTCCGCCTGCATCAGCGCGCGGACCTCGTCCTCGGGCAGGATGACCGGGACGAGCCCGATCTTCGTGCAGTTGCTGAAGAAGATGTCGGCGAAGCTCGGCGCGACGACGGCGGCGAAGCCGTAGTCCTGCAGCGCCCACGGGGCGTGCTCGCGGCTCGAGCCGCTGCCGAAGTTCGCGCCGGTGACGAGGATCGGGTTGGGCGGCAGGTCCCAGCCGTCCTCGTGCTTCCAGTCGTAGAACAGGAACTCGCCGAAGCCGGTCCGCTCGACCCGCTTGAGGAACTGCTTGGGGATGATCTGGTCGGTGTCGACGTCGTCGCGGTCGAGGACCGAGATCGGCCCTGAGACGATCTTGACGGCCTCCATCACTCCCACTCCCTGATGTCGACGAAGTGCCCCTCGATGGCGGCCGCGGCGGCCATCTGGGGCGAGACGAGGTGGGTGCGCCCGCCCTTGCCCTGGCGGCCCTCGAAGTTGCGATTCGAGGTCGAGGCGCAGCGCTCCCCCGGCTGGAGGATGTCGGGGTTCATGCCCAGGCACATCGAGCAGCCCGCCGAGCGCCAGTCGAAGCCGGCGGCGCGGAACACCTCGTCGAGCCCCTCGGCCTCGGCCTGCGCGGCCACGGGCTGGGAGCCGGGCACGACCATCGCGTGCACGTCGGCGGCGACCGTGCGGCCCCGGATGACCTCGGCGGCGGCGCGCAGGTCGCCGATCCGCGAGTTCGTGCAGGAGCCGATGAAGACGCGGTCGAGGCGGATGTCCTGCACGGGCGTGCCGGCCTCGAGGCCCATGTAGCGCAATGCGCGGTGGTCGCCGTCGGAGCGCGGCTCGGGGACCGACTCGGTGACCGGGACCACCATCGCGGGCGTCGTGCCCCAGGTGACGAGCGGCGACAGCGCGCCCGCGTCGACGGTGATCTCGCGGTCGAAGCTCGCGCCGTCGTCGGTGCGCAGCTCGCGCCATTGCTCGATCGCGGCGTCGAGGTCCTCGGGCGCGCCGGGGCGGCCCTCGATCCACTCGAACGTCGTGTCGTCGGGGGCGATCATGCCCGCGCGACCGCCGCCCTCGATCGTCATGTTGCAGATCGTCATGCGGCCCTCCATCGTCAGCGCCTCGATCGCGGGGCCGGCGTACTCGACGACGTGGCCGGCGGCGCCGTTGGTGCCCATCTGGCCGATCGTGCCGAGGATCAGGTCCTTCGCCGTGACCCCGAACCCGGGCTCGCCCTCGTAGAGGATGCGCATCGACTTCGGCTTGCCCTGGGGCAGGCACTGGGTCGCGAGCACGTGCTCGACCTCGCTCGTGCCGATGCCGAACGCCAGCGCGCCGAACGCGCCGTGGGTCGCGGTGTGGGAGTCGCCGCAGACGATCGTCATGCCGGGCTGGGTGAGGCCGAGCTCCGGCCCGATGACGTGGACGATGCCCTGGCGGTCCGAGCCCATCGAGTAGACGGGAATGCCGAACTCCTCGCAGTTGCGCTCCAGCGTCTCGACCTGCACGCGGCTGAGCTCGTCGCGGATGCGGGCGGCGACCGGGGTGCCGTCGGTGGGCACGTTGTGGTCGGCGGTGGCGACGGTGCGGTCGGGGCGGCGGACCTTGCGGCCGGCGAGCCGGAGGCCGTCGAACGCCTGCGGGCTCGTCACCTCGTGGACGAGGTGGAGGTCGATGTAGAGCAGCCCCTCCGTCACGTCGTGCTGCTCCCAGATGCGATCGAAGAGCGTCTGTGTCATGAGCGGCGCAGCCCTGCCGACACGACGGCGAGCAGGACCGCTTCCTCCTCTCCGTTGTTCTCGAAGTGGTGCGGCAGGTCGGCGTCGAACGTCACGCAGTCGCCCTCGGCGAGGTCGTGACGGGCGCCGTCGCAGACGAAGGTGAGCGCGCCGCGCTGGACGAGGCTCGTCTCGCGCGCGCCCGGCTCGTGCATCGGCGGGTCGCCGGGGCCGCCGGTGCGGGCGCCGGGCTGGAGCATGTGGCACGAGACCTCGGCGCGCTGGCCCGGCAGCGGGGGCGTGAGGACCTCCCAGCGGTGGCCGTCGGCGCCGCCGCTACGGCGATCGTCCGGGCGGACGACGGTGACGGTGCCGCCCTCGTCGAGCCGCAAGAGCTGGGAGAGCCGGAGGTCGAGGCCGGCGGCGATGCGCCCGGCCACGGTGAGGGTCGGGCTCGTCTCGCCGCGCTCGACCTGGCTGAGCATCGGCGCGCTCACGCCGGAGCGCTCGGCGAGGTCGCGGAGCGAGAGGTCCATGCCCTCGCGGAGCGCGCGGACACGCGAGCCGACCGGTGCGATCTCCATACGTCTGTACGTTATCGCATACAACCGATTCGGGGTATCCCCTCTGCACCATGCTCCGGTCCGTCGTTCTCGGTTTTCTCGTCCTGCTGGCCTGTGCCGGGCCGGCGGCGGCCGCCGACCCGCGCCGCGGCGAACAGTGGAACCTCGACCTGATCGAGGCCGACGGCGCGCGCGGCGTCACGACGGGTGTCGGCGCGGTCGTCGCGGTGATCGACTCCGGCGTGCAGGCCGACCACCCGGACCTGGCGGGACGGGTCGGGGCCGGCCGCGACGAGGTGCAGGGCGACTCCACGCCCCAGGACGGCGACGGGCACGGCACGCACGTGATGGGCATCGTCGGCGCGGCGACGGGCAACGGCGTCGGGGTCGAGAGCGTGGCGCCGGGCGCGACGCTGATGCCGATCCGCGTCCTGGGCGATGACGGCGGCGGGAGCCTCGACGACGTGGCGCGCGGCATCGACTACGCGCGCACCCACGGCGCGCACGTGATCAACCTCTCGCTCGGCAGCGACGTGCCGCTGATCGGCGCGGCCGAGGGCGACGAGGTCGACGCCGCGATCCGGCGCGCGCTGGCGGCGGGCATCGTGGTCGTGGCGGCGGCCGGCAACAACGCGGTGCCGGTGTGCGAGCAGCCCGCGGCGAGCGAGGGCCTGCTGTGCGTGGGCGCCGTCGACCGGCGCCGCGCGCGCTCGTTCTTCTCCTCGTTCGGGAGCGGGCTCGGTCTCGTGGCGCCGGGCGGGTCGGGCGGCTCCTCGACCGGGATGGCCGGCGAGGACGTGCTCTCGACGTTCAGGGGCTCCGCGTACGAGGAGCTGGCGGGGACGTCGCAGGCGGCGCCGCACGTGGCGGGCGTGGCCGCGCTGCTCGTCTCGCTGGGGGTGCGCGGGCAGGCGGCGGTCAAGCGGCTGCGCGACACGGCGACCGACCTCGGGGCGCCGGGCGACGACGGCCAGTTCGGGGCCGGGCTCGTCAACGCGCGCGCCGCGGTGGCGGGACTGAAAGCCGGCGGCGTCGTCGAGGAGACCCAGGGCCGCACCGTCCCCGGCATCGGCCCGTTCCTGCGCATCAAGCGCCGCCACGGCGCGCGGGCGGTACGGCGGCATGGCATCCGGATGCGGGTACGGGCGTTGCAGGCGGGCCGCGCGACCGTTCGCGTGACCTCGCGGGGCCGGCTGGTGGCGCGCGGGTCGCGGCGGGTGAGGGCGGGGCGCACGGCGACGCTCGTCGCGCGGCTGACGGCGCGCGGCCGGCGGGCGCGCAAGTTCCGCGCGAACGTGCGGGTCCGGCTGCCGGGCGAGCGCCGCGCGCGCGTGCGCTCGATCCGCGTGCGCTGAGCCGCCGTACCCTGGGCTGGGTGCCCCTGACTCGTCCCGACGTCCTCGTGCTCGCCGCCGGCGGGACGCTCGGCGAGGCGTGGATGCGCGGGCTGCTCGACGGCGCCGGCGCGGCGGGCGGGATCGACTTCCGCGACTGCGAGTACTTCGTCGGCACGTCGGCCGGCTCGATCGTGGCGTCCTTCCTGGCTGCGGGCCGCGAGCCGGACTCGGGCGCCGAGGCGCGCGCGGCGCAGCGCTGGGCGGACGCGGCGGGGAGCAACGGCGGGAGCGCCGCCGGCGCGGCCGCGGCGAACCCTTCGGACGCCGCCGAGTCCGGGCGGCTCGCCGCCGTCGCGCGGCTCGGCCTGACCGCCGCGGCACCCTTCGCCCCACTCGCGCTCTCCGTCGGCGCGGCCGGCGGCGCGGTCGCGCGGGCCGCGGCGCTCGCCGCCGTCCCGCGGCCGGAGCGCTCGCTGCCCGGGCTGGCGCGGCTCGTCAAGGAGTCGGGCGCGACGTTCGACGGCCGGCTGCGGATCGTCGCCGTCGACCGCCGCAGCGGGCGCCGCGTGGTGTTCGGCGCGCCGGGCTCGCCGCCGGCCACGGTCGCGCAGGCCGTGCTCGCGTCGTGCTCGATCCCGTGGGTCTTCGCGCCGGTGAAGATCGACGGGCGCGAGTACGTCGACGGCGGCGTCTGGAGCCCCACCAACCTCGACGCGACCCCGGCCGGGCGCGGGACCGAGGTGCTGTGCCTGAACCCGACCGCGGCCTACCGCCCGCTGAGCCGCGTCTCGAACGCGGCCGCGCTCACGGAGTCGCTCGCGCTCAAGGCCCGCGGCGCGCGCGTGACCACGATCCGGCCCGACGCCGCTGCCGCCGAGGTCCTCGGCGCGAACCTGATGGACCGCGAGCGCGCGCCCGAGGCGCTCGCCGCCGGTTACGCGCAGGGCCGCGCGCTCGGCGGCTGACGCACTTTGCCGGAACTCGGAGTATCCTCCGGCTGCATGAGCGGGGGGCGCCTCCTGGTGACGCTCACGGCCGCCGCGCTCGCGGCGGGCTCGTTCCCGGCCGCCGCCGGCGCGCAGGATCCCGGCACGGCCGACTGGCAGCAGGTGCCGCGCGACCGGATCGCTGCGGAATGCGGCCTGGATCCCGACGTGCTCGACGCGGCGCTGCCGAAGTTCGTGCACACGCCGTTCGTCCTGATCCGCCACGGCAAGCTCTGCTGGGAGGGTGGCGCGCCGGGCGGCTCCACCGAGACGTACCAGGTGTTCTCGGTCACCAAGACGTTCGGGGCGATGCTGTTCGGGATGGTCGCCTCCCGGAGCAGCAGGCTCTCCGACGAGGACCTCGTGACCGAGTGGATCCCGGCGAACGAGCTGGGCGGCATCAACCCGCTGGCGACGCTCGCCCACGTGCTCGCCATGGTCTCCACCAATCCCGACCTGAGACCGGGCAAGAAGGGCGCGTGGAGCTACGACACCGCCGGCGACCGCGAGATCAACCGCCTGGTCGGCGTGATGGATCGCGCGATCGCCGCCGAGCCCGAGCGGTTCCCCGGCGTCAGGAACTCCGTCGAGCTCGCGCAGAAGGAGCTGTTCGACCCCCTCGGGATGAAGGCCACGAACTGGCCGGGCGGGCAGATCGCCGGCAACCTCAACACGAACGTGCGCGACATGGCCCGGCTCGGCCAGCTCGTCCTCCAGCGCGGCCGCTGGCAGGGGCGCCGGCTGATCGACGAGGAGTTCCTCTACCGGATGACGCATCCCGCCTTCGAGGACGTGAACACCGGCTACGGCTACCTGACCTACGTCAACGCCGCCGACAACTGGACCTACCCGACGAGCACGGCCGACCTCGAATGCGCGCCGTTCGGGCAGTGGCCCAGCTACCCCCACCGGCCCTTCTTCGAGGCGGACGACTCGAACGGCGGCGTGCCCGGCGAGCGCCGGCAGCGCTACGACATCGCCCACACGTTCGCCTCCGGGACCGGCGGCCAGAAGTTCACCGTCTACCGCGGGGTCGACATGGTCGTCGCGATCCGCAACGGCGCGGTGAGCGCCGGCGACGGGGGGACCGCCGTGGACCAGTTCCCCGGCCACAAGACGGTCTGGAACGCGGCGCGCCCGGCGATGCTCAAGTTCGATCCGGTCTACAAGGACGACGAGGCCGGCTTCTGCGCCGCCTACCGGCGCAGCGACTACGCCCCCGCGCTCCGCGAGCCGTGGTTCAAGGAGTCGGGCGGCGTCCCGCCCGCTCCGCCGGGGTCGGCCCGGTCCTGCAAGAGCCGGCGACGGCTGACCATCACCGTGCGCAGGCCGCGCGGGATGCGGGTGCGGAAGGTCACGGTGCGGCTCGACGGCAAGCGGGTCCGGGTCCGCCGCGGCAAGCGCGGCAAGCGGACCGCCGTGATCGACCTGCGCGGGCGCCGGCGGGGCACCGCCGTCGTGCGCATCCGCATCGCGGGGACGCGGCGCGGCAAGGCGGCCCGCTCGGTCCAGACCCGCGCGTTCCGCACGTGCCGGCCGCGCCGACGCGGCTAGGGCGTCGGGCTGAGCTCCGCCTCGGCCGCCGCGACGGGCGGCTGCTCGGCCGCCGCGAGCACCCGCCGCTCGCAGTTCGAGAGCGCGCGGACGTAGGCGAGCGCTGCCGCCTCGATGATGTCGGTCGAGACGCCCTGGCCGGCCGCGGACTGGCCCGCGAGCTCGAGCACGACGCTCGCCTCGCCGAGCGCGTCCTGGCCGCCGGTCACCGAGTCGATGCGGAACTCCCGCAGGCGCGCCTCGCGCTTCGTGGCGGCGTTGATGGCGCGGAAGATCGCGTCGACCGGGCCGTCGCCGGTGAAGTCGCCGCGGGCGAGCTCGCCGTCGGGCGTGCGCAGCTCGACCGTCGCGTGCGGCGGGCGCCGCGTCGAGGCCTCGACGTCGAACCACTCGAGCGTGTAGGAGCGCATGTCGTCGCGGAGCTCGTCGGTGACGAGCGCCTCGAGGTCCATGGCGGTGACCTGCTTCTTCTTGTCCGCGATCTCCTTGAAGCGCTTGAACGCCGTGTTCAGCACCTGGCCGGACACGTCGTAGCCCAGCTCCTCGAGCGCGCTCTTGAGCGCGTGGCGGCCGGAGTGCTTGCCGAGCACGAGCGAGTTCGCCTCGAGCCCGACCGTCGTGGCGTCCATGATCTCGTAGGTCGAGCGCTCCTTGAGCACGCCGTCCTGGTGGATGCCGGACTCGTGGGCGAACGCGTTGCGCCCCACGATCGCCTTGTTGGGCTGCACCGGGTAGCCGGTGAGGCGCGAGATCAGGCGGCTCGTGCGCGCGATCTCGCGCGTGTTGACGCCCGTGTGCAGCCCGCCGACGTCGGCGGCCCGCGTGTGCAGCAGCATCACGATCTCCTCGAGCGAGGCGTTGCCCGCGCGCTCGCCGATTCCGTTGATCGCGCACTCGACCTGGCGCGCGCCCGCCTGCAGGCCGGCGAACGAGTTCGCCACGGCGAGCCCGAGGTCGTCGTGGCAGTGGACGGAGAGCACGGCGTCGCGCAGCCCCGGCACCAGCTCGTAGAGCCGGCCCAGGAACGCCTGGTACTCCTGCGGCATCGTGTAGCCGACGGTGTCGGGGATGTTGATCGTGGTCGCGCCCTCGTCGAGCGCGATCTGGACCACCTCGGCGGTGTACTCGACGTCGGCGCGGGTGGCGTCCATCGGCGAGAACTCGACGTCATCGACGAGCGAGCGCGCGTGGGCGACCGCGGCACGGGCCTGGCCCTTGACGTCCTCGCGGGTGGAGGCGAGCTGGTGCTCGATGTGGATGTCAGACGTCGAGACGAACGTGTGGATGCGCGGCCGCTCGGCGTCGCGTACCGCTCCGTAGGCCGCGTCGATGTCGCCGACATGAACGCGCGCGAGCCCCGCGATGATCGGGCCCTCGACCTGGCGGGCGATCGCCTGGACCGCCTCGAAGTCGCCGGGAGAGGCGATCGGGAAGCCGGCTTCGATCACGTCGACACCGAGGCGCGAGAGCTGGTGGGCGATCTCGAGCTTCTCGCCCGTGTTCAGCGAGATCCCCGGCGACTGCTCGCCGTCTCGCAGGGTGGTGTCGAAGATGATGACGCGGTCAGACATGTCGGCTCCTCTCGTTGGCTGCTCCTTCCTCTTCTCGCTGGGTTTGCGGCTTCGCGGCCGCCACGCGCTATTCCCCCCGGAGGGGGAGGAGAAGAAGGGAGAGGTGCAGCCGGAGCGACATCTGGGAAGCACGGTAGCTCATGTTCGTGTTCTTCAGCAACCGGCTCGGCTGTTTCGGCTCGCTGCTCGTCTCGGCGGCGATCACGCTGGTGCTGCTGCTCCTGCTCGGCGTGCTCTAGTCCGCCGCGGCCTCCCAGCCGTCGAACTCGCCGCCGTGGCGGGCGGCCAGCTCCTCGAAGCGGTGGCGGAAGCCGGTGACGTTGTCGCGGTCGACGCGCAGGTCGCGGGAGGCCCGGATCGCCCAGTGGGCCTCCTCGCCCTCGGCCTCGAAGCCGACGACCTCGTAGGCGAGCTCGGTCAGCTCCTCCTCGGCCGCGGCGGCGGCCTCCTCGGTCGGGAACAGCAGCTCGATGCGGATCTCGCGCGGCTCGGAGAGGTCCTCGCCGTGCTCCTCGAGCGTCTCGAGGATCTCGAGGTCGTGCTCGTCGGGCGTCTCGCCCTCCTCCGCCAGGATGTCGAACTCGGCTTCCTCGTCGGCCATGGCGCGCACTGTAGAGCTAGTGTCGGCGCCTGTGTCCGCCGTCCATCACATCGCGTCGGAGGGCCCGCCGCTGAGCAGCGGCGCCGACGCGCTCGGGCTGATCTACGACGAGGCGGCAGGAGCGGCCGAGTGGATCGCCGTGCCGGCGGCGCGGCTGGATCCGGCGTTCTTCACGCTGAGCTCCGGCGTCGCGGGCGAGTTCGTCCAGAAGTTCGCCAACTACGGGCTGCGGCTCGCGGTGGTCGGCGACATCTCCGGTCCGTTGGGCGACAGCTCGGCCCTGCGCGACTTCGTGCGCGAGAGCAACCGCGGGCGGCAGGTCTGGTTCGTGACCGACGACGACGAGCTCGCGCGCCGGCTAGGGGGCGACGGGCAGGCTGAGCCGCGAGGTCCCGGAGGCGACCTCGACTGACAGGCCCGGCGCGTCCGGGACCGCCCATGCGCTGTTCGAGCTCTGGAGGACGAGCGCGATCCGGTGGCCGGCCTTCACCGTCCAGTCCTGGGGCTTGAACGTCACGCGGACCGGGATCGGCCGGCCGGGCGGCAGCGGCTTCTCGGTCTCGAGGCCCGAGCGGTAGCGGAGGTTGAGGAAGCCGCGCGTGATCGGCACGGCCTCACCCGCCGGGTCGACGTCGAACAGCGTGGGGACGAGCTGGCCGTGGTCGCGGTCGGCGGTGATCGTGGCGTCGAGCACGGGCGAGTCGGCGATTCGCGTGTCGGCCGCGAGCGGTGCCGTCTGGTAGGTCAGCCACTGGGCCTCGGCGCCGAGCGCGCGCTGCGGCAGCTCCTCGCTGCCGGCTACGCGGTCGGTGTAGCTCGCCGAGGGACCGGCGCCGGTGGCGTCGAGCGTGCCGCCGGTCAGCCCGCGGCCGAGCCGCAGTGCCAGCTCCTGCGTGCCGGCCGGCGGCCAGGCCGTCTCGGCGCGGAACCCGGCGTCGTCGGCCGCGGCGGTGCGGCCCTGCGTCATGACGGCCGGCATCGCCTCGACCCCGGTGTCCTCGCCCTTGAGCACGCGGCCGAAGAACGCGTCGAGCACCGGTAGGAACGCCTCGTCGGGCGGCGAGCCGTGGCCGTCCTGGAACAGGAAGAGCTTCTTGAACGGGTCCCCGTCGAGCGCCTTGAAGAGCTCGGTGCCCTCCTCCTGCTTGACGTTGAAGTCCTGCCAGCCGTGCGCGATCAGGGAAGGGACGGCGAAGCTCGCCGCGTCCTTGCGGTAGTCGCGCTCGAGCCAGAACGCGTCGTAGTCGGGCGACGTGTCGTAGCCCTTCTCCGTGTGCAGCGCGGCGTCGCAGGGCCGGATGCGGTCGAGCGCCGCGTCGATCGCGGACGGGTCCGTCGGCGGCGTGCGCCCGAAGCCGAAGTCGAACGCGAGCGGCGTGTCGAAGCCCTCGTCGGTCGGCCGCTGCGAGTTGCCCGAGTAGCGGACGCCGTGCGAGTAGGCGTAGCCGTACCAGCGCGAGATCGCGGCGATCGGGACGATCCCGGCCAGCCCGGGGGCGTCGCTCGAGCGCGCGGCGACCATGTTCGCGGTCGTGCCGTCGTAGGAGCCGCCGATCATCGCGACCTTGCCGTTCGACCACTCGCGCGAGGCGAGGAAGTTGACGAGGTCGACGCCCGACTGCTGCTCCTTCGCCCCGCCGTAGTCCCAGCAGCCCGACGAGTTGCGCGTCCCGATCACGTCGGCCACGGCGCGGGCGTAGCCGCGCGGCACGTAGCGCTCGCCGTAGGAGTCCTGCGTCTCGGACCCCTCCCCCAGCACGTTGTAGGGCGAGTAGGTGAGGATCACCGGCGCCTTGACGGCCGGGTCGCGGGTGACCTCGACGTAGACCAGCGCGCCGTCGGCGGTCGGCACCCGGTAGGACTCGGTGACGGTCGCGGCGTGCGCGGCAGAGGGCAGCGCGAGCAGGGCGACGAGGGCGAGCAGGAGGCGGCGCATGGGAGTACCAACGCGCCGCGCGGGGAGAACTGGCGGCATCATGCCCGCGATGGGAGTCCGTGCCCAGGCCCGCCGGCTCAGCGCCCGCGCCCTGCCCCCGCCCTCCACGTGGCACCTCACGCTGCCCGGCGCCGACCGGCTGCTCGAGCTGCGCTGGGCGGCGCGGATCCGGAAGGCGCCGGTGATGTCGCCTGAGGAGCACATGGCCGCGGTCGCCGACCCGCACCGTCGCGGCGCGGATCTCGAGATCGCGCTCCCGTGCGCGCTCTGCGGCGGCCGGCGGCTCCAGGCGCTGCTGCACCCCTACGACCAGCGGCCCAAGCGCGGCTGGGACTACCACGTGGTCCGCTGCGCGGGCTGCGGGTTCCTCTACCGCCATCCGGGCATCCGCCCGGAGCGGCTCGGCGAGCTCTACTCCTCCGGCAAGTACGCGAAGTTCCTGGGCGGCAAGTACCGGCGCAAGCGGCTGCGCCGATACCGCGTCACGATGCGGCCGTTCGGCCCGCTGTTCAAGTCCGGCGAGGGCCGCCGCCTGCTGGACTTCGGCTGCGGCAACGGGCTCTTCCTGGAGCTCGCGCACAAGCGCGGCTTCGAGACCTACGGGATCGACCTCGCCGAGGACGCGATCGAGGCGGCGCGCCGGCACCCGAGCGGCGCGCACGCGTACCACGGCTCCCCGCGCGACGTCCCGGAGATCGCGGCCGGCGGCTTCGACGTGATCACGATGTGGTCGGTGCTCGCCCACCTGGCCGAGCCGGTCGAGGACCTGACCATGCTGCGCCAGCTGCTCGCCCCCGACGGCGTCCTGCTGCTGCTGACCGTCAACGCAGGCTCGCTCAAGCTCAAGCGCCAGCTCGAGGCCTGGGACGGCTTCACCCCCAACCACCTGCTCTTCTCGTCGCCCGAGACGCTGCCGCTGCTGCTCAAGCGCGCGGGCTTCGGCGCCGTCGTGATGCCGCCCTGGTACGGCGAGCCGGTCGAGCGCGGCACGACGCGGCTGCGTCCGCGGGAGCAGCGCGTGCTGCGCCGCGCGATCAACCGCGGCAACCGCGGCAACATGCTCCGCGCCGCCGCCTTCGCCGACCCGGACGGCCCGGCGCGCTGGGGGCTCGAGGGCGTGCGGCTCTAGACGGCCGCGCCGAGGTGGACGACGTAGCCGTCGGGGTCGGCCACCGACGCCAGGCGCTCGCCCCAGGGCTGGTCGGCGGGCGCCGCGACCACCGGCGCGCCCGCGCCCGTCAGCTCGGCGAACAGCGCGTCGACGTCGTCGGTGTAGACCCAGATCGCCGCCGACGCCGCCTGGACGGGCTCGCCGGAGCTGGCGAGCCCGAGCTTCCCGCCCTCGACGGCCAGCGAGACGAAGCCCTCGAACTCGTACTCGACCGTGAAGCCGAGCCGGTCGCGGTAGAAGGCGGCCGAACGCTCGAGGTCGGCCACCATCAGGATCGGGAACGCGTCGCGGACCCGGGCCACGGCTAGGCCACCGACCGCAGCCGCTTGCGCGGCGTGCCGCGCAGCTCGCGCACGACGCTCTGCAGCAGCGCCTCGGACTCGTCGCGGCGGCCGTCGGTGACCGCGTCGACGATCCCGCGCTTCTTGGCGATCAGCTCGATCATCGTCTCGTCGATCGTCTCCGCGGCGAGCAGGTACCACGCCGTCACCGCGTCCTCCTGCCCGATGCGGTGGCAGCGGTCCTCGGCCTGATCGTGGATCGCGGGGGTCCACTCGAGGTCGAGGAAGGCGACGTTCGAGGCGCGCGTGAGCGTGATCCCCTGCGCGCCGACGCGCGTGGAGCAGACGATCAGCTGCGGCCCGCCCTCCTCCTGGAACGCGCGCACGGCCGCCTCGCGGGCGGGCTGCGAGTCGCGGCCGAGCAGGTGCGCGGCGTCGGGGAAGCGCTCGATCACGAGGTCCTGGACCTCGCGGTGGCCGCAGAACACCACCAGCGGCTCGTCGCTCGCCAGGAAGTCGTCGATCCAGGCCAGCGCCGGCCCGAGCTTGCCGCGCGCGGCCAGCCGCTTGAGCGCGTTGAGCTGCGCGAGCCGCTCCGCGCGCAGCGCCGCGGCGACCCGGCGGTCGAGCTCTGAGAGGTCGAGCGGCTGCTCGCGCAGCCAGGCGATCACGTCCTGCTCGGCGAGCCGGTACTCGCGCTCGTTCTCGAGCGCCACCGGCACCACGACCTGGCGCTTGCGCGGGAGCTGCGGGAGCACGTCGGCCTTGAGGCGGCGCACGAAGCAGGTGCGGCGCAGGTGCCAGTGGATGCGCTCCTCCGCGCCGACGCCCTGGAAGCGCCGCGAGAAGCGCGCGCCGGAGCCGAACTCGTCGAGCCGGCCGAGCACGCGCAGCTGGGCGATCAGCTCGTCGGGGTGGTTCATGACCGGCGTGCCGGTCAGCGCGAGCCGCAGCGCGCCGTCGGGCAGCCCCTCGGCGAGCCGCCGCACCGCCTTCGTCCGCCGCGCGCGCGGGTTCTTGACGTAGTGCGACTCGTCGAGCACGAGCGCGCGCGGCTTCGCGAGCGACAGCCGGGCGCGGTGGGCGTGCACGATGTCGTAGTTGAGGATCGTGATGTCGGCGAGCTTCGGCGTCGCCCCGGTGCCGGTGATCACGCTCACCGAGCGCTCGGGCAGCCACTTCCGCGTCTCGCGCTCCCAGTTGAGCTTCAGGCTCGCCGGGCAGACCACGAAGGCCGGGTAGGCGCCGTCGGCCTCGAGCGCGGCGAGCGCCTGCACGGTCTTGCCGAGCCCTTGCTCGTCGGCCAGGAACGTGCGCCGGGCCTTCAGCGCGTAGTGCACGCCGGCGCGCTGGAACGGCCGCAGCTCGCCGCCCAGCGCGGGCTCGACCGCCAGCGCCGGCGCGTCGTGGGCGCGCGAGCGGCGGACGTCGACGATCGCCGCGTCGTGCTCCGCGCGCAGGCGATCGAGCACGTCGGACGCGTTCGGCGCCACCTCGACCCCGAACGTGCGCAGGTAGTGCTCGAGCGGCTCGAGCAGGTAGGGGTCGACCGGAAGCGAGCGGCCGTGCGCCTCGCAGGCCGGCAGCGCGAGGAAGGCGGGGATCGTCTCCGGGTCCCAGTTGACGTCGAGCTTCAGCCGCGGCTCCCCCACGCTCTCGATCAGCGACAGCGACGCGGGCGCGGGCTCGAGCCCGACGCGGAGCCGCTGCGCGCAGCGCAGGCCGCGCTCGTCGAAGCGGGCGCCGCGCATCTCGGACAGCGCCTCCGCGACCTCGGCGCTGAACGGCAGCCACAGCCGGCCGCCGCGCTCGTCGGCGACGGCCGCGAGCTCGTCGGGCAGCTCGCCCGCGATCGTCTCGAGGGCGAAGCGCCCGGCGCCGTGGAGCTTGCCGGCGCCGACGCGGCCGACCCAGCCGGTGGCGGCCTCCGCCAGCCACGCCTGCACGTCGGGCGCGACGTTCAGCGAGGGGTGGCGCTCGATGACGCCCTTGACGTACGGCGCGGTGCTGTCGGCCTGCAGCGCCCACCACTCCTTGCGGTCCCAGTCGAAGCGGCGGCCGGGGATCGAGCGGACCGCGTCGACGATCTCGCGCTGGTAGGGAAAGGCGAAGACGACGGACTCGTGACCGTGGCGGTCGCGGCGCAGCTCGACGTTGTGGACGGGGTCGGCTTCGCGCACCTGATCCAGGCTAGATGGTTGATTCCGCGGCCGCCGTGCCCGGATGTGCGTGCACCGTGGATGCAGGGCGGTGCCCGCCGAAGGTGGACAGTGGCAGCGCCACGGACGCCTTCGGCGGGTGCCGATCCTGCGCCGCGGGGCGCGTGCAGACGGGTACGGGGGTCGTGGAATCAGCCATCAAGTGGCCGGGCCGTACGCTCCGGGCTCATGCGCCGCTACCGCGAGCTCCTCCGCGTCCCCGGCGTGGCGCCGCTGCTCGTCGTCGCCTTCGTGGCTCGACTGCCGTTCGGCATGTCCATCCTGAGCCTGATTCTGCTGCTGCGCGCCGAGGGCTTCGACTATGCGGAGGCCGGGCTCGTCACCGCCGCCTCGGGCATCAGCATCGGTGTCGCAGCCCCTGTGCTCGGCCGCGTGGTCGACCGCATCGGACAGACGTGGGTGCTGCTTGCCACTGCGGTCCTCACGGCGGTGACCGGCGTGGCGCTCGCCGTGGCCGCGCTGTCCGGCGGGGGCGTCGCGCTGCTCGCCTTGCTCGCGTTCGCCGGCGGAATGTGCGTGCCGCCGATCGGCTCGGCGCTGCGCACACTGCTGCCCGGCCTCGTCGGCCGCGAGCGGCTCGACGCCGCGTTCGCGCTCGAGTCCCTGGAGATGGAGCTCGCTTTCGTGATCGGCCCGCTGCTGGCGGCGGGCCTCGCCGCGGCGATCTCACCGGCGGTGGGCTACCTGATCGGGATCACGCTCCTGTGCGTCGGGGCGCTGGGAATGGCCGCCACGCCCGCGTCCCGTCATTGGCGCCCGGCCACGCACGAGCCCGGGCGCCGCGCGGGCGCGCTGTCGCTGCCCGCCCTGCGGATCCTGCTCGTCCCGCTCGTGCTGTCGGCGATCTCGCTGGGCGTGCTCGAGATCGGGATCCCCGCGTTCGCGGAGGCGAACGGCACGCGCGACGACTCTGGCTGGCTCTTCGCGCTGTGGGGCGTGGGCTCACTCACGGGAGGGCTCTGGTACGGCGCACGTCGGTGGCGCGCGCCTGTGCACGTGCGCTTCCTCGCGGTCACCGGCGCGCTGGCCGTCGGCCTCGCGCCGCTGCCGCTCGCGGGGTCGCTCCCCGTGTTCGCCCTCTGCGTGATCGTCGCCGGCCTCGCGCTCGCTCCGTCCACGATCGCCATCAACTCGCTCGTCTCCGAGCTCGCGCCACCCACCGCCACGACCGAGTCGTATGCCTGGGTGATCGTCTGCTTCGTATCGGGCAGCGCCGCCGGCGCCTGGCTGGCCGGCGTCGTCGTCGAGAGCGTCTCGGTGGCGGCCGCGCTCGCGTGTGCGCCCCTGACCGCGGCGCTGGCGCTGGTGGTCGCGCTCGCCACCCGCCGCAGGCTCAACCCTCAACCAGGGGTGACACCCCTGGTTGAGGGTTAAGGCGTGAGCACGACCTTCCCGACGTTCCGGCGCTCCGCGATCATGCGGTGCGCCTCCGGTGCGCGGTCGAACGGCACCGCCGCGGCCACCACCGGCTGGATCGTCCCGTCCTCCATCAGGTCCACGAGTGGGTCGATCCAGGGCTTGAGCGTGCCAGCGTGCTCCCACAGCCGCAGCATGTTGAGCCCGATCACGGCCTTCGAGGCGCTCATCTGCTTGATCAGGTTGAAGCGCGGCATCCGCAGCCCCGCGCGGGCCGCGGTCAGCAGGTTGCGCTTCTCGCCGCTCATGACCGCGGACGCGCCGAACGCGATCAGCCGCCCGCCCGGGTTGAGGAGGTCGTAGGAGCGGCGGAACGAGCGGCCGCCGATCGCGTCCATGACGAGGTCGAACCTGGGCAGCCCGCGCTCGTCGTAGCCGACCGCCACCGCGCCCTGGGCGCGGACCGCCTCGTGCTTGCCGGGCGAGGCGGTGCCGTAGACCTCCGCGCCCCACTTCTTCGCGATCTGGGTCGCCGCGATCCCCACGCCGCCCGCGGCCGCCTGCACGAGCACGCGCTCGCCCGCCTGCAGCCCGCCGTAGCGCACGAGCCCCGCCCAGGCGGTTGCGTAGTTGACCGGGATCGCCGCGCCCTGCTCGAACGACAGCCGCTCGGGCAGCGGGACGATGTCGTCCTCGCCGACCACGACGCGCGACGCGTAGCCGCCGAAGCGCGTGCCCGCGACGACCCGCTCGCCGGTGTCGGCGCGCAGGCCCGCCACCTCGTAGCCGACGACCGCGGGCAGGGCCGGGGCGTCGGGGTAGAGCCCGACGCGCGCCATCGTGTCGGCGAAGTTCACACCGCAGGCGCGCACGTCGATCGTCACCTCGCCGGGCCCCGGCTCCGGGTCCGGGCGCTCCTGCACCTGCAGGACCTCCGGCGGACCTGCCTTGGTGATGACGACGGCGCGCACTCTCTTCGGCGAACCTAGCCGACCGTCGAGCGCGTTGTCCAGGATGGACTACGGCACTGTGCGTTCTGTAGGGTGCGCCGCGGGTGGACGAGGGTCCAGACATCAGGCTGGAGCAGGTCACGAAGCGGTTCGGCGACATGGTCGCCGTCGACGCGCTCGACCTGGAGATGCCGCGCGGCGCCTTCTACGCCCTGCTCGGCCCCTCCGGCTGCGGCAAGACGACCACGCTGCGGATGATCGGCGGCTTCGAGGACCCGACCGAGGGCCGCGTGTTCCTCGGCGGCGAGGAGGTCACCGAGTACCCGCCCTACCGCCGCGACGTCAACACGGTGTTCCAGTCCTACGCGCTGTTCCCCCACCTGAGCGTCGAGCGCAACGTCGCGTTCGGCCTCGAGCGCAAGAAGGTCTCCAAGGAGGAGGTCCGCACGCGCACCGCGGAGGCGCTCGACCTCGTCCAGCTCGGGAAGTTCGGCAAGCGCAAGCCCGGCCAGCTCTCCGGCGGCCAGGCGCAGCGGGTCGCGCTCGCCCGCGCGCTCGTCAACCGGCCGCGGGCGCTGCTGCTCGACGAGCCGCTCGGCGCGCTCGACCTGCGCCTGCGCAAGCAGCTCCAGATCGAGCTCAAGCGCATCCAGCAGGACATCGGGATCACGTTCGTGCACGTCACGCACGACCAGGAAGAGGCGATGTCGATGGCCGACACGATCGCCGTCATGCACGCGGGACGGATCGAGCAGTCCGGCTCCGCGTCCGACCTCTACGAGCGGCCGCGCACCGAGTTCGTGGCCAACTTCCTCGGCGTCTCGAACCTGATCGACGGCAAGCTCTCCCGCTCCGACGGCGGGCTCGCCACCGTCGAGACGCACGACGGCGCGCAGCTGCACGTCCCCGCCGACCGCGTCGGCCCGCACGACACCGACTCGATCCGCGTCGGCGTGCGGCCCGAGAAGATCACGCTCAAGCCGGCCAACGGCGCGGGCCACGGCGACGCCAACGTGCTGCGCGGGACCGTCGTGGTCGCCGCCTTCCTCGGCACCTCGATCCAGTACGTGATCAAGGCGCCGGGCGGCGAGGAGCTGACCGTCTTCGCCCAGAACCTCGACGGCTCGGAGCCCGACTCGTTCGGCGCCGGCCGCGAGGTCGACCTGACCTGGAACCCCCACCACACGTTCGTCGTAGCCAAGGAGAGAGCCAGTGAGTGACCCCCGGATCGAGCGAGCCCTCGAGGAGTTCTTCGAGTCCGAGCGCCTGTCGCGGCGCGGCTTCATCGGCCGGGCCGGCAGCTCCGGCCTCGCCCTGACCGGGCTCGCCGCCGTGCTCGCCGCCTGCGGCGGCGTCGAGGGAGAGGCCGAGAAGGCCGCCGACGACAAGAAGGAGGCGGCGTCGGTCAACCACCCGAAGACCGAGATCGGCGACTGGACGTTCGCCAACTGGCCGCTCTACATCGACAAGAAGGTCCTCAAGGACTTCAACAAGCAGTTCGGCGGCAAGGTCAAGTACGTCGAGGAGATCAACGACAACTTCGAGTTCTTCGGGAAGGTCCGCCAGCAGCTCCAGCAGAAGCAGCCGATCGGCCGCGACATCGTCGTCCCGACCGACTACATGGCCGCGCGCTGGGTGCGCCTCGGCTACGCGGAGCCGATCGACAAGAAGAACGTCCCGAACTTCACGAACCTCGTCGACAACCTCAAGACGATCAACTACGACCCGAAGCGCGAGTACACGCTGCCGTGGCAGTCGGGCGCGACCGGCATCGGTTACAACATCAAGCGGACCGGGCGCGAGCTCAAGAACGTCAAGGACCTGTTCGACCCGAAGTTCAAGGGCAAGGTCACGATGCTCCAGGAGCCCTACGACTCCGCCTCGACCGTGCTGCTCGGGGACGGCGTCAATCCCTCGGAGGCGAGCCTCGACCAGATGCTCGGCGCGATCGAGAAGATCGACAAGGCGAACCGGGACGGCCAGTTCCGCCGCTTCACCGGCAACGACTACACGCAGCCGCTCGCGAAGGGCGACATCGACGTCGCGCTCGCCTACTCCGGCGACATGGTGCAGCTGCAGTCCGACAACCCGGACCTGCGCTTCTCCTACTTCGAGGAGGGCAACGTCCTCTTCACCGACAACATGATGATGCCGGTCAAGGTCGAGCACCCGTACGCGGCCGAGACGATGATGAACTACGTCTACGAGCCCGAGGTGGCGGCGACGATCGCGGCGTACGTCAACTACCTGTCGCCGGTCAAGGGCGTCAAGGAGATCCTCGAGAAGCAGGACCCGAAGCTCGCCGAGAACCCGCTGATCTTCCCGCCCGAGGACGTCGCGGCGAAGCTGCACCCGTACCCCGCGCTCTCGCCGAAGGACGAGCAGACGATGCAGGAGGCGATGGCGAAGGTCGTCGGGGCCTAGCGCCGTGCTGCGGCTGTCGCTCAAACGACGACGGCAGCTGCTTCCCTGGCTGTTCCTCGGGCCCGGTCTCCTGTGGCTGATCGTGTTCTTCGCGATCCCGCTGGTCAACCAGCTCAACGTCTCGCTGCAGACCGGCGATCCGGAGAGCGGCTACGCGTTCACGTGGGCGTTCAGCACCTACACGGACGCCATCTCGGACTACTCGACGCAGTTCCTGCGCTCGATCGGCTACTCGGCGACGGCGACGATCCTGTGCCTGATCATCGGCTTCCCGCTCGCCTACTTCACGGCGTTCAAGGCCGGGCGCTTCAAGAACCTGATCCTGCTGCTGATCATCCTGCCGTTCTTCGTGTCCTACGTGCTGCGGACGGTGGCCTGGCAGCAGATCCTGTCGGACTCGGGCTGGGTCGTCGAGCGCTTCCGCGACGTCGGGCTGATCGGTGAGGACGGGCGGCTGCTGGCGTCGCGCACGGCGGTGATCGCGGGCATCACCTACAACTTCCTGCCGTTCATGATCCTGCCGCTCTACGTGTCGCTGGAGAAGATCGACCGGCGGCTGATCGAGGCGGCCACCGACCTCTACGCGAGCCGCACCACCGCGTTCCGCAAGGTGACGGTGCCGCTCGCGCTGCCGGGCATCTTCGCCGGCTCGCTGCTGACCTTCATCCCGGCCTGCGGCGACTTCATCAACGCCGCGCTGCTCGGCACGCCGCGCCAGTACATGATCGGCAACGTGATCCAGTCGAAGTTCATCACGATCCTCGACTACCCGACCGCGGCCGCGCTGTCGTTCATCCTCATGTCGTTCATCCTCGTGGGGGTCTTCCTCTACGCGCGCGTCCTCGGCACGAAGAACCTCACCGAGGCGGCGTTCTAGGTGAGGTCCACGGGCGACAAGCTCCGCTCGTGGGGGCTGGCGGCGTGGTCGGGGCTCGCCCTGCTCTACCTCTTCATCCCGATCTTCATCGTCGTCGTGTTCTCGTTCAACGACAACCAGGGGCGCTTCAACTTCACGTGGCAGGGCTTCACGCTCGACCATTGGCTGGACCCGTTCGAGAACCCGGACCTGGCGGTGGCGCTGAAGAACTCGGTGCTGATCGCGCTCGTCTCGACGGCGATCGCGACGGCGCTCGGCACGTTCATGGCGCTCGCGCTCGTGCGCTACGGCTTCCGCGGCCGCAGCTTCGTCGACATGCTCGTCTTCCTGCCGCTGGCGACGCCCGAGGTCGTGCTCGGCGCCGCGCTGCTCGGCCTGTTCCTGACCGCGGCGTTCAACACCGGCTTCGCCACGATCGTCATCGCCCACGTCATGTTCACCGTCTCCTACGTGGTGGTGACCGTGAAGGCGCGATTGGAGGGCATGGACCGGCACATCGAGGAGGCGGCGATGGACCTCGGCGCGACGGAGTGGACGACGTTCCGCAAGATCACGCTGCCGATGATCGCGCCGGGCGTCGCGGCCGCGGCGCTGCTGGCGGCGGCCATCTCGTTCGACGACTACGTGATCACGAGCTTCAACGCCGGCCAGACCCAGACGTTCCCGCTCTTCATCTTCGGCGCCACGCGCCAGGGCGTGCCGCCGGAGGTCAACGTGCTCGCGTCGGCGTTCCTGGTGATCGTGCTCATCCTGATGGGGCTCAACGTGCTGCTGCAACGGCGGCTGGCGGCCCGCTCCCTGCGCCGCGAGACGGTCGACGAGGTCGCCCAGACCCCCCTCGCGCCCGTCCGTGGCTAGCCGGACCGGACTCGTCTTCGACGAGCGCTGCTATGGGCACCACAACCCGACGTCGGGCCCGCCCTGGCTGGCGATCGCCCCGTTCGAGCGGCCCGAGCGACTGGCGGCGACGTTCCGCGCGCTCGAGGGCTCGGGCATCCTCGGCAAGGTCGACCGTCTGCCGCCGCGCAGCGCGCCGCGTGCCGCGCTCGAGCTCGTCCACGACGCCAGCCACGTCGAGCGCGTGCTGGCCGAGCCGCGCACGTGCGTCACGCTCGACCACGAGGCGTGGATCGGGCCGGGGACGCGCAACGCGGCGCTGCTCGCGGTCGGCGGCGTGCTCGAGGCGGTCGCCGCCGTCGTGGCCGGCGAGGTGCGCAACGCGTTCGTGCTCGCGCGGCCGCCCGGCCACCACGCCGAGGCGAGCCGGCCGATGGGCTTCTGCCTGCTCAACGCGACGGCCGTCGCCGCCCGCTGGGCGCAGCTCGCGCGCGGCGCGGCGCGGGTGGCGATCCTCGACTGGGACGTCCACCACGGCAACGGGACCGAGGCGATCTTCCGCGACGACCCCAGCGTGCTGACGATCTCGCTCCACCAGGACGGCCTGTACCCGGTCGACACCGGCGCGGTCGGCGCGCCGGGAGAGGCCGTGATCAACGTCCCGCTGCCGGCCGGCACGGGCGACGCGGGCTACCGGCTCGCGTTCGAGCGCGTGGTCGAGCCCGCGATCCGCGCCTTCGGGCCCGACCTGCTGCTGATCGGCGCCGGCCAGGACGCCGCCGCCACCGACCCGCTCGGGCGCATGGCGGTCACCGTCCCGGGCTTCCGCGAGTGGACCGACCGCGCGGTGGAGCTCGCGGACGAGTGCTGCGGCGGCCGGCTCGTCGCGTTCCTGGAGGGCGGCTACTCGTTGCGCCACCTGCCGGCGGCCAACCTCGCGATCCTCGAAGGGCTGGCGGGGCTGCCGCCGACCTTCCCGGAGGACCCGGTCGGCGCCGACGTCCCGCGCGAGCTGCGCGACGTCGAGATCGCCGCAGTCGAGGCGGCCGGGTGGGCTCACAGGTGAAGCACGACGCGCACGGCTGGTGGATCGCGGAGGCCGGGCTGCCGGCGCCGCTGCCGCCGCTTGCGGAGGACCTCGGCGCCGACGTCGTGGTGATCGGCGGCGGCTACACCGGCATGTGGACCGCGTGGGAGCTGCTCGAGCGCGAGCCGAACGCGAGCGTCGTGATCCTCGAGGCGGCGCAGTGCGGCGCAGGGCCGAGCGGGCGCAACGGCGGCTTCCTCTCCTCGCTGTGGCTGAGCTTCCCGCTGCTGCGCGAGGAGTACGGCGAGCGACGCGCGCGCGAGCTGTGCGAGGCGTCGGCGGAGACGGTCGACATGGTCGGCGCGTGGTGCGCGGCCCAGGAGGTCGACGCGTGGTACCGCGAGGCGCCGCACCTGATCGTCTCCTGCGCGCCCGCGCAGGACGGCGCGGGCCAGGCGGCCGTCGACGGCGTCGAGGTGAAGGCGCTCACGCAGGCCGAGACGCGCGCGATCTGCGACTCCCCCGTGTTCCGCGCCGGCGTCGCCACGCGCTCGGGCGCGACCGTCCAGCCGGCGCGGCTGGCCTTTGGCCTGCGCGAGCGGCTGCTCGGCCGCGGCGTGCGGATCTTCGAGGGCACGCGCGTGCGCGCGCTGCACGTCGACCGCAACGGCGGCGTGCTGGCAGAGACCGCGAGCGGGCGGGTGCGCGCGGGCGCCGCGGCGCTCGCCGTCAACGCCGCCTCGGGCCAGGTGCGGCGGCTGCGCAACCGCCTGACCGTGTCCTCGAGCCACATCGTCCTCACCGAGCCGGTGCCCGACGTGATCGAGGCGCTCGGGTGGACCGGCGGCGAGGCGATCACCGACGGGCGCGCGCTGCTGCACTACTTCCGCACCACCCGTGACGGCCGCATCCTGCTCGGCTGGGGCGGCGGCCGGATGGAGGCGGGCGCGCGCACGCACGGGCGCGCGGAGCTCGACGCCGGCGTCGTCGAGACGACGCGGCAGGCGCTGCTGCGGATCTTCCCGATGCTCGAGGGGCGGCGGATCGAGCACGCCTGGGGCGGGCCGATCGACGTCTCCCCCACCCACCTGCCGGCGATCGTCACGCTGCGCGGCGGCCGCGCCTGGGCCGCCTTCGGCTACACGGGCAACGGCGTCGGCCCCTCGCACCTGGCCGGGCGCTCGCTCGCCGCCCTGGCGCTGGGGCGCAGCGAGGACGCGGCGCGCTGGGCCTGGATCGACCCGCCCCACAAGGCGGTCCCGCCCGAGCCGCTGCGCGTCGCGGGCGCCACGGTCATCCGCGCCGCGCTCGCGCGCAAGGAGGCCGCCGAGGAGCTCGGCAAGCGCGCCGATCCGATCTCGAGGGGGCTCGCGGCAGTTCCTTCGATACTCGGACTGCACATCGTGCGCTGATCTGCCGATAAGCCCTCAATGGTCAGGAAGGGGCACGCTCCGCGCGCATTGCTTGCGCTGCTCGCCGCATGGGCGGTCGGCGTCCCTGCAGTGCTGCACTCGGTCGGCAACCACGAGGTCAATCTCCCATCCTGGGTGCACTTCGGGCTGGTCGCCGCCGGCGCGCTGGTGGCCGCCTTCGCCTCCGTCGGCCTCACCGTGGCCGGCGCGCGCGCGAACGACGGCCGCACCGTCCTGCTCGGCGCGGCCTTCTCGACCATGACCGCCCTGCTGGCGATCCACGGCCTCGCCACCCCCGGCTTCATCGTCGGCGACAACGGCGTCATCGCGCTGGCCGGCGCCGCCTCGCTGCCCGCCGGCGCCGCCGTGCTCGCGCTCACCGCCCTCCCGGCCATGCGCCGGCCGCTGCACCTCGAGCGCGTGCTCATCCTGCAGGCCGCGCTCGCCGTCGCGATCCTGCTGCTCGGCACGATCGGGCTGCTGGTGCCGTCCGCCGTCCCGCGCGTGCCGCAGGCCGGCAGCACGCCCGCGATCGTGCTGCTCGTGCTGGGCGGCGCCTTCTACACCCTGCTCGCGCTGCGCGCGGTCCGCACCTACACGCTGACGCGCCGCACCACCGACCTGCTCGTGTTCGTCGGCTGCGTCTGGCTCGGCTGGGCCCTGATCCCGCAGCTGGTGATGGGCTACGGCACGCTGGCGTTCTACTTCGGGCATGCGATCGAGCTGGCGGGTGTGGTGCTGATCGGCATCCCGGCCGCGCTCGACCTGCGCCAGGGCGGGCCCTCGCGCCCGCTCGTCGGCGACCTCACCGCCACCGAGCTCGTCGAGTCCGAGGCGGCGTTCCTCGGCCCGCGCGTGCGCGCGCTGATGATCGACCTGGCCGCGAAGGACCAGTCGACCGAGGAGCACACGCGCCGCGTGGCCACGCTCGCCTGCGCGGTCGGCGAGGAGCTCAAGCTGCCGCCCGCCACGCTGCGCCACCTCGCGATCGGCGGGCTCCTGCACGACATGGGCAAGCTGCGCGTGCCGCAGGAGATCCTGTGCAAGCCGGGCGCGCTCGACTGCGACGAGTTCGCGGCGATCAAGCGCCACCCCGAGGACGGCGCGCGCCTGCTGGCCGACCTCGGCGGCTTCGACCCCGCGGTGCTCGACCTCGTGCTCGACCACCACGAGCGGCTCGACGGCGGCGGCTACCCGCGCGGGCTCTCGGGCGACGACATCGGCCAGGCCACGCGCGTGCTGACCGTCTGCGACGTCTACGACGCGCTCGTCTCGGACCGTGTCTACCGCCCCGCGTGGAGCCGCGAGCGCGCGCTCGAGCTCCTGCGCGAGGAGAGCGGCACCGCCTTCGACGCCTCGTGCGTGGCCGCGCTGGAGCGCGTGCTCGGCCGCCGGGTCGCCGACCCCGGCTGGGTCGCGACCGTGTCAGCTCAGGACGCGGTGGTGCAGGTGGACGACGCCGTTGCCGAAGCGCCGCTCCCCCGCCAGCTCAAGCCTCACCTGTAGCCCCTCCGGCAGCGCGCGCTTGCCGCCGCCGACGATGACCGGCGAGAGGAACAGGTGGCAGTCGTCGACGAGGCCGGCCGCGAACGCCCGCGCCGCGAGCTCCGGGCCGGAGATCGCGAGGTCGCGCTCCGCCTCGGCCTTCATGCGCCGCACCGCCTCCGGGTCGAACTGACGCTCGATGCGGGTGCGCGCGCTGCGCGGCTCGGTCAGCGTGCGCGAGTACACGACCTTGTCGGCCGCCCGCCACAGTTCGGCGAAGTCGCGCATCTCCGGGTCGTCGTCCTCGATCGTCTCCCAGGCGACGAGCACGTCGTACATGCGCCGCCCGTAGAGGTGGGTGCCGGCCGACCGCGTGAGGTCGTTGAGAGCGGCGTGGACCTCGGCGTCGGGGATCGACCAGTCCCAGCCGCCGGTCTCGTCGGCCACGTAGCCGTCCAGCGAGGCGATCGCGGAGTAGATCAGCCGCGCCACTACGCCCAGTCCATCGGCTCGTACCCGCTGGTCCGCGGCGCCGAGACGATCAGCACGCTCGCCGGCTCGTCGCCGTGGTTGGCGACGGTGCGCACCGGCTCGGGCGCGAGGCGGGCGTAGGTGCCCGCGGGCGCGGGATGCTCCTCGCCGTCGATCACGAGCGACGGCGAGCCGGAGAGCACGACGAAGACCTCCTCCTGATCGCGGTCGCCCTCGTCGTGCTCGGGGATCGCCCCGCCGGGCGGGATGTCGACGATGTTCATGCCGAACGCGCTCAGCCCGAGCGAGCGGCGCGCCAGCGCCCACCCGCCGGTGCGCTCGAACTCGTCGCGGTGCAGGATCGTGAAGCGGTCAGCGTCGGGCATGGTCTCCCTCCGGGAGGACGTCCGCGGCCCAGTCGGTGCGCTTCCACTCCGGCACGGGCGTCTCGTGCTCGGGCCGGGGGACGAAGCGGGAGCGCTCGACGAGCTCGTGGTGGTGGATGTAGCGAGGGCAGTTGGGGAACACCTCGCGGGCGGTCACGCGCACGACCTGCCTCGCCTCCGGCCAGGTCGCGAGCAGCGGGTCCTCGAGCGCGACGGTCGCGGTGCCGTTCAGCCGCAGCCGGCGGCGGCGCTCGAAGCAGATGAACAGCAGGCCGACCTCGGCGTTGACGAGCAGGTTGCCGAACGACAGGAACATCCCGTTGCCGTCGTAGCCGGGGAAGGCGAGCGTGCGCTCGTCCAGCACGCGGACGAAGCCGGGGTCGCCGCCCTTGTAGGAGCACGTCGGCCGGCCGTCGGCGTCCGCGGTGGCCAGGAAGAACATGTCGAGGCTCTCGATGAAGGCGCGATCGCCCGCGTCGATGTGGTCGCGGACCTTGACCTCCTCGAGCCGGTCGGCGAGCCGGCGGCTGTCGAACGAGTCCTGCAGGTGACGGCTGCCCTCGTTGTAGAGCCCGGCCACGAGCGCGAGCCTATACCGTGGAGGGATGAGCACGGGACCGCGCAGCGTCAAGATCGGTGAGAACGAGCGCGGGGGCTGGACCTCCGAGCGGCCGCGCCGCCCCGGGGAGCCCGAAAGACCGCCGCGCCAGGTCGACGTCGGCGTCCGCGGGCGCGTGCTGTCGCCCAGCGACCGCATCCGCTACGCGCCCGGTTCGCTGGTGATCGTCCTCTCCGCCGACGAGCGCACGCGCGAGGCGTTTTGCGCGCGCGTGCTGGAGGACGTCAACGTCCTCCTCTCGATGACGCGGCTGCGCCGGCTGCTGGCCGGCCGCGTGGCCGAGGAGCAGGTCGACGAGAAGGCGCGGCAGCTGCTCGACGCCACCGCCACGAAGCGGTTCGCCGCCGGCCAGACGGTGGTGCTCGCGCTGGACGGCTTCGACGCCGCCGAGCGAGAGCGCTACGTGCGGATGGCGCATGCGCACCGGCGCCCGCGCCACCTCGTGTTCGTCGAGGTCGGCAAGGACAAGGTGCCCGACGAGGACCGCACGACGGTCGACGCGCTGCGCACCTCGCTCGACGCCGGCGAGCTGGGCCAGGAGGGCTTCGTGACCTCGCTGCGGCTGGGCGGCCGCACGGTCGACGAGCTCAAGCGGATCGTCTTCGCGCCGCCGCCGGCCGACGACTAGCGGCGTGATCAGCCCGTGAAAGCGGGCCGGGCGGGAAAGGGGCACCCGCTACCGTCGAGAAGGTGGAAACGATGTCCCATGTCGACCTTCATCTGCATCTGCTGCCCGGCGTCGACGACGGCCCCGATGACGAGGCCGGCAGCCTCGAGCACGCCGAGCGGCTCGTGCGCGGCGGCGTGCGCGAGGCGACGGTCACCCCGCACGTCGCCCACTGGATGTTCCCGCTCGACGTCGCCGAGATCGCTGAGCGCACGCGCGCGCTGCAGGCCGCGGTCGACGCGGCCGGGCTCGACCTGCGGCTGCATCCGGGCGGCGAGATCTACCCCGGCGGCGCGACCTCGCTGTCGCCGGCCGAGCTCGAGCTGATCGCGCACGGGCCGCCCGGCGCGCGCTGGGTGCTGCTCGAGGTGCCGTTCGCCGGCATCGACGACGACTACCTGGCCGCCTGCCGTCACGTCCGCGAGGCGGGCTTCGGGCTCCTGATCGGCCACCCGGAGCGCGCCGCGGGCTTCCTGACGGACGGCCACCGGCGCCTCCAGGGCGAGCTCGCCGCGGGCGCGCTGCTCCAGGTCAACCTCTGCTCGCTGCTGGGCCGCCAGGGGCCCGAGGCGCACGCGGGCGCGGTCCGGCTCGTGCGCGACGGGGCCGCCTACGTGGTCGCCTCCGACGGCCACGGCACCCACCGCACGCACACGCTCGGCGAGGCGCCCGCGGCGATCCGCGCAGCCGGCGCGTCGCGGGTCCGCAGCGACCAGCTCACTTCCGCGAACCCGCGCTTCCTGCTGCGCGACGGCATCCCTCGCACGCCGGCGCCGCGCGCCGACGCGCCGTGGCGCTCACCGCACCGGCGCCGCGTGGACGCCGCATTGGCGGCGCGCCGCGGCGCCCGCTAGGGCTCCTAGAGCGAGACGGCGCGGCCTTCGAGGAAGCCGTCGGAGGCGACGATCTCGTCGACCACGGCCTGCGGCACCGCGGCGTCGGCGGTGACCGCCATCACGGCGACGCTGTCACGGTGACCGTCCTCGCCGGGGTGTGCGCGGCCGACCGCGGCCTGGGAGATGTTGATGCCGTGCTGGCCGAAGCAGGTGCCGACGCGGCCGACCATGCCGGGCAGGTCGGAGTAGCGGAAGAGCGCGAAGTGGTCGTCGTCGAGCTGGAGGTTGAAGCGCTGCCCCCAGGCCTCCAGCAGGTGCGGGCGGTGGCGCTGGCCGAGCGTGGTGCCGACGACGCGGTTGCCGCCGACGGTGATCCGGACGAGGTCCGTGAAGTCGCGCGCGACCAGCTCCTTCGTCTCGGCGACCTCGATCCCGCGCTCCTCGGCCAGCGACGGCGCGTTGACGAGGTTGACCTCCTCCTCGGTGTGGCCGTGGAGCACGCCCTGCAGCGTCGCGAGCGTGAGCAGCCGCGTGTCGCGGCTCGCGAGATGGCCGAGGTACTCGCACTCGACGCGCTCGATGCCGGTGTCGGCCGCGAGCGCGGTGGCGAGGCGGCCGAGGCGCTGCACGAGCGGCAGGTACGGGCCGAGCACCTCCATGTCCTCCGCGCTGACCGCGGGGATGTTGACCGCGGTCGAGACGACCCCGCCGGTGAGCGCGGCCACGACCTGCTCGGCGGTCTGGACGCCGGCGCGGTCCTGGGCCTCGGTGGTCGAGGCGCCGAGGTGCGGCGTGACCACGACGTTGTCGTAGCCGTCGAACAGCGGGTAGTCGGTGATCGGCTCGGCCGGGAAGACGTCGAGCGCGGCGCCGGCGACCTTGCCGGAGTCGAGCGCGTCCTTCAGCGCCTCGTCGACCAGCAGCTCGCCGCGGGCGCAGTTGATGACGCGGACGCCGTCCTTCATCTGCGCGAACGCCTCGGCGTCGAGCCAGCCGCGCGTCTCGGGCGTCTTGGGCAGGTGGATGGTGATGAAGTCGGACTCGCGGTAGACGTCGGCGCTCTGCGGGGCCTGCTCGACGCCGAGCTCGCGGAAGCGCTCGGCGGACACGAACGGGTCGAACGCGAGCACGCGCATGCCGAAGCCCTGCGCGCGGGCGGCCACGAGCTGGCCGATGCGGCCGAAGCCGAGGATCCCGAGCGTCTTCTCGTACACCTCGACGCCGCCGAACTTCGACCG
Organism: uncultured Solirubrobacteraceae bacterium; assembly: GCA_963811595.1. Taxonomy (GTDB): domain Bacteria; phylum Actinomycetota; class Thermoleophilia; order Solirubrobacterales; family Solirubrobacteraceae; genus DASQFQ01. The sequence continues at coordinate 60,132 of CAWERW010000008.1, forward strand.
CTCCCACTTGCCGGCCGTGAGCGACGCGTGCGCCTGCGGGATGTTGCGGGCCAGCGACAGCATCAGCGCGACGGTGTGCTCCGCGGCGGCGACGATGTTCGACTGCGGCGCGTTGGCGACGATGATGCCGCGCTTGGTGGCCGCCTCGACGTCGACGTTGTCGACCCCGATGCCGGCGCGGCCGATCACGCGCAGGTTGTCGGCGCGGCCGATCAGGTCGGCGGTCAGCTTCGTCGCCGAGCGGATCAGGATGCCGTGGTAGCCGCCGATGCGCTCCGCGAGCTCCTCGTCGCTCCAGTCGAGGCCGACGTCGACCGAGAAGCGCTCGCGCAGCATGTCGACGCCGGAGTCGGCGATCTTCTCCTTGACGAGGACCTTGTACTGCTGCTCGAGCACGCGCTTACGCCGGGGCGGCGACGCCGGCCTCGACGAAGACGCGCTGGGCGGCGCCGACGCCGGCGCCGTGCTCGACCTCGTAGCCGAGCTGGGAGAGCGCCATCTCCAGGCCGGAGAGCGAGGTCAGGATGTCGAACGCGCCGAAGTAGCCGCAGTGGGCGATCCGGATGATCCGGCCCTTGAGCTGCTCCTGGCCGCCGTTGGCGGTGATCCCGAGCTTGCGCAGGGCGCCGGGGACCTTGCCGCCGTCGATCGACTCCGGCAGCTCGACGGCGGTGACCACCGTGGAGCGCTCGTCGGCGTCGCCGAAGATCTCGAGGCCGAGCGCGGCGGCGCCGGCGCGGGTGGCGCGGGCGAGCAGCGCGTGGCGGGCGAAGACGTTCTCCAGGCCTTCGTCGAAGATCATGTCGAGCGCGATGTCGAGGCCGAGGAACAGCGGCACGGCGGGCGTGAAGGCGGAGTTGCCCTTGCGCTGCGCCTTGAGGTTCTTGCCCCAGTCGAAGTAGTAGCGGCCGTTCGGCTTCTCCGCGGCGTAGTCGGCGGCGCGCTGGGAGACCGACGCGAACGCGAGGCCGGGCGGGCACATCAGCGCCTTCTGCGAGCCGGAGACGACGACGTCGATCCCCCACTCGTCCTGGCGCAGCTCGGCGGCGCCGAGGCCGGAGACGGCGTCGACGGCGAGGATGACGTCGTGGGCCTTCGTGACCTCCGCGATCGCCTGGACGTCGTGGACGATGCCGGTCGACGTCTCGCTCAGCGTGGCGAAGGCGACGTCGATCTCGGGGTTCTCGGTCAGCAGGCGGTCGAACTCGGCGGGATCGAGGCGCTCGCCCCAGCCCGGCTCGTAGCGCACGACCTCGCCCCCGTGGGCGTCGGCCAGCTCGAGCCAGCGCTCGCCGAACTTGCCGGCCGCGGCGGCGAGCACCGGCTTGCCGGGGCGCACGAGGTTGGCGGCGGCGGACTCCATGGCCCCGGAGCCGCTGGCGGCGAAGGTGAGGACGTCGTTCTCGGTCTGGAAGACCCGCGGCAGCTTGCCCAGCACCCGCTCGTAGAGCTCGACGAAGTTCGGGGCCCGGTGGTAGAGCATCGGGGCGGCCATCGCCTGGGAGACGGCCGGGGGCACGGGCGTCGGCCCGGCGGTCATCAGGTACTGCTTCACGAACGGGTTCGGGGTCACGGGCGTTGAGGTTAGCTACGACCGCTGTCGCTGCCGTTCGAGCTCCCGCTCGAGGTTGCGCTGGAGCTCCTCGACGCTGAAGCCGGCCGAGATCAGGATCACCCACACGACCGCGGCGATGACGCTGAGGGCGACGGCGATGATCGAGAGGATCTTCGCCGCGCCGGGGCGCTCCGAGCGGACGGCGCAGAGCCAGCCCGCGCCGCCGAGCGGGAGCGAGAAGAAGAACGACAGGCCGAGCGAGAACACGAGCAGGCCGAGGCTCGACACCGCGCAGACCAGCCCCGCGACGGCGAGCCCGTCCATGCCGCCCTGGCCCTCGGGCTTGACGAAGCTGGGCTGCTGGGGCGGCTCGGGCTGGGGCGGCTGGGGCGCGGAGGGCGCCTGCGGGGGAAGCCAGCCGCCGGGCAGCTCGGGCATGCCCTCGATTGTGGCAAGCCGGACCTCTGGCCCTCCCGGGCTCGTAGGAGGAACATGCTGCCTATGGCGGTCCCGGCACCAACCCTCAACCAGGGGTCAGACCCCTTTAGGAGGGTTGAGGGTTCAGAACGCGAGCTCGTGCGGGCGGCGGAGGCCGGCTCGGCCGAGGCGTTCGAGGGCCTCTTCGCGCTGCACTGGCCGCGGGCGTACCGGGCGGCGTGGCTCGTCGTGCACGACGCGGCGGCCGCCGAGGACATCGCGCAGGAGGCGTTCATCGCGGCGCTCGGCGCGCTCGACCGCTTCGACCGGCGGCGGCCGTTCGGGCCGTGGCTGCACCGGATCGTCGTCAACCGCGCGATCGACCACGCCCGCTCGCGGCGGCTGCACGCGGTGCCGACGGAGGGGATCGCCGCCACCGCGCCGCCCGCGCCGGAGGGCTGGTCGGAGGAGGTCGTCCGCGCGCTCGCCCAGCTGCCGGTCGACCAGCGGGCGGTCGTCGTCATGCGCCACGCGCTCGGCTACACGCCCGGCGAGATCGCCCGCGCGCTCGGGCTCCCGCGCGGCACCGTCAACTCGCGCCTGCGCCGCGCGCTGGACCGGCTCGGGGAGCTGCTCGATGGATCCTGACCGCCTCCGCGACGTCGTCGCCCCGGACGAAGAGGGCGCGCGCGACCGCGCGTGGGCGCGGCTGCGCGCGGAGTACGCCCGCCGAGCCGAGGAGGGCCCGGCCCCGGCCGCCCGGCAGCCGAGCCACGGGCCCCGCGGCCGGCTCAAGTGGGCGCTCGCCGCCGCGGCGCTCGCGCTCGTCGCCGCGCTCTCCCCTCCCGGCGACGCCGTGGCGGACTGGGTCCGCAGCGCGGTCGGGCTGCGTCCGCAGAGCCCGACCGGCGGCGTGCCCGCCGCCGACCGGCCTCCGAGCGGCGGGCGGCTGCTCGTCTCCTCCGGCGGAGCGACCTGGATCGTCGAGGCGAGCGGGAAGCGGCGCCGGCTGGGCGCGTGGGACGGCGCCGCGTGGTCGCCGCACGGCCGCTTCGTGGTCGCGTGGCGCGGGCGCCGGCTGGCGGCACTCGACCCGCGCGGGCGGGTGCGGTGGTCGCTGCAGGCGCCGCGCCCGGTGCAGCAGGCGCTGTGGTCGCCGAGCGGCTTCCGGATCGCGTACCGCTCGGGCGGCGCCCTGCGCGTGGTCGCCGGCGACGGCACCGGCGACCGCGACCTCCGGCGCGCGAGCTTCTCGCCGCTGGCGTGGCGCCCGGGCCGCGCGCACGTGCTGGCGCACGTCTCCGGCAGCCACCTCGACATCCGCGACGTCGACGCCGGCCGGCTGCTCGCGCGCGTCCAGCTCCCGCACGTCGCCAACGGGATCGCCTGGTCGGCCGACGGCACGCGCCTCTACGCCAACCTCCACCGCTCGATCGCCATCTTCGACGCGCACGGCCGCCGCACCGGCCGGATCCGGATGCCGCGCGGCTGGACGGTGACGACGTTCGTCCCCGCGCGCGGCGGCTCGCTCGTCGCCGTAGCGCGGCGGAACGACACGACGAGCGAGGTCGCGCTGATGCGGCCCGGCGCCCCCGGCCGCGTCCTGTTCCGCGCCGACGGCCGCTTCACCCGCCTGCGCTTCTCCCCCAGCGGCCGCTGGCTGCTGGTCGCCTGGCCGCTCGCGGACCAGTGGGTCTACCTGCGCCCGGGCGCCTCGGGCGCCAGCCGCGTGCTGGCGGCGACCCGCGTGTCGCGGCGCTTCCGCGGCGTCCCGCAGGTCAGCGGCTGGTGCTGCCCGCCCTAGAGCTCAGAACTCGGTCTCGATCCAATCCATCATCGAGCGCAGCTCCTTGCCCTCGCGCTCGACCTGGTGATCGGCCTCCTCCTTGCGCATGCGCTGGAAGTTCTCCTGGCCGGCGCGGTTCTCGGCGATCCACTCGCGCGCGAACTCGCCCGACTGGATCTCGCCGAGGATGTCCTTCATCGCCTGGCGCGTCTCGGCGCCGATGATCCGCTTGCCGCGGGTCAGGTCGCCGTACTCGGCGGTGTTGGAGACCGAGTAGCGCATCCCCGTGATGCCCTTCTCGTACATCAGGTCGACGATCAGCTTGAGCTCGTGCAGGCACTCGAAGTAGGCGAGCTTCGGGTCGTAGCCGGCGTCGACCAGGGTCTCGTAGCCTGCCTTGACCAGCTCGGACACGCCGCCGCACAGCACGGCCTGCTCGCCGAACAGGTCGGTCTCCGTCTCGTCCTTGAACGTCGTCTCGATGACGCCCGCACGCGTGCAGCCGATGCCGCGCGCGTAGGCGAGGGTCAGCGGCTTCGCGCTGCCGGTCGCGTCCTGCTGGATCGCGATCAGGCCGGGGACGCCGCGCGCCTCCACGTACTGCCGGCGCACCAGGTGGCCGGGGCCCTTGGGCGCCACGAGCCCGACGTCGACCTCGGCCGGCGGGTCGATCTCGCCGAAGTGGATCGAGAAGCCGTGGCCGAACAGCAGCAGGTTGCCGGGGGCGATGCCGTCCGCGATCTCGGCGCGGTACACCTCGCCGTGCTTCTCGTCGGGCAGCAGCACCATCACGATGTCGCCGCGCGAGGCGGCGTCGGCGATGCCGGTCACCTCGAGCCCGGAGCCGCGCGCCTTCTCCACCGAGGCGGAGTCCGGCCGCAGGCCGACGACCACGTCGACCCCGGAGTCCTTGAGGTTCAGCGAGTGGGCGTGGCCCTGCGACCCGTAGCCGAGGATCGCGACGGTCTTGCCGTCGAGGAGGGAGAGGTCTGCGTCGTCGTCGTAGTACACGGCGCGCCAGGCTACTGAAGGCGCTTCGGAGCACGCAGCCGCCACGCGTCCTCGACCAGCTCGGCCAGCTGCTCGCGGCCGATCCGGTCGAGGCGGACGAGCACGTAGGCGTACCCGTCGTAGTGCGGCGTGGTGAAGAAGACGTCCGGGTCGGAGCGCAGCAGCGCCTCCTTGTCCTCGAGGTCGAGCACCTGGATCACGAGCGTCTCGCCGTCCTCCTTCATGCGGCAGAAGGACTTGCCCCGGACCTTCAGGGCCGGCGTGCGGAACCAGGTGCTCTCCTCGGTCTCCGGAAGCGCGGTGCCGATCGCTACGACGTCTTCCCAGCTCGCCATGGCGCCGAGGCTAGCTGCAGCTCGGCGAACCCGGCGACGATGAGCGCCTGCAGGACGGTCCAGACGGTGCCGGCCGTGGTCGGGTCGTGCCAGCCGGCGAACAGGAACACGAAGCTGGCGACCACCCACAGGGCGTTGCCGGCGATGACGGTCGCCACCGCGGGGCTCGAGGGCCGGCGGCTCACGAGCCACACGGCGAGCCCGTAGACGACGAAGAACGCGCCGAGCGCGCGCAGGAAGCCCGCGGGCAGGCCGAGCAGGTCGCCGATCGGCCCGGCCGCGACGAGGTAGGCGACGCCGTTGGCGCCGGAGACGACCGCGTCGAGCAGCAGCGCGAAGCGGATGGTGATGCGGCCCGTGGCCGCTGGAGCGGTGAGCGTGGTGTCGGTCATGGCCGTCACGGTGACGGCCGGCGTGCAGCGAGATCCATTACCCCGCCGGTAATGCCGCTGCGCGCATCGGTGGCGTACGCTCGGCACGATGTCCGCCACCGCCGCCGCCCTTCGGCGCCCTGCTGCGCGACTGGCGCCGCCGGCGCCGCCTCAGCCAGCTCGACCTCGCGCTCGAGGCCGGCGTCTCCACCCGCCACCTCAGCTTCGTCGAGACCGGCCGCGCCAAGCCGAGCGCGGAGATGGTCCTCCACCTCGCCGACGAGCTCGAGGTGCCGCTGCGCGAGCGCAACCGGCTGCTGCTCGCCGCCGGCTACGCGCCGGTCTACGAGGAGCGCGCGCTCGACGAGCCCGAGATGCAGTCCGTGCACGAGGCCGTCCAGCTCGTGCTCGACGGCCACGAGCCCTACCCGGCGATCACCGTCGACCGCGGCTGGGCGCTCGTCGCGCACAACCGCGCGGCCGGGCTGTGCATGGCCGGGCTGCCCGAGGACCTGCTCGCGCCGCCGATGAACGTGCTGCGCGCGAGCCTGCACCCCGACGGGCTGGCGCCGCGGATCGCCAACCTCGCGCAGTGGAAGGCGCACATGCTCGAGCGCCTCGGCCGCCAGGTCGCGCTCACCGGCGACCCGGCGCTGCGCACGCTGCTCGACGAGATGGCGAGCTACCCGCTCCGGCCGGCGAGGAGGAGCCGGTGCCGGCGAGCGACGTCGTCGTCCCGCTGCGCCTGCGCATCCCGGGCGGCGAGCTGCGCTTCCTCAGCACCGTGACGACGTTCGGCACGCCGGTCGACATCACGGTCGAGGAGCTCTCGATCGAGTCGTTCTTCCCCGCCGACCGGGCGACCGCGGAGTTCCTCCGCAACGCCGCAGGCGCATGACCCTGCTGGAGATCGGCACCCCCGGCTACGACGAGGCGCGGACGGTGTGGAACGCGATGGTCGACCGCCGGCCGCGGGCGATCATCCGCTGCGCGAACGCCGGCGACGTGGCCGCGGCGATCCGTTACGGGCGCGAGCACGACCTCGAGATCGGCGTGCGCTGCGGCGGCCACAGCGTGCTCGGGCTCGGCGTCCCGGACGGGGGCCTGACGGTCGACCTCACGCCGATGGGCGCCGTGCGCGTCGACCCGGACCGCCGGCGCGCATGGGTGCAGGGCGGAGCGCTGCTCGGCGAGCTCGATCGCGTCGCGATGGAGCACGGGCTCACCACGACCGCGGGCAACGTCTCCCACACCGGCGTCGGCGGGCTGACGCTCGGCGGCGGCATGGGCTGGCTCGCGCGCCAGCACGGGCTGTCCTGCGACAACGTGGCGTCGTTCGAGCTGGTCACCGCCGACGGCGAGCGGCTGCACGTCGACGAGACCGGGAACCCGGAGCTGTTCTGGGGGCTCCGCGGCGGCGGCGGCAACTTCGGCGTCGTCACCGAGTTCGAGTTCCGGCTGCACCCCGTGGCCGCCCGGGCGCACAGCGTCGAGCTCTTCTTCCCGATCGAGGACGCGGCGCCGGCGCTGCGCGGCTGGCGCGACCTCAGCGCGGCGGCGCCTCGCGCGGCGACGTTCTACGCGCGGGTGGGCGAGCGGTTCGACCGGCCGATGGCCAGCATCGGCTTCGTGTGGGCCGGCGACCCCGAGCTCGATCCACAGCTGCTGCCGGCGCTGCGCGCGCTCGGCCGCCCGGTCGCCGAGCGGGTCGAGGAGCTCGACTACGTCGAGCTGCAGCGGATGGAGGACACGGTCGAGGGCCACGCCCTGCGCCGCTACTGGAAGGGTCACTACTTCCGGTCGCTGACGGACGAGGCGATCGACGCGTTCCTGCTCCGCGGCACGCCCGACGGGCACGGCGAGCGGTTGCCCGCCGCCTCCCTGCAGCACTACGGCGGCGCGATCGCCGACGTGCCCGACGGCGACACCGCCTTCAGCCAGCGCGACGCGATGTTCGAGTTCGTCGCCGCCGCCCGCTGGACCGACCCGGCCGAGGACGAGCAGCGGATGACCGCCGCCCGCCGCTATGCCGCGTCGCTCGAGCCGTTCGCCAGCGGCATGTACGTCAACGCCATGAGCGACGAGGGCGCGTCAGGGGTGGCGCGCGCGTACCGGCCCGCCAAACTCGCCCGCCTCCGGGCGCTGAAGACCGCCTACGACCCGGACAACGTCTTCCACCTCAACCACAACATCGAACCGGGCTAGGCGGAGGCCGCGGCGACCCAGGTGCGCGCGGGCAGGACGACCGAGCCGTCCGGCTGAACGTACGGGAGCGCGCGCTCGCGGAGGCTCGCGAACACGTCCTCGCGCTCGTCCGCGTCGAGCCCGTCGAGCGCGGCGCGGAAGCGCGACGCGAGATCGCGCTGGGCGGCGATCCACGCCTCGACCGAGGGGAACGGCAGGACGAAGTCGACGGTCTCGACCACGCGCTCGCCGAAGCCGGCCGTGTCGAGGCGCTCCTCGATCGTCCCCGCCCGCGCCCACGCGAACTGGCCGGGCTCGTCCGGGTCGGGGCGCTCGAGATGGCCGCGCTCGACGAGCTCCGAGCCCGGGATCGACGCCCACGGGTTCTCGCCCGGCCCCGTCCACGCGGCGAGCGCGACGCGCGCGCCCGGCTTGAGCACGCGGCGCGTCTCCTGCAGCGCCGCCTCGCCATCGGCCATCAGCATGTAGCCCCAGCGGCACAGCACGCCGTCGAGCGTCGCCGCCGGCTGGTCGATGCCCTCGGCGTCGATCTGGCGAAAGCGCACGTTGGTGATGCCGAGCCGCTCGGCGCGCGCCTGCGCGGCGGTGATCATCTCGGGCACGAAGTCGGAGGAGATGAGCGTGCCGCCGGGCGCGATCTGCTCGGCGGCCAGGAAGCCCACCTCGCCGGTGCCGGCGGCCAGCTCGAGCACCTCGTGGCCCGCCTGCAGCTCCAGCGCGTCGACCATCCACACCGACACGGGCATCGTGATGCGCGCGAGCTCCTCGGCGCGCGCGGACCAGCCCTTGGCCTGCTCGCCCCAGCGGGCGCGGCTGTCCTTGCGGTAGTCGTCGGCGTCGTTCACTCACAGCTCCCGGCGCAGCAGCTTGCCAGAGGGCGTCCGCGGGAGCCGCGTCACGAGCTCGAACGCCTTCGGGACCTTGTAGCCCGCGAGCCGCTCGGCGACGTGCTCGCGCAGCGCGGCGGCGCTCGGGGCGCTCTCCCCCTCGGGCACCACGAGCGCGATCACCGACTCGCCCCACTCCGGGTGCGGGCGGGCGAGGACGGCGGCCTCGGCGACGCCGGGATGCTCCTCCAGCACGGCCTCGACCTCGGCGGGCGCGACGTTCTCCCCGCCCGTGACGATCGTGTCGCTCTTGCGGCCGATCACGGTCAGGCGGCCCTCGTCGTCGAGGCGGCCGAGGTCGCCCGTGCGCAGCGCGTCCCACTCCCCCACCACCGTCGGCCCGGAGATGAGGATCTCGCCGTCGGCGGCCACGGTGAGCCCTGTGCCGGGGAGCGCGCGGCCCGCGGTCTCGAGGTCGCCCGGCTCGGCCAGCGTGACGGTCGAGCACGCCTCGGTCAGGCCGTAGGTCTGGGAGACGGGGAAGCCCGCGTCGGCGGCGCGGCGCATCAGCGCGGGCGAGACGGGGCCGCCGCCGAGCAGCACGCGGCGCAGGCGCGGGCCGGGGCGGCCGCCGGCGTCGAGCACGCGCTGCAGCATCGTGGGGACGAGCGAGGCCAGGGTGACGTCCTGGAGACGCTCCGCGACCCGCTCGGCGTCGAACGGCGGCGGCTCGAGCACGACGGCCCCGGCCGCGGCGGCGCTGCGCACCAGGATCATCAGCCCGCCGACGTGCGAGAGCGGCATCGGGCACAGCCAGCGCTCGTCGGGCTGCATGCCGAGCGCGGCGCCGGAGGCGCGGACGTGGGCGGCGAGGTTGCCGAACGTCAGCTCGACCGGACGCGCACGCCGCGTCGTGCCCGACGTGTGGACGACGAGCGCCACCTCGTCCTCGTCCGGCTCGCCGACGCTGAACGGCGCGCCGCCGTCCTCCGCGAGCGGCTGGTTGACGACGAACTCGGCCGCGCGCAGCAGGTCCTTGCGCTCGCGCGCCGCGAGCCGCGGGTCGACCGGCACGGCCGGCGCGCGCAGCAGCAGGCAGGCGTGCAGGGCGACGACGAGCGCGCGGCCCGGCGGCAGCGTGATCGCGATGCGGTCGCCGGCCGCGGCGCCGCGCCCGACGAGCCGCGCCGCCCCGCGCGTGGCCGCCAGCAGCAGCTCGCGATACGTGAGGCGCTCCTCCGGCGTCTCCAGCGCGACGGCGTCGGGGCGGCGCGCGGTTGCGCGCGCGAGCCAGGGATCGATCTCCACGGGACTCAGGCTAATGTCAACCGGGTGCCGGTCGAATGGACGCCCGCGGGCGAGTACGAGGACATCCGCTCCGAAGTGGCCGAGGGGATCGCCAAGATCACCATCAACCGCCCGGAGGTGCGCAACGCGTTCCGGCCCGAGACGCTGATCGAGATCTCGGACGCGCTGGAGCGGGCGCGCGAGGACGGTGAGGTCGGCGTGATCGTGCTCACCGGCGAGGGACCGGACGCGTTCTGCTCCGGCGGCGACCAGCGCGTGCGCGGCGACACCGGCTACGTCGAGGGCGGCGCGAGCGTCGGGCGCTTCCACGTCACCGACCTCCACATCCAGATCCGGCGGCTGCCGAAGCCGGTCGTGGCGATGGTGGCCGGCTACGCGATCGGCGGCGGCCACGTGCTGCACCTCGTCTGCGACCTCACGATCGCCGCCGACAACGCGCGCTTCGGCCAGGTCGGGCCGAAGGTGGGCTCGTTCGACGGCGGCTTCGGCGCCTCGCTGCTCTCCTCGCTGGTGGGGCCGAAGAAGGCGAAGGAGTTCTGGCTGCTGTGCCGCCAGTACGACGCGCAGCAGGCACTCGAGATGGGGCTCGTCAACACCGTCGTGCCGCTCGAGCGGCTCGAGGAGGAGACCGTCCAGTGGTGCCGCGAGATGCTCGCGCTGTCGCCGTTCGCCCTGCGGCTGGTGAAGGCGAGCTTCCACGCGCACGAGGACGGCTTCGCGGGCATCCAGCAGCTCGCCCACGACGCCAACCTCCTCTTCTACGCCTCCGAGGAGGCCCAGGAGGGTCGCGAGGCCTACAAGCAGAAGCGCACGCCGGACTTCTCGGCGTTCCCGCGGCGGCCGTGAGCTCGGAGCTGACCGTCGAGCGCCCGAGCGCCGTGCGGATCTGGGCGATGGCCGCGCGGCCGCGGACGCTGCCCGCCGCCGTGGCGCCGGTGCTCGTCGGCACCGCGCTCGCGGCCACCGAGGGAACGTTCAAGGTGCCGACGTTCGTGGCGGCGCTGCTGGGCGCGCTGTTCATCCAGGTCGGGACGAACCTCTCCAACGACTACTCCGACGCCCGCCGCGGCGCCGACACCGAGGACCGGCTGGGGCCCGTGCGGGTCACCGCCGGCGGGCTCGTCCCGCCGCGCCAGGTGCTGGTGGCGACCTACGTGGCGTTCGGGCTCGCGGTGCTCGCGGGCTCGTACCTGATCGCGACCGCGGGCTGGGAGCTCCTGCTCGTGGGCGCCGCCTCGATCCTCGCCGGCGTGCTCTACACCGGCGGGCCGCGGCCGTACGGCTACGAGGGGCTCGGCGAGGTGTTCGTCTTCCTGTTCTTCGGCGTGGTCGCGGTGACGGGCTCGTACTTCGCGCAGGTCGAGCAGCTCGAGTGGGAGGCGCTCGTCCTGGCCGTGCCGGTCGGCTTGCTCGCCTCGGCGATCCTGGTCGTCAACAACGTGCGCGACCTCGAGACCGACCGGCGCGCCGGCAAGCGCACGCTGGCGGTGCGGATGGGGCGCGAGCGCACGCGCGGGCTGTACGTCGGGATGGTGGCGGGCGCGTTCGTGACCGCGCAGCTGCCGTGGCTGCTCGGCGCGCTGTCGCCGTGGCTGCTGCTGGCGCTGCTGGCCGTCCCGCTGGCGCTCCCGGTGGTGCAGACCGTGCGGACCCGCTCGGACGGGCCGGCGCTGAACGGCGCGCTGGCGGGGACGGGGCAGCTCCAGCTCGCGTTCTGCCTCCTGCTCTCGGCGGGCATCCTGGCGAGCTGATGCAGCTCTCGGTCGAGGCGGCGACGATGGTCTTCCGCCGGCCGGTGACCGCGTCGTGGGGCACGCTCACCGAGCGCGAGCTGCTGCGCGTCCGGCTGGAGGCCGGCGACGGGCTCGCCGGCTTCGGGGAGGCGGCGCCGCTCGAGCCCTACGACGGCGTGCCGCTCGCGGCGGTGCGGGCCGCCCTCGACGCCTTCGCCGAGATCGCGATCGGATGCGCCGAGGAGGAGTTGCTCGAGGCGTGCGCGGCCGAGCGCGACCTCGCGCCCGCGCTCGCCGCGGTCGATCTCGCGCTGTGGGACCTGGCGGGCAAGCGCGCCGGGCGGCCGGTGTCGCAGCTGATCTCGGTCGAGGCGGCGCGCTCGATCCCCGTCAACGCGACGATCGGGGCCGAGGACCGCGCGGGCGCCGCCGCGCAGGCGGCCGCCGCCGCCGAGGCGGACTTCGACACCGTCAAGGTCAAGGTCGGCGTCGGCGACGACGCGGGGCGGATCGCGGCGGTGCGGGCGGCGGTCGGGCCGCGGGTGGCGATCCGCGTCGACGCCAACGGCGCCTGGGAGGTCGACGAGGCGATCGCGGCGCTGCGCTCGCTCGCCCCGGCCGGCCTCGAGCTGGCCGAGGAGCCCGTCCACGGAGTCGAGCCGCTGCGCGCGGTGCGGGCCGAGGTCGACGTCCCGCTCGCGATGGACGAGACCGCGGCGCAGGAGGGCGCAGCCGGCTCGGGCGCGACCGACGCCGTGTGCCTCAAGATCGCGCGTTGCGGCGGGATCACCGGCGTGCTGCGCGACGCCGCCGAGGCGCGCATCGCCGGCTCGGCGGTCTACCTCGCCTCGACCTACGACGGGCCGCTGGGGATCGCCGCCGCCGTCCATGCCGCGGCGGGCCTGACCGCAGGCGGCCCGCTGCCGGCTCACGGGCTCGCCACGCTGGCGGCGTTCGAGGACGCCGGCGAGCGGCTGCACGCCGTCCGCGGCGCGATCCGCGTCCCCCGCGAGCCCGGGCTGGGGGTCCCGTGACGGCGGTCACCACCTGGTACCTGGAGATGACCGACCCGTCGCAGCTGCGGGCGGCGCGGCCGGTCGACGGCTTCGAGGTCCGCCGGCTCGACCCGCCCGACCCGCAGCTCAGCCGCAGCCTCTACGAGCGCGTCGGCGAGCCGTGGCACTGGACGGACCGGCTCGGCTGGGGCTCGGCGCGCTGGCGCGCGCACCTCGCGCATGCGCAGACGTGGGTCGGCCACCTCGACGGCGAGCCCGTCGGCTACGCCGAGCTGGTGCGCGAGGGCGGCGACGTCGAGATCACCTCGTTCGGGCTGCTGCCGGGCTTCGCCGGGCGCGGCCTCGGCGGGGCGCTGCTCGCGCGCGCCACCCAGGAGGCGTGGGACGGCGGCGCCGAGCGGGTCTGGCTGCACACCTGCTCGCTCGACTCCCCCGCCGCGCTGCCTTCCTACGAGCGGCGCGGCTTTCGGCGCTACGCCGAGGAGACGGGCACGCGGTGACCTGGGTCGTCGACGCGTCGAACGTGATCGGCTCGCGGCCGGACGGCTGGTGGCGCGACCGCGCGGGCGCCACGCGGCGGCTGGTGGCGGAGCTCGACGCCTTCGCGGCCGCGACCGGCGACCCGGTGGTGGTCGTGCTCGACGCCGGCGAGCCGCCCGCGGCCGAGCGCGCGGAGGTCGTGGTCGCCTCGCGCCGCGGCCGCGACGCCGCGGACGACGAGATCGTCGCGCTGCTCGAGGACCGCGGCGCCGCCGGCGCCCGCGTGGTCACCTCGGACGCGGAGCTGGCCCGCCGGGTGCGCGCGCTTGGAGCGGAGGTCGAGGGGGCGGGAGCGTTCCGGCGGCGGCTCGACTGAGGCACTCCGGGCACAGGCAGCCGTCGTAGCTCGCGGCGAGCCGCGCCCGCGCGGCGTCGCCGAGCTCGACCTCCGCGCACCAGCACGAGCCCTCGGCGGCGCCGCAGCCGAACCTCCGCCCGCACGCGGCGCAGGCGCTCATGCCGCGAAGTGGGTCACGCGGAAGTCGCTCACCGGGCGGAAGCCGATCCGCTGGTAGACCTTGTTCGGTCCGGGGCTCGAGAGGTCGGTGAACAGCACGACCCGCTCGACGCCGCGCGCGAGCGCGTCCGCCGCGCAGGCCGCGGTGATCGCGCCCGCGTAGCCGCGCCCGCGCCGCTCCGGCGGCGTGTAGACCGAGCCGATGCGAGCGGTGCCGGCCGCCGCGGCGTTGCGGCCGGCCAGCGCCACCCGCTCGCCGTCCTCCTCCCACAGCCACAGCCGCCCCTCCTCGATCTGCTGCCGCGCCCGCGCGTCGGTCTCGGCGGCGGGCAGCTCGAGCTCCGCGGCGAAGGCGGCGAACCAGGCCATGGCGAGCTCGAGCTCGGCGAGCGAGGCCGCGCGCGCCGCGCCGGGCGGCGGCGGGTCGGGCGGCACCAGCGTCCCGAGCGCGAACAGCCGCATCTCGAGATGCGTCTTCGCGCGCTCCCCCGTCGCCGCGGTCCACTCGGCGGCGAAGCGCTCGACGGTCTCGACGTCGCCGTTGATCCCCGGCACCTCGATCGCGGCGGCGCGGATCGCCGCCACGAGCTCGCCGGCGTCGGGCACGACCGAGAGCAGGAAGTCGTAGGGCGGCGTGCGGCTGACCGCTCCGCGGACCTCGCCGTCCTCCTCGAGCCACCCGAACACCATCGGAGCGTCCGACCACCGGTGCCCGGCGCGGAGCGTGTCGATGATCGTCAGCCCCACCGTGTTCGCCGTGGGGTCGGCGCTCAGCAGCGGGACGACGCGCTCGGCGTAGGGCTCGACGTCGTCGCTGAACCTCCAGGGCACGCGCTCAGCCTATGGCCGCGGCGACGGCGGCGGGCGCCTCGAGGTGGACGGCGTGGCCCGCGCCCGCGACGACGACGACCGGCGCGCCCATGCGCTCGGCGAGCGCGCGGAACTTCGCGTCGCGCTCCCCCACCACGAGCGTCACCGGCATCGTCAGCTCGGCCAGGCGGTCCCACAGCGGCGGCATGACGCCGGTGCCGAGGCCGCGCAGCTGCGCGGCGTGCTCGGCCGCGCTGCGGCGCAGCCGGTCGGCGTGCGCGGCGGCGGCGACCTCCGGCGGCTGGCCGGCGAACAGCGGCTGCGCCGCCCACTCGCGCGCGAACGCCTCGGCCCCGATCGCCTCGATCCGATCGGCGAGCGCCGTGTCGGCGTCGCGGCGGGCTGCGCGCTCCGCGGGGTCGGCGAGGCCGGGGCTGGCGGAGACCAGCACGAGCCGCGCGACGCGCTCCGGGATCCGCAGCGCGAGCGCCAGCGCGAGCCGGCCGCCCATCGAGTAGCCGGCGAGCGCGAAGGCGGGCGGCGCGAGCGCCTCGAGGCGGTCGAGCTCCGCCTCCCACGGCCCCGCGCCCAGGTCGGGGGCGAGCGCGCGGTAGCGTCCCGCCAGCTCGCGCACCACCGCCTCCCAGCTCGCGCCGGTCTGCGTGAAGCCGTGGAGGAGGACGAGGTCGCCGGGCATCACCCCAGACGATGCCAGCCACGGACACGTACCTCGGCCTGCGCGCCTTCGCCGACGAGCTCGCCCGCTGCGGCCTGCGCGAGGCATGCACCTCCCCGGGCTCGCGCTCGACCCCGCTCGTGCTCTCGCTGGCGCGCGAGCCGCGCATCCGCGCGACCTCGCACATCGACGAGCGCTGCGGCGCGTTCTTCGCGCTCGGGCTCGCGAAGGCGACCGGCGTCCCGGCCGCGCTCGCCTGCACGTCCGGCACCGCCGCGGCGAACTACGCGCCCGCGGTCATCGAGGCCCACGAGGCGCGCGTGCCGCTGCTCGTGCTGACCGCCGACCGCCCGCCGGAGCTGCGCGAGCTCGGCGCCGGGCAGACGATCGACCAGGTCAAGCTCTACGGCAGCGCCGCCAAGTGGTACCTCGAGGTCGACGACCACCCGGCGACGCCCGAGCGCATGCGCTGGCTGCGCCAGCTCGCTTGCCGCGCGTTCTGGACCGCGACCGAGGGCCGCCCGGGGCCCGTGCACCTCAACTTCTCCTTCCGCGAGCCGCTCGTGCTCGACGCGCCGCTGCCCGGCGGGGAGCCGGGCGGCGGTGGGCGCGCCGGCGACCGGCCGTGGGTGACGCGGCCGCGCGCGCAGGTCACGCCCGCGCAGACGCTGCTCGACGGGCTGCGCGCGGCGATCGACGCCCACCCGCGCGGCGTCATCGTGGCCGGGCGCAGCGAACGCGATCCCGGGCTCGGCGAGGCGCTGGCCCGGCTGGCGGACGCGCTCGCGCTGCCGCTGCTGGCCGACCCGCTGTCGGGGGCGCGCCGCGGCGGGGCGGCGGTCGCGCACTACGACACGCTGCTGCGCGACCCGGAGTGGGCGGCCGCCCACGCGCCGGGGCTCGTGCTGCGCGTCGGGGACCTGCCGACCTCGAAGCCGCTGCGGCAGTGGCTGCACGGCCTCGACGGCGCGCTCCAGATCGCGTTCGACGCCGAGAACGCGTGGCAGGACCCGGCCGGCGCCGTCGGCGCGATCGTCGCCGCCGACCCGCGCGTGCTGACGCCGGAGGCGCCCCGGAGGGACCGCGAGTGGCTCGAGGAGTGGACGCGCGCCGACCGGACGGCGTCGGGCGCGATCGCGCACGCGCTCGGCGACGGGCTGTCCGAGCCGCGGGTCGCCGCGGAGCTCGGCGTCCGCCTCCCCCCGGCGCGACGCTCGTCGTGGCCTCGTCGATGCCGGTCCGCGACGTCGAGACGTTCTTCCCCGCCCGCGAGGCGCCCCCGCGGGTGCTCGCCAACCGCGGCGCCAACGGGATCGACGGCACGGTCTCGACCGCCTTCGGGGTCGCCGCGACCGGCACGCCGACCGTGCTGCTGATCGGCGACGTCGCGCTCGCCCACGACGTCGGCGGGCTCCTCGCCGCCCGCCGCCTGGACCTGAACCTCACGATCGTGCTGCTCAACAACGACGGCGGCGGGATCTTCCACTTCCTGCCCGTCGAGCGCGAGGGCGCCGACTTCGAGCAACACGTCGCCACGCCGCACGGGCTCGACTTCGCCCACGCGGCGGCGCTGTACGGGCTCGCCCACGAGCGGGTGGAGACGCCGGAGGCGTTCCGCGCCGCGCTGGACGGCGCCGCCGCCACCACGATCATCGAGGTGCGGACCGATCGCGCCGAGAACGTCGAGCTCCACCGGCGCGTCGCGCAAGCCGTCATGCAGTCCGTCCGCGGCGGGACCTAGCGTCCTGAAGCGTGCAAGAGAGCCTGATCGACACCCCAGCGCCACCGCCACCTTCGCCCCGCGCGACCTCCAAGGGCATCGCCCCCGGCGACATCGTCCAGGTCGACAAGAAGGGCCGTCGCTTCTACGCGCTGGTCACCGAGCTCGACCAGCAGGAGTCCGGCCGCTTCGAGCTCTGCCTGCGCCCGCTCGACTCGCGGATCTCCTACCGGACCGCCACCGTGCGAGAGGTGACCGACGTGTGGCGGAAGGTTCGCAGGACGTAAGCGCGATTCCGTAGGGTTTCGGCGGATGGCCGTGGCCACCCACATCGCCGGAGCGCTCGAGGAGGCCCGCCGCCGGACGCTCGCGCTCGTCGCGCCGTTCTCCGACGCCGAGGTCGAGACCGCGCACTCGGCGCTGATGAGCCCGCTCGTCTGGGACCTCGCGCACATCGCCGCCTACGAGGACCTGTGGCTCGTGCACCGCTACGGCGGCGAGCCGCTCCTGCACCCCGAGCAGGCGGCGATGTACGACGCCTTCGAGACGCCGCGCGCGGTCCGCGGCGACCTCCCGCTCCTGGACCGCGACGAGGCGCTCGCCTACCTCGCCGACGTGCGCGAGCGCGCGCTGGGGATCCTCGACCGCCGCGGGCCCGGCGAGGTCCACGAGATGGTGCTCCAGCACGAGCTCCAGCACACGGAGACGATGCTGCAGGCGATCGAGCTCGCCCGGCTCCCCACGGCGCCCGGCCTCGCCGCCGCCCTCCGGCCTGCTGCCGGCACCGGCCTCGAGGCGATCGAGATCCCGGCCGGCCCGTTCGCGATGGGCGCGCCTGACGACCGCTTCGCGTTCGACAACGAGCGTCCCCGCCACATGGTCGACCTTCCGGCCTTCCGGATCGGCCGCACCCCCATCACCAACGCGACGTTCCTCTGCTTCGTCGAGGGCGGCGGCTACCAGCGCCGCGAGTGGTGGTCGGACGAGGGCTGGGCCTGGAAGGAGGAGTACGACATCACGCACCCCCAAGGCTGGGCCGCCGGGCCCGAGGGGTGGCGGCAGTGGCGCATCGACGGCTGGTCGCCGCTGCACCCTCAGGAGCCGGTGGTCCACATCGCCTGGTTCGAGGCCGACGCCTTCGCCAGAGCCCACGCAGCCCGGCTCCCGACCGAGGCCGAGTGGGAGAAGGCGGCGACCTGGACCCAGGAGACGCAAGGTGGCGTGTGGGAATGGACCGCGACCGAGTTCGACGGCTACCCGGGCTTCCGCCCGCATCCCTACCGCGAGTACTCCGAGGTCTTCTTCCGCGAGGGCTACTACGTCCTGCGCGGCGGCTCGTACGCCAGCCACCCGCGCGTCGTCACGCGCACGTTCCGCAACTGGGACCTCCCCCAGCGGCGCCAGATCTTCTCCGGCGTGCGGCTGGCGTGGGATGCGTGACCTGACGTAGGGTCGCCACATGGCCACTGCGAGCGGCCGAGCGGCCCTGGCGCGCGGCGCCTGGGCGGAGGCGCGGGCGAGCTTCGAGGCGGCGCTCGCCGGGGAAGAGACCGCGGAGGCACTCGAGGGCCTGAGCTGGGCGGCGTGGTGGCTCGATGACGTCGACGCCTGCTTCGACGCCCGCGAGCGCGCCTACCGCCGCTATCGCGCCGACGGGGACCGGCTGGGCGCGGCGCGGATGGCGCTGTGGCTGAGTGACGACCACGCCGAGTTCCGCCGCCAGGAGGCCGTCTCCGGCGGCTGGTTCCAGCGCGCCGCGCGGCTGCTCGCGGACCTCCCGCCCGCGCCCGAGCACGGCTGGCTGGCCGTCTTCGAGGCCCACGTGATGCTCGCGGCCGGTGAGGCCGAAGGTGCGCTCGCGCGCGCCGGTGAGGCACGCGCGCTCGGCCGCGAGCTGGGCGTCGTCGACCTCGAGATGTTCGCGCTCGCCACCGAGGGCGTGGTGCACATCGCCCAGGGGGCGGTCCCCGACGGCATGCGCCGGCTCGACGAGGCCACCGCGGCGGCGCTGGGCGGCGAGTTCGACGACCTGCGCGCGGCCGGCTGGACGTGCTGCCTGCTGATCGGCGCCTGCGAGACGCTGCGCGACTTCGGCCGGGCGGCGCAGTGGTGCGCCGAGGCGGAGGCCTTCAGCCGCCGGCTCGACATCCGCTTCGTCAGCGGCGTCTGTCGCGCCCATTACGGCGCCGTGCTGTGCTGGCACGGCGACTGGGTCGCCGCGGAGCGCGAGCTGACCGGCGCGCTCGACGAGCTGACCGAGAAGCGCCCCGGCTGGCGGAGCGTCGCGGTCGTCCGGCTCGCCGAGCTGCGGCGGCGCCAGGGGCGGCTCGCCGAGGCGCTCGAGTTGTTCGAGGCCGCCGAGCACGACCCGCTGGCGCGGCTCGGCCGCGCGGAGGCGGCGCTGGACCGCGGCGAGCCCGCCGCCGCTCGCCACGCGGCCGCGCGCCTGCTCCAGGCCGGCGGACCGCCGATGGCGCGGGCCGGCGCGCTGGAGCTGCTCGTGCGGGCGTGCGCCGCCGCCGGCGACGGCGCCGCGGCGGCGGAGCACGCGGCCGCGCTGCGGGCGATCGCGGAAGTCCTGCCGACCGCGCCCGTACACGCCGCGGCGAGCTACTGCGAGGGCCTCGCCGCCGCCGCGGCGGGCGACCACGAACGTGCGCTGGCCCGCCACGACGAGGCGGTCGAGGGCTACGCGGGCAGCGAGGCGCCGCTCGAGACCGCCCGCGCGCGGCTCGCGGTCGCGGAGGCGCTCGCCGGACTCGGCCGCACGGAGGCGGCGCGGCGCGAGGCGGCTGCCGCCGTCGAGGCGTTGCACGCGATCGGCGCGGAATCCGAGTGCGGGCGCGCGAGGGCCGTCGCGCGGCGGCTCGGCGCGACGGCGCGGAGCGAGCTCAGCGCGCGCGAGGTCGAGGTGTTGCGGCTCGTCGCCGGCGGCCTGGGCGACCGGCAGATCGCGGCGCAGCTCACGCTCAGCGAGCACACCGTGCACCGTCACGTGGCCAACATCCACGCGAAGCTGCGCTGCTCTTCGCGCGCGGCCGCCGTGGCGCTCGCGCACCGCCGCGGCCTGCTCTGAGTGGCCGATCCAGGCCATCGCCGCCGCCGGCGCAAGATGGCCCGGGCGGGCGAAGCCGCGGCCCGCGGAAGCGGCGAGGCTCATACGCATGATCGAAGCTCTGACGGATCTCAAGCAGGCCCAGCGCGCGATGTGGGCGGCGGGCGACTACGCGGCGTTCGCTCCGCTCGTGGCCGAGGTCGGCGAGCGACTGGTCGAGCGAGCCGGCGTCCGGCCCGGCGAACGGGTGCTCGACGTCGCCTGCGGCACCGGCAACGTCGCCGTGCCGGCCGCCGTAGCCGGAGCGGCCGTGACCGGCGTCGACCTCACGCCCGAGCACTTCCCCGCCGCGCGTGCCCGCGCGGCGGCGGAGGGCGTCGACGTCGAATGGGTGGAGGGCGACGCCGAGGCGCTGCCGTTCGAGGACGACTCGTTCGACGTCGTTCTCTCCGCGTTCGGCTGCATGTTCGCGCCGCGCCACGCGGTCGCCGCGGCCGAGCTGGCGCGCGTGCTGCGCCCCGGGGGGCGGCTCGCGATCGCCGCCTTCACGCCCGACGGCGCGGGTGGCGACTTCTTCGCGACCGTCGGCGCTCTCGCGCCGCCGCCCCCGCCGTTCGCGGGCAACCCGCTCGACTGGGGTGACCCGGAGCACGTGCGCAACCTCCTCCCCCGGCTGCCGCTCGCGTTCGAGCGCGCGTCCTACGAGGAGCGTTTCGCATCGCTCGACGCGGCGGTCGAGCTCTACACGACGGCGTTCGGGCCGATCGTCGCGCTCGGCGGCCGGACGCTGGCGCCGCAGCTGCACGCGCTGTTCGAGCGCCACGCGACCGGCGACGGGACCACCGTCCCCTACGACTACCTGGTCACGCTCAGCCCGACAGCACCGGGAGCAGCGCCCCCAGCTTGACCTCGGTCTCGGCCAGCTCGGCCGCCGGGTCGGAGTCGCGCACGACGCCGACGCCCGCGTAGAGGCGGGCCTCGGCGCCGCGCAGCAGCGCGCAGCGCAGCGCGACGCAGAACTCGCCGTCCTCGTTGGCGTCGGTCCAGCCGACGGGGCCGGCGTACCAGCCGCGGTCGAGCCCCTCCAGCGCCGGGATCAGCGGCTCGGCGACCTCGAACGGCTCGCCGCCGACGGCGGGCGTCGGGTGCAGCAGCCCCGCCAGCTCGACCACGCCGATCGGATGCGTGAGCTGGGCGCGGATCGGGGTGGCGAGATGCTGGATGTTGGCGACCTTGATCACCGTCGGCTCGCTCGGCGCGGCGACCCAGACCGCGTGCGGGCGCAGCGCGCGGGCGATCCGGTGCGTGACGATCGCCTGCTCCTCGCGGTCCTTGGCGGAGCCGAGGAGCTGCTCACCGAGGTGGTCGTCGACCGCGGGGTCGGCCGAGCGGCGGATCGAGCCCGCGAGCGCGACCGACTGCGCGCGCATGCCGTCGCGGCGCACGAGCAGCTCGGGCGAGGCGGCGACGAACGCGCTCTCGCCGCGGCCGGCGCAGAACACGAAGCAGGAGCCGAACGCGGAGCGCAGCACGCTGAACACGGCGGCCGCGTCGTGGGGCGACGGCGCGTGGACGGCGACCTCGCGCGCGAGCACGACCTTCTCGAGCGCGCCGGCGCGGATCCGCTCGACCGCGCGCGCCACCGCCTCGACGTAGTGCTCGGGCGGCGCGATGCTGGCGATCCGGAAGCGCCCGGCCGGGGCGGGATCGAGCAGCGGGAGCTCCTGCGCGCGCAGCGCCGCCACGCGGGCGGCCATCCGCTCGGCGAGCTCCTCGGGCACGTCGTCGGGCGCGGCGAGCGCGGCCACGGTGAGCGAGACCTCGCCGCTGCGGCGCGCCAGCGCCACCTCGGGCACGACCAGCGCGCCGGCGCCGTAGCCCGCCCAGTGCGGCGCCGCGCCGCCGTCGGGCGCGAACGCGAAGCCCCCGACCGCGACGAGCCCGGCGCCGACCGGTCCGCGGTCGTCGCCCGCGACCGCGCCGCCCGCAAGCTCCCGCCAGGCGGCGGCGACCTCGTCGAAGCGCCCGGGCCCGCTCGCCTCGAGCCGCCGCACGGACCCGAGCGCCGCGACGGCTGCGCCCCCGCGCGCGGGCTGCTCGTAACAGAACCAGTCCTCGCCGGTGCGGCGTGACGTGAAGACGACCGCGCTGGGGTCGACGGCGGGGTCGACGCGGACGGTCAGGCCGACGAGCACCTCGGCGCCGCCCCGGCGCGCCCGGCGTACGGCGCGCGCGCAGCGCGCGGCCAGCTCGGCGCGGTCCTCGAAGCGCAGGGCGAAGGGTTCGCGGAGCCCGGTGACGCTCATGGGTTCAGGGTACGCCGCGGGCGAACGTCAACGGCGGCTGGGTAGGGGTCGGGTTCCGTCCGGTGCCGAGTTTCTGCGCCCTGGAGGCACTTCCGACGACCTAGGGCGCAGAAACTCGGCTCGAACCCCTTCCCTACCCAGCCGCCGTTGCCGTTCGCTCGAGCCAGCCGCGAACGACCGACCAGTACTCCTCCGGCCGCTCGGCGAACGGGAAGTGCCCCACGCCCTCCATCACCACGAGCTCGCCCTGGGGCGCGGTCGCCGCGATCCGGCGCGCCGCGGCCACCGGTGTGCCGAGGTCGTGCTCGCCGGCGATCGCGAGCACCGGGATCTCGGATGTCGCGAGCGCGGTCAGCGCATGCAGCTCGCCGCCTTCGTTCGCGTGGAGCACCGCCTGGTGGCGGTAGACGACGTCGGCAAACGCCTCCCGCACCGCCGCGACGCCCTCCGGCGTCGGCGCGAAGAACGGCAGCTGACCGAGCCAGGCCTCACGCGCCTCTTCGTCGCTGGTGACGCGCTCCTCGAGCTGGAAGGCGGCCTCGACGTCGGGCGGCAGGTTGTCGTACACGCCCTCCGGGGCGCCTGGCGCCTCCTCCTCGTCAGCGTCCGTGCAGGAGGCGATCAGCCGCGACGCGCTGCCGGGGAAGTCGACGAGATGCTGCATCGCCACGAAGCCGCCGAACGAGTGCCCGAGCAGCGCGTACTCGCCGAGCGGGGCGACGTAGTCCTCCAGCGCGCGGGCGTGCGCGGCCAGCGTCCACTCCTCGGGATCCGGCGATCGCCCGTTGCCGGGCAGATCCACCAGGTGGACGCGGTGCGTCGCGGCGAGCTGCTCCGCGCCGGGCAGGAAGATCGAGCCGTCGAGGCCCGGCCCGGCGTGGAGCACCACGACCTCCGGACCGTCCCCGAGCACGCGGGCGTGGAGCGTCAGGTCTCCCCGCGCCCGCGCGAGATCGCGATCTCGCCCGTGCGGGCCATCTCGACGAGGCCGAACGGGCGCACCATCTTCTCGAACGCCTCGATCTTCTCCCAGGTGCCGGTGACCTCGATGATCACCGAGCGCCGCGTGACGTCGATGATGCTGCCGCGGAAGATCTCCACGATCTGCATCACCTCGCCGCGCGCGCCGCCGTCGGCCGCGACCTTGAACAGCGCGAGCTCGCGCGCGACCGTGTCGGCCGGCTCGAGGTCGCGGATCTTGATCACGTTGACGAGCTTGTGCAGCTGCTTCGTGACCTGGTCGATCGGGTGCATCGCGCCGTCGAGCGTGAGCGTGATGCGCGACAGCCGCGGGTCGTCGGTCGGGCCGACCGCGAGCGTGTCGATGTTGAAGCCGCGGCGCGCGAACAGGCCCGCGATGCGGGTCAGCACGCCGGGCTTGTTCTCGACCAGGATCGAGAGGATGTGCTTGCGGCCGGTGCGGACGCCGGAGCTCGCCTCGAGCTCCTCGAGCGTCAGCAGCTCCTTGGTGCCGGGCTCGCCCACGCGCATCACCCGACCATGTCGCGCGCGGCGGCCCCGGGCGCGATCATCGGGTACGTGTTCTCCTCGCGGGTGACGCGGACGTCGACGACGACCGGCCCGGGCGTCTCGATCGCCTTGCGCATGTCCTCGACGAGCGTCTTCTTCTCCGTCAGGCGGATGCCGGTCGCCCCGTAGGCCTCGGCGAGCTTGACGAAGTCGGGCCACGAGCCCATGTCGACGTGGGAGTAGCGGCGGTCCCAGAACAGCTCCTGCCACTGCCGGACCATGCCCAGGTAGCCGTTGTTCATGATGAACACCTTCACCGGGATGCCGTTCTCGGTGCAGGTCGCGAGCTCCTGCGAGTTCATCTGGATCGACGCGTCGCCGGTGATCAGGCACGTCGGGATCTCCGGCACCGCCACGGCTGCGCCCATCGCGGCCGGGAGGCCGAAGCCCATCGTCCCCAGCCCGCCGGAGTTGATCCAGCGGCGCGGCTTGTTGAAGTGGAAGTACTGCGCGCTCCACATCTGGTGCTGGCCGACGTCCGAGGCGAGGATGCAGTCGCCGCCGGTCGCCTCGTAGAGCGCCTGGACCATGTACTGCGGCTTGATCTCCGTGTCCGAGGAGTCCTCGTAGCGCAGCGGGTGCTGGGCGCGCCAGCCCTCGATCCGCTCCCACCAGGCGCTCAGCCGCTCCGGGTCGGGCTCCGCGTTGCGGTACTCGGCGGTCAGCCGCGGCAGGATGTTCTTGGCGTCGCCGACGATCGGGATGTGCGCCGGGACGTTCTTGGAGATCTCGGCCGGGTCGACGTCGATGTGGACGAACTTCGCCCGCGGCGCGAACTCCGACAGCTTGCCGGTGATGCGGTCGTCGAAGCGCGCCCCGATCGCGACGATCAGGTCCGCCTCGTCCATCGCGTAGTTGGCCGCGCGCGTGCCGTGCATACCGAGCATCCCCAGCCACTGCGGATGCGGCGCCGGGAAGGCGCCGAGCCCCATCAGCGTGCAGGTGACGGGCAGCTTGTCCGCCAGCGCGAGCTCGGTCAGCTCGGCCGCCCCGTCGGCGTTGATGACGCCACCGCCGACGTAGAGCACGGGCCGGCGCGAGTTGGCGAGCGCCTTGGCGGCGAGCCGGATCTGCTTCTGGTTGCCCTCGGTCGTCGGCTGGTAGCCGGGCAGGCGCACGTCGCCGACCGGCTGGTAGTCGATCTCGGCCCGCGTCAGGTCGGTGGGCATGTCGATCAGCACCGGCCCGGGCCGCCCCGTGCGGGCGATGTGGAACGCCTCGTGGACCGCCCGCGGGATCTCCGTCGGGTGCTGGATCATGAAGCTGTGCTTGACGATCGGCATGGTGATGCCGAACGTGTCCGCCTCCTGGAAGCCGTCGGTCCCGAGCAGGTCGGTGCGGACCTGGCCCGTGAAGGCGACGAGTGGGACCGAGTCCATCATCGCGTCGGTCAGCGGGGTGACGATGTTCGTCGCACCGGGGCCGGAGGTCGCGAAGACGACGCCGACGCGGCCCGAGGCCTTGGCGTAGCCCTCGGCGGCGTGGCCGCCGCCGGCCTCGTGGCGGACGAGTACGTGCCGGATCCCCGACTCCACGAAGGCGTCGTACGTCGGGAGGTTCGCTCCCCCGGGATAGCCGAAGACGACGTCAACGCCCTCGGCCTTGAGGCACTCCATCACCGCATCGACTGCTCGCATCATGCGGCCGAGTCTAGCCGTGGCGCGCCGCTGCTTCAGCCTCCGAGATGATCGCCACGTCCGGGAACTCGAGCTCGGTGCCGCAGCTCGTGCAGAGCGCGTCGTGGAGCTTGACGACCTTCCCGCAGCCCGGGCACTGCCGCCGCAGCTCCTCGCGGTCGCTGCGGTAGAGCAGCAGCGCGAGCAGGCCGAACACCGGCAGGGTCGCGGAGATCAGGAACCACAGGACCATCGAGCTGCCCTTGATGCGGGCCACGACGGCGCCCGCGATCCCGAACCAGAGGCAGATCAGGAGGTAGACCACCCTCCGATCGTACCTCCGGCCCCGTCAGTCGTAAGAGCGCTTCAGATGCGTGAAACGCTCGGAGCGCGGCACGTCGCGGCCCTCGAGCCGGAGCTGGGCGAGGCGGAAGCGGCGGACGCCGGGGTTGACCGGCCGGTCACGGGGGGAGGTCGCCGCGGGTACGAGCACGAGGCGGCGGGCTGAGGTCGTCATGCTCAGCATCATCGGTCCAATGGAGGCCCGCCGCCATGGACCGTTGACCCTATTTTCACGAGTTGGGACTCGACACCCGGGACAACCGCACCGCGGCGTCGAGTGCAGGCCGCGCCCGCGGGTGCATCCGCCGCCGCAGCCGCCAGGGCGCGCCGCTGAAGGCGAGGTTCGCGACGGTGGCGAAGCCGTGCTCGTCGGCGCGCAGCGCGAGCAGCAGGTGCGCGATCCGGTCGCCGGACGGCAGACCCGGCTCCGGCACCTTCACGCACCAGCAGAACACGCGCCGCCCGCCCGGGCTCACGAGCAGGGCGCCCGCCTCCCCCACGAGCCAGACCCCGAGCGCCCCGCGCTCGGGGACGAGGCCAGTGCTCGCGTGGAGCTCACGCGCGTCGTGGCCGACGAGGTCGCCCAGCAGCCCGAGCGCCACGCGCTCGGGCGCCTCCTCGGCCCGCGGGCGCGGCCGCACGACGTTGGCCCCGCGGCGCGCGTAGAGCTCCGGGATCGCCCACGCGTGGGCGAGCAGCGCCAGTCCGACCGGGAACGACAGCGGCTCGAGCGCGGCCAGCAGCGCGGCGGTGCCGGCGAACGGCACGGTGTGGGCGACGGTGGTGGCCGTCCAGGTGCGGCCGCGGGTGACGAGCCGGCGCGCGTCGGCGCGCGGCCGCCAGTGGACCGCGGCGGTCTCGGGGAGCGGTGCGGCCCCGCTCACCCGCCCGCGATCGGGCGCCGGAGGATGACGAGCTCGGCGTCGAGCGGCAGCTCGGTGACCTGCCGCGCCTGGCCCTCGCCCTCGGTGACCATCGCGTAGTAGCCGGCGTCGAGCTCGCGCCGGAGCTCGGCCACTGCGCGGTCGATCGCCTCGGCGTCCCCGGCGGTCCACTCCGCGAGCGTCGAGTGGCCGGTGGTGTCCATGCGGATGAGACGTGCCATGGCGAGAATGGTACGCATGCGGCCACTGCTCGCCCTCCTCGGCGCCTACCACCTCGCGCTCGGCACCGTCATGGTGCTCGCCCCGCGCACCTTCTTCGACGAAGTCGCCGCGTACGGCGTCTACAACGACCACTACATCCGCGACATCGCGACCTTCTACCTCGCGCTCGGCGCTGTGCTGCTCGTGTCCGTGGCGCGTGCGAGCTGGCGCGTGCCGCTGCTCGCGTTCGCCACGCTCCAGTACGCGCTGCACGTCGTCAACCACCTGTGGGACGTCGCCGACGCCGACCCGGCGTGGCTCGGGCCCGCCAACGTGGTGTCGCTCGCCCTGATCGGCGTCCTGACCGCGTGGCTGCTGCGCCGCGGCAGCTACTCCTCGCGCCAGGGAGACCACTCCCCGCGCAGGGCGGGGCAGTAGCCCGCGATGTGCGCCGGGATGCGCTCGGCGGCCAGCGCCTCGACGAGCATTCCCACCATCGTGCGCCCCATCGCCGACCACATCACGCCCTTGGTGTCGAGCTGGACCAGCGCGCCGCGGGTGCCGTACTCGACATCGAACACGAAGTTCGGCGTGTAGGCGGGCTCCGCGCCCGTGGGCGGGGGGTCCGGACCGACGACGTCGCCGTGCTCGTCGACGAGACCCAACCGCGGCACCACCGGCGCCAGGGCCCGCGCTGCGGTGTCGTTCTGCAGCGTGAAGACCGTGAACGTGGCGGCGCCGACCACGTCCTCCACGTCGTCGCCGTCCAGCGACACACCCGCCCCGAGCACGTTCGGCGCGACGCTGACCCAGCGCTCGGGCGGCACGTCCGCGTGCTGCGTGTACTGGTGCACGTAGCTGACGGCTGCGTCGTACCTGCCGTCGACGACGGCGAGGTGCGCGAGCGCGTGGAGCGCGTCCAGCGACCCCGCCCCCGCGCTCCGCTCCATCCACGTGCGCGCCTCGGCGTCGAGCTCCGCTGCGCGCTCGAGCAGCTCCTCCGCCCGGCGGAACATGGCGTGCGCGTCGTCGCTCATCGCTACTCGGCGATGAGGTAGCGGCCCGGGCCGCCGGCCTTCGCGCGGTACATCGCGGCGTCGGCGGCGCTCAGCAGCTCGGCCCGGGTGGGGCCGTCCTCGGGCGAGAAGCAGATCCCGATGCTGGCCGACAGCGTGATCTCCTCGCCGCCGGCTTCGAGCGGCGCGCGCAGCGCCTCGAGGATCCGCTCGGCGATGCCGGCCGCGCACTCGCGCCCGCGCACGTGCTCGGAGAGCACGATCAGCTCGTCGCCGCCGAAGCGCGCCACCGTGTCCTCGGCGCGCAGCGTCGAGGCGACGCGCGCCGCCGCGCGCTGCAGCACCTCGTCGCCACCCGCGTGGCCGAGCCGGTCGTTGACCGCCTTGAAGCCGTCGAAGTCGAGGAAGAGCAGGGCGATCGGCGCGTGCTCGCGCTGCTGGCGGCGCATCGCGTGATCGAGGCGGTCGAAGAACAGGACGCGGTTGGGCAGCCCGGTCAGCGGGTCGTGCAGCGCCTGGTGCAGCCGTTCCTCCTCGGCCCGCTTGCGCACGACGTACTCGCCCAGCTGCGCCCCCGACGTGTTCGCGAACGACGCGAGCGCCTCGCCCGGGTGCGGGAGCCCGTGGAGCTCGATGCGGCCGACCGGCTCGGCGCCGCTGACCAGGGGGATCACCAGCGCGGGCGGGCCGGGCGCGGCACCGTCGCGCGGCCAGGCGGCGACGCGCTCTTCGCCGAGCCACAGGCTCCCGTACGCGCACTCGAGCTCGCGCACGACGGTCTCGACCACCGCCGGCAGCGACTCGCGCAACTCGGCGCCGCCGGCCATGACGCTCAGCACGCCGAGGCTCGCGGCATGGCAGCGCTCCGCGAGCCGCTGCTCGGTGACGTCGCGGACGTGCGCGACGCAGTGCACCGGCCGGCCGTCGGCGTCGCGTAGCAGCAGCGCGCGCAGCGCGCCCCAGCGGATCTCCCCGCCCGGCCGCACGTAGCGCTTCTCGGTGTTCCACTCGTCGATCTCGCCCGCCGCGAGCCTGCGCATCGCGTCCTCGCTGGCGGGCATGTCGTCGGGGTGCGTGACCGCGCCGACCGTGGCGCCGACCAGCTCGTCGCGGTCGCGCCCCAGGAACTCCGCGAGCGCCTCGTTGACGAGGGCGAAGCGCCCGCCGCGCGCGATCAGCGCCATGCCGACCGGCGCGCGCTCGAACACGGTGCGGAAGCGCTCGACCGCCTCGCTGCGCGCCTGCTCCGACGCGCGCAGGTCCGTCAGGTCCTGGACGATGCCGATCATGTGCCGCGGTGCCCCGGCGGACGCGTGCACCGCGCCGCGGATGCGCACCTCGCGCAGCTCGCCGTCGCGGCGCTGGATCGAGACGAAGCAGTCGAAGGCCCCGTCGTCGCGGATCGCCGCGTCGACCTCGCCGCGCAGCCGCTCGCGGTCGCCGTCGACGACCATCGAGAGCACGTTCTCGGGGCTGGGCACGTGGTGCTCGGGCTCGACGCCGAAGATGCGATAGGTCTCGGGCGACCAGACGACCGTGTCGGCCACCAGGTCGCGGTCGAAGGAGCCGATCTGCGCCAGCCGCTCCGCCTCGTTCAGCCGCTGCTCGGCGTGCCGGCGCTCCGTGACGTCCTCGCAGACGCCGTCCAGGCGGCGAGCGGCGCCGCCGGGCCCCATCGTCGCGCCGCCGCGGCAGATGAACAGGCGGTACTCGCCGTCCGCGTGCCGCATCCGCATCTCGAGCTCCATGACGCCGCCGTCGCTCAGCACCGCGCTCGCGCCGCCGCGACGCGCTCGCGATCGTCGGGGTGCACGAGCTCGAGCGTCTCGTCGCCCAGCGGCTCGCTGCCCGGCTCGAAGCCCAGCATGCGGCGCAGCTCCGCCGACCAGGTGACCTCGTGCGCCTCGGGATCCCAGTGCCACGAGCCGACGCCGGCGATCTGCTGCGCCTCGGCCAGCCGTGTCTCGCGGCGGCGCAGCGCGTCCTCGGCGCGCTTGCGCTGCGTGATGTCGGTCGAGAGGCCGATCACCGCCACCGCCCGGCCCTGGGAGTCGAACAGCGGCGTCTTGTGCGTCAGGTGGGTGCGCCCGTCCCAGCCGTCCTCGATGTCGATCGGCCGGCCGGTGCGCAGGACCTCGCGGTTCTGCTCCGCCCAGCGCTCGACCGTCGCGGGGTCGAACAGCTCGGCGGGCATCCGGCCGGCGACCTCCTCGGGCAGCTTGCCGACGAGCTCGCAGGCGGCGCGGTTCGCGTAGGTGATGCGCCCGTCCGGATCCTGCACGTAGAGCAGCACCGAGAGGCCGTCGAGGACATCGATCAGGCGGTCGGCATCGAAGATGGGGCGTCCATGCGCTTCCACGGCCGGCCGACGCTACCGGAATGTGAACTGACAGCCGGTCAGATTCCGAGCTGCTCGCGCAGCAGGCGATTGACCTCGCCGCCGTCGGCGCGGCCCTTGGTCTCCTTCATCACCGGCCCGACCAGCGCCCCGATCGCCTTGGGGTTGCCGCCGCGCACGCGCTCCACCACGTCGGGGTGCTCCTCGATGACGCGCGCCACGATCGCGGCCAGCTCGCCGTCGTCGCCGAGCGCGCCGAGGCCTTCCTGCTCGACGACGTCGGCGGGATCGCCGCCGGACTCCACGAGCCGGTCGAGCACCTGGCGGCCGGCGCCGCGCGTGACCGTGCCGGTCTGCACGAGTCCGGCGAGCTTGGCCAGCGCCTGCGGCGAGACGTTGGAGGCACCGGGCTCGCCGTCCGGCGGCAACCGCCCGATGAGCTCGTCCTTCAGCCACGTCGCGACGAGCGGCGGCTCCACGCCCTCGCCCGCCGCGGTGGCGGCCTCCTCGAAGTAATCGCCGAGCTCGGGGCGGGTGGCGAACAGCCGGGCGGTCTCCTCCGGCAGCGACCAGTCGCGCTCGTAGCGCTCGGCGCGCTGGGCGGGCAGCTCGGGCAGCGCCTCGCGGGCGGCGTCGAGCATCGCCTGGGTCGGCGCGAGCGGGACGAGGTCGGGCTCCGGGAAGTAGCGGTAGTCGTGCGCCTCCTCCTTGGAGCGCAGCGGGCTCAGGTCGCCCGACCGCGGGTCGAAGTGCAGCGTCTCCTGCACGACCTTCTCCCCCGCGTCGAGCAGCTCCGCCTGGCGCTGGATCTCCGCGTTGATGCCCTGCATCACGAAGCGGAACGAGTTCATGTTCTTGAGCTCCGTCTTCGTGCCCAGCTCGTCGGAGCCCTTGGGGCGGATGGAGACGTTGGCGTCGCAGCGCAGCGAGCCCTCCTCCATGTTCACGTCCGAGACGCCGAGCTGGCGCAGCGTCACGCGCAGCAGCGTCAGCCACTCGCGCGCCTCCTCGGCCGAGCGGAGGTCGGGCTCGGTGACCATCTCGCACAGCGGGGTGCCGGCCCGGTTGAAGTCGACGACGCTCGCCGAGGAGCCGTGGATACGGCCCGACTCGCCGAGGTGGACGAGCTTCGCGGCGTCCTCCTCGAGATGGATGCGGTGCAGCCGCACGTCCCCCACCTGACCCCCGGTGCAGAGCGGGATGTCGTATTGGGAGATCTGGTACGCCTTCGGGTTGTCCGGATAGAAGTAGTTCTTGCGGTGGAAGATCGAGCGCGGGGCGATCTCGCAGTCGAACGCGAGGCCCATCAGCAGCCCGTACTCGACGGCCTTCGCGTTGAGCACGGGCAGCGCGCCGGGGAGGCCGAGGCAGACCGGGCAGGTGCGCGTGTTGGGCTCCTCCCCGAACGACAGCGCGCAGGAGCAGAACATCTTCGTCTGCGTGTCGAGCTGGACGTGGATCTCCAGGCCGATGACGGGCTCGTACTTCACACGCGCCCCTTGGACCCGTCGAAGCCGAGCGCCTGCTCGAGCGCATAGGCCGCGTCGAGGATGCGGTTCTCGCTGAACGCGGGGCCGGCGATCTGGAAGCCCGTCGGCAGCTTCTCGGACAGCCCGTTGGGGATCGAGATCGCGGGCAGGCCGGCGAGCGGGATCGGCACCGTGCAGTAGTCGTTGAGGTACATCGCCCACGGGTCGTCGGTCTTGGCGCCGAGCTCGAAGGCGACGCCGGGGCTGGTCGGCGAGACCATGAAGTCGCACTCGTGCCAGGCCGCGTGGAAGTCGTCGGCGATCTTCGTCCGCACCTTCTGGGCCATGCCGTAGTAGGCGTCGTAGTAGCCCGAGGACAGCGCGTAGGTGCCGAGCATGATGCGGCGCTTGACCTCGGGGCCGAAGCCCTTGGCGCGCGTGCGGGTGTACATCGTCAGCAGGTCCTCGGACTGCTCGCGCAGGCCGTAGCGGACGCCGTCGTAGCGAGCGAGGTTGGCCGACGCCTCGGCCGGGGCGATCACGTAATAGGCGGCGAGCGCGTGCGGCGCGTGCGGGAGCGTGATGTCGACGATCTCGGCGCCGAGGTCCTTCGCGATGTCGAGCGTGGCGCGGAACGTCTTCAGCACGCCGTCCTCGATGCCGGGGCCGGAGAGCTCCTCGGGCACGCCGAGCCGCAGCCCGCGCAGGTCGGTGGCGCTCGGGGCGCCGACCGGCTCGGGGAACGTGAGCGACGTCGAGTCGCACGGGTCCTGGCCGACCATGGCGCCGAACAGCAGCGCGCAGTCGGTGACGTCGCGCGTCAGCGGGCCCGCCTGGTCGAGCGACGACGCGAAGGCGATCATCCCGTAGCGGCTGACCGCGCCGTAGGTGGGCTTCAGCCCGACGATCCCGCACAGCGCGGCGGGCTGGCGGATCGAGCCGCCGGTGTCGGTCCCGATCGCCCACGGCGCCGCACCGGCCGCCACGGCGGCGGCCGAGCCGCCGGAGGAGCCGCCGGGCACGCGCCCGGTGTCCCACGGGTTGAGCACCGGGCCGTAGGCGCAGTTCTCGGTCGACGAGCCCATCGCGAACTCGTCCTGGTTCGTCTTGGCCAGCAGCGGCGCGCCCGCCGAGACGATCCGCTCGACCGCGGTCGCCGTGTAGGGCGGGCGGTACCCCTCGAGGATCTTCGAGCCGGCCTGGCTCGGGATGCCCGCGGTGCAGAACAGGTCCTTGACCGCGAGCGGCACGCCGCCGAGCGGCGCGTTGCGCTCGACCTCCGGCGGGCTCACCTCGTCGGAGACCCAGGAGAAGGCGTTGAGCTCGTCGGCGAGCGCGCGCTCGCGGTAGGCCGTCCACAGCTCGCCCGGGTCGACGGTGCCGTCGCGGACGCCGGCGGCCGCCTGTGCGGCGGTCAGCTCGAGCAGCTCGCTCATGCGGGAGCGGCGCCGGGGCTGGGGACGCGGAAGCCGTCGGGGAGCGGGTCGGGAGCGCTCGCGAGCGCGACCTCCCGCGGCAGCGACGGGCGCGGCTCGTCGGCGCGCAGCACGTTCTCGACCGCGACGACGTGCGAGGTCGGCGGGACGTCGGCGAGATCGCCGAGCTCGCCGATCTTCTCGATGTGGTCGAGGACGCCGGACAGCTCGACGGCCATCTTCTCGAGCTCCTCCTCGCTCAGCTCGAGGCGGGCGAGTTTGGCGACGTGGAGGACCTGGTCTCGGCTCAGCACGGCGCCGATTCTAGGCGCGCGGCTCGGCCTCGGGCGGTGGCGCCGGGTCCTGGGGGCCCTCGGCGGGCGGCGTGGGGCGCACGTCGACCGGCGCGGGCTCGACGTTCCACTCCTCGTCGCGCATCGAGCGCCAGCCGCCGGCGGCGATCGCCAGCACCGACACGAACCCGAGGAACGCGCCGAACTTGACCTCGATGAACTCGTTCGGCCCGGGCTGGTTGAGGATCCGGTAGAGCACGAGCAGGACGCCGATGATGCCGATCGTCGAGGTGATCACGCTCGCGGCCACCGGCAGCGCGGGGCTGTGGCGGCTGGCGGTGAGGCCCGCGAGCGCGAGCGCGGCGAGCGCGGTCAGCGCCAGCCACAGGTCGGTGACCGCGAACGCCTCCCACGCGTTGGCGCCGACGGAGACCTCGATCTCCTGGTCGCCGACCCGGGTGACGCCGCCGGCCGCGTACCACTCGAGGAACATCACGACGAGCAGGGCCGCGCCGCCGGCGGCGGCGATCAGGTCGCCCGGGCGGAGGCGGCTCAACTCCACCCCGCCCCCACGGGCTCGGCGGCCGCCGCCTGCGCCGCGCGCAGCGTGTTGCGCAGCAGCATCGCGATCGTCATCGGCCCGACGCCGCCCGGCACCGGCGTGATCAGCCCGGCGCGCTCGGCGGCGGGCTCGAAGTCGACGTCGCCGACCGGGCTGCCGACGTCGATGACCGTGGCGCCGGGCTTGATCCAGTCGCCCTCGATCAGCCGCGGGCGCCCGACCGCGGCGACGAGCACGTCGGCGCGGCGGCAGACCTCGGCGAGGTCGCGGGTGCGGGAATGACAGACGGTGACGGTGGCGTTCGCGGCGAGCAGCAGCGCGGCGATCGGTCGGCCGACGAGATCCGAGCGGCCGACCACGACCGCCTCCGCGCCCTCGAGCGGCACGTCGTGGCGCCGCAGCAGCTCCATGATCCCGGACGGCGTGCAGGGACGCAGGCCGGGGCGGCCCTGGGCGAGCAGCCCCGCCGAGATCGGCGTCAGGCCGTCGACGTCCTTGCTCGGCGGGATCATCGCCGCGAGACCGGCGCCGTCGACCTGGGGCGGCGTCGGCAGCTGGAGCAGGATGCCGGACACGCGCGGGTCGGCGGCCAGCTCCTTGAGGATCGCGTCGACCTCGTCGTGCGTGGCGTCATCCGGCAACCGGTGGTCGAAGCCCTGGATGCCGACCTCGGCCGACGCCTTCTGCTTGTTGCCGACGTAGAGCGCCGAGGCGGGATCGTCGCCCACCAGCACCGTGGCGAGCCCGGGCGGCTCGTGGCCCTGCTCGACCCAGGCGGCGACGTCGCGCTTGACCTCCGCGCGCACGTCCTGCGCGATCGCCTTGCCATCGATCCGCCGAGCCGCCATGAACCCGGGAGGCTAGACGGTGCTCCGGCCGATCCGGGCGCCGGCGCGCGCGAGCGCCTCGACCATCTCGCGGGTGGCCTGGGTCGGCCGTCCGCCCACCGCGGTGAGCGCGACCACGCGGCGGAGCGGCGGGTCGCGCAGCGGCAGCACGACGACGTTGCGGTCGCGCGCCGTGTCGTCTTTGGTGAGCGACGGGACGAGGCTGACGGCCAGCCCGGCGGCGACGATCCCACGGGTGGCGAGCGGGTCGTCGCTCTCGAACGCGATCCGCGGCTCGAAGCCCGCTTCGCGGCAGAGCTCGCGGATCAGGCCGGGTGAGGTCGCGGACGGGCCCTGGACCCAGGCGTCGTCGCGCAGGGCGGCGAGCTCGAGCTCGGCCTCGCCCGCGAGCGGGTGGCGGCGCGGGATGACCGCGTACATCGGCTCCTCGAGCAGCGTGCGCTCCTCGACGCCCTCGGGCGCGCTGCTGCCCTCGCGGCGGAACGCGACCGCGAGGTCGACGTCGCCGCGGCGCAGCTTGGCCAGCGCCGTCGGCGGCCCGCACTCGGTGATCGTCACCTCGGCGTCGGGCAGGCGGCGGCGGACGTCGGCGACGGCGAGCGGGATCAGCCGCGTCAGCGCCGACGAGTGCCCGGCGACGCGGACCCGCCGCTGCTCGCTCGCGATCAGGTCCGTGACCTGGAGCTCGGCGAGCGCGAGGCGGTCGAGCGCCGCCCGGGCGTGGTCGACGAGCAGCGCCCCGGCCGCGGTCAGCTCCGCCCCGCCGCGCGAGCGGGTGACGAGCGGGGCGCCGACCTCGGCCTCGAGCGCGGCGAGGTGCTGGGAGACGGCGGGCTGGGTGAAGTCGAGCGCCGCGGCCGCGGCGGTCAGCGAGCCGTGCTCGGCGATCGCGCACAGCGAGCGCAGGCGCCGGACGTCGTACATAACAGCAGCTTATCCATCAATGAGTAGGTCTGCTTGAACTTATGTCCGAGCGCCGCCAGGGTGATGGCCATGTCGATTCTCATTCACATGGCAGTAGAGAAGACCCGCCGTCTCGCCGAGAGCGGCGGCCCCAAGCCGCGCCGCGTGCGCAGGCCGCAGGACTGAGTCAGGCCCAGGGCTTGCCCTGGCGCGAGCGTCGCGCCACGAGCGAGATGCCGATCAGGACGAGCCCGGCCACCGCCGGCACCGAGGCGAGCGACATGAAGGCCACGCCGATCCCCTCCGGCGTGCCGCCGTCGACCAGGAGCATGATGATGACGCCGATCGCGAGCAGCACGACCGCGATCAGCAGCAGCTTCGTGCCCAGGTTGCGTTGCTTGTCCTCGGTGACGGGCGGGGGTGTGGCGCTCATGGCGCTGCACTTCCCATCCCGGGTACTGGCTACGCATGCGCTTCGACTCGAGCGGCTGGGAGCTGTACGCCGAGACGTTCGGCTCCCCGGCCGACCCGGCGATCGTGCTGCTGCACGGCGGCGGCAGCTCGATGATGGCCTGGGACGCCGAGCTGTGCGAGGCGCTCGCGGGCCGCGGGCGGTTCGTCGTGCGGCTCGACGCCCGCCACGCGGGGCGCTCGGCGAGCCGCGACGAGCGCTCAACGACGCACGACCTCGCGGCCGACGTGGTCGCGCTGCTCGACGCGCTCGAGCTGCCGGCGGCGACGCTGGCGGGCGTGTCGCTGGGCGGCAACACGGCGCAGATCGTCGCGGTCGAGCATCCTGAGCGGGTCAGCGGGCTCGTGCTCATCTCGACCACGCCGATCGGGGACGACCTGCCCGGCCCGGCCGAGGGCCTGTTCGCGGACGAGCCGGCGCCGCCGGACTGGTCGGACCGCGATGCGGTCGTCCGCTACCTCGTCGAGCTGGAGCGGCCGTGGGGCGGCTCCCGCTTCGACGAGGCGCTGATGACCCGTATCGCCGAGCGGTCCGTCGACCACGCGCCCGACATCGCGGTGCAGCTCACCCGGTCCGCCGAGTTCGGCCCATCGGTCCGCGAGCGCCTGCCGGAGATCCGGGTGCCGGCGGTCGTCGTGCACGGGACCGAGGACCCGATGTTCCCGCTCGCGCACGGCGAGGCGCTGGCCGCGGCGATCCCGGGCGCCCGGCTCCTCGCGCTCGAGGGCGTCGGCCACGCCCACGTCCCGCGGGACGAGTGGCCGGCGCTCGTCGCGGCGATCACCTCCCTGCCAGCACCGCCGTCGAGCGCGGGCGGGCCAGCGCCGCGAGCGTGAGCGCGCAGGTGGCCGCCAGGATCAGGTAGGGCAGCGCGTCGCCGTAGGCCTCGCCGAGCCGCGCGCCGCCCGCCGAGCCGACCGTCTGCCCGGTCGACCAGGCGAGGTTGATCAGCGCGACCGCCATCCCCTGCTCGAGCCCGCGGTCCTCGGCGCCGTCGGACAGCATCGCCATCGACGGCGTCCACAGGATGCCGATCGTCGGCGCCGCGACGAGGATCACGATCACGAGCAGCCACGCCTCCTCGGGCCACGGCAGCAGCGCGACCATCACGCCGGCCCCCGCGAGGCCGCTCAGCGCCGGCAGCACGCGTCCGTGGCGGTCGGAGAGCCGCCCGATCATCGGGCTCTCGGCCGCCTCGAGCGCGGCGGCGACGAGGAACGTCGCGCCGATCACGGCGGCGCTCGCGCCCAGCTCGTCGAGCCGCAGCGGCCCGAGCACGTCGAGCGTGCCGAACATCAGCCCGACGAGGACGGTGAGCCACATCCCGGCCGCGATCCGCGGCTCGCGCAGTGAGCCGAGCACCATCCGGACCGTCGGCGGCGGGCCCGGCGGCCGGCCCGGGGTCACGAACGCCCACACCAGCAGCCCGGCGCCGGCGAGCGCGACGGCGCTGAACACGAGCTCGGGCCCCAGCCCGACGGCGGCGGCGCCGAGGACCGGGCCGCCGAGCGCGCCGACGATCGCGGCCGCCATCGCGCGGCCGATCAGCTCGCCGCGGCGCTCGCGCGGGGCGGCGCCCACGAGCCACCCGACCGCGCCGGCCCACGACGCGGCGCCGCCGAGACCCTGGACGAAGCGGGCGACGTCGAGCACGACGATGCTCTGGGCGAAGGCGAACGCCAGCGACGAGGCGATCAGGGTCGAGAGCCCGAGCAGCACCGTCGGCCGCACGCCGATGCGCGCGGTCAGCCAGCCGCCCGGGAGCGCGCCGAGGAACGTCCCGGCCGGATACGCGGCGACGAGGATCCCCGCGCCGGTCTTCGACAGGTCGAACTCGTCCACGTAGCTCGGCAGCAGCGGGACGATCGCCGCGAAGAAGACCGTGTCGAGGAAGACGATCGACGCGGTGAGGTACGTCAGGCGGCGGAGCACGCCGCCGAATCTACGCGGGAGCGGGCTCCTGGCGCCGGCGGGTCACGTGCCCGCCGGCGAGGCGAGGATCCGCGTCAACGCTTCTTGATCGGCGCGTAATCGGCCATCAGCTTGCGCTCGCTGCCGTCGCCGGCGAAGCGCACGACCACGATCCCGCCCGGCTCGGTGGCGGTCACGACGCCTTCGCCGAACGCCGCGTGGACGACGTCGTCGCCGAGGCGGAAGACGGAGCCCGCGGTGTCGGGCTGGGCCTCGGCGGTGGCGGCCGCGGCGTTGGACCACGAGGCGACGCGGCCCGGCGACCAGCCGGCGCCGACCGCCGCCTTGTCCTCGAGGTCGGTGAGCTCGCGCGGGATCTCGTCGATGAAGCGCGAGCGCATGCCGAACGAGTTGGCGCCGAACGAGTTGCGGCGGCGCGCGAACGTGAGCGTGAGGTCGCGCATCGCGCGGGTGAGGCCGACGTAGGCGAGCCGGCGCTCCTCCTCGATCTCGCCCTCGTCGATCGCGCGCGAGTGCGGGAAGACGCCGTCCTCGAGGCCGATCACGAACACGATCGGGAACTCGAGGCCCTTCGCGTTGTGGAGGGTCATCAGCGTCACGAGCCCCTCCTCGTCGCGCAGCGAGTCGACGTCGGCGATCAGCGCGATCTGCTGCAGGAACTCGCCGACCGAGGGCTGCTCGGCCATCGCGTCGTACTCGCGCGCGACGCGCACGAGCTCCTCGAGGTTCTCGATCCGGCCCTGCGCCTCGATCGTCCGCTCGGCCTGGAGCGCGTCGAAGTAGCCGGTCTCGCGCAGCAGCTCGTCGAGCTGGTCGCCGACCGGCGCCCCGCTCTCCATCCGCTCGCGCAGCCGCACCATCGTCGACATGAAGCGCCCGAGCGCCTTCTGCGCCGCGGTCCCGAGCCCGGGCACCTGGTCGGGGTGCTCGGCGGCGTCCCACACCGGCACGCCCATCGTGTCGGCGTGGCTGAGCACGCGGCTGAGCGAGGTCTGCCCGAGCCCGCGCTTCGGCGAGTTGGCGACGCGCGTGAACGCCCCGGCGTCCTGCGGGTTGGCGAGGAACGTCAGGTACGCCACCGCGTCCCGGATCTCCGCCCGCTCGTAGAACTTCGTGCCGCCGATGACCTGGTAGCCGATCTGCGCCCGCACGAGCATGTCCTCGAGCACCCGCGACATCGCGTTGGTCCGGTAGAAGACGGCGATCTCCTCGCGGCTGACGCCCTCGTCGACCATCCGCTCGATCTCGGCGGCGACGTAGCGAGCCTCCGCGTGCTCGTCGCTCAGCTCCCGGACCTTGATCGGGTCGCCCTCGCCGATGTCGGTCCAGAGCGCCTTCACCATCCGCCCGCGGTTGTTGGCGACGACCGCGTTCGCGGCGGACAGGATCGTCTGCGTCGAGCGGTAGTTCTGCTCCAGCTTCACGACGTGGGCATCAACGAAGTCGTCCTGAAAGCTCAAAATGTTCTTTATGTCGGCGCCCCTGAAGCCATAGATGGAGTTATGGGTCACGAGGCCGCCGGCGATGAAGTTGTGCGTGTGCTCGATGTTCAGGTCGTAGACGGGCCGGTCGAGGGGGATCTCCGCCACCGTCTCGACGACGTCGTAGCCGCCGCGCTCGGTGAACATGACCATTCCGCGGCGGACGCTCTGAGCGGGAATGAACGGCAACGCGCGCGGGCCGAGGCGCGCCACGGCCCGCACTGATGCAGGCGTCGCAGTGCGGATCTTGTCCACGACCTCCATCGCCGCGCCAAAGTCCTTGAAGCACGACTCGTAGCGCCAGCTCGCCGAGCCCGCCTTGGCCGGCCGGACCGACATGCCCGCCTCCTCGAGCGCATCCCGCACCTCGGGATCGCGTCCGCCGACGGCGACCGAGTGCATGGGCGTCTTGCCTCGGCGATCGCCGCACAACGTCACGGTGACGCTGCGGCGGCGGCCCTCGAAGCCCCGCGGGACGTGGTGCGGATGGTCGAACGAGAGCCCGTAGTGCCGCAGGAGCGCGCGGCCGCCCTGCTCCGTGTCGAGGCTGGAGAACAGGCGGTCGATCCGGTTCTGATCTCCGACGACGCTGTTCGGGCTCTTCGCGCTCGGCCGCGCATGGAAGGGCAGCGTCGGGATGCCGAACATCACCGAGAGCTGCGTCTCCTGGAGCCGGGCCTCGGGCTCCGAGTCGTGCGTCGAGATGACCCAGGCCGCGTCGGCGTTCTCCTGCATCGCCCGCAGCGCGACGCCGCTGACCGGGAACTTCGCCTCGCCGTCCTGGATCTTGCTGGTCCCGACCCGGAAGCCCTTGCCGCGCCGCCACATCAGGTACGTGAGGTGCATCGGCGGCGTGTGCTCGCGCCGGAAGCCCGCGAAGTGCGTGTGCTCCGGCGTGGACACGATCCGGCGGCCCGAGCGGGTGGTGATCTCGGTACCCCAACGGCGCTCCGAGACGTGCGTGTCCGTCACCCGCGCCGGGCGGAAGTCGCCGCTGCCGTAACACGACATGACCTCGTCGCCGGCCTGCACCTCCTCGATCGGCTTGACCGATCCGTCGCCCATCGTGATCGGCGTGCCCTCGACGAGGCACTGGTCGTCGTCGCCGACCACCGCGAGGTTGCGGTGCTCGCTCGCCAGCAGCTGGAGCCAGCGGTACTGGGCGTGGTTGGTGTCCTGGTACTCGTCGACGAGGATCCAGCGGAACGCCGACGAGTAGCGGTCGCGGACCTCCTGGAAGAGCTCGAGCAGGTTGACCGAGCGGACGAGCAGGTCGTCGAAGTCCATCGCGTTCATGCGGTGGAGCTCGCGCTCGTACTGCTCGTAGACGTCGGCGACGGTCTGCTCGAAGTAGGAGCCGACGAGCTGCCGGTAGTCCTCGGACGAGCGGAGCTTGTTCTTCGCGTCGGAGATCTGGGCCTGCATCGCGCGCGGGGTGAAGCGCTTCGCGTCGATGTCGAGGTCGTCGAGGCAGCGCTTGATCAGCCGCCGCTGGTCGGCGGCGTCGTAGATCGTGAACTGGCGCGTGTAGCCGAGCCGGTGGGCGTCGGCGCGCAGCATCCGCGCGCAGGCGGAGTGGAACGTCATCACCCACATCGCGCGGGTGGCGCGGCCGACGAGCATCTCCACGCGCTCGCGCATCTCCTGCGCGGCCTTGTTGGTGAACGTGATGGCGAGGATCTCGTCCGCGCGCGCCTGGCCCGTGCGCATCAGGTACGCGATCCGGTGGGTGAGCACGCGGGTCTTGCCCGAGCCGGCGCCGGCGAGGATGAGCAGCGGGCCCTCGCCGTGGGTCACGGCGTCGCGCTGCGGCGGATTGAGACCCGCGAGCAGCTCCTCGATGCGGGGGTCCGCGGGGGCCTTCGGCATGCCCGATCCACGGTACCGCGCGGGCCGGTCGGGGTAGAGTCGCCGGCCGGATGGCCCCGCGGGAGGAGTCAGACATCGTCGTGGTGGGGGCCGGCATCCTCGGGCTCGCCGTGGCACGGGAGCTGCTGGCGCGCAAGCCCGGCCGCAGCGTCAGCGTGCTCGAGCGCGAGGCCGTCACCGGCTTCCACCAGACCGGCCACAACTCCGGCGTCCTGCACGCCGGCATCTACTACGCGCCCGGCTCGCTGAAGGCCCGCCTCTGCACCGAGGGCGCGCCGGAACTGCTCGCGTACTGCGAAGCGCACGGCATCCCCGCCCGCCAGGACGGCAAGCTGATCGTGGCGGTCGACAAGCGCGAGATCCCGCGCCTCGACGAGCTCGAGCGCCGCGGCCGCGAGAACGGCGTCCCGGACCTCAGGCGCCTGCGCCCCGAGGAGATCTCGGAGGTCGAGCCGCACGTCCGCGGCGTCGACGCGCTGCACTCCCCCGCCACCGCGGTCGTCGACTTCCGCGCCGTCGCCGAGGCGTTCGCGCGCGACGTCGAGCAGGCCGGCGGCGAGGTCGTCACCGGCTGCGCCGTCGACGGCGCCGACCTGCAGGCCAACCGCCTCCAGATCCGTCACTCCCAGGGCGAGACCCGCGCGCGCTTCGCGGTCTTCTGCGCCGGCGGCTGGTCGGACCGGCTCGCGGTCGCGGCGGGCGGCGACCCCGACCCGCGCATCGTCCCCTTCCGCGGCGCCTGGCTGCGCCTCCGGCCCGAGCGCCGCGACCTCGTGCGCGCGCTCGTCTACCCCGTGCCCGACCCGAGCCTGCCGTTCCTCGGCGTCCACTTCACCCGCGGCACCGACGGCGACGTGCTCGTCGGCCCGACCGCGCTGCTCGCCCCCGCCCGCGACGGCTACGAGCTGCGGCGCGTCTCGGCGCGCGACCTGCGCGACACGCTCCTGTGGCCCGGCACCTGGCGGATGGCCCGCCGCTGGTGGCGGACCGGCCTCCAGGAGCTCCGCCACGCCGTCAGCAGCCGCGCCCTCGTCAAGGACGGCGCCCGCTACATCCCCGAGCTCACGACCGACGACGTCCTCCCCGGGCCGTCCGGCGTCCGCGCCCAGGCCCTCGGCCGCGACGGTAGCCTCGTCGACGACTTCGTGGTCTCCGAGACCGAGCGCGCCCTCCATGTCCGCAACGCCCCCTCCCCAGCCGCCACCTCCTCGCTCGCGCTCGCGCGGCTGATTGCGGACCGCGTCCCGTGAAGGTCCTCGTCACCGGCCACGACGGCTACATCGGCACCGTCCTGACCCCGCTGCTCACGGCGGCCGGGCACGAGCCGGTCGGGCTCGACACCGGCTACTACGCCGCCCACGCGTTCATCGACCCGCCCGAGATCCCCGCGCGCGAGGCCGACATCCGCGACGTCACCGCCGAGGACCTGGACGGCTACGAGGCCGTCATCCACCTCGCGGCGCTCTCCAACGACCCCGTCGGCGACCTCAACCCAGCGGTCACCTACGCGATCAACCACCACGCCAGCGTCCAGCTCGCGCAGGCGGCCCGCGAGGCCGGCGTCGCCCGCTTCCTCTACAGCTCGAGCTGCAGCACCTACGGCGCCGGGGACACCGACGCCCCGCTCGACGAGCGCGCGCCGTTCAACCCCGTCACGCCCTACGGCGAGTCGAAGGTGCTCGCCGAGCGCGACATCTCGAAGCTCGCCACGCCCGGCTTCAGCCCCGTCCACCTGCGCAACGCGACCGCCTACGGCGTCTCCCCCCGCATGCGCGGCGACATCGTCGTCAAC
This sequence comes from uncultured Solirubrobacteraceae bacterium, assembly GCA_963811595.1. GTDB lineage: Bacteria > Actinomycetota > Thermoleophilia > Solirubrobacterales > Solirubrobacteraceae > DASQFQ01. The sequence continues at coordinate 103,223 of CAWERW010000008.1, forward strand.
AACCTGGTCGCCTACGCGTACGCGACGGGCGAGGTGCGGATGCAGTCCGACGGCACGCCCTGGCGCCCGCTCGCCCACGTGGAGGACATCGCGCGAGCCTTCGTGGCGGCGCTCGACGCGCCGGCCGAGCTCGTCCACGACCAGGCGTTCAACATCGGCCGCGACGAGGACAACCACCAGATCCGCGACATCGCCCGCATGATCGAGGCGACCGTGCCGGACACACGCGTCACGCTCGCCCCCGGCGCCAGCCCCGACAAGCGCTCCTACCGGGTCGACTTCGCCAAGGCGAAGCAGCTCTTCGAGCCGAAGTGGACGGTCCAGCGGGGCATCGAGGAGATGCTCGCCGCCTACACCGCCGCGGACCTCACCCTCGAGGCCTTCCTCTCCCCTCGCTTCATGCGCATCCAGCGCATCCGCGAGCTGATCGACGCCGGCGAGCTCGACGCCGAGCTCCGCCGCCCGGTGCGCGCATGAGCTCGCGCGACACGCCGCTCGAGCGGATGCCGGTGGTGATCCTCGCCGGCGGACTCGGCACCCGCATGCGCGAGGAGACCGAGCGGGTGCCCAAGCCGCTCGTCCCGATCGGCGAGCGCCCGATCCTGTGGCACATCATGAAGCTCTACGCCCACCACGGCGCGCAGCGCTTCGTGCTCTGCCTCGGCTTCAAGTCGTGGCAGATCAAGGAGTACTTCCTGCGCTACCGCGAGCAGATCGCCGACCTCACCGTGCGCCTCGGCGAGCCCGCGCCGCCCGTCTTCCACGGCAACGGCGAGGAGGACTGGGAGGTCACGCTGGCCGAGACCGGGCTGCACGCCGGCACCGGCGCGCGCCTGCATCGGGTCCGCGACTACGTCGACACCGACACGTTCGTCGTCACCTACGGCGACGGCCTGGGGAGCGTCGACATCGGCGCGCTGCTCGCCTTCCACCGCGAGCACGGCCGCATCGGCACGGTCACGGGCGTGCACCCGACCTCGCGCTACGGCGAGATGAAGGTCACCGACGGCATCGTCACCGAGTTCGACGAGAAGCCCACGACCGCCGAGGGCTTCGTCTCCGGCGGCTTCTTCGTCTTCCAGCGCGAGCTGTTCGACTACCTGACCGACGATCCCGGGCTCGTCCTCGAGCGCGAGCCGCTGAGCCGCCTCGCGCGCGACGGGCAGCTCGCCGTCTTCCCCCACACGGGCTTCTGGATGGGGATGGACACCACGCGCGAGTTCGACGAGCTCAACCGGCTGTGGGCGGCGGGGGTTGCGCCGTGGAAGGTCTGGGAGGACTAGCGCTGCCGGTGCCGCCGGCGAAGGTCAACGGCCGTCTACAGCTCGAGCCCGTCGAAGCCGAGCTCCGCACCCGGGAACTCGCCACGCGCCTCCTCCAGCACCGCCTCATGCCCCCCGAGCGGGTCGAGGTGGATGAGCACGAGCCGCTCGACGCCCGCGTCGCGGGCCACCACGCCCGCGTCGCGGCCGGAGGAGTGGATCTCGGCCTTCCGCCGGCGGTCCTCGGTGAACCACGCCTCGTGCATGAGCACGCGCGAGCCGGACGCGAACTCGACGTTCCCCTCGTCGTAGGGCGTATCGGTGCAGTAGGTCAACAGATCGTCGAAGCGCAGCGCGAGCGTCGGGGTGCTGTGGCCCTCCTGCCGCCGCGCGGTGACCGTGAACGGGCCGAGCTGCTGCTCGCCGACCGCCAGCTCGCGCACCTCGCGGGCGGCGAGCCCGAAGGCCGCGTCGGCGAACGGCGGCGACAGGATCCGCCGCAGCACCTCCTCGCTCGAGCCGCCGAACAGCGCCTCGCACGGCCCCCAAACGCGCGGCGGGAAGCCGCCCGCGCCGCGCAGCCCGGGCGCGTAGGCCAGCCCGGCGACGTGGTCGAGGTGGAAGTGCGTGAGCACGAGCTCGAGCCGCTCCACCCCCTCGAGCAGCGAGCGGTCCGACACGAGCCGCTCGATCCCGGTCCCGGCGTCGATGAGCACGGCGTCCGGGCCCTCCCGGAGGAGCGCGGAGCAGGTGGCGTGCGTGCCGGTCGGGATCCAGCCCCCGGCGCCGAGGATCCTCACCGTGGCGATGCGCGGATGGTGGCATAGAGTGAGCGCCATGCCCCGTGCCCTGCCGGACCCTTCGTTCTGGGCCGGGCGGCGTGTCCTCGTCACCGGGCACACGGGCTTCAAGGGGACCTGGCTGACGCTGTGGCTGCGCGCGCTCGGCGCCGAGGTGACGGGCTTCGCGCGCCGCGACGGCGGCGACGTGACCGACGCGGCGGCGGTGCGCGCCGTCGTCGGCGAGGCCCGGCCCGAGGTCGTCTTCCATCTCGCGGGGCTCGCCACCGTCGCGCTCGGCTACGAGGACCCGGCGGCCGTCTACACGGTCAACGTGGTCGGGACCGCGAACGTCCTGCAGGCCGTCCGCGAGTCGGGCAGCGTCCGCGCCGTGGTCGGCGTGACCTCCGACAAGTGCTACCTCGACCAGGGCTCGGAGTGGGCCTACCGCGAGGACGACCGGCTCGGCGGCTACGACCCGTACTCGAGCTCGAAGGCGGCGCAGGAGCTCGTGATCGCCGCCTTCCGCGACTCCGTGCTCGCCGCGCAGGGGATCGCGGTGGCGAGCGCCCGCGCCGGCAACGTGATCGGCGGCGGCGACCGCACGCCCGGCCGGCTCGTGCCCGACCTCGTCCGGGCCGCGCTGGCCGGCGAGTCGCTGGAGCTGCGCAACCCGGCGGCGCGGCGGCCCTGGCAGCACGTCCTCAACCCGCTCGAGGGCTATCTGCTGCTGGCGGAGCGGCTGACCGAGGACCCGACCTTCGCCAGCGCCTGGAACTTCGGGCCCGACCAGGCCGACTCGCGGCCGGTCAGCTGGATCGTCGAGCGCATGCGCGCGCGCTGGCCGGGCGGGCTGGACGTCCGCCACGCCGAGCACTTCCCGGTCGAGGCCGCGATCCCGAGCGTCGACTCCACCCGCGCCCGCACCCGGCTCGGCTGGCGGCCGCCGTGGGACCTCGCGGCGGCGATCGACGCGACCGTCGAATGGCACCTGGCCGAGCGCGACGGCCGCGACCTGTCGCTCGAGCAGATCGAGCGCCACGGGGCGCTCGCCGCGGCGTGACCCGCTCGCCCGACGCGGAGGCGGTGGTGCTCGCGATGTGGGAGGGCTACGACCGCGACGGGCTGCGGGGCGTCCTCGACCATGCCTCCGAGGACGCCGAGTGGCGACCCCACTCCGCCGAGCAGAGCGTGTTCCGCTCGACCGCGCAGTACCGCGAGTACGTCGAGCGGGCGGCCGAGCGCGGGATCGTCGTCGACTCGATCCGGCTCGGGATCTGGTCGCGCGATGACGTCGTCGCGGTGCGAGGGCGGCTGCGCGTGCGCCAGGGCGGGGTCGTCGAGGACTCGCGCATGTACTGGGTCCACCGCGTGCGCGACGGCAAGGTGAGCTGGACCGCCTCCTCGCCCGATCTCGCTGGGCTGCTGGCCGACGCCGGCCTGCCCGGGCGCGACGTCAGCAACGAGGCCTACATCGCCATGCACCGCACGGAGGGCGAGGGCTGACCGCGCTGCTCGACGACGTCCGCGCGCGCTGCGCCGAGGTGGCCGGCCGCGCGACGCGTGTGCGGATCGTGGAGGCCGCGATCGAGCCGTACGCGCGCACGCTGGAGCCCGAGGCCCCGCCCACGCCGGACCTCACGGACGCCGGCCTCGAGGAGCGCGCCGCGTTCTCGCTGACGCTCAACGCCGATCAACTTCGGCTCCGGCTGGTTCCCGACCCTGCGCAAGCCCGGCGGGCTCTCCGGCTTCCGCACGATCGAGGCCGCCCTGCGCGCCCGCGGGCCGTGGACGGCGGCCGAGCTGGCGGCGATCGAGACCCCCGCGGTCGCTGCCGCGTTCGGCCAGGACCCGGCCCACGAGCTGATGGCGCTGTTCACGCGCGCGCTGCGCGAGCTCGGCGAGCGCGTCACGGTCGAGTACTTCGGGCGCTTCCTCGGCCTGGTGCGCTCGGCCGACGGGTCCGCCGAGCGGCTCGCGGAGACGCTCGCGGCGTGGCCGACCTGGCACGACGTGTCGGGCTACGACGGCCTGCGCGTCCCGTTCTTCAAGCGCGCCCAGATCGCCGCCGCCGACCTCGCGCTCGCCGGCGTCGCGCCGGCCGAGGACCTGCACCGGCTGACGCTGTTCGCCGACAACCTCGTGCCGCACGTGCTGCGGCTCGACGGCGTGCTCGAGTTCGACGACGCGCTCGTGAGCCGGATCGAGGACGGGCTGCTGCTCGAGCACGGCTCGCCCGCGGAGGTCGAGATCCGTGCCTGCGCCCTGCACGCCGTCGAGCTGCTCGTCGCCGCGCACGGCGACACCACGGCGGCCGTGGTCGACAACGTGCTCTGGAACCGCGGGGCGCTGCCGCGCTACAAGTCGCGCCCGCGTCACCGCGCGCGCACGACCGCGTACTAGTCGCGCTGCACGGCCGCCCACAGGCCGGCCCAAGCCGCCGCCGGGACCGCGCCCGCGAGAACCACACCTGGCTGTTCCAGATCTCGGAGACGCCCGTCCACACGCGCGACCGATACCGCCGCTTCGCGGGTACGACCCTGGGGCGCCGCAGCTCTCCGACAGGATGTAGGCGACGTTGAACATGAAGAACCCGCTTCCCCGAGCCGCCTGGCTGATCCTCTTGCTCGCCCTGCTCCTGCGGGTCGGCTACGTCGTCGCCACGCCGGACACGACGTTCGTGCACGACGGCAGCGACTACGACCGCCACGCGATGGCGATCGCGGAGGGCAGGGGCTACCCCGGCGCCCGCTACCCGGGCCGCGAGAGCGCGTTCCGCCCGCCGGCCTACCCGTACCTGCTGGCCGGTGCCTACGAGGTCGCGGGGGTCGACGACGCGAAGGTTGCCGAACGCTGGGTCGCGGCGCGGGTGCTCGGAATCGTGCTCGGAATGCTGGTCGTCGGGCTGGTCGGGGTGGTCGCGATGCAGCTCTGGGGGCGCAAGGTGGGCCTGCTGGCGATGGCGGGCGCGGCGGTGTACGTCCCGCTGATCCTCGTCGGGGGCTCCGCGATGTCCGAGCCGCTGTTCGCCGCCCTGATGCTCGGCGCGCTCGCGGCGGTGCTGGCGCACCGGCGCTCCGCCCACCGCTGGCGCTGGGTGGTGATCGCGGGCGTGCTGTCGGGGCTGACGATCCTCACCCGCGCCAATGCGATGGTGCTGCTGCTGCCGCTCGGGATCGCGGTCTGGACGGTCCGGCCGCGAGTGTCGCCGCGCGCGCTCGCCGCCCCCGCGCTGCTCGTCGCGCTCGCGCTGCTCACGGTGTCGCCGTGGACGATCCGCAACGCCGTCGTGCTCGACCGCTTCGTCCCAGTCACCACCCAGCTCGGCTCGGCGCTCGCCGGCACGTACAACGACGAGGCCCGCACGGACCGCGAGAACCCCGCCTCGTGGCGCTCGATCCGGTGGGTCAAGGCCCACCGGGCGCTGTACGAGAACATCGACAACGTGCCCGAGCCCGTCGCCGAGGACCAGCTCGCGGCGGCGTCGAAGGAGTACATCCGCGAGCACCCCGGCTACGTGGCCACCGTCGCCTGGTGGAACACGCGGCGCACGCTCGAGCTCGCGGGCGCCGACTGGTGGCGGCACACGGCGAGCACGGTCAGCGTGACGCCCCGCTGGGCCGACGCCGGCGTGATCTGCTTCTGGGTCTTCGCGCTGCTCGCGCTGGCCGGCGCCTTCACGCGGCAGGCGCGCCGGACGCCGCTGTTCGTGTGGCTGATCCCCGTCCTGCTGTACCTGAGCGTCGTCTTCCTGGTGGTCGAGACGCCCCGCTACCGCACGGGGATCGACCCCTTCATCGTGATGCTCGCGGCGCTGGCGCTACTACGAGCACTTCCAGGCGGCGGGGACCGTGAACCCCCTCCACCCGATCGAGCTCGATATCGGACGTCGCCGAAGGCCCCGACACCAGCGTGATCGGCCGCCCGGCGCGGGCGGCCTCGTCGAGGCGCGCGACGGCGTCGGGCACGCCGGCGACGATCTGCTCCTCCTCGACGACGCACACGTGGAGGTCGGGGACGAGCGTCAGCGCGCGGCGGCCGGAGCGCTCGCCGCCGTCGAGCACGATCGTGCCGGTCTCGGCGATCCCGAGCGCGCAGCCCGTGACGACGCCGTCGACCGCGTCGAGCTCGCGCGAGCCGAGGCCCTCGTCGCCGAACCCTTCGATCGTCCCGACGACCTTCTCGGCGCCGTGCCGCGCGAGGATCTCCCCCACGACCCGCCCCACGTCGCCGGCGGCCACGCGGTGCACGTCGGCCTTGTAGTCCGCCACCCGCTCGCAGAACAGGTCGACGTCGGCGGCCGCCGTGCCCGGCCCGTGGTAGTCGCGCGGCACCTCGGGCACGTCCGGCGCGTCCCCGAGCGCTGACCGCACGCGGGCCAGGACCTCATCCTTCGCGCTCACGCCACCACTCCCGGAACGTCTGCTTCGGCACCTCGGGCAGCTCGCGCATGGTGCTCCAGCCGGGCACCGGCAGCTTCCCGAGCGGGCCACGGCCGAGCTTGGAGAGCTTCTGCGCCCCCTCGTAGCGCTGCTGCGAGCTGAAGACCTTGCCGACCACGTCCATCGCCAGCCGCTCGGGGTCGAGCCGGCGCTTCTCCTCGCGCACGACGCGCCCGCGTAGGTGGACGAGCACGCTCGGGATGTCGATCTTGACCGGGCACGCCTCGAAGCAGGCGCCGCACAGCGAGGACGCCCACGGCAGCGTCGGCGCCTGCCCCAGCCCGCGCAGCTGCGGCGTGAGGATCGCGCCGATCGGCCCGGGATAGACGGACTCGTAGGCCTGCCCGCCGGTGCGCGAGTAGACCGGGCACACGTTCAGGCACGCCGAGCAGCGGATGCAGTGCAGCGCCTGCCGCCCGACCTCGTCGGCGAGCGTCTGCGTACGGCCGTTGTCGAGCAGCACGAGGTGGAACTCCTTCGGGCCGTCGCCATCGCGCACGCCGGTCCACAGCGACGTGTACGGGTTCATCCGCTCGGCGGTCGAGGAGCGCGGGAGCAGCTGCAGGAAGACCTCGAGGTCGCGCCACTCCGGCAGCAGCTTCTCGATCCCCATCACGGTCACGAGCACCTCGGGCAGCGTGGTGCACATGCGCCCGTTGCCCTCCGACTCGACCACCGCCACCGTGCCCGTCTCGGCGATCCCGAAGTTCGCGCCCGAGATCGCCACGCCGACGGTCAGGAACTTGTCGCGCAGGTGGCGCCGCGCCGCCTCGGCGATGCCCGTCGCCTCCCACCCGAGGTCCTCGCCCTGGGCGATCGTGCGCTCGAACAGCCGCTTGATCTCGGCCCGGTTCTTGTGGATCGCCGGCACGAGGATGTGCGAGGAGCGCTCGCCGGCGAGCTGGATGATCAGCTCGGCGAGGTCGGTCTCGATCGCGTCGATGCCCTCGGCCTTCAAAGCCTTGTTGAGCTCGATCTCGTCGGTGGCGATCGACTTCACCTTGATCACCTCGCGCGCGCCGCGGCCCTTCGCGATCCCCGCCACGATCGCGTTCGCCTCGGCCGCGTCGCGCGCCCAGTGCACGACCCCGCCGGCCCGCGTGACCGACGCCTCGAGGCGCTCGAGCTGCTCGGGCAGCGTCGCCATCGTGCGCGCCTTGATCGCCGACCCCGCTTCCCGCAGCGCCTCCCAGTCGTCGAGCTCGGCGATCGTGCGCAGCCGCTTCGCGCGGATCGTCGTCGTCGCCTTGCCCAGGTTGCGCCGCAGCTGCGCGTCCTGGAGCGTCTCGTGCGCAGCCTTGGGGAAGCTCATTCCCGGGCCGCCAGGATCTCCGCCAGGTGCACCGCGCGCACGCCGGCCCGCTGCTTGCGCAGCGCCCCGCCGATGTGCATCAGGCACGAGTTGTCGGCCGAGGTGCAGACCTCCGCGCGCGTGTCGAGCACGTGGCGCAGCTTGTCGGAGAGCATCGCCATCGAGGTGTCGGCGTTCTTGACCGCGAACGTCCCGCCGAAGCCGCAGCACTCCTGGGCGTCCTCGAGCTCGACCAGGTCGATGCCCTGGACCGCGCGCAGCAGCCGCAACGGCCGGTCGCCGACCTTCAGCAGCCGCAGCGAGTGGCAGGTCGGGTGGTAGACGACGCGGTGCGGATACGACGCGCCGACGTCCTCCACCCCGAGCTCGTCGACGATGAACTCGGTCAGCTCGAACACGCGCTGCGCGCCGTGCTCGCGCAGGAACGCCGTGCACGAGGCGGACGGCGAGACGACGGTGTCGTAGTCGGCGAACACGCGCGTGAAGCGCTCGGCGAGCGCGTCGCCGTGGTCGGCGTAGCCCGAGTTGCCGTGCATCTGGCCGCAGCACGTCTGCGCCTCGGGGAACTCCACGTCGCAGCCGAGCCGCTCCAGCAGCTCGACCACCGCGCGCCCGGTCCCCGGGAACAGCGTGTCGTTGAAGCAGGTGACGAACAGCGCGACCCGCACGTGGCCGGGGAGCGTAGTGCAGCGGAAGCCAGGGTAGGGGCCGGGGGAACCCCGAGGGAGGAGTGTGGATGTATCAGCAGGTGTTCGACCCGGTCAGCGACTCGCTCGGGCTCAGCTCGATCTTCGCCGCCATCCCGATCGTCGTGCTGTTCGTGCTGCTCGGCGGTCTGAAGATGAAGGCGCACTGGGCCGCGCTGATCTCGCTCGCCGCCGCGCTGATCGTCGCCATCGCGATCTACGGGATGCCGGTCGGGCAGGCGCTGAACACCGCTCTCCTCGGCGCGGCCTTCGGCCTGTTCCCGATCATGTGGATCGTCTGGAACGCCCTCTGGGTCTACAACATGACCGTCGACACCGGGCACTTCGCGGTGCTCAGGCGAGCGTTCAACCGCGTCTCCGACGACCAGCGCATCCAGGCGGTCATCATCGCGTTCTGCTTCGGCGCGCTGCTCGAGGCGCTCGCCGGCTTCGGCACGCCGGTGGCGATCACGGCGGTGATGCTGATCGCGGTCGGCTTCAGCCCGATGAAGGCCGCCGCCGTCGCGCTCGTCGCGAACACCGCGCCCGTCGCGTTCGGCGCGATCGCGATCCCGATCGTCACGCTCGCCGAGCTCACGGACATCCCCAAGGACGACCTGGGCGCGATGGTCGGCCGCCAGACGCCGTTCCTCGCCCTGATCGTCCCGCTCATCCTCGTCGGCATGGTCGACGGGATGCGCGGCGTCCGCCAGGCCTGGCCCGCCGCCGTGGTCGGCGGGTTCACGTTCGCGCTCGGCCAGTTCCTGTGCTCCAACTTCGTCTCGGTCGAGCTGACCGACATCGTCGCGTCGCTGCTCGCGGCCGGCTCGATCGTGCTGCTGCTGCGCGTGTGGTCGCCGACCGAGACCCTGCGCGGGGAGACGGAGAGCTCCGGCCCACAGCCCGCGATCGCGGGCGCCGCGACGGACAACCCCGCCCACGAGGCGGAGGTCCGCCGCAAGGAGGGCAACGGCCAGGACTCGACCGCCGAGGTCGCGCGCGCGTTCGCGCCATACCTGATCATCATCGCGATCTTCGCGCTCGCCCAGTGGGGCCCGATCAAGGACGTCCTCGAGGGTCCGACGCAGGAGTTCGAGTGGCCGGGCCTCAACGTCGAGACCCCGGACGGCGAGGCGCCGACCGCCGCGACGTACAACTTCAACTGGCTCGCAGCGGCCGGCACGTTGCTGCTGTTCTCGGGCCTGCTGACGATGGTCGTGCTCAAGTTCAGCCCGGGCCGTGCGCTGCGGACGTTCCTGCGCACCCTCGACGAGCTCAAGTGGGCGACGCTCACCGTCGCCGCGGTGCTGTCGCTCGCGTACGTGATGAACCTCTCGGGTCAGACGATCACCCTCGGGCAGTGGATCGCCGGCGCGGCCGGGCTGCTCGGCTTCCTGGCCTCGATCATCGGGTGGCTGGGCGTCGCGGTGACCGGGTCCGACACCTCGTCGAACTCGCTGTTCGGCACGCTCCAGGTCGCGGCGGCCGAGAAGGCCGGCTACAACCCGACGCTGCTGGCGGCCGCGAACTCGTCCGGCGGCGTCCTGGGCAAGATGATCTCGCCCCAGAACCTCGCCATCGGGGCCGCCGCGGTGGGCCTGGGCGGGCGCGAGGGCGAGCTGTTCCGGAAGGTTCTCGGGTGGAGTCTCTTCCTCCTGTTGATCATGTGCGTCATCGTGTACCTGCAGACGACGCCCGTACTCGAGTGGATGGTGGTCGAGACGAAATGAGCATCGCGGCTGAGCAGGAGCAGACCAGGGACCTGACGCAGCTCGTGCAGGAGCTGCGGGCGGTGGTCGGGGACGAGTGGGTCTACACGCAGGAGCACCAGCTGCGGACCTACGAGTCGGACGGGCTGCTGCAGTACACGGGCATCCCCGCCGCCGCGGTGCTGCCCGTGACGGCGGACGAGGTCCAGGCGGTCGTGCGCGCGTGCGCGGCCGCGGAGGTGCCGTTCGTGGCGCGCGGCGCCGGCTCCGGGCTGTCGGGCGGCGCGTTGCCGGTCGCCGACGGGATCCTGATCGTGCTCTCGCGCATGAAGCGCGTGCTCGACGTCGACCTCGCCAACCAGCGCGTGTGCGTCGAGCCGGGCGTGACCAACGTCGAGGTGACCGCCGCGGTCGCGCCGGACTTCTTCTACCCGCCCGATCCGTCGAGCCAGATCGTCTGCACGATCGGCGGCAACCTGGCCGAGAACTCGGGCGGCGCGCACTGCTTCAAGTACGGCTTCACCACGAACTACGTGTGCGGGCTCGAGATCGTGCTGCCCGACGGCGAGCTGATCCAGCTCGGCGGCAAGGAGCTCGACGCGCCCGGCTACGACCTGATGGGCGCGTTCGTGGGCTCCGAGGGCACGCTCGGGATCGCCACCAAGGCGTGGCTGCGCGTCGTCCCCGCCCCGGAGACGACGAGGACGCTCGTCGCGTTCTTCGACTCCACGAGCGACGCCGGCAAGGTGGTGTCCGAGATCGTGCAGGCGGGCGTCGTGCCGGGCGCGATCGAGATGATGGACAAGCTCGCGATCGAGGCGTCCGAGGAGATGGCGCACGCCGGCTACCCGGTCGGGCGCGCGGCCGCGCTGCTCGTCGAGCTCGACGGCGCCGAGCGCGAGTGCGAGGCGCGCTTCGACGAGGTCGTCGAGATCTGCGAGCGCTGCGGCTCCGACGACATCCGCATCGCCAAGGACGAGGCCGAGCGCCAGCTGTTCTGGAAGACGCGCAAGGCCGCCTTCCCCGCCATGGGGCGCCTCTCCCCCAACTACTTCGTCCAGGACGGCGTGATCCCGCGCACGAAGCTCCCGGAGGTGCTCCAGCGCCTCGACGAGCTCTCCGAGGAGTACGGCATGCGGGTCGCCAACGTCTTCCACGCCGGCGACGGCAACCTGCATCCGCTGGTCTGTTACGACGGCCGCAAGGAGGGCGAGGCCGAGCGGGCCGAGGAGCTGTCGGGCCGGATCCTCGACGTCTGCCTGGAGGCGGGCGGCTCGATCACCGGCGAGCACGGGGTCGGCGTCGACAAGAAGCGGCACATGCCGAAGATGTTCGACGAGCCCGACCTGGCCGCGTTCCAGCGCCTGCGCTGCTCGTTCGACCCCGCCGGGCTCGCCAACCCGACCAAGGTGATGCCGACGCCGCGGCTGTGCGGCGAGGTGCCGGGCCCGTACCGGGTCCATCCGCTGGAAGCCGCCGGACTCGCCGAGAGGTTCTGAGGCGTGGCGACGGCGGAAGTCACCACCGAGCGGCCCGGCTCGCCGGAGGAGGCCGCCGAGCTGCTGCGCGCGCTCGGCGAGGCCGGGAGCGCCGTGCGCCCGCTGGGCGGCGGCACGAAGCGCGACTGGGGCGGCGCCGGCGAGCCCGTCGCCGTCGAGCTGCGCACCGACGGCATGGCCGAGATCCTCGAGCACAACGAGGGCGACCTGACCGCGGTCCTGCAGCCGGGCGTGCCGCTCGCCGAGGCGCAGGCGACGTTCGCGGAGACCGGCCAGATGCTGGCGCTCGACCCGCCGCTCGGCGCCGGCGACGCCGCCACCGTGGGCGGCATGGTCGCGGCCGCCGACTCGGGCCCGCTGCGCCACCGCTACGGCGGCGTGCGCGACCTCGTGCTCGGCATCACCGTCGCGCTGTCCGACGGCACGCTCGCCAAGGCGGGCAGCAAGGTGATCAAGAACGTCGCGGGCTACGACCTCGGCAAGCTGTTCACCGGCTCCTACGGGACGCTGGGGCTGATCGTCAGCGTCACCGTCCGCCTGCACCCGAAGCCGGTCGCCACCGCCACGGCGGTCGGCGCGATCGACGATCCCGACGCGCTCGCGAAGGCGGTCGAGACGCTGGCCGCGCTGCCGCTCGAGGCCGACTCGCTCGACGCCGCCTGGCGCGAGGGGTCGGGCCGCCTGCTCGCGCGCTTCGGCGGCGCCACCGCCGCGGATCAGGCCGAGATGACCGCGACCCGGATGCGCGAGGCCGGGCTCGACGGCGTGCAGACGACCGAGGACGACGAGGAGCTGTGGGCCGCGCTGCGCGCCGGCCAGCGGGCTTCGGACGGCGGCGTGTCGCTGAAGGTCTCCGCCCGCGTCACCGATCTCGCCGCCGCGATCCGCGCGACGGAGGAGGCGGGCGGCTCGCTCGTCTCGCGCGCCGCCCACGGGCTGTCCTGGATCGCCCTCGACTCCGGCGACCTCGCCCGCCGCGCCACCGCCGTCCGCACCGCACTCGAGCCCCGCCCGGTCGTGCTGCTCGACGGGCCCGACGGCCTGCGCGCCGACATCGATCCGTGGGGCCCCGTCGAGCCCGGGCCGCTTGCCGTCATGCAGCGGCTCAAGGAGCGCTTCGACACCGCCCGCATCTTCCGCCCCGGCGCCTACGTAGGAGGCATCTGATGGATCTGGTGGCCACCGCGTGGGACGAGCACCACCCGCCCGACCCGGAGCTGATCAAGGACTGCGTGCACTGCGGGTTCTGCCTGCCGACGTGCCCGAGCTACCTGACGTTCGAGGAGGAGATGGACTCGCCGCGCGGGCGGATCGTGCTGATGCGCGTCGGCCACGACGAGGCCGCCACGGTCTCCGACGAGATGGTCACGCACTTCGACCGCTGCCTCGGCTGCATGGCGTGCGTGACGGCGTGCCCGTCGGGCGTCCAGTACGACAAGCTGATCGAGCAGACGCGGCCGCAGCTCGAGCGCAACTTCGACCGGCCGCTGTGGCAGCGCGCCTGGCGGCGGGCGATCTTCGAGCTCTTCACGCACCCCGGGCGGCTGCGCGCGCTCGTGCCGGTGCTGGCGCTGCAGCAGAAGTCGGGTCTCAACGACGCGCTCGCGAAGGTGCCGATCCCGAAGCTGCAGTCGCTGCTCGGCCTGGCGCCCGACGTGCCGGCGAGCGCGGCGTTCCGGCAGCTCCCGGAGGTCACGCCCGCCCGCGGCGAGTCCCGCGGCCGGATCGCGGTCATGCAGGGCTGCATCAACCGCGTGTTCTTCGGCGACGTCAACGCCGCCACCGTGCGCGTGCTCGCGGCCGAGGGCTTCGAGGTCCACGCGCCGCGCAAGCCGCGCTGCTGCGGCTCGCTGATGATGCACGCCGGCCTCGAGGAGGAGGCGCTGGAGCTGGCACGCGAGACGATCGCCGCCTACGAGGAGTTCGACGCCGTTGCCATCAACGTCGCCGGCTGCGGCTCGGGCATGAAGGACTACGCGCACCTGCTGGCCGACGATCCCGAGTGGGGCGAGCGCGCCGCGGCGTTCAGCGCCAAGTGCAAGGACGTGAGCGAGCTGCTGGACGGCGTCGAGCCGCGCGTCGTGCGCCACCCGCTCAAGCTCAAGGTCGCCTACCACGACGCCTGCCACCTCGCCCACGCGCAGGGCGTCCGGGAGCCGCCGCGCGAGCTGCTGCGCTCGATCCCCGAGCTCGAGCTCGTCGAGCCCGACGAGTGGCAGATCTGCTGCGGCTCGGCCGGCATCTACAACCTCGTGCAGCCCGAGGCAGCCGCCGAGCTGGGCAAGCGCAAGGCGAAGAACCTCGCCGCCACCGAACCGGACGCGATCGCCGCGGGCAACCCGGGGTGCGCACTGCAGATCGCTGGGTACATGGATCGTGAGGTCCCGATCTATCACCCGATGACGCTGCTGGACGCGTCGCAGCGCAACCTGCGACCCGAGGAGGTCCGATGAGCACCGCTTCCCGAATCGACACCGCCCCCGCTCCTTCGAGCGACGAGCGCGCGAACGACATCCTGTCCCCCGACGCGCTGGAGTTCGTCGCCGAGCTGCACGGCCGCTTCGAGCCGCGCCGCCAGGAGCTGCTGGCCGCGCGCCGCGAGCGTGATCAGGAGCTGCGCAGCGGCGGCACGCTCGACTTCCTCGAGGAGACGAAGGAGATCCGGGAGGACGACAGCTGGAGCGTCCCCGAGCCGTTCGAGGACTACAACGACCGCCGCGTCGAGATCACGGGCCCGACCGACCGCAAGCTCGTCATCAACGCGCTCAACTCGGGCGCCAGGGGCTTCATGGCCGACCTCGAGGACTCGACCGCGCCGACGTGGGAGAACGTCGTCGTCGGGCACGTGAACCTGATCGACGCGATCGATCGCACGATCACCTACGACGCCTCCGACGGCAAGCACTACGAGCTCAAGGACGAGACCGCGACGCTGCTGCTGCGCCCGCGCGGCTGGCACCTCAACGACAAGCACGTCAAGGTCGAGGGCACGGAGATCTCGGGCGGCCTGCTCGACTTCGGCCTCTACTTCTTCCACAACGCCCAGCGGCTGCTCGACGCCGGCTCGCACCCGTACTTCTACTTCCCGAAGATGGAGCACCACCTCGAGGCGCGGCTGTGGAACGACGTCCTGACGTTCTCCGAGGACGCGATGGGCGTGCCGCACGGCTCGGCGCGCGCGACGGTGCTGATCGAGACGCTGCCCGCCGCGTTCCAGATGGACGAGATCCTCTACGAGCTGCGCGACCACTCGTACGGCCTCAACGCGGGGCGCTGGGACTACATCTTCTCGATGATCAAGTGCTTCCGGGACCGCGAGGACTTCGTGCTCCCGGACCGGCAGGACGTCACCATGACCGTGCCGTTCATGAAGGCCTACACGGAGCTGCTGGTCAAGACCTGCCACCGCCGCGGCGCGTTCGCGATGGGCGGCATGGCGGCACAGATCCCCTCGCGGACGGACGAGGAGGCCAACCGCAAGGCGCTCGAGAAGGCGAAGGAGGACAAGGAGCGCGAGGCGAAGGCCGGCTTCGACGGCACCTGGGTCGCGCACCCGGACGTCGTCGATGTCGCCACCGAGGCGTTCGACGCCGTGCTCGGCGACAAGCCGAACCAGATCGACAAGCGGCGCGACGACGTCGAGGTGACGCCCGAGCAGCTGCTCGACGCCGGCGCCACCCCGGGCGACATCACCGAGGAGGGCCTGCGCAACGACGTCGCCGTCGGCTTCCAGTACATCTCGTTCTGGCTCGGCGGCCGCGGCGCCGCGGGGATCAACAACATGATGGAGGACGCCGCGACGGCCGAGATCTCGCGCTCGCAGATCTGGCAGTGGGTCAAGCACGGCAAGTTCACGCGCGAGAAGGTGCTCGAGGTCCTCGACGAGGAGACCCAGAAGATCCACGACGAGGTCGGCGACGAGACGTGGGAGAAGGGCCGGCCGGACGAGACGCGCGAGATCTTCGAGAGCGTCTCGCTGTCCGACGACTTCCCGGACTTCCTGACGATCCCGGCCTACAAGTACCTGGACTAGGCCAGGAGGGCCTTGAGGGCGGCGAGGTCCGCCTCGAGCTTGCGCTCGAGGTGGGGCTGGATGACCGGGATCAGGACCCGGCCCTTGAGCCCGCCGCCCTTCGCCTCGACGGACTGGGTGAGGCGGGTGCCGCCGCCCGCGGGCTCGAGCTCGTAGGTGCTGATGACGTCGATGCCGCGGATCTCGCTGCGGCTCTCGGCGCCGCGCGGCGGGTCGTAGGCGGTGACCTCGATCTCGGCGTCGATGTGCTGGCCCGAGACCTCGAGCTGCTGGCGGAAGCGCGAGCCGGCGCGCAGCGGGCCGTCGTCGAGCCGCTCGTAGCCGTCGAGGCCGGTCGTCCACTGCTTGACGAGCTCGGGCTCGAAGAGGTACGGGAAGACCTCCTCGGGCGGCTTGGCGATGTCGGCGGAGAGCGCGGTCCGGGCCATCGGCGGCGAGCCTAGCTAGAAGTCGCCGCCGCCGAAGTCCCCGCCGCCGCCGAAGTCTCCGCCGCCGAATCCGCCGCCGCCGAAGTCGCCGCCCCCGAAGCTGTCACCCGTGCCGGCGCCGCCGGAGGGATCGTGGCCCCAGCTCGAGCCGCCGATCATCGAGCCGATGAAGAGGCCGGGCAGGAGCCCTCCGCCGTAGAAGCCGCCCATGTACGGCGCGTAGGCCGGGCCGGCGTTCCAGTACGGCACGCGCCGGCCGCCGACGGTGACCTCGCGCGGGTCGGGGTCCTCCCCGCGCTCGACGCGCTGGGCGTCGGCCTCGCAGGCCGGCACCATGCGCGCCTCGCCGAACGGCGGCGACCACTCGACCTCACGCGACGACGGGCCGTGCCGGGGATCGAAGAAGCACGGCGCGGTGCGCTCGGGCGGCTCGCGGCCGTCGAGGCGTGCGCGCGCGCACGCCATCCGCCAGCGGCCCTCCTCGGCCGCCTGGCCGACCGGCTCGAGGTCCTGCGGCGTGGTTGCGCGGTCGACGTCGCGCGAGGCGTCCTCGTAGGCGCCCAGCGCCTTCTCGTAGTCGCGCGCGGCCTCCTCGGGCATGCCGGCCAGCTGGACGTCGGAGTCGAGCTCGCGGATCTCCTCGCCGAGCTCGACGACATCCTCGCGCACGTTGTCGCGCGCCTCGGCGAACTGCGCCGCCTGCTCGCGCCGCTGCCGCCGTATGCCGGTGGTGACGACCAGGCCGATGCCGCCGATGACCAGCACGAGGAAGGCGAGCGGGACGAGCCCGATGCCGCCGCCACCGCCCTGGCTGTCCTCGACCGCGGTGTCGGCGCCGGCCTTGATCTCGCCCATGCGGTCGGTGAAGTCGAGCAGGATCGCCGGCAGGCCGTCATCGCGGTTGGCCTTGAGCGCCTCGTTCATCGCCTTGGCGGTCTCGCCCTCGGGCGCGGCGGTCTCGGTGCTGCCGGCGCGCACCGAGCGACCGGCGACCAGCACGTAGGTGCCGCTCCGGCCCACGCCGCGGCCCATCTCGGTCAGCGCCTCGCCGATCGAGCCGCCCGCCTCGTTGACGACGCTGCGCGGCATGACCGCGACGTACATCGGCCCGGCGTCGCGGTCGGTGATGCGGGTGCGGAGCGCCTCGGCCTCGCTCTGGGTCAGCGTGGGCGACGCGTCGGGATCGACGTAGACCGGGTCGCTCTTGAGCGCCTCCGCGGCGGCGTCGAGATCGCTCTGGGCGGCAGCGGGCGCCGCGAGCGCCAGGAGCAGGACCGCGACGAGCAGGACGAGCCGGCGCATGGCGCTACCCGCCGGCGGGGTTCGGCCCGCGCACGGGCCGCAGCGGCAGGACGTCGGCACGCGGCTCACCCGACTGCCCGCGCGCCTCGTCGAGGTCGCGTTCGAGCTCCGCGATCCGCTTGGAGAGCGCCTTCAGCGCGTCGGCGATCGGGTCGGGCAGGTGGACCCAGTCTGCGTCGGGCCCCTCGGGCTTGCGGCCCTCGACCCGCACCGGGTGGCCGGGGTTGCCGACCACGGTGGAGTTCGGCGGCACGTCGTGGACGACGACGGCGTTGGCGCCGATCTTGGCGCCGTGGCCGATCCGGATCGGGCCGAGCAGCTTCGCGCCCGAGCCGATCGTGACGTTGTCCTCGACCGTCGGGTGGCGCTTGCCGGCCGCGAAGCCGGTGCCGCCGAGCGTCACGCCCTGGTAGAGCGTCACGTTCTCGCCGATCTCGGCGGTCTCGCCGATCACGACGCCCATGCCGTGGTCGATGAACAGGCCGTCGCCGATCTCGGCGCAGGGATGGATCTCGATCCCGGTCACGGCGCGCGCGCCCGCCGACAGCGCGCGCGGGGCGAGCGGGACGCCCGCCTCGTCGAGCGCGTGCGCGACGCGGTGCGACAGCAGCGCGTGGACGCCGGGCCACATGGCGAGGATCTCGAGCGGCGAGACGCCGCGCGCGGCCGGATCGCGCTCGTGGGCGGCGGCGATGTCGCGCCGGAGCTCGCCGAGCACCCGGGCTGCGGTCCGGATCCCGATCATGCGCTACAGCGTGGCACAGTCCGCGCAGCTCTCCCGGCGGGAGGTGCTGACGCGCAGGAACGTGTGGTCGTGGAGGTCGACCTGGAGGAAGGCGTCGAGCAGCGCGCCGTCCAGGCCGGCGAGCAGCTTCAGCGCCTCGAGCGCCTGCAGGGAGCCGATCACGCCCGCCGCCGGGCCGAGCACGCCGGCCTGGGCACACGTCGGGGCGGACGGCGGCGGCTCGGGGAACGCGCAGCGGTAGCAGGCGGATTCGCCGGGCCGGATCGACATCACGAGCCCGGCGAGCCCGAGCACGCCGCCCTCGACCAGCGGGATGCGCGCGGCGCAGCAGGCGGCGTTGACCTCGTAGCGCGTCTCGAAGGAGTCGCTGCAGTCGACGACGAGGTCGGCGCCCTCGAGCATGGCCGGGTTGAAGCGGGCCTGGTAGGGCTCGACGAGGACGTCGGGGTTGAGGTAGCGCAGCTTCACGGCCGCGCTCTGGGCCTTGGCGGCGCCGAGGTCGGGCGTGAAGTGCAGCGGCTGGCGGTGGAGGTTGGAGAGCTCGACGGTGTCGGAGTCGACGATCCCGAGCTGCCCCACGCCCGCGCCTGCCAGGTAGGCCGCCACCGGCGAGCCGAGCGCCCCGGCGCCGACGACGAGGACGCTCGCGTCGTGGAGCGCGAGCTGCGCCGCCTCGCTCCACTCGGGCAGGACGAGCTGGCGCGAGTAGCGCTCGACGTCGGGCTCGCCCAGCGAGGCGGGCGCCGCCTCCTCCGGCGGCAGCTGCTGCGGCCCCGCCACCTCGGCGGCGGACCGCATGATCCCGCGGAAGAACGCCCGCCGGTCCTCGCCGCTCACCGGCGCACGATCCTCACGCGCGACCCCTCCACGCTGACCTCGTGCCCGGCCTCGGCGGCCGAGCGGGGCACGTTCTCGAGCGCCTCCCCCGGGTTGCACGCGACCACGAGCTCCTCGCCCGGCTGCAGGCGCTCGAGCGCGAGCTTGGTCCGCACCCAGGTCAGCGGGCAGGTGACGTCGGTGACGTCGAGCGCGTGCGCGGCCACCGGGTCACCGTAGCGCCAGCACGAGCTCGCGGATCGCGCCCGGGTAGCGGTACGTGATGCCGCCGTGCTTGCCGTCGAACAGCTCGAGCGAATACTCCACGCCGAGCTTGTCGAGCTCCGCGCCGAACGCCTGCGCGCCGAGGTCGAGGAACCACTCGTCGGCCTTGCCGGCGTCGAGGTAGACGCGGCGCATCGAGCGCAGCGCGTCGGCGTGGCGCGGCGCCATCCGCACCGGGTCCCAGTCGAGCCACTGCGCCCATACGTCGTCGATCAGCCGGCCGCTCTCGACCTCGAACGGCAGCAGCGGCTTGCCGGGCCGCTCCGGGTCGGGCGAGTAGGCCGCCGCGTAACCGAGGATGTCGAAGTTCTCGAAGCGCTCCATGTCGAGGCGGCCGCTGGCCTGCCGCTCCTCCCAGAAGCGCTCGATCGAGCCGTCGAAGTCGTCGCGCAGCTTGCGCGCGAGCTGCGGGAAGTTCGGCAGGTAGCAGCACTCGAACAGCGCGTCCCCCGCGTGTGAGGCGAGCGCGCCGAACACGTCGGGCCGCAGCATCGGGACCACCATCGCGCCGTAGCCGCCCGAGGACTTGCCCGTCAGCCCGCGGTGCGCGGCGCCCGGCAGCGTCGGGTAGCGGCCGTCGACGAACGGGACGACCTCGTCGCACAGGTAGTCGAGGTACTGGCCGGTGCCGGCCGAGTTGAGGAACTGCGAGCCGCCCCAGGTGGTCCAGGCGTCGACGAACACGAGCGTGGCGGGCGGGCAGTCGCCGCTCGCGAACAGCTCGTCGACGCGCTCGATCATCGTCGCCTCGAACGGGAAGCGGTTCGTCCACATGTCGACTTGGCCGAGGAAGCCCATGATCACGTAGACCGTCGGCACCGGGTCGTCGCCCGCGCCGGGCGCGCGGTAGACCCACAGCGGCCGCGTCGCGGGGTCGCCGAGCGGATTGCCGGCCAGCCGCTCGGACTCGACCACGAGCCGGTCGAGCGTGCCCCGCAGCGGGCGCTCCCACGGCGCCCCGGCGGGCCCGGGCGCCTCGCGCAGGGCCATCTAACGAGCGGCTGCGGCCGGCTCGGGGGCGAAGAACGGCGTCGAGACATAGCGCTCGCCCGAGTCGGGCAGCACGACGGCGATCCGCGCCGCCCCGCGCTCGGCCACCTGCGTGGCGGCCCACAGCGCCGCGCCGCCCGAGATCCCCGTCAGCACGCCCTCGCGGCGGGCGACGAGCCGCGCGGTCTCCAGCGCGTCCTCGTCGTCGACGGAGATCACCTCGTCGAGCAGGTCGCGGTCGAGCACGGGCGGGACGAAGCCGGCGCCGATGCCCTGGATCTTGTGCGGCCCGGGGCGCCCGCCCGAGATCACGGGCGACGAGGCGGGCTCCACGCCGACGACCTGGAGGCCCGGGTTGCGCTCCTTGAGGAAGCCCCCGGCGCCGGTGATCGTGCCGCCGGTGCCGATGCCGGCCACGAGCACGTCGACGTCGCCGTCGAGCGCCTCCCACAGCTCCGGCCCGGTGGAGCGGTAGTGCGCGTCGGGGTTCGCGGGGTTCGTGAACTGGTCGGGGAGCCAGAAGTCGTCGCCGCGCGCGAGCGCCTGCGCGGCCGCGACCGCCTCGTCCATGCCGCCGAGCGACTCGGTGACGTGGACCTGCGCGCCGTAGAGGCGCAGCAGCCCCTCGCGCTCGCGGCTCATCCCCTGCGGGAGCGTGAGCGTGAGGTCATAGCCCTTGGCCGCGCACACGAACGCGAGCGCGATGCCGGTGTTGCCGCTGGTCGCCTCGACGATCGTCGTGCGGCCGGGCTCGATCCGGCCCTCGGCCTCGGCGGCCTCGATCATCGCGACCCCGATGCGGTCCTTGACCGAGCCGCCGGGGTTGAACATCTCGAGCTTCGCGAAGATCGCCGCCGGCGCTTCGGGCACGAGCCGGGTGAGCTGCACCATGGGGGTGCGCCCGACCCAGTCCGCAATGTTGATCGGGATCGCCGCCATTCCCTCACAGGGTAATGGCGGGGGCGGGTGGGGACGGGTTAACGGCTGTGGTGCGCGACCTGCGGCTGCGGCGAGCCCTCGTGGGCGTCGCTGACGGCAGCGGGGATGACGAGCAGCGTGACGCCGACTGCCAGCAGGATGCGGCGGATGTTGCGGGACATGGGAGATGGCCTTCCGTGGTTTGCCTGGAGCGTGCTTGCCCTCTTGGCATCGGCCGCTCGCGAAAGCTTCCGACCCGGTGCAGACGGACGTACGATGCGGGCATGGCTCGCGCCCGCCTGGTGGGGATCAACCACGTGGCGCTCGAGGTCGGCGATCTCGACGCCGCGCTGGACCTCTACGGGCGCCTGTTCGACCTGCGGCTGCGCGGCCGCGTGCCGGGGATGGCGTTCGTCGACATGGGCGACCAGTTCCTCGCGCTGGCCGAGGGCTCGCGGCGCGGGCCGGACGGCGAGCGCCACTTCGGGCTCGTGGTCGACGACCGCGACGCGGTGCGGGCCGCGCTCGTGGAGGCGGGGCTGCGGCCGCACGGCAACCTGCGCTTCACCGACCCGTGGGGCAACGAGATCGAGGTCGTCGAGTACGGCGACATCCAGTTCACCAAGGACGAGCGCGTGCTGCGCGGGATGGGGCTGTCGCTGGAGAAGACCGAGGACGCGCGGGCGGAGCTGCGCGAGAAGGGGCTGCTCTGAGAGGTATCGTCGGCGAGCCGATGCGCCGCCCCACCGCCACATTCATCGTCCTCGCGGCGCTGCTCGCGAGCGCCGCGAGCGCCGAGGCGAAGCAGCTCACGCGCTACGACGTCGGCGGCGGGATCGCCGGCCGCGCCGACCACCTCGTCGTCAGCTCCACCGGCGCCGCCACCCAGACGGGGAGCAGCGGCGACAAGCGCTTCCAGCTGTCCCCCCGCTCGCTGCGCGCGCTCAAGCGCGACCTCCGCGACGCGCGCTTCTCCACCCTCAAGCGCCGCTACCGCCCGAGCCGGACCGTCTTCGACGGGATCGGCCAGAGCGTCCGCTACCGCCGCAAGACGGTCTCCGTCTCCAGCGGCGCCGAGTACCCGAAGCGCCTGGCCCGCGTGCTCGAGCGGCTCGCGCGGCTGATGCGCTAGCGGGTCAGCTCCGTCGCCAGCTGGTCCTCCAGCCCGGCGACCCGCGCGGTCCCGGTGGCGGCGGTCCGCTTGCGCTCCCGGATCTCCAGCCGCCGCGACAGCCGCGAGAGCAGCAGGTTGACGATGATGAACAGGACGCCGAGGAAGATGAAGACCTGCAGCACCGGCGCCTGCACCCCGCCGAAGAAGTTGAAGCTGGTGAGGATGCGCCCGTGGCGGACCACCTCCTGGATGGCGATGATGCTCACGAGCGTCGTGTCCTTGTTGAGCGTGATCAGCTGGGACACCGTCGCCGGCACCATGCGGCGCAGGCCCTGGGGCAGGATCACGAACCGCAGCGACTGCCGGTAGGTCATTCCCAACGCCGCCGCCGCCTCGCCCTGGCCGCGATCGAGCGAGAGGATCCCCGCGCGCATGATCTCCGCGAGGACAGCCGAGTTGTAGAGGACGAGGCCGAGCAGCGCGGCGAGCACGCGCCCCGACTGCAGCGCCTCGGGGAACCACCCCGGCACGATGTCCTCGTAGGCCTCCCGCCACGGCGCCGGCAGCCCGAGGAACAGGTAGAGGATCAGGAAGATCAGCGGCAGGTTGCGGAAGACGTCGATCCACGCGCCGGCGAGCACGGACACGGGCTTGAGCTTCGACAGCCGCGCGAGCGCCAGCAGCAGCCCGAAGGCCAGCGAGAACGCCATCGCGATGACCGCGATCTCGAGGTTGACCAGGAAGCCCTCGAGGATGAAGCGGGCGTTGTTGCCCGTGACGAGCCACTCCCAGTTGTCGGGGTCGAAGAGGTAGCTCATCGCCGGATCGCGTACCTCGACTCGAGGACACGGATCAGCAGCGTCACCGTGCCGGTCAGGATCAGGTAGCCGACCGCGGCCCAGAAGAACGCCTCGTCGGTCGCGAACGTCCGCGACTGGATGACCCGCGCGGTCTTGAGCAGGTCCGGCAGCGCGAGCAGCGACACGCCGATGATCGCCGAGTTCTTGATCATCGCGATGACCAGCGAGCCCAGCGGCGAGATGACGGTCCGGAACGCCTGCGGGAGCACGATCCGGCGCATCGCCTCGGGATGGGTGAAGCCGAGCGACAGCGCGGCCTCGATCTGGCCGCGGCTGACCGAGAACACGCCCGAGCGCAGGACCTCGGCGACGTACGCGCTCGTGTAGACGCCGAGACTCACCGTGCCCGCGACCCAGGCGCTGACCGGCACGCCGGCGCGCCGCAGCCCGGCGAACGCGATGAACAGCAGGACGAGCAGCGGGATGTTGCGGAACACCTCGACGTAGATCCCGCCGAGCCGTTGCAGCCACGCGTTGGGCGCGACGCGCAGCGCCGCCACCACGGTGCCGGCGCCCAGGGCGATCGCGAACGCGATCGCCACCAGGCGCACCGTCACCCACATCCCGGAGGCGAGCTCCCCGAGGTTGTCGCTCAGGAGCTCGAAGTAGGAGCTCAGCTGGTTGCCTCCAGCGCCTCCTCGAGGGTCATGGTCGGCGGCTCCTCCGGCTCGTTCGTGTACTGGCTGACCCACTTCTCATGGGTCTTCTTCCAGCGCCCGTCCGACTTGAACTCGTCGATCGTGCTGTCCACGAACTCCTTGAACTCGGTATCGCCGTCCTTCAGGCCCGCGCCGTAGGGCTCGGTCGTCAGGTCGTCGCCGACGAGCTTCAGCGTGTCGTCCTGGATGATCATCCCCGTGAGGATCACGTTGTCGGTGGAGACGGCGTCGACCGCGCCGTTCTGGATCAGCTCGAGGCACTCCGAGTAGGAATCGACGAGCTTCCGCTCGGCCTGCGGCGCCTGCTTCTTCAGGTTCTCCTCGTAGGTCGAGCCGAGCGCGGTGCAGACGCTCGTGCCCTTCTTGAGGTCCTCGACCCCGGTGATCTCCGAGTCCGGGCCGACCAGCACGCGGCCGCGCGCCACGAAGTACGGCTCGGAGAAGTCGATCTCCAGATCGCGCTCCTTGTTGATCGTCATCGTCGAGAGGATCAGGTCGGCCGTTCCGTTCTTGAGGAACGGGATCCGGTTGTCCGAGATCGCCTCGATGAACTTCGCCTCGACGCCGAGCTTGTCGGCGATCGCCTGGCCGACGTCGATGTCGAAGCCCTCGATGTCGCCGCTCTGCGGGTTCTTGAACCCGAACGGCGGGACGTCGTACTTCACGCCGATGGCGATCTCGCCCTTCTCCTGGATCTTGCCCATCGTCGTGTCGGCGGGGAACTTCTCGACCTGGGCGGCCTCCTCGCCGCCGCCGCCGGAGGGCTCCTCTTCGTCATCGCCACAGCCGGCGACGGCGAACAGCGCCGCGAGCGCGGTCAGGGCGAGCAGCCAGCGCAGTGGATTGATCATGGTCCTCCCTCGCTAGTGATGGATGATCTTGTCGACGAACTCGCGCGCGCGGTCGCTGCGCGCGGCTGAGAAGAACTCGGCGGGCGGCGCCTCCTCGACGATCCGGCCGTCGTCGATGAACACGATCCGGTCGCACACCTCGCGGGCGAAGCCCATCTCGTGCGTCACGACCGCCATG
Source organism: uncultured Solirubrobacteraceae bacterium (assembly GCA_963811595.1). Lineage (GTDB taxonomy): Bacteria > Actinomycetota > Thermoleophilia > Solirubrobacterales > Solirubrobacteraceae > DASQFQ01. The sequence goes on from CAWERW010000008.1 coordinate 128,091, forward strand.
GTCATGCCGTCGCGCGCCAGGTCCCGCATCACGTCGAGGACCTCGCGGATCATCTCCGGGTCCAGGGCGGAGGTGGGCTCGTCGAACAGCATCAGCTTGGGGTCCATCGCGAGCGCGCGGGCGATCGCGACGCGCTGCTGCTGGCCGCCGGAGAGATCCGCGGGATGGGCGTCGGCCTTCTCGGCGATCCCGACCCGCTCGAGCAGCGTGCGAGCCCGCTCGACGGCCTCGTCCTTGGGCACGCCCTTGACCTCGACCGGCGCGATCGTGACGTTCTGGAGCACCGTCTTGTGCGGGAAGAGGTTGAACTGCTGGAAGACCATCCCGATCTCCTGCCGGATGCGCGAGAGCCCCTTCCCGGAGCGGTCCAGCGGGCGCCCGTCGAAGCGGATCTCGCCGCTGTCGATCTGCTCGAGGCCGTTGATGCAGCGCAGCATCGTGCTCTTGCCCGAGCCCGACGGCCCGGCGATCACGATCACCTCGCCGCGGCCCACCGTGAGGTCGACCTCGTCGAGCACGAGATTGTCGCCGAAGCTCTTGCGCACCCGCTCGAGCTCCACGACGTGCGTGGCCTGCCCCTCCTCCGCCATTGCCCTGTTGGAGGCTACGGCATGTCGATTTCCGCCCGCCCCGTTCGACGCACCTGCATAGGCCAAGCGAAGAAGGAGCCACCGTGTCCGCAAGCGTTCTCTCCATGTCCATGTCGCTCGACGGGTTCATCGCCGGGCCGAACGAACGGATCGACAACGGGCTCGGCGACGGCGGGCACCGCCTCCACGAGTGGGACTTCGAGGGCGGCCGGATCCGCGAGGAGTTCGACGCCACCGGCGCGCTCGTCTGCGGCCGCGGCACGATCGAGCCGGCGCGCGGCTGGGGCGGCGACCACCACGGCGGCGTCCCGATCTTCGTCCTCACCCGGCAGGAGCCCGGCACCGAGCCGGCCGAGTGGCCGCTGGTCACCTACGTGAACGACATCAGCACCGCGATGGCCCAGGCGAAGCAGGCCGCGGGCGACAGGAACGTGCTGGTCCACGGCGCAGGCACCGCACAGATGGCACTCGCGGCCGGCGTCCTCGACGAGCTCGAGATCCACCTCATCCCGGTGCTGCTCGGCCAGGGCCGCCGGCTGTTCGACCACCTCGGCCCCGACCACATCGAGCTCGAGCGCACCCGCGTCCTCGAGGACGACGGCGTCACCCACCTGCGCTACCGGGTCCGGCGCTAGATGTAGTACATCGTCGCGCCCGCCTGGCGGTTCTCGCGCTCGACGACGTCGGCGATCGTGGAGGCGCTGAGGACCGCGCGGGTGGCCTCGGCGGCCTCGGCGAAGATCGAGTCCGCCCCCGCTCCGAGCTTGCCGTCGAGCAGCTCGACGATCTCGAGCACGGTGACCTCCGAGGGGTCGCGCTCGAAGGAGTAGCCGCCCTTCACTCCGCGCTGGGAGCGCAGCACGCCCGCGCGGCGCAAGGTGGCGAAGAGCTGCTCGAGGAACTGGACCGGGATGTCGCGGCGGCGGGCGAGCTCGCCGATCGGGACGGGGCCGTCGGCGCCGGAGCGGGCCAGCTCGGCGAGGGCTCGCAGGGCGTAGGGCGACTTGCTCGTGATCGAGAGCATGCGCGGCCGATCCTAGATGGTTGATCCCGCGGCCACCGCGCCCGAATGTGACGCGTGCAGACGGGTGTGGGGGTCGTGGAATCAACCATCAGGGGAGCCGCCGGGCGGCTCGCGTCAGCGAACCACGCTGTTGATGCGCCACAGCGACTGCGCCGCCTCGAGGACCTCCGCCGGGCAGTTGCCCTTGGTGACCTCGGTGCGGCCCGGGACGATCTCGTCCTCGGTCCACTCGTGGTGCTCGGTCCGCTCGAGGTCGATGCGGGCGCGGCGCAGGTACTCGTAGATCACCTCGGCCTTCGCCTTGCGGCCGCGTGCCGACGCCACGCGCTTCTCGGCCGCCGGCGTCTTCTGCTCGGCGACGTCGGGGTCGGTCTCCCACATCTGGATGACGTGGTCCTCGAGCGCCTTGCCTTCGCCCTCGTTCGTGGTGTTGTCGAGGTTCTCGAAGTCGAGCGCGAGCAGCTCGACGTCCTTCGGATCCGACACGTTGCCGGTGATGCAGCCGCCGTCGAGGCAGTGCTCGGCGGCCACGTGCATCGCCGCGTCGGCGCGGCGCTTGGACAACGCCTTGTTGCCCTCCTTCCACTTCGCGGAGGGGTCGCGCAGGCCCTCGGGCGATGTGAACGCCTGGACGTTCGTGACCTTGTAGCCGCTCGCCATCAGGCTCTCGAGCGCGTCGAGATCCGCCTTCGTCGTGAGCTTCGGGTTGATTTCGTCGCTCGCGTACTTGAAGTAGACGAACTTGTGCTCGGGGAACTTGTCGTCCCGGGTCTTCTTGACCGGCTTCTTCGTCGGCGCGATGTCGCGCTCGAGCTCGCATTCGTACTCGTAGGGGAAGTAGAGCTCGTCGAGCGGGCACTCCTCGGTCTTCGGCTTCTTCCCCGGCGTCCACTTGCCCTGGAGCGTGATGTTCCAGCCCCCGTCGCGGTCGGCCTCCCCGCCCAGGCTGCCCTCGAACGGGCCCTTCTCGACCTTGAGCTTGCCGCCGGCCGACTTGACGCCGTCCTTGTCGACCTTGATCGTCACCTCGCCCGAGATCTTCCAGTCGCCCGGGCGCTGGATGTCCCAGTCGATGAACGGCTCGATCTCGGCGCCCGCGATCGCGTCCCGCGCCTCGGCGGCGCCGCCGCCGTTCATGATCGACTTCCCGAGCTCGGTCAGGACGTCCTTGGCCGCGCCCTGGGGGTTGCCGCCGATGCGAACCTCCCCGCGCGTGCCGCGGCACCAGCTGACCTTCATCCACACCTTGTCGGAGTCGGCGCCGACGCTGACGCCGGGCATCCCCTTCTTCTTGACGATCGGCTTCGTGCTGTGCTTGCGCGTGACCTTCCAGCGCGTCCCGTCGCTCATCTGCACCGTGACGACGTCGCCCTTGGCCGAGGTCACCCCGACCGTCGGGGCCTTCGCCGGAGCCTGTGAAGTGCCCGCCGGCTGGCGCATGAGCGAGCGCGTCGCGCGGTTACCGGCCATGCGCTGGAGCGCGAGCACGGCGTCGGCGCCGCTCGCACTCGAGCCCCGCGCGGGCGCGCGGGGGAGGACAGTCGGGCCTGGCGCTCGGCTCAGCGTGCGCACCGGCCGAGCGTACGTTGCCGGCGCCCCGCCGACAAGGACCGTTCAGACGGCCATTCGGGCGAGCCTGCCAGCATCCACGGGCCGATGCGGCGCCTCCTCCCTCCCCTGCTGCTGATGGGGCTGATCTTCTTCCTCAGCGCCCAGCCCGACCTCAACTCGGGCTTCGGCGTCTGGGACACGATCGGGCGCAAGATCCTCCACGCGGCCACCTACGGGACGCTGTTCCTCCTCTGGTGGCGCGCGCTCGGCTGGCGGGACAACCCCCTCCCCGCCGTCGCGATCACGCTGCTCTACGCGGTCAGCGACGAGTTCCACCAGACCTTCGTCGAAGGCCGCCACGGCAGCCCGCTCGACGTCGCCATCGACGCCGCCGGCGTGATGATCGCCTACGGCCTCGCTACGCGAGGAACGCGCGCAGTACGGAGACCACGAGCCGGTGGTCCTCCTCCTGCGGAAGCCCGGAGACCGTGACCGTGCCGACCACGCCGACGCCGCGCACGATCACCGGGAACGCGCCGCCGTGGGCGGCGAACTCCGCCTCGTCGAGCAGGTAGTTGGCGTTGAACGCGCCGCCCTCGCTCACGTTCATGTAGTACGAGGAGTGGCCGAAGCGCCGCACGACGCGGTTCTTGCGCTCGATCCACGCGTCGTTGTCCGCCGCGCTGCCGGGCAGCCCGGCATGGAACAGGCACTGCTCGCCGCGCGAGATGTCGATCGCGACCGGCAGACCGCGAGCGGCCTCGACCAGCGCGCAGCCGAGCGCCCACGCGTCGTCGTTCGTGAAGGAGCTGAACTGCAGCTCCGCCTCCTGCGCGAGCAGCTCGTCGCTAGAGCCAGCCACGCTCGGTGGCGTGGAGAACGGCCTGGGCGCGGTCGACCGCGCCGAGCTTGCCGTAGATGTTGTGCAGGTGCGTGCGCACCGTGCTCGTGCTGAGCGAGAGCTCGTGGGCGATCTGCTTGTAGACGTAGCCCTTGGCGAGGCGCTTCAGCACCTCGAGCTCGCGGTTGGAGAGCGGGCACGGCTCGACCGAGCGCGGGCGCTGCGAGGTCGGGTAGGGCAGGTCGTAGAGGACGCTGCGCAGCTCGGCGGGGCCGAAGCCCACGGCGCGGGCGGCGCGGAGCAGCTCGACGCTCGACACGGGCAGGCCCTGGGAGTAGTGGGCGAGCATGTCGGCGAGGCGGACGAACGCGGCGTCGCCGGCGGCATCGTCGGAGTGGTGGCGCTCGATCGCGGAGGCGATCGTCTTCGGGAGGTTCCAGCGCCGGGCCAGCACGCCGCCGACCAGCGCGTGGTCGACGCCGAGCTCGCGGCGCTCGTAGTGCAGGCGCTCCTCGGGGGTGCGCGCGGGGCCGTGGACCTGCTTCGGATAGCCCGGGTAGGCGTGCATGAGCACGAGCTTGCCGACGTCGTGCAGGAGGGCGGTGACCAGCAGGCGGTCGCGATGCGGGTAGCCGGCCTGGGCGGCGAGGCGGTCGGCGGCGCGCTGCACCGACACCGCGTGGAGGCGGAAGCGCTCGGGCGCCGCGTCCCATGTCTTGCCGCGCTCGAAGAACTCGAACGTCTCGGCGCTCGCAGCGAGCTGCTGCACCGCCTCGGGTGAAAGCACCTCCACCGCGGTCACGACGGACTCGACCTGGCCGCGCTTGGTGCCGTCGAGGCTGTTGGCGAGCCGCAGGACGGCGATCACGAGCGCGACGTCGGACTCGATCGCCCCGACGACCGCGCTGACCGAGGGGCGCTCCTCGGCGATCAGCGCGAGCAGGCGGTTGCGCGACTCGGCGAGCGCCGGGAACACCTCGAGCGCCTCGAAGGCGGCGGTCAGGCGCTTGCCGTGACCCTCGTTGTGCGGGCGGCCGACCACGCTCGCCGGGGTTACCGGGCGAGGGCGCGCGCGGGGGACCGCTCGCAGCGGTGACAGGGCAGGGGGCGTCATCGTCGGTTTGTCGTCCGTCAGGTCAGGTGGTTCTGGCGCGGGCATGCAGCCAGCCTTCAGCCGGTATCGGCAGCGGTGGACATACGGTTGAGGACGTCGTCGATCCGGCGCAGCGACTCGTCCCGTCCCAGGAGCCTCAGCGTCTCGAAGATCCCGGGCGAGACGGAGGTGCCCGCGAGCGCCACGCGGATCGGCTGGTAGACCTGCCCGGGCTTCGCCTCGGTGCGCTCCAGCACGGCCTGCAGCGCGGATTCCAGGCCCGCCTCGCTCCAGTCGTCGAGCCCCGCCAGGGCATCGCGCGCCGCCTCGAGCCGCGGCAGCGCCTCCGGCTTGCCGAGCACCTTCTCGCGCGCCTTCGGGTCGTCGATCGGACCGTCGAAGAAAAAGCCGGCGAGGGGCCAGAACTCGTCGAGCGTCGAGATCTTCTCCTGCGAGATCTCGACCGCGCCGCGCAGATCGCTGCGGCCGGTGCGCTCCTCGAGCCGGGCGGTGAGGTCGTCGACCGCGAGCTCGCGCACGTAGCGGCCGTTCATGTGGCGCAGCTTCTGCTCGTCGAAGACGGCAGGGGACTTCGACACCCGCTCGAGCGAGAACGCTTCGATCAGCTCATCCGTCGTGAAGTACTCCTGGGATTCCTCCGTGCCCCAGCCCAAGAGCGCCAGATAGTTGCGCACCGCCTCCGGTAGGTACCCGCGATCGCGAAGTTCCTGCACAGAGGCGGCTCCGTGGCGCTTGGAGAGCTTCTTGCCGTCGGGGCCGTGCAGGAGCGGGACGTGGGCGTAGAGCGGCGGCTCCTCCCCCATCGCCTGCAGGATCAGCAGCTGCTTGGGGGTGTTGGAGTAGTGGTCGGCGCCGCGGATGACGTGGGTGATGCCCATGTCGTGGTCGTCGACGACGACGGCGAGGTGGTAGAGCGGCGAGCCGTCGGCGCGCGCGATCACGAGGTCGTCCTGGAGCGCGTTCTCGAACGTCGACTCGCCGCGGATGACGTCCTTGACCGTGGTCGCGCCGTCGTCGGGGACGCGCAGCCGGACGGCGCCCTCCCCCTCGTCCTCGCCGCGGAAGCCGCGGTTGCCGTGCTCCTGCTTCCAGGCGTCGATCTGCTCGCGGCCGGCGGTCGAGCGGTAGGCGTGGCCGGTGTCGAGCAGGCGCTGCACGACCTCGGCGTGGCGCGCCTGGCGCTGCGGACTGGTAGACGGCCTCCTCGTCGTGGTCGAGCCCCAGCCACTGCAGCGCCTCGAAGATCTGCTCGACGTTCTCCGGGGTCGACCGCTCGCGGTCGGTGTCCTCGATCCGGAGCAGGAACTTCCCCCCGTGACGGCGGGCCAGCAGCCAGTTGTACAGTGCCGTCCGCGCACCCCCGATGTGCAGGGCGCCCGTCGGCGAGGGAGCGAATCGCACGCGCATCTGGACACAGCATGCCACGTGGCGCGGGCGTCCAGATTCCATGCTCATCGGTGCACACGTCTCCCCGGCCGGCGGTCCCGCGAATGCGGTGCAACGCGGCGTGGAGCGCGGCTGCCGGGCGATTCAGTTCTTCAACCAGTCACCCCGGGCGTGGCGGCCGCGTGTGTATTCGGACGACGAGGTCGCGGCGTTCCGGTCGGCGGTCGACGAGTCCGAGATCGACGCCGTCCTGATCCACGCGGTCTACCTGCTCAACTGCGCGTCGGAGGACGCCGAGATCCGCGGGAAGTCGCTGACCGCGCTGACCGCGGCGCTGCAGGCCGGCGACGCGCTGGGGGCGATGGGCGTCGTGTTGCATCCGGGGTCGGCTCTGAAGGACGGCGGGCCGGTCGATGCTGCGATCGCGCGCGCGGCGGAGACGATCGCGGAGGCGCTCGCGGAGTCCGCGAACTGCCCGCTGCACCTGGAGGACACCGCGGGCGCGGGCGGGACGCTGGGGCGCTCGTTCGAGGAGCTCGCGGAGCTGATCTCGCAGGCGGGCGGCGGCAAGCGGCTGGGCGTGTGCCTGGACTCCTGCCACCTGCTCGCGTCTGGCTATGACGTGAGCACGGCCGACGGGCTGGGCGCGGTCCTCGACGACTTCGACTCCGTGGTCGGCCTCGACCGGCTCGCCTCGCTGCACTTCAACGACTCGGCCACGCCGCTGGGCTCCAACGTCGACCGCCACGCGCCCCCCGGCGAGGGCCACCTCGGCCGCGAGGGCTGCGCGGCGTTCCTGTCCGAGCCGCGCTTCGAGGGGATGCCGGTGATCCTCGAGGGCCCCGGTCTGGAGGGCAAGGGGATCATCGCGGAGGACATCGCGTTCGCGGGCGAGCTGCGCGAGGAAGGCCGCGCGGCCCGCCGCTAGCGCCGCAGGCGCACGCGCCGCGTGACCCGCACCCGCCGCTGGGCGGCGTCGACCGCCTGGGAGCGGATCGTGAGCGGGAGCCGGCGCATCCGCGCGCGCCGCATGCGGCGGATGCCGCGGCGCGCCTTGCGGTTGACGACCACCCTCACGGTCCGCGGCCGCCCGGCGCGCAGGCGCACGGTGCGCCGGCCGATCACCGTGGCGCGGCGCGCGATGCGCAGCCGCCGCGCGGTCCGCCGGTTGATCGAGAGCCGCGTGGTGCTGCGGCAGGCGTGGCTGCAGGTCAGCCGCAGCCGCAGGCCTCGGCGGCGCACGGAGCGGGAGGTCTGCCGGCGGAGGACACGCAGCGTGTACCGGAACGGCTTCGGCTGCACGGTCGGCTCCGGAGTGGGCGAGGTCGTCGGTGTCGCGGTGGCCGTCGACGTCGCGGTCGGCGTGGGCTGCTCGTAGCCGTAGCCGTTGTAGCCATAGCCGTAGCCGCCCTTGCTCGCTGACGGCCGAGGCGCGGCCAGCATGGCGGCGCCCAGCACGAAGATCACGGTGAGCCCTCCCAGTCGCACCCACCTGCGCGCTCCACCGCTCATCTCGCCGCCTCCTCCGCCGCTCAGCGTCCGTGCGAATACCTAACACGGACGCGCGGGCGCGTGGAGATTTCTTGCGCGCTCAGGAGAGACTGAGCCCGCCGAGCCGCCGCCGGTGCGGCTAGGCTCCCGGCCGGGATGGCGTTCTGCGACCAGTGCGGCCACAAGCTGGAGGACCGCGCACGCTTCTGTCCGAATTGCGGCGCCCCCCGCGGGGCAACGGAACCCGCCCCCGCGCCGCCGGAGCCGCCAGCCGCGCCGGAGCCGCCCGAACCGGCGCCGACGGCGCCCGAGCCGGTACGAGAGCCAGAACCGGAGCAAGAACCCGAACCCGAACCCGAACCCGAACCCGAACCGGAGCCCACGCCCGAGCCCGAGCCCGAGCCCGAGACCGGCCGACGTGGTGCGGCGGGTCGACCGGAGGAAGGCGAGGGGCTAGGTGGGGCCTCCGGGCGACCCGACGCACCACGGCGGCCCGGCGCCGAGTCCCAGCCGGAGCCCGAGCCGGAACCCGAGCCGAGCAGCCCGAGCCCCACCGCTCCGCGCCCGCGCAGGCGGAGCTCGTCGACCAGCTCGGCAAGCTCGGGCAGACGCCGGCGGTCGTCGCGGCCGGGGTGATCGGCGTCGGGACGTTCGTGGTCGTGCTGATCGCCGGGTTCATCCTCGCCGCGCTGCCCGACGCGTCGCTGATCGGCTTCCTCGGCGCCGACGCCGGCTACGTCGAGGAGGCGTTCCGGCAGATGGTCCAGCTCGTGCTGGCGGGCTTCGAGAACGACGCGCTGTTCGACGCCTTCCGCAACACGAGCCGGGTCGCGCCCGGGCTGTTCGCGCTCGTGCCCGTGCTCACCGCCCTCTACCTCGCACGCGCGCAGCTGACCCGCCTGCAGCAGTCGAGCCTCGGCGTGCGGCTCGGCGTCGCCGCCGGCGGCGCGTTCGTGTTCGCGCTGCTGATGATCGTCCCGGCGCTGCTGACCGGTGACCTCGGCGCCGACGTCGGCCAGACCTTCGGCTACGGCCTCCTGTGGGCCCTCGTCGGCTCGCTGACCGGCACCCTGCTCGCCGCGCCCCCCGCAGGCGCGACCGACCGCGTCCCCCCGAAGGGCCGCGTGTTCGCCGACGCGGCGCTGACCGCGCTCAAGCCGCTCGGGCTCGCGCTGCTCGTCACCACGGCGCTCGGCACGGCGGTCTGGCTCGTCAACGTCGCCACCGACTCCGACACGCGCGGGAGCCGCTCGCTGCCGATCGCGCTCGTCGACACCGCGCTGTACGCGGTCGACCACGGCGTCCACACGTTCGAGCTCGGCACGCTCGCCGCGTTCGAGCGCCGCTCGCTCGAGCCCGCCGTGCTCTCGCTCCCGCTGCCCGCCGAGGAGCCGGAGGAGATCATCGGCACCAGCAGCGAGACGTTCCGCCTCTTCGCCTACCGCGACGGCGCGAGCGCGATCGTCTTCCTGCTCATGCTCGTCGTCCTGATCGGGATCACGGTCAGCGCCGCCCTGTTCGCGGGCTTCACCGTCGCGCGCGACCGCGCCGCGGCGACGCCCGTGCTCGGCGCGGCGTGGGGCGCGCTCGTCGGGCCGGTGTGGGCGGTCGCGCTGGCGATCGTCAACGCGCTGCTGCAGGACACGCTGTTCGGCCACGCGCAGGGCGAGAGCGTGTTCGGGATCGTGCTCGTACTCGGCGCCCTCATCGGGGCGCTGGGCGGGTACCTCGCGGCCCGCGCGGCTACGCCGCCCGCAGCCGCCTGACGCCGAACCCGACGAGCCCGCCGAGCGCAAGGCCGAGCACGATCGCCATCCCGAGCTCGCCCGAGCCGCCGTCGCCGCCGCCCGACGAGCCGAGGCCGGCCGTGTCGCCCGGATCGGCCGTCTCAGCCGCCTCCGGGGTCGCGGTCGGCGTCGCCTCGGGGATGACCTCGCCCGTCACCTGGAGGTCGATCCGCGTGTCGAACTGCTCGGCCGGCGGGTTGTCGCCGGAGAAGTCGGCGGCCACGGAGACGTAGTAGGTACCCGGCTCGGAGTAGAGGGCGTCGGTCGTGCCGCCGTCGTCCTCCCCCACCGTCTGGCCCTCGACGCGCAGCGACGCGCTGCGGTCCGCCTGGCCGTACGGCTCGGTCTGCTCGCCGTCGAAGCTGTCCTTCTCGCGCAGCGGCGAGTAGAGCGCGAGCTTCATGAACAGGCTGCCCTCGGTCCGCCCCGAGACCGTCAGCCCGGTGGTCAGCTTCTGCCCCGGCTTCAGGTTCACGGCGTAGAAGAGCTGCTCGCCGCCGCGCAGCGTGTCCTGGTAGCGCCCCGGCTCGAGCACCGGCGCGTCGTTGAACGACCCGCCGCCGGCGATCGGCGACTGCGCCGACGCCGGCGCCGCCAGGGCGCCGAGCAGCACGAGCGCCAGCACGGCGCGCCTCACGGCCGCCTCCGCCCCGCGGCCGCGCCGCCCGCCACCAGCCCGACGACGATCCCGCCGACACCGCCGGCCAGGAGCACGATGTCGCTCGCGCCCTCCTCGTCGTCGCCCGCTTCGGGATCGGCCGCCGGCCGATCGTCCGGGTCCTGCTCCTTCGCCGGCGCACCGATCACCTTGCCGGTCACGCGCACCGCGAGCTCCACCGGGTACGGGCCGCTCTGGCCCGGCGCCGGATCGGCCTCGAGCTTGTAGAACATCCGCCCCACGGGCGGCTCGCGCAGGTCGTCCTCCTCGACGTCGTGCTGGATGATCGCCGTCAGCACGTCGTCGGAGTTGGTCGCGGCGTCGCTGTCGGCGAACTCCAGCGATTCGCTCTGCAGCTCGGTCTTGAAGACCGCCGGGATGCCCGCGTCGGAGTCCGGCAGCGTCGCGCTGATCGAGATCGACTGCCCCGCCCCGACCTTGAACGAGAACCACGACGGGCCACTCGGCGACACCTCGGTCACGTACTGCCCGGCCCCGTAGAGCTTGGCCTGCGCCGGGTCGGGCACGCCCTCGAGCGCCTTGCCGACCGTCACGTAGGGCCGCAGCGCCCGCGCCGTCAGCGAGCGCAGCTGGCTCCCGAGCTCGTCCGCGTTGTCGGCGTCGACGTAGCGCCCGCCGCCCGCGTCGGCGATGCACTGCAGCTGGCGCCGCGCGCTCTCCTTGACCTGGAACCCGACCGCCTGGATCTTCAGCGCCACGCCGCCCTTGGCGAGATCGCGCGCGACCCCGCACGGCGCCGGCGGCGCGCAGTTGTCGCCGCCGTCGCTGACCAGCACGACCGTCTTCTGCTTCGCGGTCCCGAGGTCCTTGGCCGCCCCCTGCAGCGACGCCCCGATCGGCGTGAACCCGCGCGGCTGGAGCGCGCCGATCGCCGACTTGAGCGCGGGGCGGTCGAGCGGCGCCACCGGCGCGACGAGCTTCGTGTCCGCGCAGCCCGCCGCCTTGCCGGTCCCGCTGACCTCCGAGCCGTACACGCGCAGGCCGACCTTGGCGTCGTCGGGCAGCTCGTCGACCAGCGTGTTGAGCGCCGCCTTGGCCGCGGCGAACTTCGGGCGGCCCGAGCCGTCGTCGTCCTTCATCGACTTCGACGCGTCGACGACCAGGATCACCGCGGCGTCCTTGCTCGGCGCCGGCTGCGTCTGGGCGTGCGCGCCCACGGGCACGAGCAGCAGAGCGAGCGTCCCCAGGGCCCCCGCGGCGAAACGACACCGGCGCATCCGGAGCCGAGGGTACCGGAGGGCACCGACGGCCATGTCCGGAAGGCGACCAGCCGCGCCGCCACGCCGCGAACCCCGGCCCAGTGCGCTGGACCGGCGCACGGTGGATCGGGGAGGATCGACGGCGTGCGCACCACGCTCGCCGTGCTGGCCGTCGCCGGAGCGCTGCTCGCGCTCCCCGCCGCCGCGAGCGCCGAGCGCCCGAGCGTCGGCATCTCCGACCAGGAGGCCGGCACCTACGTCGATCCGCTGCTGGGCTGGACCGGCATCTCCCAGACGCGCATCATCGTGCCCTGGGACGTCGCCTTCGTCGCCGACCACAGCCGCTTCGACCGCGTGCTCTCGACGGCCCACCACACGTACCAGGACATCCTCGTCTCCTTCGAGCACCGTTCGAGCGAGGACTGCGCGGAGGGCCGCTGCTACCTCCCTGACGCGACCCAGTACCGCTACGCGCTCGCCGCCTTCCACCAGCGCTGGCCGTACGTGAAGACGATCTCGCCGTGGAACGAGGCCAACCACCCGGTCCAGCCGACCGCGAAGCACCCCGCGATGGCGGCCGAGTACTACCGCATCGCGCGCAGCGTCTGCCCGGAGTGCACCGTGCTCGGCGCCGAGGTCGTCGACCTCTCCAACCTCGACGACTGGCTGGGGCGCTACAAGGCCGCGGCGCCGGTCGACCCGCGCCTCTGGGGGCTGCACAACTACGGCGACGTCACACGCCGCCGCTCGACGATGACCCGCCGCATGCTCGACCTCGTGCGCGGCGACGTCTGGCTCACGGAGACCGGCGGGCTCGTGCGCTTCCAGCTGCGCGACGGCACCGTGACGTGGCCGTATGACGAGCAGCGCGCGGCGCGCTCGATGCAGTACATGTTCGACCTCGCCGACCGCCACGCCGACCGCATCAAGCGCGCGTACGTCTACAACTGGCGCGCGGTCTCGCACCTGCGCTGGGACTCCGGCCTGCTGAGCGCCGCGGGCGAGCCGCGGCCGAGCTTCTTCGTGCTGGCCGAGCGGCTGCGCCCGGGCGTGAAGGTGCCCGCGCACCTGCTCCGGCGCCTCCCGCGGGCGCGCGTCGTCAAGCGCCCGCGCTACCGCCGCCGCGACGGCCGCGTGCTCGCGACCGTGCGCTGCCCGAAGGCGCGCCGGGTGCGCTGCGTCGTCGCGATGGCGGTGCGCACCCACCGCAAGCCGAAGCGCCGCGGCGGCAAGGCACGCTCGGGCCGGCTGCTGGGCGAGAAGACCGTCCGCATCCGGGCGGGCCACAAGCGCGTCCTGAAGGTCCGCGTCCCGCGCAAGCGCCGCCGCATGATCCGCCGGGGCAAGACGCGCAAGCTGCGCGCGCAGCTGTGGCTCGGGGCCCCGAAGCCGCGGCAGTACACCGTCCGGTGCAAGCAGCGCGCGCGGCGGCGCTGACCGTCCTCGTCGCCGTCGGGCTGCGGCTGGTCTACGGACCGGGCCACCTCGGCTACGACGCGGCGTGGGCGCTCGAATGGGGGCGCGAGGCGCTGGCCGGCGCCACGCCCGCGTTCGAGGGCGCCGGCGCGCCGACGCCCCACCCGCTGGCCAACGCGGTCTCGCTCGCGCTCGCGCCGCTGGGCGACAGCGCGTTCGCGGTCGTGATGGCACTCTCGTGGCTCTCGCTGGCCGCGCTCGCCGTGCTCGGCTTCCTGCTCGGCCGGCGGCTGTACGGCGTCTGGGTCGGCGCCGCGGTCGCGGTCATCCTGCTCACACGCCACCTGCTCGTCCGCGAGACGCACCAGGCAGTGCTCGACCTGCCGTTCCTCGCGCTCGTCGTCGGCGCGCTGCTCGCCGAGGTCGAGCGCCCGCGCGAGCGCACGCTCGTGCCCGTGCTGCTGTGCCTCGCGGGCCTGCTGCGGCCGGAGGGGTGGCTGCTGGGCCTCGCGTGGCTGCTGTACGCGGCGCCCGGGCACCCGCGCGCGCAGGTCTTGCGCTGGGGCGCGCTCGTGGTCGCCGCCCCGCTGGTGTGGGCGCTGTGGGACCTCGTCGTGACCGGCGACCCGCTGTGGTCGCTGCACGGCACGCAGGAGCTCGCCGAGGAGCTCAAGCGCCCGCGCGCGTTCGACACCGCGCTGTCAGCCGTGCCCTCCTACCTGCGCGACGCGCTCGGCGACCCGATCGTCTGGCTCGGCCTCGCCGGCGCCGCCGGCGGGCTGCTCTCGTTCTACGAGCGCTCGCTGCTGCCCGCGGCGCTCGCGGCCGCCGGCATGCTCGGCTTCCTCGCGCTCGGGCTCGCCGACCTCCCGCTGCTGATCCGCTACCTGCTCGTCCCGGCCGTGATGCTGTGCCTGTTCTGCGGCCTGCTCGCGTTCGGCTGGACCGCGCTCCCGCGCGGCGACCCGGCGTGGCGGGCGTGGGTGGCCGGCGGCGTCGTCTGCCTGCTCGTGGTCGCCGCGTTCGTCCCGCGGCAGGCGCGGGCGCTGAGCGGCGCGCGCGAGCAGGCGGTGATCACCGCCGCGATCCAGGACGACCTGCGCCGCCTGACCCGCGACCGGGCCTTCCGTGCCGCCGCGGCGCGCTGCGACACGATCGTGACCCCCGACGCGCGGCCACGGCCGCTGCTGGCCTACTGGCTGGACCGCTCACCGGGCGACATCGAGATCGTCCCGCGCTGGGAGGGCCGCGAGGCTGCCGGGCTGGTGCTCGTCTACGCCGAGACGGAGCTGGCGCAGCGCTTCAGCCTCACCGCCCCCATCCCGCCGGCCGGCAGCGGAGCGCTGCCGGCCGGAGGGCGCCACGTGGCGCGCAACGCCTCGTGGCTGGTCGTCGAGCGCTGTTAGCGCTTGAACGACAGGGTCGTGCTGGAGCGGCGGACGTTGTTCTGCGCGTCCGTCGCCACCGTGGCGATGATGAGCTGGAGCTTGCGCACGCGGGCGCGGCGCATGCGGCGGATGCCGCGCTTGGCCTTGTTGTTGAGCCGCACGGTGATGTTCTGCGCGACGTTGGCCTTCAGCAGCGTGGTCCGCCTGCCGACCAGCACGCGGCGCCGTGCCCTGCGGTTGATGCGGAGCTTCCGTGCCTGCTTGCGGCTCGCGAACACCTGTGTCACGTGGCGGCAGTCCTCGTTGCACTGCACGTTGAACCGCAGGCCGCGGCGCAGGATCGAGCGCGCGGTCTGCCCGCGGGCCGCCCGCGAGTTGACCGCCGGCGCGGTCTTGTCGACCGGCGGCGGCGTCACCGCGACCGGCGTCGCCGTCGCCGCCTGCGTGGGCGTCGGGGTCGGCCGCTCGCCGTAGCCGCCGCCGTCATAGCCGCCGCGACCTCCGTCCGGGCCCGGCGCCGCAACCGCGCCCCCGGCGAGGACGACGATCAGACCGACGCCGAACACCCTCACCGCGCGCCGCGAATCTCTTCGACCTTCCATAGTCCTCCCCCGATTGCGGACCTACCGCGACCAGTCCTACCAGCGATTGGGAGATTGATGGGGAAACTTCTGGTCAGGCAATTGACGGCGCCTCCGGCAGCCCCGCCAGCGCGGCCGCCAGCTCTTCCTCGGAGAACTCCGGATCCTCCAGTTGTCCGCTCAGGTACGCGTCGTAGGCAGCGAGGTCGAAGTTGCCGTGGCCGCAGAGGCCGAACAGGATCGTCCGTTCCTCCCCCGCCTCGCGCGCCGCGTCTGCCTCCTCGATCACCGCGCGGATGGCATGCGCTGGCTCGGGCGCCGGGATGATGCCCTCGGAGCGGGCGAAGCGCACGGCGGCCTCGAACGTCTCGTTCTGCTTGTAGGCACGCGCCTCGATCCGGCCGGCCTTCACGAGCCCGCACACCATCGGCGCGTCGCCGTGGTAGCGCAGCCCGCCGGCGTGGACCGGCGGCGGCACGAAGCCGTGGCCGAGCGTGTACATCGGCATCAGCGGCGTCATCCCGACCGTGTCGCCGTAGTCGTAGCCGTAGACGCCGCGGGTCAGCGTCGGGCACGCCGCGGGCTCGGCCGCGACGATCCGCGCCTCGCTGCCGGCGCGCAGGAACGGGAAGACGAGCCCGCCGAAGTTCGAGCCGCCGCCGACGCAGCCGATCACGACGTCCGGCACCGCCTCGGCCAGCTCGAGCTGGGCGATCGCCTCCTGCCCGATCACGGTCTGGTGCAGCAGCACGTGGTTGAGCACCGAGCCCAGCGAGTAGTTGCACTCCGGATCCTGGGCGGCGACCTCGACCGCCTCGGAGATCGCGATCCCCAGCGAGCCCGTCGGGTGGTCGGCCTGCGAGCGGCCGGCCTCCGTGAGATCGCTCGGCGAGCGGTGGACCGTCGCGCCCCACGTCTGCATCATCGAGCGCCGGTAGGGCTTCTGGTCGTAGCTCGACCCGACCATCCACACCTCGCACTCGAGCCCGAACCGCGTGCAGGCGAACGCGAGCGCCGAGCCCCACTGGCCCGCGCCGGTCTCGGTCGCGAGCTTCTTGATCCCGGCCTGGGCGTTCTCGTAGGCCTGCGGGACCGCCGTGTTCACCTTGTGGGAGCCGGCCGGCGAGCCGCCCTCGTACTTGTAGAAGATGCGCGCGGGGGTGTCGAGCGCCTGCTCGAGCCGCCGGGCGCGGTACAGCGGCGTCGGGCGCCACAGGCGGTAGGCGTCGCGGACGGCGTCGGGGATCGGGATCTCCGGCTCCATCGAGACCTCCTGGCCGATCAGGCCCATCGGGAAGATCGGCGTCAGGTCGTCGGGCCCGGCGGGCTCGCCCGTGCGTGGGCTCAGCGGCGGCAGCGGCGGGCCGGGGAGGTCCGGGAGGAGGTTGACCCAGTGGGTCGGGATGGCGTCCTCGCCCAGCAGGTACTTCGTCGTCGGCGGCGTCATGCCGCCGACTCTAGAGCCATCTGTCAGGCGGGAACCGGGACGGGAGTGCTGAGCAGGCGGCGCAGCTCGGGCGCGGCGTGGCGCGCCTCGACGCGGTAGCCCTGCCCGAAGCGCACGACGCGCTCGCCGACCTTGAGCTCGACCGGCGTCTCGCCCGGGAAGTCCTCGATGATCCGCTTGAGCTCCTCGATCACCGACGCGGGCAGGTGGCCGTCGAGCATCAGGCACAGCGGCTTGGGCGGCTCGGCGGCCTTGACGGCCTGCTCGCGGGCGCGCTCGATCTCGGCGTCGGAGGGGTCGAAGCGCTCGACCTCCTGGACGATGACGCAGACCTTGCCGCCCTCCTTGTGGTCGACGCGGCCCTTGACGAGCACGATCTCGTCGAGCTGCAGCGCCGCCTCGGCGGCCTCGATCGTCTTCTCGAACACCATCACCTCGACCGCGCCCTCGAGGTCGTCGACGGTGGCGAACATCAGCTGGGCGCCGGCGCGCGTGCGGATCTTCTTGGCGGCGGTGATCATGCCGCCGATCCGGATCCACTCGCCGTCCTTGCGCTCCTGCACCTCCGCGCACGCGCAGTCGGCCTTGGCGTGCAGCGCCTCGCGCACGCGCTTGAGCGGGTGGTCGGAGATGAACAGGCCGATCGACTCCTTCTCGACCGCCAGCAGCTCGGTCCGATCGAACTCGTGGATCGGGATCGGCGGATGCGCCGGGGCGGCGAACGGCGAGGCGCCGCCGGTCGGTGCGAGGTCGAAGATCGAGCCCTGGCCGATCTGGGCGTCGAGCTGCGCCTTGGCGCCGGCGCCCTGCGCGTCCTCGAGCACGTCGAGCATCCCGCGGCGCGTGGCCCCGGTGGAGCCGAAGGCGCCGCACTTGATCAGCGCCTCGATCGCCTTCTTGTTGACCGCGCGGCAGTCCACGCGCTCGCAGAAGTCCCACAGGCTCGTGAACGGGCCACCTTCATCGCGGGCGCGCTTCATCGCCTCGACGGCGGCGAAGCCGACGCCCTTCACGGCGTCGAGCCCGAAGCGGATGTTGCCCTCCACGACCATGAACTCGTGGTCCGAGAGGTTCACGTCGGGCGGCAGGATCTCGATCCCCATCTCCTCGCAGCGCGCGACGAAGAACGGGACCTTGTCCTTGGTCGACATGACGCTCGAGATCAGGGCCGCCATGTACTCGGCGGGGAAGTTGGCCTTCAGCCACGCCGTGCGGTACGCGATCAGCGCGTAGCAGGCGGCGTGCGAGCGGTTGAAGGAGTAGTCGGCGGACTTCTCGTTCGTCGCCCACAGGCTCTCGATCACGCTCTCGCTCGTGCCGGACGCGCGGCAGCCCTGGACGAACTCCGGCTTGAGCTGCGCCATCGCCTCGCGGTTCTTCTTGCCGATCGCCTTGCGCAGGTCGTCCGCGCGCGGGCCGGAGAAGCCGGCGAGCGCCTTGGCGATCTGCATCGACTGCTCCTGGTAGAGGATCACGCCCTTCGTCGCCTCGACGATCGGGCGCAGGCGGTCGTCCAGGTAGGTGATCGAGTCGGGGTTGCGCTTGCCGCGCGCGTAGGTCGGGATCTGGTCCATGGCGCCCGGGCGGTAGAGCGCGACGAGCGCGACGAGGTCCTCGAACTCGGTCGGCTGGACCTTCTTGAGCGCCTCGCGCATGCCCTCGGACTCGAACTGGAACACGCCCACCGCGTCGCCGCGGGCCATCATCTCGTAGGTCTTCTCGTCGTCGAGCGGCAGCGTCGTCATGTCGATGCGGCTGTCGCTGGAGCGCTCGATGATCGTCAGCGCGTCCTCGATCACGTCGAGGTTGCGCAGGCCGAGGAAGTCCATCTTCAGCAGCCCGATCTCCTCGATCGGCTTCATCGAGTACTGGGTGACGGTGCGGTAGATCTTCGCGCCGTCCTCCCCCACGCCGGCGTCGGCGAGCTGGAGCGGGACGATGTCGGTCAGCGGGCGGTCGGAGATCACGACGGCGGCGGCGTGGATCGAGGCGTTGCGGACGATCCCCTCGAGGCCGCGGGCGACGTCGACGATCTGCTTGGCGGTCGGGTCCCTGGCGACCTCGGCGGCGAGCTCGGCGCCCGGCTGCAGGCAGTCCTCGAACGACGGCGGGCGGCCCTGCTGGGGATCCGGGATCAGCTTGGCCAGGCGGTCGCCGACGCCGTAGTCGTGGCCGAGCACGCGCGCGGCGTCGCGCGTCGCGGCGCGCGGGAACATGCGGCCGAAGGTGATGATCTGGGCCACGCGGTCGGCGCCGTACTTCTCGGTCACGTAGCGGATCACGCGGTCGCGGCCGCGGACGGAGAAGTCGATGTCGATGTCCGGCATCGACACGCGCTCGGCGTTGAGGAAGCGCTCGAACAGCAGGTCGTAGCGGAGCGGGTCGACGTCGGTGATGTCGAGGCAGTAGGAGACGATGCTGCCCGCCGCGGAGCCGCGCCCGGGGCCGACCGCGATCCCGTTCGCCTTGGCGTAGGCGACGAAGTCCCACACGATCAGGAAGTAGGCGTTGAAGCCCATGTTGCCGATGACGGCGAGCTCCATGTCGGCGCGCTCGCGCGCCTGCGCCGGGATCGGGTCGCCGTAGCGCTTGCGCAGGCCCTGGTCGACGAGCGTGCGGAGGTAGGCCTCCTCGGACTCGCCGTTCGGCGTGTCGAAGCGCGGGATCAGCTGCTGCTTGAGCGCGATCGTCGTGTCGCAGCGCTCGGCGATCTCGAGCGTGGCGGCGAGCGCCTCCGGCATGTCGGCGAACGACTCCGCCAGCTCCTCCGAGCTCTTCAGGTAGAACTCGTTCGAGTCGAAGGACATCTTCGGCTGGGCGAGCGTCGACTTCGTCTGCACGCACAGCAGCGCCGCGTGGTGGTGGTAGTCCTCCTTGCGGAGGTAGTGCACGTCGGCGGTGGCGACGAGCGGGCGGCCCATCTCCTGGGCGAACTTCGCGATCGCCTCGTTGACCTGCTCCTGCTCGGCGACGCCGTTGCGCTGGACCTCGAAGTAGACGTCCTCCGGCCCGAAGATCTGGACGAGGTCGTCGAGATGGGCGCGGGCCTGCGGGAGGCGGCCCTCCACGATGCGCCGCGAGCTGCGGGAGGCCAGACAGCCGGTGAGCGCGATGACGCCCTCGGCGTGGCGCTCGAGCAGGTGGAGGTCGACGCCCGGCTTGCCGCGGTACAGGCCCTCGAGGAAGCCGGCGCTCGAGAGCTTGGTGAGGTTCTTGAAGCCCTCGTCCGACTGCGCGAGCAGCGTCAGGTGGTTGCGCTCGATCTTGCCCTCGCGGACCGTGCGGTCGTCGACGAAGTACGCCTCGAGGCCGAGGATCGGCTTGACGCCGTGCTTCTTGCAGGCCTTGTAGAGCTCGACCGAGCCGTTCATGACCCCGTGGTCGGTGAGGCCGAGCGCGGGCTGGCCGAACGCGGCCGCGCGGGCGGCGAGGCCGTCGATCGACGCGGCACCGTCGAGCAACGAGTACTCGGAGTGGACGTGCAGGTGCGCGGCGGCCGGGGTGCTCACGGACGCTTCACCCTAGGGACCGTTTCGGACGGTGAGACCGGCCTCGCCGCACGCTGCGGGAAACCGCTTTTCAGGAGCCCTGGGCGCGGTCGATCCACGCCTTCAGCTGCGCGACCGCCTGGCGGTCGCCGCGGACGACGGGGCGGTGCCCGGGCGGGGCCGGCTCGCCGCGCAGGAGGTGGGAGAACGCCTCGGGGGTGAGCGAGACGGTGGCGTCGGCGCCCTCGGGCGGCGGGGTCGTGTCGACGCGGATGCCCTGGCCGTTGCCGACCGTGACGTACCAGGTGCTCGGCGGGTCGGTGGACACGCTCTGGGCGACGGTGAACTGGTGGTCGCGCGACCAGGCGGCGTGGATCACGTAGGGGAACGTCCGGAAGACGAGCCCGGGCTCGAGCCGCGCGCCGGCGCGGGCGGCCTCGGCCAGCGAGAGG
The DNA here is from genome assembly GCA_963811595.1 of uncultured Solirubrobacteraceae bacterium. Taxonomy (GTDB): domain Bacteria; phylum Actinomycetota; class Thermoleophilia; order Solirubrobacterales; family Solirubrobacteraceae; genus DASQFQ01. The sequence continues at coordinate 148,525 of CAWERW010000008.1, forward strand.
CCGGCGGCGGGGATGGCCTTCAGCGGCTTCAGCCGCCGCTTGCGGCCGGTGATCTTGGCGGGACCGCGGAAGCGCCCGACGCGGTGCGGGACGCCGGCGATGATCTCGGCGAGGGTGACCGCGGTGGCCCAGATGTGGAACTCGGCCTGGCGGCGGCCGCGCGGGTGGTCGACCTCCTTCACGTACGCCCGTCCGCCGGCCAGCGTGATCGCGAACGTCCCGACCTCGGCGATCGTGAGGTCGTAGTCGACGGGGCCCTGCACGATCGCCGACTGGACCGGGAGCAGGCCCGCGATGATCTGCCCGGCGAGCTTGGGGTCGTCGTGGGCGAGCTTGACGAGCGCGCCGCGGAGCCACGGGTACTGGCGCCGGGCCTGACCGGTCGCGAGCCCCCGCGACGGCGGGGAGGGAGCCGAGATGATCGCGCGCTTCTCGGGCTCGGGCGGTGCGGCTGCGGGCGCGAGGGCGGCGTCGGCCTCGGCGCGAGCGACGTCGGACAGGATGTCCCCGGCCTCGGAGACCTGCCCGGCGGCGAGCTTGTCCTCGGCGTCGGCCACCTCCGGCTCGGCCGCCCTCGGCGCGGCGCCCTCGGGCGCCGTGACGCCGTTCGCCGCCCGGTCGCGGAGGGCGGACGCGGCGGCGTCGAGGTCGGCGACGACGCGGCTGGACTCCTCGGCAGGCGCGTGCGCGGCGGCCGCTGCCGCTTCGGCCTGCTCACGGGCGCGGCGCTGGAGCTCGAGCTCGTCGGCGAGGCCCGCGGCGCGGCGGTCGAGCTCGGCGACGCGGTCGAGCAGCCCGCCCTCGCGCTCGGCCTCGGCGAGCCGCGAGCGGAGCTCGCCGAGCTCGGCCTGGTCCGCCTCGCGCGCCGCGCGCTCGGCGTTGAGGTCGGCGCGGAGGGCGGCGAGCACGGCGCGGTCGGCCTCGCGGGCGGCCTCCATCTCGGCCCGCAGCTCGGCGGCGAGCTCGGCGCGCAGCGACTCGAGCTGCGCGCGCACCTCGGCCAGCGCCGCGCGCTCGGTCGCGAGGTCGTCGCGCAGCGCCGCGAGCGCCGACTGGTCGGCCTGCCGCGCGGCGCGCTCGCGCTCGAGCTCCTCTTGCACCGCCGGGTCGGGCGCGCGAGCGAGCTCGGTGCGCGCGGTGTTCAGCTGGGCGTGGAGCGAGGCGAGCGCCGCGGTCTCGGCGTCGAGCGCGTCGCTGAGCGCGCTGCGGGCGGCCCGCTCGCGATCGAGCTCCTCTTCGAGCGTCGCCCGTGCGACCGACTCGGTGCGGAGCGCCGCCGCGGCGGAGTCGGCCTCGCTGCGCGCGGTCTCGGCCGCGGCGCCCGCGGCCGCGCGAGCCGCGCGCTCGGCCTCGAGCGCCGTCCGCAGGTCCGTGAGCTGCGACTCGGCGTCCGCGACCCGGGCGTCCGCGGCCGCGCGCGCCTCCGCGAGCTCGGCGTCGGCCGCCGCGCGAACCTCCGTGACCTCCAACTCCGCCGCCGCTCGCGCCTCCGCCACATCCGACTCGGCCGCCGCACGCGCCTCACCGACCGCGCGCTCGCCCCACGCGCGCGCCTCGGCCAGCTCGGCGCGGATGTCCTCGAGCTCGGAGCGGGCGGTCGCCAGCTCGGACTCGTGGTCGGCCAGCGCCGCGCGGGTCGTCTCGAGCTCGGCCTCGGCCGACGATGCACGCGACTCCCACTCGCCCGTGGCCTCGAGCCGCGTCGCGAAGTCGCGGCGGGCGTCGTCGAGGTCGGCCGCCGCGGCGACGGCCTGCTCGCGCGCCCGCGCCGCCTCGGCCTCGAGCGCCGACGCCCGCTCGCGCGCCTCGGCCAGCCCCGCCTCGTGCTCCGCGCGCTCGGCGCGCAGGCCCGCGACGCCGGCCTCGCGCGCCTCGAGCACGCGCAGGCGCACCGCGTCGCTGGAGCGCGCCACCTCGGCCGCGCGCATCCGCAGCTGCCAGTCCCGCGCCCGCCGCCGCGCCGTCGCGGCCGCCGCCAGCGCATCCGCGAGCGCCGCTCGCTGGTGCTCGTCGCGCGGCGTCCGCTGCTCCAGCGCCTCGGCACGGGCGGCCAGCTCGTCGCGCTCGGCGACCAGCCCCTCCACGCGTGCCTCGAGCTCCGCCCCGCGCAGCTCGAGCGCATCCAGAGCCCGCAGCGCCTCGGAGGCGACACGCGCCTGGGCCTGCTCGGCCGCCTCGGCCCGGCGCGCCCGGCGCTCGGCCATGACCGCGCGGTCGATGACCTCGCCGCCGGTGTCCTCCTCCTCGTCCGGCACGTCGACGAGCTCGATCACCGGCGCGACCCGCTCGTCGAGCCCTGCCGGCACCGGCAGCGCGGAGCGCTCGCCGCTCGGCCACTCGAGCCAGATCCCGCTGCGCGCGATCGCCTCGGGCAGCAGGTAGGCGCCGCGCCACACGCTCCCGTTCCCGCGCGCGCTCGGCGCGTCGGGCAGCGACGAGTAGCGCGACACGCCGCCGCCGACGGACGCGCACAGCTCGGGCAGCCCTTCAGGCCGCCCGACGGCGGGCGCCCAGCGCCCGCGCACGCGCACGAGCCCGGTCTCGGCGCCGGACGGCAGCCACTCGACCGCCTCGAACGTGAGGCCGTCGAGAACGGACGCGGGCGTGGACTCGGTCACCGCCGCGATGGTCCCAGACGCTCCGGCGGGTCCAGAACCCGCTGGAACGGCGCTACTTCGAGCGGCTCTCGGGCGGTCCCAGGTAGCTGGGCCGCACGCCGCCCGTGTCCACCACGAGGTTCTGCAGCACCACCGTCGGGTCGACCATCCAGAACTTCAGCACGTGCCGGCCGGGCCGGTCGATGGTGTGCCGCGTCGTGGTGCGGTTGACGTTGTCGGACGTGTTGCGCTCCCACTGCCGGTTCATCGCGGTGTCGTCCGCCCCCGTCGCCTTGGTGATGTTCACGACCTGCGGCGCGCCGCCGTCGATCGAGATCGCGTAGCGCAGCCCGTCCGGCGAGAGCACCGGGTTGCGCGGCGACAGGAACGCCGTCACGTCGACCGGACCCGTCGTGTGCAGGGTCATCTCGTACTCGAGCCGCGGCGACCCGCCGCCCGGCGTGAGGCTCGGCGCGGTGACCGGGAACGGCTCCATCCCGTCACCGGTGCGCCCGATGCCGGGGAGCCGCTTCCAGCGCACCCCGCCGGAGCTCACGGCGCGCGTGAAGTGGTCGGCCTCCATGGCGACGTAGCCGCCCGCCTCGACGAACCCGCGCGGCCGCACGTCGGGCTTCTCCACGACGGCGGTCACCACGACCCGGCGCCCGGCGCCCGAGACCTCGAGCGGCACGCGCGTCGTCCCGCGCGGCGCGCGCGACCAGTCGACCCGCAGCGTCGCCCGCACCTGGTCGTCGACGCGCCCGCGAGCCCGCCGCACCCGGAGCCACCGGGCGCCGGAGCGGATCCGGTAGTCGAACGCCCGCCTGCCGCGGTTGAACACCTCGATCCAACGCGGCGCCTCGCTCGAGTGCCGGCTGAGCTTCGGCAGCACCGCCGGTCTCCGCTCGGCCGGCCACCACGCCTCCGACCCCTCCAGCGCGACGCCCAGCTCCGCCCGCGCCGGCACGTCGATCCGCTTCACCGCCGGGAAGATCACGTCCGGGATCGCCTCGTCGTCGATCTCGGGCTGCTGCCACGGCGCGTTCGGGCCGTAGCGCTCGACGTCGCCGTAGTCGATGTGCGGCTGCGTCTGGAAGTCCTTCCACTTCCCGCCCGCGAGCCGGTCGTTGTAGTAGGCCGACAGCGCCTGGTCCTCGGCGAAGCGCGCCTCCGTCTCGCGCGCCAGGCCGTTCGTCGCCGCCCGGCCCTGCCCCGCGTAGAGGAGGTTCGTGAACTCCGCCTGGCGCAGCTCGTACAGGTTCGCGGTCGCCTTCACCTGGTAGAGGACCAGCTGGTAGTAGGCGTCGCGCCAGGCGGCCGGGATCGTGCGGCCGATCCGCTCGGCGCGCGCCGCCAGCGCCGTCCACTGCTGCGTCACCCGCGACATCTCGCGGTAGTTGACGAGGCTGAACGGGTTGCCCTGGTCGTCGTAGACGACCGCGGACTCGTCCGTCGTGAGGTCCTTCGTCGGATCGACGCTGATGTGGCGGTTCAGCAGCTCGGGCTTGCGCCGCGACTGCAGCAGCGAGTAGTCGTGCAGCACGTCGGCGATCGCCTTCGCGCGCTCGCGCCCGAAGTTCTCCGCCGCGTAGCGGCGCTCCCACTCCCCGAGCCGCGAGGCCGGCCAGCGGTCCGGGTCCCAGGCGTAGTCCATGAAGAACTGGGTCGGGAGCTCGTTGTTCTTGAGGTCGCCCACGTTGACGACCCACAGGCGGTCGACCCCGTACGCGTACGCCTGGCTCAGCTGGTCATGGATGTTGGGCAGCTGGTTGGTGTCCACCCACTTGTAGTTGCGCCCGTCGCCGACGTAGTCGTAGTGGTAGTAGAGCCCGTAGCCGCCGCTGCGCGGCGGCTCGTCCTTCGACGGCAGCTTGCGCATGTTGCCCCAGTTGTCGTCCGTGAAGACGACGGTCACGTCGTCGGGCACGCGCAGCCCCTTGTCCCAGTAGCGCTGGACCTCCTTGTAGAGGGTCCAGACCTGGGGGACGTCGAGCTTCCCGGCGTCGGCGAGGATCTGGCGCTCGGCCGCGATGATGCTCTCCATCAGGTCGATGCCGTCGCCGTCGGGCAGGCTGACGTCGCCGTTGCCGCGCATGCCGAGCGTCACGACGCCCTCGAAGTCCTCCTCGGCCATCCGCCTGATGCCGTCGGCCCAGTACCTCTTGATCGCCTCCCCGTTGCGGCGGAAGCTCCACTCGCCGTTGCCGCCGTAGGGATCCGACCCGTCCTCGGCGTGCCGGTTCCACTCCTCGATCCCGCGCATCATCGGCGCCTCGTGCGACGTCCCCATCACGACGCCGTAGCGCTTGGCGGTCGCATGGTTGAGCGGATCGTCCTCGGCGAACGCGCGGCCCCACACCGCCGGCCACAGGTAGTTCGCCTTGAGCCGCAGCATCGTCTCGAAGACCTGGGCGTAGAACTTGCTGTTGAAGCCGCTCGGGAAGCCCTCGGCGAGCCCGGGCCCGAAGAACCGCGGCGCCCAGCGGCCGAGCGCGGGGTTCTCGTCGTTGATGAAGAAGCCGCGGTACTTGACCTTCGGCGTGCCCTGGGTGTGGCGCCCGGGCAGCACGTGCAGCGCGTCGCGCCGGCGGGCCGGGACGTCGTCCCAGAAGTGCCAGGGCGAGACGCCGATCTGGCGCGACACGTCGTAGGCGCCGAAGATCGTCCCCCGCTGGTCGCTGCCGGCGATCACGAACGCCCGGCGCACGCCCGGCAGCGGGTCCTCCACCACCTGCTCGAGCGACGTCTCCCAGCGGCCGGCGATCCCGCGCACGTCGAGCTTGCCCTCGGCGACGAGCCGGTCGACGAGGCGGCTGCGGCCGAGCGTGCCGACGATCACGATCTCCTCGCCGGACGGCTCGTTGCCGAGCGCGGGGCGCACGCCGGTGACGCGCTCGACGTCGGTCTGCAGGTCGCCGGCGACGCGGACGACGCCAGGGTGGTCGCCGGCGTCGACGACGATCGGCGCCGCCTTCCCGCTCGCAGCGAGCGGGAAGCTCCCGTCGCTCGGCGCGAACGCCACGTAGGACTCCCGCGCGACGGCCGGCGCGGCAGCGAGCAGAGACACGGACAGAGCGACCACCACGGTCGCGAGCTTGGACGGCATCACGGCACCTCCCCGAGGCTGCCGTCCCCCCGGGGTGGGTTTTGTAAACCGCTTGTCTTAATTAGTCGGCGTCGCGCTTGGCCAGCACGAGGCCGACCGCGAGCCCGACTGCGACGACCGCGCCCGCGAGCACCGGGGCGGGGAGGTACGTCGGGCCGTACTTGCGCCGCAAGACGACCTTGGCGCCGTTCCAGACCAGGATGCCGAGGAGCTTGTAGAACATGCCCGGACCCTACCCCCCGTCGCCCTCGCGGACACGCTGCGCCATCCGCGACTGCAGCGACCAGATCTCGATGAAGCCCGGCGACGCCTGCTGTGAGAACAGCCCGCCGGACTCCGCGAACGTCGCGAGCTGGGCGTCGTAGACCGCGTTCGCGCTCTCACGGGTCACGACGCGCGCGTGGCCCTTGAACAGCTTCAGCCCGATCTTGCCCGTCACGCGCTCGTTGACGTGGTTGGTGTAGGCCTCGATGTCGGTCCGCAGCGGCTCCCACCACAGGCCCGCGTAGACGAGGTACGCCCACTGCTGGTCGAGCCGCGTCTTGAACTGGTTCTGGTGGATCGTCCCCACCAGCCGCTCGAGCTCCTTGTGCGCGGGCAGCAGGATCGCCGCGGCCGGGACCTCGTAGATGTCGCGCACCTTGAGGCCGACGATGCGGTCCTCGATGTGGTCGACGATCCCCACGCCGTGCCGGCAGCCGATCTCCGCCGCGCGGTCGATCAGCTCGGCGAGCGGCAGGCGCTCACCGTCGAGCGCCACCGGCACGCCGCGCTCGAACTCGACCTCCACGACCTGCGGCTCGTCGGGCGCGAGCTCCGGCCGCGTCACGAGCTGGAAGACGTCGTCGTCGGGCGCGTGGCTCAGGTCCTCGATCCACTTGCCCTCCGACGAGCGCCCCCACAGGTTGTCGTCGATCGAGTACGGCGCCGACTCGGTGCCGCCCTTGACCGGGATCCCGTGCTTGCGCGCGTACGCGATCTCCTCGTCGCGCCCCATCTGCCACGAGCGCACCGGCGCGATCACCTTGAGCTCCGGCGCGAGCGTCGCCACCGTGCCCTCGATCCGCACCTGGTCGTTGCCCTTGCCCGTGCAGCCGTGGGCGATCGTGTCGCAGCCGGTCTTGCGCGCGTACTCGACCGCGAGCTTGGCGATCAGCGGCCGGCCGAGCGCGGTGAAGAGCGGATAGCCGTCGCCGTAGTCGGCGTTCGCCTTGATCGCCGGCAGCACGTACTCCTGGGCGAACTCGTCGCGCGCGTCGACCACGTGCGCCTCGATCGCGCCGAGCCGCAGCGCCTTGCCCTTGACGACGTCGTAGTCCTCGCCCGGCTGGCCGAGGTTCACCGTCAAGGCGACGACCTCGGCCTCGTACTCGTCCTGGATCCACTTGAGCATCACGCTCGTGTCGAGGCCGCCCGAGTAGAGCAGCAGCACCCGGCCGACCTCGCCGGGCTGCGCGAGGTAGGAGGCGACGCGCGTCGCGTCGGGATCGGCGACGCGGTGGACCTCGGTGCGGATGGGCTCGCGGGGCTCGCTCATGAGGCGCGACAGGTTAGCCTCCGGCGCATGCTCGACAGCGTGCGGGAGCTGGGAGGGGAGCCGGCCGTTTCGGTCGGCGACCGCGGGCTGAGCTACGGCGAGCTGCGCGAGGCCGCCGCGGCGGTCGCGCGGGAGTTCAAGGGCGCGGAGCGGGTCGCGGTGTGGGCGGAGTCGACGCTCGAGACGTGCGTCGCCTGCGTGGCCGCGATCGCCACCGGCACGCCGCTGGTCCCGGTCAACCCGAAGCTCGGGCGCGGCGAGCTCGAGCACGTCCTCACCGACTCCTCGCCCGACGTCGTGTTCGGCGGGCCCGACGGCATCGCGGTCGACGTCGGCGCGCGCGGCGGCGAGCTGCCCGACTGCACGGCCGGCGACGAGGACACCGCGCTGATCATCTACACGAGCGGCACCACCGGCCGCCCCAAGGGCGCCCAGCTCCCGCGCCGCGCGATCGCCTCCAACCTCGACGGGCTCGCCGACGCCTGGGAGTGGACCGGCGACGACGTCCTCACCCACGGGCTGCCGCTGTTCCACGTCCACGGCCTGGTGCTCGGGTTGTTCGGGCCACTGCGCCGGGGCGGCGAGCTGCGCCACCTCGGGCGCTTCGAGCCTGCCGCCGCCGCGACCGCGCTGCAGGAGGGCGCGACGATGCTGTTCGGCGTCCCGACGATGTACCACCGGCTCGGCCGCGAGGCGGAGAGCGACAGCTCGATCGCCGACGGCCTCAAGCACGCGCGCCTGCTCGTCTCCGGCTCCGCTCCCCTCCCCGCCCCCGAGTTCACCCGCATCGAGAAGCTGTGCGGCCAGCAGATCGTCGAGCGCTACGGGCTGACGGAGACGCTGATGAACACGGCCGTGCGCGCGGACTCCAAGCGCATGCCCGGCTACGTCGGCGTGCCGGTGCCCGGCGTCGAGGTGCGGCTCGTCGACGACGACGGCAACGAGCTCGAGGCATCCGACGACGAGACGATCGGCGAGGTCACCGTCCGCGGCCCGAACCTCTTCACCGGCTACCTGAACCGCCCGGACGCGACCGACGAGGCGATGCGCGACGGCTGGTTCTTCACCGGCGACCTCGCCACCGTCGAGCCCGAGGGCTACTGGCGCATCGTCGGCCGCCGCTCGACCGACCTGATCAAGACCGGCGGCTACAAGGTCGGCGCCGGCGAGATCGAGGTCGCGCTGCTCGAGCACCCCGCCGTCAAAGAGGCCGCGGTCACCGGCGAGGACGACCCCGACCTCGGCGAGAAGATCATCGCCTGGGTCGTCGCCGACGGCGACGCGCCGCCCGAGAAGGACCTGATCGACCACGTGGCGGGCGAGCTCGCCCCCCACAAGCGCCCGCGCGAGGTGCGCTTCCTAGGGGAGCTGCCGCGCAACGCGATGGGCAAGGTCCAGAAGAAGAAGCTCGCCGGGAACTGACCCTGCGCTTCCTCCCCCTCGCCCTCCTCGTCGCCGGGCTGATCCTCGGCGTCGGCCTCCCCATCGCCGGCTCCGGCCGGCTGCCCGTGCTGCTCGGCGCGGCGTGCCTGCTCGCCGCGGGCGCGCTGGCCGCCCGTCGGGCGAGCCGCTCACGGTTCCTGCTGGTCCTCCTCGGGATCCTGGGCGCGGTGCTGGTCATCCAGCTCCCGCGGCTCGTCACTGACGCCCGCAACGGCCAGGGCATCGCCTGGGAGGCGCGCGCGGGCGAGCGCATCGTGCTCGCCGAGGCCGGCGTGGCGGTCACCTCGTCCGACGAGGGCCGGACACTCACGGGGCGCGACATCGGGAACGGCGGCGGCAAGTGGGAGATCGAGTTCCCTCGCGACGGCTTCGCCGGCTCCGAGCCGTTCGTCAGCCGCGTCGGCCGCACGCTGGTCGTCGTCGACCGCGCCAACAAGCTGCGTGCGATCGACCTCGGCACCGGCCGGCAGCGCTGGGACGCGCCGCCCGCCGACGGCTTCGTGCTCCCGGCGATCGCCGACGCCGAGTTCGTCGCGGCCACCCACTGCCGCGAGGGCGGGCGCTGCACGGTCGAGGTGCGCGCACTGCGCGACGGCAGCGTCCGCTGGAAGGCGCCGCTCGCCTCCAACGGCCCGTGGCTCGGCTCGCCGCCGATCGCCCAGGCCCTCGGCAGCGACCGCCCGATCTGGCCCGCGAGCGCGGTCATCGTCCGCGTGCCGCCGGGCGGGGCCCGCTACGAGCTGCGCGAGCTGGCCACCGGGAAGGTGCTCGGCCGGGGCACCGGGACCGACGACGCCCTCGGCGTGATCGGCAACCTGTTCCTGCGCCAGACGGAGGACGGCGCGCTCTCGGCCACGGACGTGGCCGCGGGCCGCCAGGTGTGGGAGCGCCCGGCGGACGGCCAGGTCGCCGCCCGCACCCCGGAGGGCTCGCTGCGGTGGCTGGCGATGCCCGACGCCGCGCTGCTGCTCGGCGGCGAGTTGCGCGACATCGAGGACCTCGCGCTCACGGACACGCTGCCCATCCTCGACCCGCGCACGGGCCGCGTGACGGAGCGCCGCACCGGTGGCGAGGGCTCGAACTCGGCCGTGGTCGTGCCGCTCGACGGCCCGCCCGTCACGGCCGGCACCGCGGCTGCCCCGCCGGCGCCGCGGATGCCCGCGATCGCCGCCTACGTGGAGGACGAGGTGCTCGCCGACGGGCGCCGCTACCGCACGGACCGCCTCGACCGCCGGGACATCGGCACCACCGCGACGCAGGTCGGCTGGGGCCGGGACGTGCAGCCGTTCGGCGGCGGCGAGCGCGCGGGCGCGGTGGTCCACGACCGGCGGACGGGCAAGCGCCTGGTCCGCTACGCCGGCGAGAGCCGCAGCGTCTCCGTGCGCTCCGAGGGCGAGCGGCTCGTCATCTACGACGGCGGCCGCGACCTCGTCGTCAAGCCGTAGCGAGGCGTCAGACCGTCAGCATCACCTTGACGTGGCTCATGCCGCCGGCGATGTCGGCGAACGCGGCCCCGGCATCCCAGATCGAGTAGCGCTGCGTGATGAACGCCTGCGCGTCGAGCACGCCGCGGCGGATCATCTCCGTGGTCAGGCGGAAGTCGTCCGGCGAGTAGGTCAGGGACGCCCGGACCTCGACCTCGCGCAGCACCGCCTGGGTGGCGTCGATCGGGACCGGCGCGCCGTAGATCGCGACCTGCACGATGCGCCCGCCCGGCCGTGCCAGCGCGATCGCGTCGGTTAGGCCGTTCGCATGAGGCGACGTGTTGAATACGACGTCGAAGCCCTCCCGGCCGGTCAGCTGGTCGCGCACCGCCGCGACATCGGTGGCGCTGGGATCGACCGCGTGCTCGATCCCGAGCTGGCGCATGAAGTCGAGGTTGAACGCCTTGATGTCCGTGACCATGAGCACGCCCGCTCGCGCGCGCTCGGCGATGTGGGCGATCAGCCCGCCGATCGGGCCGGCGCCGAGCACGGCGACGCGGTCGCCCGCCCGCACCCCACCGCGCCGGAAGGCTCGCATCGCCACCGCGGCGGGCTCGACGAGCGCGCCCAGCTCGAACGGCGTGTCCGGGTTGAGCGGGTAGACGACCCGCTCGGGGGCCATCATCAGCTCGGCGAACGTTCCGCCCCAGCCGAGCCCGGGCCGGCGCACGTCCTGACACAGGTTGGTGAACCCGCGCAGGCACACCGGGCACTTGAGGCAGGCGATCTGCGGCTCGACCGCCACGCGGTCGCCGACCGCGACGCGCGTCACATCGGTGCCCACCGCGACGACCTCGCCGGCGGCCTCGTGGCCGAGTACGACCGGCGGCTTGCGGAACGGGTGGTGGCCGTAGTAGGCGTGCATGTCGGATCCGCAGATGCCGCCCGCGCCGACCCGGATGAGCACCTCGTCGGCGCCGAACTCGGGCTCGGGGATGTCGTGGACCTCGACGCGCTCGACGTCGGACAGCACGACCGCTCTCATGTGGGGTCCCTTCTCACGCTGGAGGGTTGACGGTGGGGGTGGCGAGGCCGAGAAGCCGCCGCGCGTCGCCGGGGGTGGCGACCGGCCTGCCGTACTCGGCCGCCAGGCGGGTGACGCGCGCCACGAGCTCCGCGTTGCTCTGCGCGAGCCGCCCGGGGAGGTACTCCGGGTGGTCCTCGATGCCGACGCGCACGTGGCCGCCGAGCAGGATGCCCAGCATCGCCATGTCGATCCCGGCCCGCGTGCCGAGGCCGCACACGCACCAGTTGGCCTCCGCGGGGATCGAGTCGACGAGCCGCAGCAGCGTGCGCGGGTCCGGCGGCGCGCCGCCGTCGAGGCCCAGCAGGAACTGGAAGAACAGCGGGCGGTCGAGCAGGCCCTCGTCCGCGAGCTTCAGGCACTGGCCGATCATGCCCTCGTGGAAGATCTCGAGCTCCGGCTTGACGCCGCGCTCGCGCATGCTGACCGCGAGCTCGCGGAGCGTGGGCAACTGCGCTTCGAGGATCGAGTCCTTGTAGTTGACCGACCCCCCGGGGAAGCTCGCCACCTCGGGCCGCAGCTCGAGCGTCGCGTCGCCGCCCTCGCGCCGGACGTCGGTGGTGAGGTTGAGCACGATGTCGCAGCGCTCGCGGACGCCGTCGACGACCTCGGCGTAGAGACCGAGGTCGTTGGACGGGCCGCCATCGGCGTCGCGCACGTGGATGTGCGCAGTCGCCGCGCCGGCCGCGTGCACCTCGACCACCGCCTCGATGATCTCCTCCGTCGTGATCGGGAGATGGGGCGTGTCGTCGCGGGTCAGCTCGCCGCCGTTGATCCCGACCGAGATGATCAGCTCGTCCATGTTCACACCCGGTCCCGGACGTGGAGGTCACGGCCGTAGAAGGCGACGAACACGACGATGAGCACGCCCAGCGCCACCTGCTGGACGGACTGCTCCACCCCCTGGCTGACGAGCAGGAGCTGGGCGAGCGTGAGCATCAGCGCGCCGGCGATGGTGCGCCCGTAGCCGCCGCGCCCGCCGAGCAGCGACGTGCCGCCCAGGACGACCGCGGCCACCGTGTTGAACAGGTATGGCTCGCCGACGCTGAGGTCGCCGTAGCCGGTGAAGCCCGCCAGCATCACCCCGGCGACGAAGGCGGTGAAGCCGCTGAAGGCGAACACGCCGACCCAGATCCGGCGCGGGCGCACGAGCGCGTACTCCGCGGCGCGCGGGCTCGAACCGTAGGCGTAGACCCGCCGGCCGAACCCGGTGCGCCGGGCCATCACGATCGTCAGCACGGCGACCGCGGCCCACACGGCCACGACGGGCGGCAGCGGGATCGGCCCCATCGTCGACGCGGCCGCGGCGGCGTCGGTGATGAACTCGGGCACCGAGCCCTCGGGCTTGCCCTGGGTCCACGCGAGCAGCAGCCCGCTGACCATGAACCCGACGCCCAGCGTGATGATCAGGGGGTGCACGCGGAACAGCGCCGACAGCAGCCCGTTGAGCGCGCCGACGCCGACGCACACCACCGCGATGAGGACGAGCACCGGCACGATCGGCCAGCCGCGCCCCGTGAACTCGTTGATCGCGACCGCGGTCAGCGTCATCAGCGCCGGGATCGAGAGGTCGATGCCGCCCATCACGACGGCGATCGTCTGGCCCGCCGCGGCAATCCCCAGGATCGCGGTGAGCGCGAACACCGAGCGGATCGACGGCCATGTGTAGAAGCCGTCGATCAGCGCGCCCGCCGCGATCAGCAGCATGGCGACGCAAAGCCACGCGAGGACCGCCGGCCCCAGCCCGGTGGCGGAGAGGCGCAGGCTCATGCGATCCCCCGCCGCTTGACGCCGCCCGTGACCAGCCCGTTGAGCGCTATCCCGAGCACGAGGATCGCGCCGAAGCTGAACGTCACCCAGTAGCTGTCGATCCCCATGAGCGACAGCGCGTTCTGGATCAGATAGACGCAGGCCCCGCCCGCGAGCGCGCCGAGCACGCCGCCACGCCCGCCGGCCAGGCTCGTGCCGCCGAGGGCGGCGCCGGCGATCGCCGTCAGCGTCAGCGTCGGGCCGATCTTCGGGTCGGCGGCCGCGATCAGGCCGGTCAGCGCCAGCCCCGCGATCGCCGCGAACACGCCGGCGATCGCGTACGCCGCCGCCCGCACGAGCGCGACGCGCACGCCGGCGGTATAGGCGGCCACCTCGCCGTCGCCGACCGCGAACAGGTAGCGGTAGAACGGCGTCCGGCTCAGCGCGAGCCACGCGCCGAGCACGATCGCGATCGAGACGAAGCCGCCGGGGACGGGGCCGACCTTGTCGCCCAGGTGGGTCAACCACTCCGGAGCGGTGCCGCCGCGGTCGGCGAAGATCACCTGCGCCAGCGCGGCGTAGATCAGGTACGCGCCGAGCGTGACGACGATCGGCGCGAGCCGCACGTACGCGACGAGGAAGCCGATGACGGCGCCCGACGCGAGGCCCATCCCGAGCGCGACGGGCAGCACCACCGCCGGCGACGAGTTCCCGGCCAGGCCTACGACCAGCACGACGTTGACGAGCCCGGCCAGCGGCCCGACGGAGATGTCGATCCCGCCGTTGCCCGCGACCATGGGGACCGTCGAGGCGATGGTGAGGATGACGAGCGGCGCCGCGCCGGCGATCAGCGGGACGAGCACGGCCTCGCTGAAGAAGCGCTCCGAGAGCGCGACGTTGAGCGCGAGCAGCACCACGAAGAGCCCGTAGGCCAGCGCGGCATAGCGATAGCGGTGCCACGCCCACGGCACGCGCGCCTCGATGCGCGTGGCCAGCGCCGGGCGGGCGGGCCGCTTGGCGACCGCGCTCACGCGCGCCGCCCGAACATCGCCTCGAGGATCGCGTCGCGCGTGACCTCGGCGCCGTCGAGCCGCGACGCGACGCCGTGATCGTGGAACACGAGCACGCTGTCGCAGACGCTCTCGAGCTCCTCCAGCTCGGTCGAGACGAGCGCGACGGCCACGCCCTCCCGGGCCTGGCGGCGCAGCAGCGCGTGCAGATCCGCCTTGGTCGGCAGGTCCACCCCGCGCGTCGGGTCGTCGAGCAGCAGCACGGCGGGCTCGGCGGCGAGCCAGCGGGCGATCAGGACCTTCTGCTGGTTGCCGCCGCTCAGGTTCGTGATCGGCGTGCGCGCTCCCGCGTTGCGGATGTGGAGCGCGTCGCGCGCCGCGTCGAGGCGCCGCGCCATCGCGCGCACGCTGAGCAGGCCGAGGCGCCGCGAGCGGGCCAGCGTCGGCAGCGCGAAGTTGTCAAGCACGGGGAGCGCGGGCAGGATCCCCGCCCGGCCGCGGTCGCGCGGGAGGTAGACGACGCCGTGCTTGGCGGCCGCGCGCAGCGAGTCGATCGGCGTCTCGCCCTCATCGCCGATCCGGACGACGCGCCCGCCGTCGGGCCGGTCGGCGCCCGCCAGCACCTGCAGGAAGCGCTCCTGGCCGTGGCCCTCGAGCCCGGCGAGGCCGACGATGCGGCCCGACTCGAGCGTGAGGTCGATCGGCGGGCCGGTTCCGAGCGCCACGCCGTCCGCGCGCAGCAGCGGCCGGCGCGGCCGCTCCTCCCGCCGCTCGCCCGGCGCGGCCGCGGCGCCCGCCGAGCCCGCGCGCGTCATCGCGCGCAGGATCCCCTCGCGCGTCACGCCGCCGGCCGGCGGCTCGACGGTCTCGCCGTCGCGGATGACGACGATCCGGTCCGCCAGCGACAGCAGCTCCTCGAGCCGGTGCGTGATGAACAGCAGCGCGAGGCCCTCGTCGCGCAGCCGGCGGCAGCACGCGAACAGCCGGTCGCGGTCGGCGACGTCGAGTGAGGAGGTCGACTCGTCGAGCACGAGCACGCGCGGCTCGCGGATCAGCGCGCGAGCGATCGTCACGAGCTGGCGCTCGGCGATGCCGAGCGTCTCGACGGGCGCGTCGAGGTCGATCTCACGACCCGCCAGGCTCCGCAGCGTCGCCGCCACCCGACCGCGCCGGGCCTCGTCGGGCTCGCGCCGGCGCAGCAACCCGTCGGCGCCCAGCACCACGTTCTCGTACACGCTGCGCGCGGGCGCGACGAGGATCTCCTGGAACACCGTGCCGATCCCCGCGGCCGACGCCGCCGCCGGGTCGCGGAAGCCGGCGACGGTCCTGTCGCCCATCGCGATCTCGCCGCCGTCGGGCCGGGTCACGCCCGACAGCAGCTTGACCAGCGTGCTCTTGCCGCTCCCGTTCTCGCCGACCATCCCGACGATCGACCCGGGCCGGAGCTCGAGGTCGGCAGCGACCACCGCGCGCGTGGCTCCGTAGGACTTTCGGAGCCCGCGCGCGGTCAGCGGGATGTGCGTCGTCCCCGCCATCGCTACGGCAGGACCGGCTCCCCGTTCTCGAAGTAGCCGTCGAGCGTCTCCTGCGGCATCCACTTCTCCTGCTCCACCGAGGCGAAGCCGCGTGCCGAGGGCCACTTGTCCTCCGGCTTGACCCACTCGTCGAGCGTGTCGTCGGTGATCGCCGGGCCGAGGCTGTAGATGGTGTTCAGCAGCGGCTTCTGGCCGGAGAGGATCCGCATCATGACCTGGTAGGCCTCGACGGTGGACTCGTACGGCGGCTGCGACGCCGAGTACATCGAGACCTTGTCCTTGTTGTCGCGCCAGTACGCCAGCACGGCCTTCTGGCCGAAGTTGGTCATGTAGCGCGGCACCGGACGGCCCGTCTGCTCGAACGCCTGGATGACGCCGGTCGTCCCCGGGCCCTGGACCCAGACGCCGTCGATCTTGGCGCCCGGATTGGTGGTCAGGAACTTCTGCATCTCCGTCTTGGCCACGGGCTCGGTCCAGCTCCCGTAGATGTTGGACAGGACCTTGATGTCGGGGAACTGCTCGAACATGCAGGCGGCGCTGGCCTCCCAGATCTCGCTGCCTGGCTCGCCCTTGATGCCCTGGACGGTCACGACGGCGCCCTTGCCGCCCATCTGCTCGATCATCCAGCCGGCCGAGTCGACGCTCTGGAGCCAGTTCGCCGTGCTGGTGTTGACCGCGTACTTCGACACGACCGGCGCGTCCATCGTGATCACCGGCACGCCGGCCTCGCCGGCGGCGTCGATGGAACGCGTCGTCGCGTCCTTGCCCGGCGACAGGTCGAGGATCACGTCGGCGCCGCCGCTGACCAGCTGGTTGATCTGGTTGTTGTGCTTCGTCACGTCGCCGTTGGAGAGCGTGGACTGGAGCCCGCTCACCAGCCCCGCGGCCTTGTAGGCCTTGGTCTGATCCTCCATGGCGCGGATCACGTCCTGGCGGGCGTCGTTGCCCGCGAACGAGTTCGAGAAGCCGACCTTCCACGGCCCGCCTTCCTTGCCGCGCGGCTTGGCGCTGCCGTCGCCCCACGGGCTCTTGACGACCGGGATGACCTGCTCGCCGCGGAGCCACTCCTGCGCCTGGTCGTTCTTCAGGTTGCTGGCCAGCGGGTCGGCGTCGCCGCGGCACTTCTCCTGGGCGTCCTTGACGCGTGTGGCGACGTCGCTGTCGGCCGAGCCGCTCGAGCTGGAGCCCCCGGAAGGTTCGTCGTCGCTGCCGCAGGCGCCGACCACCAGCGCCAGGCTGGCGATCGCCAGCCCTGAGGCCATGAGCGACCTCGCGTTCTTTCGGTGCTGCCTCACGTCTCCTCCTCCTGTTTGGGCCATGCACTGATCGCCTGAGCGCGGGGCGCTCAGCGGGACGGGTACGACTCGACTCGGTGTGGCGCGCCTCGCGGCGCGGGAGCTGGGCTAGCCGCCGGCCATCGCCGGCCTCAGCGTGTGGGCGAACGGGCTGAGCACCTCGCACCCGTCCGCGGTGACCCGGAGCATCCACTCCAGGCGAACCCCGCCGACCCCGGGGTCGTACGCCCCCGGTTCGACCATCAGGACCATGTCCTCCTCCAGCCGGCCGGGATGGCCGGGCACGAGCCGCGGCCACTCGTGCACGCCGGTGCCGATGCCGTGCCCGATGTGCAGCGGGTTCGAGAGCCCGGCGTCGGTGACGACGCCGCGCACCTGCGCGTCGAACTCACCCGCCGTGAAGCCGGGCCGCAGCGTCGCGACGGCGTGCTCGAGCGCGCGCTGCGAGACCGCCCACAGGTGCTCGAAGGACTCCGTCGGCTCCCCGAGCACGAACGTGTTGCACGAGTCGCCCCAGTAGCCGGCGACCCGCGGCGCCAGGTCGCAGATGACCGGGTCGCCCTCCTCGAGCTCACGCGTGCCGGGCCAGCCCATGATTCCCGCCGTACGGGCGACGCCGCTGAGGTAGTCGCCGGTCAGCGGCAGCCGCTCGCCCGCGGCGTTCTCCATCGCGCAGCGGACGTCGGCGAACGCGTCGAGCTCCGTGATCCCGGGCCGGCTGGCGTCGAGCGCCGCGGCGTGGCCGACGGCCGTGATCTCCGCGCAGCGGCGCAGCGCCTCGATCTCCTCGGGCGTCTTCACGGCGCGGGCGCGCTCGAGCTCGCGGTCGACCGCCACGAGCCGCGCGGACTCGGGCAGCGCCCGCGCGAGCTGGTGCGTGAAGGTCGCCTCCTGGACCGCGACCGTCCCGCCGACGCCGAGCTCGGAGAAGAGGCGGCGCGCGGCGACCTGGTGCTTGTCCTCGAGCGCCGTCAGGTCGTCGTAGCCGAGGCTCTCGTAGCTCTCGACGCGCTCGGCCCAGCCAGCCTCCGCGGCCGGGCGCTCGAGCTGGTTGCAGAGCACGGCCGCGCTCCCGTCGGCGGCGACCACGGCCAGGGTCGGGCCGCCGGTGAAGGGCGTCGGCCCGGCCTCGATGCCGGCGACGTGGCCGGCCCCGTAGGCGACCGCGTCGTAGCTCGTGAGCACGACCCAGTCCGCGCCCGCCGACCGGCCGGCGCCGGCGACCCGTTGCGCCCGCTGATCGCTCATCTCGCTCCTCCTGCGACGGCGGGGACCGGCCAGGCCATGGCCCGGTCGAGCGTCGCCCCATGTTGGCGGGGTCGGCCAGGTTGCGGCCGGCGATGTCGAACGCGGTGCCGTGGTCGACGGAGAAGCGGAGGAACGGCAGGCCGAGCGTGACGCTGACCACGCCGTGGAAGTCGATCGACTTCAGCACCGCGGCCGACCTGGTCGTGGTAGAGGCTCGAGGATCACGTCGAAGCGCCCGTCGCGGGCGAGGTGGAAGACCGAGTCCGCGGGCACGGGCCCGGCACGTCGAGGCCGTGCTCGCGGGCGAGCGCGACGCCGGGCGCGATCTCGTCGATCTCCTCGCGCCCGAAGAGCCCGCTGCTCGCCGCCGTGCGGGTTGAGCGCCGGCCACGGCGAGCGCGGGCGCGCCAGGCCGAGCGAGGGCGCGACCGAGGCGAGGCGCTCGAGCTGGCGGCAGAGACCGCTCGGCGTTGACGGCGTCGATGGCGTCGCGCAGCGAGAGGTGACGCCAGTAGAACGCGACCCGCAGCCGTCGAGCAGGAAGAGCGTCTGCGACCACGGGCTGCCGGTGAGCCGCTGCAGGATCTCGGTGTGGCCCTCGTGGCCGCGGCCGGCCAGGTCCAGCGAGAACTTGTGGATCGGGGCCGTGACGAGCCCGTCGCCTCGACCCGCAGGCAGACGTCGACGGCCGCGTCGGATGGCGTCCCAGGCCGCCTCGCCGCCCGCGGCGCCGCGGTCTCGGCCGGCGCAGCCGGGCTCCACGTCGTCGAGGTCGACCACGGCACGGCGTCGCCCGGCCGCCTCGCCGGCGCGACGTCCAGCCACGCCGTCAGCCGTGCGCTCGCAGGTGGCGCAGGTCGCCGACCACGACGGGCGGCAGGCCGCGCGCGCGCGCTCGGGCTCGGCGAGGGCCTTGACGACGACCTCGGGCCCGACGCCGCAGGGGTCGCCGGCGGTGATCGCCAGGCGCGGGTCGCCGGCATGGGTCGCCTCACGCAGGCATCGGCTCAGGCCGTCGACTGCGTGCACGAGCCACGCGCGCGTCGCCCCGCGCGCCCGACTTGACGATCGCGGGCACGCCGTCGAGCGGCCCGCCCGCGAGCGCGCACCACGGCGGTGGCCGGCCAGGGCGTCGGCGAGCACCTCCGCCGGTCGCCCGCGACGCCGCGAGGAACGCGCTGGCCAGGTCGCCGCCGACGAGCACGAGGCCCGCGAGCTCCCGTCCGCGCGCCAGCGCCTCGACGCGACCGGCCAGCGCGGTCGCGACCGCGGCGGTGGGCGCGGCCGGCGCGGCGCCGCGCGGCGCGCTGCGAGCACCGCGTCGCGGCCGCGGTCGAGCGCGCGTCCCGCCGCGCTCAGGTCGGCCTCGGCGGCGTTCCAAGTCACGTGCGCGCCGCGAGCTGCCGCGCCGCGGCCTGCCGCAGGCTGCCGGCTGAGGCTGCTGACCGCGGCGAGCACCGGCCGCCGGCCCGCCGCGGGCGCCGGCCGGAGGCCCGCTGCCCGCGGCCGGGCGAGCCCGTAGGAGCCGACCGGAACGCCGCGGCCGCGCAGCGCGGGCGCGGCCAGTACCGCGCCACGCGCGCCAGGTCCTCGTCGGTCTCGGCGTCGCAGACGACGAGGCGCCCGGCGGCGACGAGCGCCGCGAGGGCCCGCGCGAGCCCGTCGCCGCGGACCTGGTCGAGCCCGAGCCCGGCCGGCTCCGGGACGAGGTCCTCGAGCGCCGCCGGCGGGCGCCGTCCGGGCCGTCGCCGAGCCCGTGTCGGCCACGGGGATGTCGCCGAGGCGCTGCACGCCGTCGAGCGTGATGAACCCGAGGCCGGCGCGGCCGGCGCGACGACCACCGGGCGGCCGACCGCGGCCGCGAAGGCGGCCAGCTCGGCGCCGACGTGGCCCCGCAGGCCCGTGTCGAGCCGCTTGTACCAGCCGGCCGCCGGCGCGCCGAGCGATCCGAGCGCCCGCGCACGCGCTCGGCGGCCGCCGCCTCGGCGGCGCAGCGCGAGCCCGGTGTCGACGACGAGCGCGTCCACGCCGGCTGCCGGCCGCGTGGCACGACGTCGCGACCTGCGCCCGCCAGCCGGCGCCGCGGAGCTCGGCGGCCAGCGCCGGGCGCCGGTGAGGTCGTCGCTGAGCCCGATCAGCCGAGCACGCCTCGATCCAACGCGTGCGACACGGCCTCCCCCTGCGTCGCGCTCACCACGCGGTCCAGCCGCCGTCGATGGCCAGCGTGTGCCCGGTGACACCAGCGGGCGTCGTCGCTGGCCAGGTACAGCACCGCGTCGGCGACCTCGCGCGGCGCGCCGACGCGGTCCATCGGCGACGCGCGACTCGATCTCGCCGCGGAACGCCGGGTCGGCCAGCATCGGCGCCGCCAGCGGCGTCTCGACGAACCCCGGGGCCACCGCGTTGACGCGGATGCCCTCGCGCCCACTCCACGGCGAGCACGCGCGTGAGGTTGACCACGCCCGCCTTGCTGGCGCAGTAGGCGCCCGCCGGTGCCAGCGCCGACGAGCCCCATCTGCGAGGCGATGTTG
This sequence comes from uncultured Solirubrobacteraceae bacterium, assembly GCA_963811595.1. Classification (GTDB taxonomy): domain Bacteria; phylum Actinomycetota; class Thermoleophilia; order Solirubrobacterales; family Solirubrobacteraceae; genus DASQFQ01. The sequence continues at coordinate 169,084 of CAWERW010000008.1, forward strand.
ACGATGCTGTACGGCCCTCGCGGGCGCGGCGCGCCGCGCTCGATCATCTGCCGCGCCGCGGCCTGGCACGCGAAGAAGACGCCCTTGAGGTTCGTGTCGACGATCAGGTCCCAGGTCGCCTCGTCGACGTCGAGGGCCAGCTGCTGGACGTTCGTGCCCGGCGCTGTTGACGAGCACGTCGATCGGGCCGAGCGCCTCGGCGACCTCCTCGACGCGCGCGGCGACCGCGTCCGGCTCGCGCACGTCGAACGCCACGGCGCTGCGCGGCCCGCGCCCGCGACCGCCTCGAGCTCGGCGGCGAAGGCGCCAGCGCGCCTCGGAGCCCGGGCGGCGGCGGTAGGAGCACCGCCACGACGGGCGCCCCGCGCGGCCAGCGCCGCGGCGACGGCGGCGCCGATGCCGTGGCGACCGCCCGTGACGAGGCGCGACCTGGCCGGCCAGCGGAGAGGCCGCGCCTCCGACGCGGTGGGCGCGAGCTCACGCACGGTCGACTCCGACGGGCTCAGCCATCGAGCAGCGGCGCGGCGAGGACGCCGGCGGGGTCGAGCGCGGCGCGCAGGCGGCGCGTGCAGCGCGCCCTCGGGCGTCGCGCCGGTAGCGCCGGCGCGCACCGCGCCGATCCCGTGGTGGTGGCCGATCGTGCCGCCGTGGCGCTCGACGACGTCGAGCGCGGCGGCCCAGGCCGCGGCCAGCGGCGCGTGCGCCAGCCCGGCGTCGTCGACCGTCAAGGTGCAGGATCAGCGTAGAGGCAGGCGCCGGCGTTGTAGACGTGCGAGGAGTGCAGGTACAGCGGGTCGCGCCAGCGGCCCGAGGCTCGCCTCGAGCTCGCGGGCGCAGGCCGCGGCCGTGCGCCACGGCAGGGAGACCTCGATGGTGTCGAAGATGCGCGTCGGCGTCGCGCGTTGCGCTCGGCCATCAGGCCCTCGGCCGGCGAAGCGGCGGGCGAACCAGGGGTCCGCCGCGGCTCTCGGCAGCGGTCGCGCCGCCGGCGCGGCGATCGCCGCGGCCGCCACGGCCGCGGCCCGCGTCCGCGACCGGCGCCGGCGCCCAGCGGTCGTGCACCACCAGCAGGCAGCGCTCGCGCCGCGCAGCTCGGGCTCCGGCGACGATGGCGGCGCTCTCGGCGGCGTTGTACAGCCGCAGGAGCCCGAGCGGTAGCCGCCCTGCACGAGCTCGCGCTGGGCCGCCAGCCCGCGCCGAGAGGTCGTCGAACGAGCGCGCAGACCGGCTGCTCGGCGGGCGGCGCGGGACGTGCGAGCGCGACCGCGGTGACGATCCCGAGGGAGCCCTCCGACCCGCACAGCAGCGCCGAGAGGTCGAGGCCGCCCGGCGGCGCGCGCGCGGCGCGGCGCGACGCGCACGAGCTCGCCGTCGCGGCAGCGACGAACTCGAGCGCCGCGCAGCGAGGCGCTCGATGCCCGCCGTAGCCGGCGGAGTAGGTGCCCGTGGCCCGCATGGCGACCCAGCCGCCGACGGTCGAGATGCGCAGCGACTGCGGGTAGTGGCCGAGCGTCAGCCCGCGCTGCCGAGCGCCGCCTCGAGCATGCCGCCGTCGAGCCGGCGCCGACGGTGACGCATCTGGTCGACGTCGTCGATCTCGATCGCCGCGAGCCGCTCGAGCGAGACCAGCACGTCCACCTCGGGATCGACCGCGCCCACCACGTTGGAGCCGAGCCCCAGCGGCTGGACGCGCGCGCCGGCGTCGTTGGCCCAGCGGACGACGGCGCTGACGCCTTCGGCGTCGGCCGGCGCGACCACCGGCGACGCGGTGCCGGGCGGCTCCGCCAGGCCCTGCAGCCGCGCGGGCCACTCGTCGAGCCGCGGCCGGGCGCCGGGGCGCAGGGCGTCCTCGCCGAGCTCCGGCAGCGCCGCCAGGCTGACGAGGTCGGCGGTCACGCGGCTCCCGCGCCGATGCGCTGTGGCGGGACGGGGCGGCGCGGACCGAGCGAGCCGAGCCGCTCGGACAGCGCGTGCGCCGCGTGGCTCAGCGGCCCCTGGAGCTCGCGGATCGCCTCGGTGGAGAGGCGGTCGGTGGCGACCGTGATGCTGAGCGTTCCGACCACCGAGCCCGTGAAGTCGAAGACCGGCGCGGCCAGGCCGCAGATCCCCTCATAGCTCTCGGCCTGGTCGACCGCGAACCCCTGGCTGCGGACCTCGGCGATCGCGCGCCGCAGAGCGGAGGGTGCCGTGATCGTGTTGGGCGTCCGTGCCGCCAGCCCGGAGGCGAGGAACGCCTCCACGATCGCCGCGCGCTCGTAGGCGAGGAAGACCTTGCCGGACGCGCAGCAGTGGAGCGGCCGCGACGCGCCGATGCGCAGCCGCGGACCGACCGGCGCGGTCCCGCTGTCGATCTGAATCGTGACCGAGTGGGGATGGTCATAGACCGTGGCGTGCGCCGTGTGCCCGGTGGCGGCGGCCAGCTCGCGCACCGCGTCGCGCGCCAGGTCGCTGAACTCGCGGCCGTGGGTGACCGCGGCGAGGTAGATGATGCGCGCGCCGAGCCGGTAGCGGCCGGGCTCGACCGCGTCCTCGATGTAGCCGGCCTGCTGCAGGCAGGCGAGGTAGCGGTAGAGCGTGCTGCGGCTCAGCCCGAGGCGCCGCCCGAGCGTGGCGTGGTCGAGGCCGCGGGTCGACGATGCCGTCGCGAGCTCCTCGAGGATGTCCAGCCCCCGCCGCAACGTGGCCAGCGACGTGCTGCCCGCACCGCCGTTCGATTGATCCTGCGACGCGCCAGTCATGGGCCTCCATCCTTCGAGAGCGAGTCCCACCGTCGCAACAGCTGGTCCCAGCATGTGAGACAGAAGGGCCGGAAGCGGCCATCATCCCGCCCCGGCGCGGGCCCGTCGAGCCGCTAGGCGCTCACCAGGCCCAGAGCCAGACCCCGGCCAGTACCGCCACCACCGCGCAGGCGGCGACGACCATCTGCCGGGTTCGGTGCCGCGGCGGCTCGTCGCTTTCGTACATGAAGAGCGGCGCCGCGGAGAGGACGATGAAGCCGGCGCCCGCGAGCGCCCTGTCCCTGCGGTCGTCGAGCACCAGCGCCGAGAGGACCAGGCACACGGCCGATCCGAGCCACAGCGCGTAGCGAACCCACATCGGCGGGTTCATCCCGCCGCCGCCCGCACCGCGTCCATCGTCCGCATGATCGCCACGGTCTCGTCGAGCGGCATCTCCGGGCTCTCCAGCAGCCCCTCGCCCAGGCAGCGCGCCACCTCGTCGGCCTCGTGGCGCAGCCCGCCCTCCGCGACGGGGTCGAACAGCCGCTGCGGCTCCCCCTCGCGCGGGATCAGCGTGAACGAGGTCGGCTGGTAGAAGCTCTGCTCGAGCTCGATCCGGCCCTCGGTGCCGACGATCGCCGCGCGCGTCGTCCCCTTCCCCCGCAGCGTGCAGTTCAGCACCGCGTGGGCGCCGCTCTCGTAGCCGAGCAGGATCGAGGTCTGGGCGTCGACGCCCGTGAAGGCCGGGTCGGCGAGGGCGAGCACGCGGTCGGGCGCGCCCAGCACCATCGACGCGAACGAGACCGGGTAGATGCCGAGGTCGAGCAGCGCGCCGCCGCCGAGCTCGGGCGCGAAGAGTCGATGCGCCGGGTCCTCCGCGAACCACTGGGCGTGGTCGGCGTGGACGGTCACCACCTCGCCCACCACGCCCTCCCCGAGCAGCCGCCGCAGCTCGCGGATGTGCGGCAGGAAGCGCGCCCACATCGCCTCCATGAGGAACAGTCCCGACGAGCGCGCCTCGGCGACGAGCTCCCCGGCCTCCCCCGCGTCCATCGTGAACGGCTTCTCGACCAGCGCCGGCTTGCCGGCGCGCAGCGCGAGCAGCGCGTCCTCGTGGTGCATCGGGTGCGGCGTCGCGACGTACACCACGTCCACCTCCGCGTCGGCGACGAGCGCGTCGTAGCCCTCGTACGCGCGCGCGGCGCCGAACCGCGAGGCGAACTCGTCGGCGGTGGCCTGCCGGCGCGAGCCGACGGCCACCACCTCCCCCGAGTCCGTGTGGGCGAGATCGGCGGCGAACGTCTGCGCGATCCCGCCCGTGCCGATCACCCCCCAGCGGATCACAGCCAGCCGGGCACCACGAAGATCATCCACGCGACCGGCGGGGCGATCAGCACCATGCTCATGCCCCAGCGCATGAGGTTCTTGAACACGCGCTCGCGGTGCTCCGCCGGCGTGTTGGCCACGGTCAGCGCGCCGCTCGTCGAGAACGGGCTCGAGTCGACCACCGAGGAGGAGATCGACAGCGCGATGATGAGGCCGACCGCGCCGACCGCGCCCGTCTCCAGGAACGGCACGGCGAGCGGGATCAGCGCGCCGAGGATGCCGGTGGTGGAGGCGAACGCCGACACCACGCCGCCGACGTAACAGATCAGCAGCGCCGCGAGCAGCGCCCGGTCGAGGGTCGCCACCTGCTCGCCCAGCCAGTCGATCGTCCCGATCTCCTCGAGCAGGCCGACGTACATGACGATGCCGCAGATCAGCAGCACGGTCGACCACGCGACCTTCTCGACCGCGCCCTTCCTCGCCTTGGGCGAGACCAGCATGAGGACGGCGGCGATGCTGAAGGCGACGAACCCGACGTCGACGTCGAACGCCAGCGCCACGAAGATCAGCGAGCCGATGCCGGCCAGCGTGAGGATCTTGTCGCGGTCGAGCTCCGGCACCTCCGTCGGCACCGTGCTCGCCGCGCCGCCGGCGATCGGCTTCGGCCCCGTGCCCGCCTGCTCGCGCTCCTGGACCTCGCGCTCGAAGCGCCCGTTGCCCTCCTCGTCCTCGCCGGTCGGCTCGACCCGGTGGCCGAGCAGCTTGCGCCCGCCGAACAGGAAGAACACGACGAAGCACAGCAGGAAGTTGAAGATGAACGAGCTGACGAACAGCAGCATCGCGTTCTCGGCCAGGTCCTCGCGCTCGACGACGCCGTTGACGATCGAGCCGAACACGCTGATCGGCGAGAAGCCGCCCGCCGTCGCGCCGTTGATGACGAAGAGCCCCATCAACACCGGGTTGATGCCGTACTGGATCGCGAAGCCGAGCGCGATCGGGGCGACGATCGCGACCGCGCCCGGGACGACGGCGCCCGACGCGGTGAGGACCGCCGTGACGAGGAAGAAGACCCACGGGATCGCGATCGTCCGGCCCTTGACCGCCCTCACCGCGGCCTGGATCAGCCAGTCCACCGTCCCGTTGTTCGACGCGATGCCGAACAGCAGCGTGACCCCGACCAGGATCACGAACAGGTCGCCGGGGAAGCCGGCGAAGATGTCGTCCTCCGACACCCCGAGCGCCGTGCCGAGGCCGAACGCGGCCACGACCCCGAGCACCCCCATGTTGATCCCCATCGTCGTGGCGACGAGGAACACGACCACCAGGACGATGATCGAGATCAACTCGTTGGACATGAAGCTCCTCCCCTGTCGCTATGCGGCCTGTGCCGCCTTGACCAGCTCGACCGGGTGCCAGGCGCGCTGCCCGACCCCGTGGCCGATCTGCTGACGGCACGACACCCCGGTCGCGGAGACCAGGGTCCCGGGCGCTGCCTCCCGCAGCGCCGGGAACAGCCGTGACTCGCCGATCCTCATCGAGAGCTCGTAGTGCTCCGTTTCGAACCCGAACGAACCCGCCATTCCGCAGCAGCCCGCGTCGAGCTCCGTCACCTGGGCGCCCGGGATGCGCTGCAGCAGCGCCACCGTGGGCCCCGTGCCGGCCAGCGCCTTCTGGTGGCAGTGGCCGTGGAACACGATCGGGCGGTTGCTGACCTCGGCATCGGGATCGAGCTTCAGGGAGCCGTCGTCGATCGCCTCGACGAGCAGCTCCTCGACGAGGCGCGTGGCCGCCGCGACGGTCGCCGCGCGCGGGTCGTCGACCAGCGCCGGGTGCTCCTCGCGCAGCGTCAGCAGGCACGACGGCTCGCAGCCGACGATCGGGACGCCGCGCTCGGCCTCGGGCGCCAGCCGCTCGACCATCGCCGCCGCCATCCGCTGGCCCTGGTCGAGCAGGCCCTTGGAGATGCTCGAGCGCCCGCAGCAGCCGGCGCTCTCCAGCCGGACGTTCCAGCCCGCGGCCTCCAGCAGCTCGATCGCGGCGCGGCCGATCGCGGGCTCGGTGAACGTGGTGAACGAGTCGGCCAGGAACACGACGTCGCCGCGCTCGCCGCGCCGCGGCGTGCGCCGCTTGTCCCAGCGCAGCAGCGTCTCGCGCGCGAAGCGCGGGAGCGGGCGGCGGCGGTCGATGCCGGCGACGCGCTCGAGCAGCCCGCGCGGCAGCGGCAGGTTGCTGACCGGCGCGGTCGCCGAGCCGAGGCGGTTGAGCCGCCGGATCGCGCCGAACAGCCGCGAGCGCAGCGGGACCCCGTGCTGCGCCTGGTAGTGCGAGAGGAACTCGGACTTCATCGTCGCCATGTCGACGCTCAGCGGGCACTCGCTCTTGCACGCCTTGCACTCGAGGCAGAGGTCGAGGATCTCGTGCAGCCGCTCGTCGCCCATGGCGGCGGCGGGATCGGGCTGGGAGAGCGCCTTGACCAGCGCGTTGGCGCGCCCGCGCGTGGCGTGCTCCTCCTCGCGCGTGGCCATGTAGGACGGGCACATCACGCCCACCCCGGTCTTGCGGCAGGCGCCGATCCGCTGGCAGCGGTCGGCGGCGTCGCGCATCGTGCCGCCGCCGAAGGAGAAGTGCGTCTCGAGCGGGCCGGCCGCCGGCAGCTCGGGGTCGCGCAGATTGACGGTCAGCGGCGCGGCGTCGACCATCACGCCCGGGTTCATCCGCCCGTGCGGGTCGAACAGCGCCTTGACCTTGCGCATCGCCTCGTAGAGCTCGTCGCCGAACACGCGCGGGTTGAACGGGCTGCGGATGCGCCCGTCGCCGTGCTCGGAGGAGTTGACGCCGTCGAAGTCCGCCACCAGCGCGGCGATCTCGTCGGCCACGGCGGCCATCGTGTCGACGCCGCCGGGCGCGGTGAGGTCGACGAACGGGCGGATGTGCAGGCAGCCGACGCTGCAGTGGCCGTAGAAGCCGGCGGTCAGCCCGTGGCGGTCGAGGATCGCGCGGAACGCCTTCACGTAGTCGCCGAGCCGCTCGGGCGCCACCGCGGTGTCCTCGACGAACGCGGCGGGGCGCTTGGCGCCCTCGCTGGCGGCCATCAGCAGGCCCAGCCCGGCCTTGCGCACCTTGGTCAGCGCGGCCTGCTCGGCGGCGGTCTCGGCGCGCAGCGTGTGGTAGCCGTGGCCGTGCTCGCGCCAGGCCGCGTCGAGCTCGTCGAGCTGGGCGCCGGCCTCCTCGGGCGTGTCGCCGAAGAACGTGACGAACAGCAGCGCGCCCGGCTCCCCCTTGATCGTCGACGCCATCTGCGCGTACTCGCGCTTGGAGCGCGAGAGCTCGAGGATCGTCGCGTCGATCATCTCGATCGCGGCCGCCTTCAGATCGAGCGCGTCCTGCGTCGCGGCGACCGCCTCGTCGACCGAGTCGAAGTGGCCGACGATGAACTGCCTGGCCTTCGGCAGCTCGATCAGCCCGACCTCGGCCTCCGTGATCGCGACGAGGCTGCCCTCGCTGCCGGTCACGAAGCGGGCGAGGTCGAACTCGCGCGCGAGGTAGTCGAGCCGGTAGCCGCCGGACTGGCGCCAGTGGCGCGGGTAGTCCTCGGCGATCGCGCGGGCGTGCTCGCGCAGGATCTCCGGCAGGCCGCGGTAGATGGCGCCCTCGAGCGTGTCGGCCTGGGCGCGGCGGGCGCGCTCCTCCTCGCCCACCGGGCCGAACGTCGCGCGCGAGCCGTCGGAGAGGACGACGTCGAGCCCGAGCACGTGGTCGATCGTCGTGCCGTAGACGATCGAGTGGCTGCCCGACGAGTTGTTGCCGATCATGCCGCCGAGCGTGGCCCGGTTCGAGGTCGACGTGTCGGGGCCGAAGCCGAGGCCGTGGGGCATGACCGCGCGGTTGAGGTCGTCCTGCACGACGCCCGGGCCGACGCGGACGCGGCGGCGCTCGAGGTCGATCTCCCCGATCGCGTCCATGTGGCGCGAGGTGTCGAGCACGATGCCCTGGCCGGCGGTCTGGCCGGCGAGGCTCGTGCCCGCGCCGCGCGAGACGACCGGGACGCCCGCGCGGGCGGCGAAGCGGATCGCGGCGGCGACGTCGTCGGCGTCGCGCGGGAACGCGACGAGCAGCGGCGCGTTGGCGTACAGGCTGGCGTCCGCGGCGTACAGGTGGCGGGTGTAGTCGTCGGCCCGTACGTCGCCGCGCAGCTCCCGCGCCAGGTCGTCTTGGATCGCCATGTCGATCTGATCCCTACCCTGCTCGGAGGATGAGCCATCGCAGCGGGAGGCACTTCCTTCAGATCCCGGGGCCCACGAACGTGCCCGATCGCGTCCTGCGCGCGATCGACGCCCCCACGATCGACCACCGCGGCCCCGACTTCGCGCGGCTCGGGCTCGAGGTGCTCGAGGGCCTGCGGGAGGTCTTCCAGACGAGCGGGCCGGTCGTCGTCTACCCGTCGTCGGGCACCGGCGCGTGGGAGGCGGCGCTCGTCAACACGCTGACGCCCGGCGACCGCGTGCTGGCCTTCGAGACCGGCCACTTCGCGACGCTGTGGCAGGGCATGGCCGAGCGGCTCGGGCTCGACGTGCGCTGGGTCGAGGGCGACTGGCGCCACGGCGTCCAGCCCGAGGCCGTGCAGGAGGAGCTCGAGGCCGATCCGTCGATCGCCGCCGTCATGGTCGTCCACAACGAGACCTCGACCGGCGTGACGAGCCGGATCCCCGAGATCCGCGCCGCGATCGACGCGGCCGGCAGCGACGCCCTGTTCCTCGTCGACGTCATCTCGTCGCTGGGGTCGATCGACTACCGGCACGAGGAGTGGGGCGTCGACGTCACCGTCGGCGGCTCCCAGAAGGGCCTGATGCTGCCGGCGGGGCTGGGCTTCAACGCGGTCAGCCCGCGGGCGGTCGAGATCTCGCGGACGTCCGGGTCGCCGCGCTCCTACTGGGACTGGGCGCCGATCCTGGAGGCGAACGAGAGCGGCTTCTGGCCCTACACGTCGGCCACCAACCTGCTCTACGGGCTGCGCGAGGCGCTCGCGATGCTGCGCGAGGAAGGGCTGCCGACGGTGTTCGCCCGCCACGCGCGCCACGCCGAGGCGACGCGCGCCGCGGTCGAGGCGTGGGGCCTCGAGGTGCTGGCCGTCGACCCGCGCGAGCGCTCCGCCGTGCTGACCGGCGTCGTGGTGCCCGAGGGCGTCGACGCCGACGAGGTCCGGCGGGTGATCCTCGAGCGCTTCGACATGTCGCTCGGCGCCGGGCTCGGCAAGCTCAAGGGCCGGATCTTCCGCATCGGCCACCTCGGCGACTTCAACGACCTGATGCTGGCCGGGACGCTGTGCGGCGTCGAGATGGGGCTGCGGATCGCCGGCGTGCCGATCGAGCCGGGCGTGCCCGCGGCGCTCGCGGTGCTCGAGCGCGAGCCGGAGCCGCCCGCGGTCTCCGAGGACGCCGGGCGGGTGCGGCAGGCGGCGGCCGAGCCCGCGGCGTGAGCGCGCTCGAAGGCCTGCGGGTCCTCGAGCTCACGCAGGTCATGGCGGGGCCGTTCTGCGGCCAGGTGCTGGCCGACATGGGCGCCGACGTGATCAAGGTCGAGCCGCCGGGCGGCGACTCGACGCGGCGCTCGCTGGGCTTCCGCATGAGCGGCGACGACACGGCGGCGTTCCTGGCCGTCAACCGCAACAAGCGGTCGCTCACCCTCGACCTCAAGCAGCCTGCCCACGTGGGGGCCTTTCACCGTCTCGCCGAGCACGCCGACGTCGTGCTCGAGAACAACCGCCCGGGCGTCGCGGCGCGGCTGGGCGTCGACTACGAGACGCTGCGGGAGGTCAACCCGCGGCTCGTCTACGCCTCGATCTCCGGCTTCGGGCAGACCGGGCCGTACTCGCAGCGGCCGGGCTACGACCTGATCGCGCAGGGGCTCTCCGGGCGTGATGAGCGTCACCGGCGAGCCGGACGGCAACCCGGTCAAGTCCGGGATCCCGATCGGGGACCTCTCCGCGGGGCTGTTCTGCGCGGTGGCGATCCTGTCGGCGCTGCACGCGCGCGAGCGGACGGGGCGCGGGCAGTACGTCGACACGTCGCTGTTCGAGGGCGCGCTGGCGCTCTCGATCTGGGAGACCGCCGAGCTGTGGGCGACCGGGCGGGTGCCGGGCAAGCTCGGCTCCGCGCACCGCCTGACCGCGCCGTACCAGGCGCTGCGCACCGCCGACGGCTACATCACGGTGGGCGGCAACACGCAGCCGCTGTTCCAGCGCCTGTGCTCCGCCATCGGGGCGCCTCAGCTCGTCGAGGACGCGCGCTTTGCCACGAACGACGACCGGATGGCCAACGTCTCCGACCTGGTCGCCGAGCTCGAAGCGGTCCTGCGGGCGAAGACGACGGATGAGTGGGTCGCGGTGCTCGTGGAGGGCGGCGTGCCGTGCGGGCCGATCCACGACTACGCCGAGGTGTTCGCCGACCCGCACACGCAGGCGCGCGAGATGGAGGTGACGGTCGAGCACCCCGTCGAGGGCACGATCCGCGCGCTCGGCATCCCCGTGAAGCTGTCCGACACGCCGGGCGCGATCCGGCGGCCGGCGCCGCTGCTCGGCCAGCACACGGACGAGATCCTCCAGGAGGCCGGCTTCAGCGAGGAGGAGATCCGATCTCTGTCCTGACCGAGCGCCGCGGGCCCGCCCTGTGGGTGACGTTCAACCGGCCCGAGGCGCACAACGCGATGACGTTCGCGATGTACGAGGAGCTCTACGAGGCGTGCGAGGCGGCCGACGCCGACGACTCGGTGCGCGCCGTCGTCCTGCGCGGCGCGGGCGAGAAGGCGTTCGTGGCCGGCACCGACATCCGCCAGTTCGCCGACTTCGACGAGACCGGCGAGGACGCGCTCGCCTACGAGGCGACGATCGACCGCATCGTCGGCCGGCTGGAGACGGTGACCAAGCCGACCGTCGCGCTGGTCGACGGCTTCGCGATGGGCTCCGGGCTCGCCCTGTCGGCCACCTGCGACCTGCGCGTCTGCACGCCCGCCGCGCGCTTCGGGCTCCCGATCGCGCGCACGGTCGGGAACTGCCTGTCGATGGAGAACTACGCTCGGCTGGCGTGGCTGCTCGGCCCGGCGCGGCTCAAGGACATCGTCTTCACCGCGCGCCCGATCGAGATCGACGAGGCGCTGGCGATCGGCCTCGCCACCGAGGTCGCCGAGCCGGACGCGATCGAGGCGCGCGTCGAGGAACTGTGCGAGCAGCTCGCCTCCCACGCCCCGGTGACGCTGCGCGCCACCAAGGAGGCGCTGCGCCGCATCCGCGCGATGACCACCCCCGAGGGGGAGGACCTGATCCGCGCGGCCTACGGCAGCGAGGGTTTCCGCAAGAACGTCGCGGCGTTTCTCGAGAAGGGGTGACGGGTCCTCACTCGAAAGGTCCGTCGATGGAGGCGGACTTCGCAGTCGCCGCGCGGACGCGCATCGAGGCGCGCAACCGCGACCGGGAGCGCAAGGCGGCGCGGCGCGACCGCCGCGAGCGGATCCTGCTGTGGCTGTGCGCCCCGCTGCTCCTCCCCGCCGCCGGCACCGCCGCGGCGCTGGCGGTGCTCGACGCGGACAGCGACCGCCTCGGCCTCGCGCTCGCCCTGCTGGGCGTCCCACCCCTCCTCACCGCCTGGCTCGCACGGCGCCGGGGCGCGTTCGAGCTCGTGGCCTGGCCGCTGATCACGATCGCCGCCGAGCTCGCGGGAATGTTCTGGGTCGGCTTCGTCTGGCTCGACTACGGTCCCGGGTGATGATCGACGGGGTCCACGCCATCCTCTTCACCCGCGACGCCGACGCGCTGCGGGCATTCTTCCGCGACGTGCTCGAGCTCCCGTCGGTCGACGCCGGCGGCGGCTGGGACATCTTCGGCCTCCCGCCGGCGGAGATCGCCGCCCACCCCGCGGAAGCGCCCGGCGCCGATCTCTACCTGATGACCTCCGACCTCGAGGCCACCACGGCCGCGCTGAAGGCGAAGGGCGTCGAGCTGGTCCGGCCCGTCAGCGACGAGGGCTGGGGCATCTACACCGCGATCGCGCTGCCCGGCGGCGGCGAGCTCGGCCTCTACGAGCCGCGGCACGAGCGCCCGCCGGCGCCCTAGCGCGCCACGATCTTCAGCGTCTCGCCGCCCGCCGCGACCTCGTCGCCCGGGCGGATCTTGCGCCCGCGCCGGCTCTCCGCCTCGCCGTTGACGCGCACGCCGCCCGACTCCAGGTAGGCCGCGGCCTCGCCGCCGGCGTCGATCAGGCCGGCGAGCTTGAGCAGCTGGCCGAGCCGGATGACCTCGCCGCGGATGGCGATCTCGCGCTCCATAGTGCTCAGCCTATGGTCCCCACGCTCACGACCGACCGCCTGACCATGCGCGGGTGGCGCGAGGAGGACGCCGCGCCGTACGCCGAGATGACCGCCGACCCCGAGGTCATGCGCTTCATGGGCGGCGTCCTCGACCCGGAGCAGACATGGCGGGAGATCGCGCTGTTCATCGGCCACTGGGAGCTGCGCGGCTACGGCCTGTGGGCGGTCGAGCGCGAGGGCGCGCTGATCGGGCGCGTCGGGCTGTGGCGCCCGGACGGCTGGCCGGGGCTCGAGGTCGGCTGGCTGCTCGGCCGCGACGCGTGGGGCCACGGCTACGCGACCGAGGCCGCGCGCGCCTCGGTGGACTACGCCTGGCGCGAGCTCGGCGCCGAGGAGCTCATCTCGCTGATCGCGCCCGAGAACGTCGCGTCACGGCGCGTCGCCGAGCGGCTCGGCATGCGCCCGCGCGGCGAGTTCGACTTCCACGGCCGGCTGCACGTCATCCACCGAGCAGCTCGCCCAGACGCCTGACGGCCTCCGCGATCTCGTCCTCGCTGACGACGAGCGGCGGGAGGAAGCGCAGCGTGCCCGGGCCGGTGGCGTTGATGACCAGCGCGTGCTCGACGAGCGCGCGGCGGGCGAGCTCGGGCGCGTCGCCCGCGACCTCGCACGCCACCATCAGGCCCCGGCCACGGACGTCGGAGACGCCCGGCAGCTCGCGCAGGCCCTCGGCCAGCACGGCGCCCAGCTCGTCGACGCGCTCGAGCAGCGCCGGATCCCCGAGCACGTCCAACGCGGCGTTGCCCGCAGCCGACACCAGCGGGTTCCCCGCGAACGTCGAGCCGTGGTCGCCGGGAGCGAAGACGTCGCCGTGCTCCGGCGCGGTGACGAGGGCGCCGATCGGCAGCCCGCCGCCGAGCCCCTTCGCGACCGTCATCAGATCGGGCACGATCCCGTAGCGCTCGTACGCCCACAGCGTCCCGGTCCGCCCCATCCCGGTCTGGACCTCGTCCACGATCAGCAGCGCGCCGTGCTCGTCGCACGCCGCCCGGATCCCGGCCACGAGCTCAGGGTCCAGCGGGTGCACGCCCGACTCGCCCTGGATCAGCTCGAGCACCACGCCCGCCGTCTGCCCGTCGACCGCGCCCGCCGCGGCGGCCGGGAGCACCGCCTCGAACCCAGGCACCAGCGGCGCGAACGGCGCCTGCTTGGTCTCCTGCGGCGTCGCCGACAGCGCCCCGAACGTCCGCCCGTGGAAGCCGCCGTGCAGGACGACGAAGCTTCCGCCCGGCCGCCGCTTGCGCGCGAGCTTCAGCGCCGCCTCGTTCGCCTCCGCGCCCGAGTTGCAGAAGTACACCTTGCCGCCCAGCGACCGCTCCGCCAGCCGCTCGGCGAGCCGCACCATCGGCGCCGTGTAGAAGAGGTTCGAGACGTGCAGCAGCCGCGCCGCCTGCTCCTGCACCGCCGCCACCACGGCCGGATGGCAGTGGCCCGTGTTGCAGACGCCGATCCCGGACAGGAAGTCGAGGTACTCGCGGCCCGTCCGAGTCCCACAGGCGCACGCCCTCCCCGCGCTCGAACTCGACGTCGTAGCGCGCGTAGTTCGGGATCAGCGCGGAGCTCACCGCGCCGGCCGCACCTTCGTGCCGATCCCCGCGTCGGTGAACAGCTCGAGCAGCAGGGAGTGCGGCACGCGGCCGTCGATGATGTGCGCGTAGGTGACGCCGCCGTGGATCGCGTCGAGGCAGGCGCGCAGCTTCGGCCGCATCCCGCCCGCCACGCCGTCCAGCGCCGCCTCGACCTCGTCCGCCGCGCACTCGCTGATGACCGACTCCGGGTCGGCGGCGTCGCGCAGCCAGCCCGCGACGTCGGTCAGGAACATCACCTTGTAGGCGCCCAGCGCCCGCGCCACCGCGCCGGCGGCCTCGTCGGCGTTGACGTTGTGCGAGCTGCCCTCGCGGTCGGCGCCGACGGAGGCGATGACCGGGATGTAGTCGGCCGCGATGTGCTCGATCACGCCGACGTCGACGCGCTCGATCCGGCCCACGTAGCCGATGTCCTCGCCCTCCGGGCCCTCCGTCTTGGCGACCCGGAACAGCAGCCCGTCGTCGCCGCACAGCCCGACGGCCGGCTGCCCGTGGCGGTTGATGCGCAGGACGATGTCCTTGTTGACCTTGCCGACCAGCACCATCTTCGCGATCTCGACGGTGTCGGCGCTGCTCACGCGCAGCCCGCCGACGAACTCGACCGGCATGCCGAGCCGCTCCATGTAGTGCGTGATGTCGGGCCCGCCGCCGTGGACGACGATCGGGTTGAGGCCGACGTACTTGAGCAGCACGACGTCGCGGGCGAACTCCTCGCGCAGGTCGGGGTCGGTCATCGCCGCGCCGCCGTACTTGATGACCACGGTCTTGCCGTGGAACTCCCGGATGTAGGGGAGCGCCTCGAGCAGGGTGCCGACATCGCGCATCAGGTCGTGTACTCCGCGTTGATCGTCACGTAGTCGTGCGAGAGGTCGGAGAAGAAGACCTCGGTCTCGACCCCCTCGCCGGGCAGGCCGACCGTGTACTCGACCTCCTCGCCGGAGACCGCGCCCGCGAGCGCGGGCAGGTCGAACTGCAGCGCCGCGCCGCCCGCGCAGACATGGACGTCCTCGATCCAGATGTCGAGCGGCAGCGGTGCCGTGCCGGGCAGCGCCCCGCCCACCGCCGCGGCGATGCGGCCCCAGTTGGGATCGCCGCCGTGCAGCGCCGCCTTCACCAGCGGCGAGTTGGCGACCGCGCGCGCCGCGGTCTCGACGGTCGGCTCGTGGCCGCCGCTGACCACCACGCGCCCGACCCGCTTCGCGCCCTCGCCGTCGCGCACCATCAGCACCGCGAGCCGCCGCAGGACGGCATCCAGCGCCTCGCCGAAGCGCACCTCGTCCTCGGACTCGGGCTCGATCCGCACGCCGCTCGCGCCGCTCGCCATCAGGATCGCGGTGTCGTTGGTCGAGAGCTGGCCGTCGACCGAGATGCGGTCGAAGGAGCGCTTCACGCAGACGCCGAGCAGCAGGTCCGCGGTCTCGGGCGCGAGCGCCGCGTCGGTCTGCACGAAGCACAGCATCGTCGCGAAGTTGGGCGAGATCATCCCCGCGCCCTTGGCCTGGGCGGTGATGCGGACGGTGCCGCTGGGCAGCGTCACGTCGACCGTGGCGCGCTTGGGGAACAGGTCGGTGGTGCGGATCGCGTCGCCGAAGCGCTCGTCGCCCTCGGGAGCGAGGTCGCCGCGGGCGGCGAGGATCCCCTTGATGATCGGGTCGGCCGGCAGCGGCACGCCGATCACGCCGGTCGAGGCGACCGCGACGACCTCGGGGTCGAGCCCGACCGCCATCGCGGCGGCGCCCTGCATGCGCGCGGCGTCGTCGACGCCGCGGCGCCCCGTCGCCGCGTTGGCGTTGCCGGAGTTGACGGCGACCGCGCGCAGCGAGTCGAGCCGGCAGCGCTCCTGGCACAGGATCACCGGGCGCGGCGAGCACGCCGGAGCGCGTGAAGCGCGCGGCGCTCACGGTCCCGACCGTGTCGGAGACCAGCAGGCCGAGGTCGGTGCCGCCGCTCGGCTTGAGGCCGCAGGCGACCCCGGCGGCGCGGAAGCCGGCGGGCAAGCCGCCGTCGGCGTCGACGGCGTGGCCGGGCAGCGTGACCCAGCGCGACTGGGTCGGTGCGGTCGTCATCGCAGTCCCTCGCTCTCGTCCCGCGCGAACATCAGGTTCAGGTTCTGCACCGCTTGCGACGCGGCGCCCTTCCACAGGTTGTCGATCGCCGAGAACACCAGCACGCGGCCGGTGCGGTCGTCGCGGTGCACCGACAGCCGGCAGTAGTTGGTCTCGCGCACCTCGAGCACGCCGGGCGGGCCGAGCCGGAGCTCGACCCATGGCTCGCCCTCGTAGGCCTCGCGATAGAGGTCGTGGAGCTCGCCCTCCCCCAGCTCGCGCCCCGGCGTCACGTAGCAGGAGACGAGCTCGCCCTGCGCGAGCGGCACCAGGTGCGGCGTGAACGTGATCGGCAGCGCCGCGCCGAGCGCCGCCAGCTCCTGCTCGATCTCCGGCGTGTGGCGGTGGCGCTCGACCTTGTAGGGGGTCATGTTCTCGTCGGCCGAGATGAAGTGGGTCGTCGCCGACGGCGAGCGCCCGGCGCCCGAGACGCCCGACTTCGCGTCGATCACGACGTCCGCGATCGCGCCCGCGCGCGCCAGCGGGGCGAGCCCGAGCAGCGCCGCGGTCGGGTAGCAGCCGGGGTTGGCGACCAGGTCGGCGCCGGCGAGCGCCTCGCGGTAGAGCTCCGGCAGCCCGTAGACGCCCGCGCCGAACAGGTCGGGCGCGCCATGGCGCCCGTACCAGTCCTCGTAGGTCGCCTGGTCGCGCAGGCGGAAGTCCGCCGACAGGTCGACGACCCGCACGCCGCGCTCGCGCAGCGCCGCCACCGCGGGCGCCGCGACCCCGTGCGGCCAGCACACGAGCGCCGCGTCGACCTCGCCCTGCTCGTCCGCGTCCCAGTCCTCGAGCACGAGCGGCACGCGCGTGCGCGGGTGGATCTCGTCGAGCACGGCGCCCGCCTCCGAGCGCGCGGTCACGTGCTTGAGCTCGAAGAACGGGTGGCGCCAGATCAGCGAGGCGGCGATCGCGCCCGCGTAGCCCGACGCGCCGAGGACGGCGACGTCAGCCACGGAGCCGCGCTCCGAGCTGCTCGTCGAGCGCGGCGACGATCTTCGCGCGGCGCTGCGCGACCTCCTCGTCGGTCAGCGTGCGGTCGGGCGCGCGGAACTCGAGCCGCAGCGCCAGCGACGCCGAGCCCTCGCTCACCTGCGTGCCGCGGTAGACGTCGAACACGTCGGCCCGGCGCAGCAGCGCGCCGCCGGCCTTGCGCACGACCGCCACCAGCTGCGCCGCCGAGACGCCGTCGGGCACGACGACCGCCACGTCCTCGCGCACGGCCGGGAACGAGGTCAGGTCCTCGTAGCCGGGCTGGAGCCGGGCCTGCGCGGCCAGGACGCCGAAGTCGAGCTCGAAGCCCGCGGTCTGCTCGAGGTCCCAGCGCGCCGCCACGGCCGGGTGCAGCTCCCCGAGCCAGCCCGCGGGCTCGCCACCGGCCAGCACGCGCGCGGAGCGGCCGGGATGCAGGAACGGCTCGCGCGACGGCTCGACCTCCCACGGCACGCGCAGCGCCTCCAGGAGCGCGGCGAGCACGCCCTTGGCGGCGAAGAAGTCCGCCCGCGGCGGCTCGGCGTCGCGCCACGAGGGCGGCCGCAGGTGGCCGGTGAGCAGCGCGCCGACGTGCTGCCGCTCGGTGGGGAGCCGGTCGAGAGGGTCTGACCCCGTTGCCGCCGCGTCGCGCGCGAAGTACACCGCCCCGTACTGCCACAGCCGCACGTCCTCGTTCCCGCGCGCGCGGTTGCGCCGGAGGTTGTCGAGCAGCGGCCCGAGCAGGCTCGTGCGCAGCACCGACTGGTCCTCCGACATCGGGTTCGCCAGCCGCACGACGCGCGAGCGCGGGTCGTCGTCCGGGATGCCGAGCCGCTCGACGAGATCCGGCGCCGCGAAGCTCCAGCCGAGGATCTCCGACACGCCCGCGCCGAGCAGCGCGTCCTCCGCCCGGCGGCGCAGCCGCTGGTCGGGCTCGAGGCGGCCGCTCACGCCCTGGCGCGACGGCAGCGTGGCCGGCAGGTGCTCGTAGCCGTGGATGCGCCCGACCTCCTCGACGAGGTCGGCCTCGCGCGTGACGTCGTAGCGGCGCCAGTGCGGCACGGTGGCGTCGAGCCCGTCGTCCGCCTCCGCGACGCCGAAGCCGAGCCGCTCGAGGATCGCCGCCTGCTCCGCGCGCTCGATCGGGATGCCGAGCAGCCCTTCCACGCGCGCCTCGCGCAGCCGCAGCACCGCGGCCTCCGGCCCGGGCCCGCCGACGTCGATCGTCCCGCCCACCGGGCGCGCGCCGCAGACCTCCACCATCAGCTTCGCCGCCAGCGCCTGGCCCTCGAGCGCGAGCTCGGGCGACAGGCCCTTCTCGAACCGGCCGGACGCCTCGGTGCGCAGCGCCAGCCGCGACGAGCTGCGCTGGATGTTCGGCCCGTTCCAGTTCGCCGCCTCCATCAGCACGCGGGTGGTGCCGTCGTTCACCTCGGAGCGCGCGCCGCCCATGATCCCGGCGATCGACGTCGGTCCTTCGGCGTCCTCGATCAGCACCATGTCGGCGTCGAGCTTGCGCTCCACGTCGTCGAGCGTGGTGATCGTCTCGCCGTCGCGCGCCCGCCGCACGACGAGCCGGCCGCCCGCCACGAGGTCGGCGTCGAACGCGTGCATCGGCTGGCCGCACAGCAGCATCACGTAGTTGGTGACGTCGACGACGTTGGAGATCGGCCGCTGGCCCGCCGCCATCAGCCGCGCCTTCAGCCACGGCGGCGACTCGCCCAGCCGCACGTCCTCGTAGAGCAGCGCCGTGAAGCGCGGGCACAGCTCGGCGTCCTGCACCTCGACCGAGAAGCCGGGGATCTCGCCCGTCGGCAGCTCGGCCCCCGGCAGCGGACCGAGCGGAGCACCGGTCGCGGCGTGGACCTCGCGCGCGACGCCGTAGACGCTCAGGCAGTCGGGGCGGTTCGGCGTGATCTCGAGCTCGAGCACGTCCGAGCGCAGCGGCAGCACGTCCTCGAGCGGCGTCCCCGGCACGAGGTCGTCGCTCAGCACCATGATCCCGTCGTGCAGGGTGCCGATGCCGACCTCGTCCTCGGCCAGGATCATGCCGTCGGACTCGACGCCGCGGAGCTTCGCCTTCTTGAGCTTCGCGCCGCCCGGCATGACCGCGCCCGGCCGTGCCACCGCGACGGTCTGGCCCTCGGCGACGTTCGGCGCCCCGCAGACGATCTGCGCCGTGTCGCCCTCCCCCAGCGCGACCATGCAGACCGTCAGCCGGTCGGCGTCGGGGTGCCGCTCGGCCGACAGCACGCGCCCGACCAGGAAGTACTCGAGCGCGGTCACGCCGTGGGCGTAGAGCCGCTCCACGTAGGTGCCGGTCATCGTCAGCCGGTCGGCGAGCGCCTTCGGGTCGAGGCCGGCGTCGACGTAGTCCTCCAGCCAGAGCGCGGGAAGCAGCATCAGCCGTCAGCTCCGCGTGCGCAGCTGCGCCCTGTCGCCCAGATCGACCCGGATGAAATCGTCATCCGAATTGCTCCAGGAACCGGAGGTCGTTGTCGTAGAGCAGCCGGATGTCCGGCACGCCGTACTTGAGCATCGCGATCCGCTCGATCCCCATGCCCCAGGCGAAGCCCTGGTGGCGCTCGGGGTCGTAGCCGTGCTCGCGAACGTACTCGAAGACGTTGGGGTCGACCTCGCCGGCGCCGAGCAGCTCGATCCACGCCTCGCCCTTGCAGACCGGGCAGCGCGAGCCGTCGCGCAGGAAGCCCTCGGTGCAGTTGAAGCAGTCGACGTCGAGCTCGACGCTCGGCTCCGTGAACGGGAAGAAGTGCGGGCGGAAGCGGACCCGCCGCTCGTCGCCGAAGATGCCCTGCGCGAACGCCAGCAGCGTGCCCTTGAGGTCGGCCAGCGTGATGTCCTCGTCGACCGCCAGCCCCTCGACCTGGTGGAACTGCGGGGTGTGCGTGGCGTCGTTGTCGCGCCGGTAGCAGGCGCCCGGGATCACGATGTAGAGCGGCGGCGGCTGGGCGATCATCGAGCGCACCTGCATCGGCGAGGTGTGCGTGCGCAGCACGATGTCGTCGTCGACGTAGAACGTGTCCGACCACAGCCGCGCCGGGTGGGTCGGCTCGTGGTTGAGGCCGTCGAAGTTGTAGGCGACGGTGTCGACCTCGGGCCCCTCGACGACGCGGAAGCCGAGCCCGACGAAGATGTCCTCCAGCTCGCGCCGCGTGTGGGTCAGCAGGTGCAGCCGGCCCACCGGCAGCGCCGGCGTGCCCGGCAGCGTGACGTCGACGACGTCGGCGGCGAGCTTCGCGTCGAGCTCCTCCCGCTCCACCTGCAGCTTCCGCCCCGCGAGCACGCCCTCGATCGCGTTGCGCGCTTGATTCGCGCTCTTTCCGACCTTGCCGCGCTCCTCGGGCGGCAGTTCTGCGACGCCTCGCAGCAGCTGCGGCAGCTCCGCCTTGCGGCCCAGGAACTGCACCCGCAGCCGTTCGAGGTCGTCGGAGGTCCGCGCACGCTCGATCGCATGCACGGCCGCCTCCCGGATCTGCTGGATGCGGTCGATCATCTGGACACCTCGTACATTGCCACCGTCGCGGCCATGGCCGCGTTCAGCGACTCCGAGCGGATCGGGATGTGGCAGACGTCGTCGCACTCGGCGAGCACCTTGTCCGGCAGCCCCTCGCGCTCCGCGCCGACCACGAGCGTGACCTCGCGCTCGCCCAGCTCGCTGAGCGGGCTCCCGCCGCGGGCGGCCAGCGCCACGCGCCGGCCCGGCAGCTCGGCGACACCGCGGACGCGCACGACCGGGACGGAGAACAGCGCGCCCATCGAGGCCCGCACGGCCTTCGGGCTGAAGGGATCCGCGCTCCCCGGCCCCAGCGCGACGCTCGCGGCGCCGAACGCGAGCGCCGAGCGGATCACGGTGCCGACGTTGCCGGGGTCGTTGACGCCCCACAGCGCCACGGACAGCGGGCCCACGGGCGCCTCCGCCCAGCGCTGCGGATACACGGCCAGCGCGCGCGTGGACGAGCCCAGCTGCGACACGCGCGCCATCAGCGGCGCGGCGACCTCCTCGCCCTCGAGCCCCGAGCCCTCGACCACGAGCCGCAGCGAGGCCGGCCAGCCGGCCGCCTCGGCGGCGGCGATCAGGTCCTCGCCCTCGGCGACGAACTCGCCCAGCTTGTCGCGCCACTTGCGGCCCGCGAGCTTGCGGACCGTCGTGAGGTTGTCGTTGTGGGGGCTGGTGATCAAGGCGAAAAAAAGGGCGCCGCTCCGATGGGAGGGGCGCCCGGGGCTCTGGTGTCTTCGGCGGTCAGGCCGACGACGCCTCGCGGGCGCTCTCGGCAAAGCGTCGGAAGGTCTCGGCGTCGCGCACGGCGATGTCGGCGAGCATCTTGCGGTCGACCTCGATGCCGGCCAGCTTGAGGCCGTGCATGAAGGTGGAGTAGGTCATGCCCTCCTGGCGCGCCGCGGCGTTGATGCGGGTGACCCAGAGGCGGCGGAAGTCGCGCTTGCGGTTGCGGCGGTCGCGGTACGCGTAGGAATCCGCCTTCATCAGCGCTTCCTTGGCCCGCTTGTAGGAGGAATGCGCCTCCCCGCGGTAGCCCTTGGCGCGGTCGAGCGTCGCGCGGCGCTTCTTGCGGGCGTGGACGGAGCGCTTGACGCGGGTCATCGGCCGTTGCCCCCGAGCAGCTTCGTGACGGTCTTCGTGTCCGCCTTGGAGATGACGCGATCCTGGCGGAACCCGCGCTTGCGCTTCGGCGACTTCTTCTCGAGGATGTGGCTCGAGTTCGCGTGACGCGCCCGGAGCTTGCCCGTGGCGGTCTTCTTGAAGCGCTTCTTCGCGCCGGAGTGGGACTTCATCTTCGGCATGGCGACGGCGCAGTATAGATGGCCGACCCGCGCCCAATCCCGACGCCCCAGGTCGGGGTTGTTTGTTAGGTTTCCCTAATGCGCGTCTTCACCATCTTCCTCGCCTGTGCCCTCCTCTTGCTCGCCGCCTGCGGCGACGACGACAGCTCCTCCGGCAGCGCGGAGAGCACGCCGGCCGCGACCGAGGCCGGAGCCGCCGACCTCGCCGCCATCAAGACCTACCTGCTCGACCACACCCAGCGGCTGCAGGGCGACGTCGCGGGGCTGAAGGAGAACGCGCAGGCGTACCACGATCTCGCGGAGCAGAGCGGCTTCGACACCAAGAAGATGCTTGCGGACAACCGCGAGGAGGTCGCCCAGCTCCTCGGCGACGCCAAGGAGACGTTCAAGGCCGCCAACCCCGCCTACGAGGAGATGGAGGGCGTGGTGGCCGGCGTGCCCGAGCTCGCCGACTACGACGTGATCATCGACGCGGGCAGCGACGCCTCCGATCCCGAGAGCGCCGTGCCGTTCTCGATCAAGACCGAGGACGGCAAGACCTACAAGCAGCCGGGCAACCTGTTCTTCCTGCTCGAGAGCGCGCTCTACGGCACCGAGCCGAAGTGGTCGACCAAGGGCGACCTCGACGGCGACGGCAAGGTCGAGTTCGGCGAGGCGCTGCCGGACCCGCGCTTCTACCTCGCCGCGAACGACGAGTTCGTCAAGCAGACCAAGGACCTCGACGCGTCGGCCAACAAGTGGGAGCCGAGCGAGCAGGACGCGCTGACCGCGCTCGTCGTCATGACCCCGACGATGTCCGAGTACTTCGAGGCCTGGAAGAACTCGCGCTTCATCGCCGGCGACAAGGCGACCGAGAAGTCGTTCGTCGCCTCCTCGCGCCTGCAGGACATCGCCGACATCCTCAGCGGCCTGAAGCTCATCTACGCCAACGTCGAGACCAAGATCGCCGCGGCGGACCCCGAGCAGGCCGAGCAGACCGGCAAGTCGCTCAGCGAGCTCGAGGCGTACGTCGCGCGGGTCCGTGACCAGGAGGCCGGCGGCAAGCAGTTCACCGCCGAGGAGGCCGACACGCTCGGCGGCGAGGCGCAGGACCGGGCCGAGGCGATCGCGGGCCAGATCACCCAGGCCGCCAAGCAGTTGAACATCGAGCTCGAGACCTAGGAACCGTGAGGGTCGGCTGGGCCATCGTCTGCGTGGCCGCGGCGCTGATCGCCGCGGCGCCGGCGCAGGCCGCCGACCCGGCCACGCCGTGGGAGAGCGCGGAGCGCATCCAGCGCGCGCTGTTCTCGGCCCAGGAGGAGCTGATCCTCGGCTCGCCCGCGCGCGCCGAGCAGGCCGTGCGGCGGGCCCGCGCCGCCTACCGCGGTGAGCTGCGGCGCTCGCTGCGCGCCGAGGCGCCGGCGGCCGACCGCACGCTGCGCCGCGCGTTCACGGTCGCCGAGCGCGCCGCGGGGCGCGGTGACCGCCGGGCGCTGGCCGCCGCCCGCGGCGAGGCGCGGGCCGCGACCTACGGCGGCGCCTACACGGTCACGCTCAACCGCGCAGGGCGCGGCGACGCCGCCGCGGCCCGCTCGTGGCTGCTGCTGCGCGACTTCCGCACCGCCACGCGCTTCACGCGCCCGGGCGCCGACGCCACCGCGGCGGTCGGGCGGCTCGCCGACGGCAAGCTCGAGCCCCGCGCGGCGCGGCTCGCGGTCGCCAAGGACCTGCTCGACGCCTACCAGGCGCGCCAGCGCGAGCTGCTCAAGGACGCCGACGCCGCGCGCGAGCGGGGCTTCGCCGCCGGCGAGGCCGAGGCCGCCGCGCAGGCCGCCGGCTACTGGGACATCCTCGACGACCGCTACCGCCAGGACCGCGGCGCCCCCGCCGCGGATGCCGCGACCGAAGCGTTCGCGGACCTGCGCGCCGCCGCCGAGCGCGGCGACGAGCAGGCCGCCGCCACCGCCCGCGGCGTGATCGACCGGGCGCTCGACGGCTTCACCGCCGCCCCCTACACCGCCGAGGAGTCCGCGCGGCGCGCCCAGCAGCTGCTGCGCTTCGTCGCGCTCGTGCCGGTCGAGTACGGCCGCGGCGTCAAGGACGGCCGGGTGACGCTCGACTTCGAGGTCCAGGAGGCGATCGCGTTCGCCACCGCGGGCGACGCCGCCTTCGACGACCTCCGCGACCAGCTCGCCAAGCGCGACGCCGCGGCCACCGACGCCGTCGGCGTGCAGCTCGACCGGCTCGCCGCCGTCGTCACCGACGCCGCGCGCAAGGAGACGGGCGTGACCTCGCACGACGACGTCGAGGCGCTCGGCAAGAAGATCGAGGACGAGCTCTCAGGCGTGATGCCGAAGGCCTGGCTGAAGCCGACCGACGACTCCGACTACGACCTGATCGCGCTCACGCTCGACCGCATGGAGGCCGCCGTCGGCGCCGGCCAGCGCAGCCAGGCGGAGCAGGCGCGGCTCGAGGCGTACGCGTTCTTCGAGTTCGGCCCGGAGCGGCGGCTGAAGTCGATCGACCCCGGGCTCGCCACCGACATCGAGGGCCTGGTCTGGTTCGGCGCCAAGGACCAGGACGGGCTCGCCGAGCTGATCTCCAAGGGCGCGTCGCGGCGCGAGGTGCGCGAGACGCGGCTCGTGCTCGACGACGAGCTCGAGGACGCGCGGGCGACGCTCGGCGACAGCGCCAGCCGCACCACGGTCGTCACCAACGCCGCGATCATCGTCTTCCGCGAGGGCCTCGAGGCGGTGCTCATCCTCGCCGCCATCACCGCCTCGTTCATCGGCGTGCGGCGGCGGCTGCGGCGCCCGGTGCTGATCGGGGCCGCGCTCGGGCTGGTGGCGAGCCTGTTCACCTGGGTGCTGGCGCAGACTCTGCTCGAGTCGCTGTCGCAGTACGGCGAGAAGCTCGAGGCGGTGGTCGGGCTGATCGCCATCGGGGTGCTGTTGCTGATCACCAACTGGTTCTTCCACCGCGTCTACTGGAGCGAGTGGATCGGGCGCTTCCACCGCCAGCGGCGCAAGCTGCTGGCGAAGGAGAAGGTCGGCTTCTGGTCCGCCCAGGCGGCCGGGCTCCTGATCCTCGGCCTCACGAGCGTCTACCGCGAGGGCTTCGAGACCGTGCTCTTCCTGCAGTCGCTGGAGCTGAGCGCCGGCACCGCCGCCGTCATCGAGGGCGCGGCGCTCGGGCTCGCGCTGACGCTCGCCGTCGCGGTGCTCACGTTCGTGCTCCAGCGCAAGCTGCCCTACAAGAAGATGCTGATCGCCACCGGCGGCCTGATCGGGCTCGTGCTCGTGGTGATGGTCGGCCAGACCGCGCGCACCATGCAGGGCACCGGCTGGCTGCCGATCACACCGCTGGACTGGGAGATCCCGTCGTCGTTCGGCCTCTGGTTCGGGATCTTCCCGAGCGTCGAGACGATCGGCGCCCAGATCGCCGCGATCGTGTTCGTGCTCGGCTCCTACTTCGTGGCGACGGAGATGAAGGTCAAGCGCCCGCAGCGCAAGGCGGCGCGCAAGGGCGTGGAGGCGCCGCCGGCCCAGGAGCCGGCCGAGCCGCCGAAGACGCCCGTCCACAGCTAGCTAGATCTGGTCCGGCGGGATCTCGACGGGGTCCGCGGAACCCGCGGGCTTCTGCTGGATCGGACGGCGCGCCTCGACCTGCTTCTCCTCTTCGCCGTCGTGGTTCTCCTCGCCCGCGAACTTCGACGGCGCGAGCATCATCACCATGTTGCGCCCGTCCTGCTGGGGCCGCTGCTCGACCACCGCGAGCTCGCCGAGCTCCTCCGCGAGCCGGTTGAGCAGCTGCTCGCCGCGCTCCGGGTGGGCCATCTCGCGGCCGCGGAACATGATCGTCACCTTGACCTTGTCGCGCCCGTTGAGGAAGCGGACGACGTGACCCTTCTTGGTGTCGTAGTCGTGCTGCGCGATCTTCGGGCGGAACTTGATCTCCCGCACGTTGATCTGGGTCTGGTGCTTGCGCGCGGCCTTCTGCTTCTGGGCCTGCTCGTACTTGTACTTCGAGTAGTCGAGCACGCGGCAGACCGGAGGCTTGGCCTCGGGCGCGACCTCGACGAGGTCGAGCTCCTTGTCCTGCGCGTAGCGCAGCGCGTCCTGCGTCTTCATGATCCCGACCTGGCCGCCGGTCTCGTCGATCAGACGCACCTCGGGAACGCGGATGCGCTCATTGATGCGGGTGAGATCGCGTTCCGGCGGCTGCCGGTCGAACCTGCGAGGGACCGGCACTAGGCGATGGCGGTGCGGCGCGGCGTCAAGCTGTGCGCGGCGCTGCTGTGTGGGAACGCTTGATCAACGTGGGGAAGTATAGCCCCAAACCGCGCCCGGTCAGGACGTCTCCCGCAGGAGCCGTTGCACGGCCTCGTCGAGAGCGAGGCTTCCTTGGTCCCCGTCGCCGTGGCGGCGGAGCGCCACGGCGCGCTCCTCCTGCTCGCGATCGCCGACCACGAGCATGTACGGGACCTTGCGCAGCTCGGCCTCGCGGATCTTGCGCCCGACCGACTCCGTGCGGTCGTCGACGTCGGCCCGCAGCTCGGCCGCGGTGAGCGCGGTGGCCACCTCGTGGGCGTAGCCGTTGTGGCGGTCGGCGAGCGGGAGCACGGTCGCCTGGGTGGGCGCGAGCCAGAACGGCAGCTCGCCGCCGGTGTGCTCGAGCAGGATCCCGATGAAGCGCTCGAACGAGCCCACCAGCGCGCGGTGGATCATCGCGGGCTGGTGCTCGGCGTTGTCGGCGCCGGTGTAGGTGAGGTCGAAGCGCTCGGGGAACGTGAAGTCGAGCTGCACCGTCCCGAGCTGCCACGAGCGGTTCAGCGAGTCGCGCATGTGGAGGTCGATCTTCGGGCCGTAGAAGGCGCCGTCTCCCTCGTTCACCTCGTGCTCGTAGCCGCCGCGCTCCAGGGCCTGCTTCAGCGCGGCCTCCGCGCGGTCCCAGTTCTCCTCCGAGCCGATGCGCTGCTCCGGGCGGGTCGAGAGCTCGATGCGCATGTCGAAGCCGAAGGCGTCGTACCAGGCGAAGCCGAACTCGAGGCAGGCCAGGACCTCCTCCTCGATCTGGTCGTACGTGCAGAAGATGTGGGCGTCGTCCTGGATGAAGTGGCGCACCCGCAGGAGGCCGTGCAGCGTGCCGCTGGGCTCGTTGCGATGCAGCAGGCCGGGCTCGGCGTAGCGGATCGGCAGCTCGCGGTAGGAGTGCTTGCCCATCGCGTAGAACGCGCAGTGGCCGGGGCAGTTCATGGGCTTGAGACCCATCGGCTTGTCCTCGGACTCCGTCACGAACATGTTCTCGCGGTACTTGTCCCAGTGGCCGGAGACCTTCCACAGCTGGGCGTCGTAGAGCAGCGGGGTCTTGATCTCCTGGTAGCCGCGCTCGGCCGACATCTTGCGCGAGCGGGCGACGAGCGCGTTGTAGATGGCGGTGCCGGCCGGCTGCCAGAACGCGCTGCCGGGGCTGAGCTCGGAGAAGCTGAACAGCCCGAGCTCGCGGCCGAGCTTGCGGTGGTCGTTCTGGCGGGCCTGCTCGAGCCGTTCGAGGTGGGCCTTGAGGTCGTCCTTGGAGTGGAACGCCGTCCCGTAGATGCGGGTGAGCATCGTGTTGTCGGAGTTGCCGCGCCAGTAGGCGCCCGCGACGCTCAGCAGCTTGAACGCCTTGATGCGGTCGGTCGCCGGCGCGTGCGGGCCGCGGCAGAGGTCGGTGAACGGGCCGTTGGTGTAGAGCGAGACGCTGTCGGCGCCGAGGTCCTCGATCAGCTCGACCTTGTAGTCCTGGCCCTCGGCCTTGAAGCGCTCCAGCGCCTGCTGCGCGGAGACGTCCTCGCGCACGAACGGCTCGGCCGCCTTGACGTGCTCGCGCATCTTGGCCTCGAGCGCCTCGAAGTCGGCGTCGGACACGGTGACGCCCTCGGGGAACTCGAAGTCGTAGTAGAAGCCGTCCTCGATCGGCGGGCCGATCGAGATCTTGGTGCCCGGATAGAGGTCGAGCACCGCGGCGGCCAGCACGTGGGCGGTGTCGTGGCGGATCAGGTCGAGCGAGTCGTCGTCGCGGTTGGTGACGATCGCGACCTCGTCGCCGTCGGCCAGCGGCCGCGCGAGGTCGCGCACCTCCCCGCCGACCTTGATCGCGAGCGCCGCACGGGCCAGCCCGGGGCCGATCGCGGCCGCCAGGTCGGCGCCGGTCGCGCCGTCTTCGAGTTCCTTCTGGCTGCCGTCGGGAAGGATCACGTGCATGGAGCGCGTGATGCTAGACGCCGCAGGGCTGCGGGCGGCGATCCGCGCGGGCGAGCACAGCGGCACGACCGCGGGCCTCGCGCCCGGCTACACCCAGGCCAACCTCGTCGCGCTGCCCGAGGCCGACGCGTTCGACTTCCTGCGCTTCTGCGTCGCCAATCCCAAGCCGTGCCCGGTGCTCGACGTCTCCGACCCGGGCTCGCCCGAGCCGGCGCAGATGGCGCCGGGCGCCGACCTGCGCACCGACGTCCCCCGCTACCGGGTCTGGGAGCGCGGCGAGCTCGTCGACGAGCCGGCCGACGCGAGCGAGCACTGGCGCGACGACCTCGTGGCGTTCCTGATCGGCTGCTCGTTCACGTTCGAGCGCGCGCTGCTGGCCGAGGGGCTGCCGATCCGCCACGTCGAGCAGGGCGTGAACGTCCCGATGTACCGCACGAGCGTCGACTGCACGCCGGCCGGGCGCTTCTCCGGCCCGCTGGTCGTCTCGATGCGCCCGATGACGCCCGAGCAGGCGATCCGCGCGACGCAGATCACCTCCCGCTACACGCCGGTCCACGGCGCGCCGGTCCACGTCGGGGAGCCGGAGGCGATCGGGATCGCCGACCTCGGCGCGCCCGACTACGGCGACCCGGTCGAGATCCGCGACGGCGAGCTGCCGGTGTTCTGGGCCTGCGGCGTGACGCCCCAGGCGGTCGCGGTGGCGTCGCGACCGGAGCTGATGATCACCCACGCGCCGGGGCACATGTTCGTCACCGACGCGCGCGACGAGACGATGGCGACGCTGTAGTCCCGGCACACGTCAGAGCAGCCGGGCGGCCAAAGCCTCCTCGCCATCGGCGGTGACGCGGTAGTCGTGGTGGGCCGAGAAGACGCGGAAGAAGTTCGCGACGTACGTGGGCGAGTCGCCGCTCGCCGTCCCGACGAAGCAGACCCGCGGCCGCTCGCGCCGTGCCAGCGAGAGCACGAACGCGTTCAGCCGCGGGTCGTAGTCCTGCGGGCGGAGCTGCGCCCCGCCCATCGCCACGATCACGCCCGCGTGAACACCGCCTCCGGGAGCAGCGCGCTGACGATCCACTCGCCCGCGTCGACGACCTCGGAGATCTTCAGGTCGACGCACAGCGAGCACAGCAGGTAGGCGTCCTCGCGCGACAGCGACGTCACCTCGGTGATGTGGTCGATCATCGCCCGCACCGCGTTCTGCGCGTCGACGAACAGGTCCGGGCCGACGCCCGTCGTGCCGTACCAGGCCCCGTCGTCCACGCGCGAGGTCAGCGAGCCCGGCGCGGTCCGGAACTGCGGCGACGGAAGCTCGCGGCCCTTCTCCAGCGAGAACCGCAGCGTCACGTTCATCGGCGCCTCGAGCCCGGTGACGCACACCTCGCCGTCGCCCTGGCATCCGTGCGCGTCCCCGGTCGAGAACAGCGCGCCGTCGACCTGCACCGGCAGGTACAGCGTCGTCCCGCGCACGAGCTGGCGGGTGTCCATGTTCCCGCCGAAGCGGCCGGGCGGCATGATCGCGGTCGCCGACGCGTCGGCCGGGCAGACGCCCATCGTGCCCATGAACGGGGTCAGCGGGATCGCCACCTCGTCGCCGAAGCGCGCGTAGTCGCCGGCCGAGATGTCGAAGATCTTCAGGTAGGCGTCGGGGAAGTCGTCCGCCAGCAGGCCGAGGCCGGGCAGGATCGCCGTCCAGCCCCAGCCGCGGGTCTCGATGTCGACGATCTCGACCGCGAGCGTGTCACCGGGCGCCGCTCCCTCGACCGCGATCGGCCCGGCGAGCGGATACACGCGATCCCAGTTGAGGCCGTCGATGACGCTGGTGTCGGAGTCGGGGCCGATCTGGTTGTCGCTCACGTCCCGGGTCTCGATGACCACGGTGTCGCCGTCGGCGATGGTGATGACCGGCTCGTTGCCGGTGTCCCAGGTGAAGTGGACCTGGTCGTCGGGAAAGGTGTGGGTCGCCATGCCGCGACGCTACACGAGCGCGATCGGCCTGACCGGCGAGCCGGTGCCGCCGCGCAGCTTCAGCGGCAGGCAGGCGAACGCGAACTCGCGCACGCCGTCGCGCGCCAGCTCCTCGAGGTTGAGCGCCTCGAGGATGTAGACGCCGGCGCGCACGAGCAGGATCAGGTGCCCGGGCAGCGAGCCGAGCTCGGGATCGTCCTCGCCCGGCACGTCCCACGCCATGTTGTCGGCGCCGACCGCCAGCGGCTCGCGCTCGGCGCACCAGCGCGCGCCGCTCGCGTCGATCCCGCCGGCGGCGAGGAACGCCTCGGGGTCGCCCCACAGCGCGCCCGCGCCGGTGCGGACGAGGATCACGTCGCCGGGGCGGATCCCGAGGCCGTGCGCCGCCCGCTCGAGGTCCTCGGCGCCGACCGCGTGGCCGGCGCCCGCGCAGTCGAGCAGCACCCCGCGCGCGAGCAGCGGCGCGATCGTGTCGGTCCCGAGCTGCGTGAAGCCCTCCGGGGTCTGGACCTGCGCGTTCACCTTCACCCCGCCGTGCAGCTCGAGGTTCTCGGCCTGGTGGCAGAGCGCGTCGATGTGGGTGCCGGAGTGCTCCGCCATCACGAGCAGCGCCGAGGCGCTCGTGCGGGCCTCCCCCAGGCCCGGCTCGTGACGGCGGTGCAGCTTGAGCAGCACGCCCGGCTCGTGCGCCGGCCACACCGGCGCACCGGCGTGGCGCGGCTGCTCGAGGTCGTAGACGCGCGCGGCGGCGAGCGCGTCGCTCAGCGCCGTCACTCGACCGGGACGAGCTCCTTGCCGTGCGTCTCGGGCAGGAAGCGCAGGGCGATGATCGCGAGCACGTACCCGAAGACGCCGAAGGCGACGGCGCCGCCGAGCCCGATGACCGCCGCGAGGAAGCCGATGATGCCCGGGAACAGCGCGCCGAACGCGCGGCCGACGTTGTAACAGAAGCCCGCGCCCGTCCCGCGCGCCCGCGTCGGGAACAGCTCGGCGAGGTAGGAGCCGAAGCCGGCGAAGCAGCCCGAGGCGAAGAAGCCGAGCGGGAAGCCGACGATCAGCAGCGTCGTGTTCGAGCCCTCCGGCACGAGGAAGTACGCCACGAGCGAGAGCCCCGCCAGCGAGGCGAACAGCGTGAACGTCTTCTTCCGCCCCAGCTTGTCGTGGACGAAGCCCGCGCTCAGGTAGCCGAGGAAGGCGCCGGCGATGACCACGAAGAGGTAGCCCGCGCTGCCCACCACGGTCAGGTCGCGCTCCTCCTTGAGGAACGTCGGGATCCAGGTGAACATCGCGTAGTAGCCGCCCTGGATGCCGGTGGCGAGAACCGAGGCGAAGATCGTCGTCTTCGCGAGGTCGGAGCGGAAGATCTGCTTCAGCGGCGACTCGGTCGCCTTCGCCTCGACGGCCTCGCGGTCGCCCGCCTTCTCCTTCTTCTTCGTCTCGGAGAAGACCTCCGGGTCGTCGACGTTCTTGCGCACGTAGAGGATCAGCAGCGCCGGCAGGATGCCGAGCATCATCAGGACGCGCCAGCCCTGCTCGTCGGGGAACAGCGAGAACACGATCGTGTAGGCGACGACGGCGAGCGCCCAGCCGACCGCCCACGCGCTCTGGATCACGCCGAGCGCCTTGCCGCGCGCCTCGGGCTTGATCAGCTCGGCCACGAGGATCGCGCCGACGGCCCACTCGCCGCCGAAGCCGATGCCCTGGAAGACGCGGAAGACGAGCAGCATCTCGTAGCTCGACGCGATGCCGGACAGGAACGTGAACAGCGAGTAGACGCCGACGGTGAGCATCAGCGTCTTCGCCCGGCCGATGCGGTCGGACAGGATCCCGCCGAGGATGCCGCCGACCGCCGAGGCGGAGAGCGTGACGGTGGCCAGCGCGCCGGTCGCGCCCGTGCCGACGTCGAACGTCGTCCCGATCGCCGCCAGCGTCAGCGTGAGGATGATCAGGTCGAAGGCGTCGAGCGAGTAGCCCGCGAACGCCGCCTTGAACGCCTTGCGGCCCTTGTCGCCGAGGTCGCCCCACCACCCGGAGCTGGTGGCGGGCTCCCGCTCCGCCGGCTTGATCGTGTGCTTGCGGGTCGCGGTGCGATCCGGTGTATCCAGACTCATCAGGTCTCCCCTGTCGGCTCCCTGTCCTCCCCTTGTGATTTCGGTTACCCGATCCCCGGTGTGATGCACATCACGGAACGTGTGTTCGCCCCTGCTTAGGTGTCCGGATGCCAAAAAAGACTGCAATTGCGGCGGTTCTTCCCGCGCTCGCCCTGCCCAGCGCCGCGCTGGCCGCCACCGATGACACCGAACGAGGAGCGCTGCGCCCCTCGGGCAAGCTGGCGCACAACGCCGATCTGGACGACCGCCTGGTCCGCACCAACGTGCGCCTCGCGCGGCGCCTCGATCGCAAGCCCGACGTCCGACGCCTCCGCACCCTGCCGGTGAGCGTCCTGCGCGAGCGCAACGCGCGCCTGCGCGAGCGCGTCGAGCGCCTCGCGCCGGCCACCCCTCCCCACCTCCAGGCGATCGCCGCCTGCGAGTCCGGCGGCAACCCGTCGACCGACACCGGCAACGGGTTCTACGGCAAGTTCCAGTTCACGCAGCAGACGTGGGAGAGCGTCGGCGGCGCCGGCAATCCTGCCGCGGCCTCCGAGGCCGAGCAGGATCGCCGTGCCGCCATGCTCTACGCGCGGGAGGGCTCCTCGCCCTGGCCCGTCTGCGGCGCCTAGCTCACCGCATCCGCACCCTCAACGCGTGCGGGTCGGCGCGATCGACGCCGCCCGCATCGACGTTCGCGATCCGTGCGATCGCGCGCAGCTCTCCCCGGCGGCCGCCGGTCTCGACGTCGATGACGCCGACGCCCGGCGTGCTGCCCGTCGAGGCGTGGGGGTCGCCCGACAGCGGCAGCGAGCCGCGCAGCGAGACGTAGACGTGCTCGCCGCCGGGCGCGGTGTCCAGCAGGTCCGGCGACGGGTCGTCGCTGAGCGCGCCGCTGAGCGGGAACTCGCCGACCATCCGGTCGGTCTTCGTCGCGATCACGACCACGCGGTTGCCCATGCGGTCGGCCACCCACAGGTAGCGGCCGTGCTTGGTCAGCGTCGCGCCGTGCGAGTCCCCGTGCTCCTGGTCGTCCAGGCTCACGACCAGCTTCGGCGCCGGCGTGTTGGCGCCCGGCGGGAAGCAGATCAACCCGCCCGCGGCGGCGCGGAAGTGGTCGAGGTCGAACGCGTAGACGTCGAACTCGGACATGTTGCCCGCCGTGCCGCCGCCCGAGTTGACGTACATCTTGCCGTCGCTCTCGAGCCCGCCGCAGCCGTTGCCGTGGATCGTCTCCTTGTCGTACTCGGCGACGATCCGCATCGGCGAGCTGCGCGGGTCGAGCACGAACATGCCGCCGCCGCGGAGCGTGATGAACGCCAGCTTGCTCGACGAGTCGACCAAGGGGCAGATCGGCGCGTTGTCGGGCCGCAGCGCCGGATCCTGCCGCGGCGCGCCGCTCGGCGTCGTGCCGGTCGCGAGGTCCAGCGTCGCCTCCGGCTCGAGCCGGAACGTGTTGGTGCTGTAGTCGGTCGCGATCCGCTGCACGAGCTTGCCGTTCTGGTTGGCGACGATCACGAACGACTCGTCGGGGGCCGGGACGGCCGCGTGCGCCTGCAGGCCGACGTCGAGGCACGCCAGCGGCTTGCGCCGCCGGGCGTCGAGGAACAGCACGTGGCCCGACGCGACGAACGAGAGCACCGCGTGCGAGCGCGCGGTGTTGAACAGCAGCATGTGCGGCCGCACCGGCTCGCTGCCGGTCTGGGCCACGCAAAGCTCCTTCGCGGCCCCGCCGAGGTCGATGCGCTCGGGCTTCGCCTCGCCCGGCTTGCGGCCCTCGAGCTCGCGGCCGTCGTAGACGTACAGCGCGCCGCCGCTCGTGGTGCCGTTGGTGTTGGACTGGTCGACCGCCCAGACCTCGTGGCCGCGCTCGCCGGAGCCGCCGGCGGCCGCGACGCCCGCGGCGGCCAGTACGAGGACCAGCGCTGCGAGCAGGGTCCTCATGCGCCCGTCTCGATCGGGACGCCGACGAGGTTGCCCCACTCCGTCCAGGAGCCGTCGTAGTTCTTGACGTCGGGGTGGCCGAGCAGCTCGTGCAGCACGAACCAGGTGTGGGCGGAGCGCTCGCCGATGCGGCAGTAGGCGATGATCGGGTCGCCGTTGAGCACCTGCTTGTCGCGGTAGAGCTGCTCGAGCTCGCCCGCCGGCTTGAACGTGCCGTCCTCCCGCACGGCCTGCGCCCACGGCACCGACGCCGCGCCGGGGATGTGGCCGGCGCGCTGGGCGCCCTCCTGCTCGTAGCCCGGCATCGCGATCAGCTCGCCCGAGTACTCCTTCGGAGAGCGCACGTCGACGAGCCGGGTGTCGGTCTCGAGCGCCGCCATCACCTCGCCGCGCAGCGCGCGGATGGCGTCGTCGCCGGGCTGGGCGGTGAACGTCGCGGGCGCGTGGCCCGGCGCGTCGGTCGTCGTCGGCCGGCCCTCGGCGATCCACTTCTCGCGCGGCCCGTTGAGCAGCTTGACCCGGTCGTGGCCGTAGTACTTGAGGTACCAGTAGGTGTAGGCGGCGAACCAGTTGTTGCGATCGCCGTAGAGCACGATCAGGTGCTCGTCCGAGACCCCGTGCGAGCCGAACAGGTCGCCGAACGCCTCGGGGCCGAGGAACTCGCGCCGCACCTGATCCTGCAGGTCGGCCTTCCAGTCGAACCCGATCGCCCCGGGGATGTGCCGCTCGGCGTAGAGCGCCGGGTTCTCGTCGACCTCGACGATGCGAACGCCGGGATCGCTCAGGTGCGCCTCGAGCCAGTCGGTCTCGACCAGCACGTCCTTCGCGTATGTGGTCATGCGCGGCACCCTCCGCCGCGACCCCTGCGAAAACCCTGCAAGAACCCTGCACCAGGAACTAGGCTCGCGCCATGAGGGCGGAGGCTGGGACGGCCGTCCGGCTCTGCGGTCCCCTCCGGGTCGAGCTCGAGGGGCGAGAGGTCGCGCTGCCCGCGCGCCAGGGGCGCCTCCTGTTCGCCTGCCTCGTGGTCAACCGCCGGCGCGGCGTGCCGCGCGACGAGCTGATCGAGCTGCTGTGGCCCGGACGCCCGCCCGGCGACCCGGGCGAGACGCTGAGCGCGCTGCTGTCGCGCCTGCGCCGAGCCGCCGGGCCCGGCGTCGTCACGGGCCGCCGCGAGCTGCGCGTCGCGCTGCCCGCGGGCGCGTGGGTGGACCTCGAGGCCGCGCACGAGGGCGTCGCGGCGGCGGAGGCGGCGCTCGCGCGGCGCGACCTTCCCGCCGCGCTCGACGCCGCCCGCGACGCGGCCGGGATCGTCGCCGGCGGCTTCCTCCCCGGCGACGACGCGCCGTGGATCGACGGCATGCGCCGCGAGGTCGAGGACCTGCGGCTGCGCGCGCTGGAGGCGCTCGCGGAGGCCGCCGCCGGCGCGGGCGGCCCGCACCTCGCGGCGGCCGAGGAGGCGGCGCGCGCGCTCGTCGAGGCGGCGCCGTTCCGGGAGTCGGGCCACCGCCTGCTGATGACCGCGCTGGCGGCGCGCGGCAACGTCGCGGAGGCGCTGCGCGCCTACGACGACCTGCGCGTGCGGCTGCGCGACGAGCTCGGCGCGGCGCCGGGGAGCGACGTGCAGGCGCTGCACGCCGAGCTGCTGCGCGCGGGGGCGCGCCCCGCGCCGCCCGCGCCGGCGCGGCAGGAGCGCAAGCTCGTGACCGCGCTGTGGGTCGAGCTCGCCACCACGTCCGTCGATCCCGAGGACCTCGCGCCGCTGCGCGCGCGGCTCGAGCGCGAGGCCGGGACGGTGCTCGCGCGCCACGGCGCGACGGTGCGCGAGCCCGGCGACGGCACGCTGACCGCGCTCTTCGGCGTGCCGGTCGCCCACGAGGACGACGCCGAGCGCGCGGTCGCGGCCGCGCGCGAGCTGTGCGGCAGCGGCCTCGCCGCGCGCGCGGGCGTCGCCACCGGCGAGGCGCTCGTGTCGCTCGGCGGCGAGCGGCCCGAGGCGACCGGGATGCCGACGAGCACCGCGGCGCGGCTCGGCGCCGCCGCCGCGCCGGGCACGGAGTCGATCGACGAGGCGACCCGGCGCGCGATGCGCAGCGGGCGCGCGCCGGGGCCGGCGCGCTTCGTCGGCCGCGAGCGCGAGCTCGCGCAGCTCGAGGCCCTGCACGCCGCCGCCGTCGAGGAGGGCCGGCCGCGGCTCGTCACGATCGTCGGCCAGGCCGGGCTCGGCAAGACGCGCCTGCTCGAGGAGCTGATCGAGCGCGTCGAGGGCGCCGGCACCGCGGTCTTCCGCGGCCGCTGCCTGCCCTACGGCGAGGGCATCACCTACTGGGCGCTGCGCGAGATCCTGTGGGAGGCGGCCAGGATCCGGCTCGACGACGGCGCAGCCGCGACCGCGCGCAAGCTCGCCGACCTCGTCGGGCACGTGCTCGGGGAGGGCGCCGGCGCCGGCCGCGTCGCCGCCGCGCTCGCCGCCGGCGCCGGCATCACGCTCGCGTTCGACCCGCTCGGCGACGCGTCGCCCGAGACGGTCCACGAGGAGATCCGGCTCGCGTGGCCGCGCTTCGCCGACGCGCTCGCGGCGCGCGGGCCGACGCTGATCGCGATCGAGGACCTGCACCACGCGGAGCCGCCGCTGCTCGACATGATCGAGGCGATCCACGCGCGCGCCGAGCACGCGCTGCTGCTCGCGGTCACGGCGCGGCCCGAGCTGGCGGAGATCCGCGGCGGCTGGGGCTACCGGCCCGGGATGTCGCAGGTCGTGCTCGAGCCGCTGGCTCCGCCCGCCGCCCGCGCGCTCGCCGAGGAGCTGCTGCCCGGCCGCGCCGGCGAGGTCACCGAGCGCGCCGAGGGCAACCCGTTCTTCGCCGAGGAGATCGCGCGCCACCTCGAGTCCGAGCCCGGCGCGGCGATCCCGCACACGGTGCGTGCACTCGTGGCGGCCCGCATCGACGCGCTGCCGGCCGCGGAGAAGCAGGTCCTGCTCCAGGCGGCCGCGATCGGCCGCACGTTCTGGGCCGCGGCGCTGCCAGCCGACGTGGCGCTCGGCCCCGTCCTGCGCTCGCTCGAGGATCGCGGCTTCGTGATCACGCGCGCGCCGTCACAGCTCCCGGGCCAGCGCGAGCTGCGCTTCGTGCACGGGCTCACCCGCGACGTCGCCTACCACGCGCTGCCGCGGGGCGAGCGCACGCGCGCGCACGCCGTCGCCGCCCGCTGGATCGCCGGCCTGGCCGGCGACCGCCGCGACGAGTTCGTGGAGCTGCTCGCCTACCACTACGAGGCGGCGGCGCCCTCCGGCGACGACGAGCTGCGCGCCGAGGCGGTGCGCGCGCTCGTCGAGGCGGGCCACGCCGCCCGCCGCCGGCTCGCGACGACGGCGGCGCTGCGCTTCGCCGACCGCGCGGCGGCGCTGGCGGCCGCCGTCGGCGAACGGCTCGCGGTGCTCGAGCTGCGAGCCCGCTCGTGGCACGCCGCGGTGCAGGGGGACGAGGCGCTCGCCACCTACCTCGAGGCCATCGACGTGGCACGCAGGCTCGGCGACCGCGAGGCGGTGTCGCGGCTGCGCGCACTCGCCACGCTGCTCTGCGTCCGCTACCAGGGCGCGTTCGAGCGCGACACCTGGCAGGCGCAGGCCGCCGACCTCGTCGAGGAAGGGCTCGCCGAGATCGGCGGGGACGCCGAGACGTTCGAGACCGGCGCGCTCCTGGTCGGCCGCTCCTGGGGCGTGGCCGGCTGGCGCGGCGTCGAGCTGACCGACCTGCCCGGGGCCAAGCGGGACGCGCTGCGCGCCGTCGAGATCGCGCAGGCGATCGGCTCGGAGCTGCTGCACGCCGTCGCGCTCGAGGGCCTCACCTGGCTCACGTTCGAGGAAGGTCACGCCGAGGCGGCCGAGCTCGGCGAGCGCCACCTGCACGCCGCGGCGACGCTGGGCGACCGGCTCGAGGCGCACGAGAGCCTGACCGTGGCGACGATCTGCTTCGTCCACGCCGGGCGCTTCGCCGCCGCGCGCCGCGCAGCCGCGGAGGCGACGCGCGAAGCCGCCGGCCTCAGCCCACACCGCGCGCTGCACGCAGCGGCCGCGGCCACGATGGCGCTGGCGCGCGCCGGCCGGCTCGAGGAGCTGCTCGCCGCGACGAGCACGGTGGCCGAGCTCGCTGACGCCGAGGGCGAGCGGATCTGCATGACCGGCCTGATGGCGATCGCGGGGCGCTGCCTGGCGCTGCACGAGGCCGGGGATCAGGGCTCGGCCGAGGCGCTCGCGCTGCTGCGGCGGCTGGCGCCGACCGCGCGCGCGATGGGCGGCTGGGGCTACGCGGTGGCGGAGATCGTGCGGCCGCTGGTGCCGCCGGAGGAGACCGAGCAGCGTCTCGCACGCGGGGTGACGCGCTCCGGCGCTGGGGCGCAGGTCAACCGGCTCCGCGTCGAGCTGCCGCTGGTGGCGCTGGCCGGCGACCGGGAGCGGCTCGCTCCGCTGCTCGCCCACGCGCGGGCGCTGTCGGCCCCCGCGGGCTCGCCGGCGCTCGCGCTGATCGCCGACTGGGCCGAGGGCGTGCGGCTGGCGGCTGACGGGCGGACGGCGGAGGCGCTCGAGCGCGCCGTGCCCGCGTGCTCGGCGCTCGAGGCGCACGGCGAGCGCTACACCGCCGGGCGCCTGCTCGCGGATCTGCTCGCGCGGCTCGGGAGCGCCGCGCCGGCCGAGCTGGCGACGAGCGCCGCGGCGCGACCTCGAGGCGCTGGGCGCCCACGCCAGCGCCGCGACGGCCCGCGCGGCCTCCGGGCGCTGACTATCCTGCGCCACCGTGTCCCTGGCCGCGCTGCGTGAGCAGTACCCGATCCTCGAGCGGGTCGCGTACCTCAACGCGGGCAGCACCGGGCCGGTCGCGCGCGCCGCGCAGGAGTCCGCCGCCCGCGAGCTGGCCGCCGAGGTCGAGGAGGGCCGCGGGTACCCGCACTTCGAGCGCCGCTTCGAGCTGATGGCCGCGCTCCGCGAGGGCTACGCGGAGCTGCTCGGCTGTGACGTCGCCGACCTCGCGCTCAGCACGTCGACGAGCGAGGGGATCGGCAAGGTGCTGGCCGGTCTCGACATCGGCCCCGGCGACGAGATCGTCACCTCCGACTCCGAGCATCCGGGCCTCGTCGGGCCGCTGATCGCGGCGCGGGAGCGCGGCGCGGCGATCCGCGCGGTGCCGTTCGCCGAGCTCGCCGACGCGGTCGGGCCGCAGACGACGCTCGTCGCCTGCTCGCACGTCAACTGGCACAGCGGTGAGATCGCGCCGGCCGCGCTCGCCGACGCCGGCGTGCCGGTGATCCTCGACGGCGCCCAGAGCGTGGGCGCGATCCCGGTCGACGTCGTCAAGCTCGGCTGCGCCGCCTTCGCGGGGTCGGGCCAGAAGTGGCTGTGCGGGGCCGACGGCACCGGGATGCTCTACCTCACGCCGGAGTTCGGCGAGCGCGTGCGCGCGACCGCGCCCTCCTACATCTCCTTCGAGGACGCCTCGCGCGGCTTCGAGTCGGCGCTCAAGCCCGACGCCCGCCGCTACGACACACCGTCGCTCGCGCGCGAGGTGGTGGCGCTCAGCCTCGCCGCGCTCGACGTGCTGCGCGCGGCCGACCTCGCCGCCGTGCTCGCGCACGGGCCGGCCCTCGCCGCGGAGCTCGCCGACCGGCTCGCGAACCGCGGCCTCACGGTCGCTCCGCGCGACCACACGACGCTCGTGGCGTGGGAGGACGAGGACCCGGAGGCGACGCGCGAGCGCCTCGCCGCCGCGGACATCGTCATCCGCAACCTCCCGGGCACCCCGCTCGTGCGCGCCTCCGTCGGCGCGTGGTCGAGCGAGGACGACCTCGAGCGGCTATTGGCCGCGCTGTAGCGGCACGACCACGTCGATGCCGCTCTGCTCGCGCAGCATGCGGTCGGGGTAGCTCTCCGGGAGCTCGGTCTGCGCCTGCAACCGCTCGCGCTCCTCGGCGCTGAGCGTGACGTCGACGGCGCCGAGCAGGTCCTCCAGCTGCTCGAACGTGCGCGGGCCGACGATCGGCGACGTCACGCCCTCGACGCCCAGCAGCCATGCGAGCGAGACCTGCGAGACCGTCGCGCCCTTCGCGGTCGCGAGCGCGCGCGCCTCGTCGACGGCGCGGAAGTTCCGCTCGATCGCGCGGCGCGCCGGCGCCTCCTCGATGTCGTCGGTGGCGTCGCCCATGCGCGAGCCCGGCGGCGGCGCCTCGTCGCGCGAGTAGCGGCCGGTCAGGAAGCCGGCGCCGAGCGGCCCCCACGGGATCACGGCGAGCCCGGCGGCGCGGCAGAACGGCAGGATCTCGACCTCGATCGAGCGCTCGATCAGCGAGTACTGCGGCTGCAGCGAGACGAACGGCGACCAGCCGTGGCGGTCCTGCAGCGCGACCGCCCAGGCCAGCAGCCACGCCGGGAAGTTCGACACGCCGAGCGCGCGCACCTTGCCCGCCCGGACGAGCCCGTCGAGCGCCTCGAGCGAGTCCTCGAGCGGCACGCCGGGATCGGGCGCGTGCACCTGGTAGAGGTCGATCTCGTCGACGCCGAGGCGGCGCAGGCTCGCGTCGCAGGCGGCGCGGATGCGGTCGGGCGCGAGGCCCGCGCCGCCGGGGTCGGAGACCGAGAAGCGCAGTTTGGTGGCGAGCACGACGTCGCCGCGGCGGCGGGCGAGCCAGGGCGCGAGCGTCTCCTCCGAGCCGCCGTCGTCATAGGTGTCGGCGGTGTCGATGAAGTTGCCGCCCGCGTCGAGGAAGCGGTCGAGCATGCGGTGGGACTCCTCGACGGGCGTGCTGGAGCCCATCAGCATCGTGCCGAGGCAGAGGCGGGAGACCGTGAAGGGGCCGAGCGGGGCGGTGTCCATCCCCCGTTTGTAGCGGCTCAGCCGACGTTCGCGGCGCGCGGCAGCGTGAACGTGCCCTTCGTCGCGGGCCGCCCGGCGCGCGGCGGCACCTTCGTCCGCGCGCGGTAGAGCACGGCCTGCGCGCCAGCGGGCACCTTGATGCGCACCGCGAATCGCCCGCGCCGGTCCGGCTTCACGCTTGGCACCTTCACGCTCTCGCGCCGCCGGCAGGAGAGGAAGCGGTCGACGGCGATCGCGGGCTGGCGCCGTGCCCGCGGCGCGTTGACCACGCCGCGCAGCACGAGATTCGAGCCCGAGCGGGTCAGCGTCGTCGCCACCATCCGGCGGGCCAGCCGCAGCCGCTGCGAGACCGTCGAGCCCACCCGCGCCTGGTAGCGCGCCCGCGCCCGCCGCCGCCGCGACGGCGCCGCCACCCGGGCGGCGAACGAGCCGTCGGCCCGGATCGCCACGCTGCCCACGCGCCGGCCGTCGAGCAGGATCTCCGCCGTCCGCCCGGCCAGCCGCAGGTCCGCGGCGCCGGTCACGGCGACGCGCCGGCCCGCGGGCAGCACGTCGACCAGGTAGAGGTCGAGCGTCGTGCACGCCAGGTAGAGGTCGTTGGCCGTCCCGCGCGCGAACGCCGCCTCGCCGCGCAGGGTCACGGCGGCGGGCGTCGCCGGCGGCGGGCTCCCGGCCGGCGCGGCGATGACTGTCGGCGCGGGTGTCGGGGTGCCCGTCGGCGGCGGGCTCGCGCCGGGCACGTAGCGGTGCGCGTAGATGTCGAGCTGGCCGTCAGTGTCGCCCGACACCAGTCCCGAGGCCGTGAAGAACGCCACGTGCGTCCCGTCGCCGCTGATCACCGGCCACTGCGAGCTCGTCGCGCCGCCGGCCACCATCTGCGTGCTGTTCGTGGCGAGGTTGCGTAGGTACGAGTTGAAGCTGACCGACCCGCGCGTGGCGAGGTTCGACGCCTGCGAGTGGAACACGACCTTCGTCCCGTCGCCGGAGATCGCGAGGCCGGGCTGGCCGCCGGAGTCGGCGTCGGCGGGTGCTCCGCTCGCCCCGGTCGCGCGGCTGGCCAGCACCGTCGTCCCCGCCGCGATGTCGCGGACGTAGACGTTCAGGCGATGCAAGGGCGTCTCCGGGTCCGGGGGCGAGATCGAGCCGAGGTTGTCGGCGAGCGACGCGAACGCCACGCGCGTGCCGTCGGCCGAGAGCTGCGGCAGACTCGAGTGATAGTCGCCCGGCGCGCCGCCGGCGCCCGTCGCCCGGCTGACGAGCGTCGTCGTGCCCGCTACGCGGTCGCGCACCACCACGTCCCCGACCGAGTTCGCGTCCTCGGCGGTCAGGTTCTCCGCTTCGGAGTCGAACGCGACGTAGCGCCCGTCGGCGGAGATCGACGTGTAGAGGCCGGTGCCCTGCGGGCCGTCGCTGATGCCGGCGTCCGTGTGATCCCGGGATACGAGCTCGGTCGTGCTCGCGCTGACCACGCGCACGAACACGTCCTTGTGGTTGTTGCCGTCGGTGTCCTCGGTCGAGAGGTTCTTGGCGGTGGCTGCGAACGCGATGACGTCGCCGTCCGCCGATATGCGCGGAACGAAGGCGCCCGTTGAGTCCGGGATCACCCCGTCGGCGCCGTCCCCCCGGCTCACCAGCACGTTCGTGCCGGTCTGTAGGTCGCGGCGGTAGACGAGGCGCTGGCTCTGCGGCGTCGCGACCAGGTTGGTCGCTACCGAGTCCCACGCCACGTAGCGGCAGTCCGGCGTGATGACCGGGTTGTCCGCATCGCCGTCGCCGGGCACGCCGCCCGGGCTCTGGCTGACCAGCGTCGTCGTCCCCGCCTCCGTGTCGCGCAGGTAGACCTGCACCGAGCCGTTCGCACCCGGCAAGGCGGCGTTGCTCGAATTGAACACCGCGCACCGGCCGTCCCCGGAGAGGTTGACCACGTCGAACCCCGCCGCGTTCGTCCCGTTCGTCGCCTGCGAGACGAGCACGGTCTCCCCCGGATCCAGCGCCGAGGCGGGCACCGCGAGCAGCACCGCAGCGAGCCCGGCGATCAGCGCGATCCGTCGCACCGCGCGACACTAACCTGCCCCGCCCCGCGTGGATAGGGTGCCGCGCATGAGCGGCCCTCGATTCGGCCTGACCGGCCTCGCGGTGATGGGCGCCAACCTCGCGCGCAACGTCGCCCACCACGACATCCCGATCGCGGTGCACAACCGCACCGCGTCCAAGACCGAGCAGTTCATCGCCGAGCACGGCTCCGAGGGGCCGATCACCGGCACCGGATCGACCCAGGAGTTCGTGCAGTCGCTCGAGCGCCCGCGCACGATCATGACCATGGTCAAGGCCGGCCCCGCGGTCGACGCGGTGATCGAGGAGCTCGCGCCGCTGCTCGACGAGGGCGACACGATCGTCGACGGCGGCAACTCGCACTTCCGCGACACCCAGCGCCGCGACAAGGCGATGAACGAGCGCGGCCTGCGCTTCCTCGGCGTCGGCGTGTCCGGGGGCGAGGAGGGCGCGCTGAAGGGGCCGAGCATCATGCCCGGCGGCTCGCGCGAGTCCTACGACGACGTCGAGCACGTCTTCACCGCGATCGCCGCGCAGGTCGACGGCACGCCGTGCTGCACGTACGTCGGCGCCGACGGCGCGGGCCACTACGTGAAGATGGTCCACAACGGGATCGAGTACGCGGACATCCAGCTGATCGCCGAGGCCTACGACCTGCTGCGCCACGGCGTCGGGCTCGAGGTGCCGGAGATCGCGCAGGTCTTCCACGAGTGGAACGAGGGCGACCTCGACTCGTTCCTGATCGAGATCACCGCGCAGGTGCTCGACAAGACCGACGAGCGCACCGGGCAGCCGCTCGTCGACGTCATCCTCGACCAGGCCGAGCAGAAGGGCACCGGCCGCTGGACCGCGCAGGACGCGCTCGAGCTCGGCGTGCCGCTGACCGCGATCACCGAGGCGGTGTTCGCGCGCTCGCTGTCGGCGCTCGGCGACCAGCGCCGCGCCGCGTCCGAGCAGCTCGCCGGCCCGAAGCCCGGCGAGGGCGCGCGCGCCGACCGCGAGCTCGTCGAGGACGTGCGCAAGGCGCTCTACGCCTCCAAGGTCGTCGCCTACGCGCAGGGCTTCGAGCAGATGACCGCGGCCGCGAAGTCAGAGGGCTGGGAGCTCCACATGGGCGAGCTGGCGACGATCTGGCGCGGCGGCTGCATCATCCGCGCGCGCTTCCTCGACCGCATCCGCGAGGCCTACGACACCGACCCGGA
Source organism: uncultured Solirubrobacteraceae bacterium (assembly GCA_963811595.1). Classification (GTDB taxonomy): domain Bacteria; phylum Actinomycetota; class Thermoleophilia; order Solirubrobacterales; family Solirubrobacteraceae; genus DASQFQ01. The sequence goes on from CAWERW010000008.1 coordinate 213,309, forward strand.
CACGCCGAACCTGCTGCTCGTCGACTACTTCCGCGACGCGGTCGCCGACGCCCAGGACTCGTGGCGGCGCGTGATCTCGCACTCGATCGACATCGGCGTGCCCGTGCCGGCCTTCACGTCCTCGCTCGCCTACTACGACGGCTACCGCCGCGAGCGCGGCCCGGCCTCGCTGATCCAGGGCCTGCGCGACCTGTTCGGCGCGCACACCTACCGGCGCGTCGACGCCGAGGGCACGTACCACGTGCGCTGGGGCCAGGACGGCGACGAGGTGCGCACCGACGGCTAACGGCCGCTCTCGAGCCGGACGTTCTCGACGCCACGAGCATCGGCCCGGTAAAAGCGCCCGTGGTCGAACCCCGCCACCGGCGCGAGGCCAGCGACTGGACCGATGTCCCATCGCGCGGAGGCGGACGCCCCGGTTAGTGTCGGGTGGTGCCGGCACGGATCGCCGCCTCGCTCGTCCTCGCCCTGCTCGTCCTGCCCGCCACCGCGGCGGCGCATCACGCACCCCGCGGACTGACCGAAGCACAACGCCACAAGGCCGCCGACGCGGCCGGGCTCTCGATCGGCACGCTCGAGCGCCGGATGCAGACGGTCACCCGCAAGCTCGGGCGCCAGCCCGGGACGCGGCAGGCCGCCACACGGGCCGCCGCGGTCGGCGACCCGAGCACCGTCGGGCGCTGGTCGGCCGTCATCCCCGCGCCGGTCGTGCCGATCTTCGAGGCGCTGCTGCCGAACGGGAAGGTCCTGATGTGGGACTCCGTCGGCGACGCGCCGGCCGAGAGCTACTCGAACCACACGTTCACGCGCGCGGCGGTCTACGACCCGGCGACCAACACGTCCAAGCGGGTCGACGTCGCGGGCTCGAACATCTTCTGCGCCGGCTTCGTCCAGCTCGCCAACGGCAACGTGTTCGTGGCCGGTGGCAACGCCGACAGCGGCCTCAACGGCATCCGCCGCACGCACGTCTTCGACTGGCGGACCGAGACGTGGTCGCGCGGCCCCGACATGCAGGACGGGCGTTGGTACCCGTCGGTCGCCTCGATGCCGAACGACGAGGCGCTGATCGTCGGCGGCGGCCCGACGGTCGCCGAGATCCGCACCACGAGCGGCGGGCTGCGCCGCGCGACGGGCATCGTCACGCCCTCGAGCCGCGAGTACCCGTTCCTCCAGGCCGCGCCGGACGGCCGCGCGCTGCAGCTCGGCCCGATGCGGGCGCTGTCGCTGCTGGACACGGCGGGGTCCGGCGCGATCGCGACGTTCGGCAACCGCGACGCCGTCCACCGCTCCTACGGCAGCTCCGCGCCCTACGACGTCGGGCGCTCCCTCGTGGCGGGCGGCGGGTCGGTGAACGAGGACGGCCTCACCGGCGTGCCGAGCCGCACCGCCGTGACGGTCGACACCCGGACCGGGACGCCGCTGGGCGCCCCCACCGGCTCGATGAGCCGGCGCCGCCGCCAGCACAACCTGACCGTGCTGGCCGACGGCAGCGTGCTCGCCACCGGCGGCCAGTCGACCAACGGCGGCGGCGGGCTCGTCGACCTCGCCAACGCCGTCTACGAGGCCGAGCGCTGGGACCCGGCGACCGGCCGCTGGACGGAGCTCGCGCCGGCGGCGGTCGCGCGCCAGTACCACTCGACCGCGCTGCTGCTGCCCGACGGGCGGGTGCTGACCGGCGGCGGGGGCATCTGCGGCGCCTGCCACCAGGCCGGCTACCTGCGCCGCGACCAGGAGATCTTCACGCCGCCCTACCTGCTCCGGAGCGACGGCGAGCTCGCCCCGCGCCCCGCGGTCGCCGACGTGCCGGCCACGATCGGCTACGACGGCGCGTTCGCCGCCACCTCGCCTCAGGCGGCCGCCATCCGCAAGGTCGGGCTCGTGCGGCTCGGGGCGCCCACCCACTCGGTGGACCAGAGCCAGCGCTACGTACCGCTGAGCTTCACCGCCGAGGGCACGACGCTGATCGTCGACGGGCCGAACAACCCGAACGAGGCGCCGGCCGGGCACTACATGCTGTTCGCGGTCGACGCCGCCGGCGTGCCGTCGGTGAGCACGATCGTGCAGCTCGCGCGGCCGGGCCTCGCGGCGGCCGCCGCCCCGGTGGTCGCCTACTCGGGGCTCAACCTGACCGGCCGCGCGCAGCGCTTCGAGGCCGGCGCGTACGAGGCGGCGCGCGGCAACCTCGGGCTCGTGGGCGCCGACGCGGTGCGCTCGGTCGAGATCCAGGACGGCTACATCGGGTCGCTGTGCCGCGACGCCGGGCTGCTCGACTGCGTCACGCTCCCGCCCGGGCGGCACCCGGCGCTGCCCACCGGGTTCGACCTCGCGGTCAGCTCCCTGCGGGTAGCGCTGTTGCAGTAACCGGGCCTCCTTTGCCCCTCATCTGGGTAGATTCGCCCGCCATGCGCAAACTGTCCCTGCCGCTGGCACTCGCGGCGCTCGCTGTCCTTGCTCCAGCCGCCGCTGCCCGCGACCAGTCCGTCACGTCGTTCGACGGCATCCAGATCTCGACCAGCTTCTTCCCGGCCGCCGGGCTGAAGGCGGGCGAGAAGGCTCCGACCGTGCTCGTGACCCACGGCTGGGCGGGCACGCGCACGACCGACGAGAACGGCGCGGGTTCGGAGTCGGTCGGCAACACCGGCGTCGGCGCGCTGCGCCGGGCCGGCTTCAACGTGCTGACCTGGGACTCGCGCGGCTTCGGCACCTCGGGCGGCGTCGTGACGGTCGACTGGAAGGACAACGAGGGCCGCGACGCGATGGCGCTGATCGACTGGCTCGCCAAGCAGCCCGAGGCCCGGCTCGACAAGGCCGGCGACCCGCGCGTGGGCATGCACGGCGCCTCCTACGCGGGCGGGATCGAGTTCGTGACCGCCGCGATCGACAAGCGCGTCGACGCGATCGCGCCCGCGATCGCCTGGCACTCGCTGCTCACCTCGCTGTACCGCGAGGACACCGCGAAGACGGGCTGGGGCTCGGCGCTCTACGCGGCGGGCGTGCCGGCGGCGAACCAGCAGGGCGGCGGACTCGACCCGCACATCAGCTCCGCCTTCGCCTCCGGCCTGGCGACCGGCAAGTTCAGCGCCGAGGATCGCGCGTGGTTCGACTCGCGCGGGCCGGGCGCCGCGCTGCTCGATCAGGTGCGCGTGCCGACGCTGATCCTGCAGGGCACGGCCGACACGCTGTTCACGCCCAGCGAGGCGCTGCGCAACGCCGAGATCCTGCGCAAGAACGGCGTGCCGCACAAGATGATGTGGTTCTGCGGCGGCCACGGCACCTGCCTCACCGGCGCCGGCCCGTCCGGGCGGCTCGAGAAGGCGACGGTGGGCTGGCTCCGGCGCCACCTCGCGGGTGACCGCTCGGTCGACACCGGCCCGGGCTTCGAGTGGCTCGCCGACGACGCGCAGTGGCGCTCGACGCCCGCCTTCCCGCCGCCCGCCGGCACGCCGGTGACCGCGAACGGCTCGGGCAACCTCGTGCTCAACCCGGCCGACGCCGTCTCCGGCACCCCGGTCGCCGCGCAGCCGGCGGTCAACGCGGTCAACGTCGCCATCCCCGGACGCGCCGCGCAGGTGGTCGGGGAGCCGCGGCTCGAGCTGCGCTACTCCGGCACCGGCTCGGCGGCCAACACGCACGTGTTCGCGCAGATCGTCGACGAGGGCCGCAACGTCGTGCTCGGCAACCAGGTGACGCCGCTGCCGGTCACGCTCGACGGCAGCGCGCGCACGGTCACGCGCTCGCTCGAGGGCGTCGCGGCGGCGCTCACGCCCGGCTCGCGCTACCGCCTGCAGGTGATCGGCGGCAGCCAGGTCTACGGCCCGGTGCGCAGCGCCGCGTCGATCCAGCTCTCCTCGGTGCGGCTCACGCTCCCGACGGCGGGGAGCTTCACCGGGCCCGGCGGCTCGGGCCTGCTGCCGCAGTCGCGGCGCTGCCTGTCGCGCCGCCGCTTCGAGATCCGCGTCAAGCGCGGCCGCGGCAAGGCGCGCCTGCGCTCCGCGCGGGTGACGGTCGACGGCAAGCGGGTCAAGGTCCGGCGGCGGAACGGTCGGCTGCGCGCGGTCGTCGACCTCCGCGGGCGCCAGAAGCAGCGGGTGCGGGTGCGCATCGTGGCGCGCACGCGCGGCGGCAAGGTGCTGCGCGACACCCGCGTCTACCGCACGTGCACGGCAAAGCGCCAGAAGCGGCGAAGCTGACACGGATGCGTTCGGCCGCGCCGGGGGCTGGGTAGCCCCGGCGCGATGGCCGAGACGACGAGCCGCAACGGCGCTCCGCAGGGACCCACCGACCTCTCCAAGCAGACCTGGTTCGGCACGCTCAAGCGGACCCTGCGCGAGTTCAAGGAAGACGACCTGACGCTGCTGGCGGCGGCGCTCACCTACTACGGGGTCCTCTCGCTCTTCCCCGCCCTGCTCGTGCTCCTCTCCCTGCTCGGGCTGGCCGGCACGGGCACGATCGACACGCTGCTGCAGAACCTCGACAGCATCACGCCCAGCGCGATGCGCGACGTCGTGACCAACGCCGTGCGCGACCTCCAGGGCTCCAACCAGACCGCCGGCTTCGCGTTCATCGCGGGCCTCGCGGGCGCGCTGTGGTCGGCCTCGGGCTACGTCGGCGGCTTCATGAAGGCCGCCAACGTGATCTACGAGGTCGAGGAGGGGCGCAAATTCTGGAAGCTCAAGCCACTCCAGATCTTCGTCACCGTGATCATCGTGCTGCTGACGACGATCATCGTCATCGCCGTCGTCGTGACCGGCCCGGTGGCGCAGAAGGTCGGCGACATCATCGGGCTCGGCGACACCGCGGTGACGGTGTTCAACATCGTCAAGTGGCCGGTGATCGCGCTGGTCGTCTCCCAGATCTTCGCGTTCCTCTACTGGGTCGGGCCGAACGTCAAGCAGCCCGGCTACCAGTGGGTCAGCCCCGGCGGCTTCCTCGCCGTGGGGCTGTGGATCGTCGCCTCCGCCCTGTTCGCGTTCTACGTCGCGAACTTCGGCTCCTACAGCAAGACCTACGGCTCGATGGCGGCGGTGATCATCTTCCTCGTGTGGCTGTGGATCACGAACCTGGTGATGCTGCTGGGCGCGGAGTTCAACGCCGAGGTCGAGCGCGGGCGCCAGATCGAGGCGGGGCACGATCCGGAGGTCGAGCCGTTCCTCCCCCACCGCGAGGCGCCGAAGGTCTGATCAGCGCATGCGGGCCTTGAGGTCCTTGTCGGTCGCGTCGCCGATCAGCTTGGCGAGGCGCTCGCCGTGGCGGAGCTTGGCCTCCGCCTGGGTCATGCCCTCCTTGTAGTAGTCGCCCATGATCGAGTGGTCGTCGTAGACCTTCCGGTTGGGGACGGTCACGTCGGTGTACTCGTCGAGCAGCCCCATCTGGTGGCTGACCTCGTGCGCGTAGGTCCACTCGGGTGACTCCGTGTACCAGTTCTGGCGGTTGTCGGCGCCCTTGCCCTTGTGGATCTGCACGGTGAGGTGTGGCTTGTCGTCGACGAAGACGATCCGCGGGCGCAGCAGCCAGTCGCGGTCGGCCAGGATCGTGCGGTGCTCGTGGAGGATGAACTTCGAGCCCCAGATCAGGCTGAAGCGCGAGGTCGCGCGGATGCGCGCGTCCTGCTCCTCCTCCTTGGTGACGTCGCCGTCGCGGTTGGTCTTCAGCCGGATCCGCAGCCAGCAGGTCGGCGTCTCGGCGGCGTCGTCGAACTCGACCTCGAACTTCGCGGTCCAGGTGACGTTGTCCGCGCCGGTGGTCTCCTCCTTGACGAACTTCTCGACCTGGGTGGCGTCCTCGCGAGCGAGCATCTGGGCGACCGCCCGATTGCCCGCGGTCCGCTGCAGGGCGAGGACCCGGGCGGGCTCGGTGAGCGGCTGCACGGCGGGCTGCGCGACCGCCGGCTCGGGTGCGGCGGCCTCCTGCCGCTCGGCGGTCTCCTTCATCCGTGCACGAGCCAACCACGTGTGGGCGCTCGAGGCAAGCGACTTGACATGTGACCTTTTGGTCACCTATCATGCCGCCATGGCCGACGACGATCGCGTGTTCAAGGCGCTCGCCGACCCGACGCGTCGCTTCCTCCTCGACCGGCTCTTCGAGCGTGACGGCCGCACGCTGACCGAGCTCGAGTCGGAATTGGAGATGACCCGCTTCGGCGTCATGAAGCACCTGCGCCTGCTCGAGGACGCCGGGCTCGTCGTCCCCCGCCGGCAGGGCCGGGAGAAGCTGCACTTCCTCAACCCCGTGCCGATCCGGCTGATCCACGACCGGTGGATCGACAAGTACACGGAGCGCCAGGTCTCGGCGCTCGCCGACCTCAAGACCCAACTGGAGCAGAACGCATGACAACGCAGTCCCTGACGACCACCCAGGTCTACCGCGTCTACATCCGCGCCACCCCGGAGGCGATCTGGGACGCGATCACGAAGCCCGAGTGGACCGACCGCTACGGCTACGGCGGGATCCCCGAGTTCGACCTCCGTCCCGGCCAGCCCTACGTCGTGCACCCGGGCGCCGGGATGAAGGAGTTCCCCAACATCCCGGACGACATCATCGACGGCGAGATCCTCGAGGCCGACCCGCCGCGGCGGCTCTCGATGACCTGGCGGATGCTGATGGACGAGACGATGATGTCCGAGGGCTTCACGCGCCTCACCTACGAGATCGACCCGATCGAGGGCGCGGCCACGAAGCTGACCGTGATCCACGAGCTCGAGGGCGCGCCGACGCTCGCCGCGATGGTGTCCGGCGAGGCGGAGGCCGAGGGCGCCGGCGGCGGCTGGGCGTGGGCGCTGTCCGACCTCAAGTCGCTGCTCGAGACGGGCAAGCGGCTCGCCGACTGAGCCCTGCGCGGGCGGCCCGCTCCGGCGGGCCGTCCGGTCAGCGCCGGATCGCCAGCGCGACGACGGCGCCGCTCGTCTTCGGCCCGTGCGCGCCGGTCTCGACGATGCGGGCGAGAACGAGCCGCGCGCCGGGGCGCGACTGGCGGCCGCGCGGCAGCCGCACGGTGGCGACGCCTCGCCGTCCGGCGCGGATCCGGTGGCGCTTCGCGGTGGCGATCGTCCGGCCGCGGAGGTCACGCAGCTGCGCGACGCCCGAGCAGCCGCCCGTCGTCCGCCGCGGGCAGCGCAGCAGCAACCTCGCCGTGCGGCCCCGCGTGCGCACCAGGCCGGAGCGGACCACCACGTTGGGCTTCTCGTTGACCGCGCCGGCCCCGAAGCCCGGGCCCGGCGGGACCGTGAAGCCTGAGCCGAGGCTGTCCCCCTCGCGCAGCTGCACGTCGAGCTGCGCGACGGTCCTCGCGATCGGCAGCCTCGGCGTGACCGACGCCGTCGTGCACTCCTCGACGGTGGCCAGGTCGTCCTTCAGGTCGACGTCATAGGTGTTCGTGCCGGGGTCGCACTCGAGGACATCGGTCTCGCCGTCGCGCATCAGCAGCGTGTCGTCGCCCTGGCCCCCGCCGACCGTGTCGACGCCACCGCCGCCGACGATGCGGTCGTCACCGTTTCCGCCCTGGATCCCGTCGTTGCCGCGCTCACCCTCGAGCACGTCGGCCCCGCCCTTGCCCGCGACGGTGTCGTCACCGGCGCCGGCGTTCAAGGCGTCCGCATCCTCGCCGCCGGTCAGCACGTCCGCGGCGACGCCCGTGTCGACGAGCTCGAAGCCGCGGACGTTGGCGGTCTGCCCGTGCTCGGCGAAGCCGTCGTTGGCCACGCCGTCGTTGGAGTACCGCACGCCGGCGAGCGCCGTCTCGGCGAGGTTGAACACGGACTCGAGCAGCAGCGTGTCGCGTCCCGTCCCGCCGTCAACGCTGTCGGCGCGGTCCGGGCGCAGCGTGAACGTGTCCGACTCGACGCCGAGCGAGGCAGTCAGCGGCAGCGGGCCGCTCACGCCCAGCCTCACGTCGTTGAGGCCGCTGCGCTCCGGGGCGATCACCCACCTGAGCCTGTCGAGACCGGCGGCCGGGCACTCGAACTCCGCGCGGTGGAGCTCTTCGACCGTGCGCGTGCAGCCGGGGAGCGCGTTCAGCTGGTTCGGGCTGGCGTTGTTGTGGCTGTTGAAGACGACCCGGTACGCGGCGCCGCCGTTGATCGCACTGATCCCGGCGCCGACGAACCGCCCGCGCGACTGGTCGGCGAGCGCGCTCCGGTCCTCCACCACGAGCGCGCTGCTCTGGACGCCGACCGTGGCGCGGAAGTCGTTCCTCGAGGCGGTGGTGTGAGCGGTGCTCGTCAGCGCGAACACGAACAGTCCCGCCAGGCCGGCGGAGACCGTCGCGCGCTGTCGGGGCGCCGGCACCGCCCGACGCTATCCGCGACGGTCGCCGAACGCAACCGAAAGCGGTTCGTCAGCGCTGCTCGTCGCCGCCCGCGGCCTTCATCCCCTCCTCGCGCGCGAGGCCCTCGCCGATGCGGCGGGCGAGCCCGGGCACGAGCACGATGATGGCCAGGCCGAGCACCAGCCAGCCGGCGACCACGAGCGGGAACACGGTGTAGGGGTACTCGAGGCTGTCGGCCAGGGTGTTCTGGTAGAGGACGTAGGCGATGATCGCGAGCGCGACGATCGGGATCACGACCTCCGCCGCAGGCGCCCGCCGCTCCCCCCGCAGGTAGAGGTAGACGATCGCGCCGGTGTTGCAGACGACGTAGCTGACGAGCATCAGAAGCACGCCCATCGTGCCGGGATAGAAGAACGCGTTGACCGCCTCGGTGCCGTTGATCCGGTAGGCAGCAGCGCCACGAGCGACACGCCGAGGATCACGGCGAGCGAGGCGCGGCCGATCGGGCTGCCGCTGAAGCCGTCGCGCGCGATCGCGAACAGGATCCGCGCCGCGGCCGTGGCGGCCCCGAGGCTGGCGGCAAAGGCGCTGATGGTGGCACCGAAGTTGATGGAGTCGGCGAACGCCGCGCCGATGTAGTCGCTGCTGAGGTCGCCGAGCGGCGACTCACGAAGGACAGGAAGCCGAACACGGCGGCGATCGCGACGGTGCTGAACGCGATCCCGCCCGGCGGTGAGAAGACCTCGAGCGTGAACTCCTGGTCGTTGGGCGCCGAGCCGCCGATCACCTTCGCGAAGATCACGACGATTAGCACGAGGATGAGCAGCACCGAGATCCCCTCGATGCCGAGCAGCGAGCGCGTCGCCACCCGGATGTCGCCGAACGCGAAGACCGCCACGACGGCGAGCGCGACGAGCGCGATGATCAGCCAGTCCGGCGAGCCGACGCCGAGCCCGTCGAGGAACGACTCGCCGACAGCCCGACCTCCGCCGCCGACGCGATCGTGAACAGCGTGTAGGTCCCCATCAAGGCGAAGCCCGCGAAGAAGCCAGCCCTGGGCCCGAGCGTGGCGCCGGCGAGCGCGAACACGCTGCCCGCCGAGTTGAAGTGCCGCGTGAGGCGGACGAAGCCGTAGGAGACGAACAGCACGCCGATCGTCGCGATCAGGAAGGCGAGCGGCACCGCCCGGCCGATCAGCCCCGCCACCGCGGTGCCGTTGAGCGCCATCGCCGCGGTCGGCGCCATGATCGCGAGCGACACCGCGATCGCCTCGACGAAGCGCAGCTCGCGCCGCAGACCCTGCCCGGAGCGTCGTCCCTCGCCCGACATCCGGGCCGGGAATCTACTCAAACGCCGGGTGACGGCGCGACGTCGAGCCGGCGCGGCAAGCCGAACGGCGACGTCTCGAGCCACGCCAGGAGGTCGTCGCCCGGGACCGGCCTGCCGAGGTGGAAGCCCTGGACCTCGTCGCAGCCGTACTCGCTCAGGAGCGTCATCGTCGCCTCGTCCTCGACGCCCTCGGCGACGACCTTCACGCCGAGGTTGTGGGCGAGGTCGATGATCGACCGGACGATGACGGCGTCGTCGTTGACCGAGCACATGTTCATGACGAACGAGCTGTCGGCCTTGATCTCGACGACCGGGAGCCGCTGCAGGTACACGAGCGACGAGTAGCCCGTCCCGAAGTCGTCGATCGACAGCCGCTCGTCCATGCCGCGGAGCTCGTCGAGCATCCCGGGCACGGCGGTGTCGATCAGCGCGCTCTCGGTGAGTTCGAGCGTCAGCCGGTCCGGCGGGACGCCCCACGTGTCCGTGAGGTCGGCGATCGTCTCGAACAGCAGGGTGCCCTCGGCGAGGCAGCGAGCGCCGATGTTCACCGCCATCGACAGGTCGTAGCCCGCGTCGCGCCAGCGCCGCAGCTCCCGCAATGCCTCGTTCAGAGCCCAGTCCGTCATCGGGATCATCAGCTCGCTGCGCTCGACCTCGGGGATGAAGTCCGCGGGCATGAACAGGCTTCCCGAGGGATGGTTCCAGCGCAGCAGGGCCTCGACGCCGACGGTCTCCCGCGTCGCCAGGTCGATCTTCGGCTGGTAGTGCAGGACGAGCTCCTCGCGCTCGATGCAGCGGCGCAGCTCCCCGAGCAGCGCGAGCCGGCGCGCCGGGGTCTCCTCCTGCTCCGCGGCGAACAGCGCGTAGCCGGTGCCGGCGCGCTTGGCGTCGTACATCGCCAGGTCGGCGCGGCGGAGGAGGTCGTCGCGGTTGTCGCCGTGATCGGGGACGAGCGTGATGCCGATGCTCGCCTTGACGTCGACCACGTGGCCGTTGACGAGGAACGACGGCTCGAGCGCCTTCTGGATCTTCCAGACGACGGTCGCGGCGCCGGCGAGGTCGGTGCCCTCGCGCGGAAGGATCCCGAACTCGTCCCCGCCGAGTCGCGCCACCGTGTCCCCGGTCCGCAGGCACGCGAGGAGCCGCACGGTGACGAGCTTCAAGAGCTCATCGCCGTGGTCATGGCCGAGCGTGTCGTTGACCTGCTTGAACTCGTCCAGGTCCATGACCAGGACCGCGAGCGACTCACCCGTCCGCAGGACGGTCCGGATCGCCTGGCTCACGCGGTCGCCGAAGAGGACGCGATTGGGCAGGCCGGTGAGGTTGTCGTGCAGCGCCTGATACTGCAGCGCGTTGGTGTACGACTGGCGCTCCGAGATGTCGCGCACGCAGCAGATGTGGATGGGACCGCTCTGCAGCTCCACATCGCTGAGGTCGAGCTCGAGCGGGAACGTCGTGCCGTCCTTGCGGCGGCCGACCGACTCGGCGGTGCGATCGCTGCTGAGCCGCGGGCTCCACGGCTGCCGCTTGCCGTCCGGATCGCTGGTGTAGTCGGCGGGGTACTTCGGGCCCACCATCACCGACAGCTGCAGCCCGATCGCCTCCGACTCGTCGTAGCCGAACAGCTCCGCCGCCGCGCGATTGAACGACTGGATCACGCCGTCGCCGCCGACGGTCACGATGCCGTCCGCCACGTTCTCGAGCACCGAGCGGGTGCGCGCCTCGCTGTCGCGGAACTCGCCCACGGACCGTTCGAGCGCGCGCGACTTCAGGAACAGCTCGACGAAGACGGTGACCTTCGCGCGCAGGATGTCCGGGACGATCGGCGCGGAGATGAAGTCCACGGCGCCGCTCGCGTAGGCGGTCCGGATCTTCTCGTCCGCCGTCGAGTGCGCGGTGATGAAGATGATCGGGGTGTGCTCGTACTCGGCCCTGAGACGGATCAAGCTGGCCGTCTCGTAGCCGTCCATGACCGGCATCTGGACGTCCATCAGGATCACGGCGAACATCCGATCCATCACCGCGCGCAGCGCACCCTCGCCCGAGTCGACCTCGACGATCGCGTGACCGAGCGGCTCCAGGACCGAGACGATCGACAGCCGCTTGCCCGCGTTGTCGTCGACGACGAGGATCGCCGCCTGCGGATCGGGGGTCCTGGCGTTCCTCACGCCGACGCCACCGGGGGCCGCGGCGCGGCAGGGAACCACCGGCTCAGGGTCGCGTGGAGCGCCGCCGCGTCGACCGGCTTGGGAATGTAGTCCGACGCGCCCACCGCGAGGCAGCGCTCGCGCTCGCCCTGCTCCGCCTTGACGGTGACGGCGATGATCGGGAGGTCGGCGAGCGCAGGCTGCGCGCGGATCGCCTCGATCGCCTCGTAGCCGCTCATCGACGGCATCATGATGTCCATCAGGACGAGGTCGACGTCGGGCCTCTGCTCGAGGATCGCGAGCGCCGCCGGGCCGCTCTCAGCCGCGAGCACGCCCACGCCGCCGCGCTCGAGCAGCGCCGTCAGCGCGAAGATGTTGCGGAAGTCGTCGTCGACGATGAGCACCGTCGAGCCGGCGGCCACGCCGTCGTAGATCTCCTGCCCACCCTCGGGCGCGGGCTCGATCGGGAACGGTGCGGGCGCCAGCGCCGCGTGGCCGTTCGTCGACTCCAGCGGGACGCCGCCCTCGGGCTGGAGCGGCAGGCGCACGGTGAGCGTGCTGCCGCGTCCGAGCTCGCTCTCCAGCGCGATCTCGCCGCCGAGCAGGTCGACGAGGTTGCGGCTGATCGAGAGCCCGAGCCCGGTGCCACCGTACTTGCGGGCGGTCGAGCCGTCGGCCTGCGCGAACGCCTCGAAGATCACCTTGTGCAGCTCTTCCTTGATGCCGATCCCGGTGTCCGAGACGCTGAAGGCGATCGTCCCGCCCGCGCCCGGCTTCATCCGCAGCGCGACCTCGCCGCGCTCGGTGAACTTGAACGCGTTGGTGAGCAGGTTGTTCAGGACCTGCCGGAGGCGATGCGGATCGGTGACCATCGTCTCGGGCAGCCTGGTGTCGAGCTCGACGACGAACGCGAGCCCCTGCTCGCCGGCGAGCGGCTGGAAGCTCTGGAGCATGGCGTCGCGCACATCGGCGAGCACGAGCGTGCTGAGCTCCAGGTGGACGGTGTTCGACTCGACCTTGGCCAGGTCGAGGATGTCGTTGAGGAGCTTGAGCAGGTCGGCGCCCGAGGAGCGGATGACCTGGGCGTACTGCACCTGGCGCTCGGTGAGGTTGCCGTCGGGGTTGTCCTCGAGCTGCTCGGCCAGCACCAGCAGGCTGTTGAGCGGCGTGCGCAGCTCGTGGGACATGTTCGCGATGAACTCCGACTTGTAGCGCGACGAGACCGACAGCTCCCGGGCCTTCTCCTCGACGAGCCGCTTCGCCTCCTCGACCTCCTGGAACTTGCCTTCGATCTCGCTGTTCTTGTCGGCCAGCAGCGTCGCCTGCGCGGCGAGCTCCTCGTTGGACTGATGGAGCTGCTCCTGGCGCGACTGCAGCTCCTTGGCCTGCGCGAGCGACTGGTCGAGCAGCTTGTCGGTGACCGAGGTGGCCGCGACCGTGTTGAGCACGAGGCCGATGCTCTCCGTCAGCTGGTCCAGCAGCGACTGGTGCGTCGGGCTGAAGGCCGAGAACGAGGCGAGCTCGATCACCGCGCGCACCGACCCCTCGAAGAGGATCGGCAGCACGATGATGTTCAGCGGCGTGGCCTCGCCCAGACCGGAGCTGATCCGGATGTAGTCGGCCGGCACGTCGGTCAGCAGGATCCGCTCCTTCTCGAGCGCGCACTGACCGACGAGGCCCTCCCCGAGGCGGAACGAGTTGGAGAGGTGCTTGCGCTCCTTGTAGCCGTAGCCGGCCTGGAACTCGAGGACGGGCTCGCCGCCGTCGTCCGAGTCGGTCAGCGCGTAGAAGACGCCGTGCTGCGCGGAGACCAGCGGCGTGAGCTCGGACAGGATCATGTTCGAGACGGTCGCGAGGTCGCGCTGCCCCTGCAGCATGCGGGTGAAGCGCTCGAGGTTCGTCTTCAGCCAGTCCTGCTCCGTGTTCTGGCGCATCGTCTCGCGCAGGTTGCGGATCATCTCGTTGAGCTTGTCCTTGAGGACCGCGAGCTCGCCGCTCGCCTCGACGCTGACCTGGCGGGTGAGGTCGCCCTCGGTGACCGCCGTCGCCACCTCGTCGATCGCGCGCACCTGGTTGGTCAGGTTCGCCGCGAGCTGGTTGACGTCGTCCGTGAGGTCCTTCCAGACGCCCGCGACCTCCTCGGTCTGGGCCTGGCCGCCGAGCTTGCCCTCGACCACGACCTCGCGCGCGACGCGCGTGACCTCGCCGGCGAACCGGTTGAGCTGGTCCACCATCGCGTTGACGGTGTTCTTCAGCTCGAGGAACTCCCCGCGGACGTCGGCGGTGATCTTCTTGCTGAGGTCGCCGTTGGCGACCGCGGTCGTCACCTCGGCGATGTCGCGGACCTGGCCCGTGAGGTTGCCGGCCATCAGGTTGACGTTGTCCGTCAGCTCCTTCCACACGCCCCCGACCTCGATCGTGACGGCGGCGGCCTGCCCGAGCTTGCCCTCCGTGCCGACCTCGCGCGCGACGCGCGTGACCTCGGAGATGAACCCGTTGAGCTGGTCGACCATGCCGTTGATCGTGTTCTTGAGCTCGAGCATCTCGCCCTGGACGTCGGCGGAGACCTTCTTGCTCAGGTCGCCCCCGGCCACCGCGCCGATGACGCGCTGCATCTCGTTGCTCGGCTGGACGAGGTCCTCGATCAGGCTGTTGACCGACTCGATGTGGCGGCCCCAGACCTGGTCCGTGCCCTTGAAGGAGACGCGCTGGGAGAGCTTGCCCTCCTTGCCGACGACACGGCTCACGCGCTCGAGCTCCGTGCCCAGCGCCTGGTTCGCGCCGATGATCTCGTTCAGCCGGTCCGCGATCTTGCCTCCCACGCCGGTCCAGTGGACGGGCATGCGAGCCGTGAAGTCACCGGCCTTGACGTCGGAGAGCACTCCGAGGAGCACTTCAGGGTCGAACGATTCGACGTCGCTGGGGACGGAGCGTGCCGGCATGATCCTCGAGTCCGACGCCTTGAGGGTGCCTGGGGGGGCGCGCGTCTTGGGGGAACACCGGCCCTGACAGCGGGCCAGGCACGCACCGGATTGGGAGCACCGGTGTCGATTAGAAAGGGGTTCTCCACCGTACCACTGTTTCGTGAAACGGCCGAATCATGGGCGATACTGGGCTCGAACCAGTGACCTCCGCCTTGTCGAGGCGGCGCTCTCCCAGCTGAGCTAATCGCCCTGGGAGGGCCCGAAGGCTAGCAAGCGGGAAGCGAGGGTAGGCGGCGAAGATGACTCCGATCGAACCCTCGCTGCGCGCCCTCGAGATCCAGGGCTCAACCGTCCCCAAACTCGGCTTCGGGACGTGGGAGATCCTCGGCCGCGACTGCGAGGAGGCGGTCGCCGACGCGCTCGAGATCGGCTACCGCCACATCGACACCGCGCAGGCCTACGACAACGAGGCCGAGGTCGGCAAGGCGATCGCTGCATCCGGCATCTCGCGCAAGGAGCTGTGGCTGACGACGAAGCTGTGGCGCGAGGAGTACGGCCGCGTGCGCGACTCGGCGCAGGAGTCGCTCGAGCGCCTGCAGGTGAGCTGCATCGACCTCCTGCTGCTGCACTGGCCCAACGACGACGTGCCGCTCGACGCCACGCTCGACGCGCTCGCGGGGCTGCGCGAGGAGGGGCTGATCAAGCACTTCGGCGTCTCCAACTTCCCCGCGGGGATGCTGCGCGCCGCGCTCGGGATGGCGCCGGTCTTCACCGACCAGGTCGAGTTCCACCCGTTCCTGGGCCAGGACGAGCTCGTCGAGCTGGCGACCGAGCGCGACTTCATGGTCACCGCCTACTCCCCGCTCGCCCGCGGCAAGGTGCTCGAGGACGAGACGCTGCGCGCGATCGGCGAGGCGCACGGCAAGACCGCCGGCCAGGTCGCGCTGCGCTGGCTGCTCGACAAGCCCAACGTCTCCACCATCCCCAAGGCCTCGAGCCACGAGCGACGGGTCGAGAACTTCGAGGTCTTCGACTTCGAGCTCAGCGACGAGGAGCGGGCGCAGATCGACGCGCTGCCCAAGGACGAGCGCGTGATCGACCCCGGCTTCGCCCCCGACTGGAACGCTTAGAACGGCGTCAGGTCGACGCCGCGCGGCACGCCGGCGTTCTTCCACCCGAGCCGCAGCCCGCGCAGGCCCACGGCCTCGATCGCGCCGGTGTCGACGACCCGGCCCGAGCCCGCGCCGTCGAGGACCAGCAGCTCGGAGCCCTCCTGCCACACCGCCACGCCCGCCCGCGAGACCTTCAGCGACCCGAGCGACGGCGAGGCGCTGACGGCGCGTGACCGCCGCGATCGCAGGTCGGTCACCTCCATCGAGGTCCGCGTCGGGTTGTAGCCCGGCGGGCACATCGCCTTGCAGGACACGTCGGTCGCCTCCGAGACGAACGCGACGAAGCGCCCGTTGAGCCGCAGGTCGCGGTAGGAGATGCTCGTCACGTAGCCGTCGTCGTACTCGTAGGCCAGGAACAGCTTCCGCCCCGTCGCCCGCCAGCAGCCGCGCAGCTCGACGCCGCCCTCGCGGTCGGGCCGCGAGTAGAGCCGCACGAGCGAGGTGGAGGCGACGGTCTCCGAGCCCTTGACCTTGCAGCGCGCCCGCGCTTCGGCGGACGAGGGGAGCGCGCAGGCCGCCGCGGCGGCCACGAATACGGCGGCGAGGCGGCGCGTCATGACACGAAGCTAGCCTGTATCCCACCCTGGCGCCGTGGCGGAGTGGCTACGCAGCGGCCTGCAAAGCCGTTTACACCAGTTCGATTCTGGTCGGCGCCTTGGACGAGCGACGCTCCCGCACGAGCGAGGCGATCACGCCCGCCGCGAGGATCGCGCCGATCACGGGCAGGCTCACCTCCGGCCCGATCTTGCCCACGAACTCGGCCGCGACGAGCTTCGCCCCGATGACCACGAGCAGCGCCGCGAGCGCCGTCTTGAGGTAGTAGAGCCGGTCGACGAGGTCGGCGACGAGGAAGAACAGCGGCCGCAGCCCGAGCAGCGCGAACGCGTTGGCGGCGAAGACGATGAACGTGTCGTCGGTGATCGCGAGGATCGCGGGCACCGAGTCGACGGCGAACATGACGTCGACGAGCGCGATCGCGATCAGCGCGGCGACCGGGGCCGAGAACGGCAGCAGCCGCCGCAGCCTGCCGACCGTCGCCTGCTCGGCGTCGTGGTCGTGCCGGTGCCGGAACAGGCGCCAGCCCGTCCAGATCAGGAACGCCGCGAACACGAGGCTCAGCCAGCCGAACTCCGCGAGCGCGGCGGCGCCGGCGACGATGAAGACGCCGCGCAGGACGAGCGCGATGAGGATGCCGTAGGTGAGGATCCGGTGGCGCTCGGCGACCGGGAGCGCGAACGCCGAGAACACGAGCAGGAAGACGAAGACGTTGTCGAGCGACAGCGACTTCTCCACCAGGTAGCCGGCGAGGAACGCCTGCGCCCGCTCGCCGTCGCCGGCGACGAGCAGCACGGCGAAGAACGCCAGCGACACCGCCAGCCACGCGGCGCTGGCGATCGCCGCCGCGCGGAGCGTCATCTCACCGTCCCGGCCGCGGACGACGGCGAGATCGATGATGAGCAGGACGGCCAGGACGGCGGCGAGGACGAGCGCAGCGAGCAACGAAAAACCTCCGCGGTTGTGAACAATCCGCGAAGGTTTCTCCGGCCCGCCGGGCCCGCGAGCTCCGGGCCCGCAGGCCGTGTTGACGAAGCTCGCCGCCGGGATACTTCCCTTCGACGCCTCTCAGGGTAGTCCCGGCGGCTAAGCCCTATCTCAACTTCCGAGGTGCTCGGCGAAGAACGCCGTCACCCGCTGCTCATACTGCTCCGGGTACTGCTTGAGCGCCGCGGTGTGCGAGCCCTTCGGCAGGAACCAGACCTCGGAGCGGTCGCCGCCGCGGCGGTCGTAGAGCTCGCCCCAGTCCTTCTCCGACTTGCCTGCTGCGACGAACAGGTGCGGGGCGCGGCTGCGCTCGAGCCGGTCGGCGAGCGAGACGGCCGGGCCCGAGCGGCCCTTGATGATCTCGATCGTCTTGAACACCGGCCACATCTGTGCGCGGGTCAGCGTGTCGCTGAAGAGCTCCTTGATGTCCTCGTGGCTGATCGCGGCGGTGCCGTCGGCCACGACGGCCTGGAGGTCGGCGCGGCGGCCGGCGGCGTCGACCGCCATGTCCGCGCCGCTCGAGAGTCCGAGGGCGCCGATGCGGTCGACGTCGTCGCGCTCGCCGAGATAGTCGAGCGCGGCGTCGACGTCGTGCTCCCAGCCCCAGCCGTAGGAGTTCGGGGTGCCCTCGCTGTTGCCCATCCCACGCGGGTCGTAGACCATCACGCCGTAGCCCTCGCGCTCGAGCATGGTCGCGTGGCGCAGCGTGCTCATGCGGGTGCTGCCGCCGCCGGAGACCAGCAGGACGGCGGCGCCGTTGCGCGACGGCCGGTACCAGCCCTCGAGCTCGAGCCCGTCGGACGTGGTGAGGTGCACGGTCTTGTACGCGGCGTTGGGCGCGTCGCCGAGCGGCTTCGAGAGCGTGTGGCTGTCGACGACGCCCATGCCGACGGGCGCGCCCACGAAGAGAGCGCCGGCAAGGCCCACGACGACCACGAGCCCGCGGGTCACCCAGCGCTTGACGGGGCCGGCGGGGCCCTCGCCGCGATGGCGGAAGGGGATCGCGGCCGCGAGCCCGATCAGCACGGCGCCGGCGACCAGCGCGGACACGCCGCTGACGTCGTTGGCCGTGATCTCCTGGTTGATGATGTGGTGCGCGTGGACGCCGCCGTTGACGGTCGCGAGCACGCCGAACGTGAACGCGACGGCCGAGCGGAGGCCCGGGCGCAGCGAGGGGAACGCCCAGACGGCGAGCACGCTGGCGACCAGAGCGATCGCGGCGGCGAGCAGGTGCTGGGTGACGGGCACGCCGGGCCCGGGGAGGGCGAAGGCGTCATCGAAGGCGTGGAGCAGGGCCACGCCGGTGGCGCTCGTGAATACGAGCGCCTCGCCTGTGGTGCGGGAGCGGAGTTGAGAGAGCATGCCCGCAGCGTCCCGTGATGGGGCGGCGCGAGCGATGGAGCCGCCCGGCGTCTGCCCGGGACCCAGGTTGCCGCGTGGCGGTGCGGCTGGCCGTACCTAGCGCAGGATGAAGCGCATCTGCACGTCGCCGAGCGCGATCGCGTCGCCGTCGCGCAGTGTCGCCTGCGCGACGCGCTCGCCGTTGACGAACACGCCGTTGAGGCTGCGGTCGTCGAGCAGCACGACCTCGCCGCCGCGGCAGGTGATCACCGCGTGGCGGCGGGAGACAGAGCGGTCCTCGAGCACCACGTCGGCGCCGATGCCGCGACCGAGGCGCAGCGAGCCCTCGCCGACGGGGATCACGACGACCTCGCCGCCGTCGTCGATCGCGACGTAGCGGCCGGGCGCCAGCTGCTCGGCGGTGAGCGCGGCGTTGCGGCGCGCGCGGTCACTGACGCGCGGGCGCGGCGAGATGACCTGCGTCGTGGCGTCTGAAGTGGGGGGCGCGAGCGTCATGCGGGAATTGTCGGCAGCGAATCCAAGCGCGAGATAAGTTCTTCCGGAGAAGGTGGTTAGGGTGCCGCGCCATGCGCATTCTCGTCACCGGCGCTCGCGGGAAGGTCGGAGCGGCCACCGTCGACGCGCTGCACGCCGCCGGCCACGACGTCACCGCCTGCGACCTCGGCCGCCCGATCTTCGAGGCGCCCCCGGCCGGCGCGCCCGCCTACAAGCAGGCCGACCTGTCAGACGCCGGCGACGCGTTCGCCGTCGTGCGCGGCCACGACGCGGTGATCCACGCCGCCGCGCTCCCCGAGCCGTCGCGCAACCCGCCCCACCAGGTGTTCCAGAACAACCTGATGTCGGTCTTCAACACGCTCGAGGCCGCGATCCGCTTCGGCGTCCCGCGCTTCGTCAACGTGTCGAGCGAGACCGTCCCCGGCTTCTTCTTCCCGGAGCGCGACTGGAACGCCGAGTACGCGCCGGTCGACGAGGACCACCCGATCCGGCCGCAGGACCCGTACGCGACCGCCAAGCACTTCGCCGAGCAGCTGATGGACGCCGCCATGCGCCGTTCCGACATCCGCTGTCTGACGATCCGCCCCTGCTGGGTGCAGTGGGAGGGCAACTACGCCCAGAACCTCGGCCCCGCCCTGCGCGATCCCGAGAACACGCCGAGCAAGAACTTCTGGTCCTACATCGACGCCTACGACCTCGCCGACGCGCTCGGGCTCGCCGCGCAGTCCGACCTCGACACCCACGAGGTGTTCTACATCGCCTCGCCCGACAACCACGTCAACCGGCCGCTCGCCGACCTCGTCCGCCACCACTTCGGCGACACGGTCGAAATCCGCGAGCCCCTCCCCCGACCCGACGCGTCCGGGCTCTCGATCGCCAAGGCGGAGCGGCTGCTCGGCTACGCGCCGACCCGCTCCTGGCGCGACTACATCGACGAGCAGGGCGAGCTGCTCGACCCGGTGCGCGCGCGGCTCGAAGCCGGCGACACCGGCGTGCAGCGCGGGCAGGCCGTCGGCTAGGCGACCGTCGGCTCGCCGCTCGGGTGCTCCACCGACGCCGGGTCGACCTGCGCCGCGGCGTAGGCCGCGTCCTGGTCGACCGTCTCCTGCTCCAGCAGGGCCGCGACGAGCGACTCGAGCTTGTCCCGGTGCTCCGTGAGCAGCGCGGTCACCTGCGCGTGGTTCTCCTCGACGATCCGCTGGACCTCCTGGTCGATCAGCCGCTGCGTCTCCTGCGACACCTCGGCGGCCCCGGGCAGCATCGGCCCGCGCGCCTCTGACGGCAGCACCGCGATCGGCCCGAGCACGCGGCTCATCCCCCAGCGCCCGACCATCGCGCGCGCGATCCCGGTCAGCTGCTCGATGTCGGACTCGGCGCCGGTGGTGATCGTGCCGTAGACGATCTCCTCCGCCACGCGCCCGCCGAGCGCGACCTTGATCTTGGTCAGGAGGTAGCCCTCCTCGTAGTTGGCCTTGTCGAGGTCGGGCGCCGACAGCGTCACGCCGAGCGCCATCCCGCGCGGGATGATCGAGACCTTGCGCACCGGGTCGGCCCCGGGCGTGAGCATGCCGACGATCGCGTGGCCCGCCTCGTGGTAGGCGACGCGCCGGCGGTCCTGGTCGGAGAGCACGGTGCCGCGCGGGGCGCCGAGCACGATCTTCTCGAGCGCGTCGGTGAAGTCGGCGAACTGGACCTTCTCGTGGTTGCGGCGCGCCGCGGTCAGCGCCGCCTCGTTGGCGAGGTTGGCGAGGTCGGCGCCGACCATGCCCGGCGTGGTGGAGGCGATGCGGTCGAGGTGGACGTCGTCGGCCAGCGGCAGCGAGCGCGTGTGGACCTCGAGGATCTTGCGCCGCCCCTCCTTGTCGGGCGGCGGCACGACGACGCGGCGGTCGAAGCGGCCGGGGCGCAGCAGCGCCTGGTCGAGGATCTCCGGCCGGTTGGTCGCGCCGAGCACGATCACCGCGACGTTGGACTCGAAGCCGTCCATCTCCGTGAGGATCTGGTTGAGCGTCTGCTCACGCTCGTCGTTGCCACCGCCGAAGCCGACGCCCTGGGAGCGCGAGCGCCCGATCGCGTCGAGCTCGTCGATGAAGATGATCGCCGGCGAGGACTCCTTGGCGGTCTTGAACAGATCGCGCACGCGCGAGGCGCCGATGCCGACGATCGCCTCCACGAACTCGGAGGCCGAGATCGAGAAGAACGGCACGCCCGCCTCCCCCGCCACGGCCTTGGCCAGCAGCGTCTTGCCGGTGCCGGGCTGGCCGGAGAGCAGGACGCCGCGCGGGATCCGGCCGCCGAGCTTCTGGTAGCGCTCCGGGTTCTTGAGGAAGTCGACGATCTCGGTCAGCTCGGCCTTCGCCTCGTCGATGCCGGCGACGTCGGAGAACGTGATCCGCGTGTCGCCGCCCTCGACGCGCCGCGCCTTGGAGCGCGAGAACGCCCCGAGCCCGCTCATGCCGCCCCCGGCGCCGGCGCGGCGGGCGAGGAACACGAACAGCGCCACGAGGAGGATCACCGGGCCGAAGCCGAGCAGGATGTTGACCAGCAGCCCGCCCCCGTTGAGCGGCTTGGCCTGCACGATCACGTCGTTGTCCTGCAGCAGCTTGGACAGCTCGACCGGGTCGGCGAACGTCGGCACCTCGGTCTCGAACTGCTTGGCCGCCTCGGCCTTCGGGTCGTCGGGCGGCTTGACCGCCTTCTTGAACTCGCCCTCGACCGTCTCTCCCCGCGCCGAGATGCGCTCGACGTTGCCCTCTTCCACCTGGGCGCGGAACGTCGGGTTGTAGGGGATGTCGATCGACGGCTCTTTGCCCGGGCCCAGCAGCGAGACGCTGACGTAGTTGAGCGTCAGCAGCACGAGCACGATCACGATGAAGCGCGGGCGCATCATCATGCGGGTGCGGCTGTTCTTGCCGTCGGGCTTCTCCGGCTGGTTGCCGCCGGTCGGCACGTGCGGGCGGCGCTCGTAGTCGGCCATCCGCCGGGATTCTCGCAGGAGGCGGCTAACGTTTCATAAGCCGCCGGCGCTCGCGCTCGGGCGGCGGGACCTTCAGCAGGCGCTCGTCGAAGTCGCGCAGCTCGGGCCGCAGCTCGAGGTCGGCGACGGGCGGGAACGCCTCGATCGGCTGGCCGTCCTTCCACACCACCTGGTGGGGCTTGCCGCCGATGATCGTGTCCTGCGAGTAGCGGCCGCGGATCTGGCGCGCGAGCTTCATGGCCAGCGCGCGGTTCAGGCGCGCGCCGCTCCAGCGGTCGTAGCGCTCGCGCAGCGCCGGCTCGGCGCGGGCGGCGGCCTTCGCCGCGGCGGCCGCGGCGGCGCCCTGCACGGCCTTGTTGCGGGCCACGGCCCTCGCGGCCGTCGAGATCGCGCGCGCCGCGTTGCTCATCGCGCCGTCCAGGTCGCCTTCACGCCGCCGCCCTGCGCCATGTTGACGACCTTCGAGTCCTCGCCCAGCGCCACGCGCGTGAGGCCGCCGAGCACGGCCGCGTCGCCCGTGCCCGCGAACGCGATCAGCGGGCGGAGGTCGATCCGCCGCAGCTTGAGCTCGCCGTCGAACAGCGTCGGGTGGCGCGAGAGCTCGACCAGCTCCTGGGCGATGAAGTCGCCGGGCCGCTCCTCGATGTCCTCGCGGGCCTCCTCGGCCTCCTCGCCGATCAGCACGCCCTCGCCGCCGACGCGGTCGCGGACCTTGACGACCATCTCCGTCAGGCGGCCGAGCGCGTCCTCGCGGGCGTCGTCGTCGGTGAGGTCGTAGGAGCGCGCCGGGGCGATCACCGGCTCCTCCTCGAGGTAGAAGCGGATCATGTCCTCGACGTAGGCGTGGGCGAGCTTGTCGTCGGCGATCCCCACCCCGGGCGGGTTGACCACGGTCACCGTGCCGCGCCGGATCGGCTCGAGCAGCTTCTCGGCCAGCGCGCTCGGCGTGCCGTCCTCGTCGCGCAGCAGGTGGTAGTTCGAGCGGCGGTAGATGACGTGGACGTCGCGCCGGCGCCCGTCGACGTGGGCGTACACGCGGCCGCCGCTCTGGCGCAGGTCGTCGAGCGTGACCATCGGCACCCCGAGGCGGAACGCGACGTCGGAGATCTCCCACTGCGCGTCGTTCTCGAAGCCGTCGCCGAGCACGACGATCGACGGGTCGCCGAGGCCGTCCGGCGCGGCGGCGCGCAGGACGGCGGCGAAGCGCTCGTCGGACTCGCCGGCCGCCGGGCTGCGGTCGGGCAGCGCGCCGTCGAGCAGCTCGCCGACCGCCTCCCAGGCCAGCGGGGCGAACCCGAGCCCGGTCGGCATCCGCACG
Source organism: uncultured Solirubrobacteraceae bacterium (assembly GCA_963811595.1). Lineage (GTDB taxonomy): Bacteria > Actinomycetota > Thermoleophilia > Solirubrobacterales > Solirubrobacteraceae > DASQFQ01. Next base: position 236,838 of record CAWERW010000008.1, read on the forward strand.
TTGTCCTCGAGCACGTTGAACTCGCCGTCGGCGCCGCGCACGACGTCGAGCCCCGCGAAGCCGCACCACACCGGGACGTCGACGCCCTGCATGTCGGGCTCGTAGAAGGCGCCGTCCTCGATCAGCCGCCCGGGGACGACGCCCGCCTCGACGATCCGGCGCTCGCCGTAGGCGTCGCGGAGGAACGCGTCGAGCGCGCGCACGCGCTGGGCGAGGCCGCGGTCGAGCGTCTCCCACTCCTGCGCGGTGAACATCCGCGGCACCGCGTCGATGACGAACTCGTCGGGGCCGGTGGCGCCGTAGCGGACCTCGCGCTCGAGCGCGCGGGCGCGCAGCTTCTCGCCGAGCTCGGAGAGGTCGTGCTGCGCCAGCGCCTCGAGCGCGGCCCGGTAATGGGGCCGCGGCTCGCCGCCATCCTCGTAGGCCTCGTCGTAGAAGCCCGCGTCAGGCAGGTTGTGCCTCCGCCGCCAGGCCGAGCTCGTCGATCGCCGCGTCACGCATCTTGTACTTCTGGATCTTCCCCGTCACGGTCATCGGGAAGTCATCGACGAACGTGACGTAGCGCGGGACCTTGTAGTGCGCGATCTTGCCGGAGCAGAACTCGCGCAGCTCGTCCTCGGTGAGCGACGCCCCCTCGCGCAGGATCACCGACACCATCACCGCCTCGCCGTAGCGCTCGTCCGGCACGCCGTAGACCGCGGCGTCGGAGATCGCGTCGTGCGAGTAGAGGAACTCCTCGATCTCGCGCGGGTAGACGTTCTCGCCGCCGCGGATGATCATGTCCTTGGAGCGGCCGACGATCTTCACGTAGCCGTCCTCGTCCATCGTCGCGAGGTCGCCGGTGTGCATGAAGCGCGAGGCGTCGATCGCCTCGCTCGTGCGCTCCGGGTCGTCCCAGTAGCCGAGCATCACCGAGTAGCCGCGGGTGCACAGCTCGCCCGGCCGGCCGCGCTCGACGAGGCGGCCGCTCTCGGGGTCGACGATCTTGACCTCGACGTGCGGGTGCACGCGGCCGACGGTGCCGACGCGGCGCTCGAGCTCGTCCTCCGCGGTCGTCTGCGTCGAGACGGGCGAGGTCTCGGTCATGCCGTAACAGATGGTCACGCCCTCCATGTGCATGCGGTCGATGACGTTGCGCATGACCTGCTCGGGGCACGGCGAGCCGGCCATGATCCCCGTCCGCAGCGAGGACAGGTCGTGGTCGTCGAAGCTCGGGTCCTCGAGCTCGGCGATGAACATCGTGGGCACGCCGTAGAGGCTCGTGCAGCGCTCCTCGGCGACCGCCGCGAGCGTCGCCTCCGGCTCGAACGACGGCGCCGGGACGACCATGCAGGCGCCGTGGGAGACGCACGCGAGGTTGCCCATGACCATGCCGAAGCAGTGGTAGAAGGGCACCGGGATGCAGACGCGGTCCTCCTCGGTGTAGCCGCAGTACTGGCCCACGAAGTAGCCGTTGTTGAGGATGTTCGAGTGCGAGAGCGTGGCGCCCTTGGGCGAGCCGGTGGTGCCGCTCGTGTACTGGATGTTGATCGGCTCGAACGGGTCGAGCTCCGGCCACTCGATCTCGCCGGGCGCGTCGTCGAACAGGCCCTCGCCGATGTAGAGGACGTGCTCGAGGTCGGGCAGGTCGCCGCGGACCTCGTCGATCATCGCCCGGTAGTCGGAGGTCTTGAACGCGGTGGCGGAGACGAGCGCCTTGCAGCCCGACTGGCGCAGCGCATAGGCGAGCTCGGTGGTGCGGTAGGCGGGGTTGACGTTGACGAGGATCACGCCGAGCTTCGCGGTCGCGAACTGGGTCACCACCCACTCCGCGCAGTTCGGCGCCCAGATGCCGGCGCGGTCGCCCTTGGCCAGGCCGAGCGCGGCCAGCGCGCGGGCAGCGCGGTCGACGGCCTCGCCCAGCTCGGCGTAGCTCATGCGCACGTCCTGGTGGCGCACGACGAGCGCGTCGCGCTCGCCGTAGGTGGCGACGGCGCGGTCGAAGTTCGCCGCGATCGTCTCGCCGAGCAGCGGCGTGGTCCCGAGTCCCTGCGCGTACGACATCCCCATGTCCGATCCCCTCAGCGGCCTGCGAGCAACCTGCGCCGCAGCAGCTTCTCAGCCGGGCGGAGCGGCCACAAGAGCCCGAGGCGACCCGCCACCCCGATGCCCTCAGCGGCCACCGAGAGCGGCGAGCTGTCGGCGCCGTCGAAGACGCCGTCCTCGATCAGCTCGAGGTACCACTCGACGGTCGCGGAGACGGTCTGGGCGAGCGGCCGCGGGCGGTAGCCGAGCTCGCGCTTGGCCTTGGCGGACGTGAAGCGCCAGTCCTGGCCCATGAGGCCGAACGCCTCGGCGGAGATCGCGCCGGGCAGCCCGAGGCGCTCGCGCAGCCGCGCGACCGCGCCGACCTCGGAGGGGATCACGAGCAGCGGGTGATGCAGGCCGGAGGCGTGGGCGACCATGTCGATCAGCTCCGCCCACGGGCGGTTGTGGCCGCCGAGGATGTAGCGCTCGCCGGGGTTGCCCTTGTCGGCGGCGCGCAGGTGCCCGGTGGCGACGTCCTCGACGTCGACGAAGTTGATCGGGGCGTCGAGCACGGCCGGCAGGCGGCCGCGGAGGTAGTTGCCGACGATCCGCGTCGAGGTCTCGCCCGGCTGCGACCGGTCGACCGGGACGCCGAGCACGTAGGCGGGGTTGACGACGACCACCTCGACGCCGAGGCGCTCGCCGGCGGCGATCGCCTCGCGCTCGCCGCCGCGCTTGGCGTCGGCGTAGACGAGCCCGAGCCCGTCCTCGGGGTACGGGTTCTCCTCGTCGGCGGGACTGCCGTCGGCGGTCCCGACGGCCGAGATCGTCGAGGTCAGTACGACGCGCGGGACGTCCTCCATCGCGGCGGCCTCGACGGCGACGAGCGGGCCGCGCTGATTGAGCTCCCACACCTTCTCGACCGGCTTGGAGGCGACGAAGCCCGCGACGTGGAAGACGGTGTCGCAGCCGCGCATCGCCTTGCGCATGGCCTTCAGGTCGAGGATCTCGCCCTCGACCGGCTCGACGTCGAGGTCGCCGAGGCGGGGCAGGCGATCCGGGTTGCGGTACCCGGCGCGGACGTCGTCGCCGCGCTCGACGAGCGCACGCGTCACGTGGGCGCCGACGAAGCCGGTCGCGCCGGTGACGAGGACGGTCATCCCACGCATCACTACCCGATTACCATCCGCCGATGCGCCGGGTGATCGCGTTCGACGTCAACGAGACGCTCCTCGACCTGCGCGCGCTCGACGGGCTGTTCGGCGGCGCCGAGCCGCGGGCGCGCTGGTTCGCGCAGGCGCTGCAGCTCGTGTTCGTGGGCGTGATCACGGGTCGCGACGTCTTCTTCCCGGACGCCCAGCGGGCGGCGCTCGAGATGCTCGGCGACGGCCCGGACCCGGATGAGCTCGCCGCAGCGTTCCGCCGCCTGCCGCTGCACGCCGACGTCGCGCCCGCGCTCGACCGCCTGCGCGAGGGCGGGCTGACGCTGTGCGCGCTGTCAGCAACTCGCCGCTCGAGGGCGTGACGGCGGCGCTCGAGCACGCCGGGATCGCCGATCGCTTCGAGGCGATCCTGTCCGCCGAGCAGGTCGGGCGGCTCAAGCCGGCGCCCGAGCCGTACCGGCTGGCGGCCGAGACGTTCGGCGTCGAGGTGGGCGACGTCACGCTCGTGGCCTGCCACGCATGGGACTGCGCGGGGGCGATGGCGGCGGGCTGCCAGGCCGCGTTCGTGTACCGCCCCGGGATGGTCCTGAGCCCGCTGGGCGAGCGGCCGCAGGTGGTGGGCGGCGACCTCGGGGAGGTCGCCGCCCAGCTCACGATGCCCTGAGCGCGGCCCGCGCGGCGTGGTAGCCGCACATGCCGTGCACGCCGCCGCCCGGCGGCGTGGCCGACGAGCAGATGAACAGGCGCGGGTCGGGCGTCGAGTAGGGCGAGACCCGCGCCACGGGCCGCGTGAAGAGCTGGCGGAGGTCCATCAGGCCCCCGTTGATGTCGCCGCCGACGTAGTTGGCGTTGTAGGCCTCCATCTCGCGCGCGTGCATCGACGCGCGGGCGAGCACGCGGTCGCGGAAGCCCGGGGCGAACCGCTCGATCTGCGCCTCGACGTTCGCGGTCATGTCGCGCTCGGAGCCGGACGGGACGTGGCAGTAGGCCCAGACGGTGTGCTTGCCCGCGGGCGCGCGGCTCGGGTCGCACACCGTGGGCTGGGAGAGCAGCACGTAGGGCCGCTCGGAGTGGTGGCCCGCGGTGGCGGCGGCCTCGCTCGCGGCGATCTCGGCGAACGTGCCGCCGAGGTGGACGGTCCCGGCGCGGCGGGCCTCCGGCGCCTGCCACGGGACCGGGCCGTCGAGCGCCCAGTCGAGCTTGAAGACGCCGGGCCCGTAGCGGTAGCGGCCGAGCGCGCGGCGGTAGCGCGCCGGCAGCCGGTGGCCGGCGACCGCGAGCACCTGCTTCGGCGTGAGGTCGAGCAGCACGGTCGCGTCGCCGAGCTCGTCGACGCTCTCCACCCGCCGGCCGGTCTCGATCTCGCCGCCCAGCGAGCGCAGGACCGAGGCGAGCGCGTCGGCCACCGCCTGCGAGCCCCCGCGCGCGACCGGCCAGCCGACGTGGTGGCCGGCGAGCATGAGCACGAGCGCGACCGCCGAGGTCGGCGACCGGTCGAGGCGGAGCATCGAGTGGGCCGCGTGGCCGGCGATCATCGCGGGCGCGCGTTCGCCGTCGAAGCGGCGCGTCAGCGCCTTGGCCGACGGCAGGCCGCGCAGGCCGAAGCGCGTCAGCGCGAGCGGATGGCGCGGCGGGCGCAGCGGGCCGAGGATCGCCGGGAAGAGCTTCTCGGCGTCGCGCACCAGCGGGGCCACGAGCTTGCGGTAGCGCGCGCCGTCCTTGCCGCCGATCGAATCCGCCGTCTCGTCGACGGAGCGCGCGAACGCGACGGCCGTGCCGTCGTCGAGCGGGTGCGCGGCCGGCAGGTCGGGCTGCACGAGCTCGAGCCCATGCTCGGCCAGCGGCAGCGACCGCAGGAACGGCGACGCGAGCGGGTGCGGGTGCACCGCCGAGCAGACGTCGTGCACGAAGCCGGGGAGGGTCAGCGCATCCGAGCGCGACCCTCCCCCCACCGTCTCTGCAGCCTCGAGCACGCGGACCTTGCGGCCCGCCTGCGCGAGGGCTATCGCCGCCGCCAGGCCATTCGGGCCCGCGCCGACGACGACGGCGTCAGGCAAACAGCCGCCTCACACCCCGCGCCGGGGCGCCGAGCATGTACAGCGTCGAGCGGATCGCCGACGAGTGCCAGACGTTGCGCCACTTCGACCACTGGCGCTTCTTGTCGACGCACACGACCGAGGTGTCGACGTGCGCGAGCGGCGTGTTGAAGTGCGTCGCCAGCGCGGTCAGCGTCTGCTGCCAGAAGCGGTCCTCCTGCTTGTGGCCGCCCATCGTCAGCCCCATCTCGAAGATCGGGTCCGACGCGCGCATCAGCACCTGGGCCTGCGCCACGGTGTAGCCGTTCCGCTCCAGCGCGCTGAACGTGATCCAGCCCGCGAACATGTGGCCCTGCGGCGTCATCAGCGTGAACGACTCCTCGTCGGCGTAGAGCACCATCACCCCGGTCGAGAGCTTCATCTTGCCGGGCAGCGTCATGCCGATGAGCGCGACCTCGCCCGGCTCGATCCCGGTGAGCGGCGCGTAGAAGCTGTTGCCGTCGGGCCAGAAGTCCGGGAAGCGCTGCTTCCACGTCGCGATCAGGTCCGTCGCCGACACCTTCTCCTGCGGCAACTCCACCTGGTAGGTCTTCTGCCACATCTTCCCGAAGCCCTGGATCGGGCCGGCGAGGCGCTTGCCCTCGACGTTGATCGCCACCGCGCCCTTGGGCACCTCGGAGACGTTCAGCGTCGAGACCTTCTTCGCCCAGTTCGTGGCGTCCCGCGCCGCGGCCTTCTCGTTGACGTCGCTCATGACGGCTCTCCTATGTCGCGCCCGCGGCGGCGAGCGCGTCCGACTCGGTGTCGTGGATCCCGACCGCCTCGTCGAGGCGGGTCAGCTCGAAGATCTGCGTGTAGTGGTCCGACAGCCCGAAGGCGAGCAGCTGCTGCGACTGCCGGTTGGCGCGCACGAGCAGCGTCACCAGCAGGCCGATGCCACCACTGTTCATGTACGAGAGCTCGGTGAAGTTGAGGACGATCGCCTTCGCGTCGCCCGTCTCCTCGTAGGCGCCCATGAGCACCGCTTCCGAGCCGGCGGTCACGTCCCCCCGGATGTCGACGATCGCGGCCGGACCCTCCCGGCGCACCTCGAACGTCGCCGTGGCCTCAGGCATCCCTGCTCCCTTCCGCGCCGAGCACGGCGCTGTCCTCGTCTGGATTGATGGCCAGGAAGTCGGCCAGCCTCGTGATCTCGAAGATCTCGCGGTAGTGGGGCGTCAGCCCGTACGCGCGGACGTCGACGCCGGCCGCGCGAGCGCGGGCGAGCAGCCCGACGATCAGCGCGATCCCGGTCGAGTTGATGTAGCCGGCGCCTTCGAAGTTGAGGACGACGGCCGCGGGCGGCTCGATCGTCGCCTGGTCCCAGGCGGCCTCGAGCGTCGCCTCGGCGCCGCGGTTGACGTCGCCCACGAGGTCGATCACGGCGACCCCGTCCCGCCGGCGCACGGCCGGGATCTCACTCGTCGCCATCGCTGTCTCCCTCCAGGCGCATGCCGAGCTCGAGGGTGTGGTGCTCCCCGTCGCTCGTCTCGCGCGTCTCGTCGACCATGTTCTCGATCAGGAAGAGGCCCCAGCCGCGCGGGCGCTGCAGCCCTTCCAGCTTGGCCTCGAGGTCGGGCACCTCGCGCTCCACCTCGGGCGGCGCGCCGCCGAGGTCCGTGATCTGCACCCGCACGCGGCCGTCGCCGGTGAGCACGCGGACGCTGACCGGGCGGTCCTCGCGGTAGCCCGAGCCGTGCTCCATCGCGTTCATCGTCGCCTCGCCGACCGCGGTCTTGAGGCGATCGAGCCGGCTCTCGGGGAGGCCGAGGTCGGCGATCGCGGCCGACACGCGCTCGATCGCGAGCCGCTCGTTGCCCTCCGCGCTCGGGACCTCGAACTCGGTCACCAGCAGCGCGTCGGGCGCGGCGCCGTTGACCAGGTGGGCGGCGCCGGGCGAGCGCTGGAGCACGACCATCGTGATGTCGTCCTCCTGCTCGGCGTCGGGCCCGGTGTGGCCGTGCAGGTCGGAGAGGACGCGGTCGATCAGCTCGCCGCCGCCCGGGTAGTCGGCCACGCACTGCTTCAGGCGCGGGAAGCCGAACATCTCGCCGTCGGGGTCGTGCGCCTCGACGACGCCGTCGGAGTGCAGCAGCAGCGAGTCGCCGGGCTGCAGCACCGTCTCCTTCTCCTCGTAGGGCATGCCGGGCATGAGGCCGAGCGGCATGCCGCGGGCGCGCAGCTCCTCGGAGCCCTCGGCGGTCTTGACGTACGGCAGGTCGTGCCCGGCGTTGGCGAAGCGGAAGTGCCCGGTCTCGGGGTCGAGCACGCCGTACAGGCAGGTGACGAACATCTTCTCCGGCATGTCCGGGCAGAGGTGCTCGTTGACGCGCTCGAGCGTCTCGCCGGGCTCGACGAGGCGCTGGGCCGAGGCACGCAGCACGCTGCGGGTGGCGGCCATCACGAGCGCGGCGGGGACGCCCTTGTCGGTGACGTCGCCGACCACGAAGCCGACCTTGCCGCCGGGCAGCGGGATGACGTCGTAGAAGTCGCCGCCGACCTCGCGCGCGGGCCGGTAGTAGGCGGCGACCTGCCAGCCCGAGAGCTCCGGGAGCTGCTTGGGCAGGAAGTTCTGCTGGATCAGCTTGGCGACCTCGAGCTCCTGCTCGAAGCGCTGGCGCGTGGCGGCCTCGGCCTGCTGCTGGCGCACGAGCTGGCCGACCCGGAGCGCCGGCGCGGCCTGGGCGGCGAGGTTGTCGAGCAGCTTGCGGTCGTCGGAGGAGTACTCCTGCTCCGACAGCCGCGGCCCGAGGTTGAGGACGCCGATCAGCTCGCCCTGGCTGACGAGCGGGACGGCGAGCTTGATGCCGGCCGCCTTGAGCTCCGCCAGCGCGGGCGAGTCGAGCTCCAGCGCCTCGACGTCGACGGCGCCGCTGGCGCTCTGCAGGTAGGCGAGCAGCGGGTCGTTGGGCGCGATGTCGATCGGCGCCGCCTCGTCGCCGGACGCGGCCGGCGCGGCCTCGAGCGCGCTCTCCTGCTCGGGAGCGCGCCGCAGGCGGCGCCGGAAGGTTCGGGTCAGGCCGGTCATGTCGTCCTTTCTACGGGCCATGCGTCCGGGAATCGTTACGGCTTCCCGCTCGCCTCGAGCAGATCCTTGAGGTGCCCGGCGCTGGCGGCCAGGTCGCGGCGCGCCATGCGGGCGAATACGGGCTCGGCGAGCTTGAAGAAGCCGTGGGCGTCGGCGTCGGTGGACATCGTGAAGCGAGTCGCGCCGTCGACGTCTTCGAGCTCGTAGGACCCCGTGCCGCTGACGCCCGCCGGTCCGCGCGCCGTGATCGCCGAGCGTGTCGGCGGCTCGTGCTCGGTGATGGTGAGGGTCGTCGGGAAGCGGACGCCGTAGAACTTCACGACCTGCTCGATCTCGAGGCCGACTTCGGGTGGCTCGTCGGCACCGCGCCTGACCTCGATCACGTTGGTCATCCAGCGCGGGTCGTTGCCGGCGTTGGCGATGAAGTCCCAGACCTCCTGCACAGGCCGGGCGATCGTGACTGTGTGTTGGATGTGGGTCATGCCCGCAGGCTCACGTGAGGGCGTCCGGCCACCGTTACGGGCGCAGCCACAGCGTCAGCTCGGAGGGTTGGACGGTGTCGTGGACCGCGGTGCGCAGCCCCGCGCCCACCGCGTCGAGGTCGACCTCGTCGCGCAGGTGCGCCGAGAAGGTCTCGAGCGTGCGCTGGGCGTCGTAGCGGCGGCGGTAGAAGCGCCGGTCGACCGCCGCCTGGATGCGCGCCCGCGCGGGACGGAAGAGCGCGGCGACCGCGAGCGTGGCGATCGCGATCGCCAGGTCCGACGTGCCGAGCGTGAGCCCGATCAGCAGCACGAGCCCGAGATAGGTCGCGCCGAGCGTGGCGGTCAGCGCCGCGTAGACCAGCGTCCGGTTGACGATCCGGCCGAGGTCGTAGAGCCGGTAGCGGAGGATCGCGACGGTGGCAGCCGCGGGGATGCCGAGCAGCGCGAGCGGCAGCAGGAAGAAGGAGTTCACCCCGAAGACCTGGTCGAGCACCGCGTTCATGAAGAACGCGGCTACTGCGAGGCCGGCGGCCGCGGCCATCCACGTCAGCTGCTGGCGCTCCACGCCCCGGGAGCGGCGGAAGCGGCTGACCAGCGCCGCGACCGAGGCGATCGCGGCGAGGCCGAGGAACGGGAGCAGCGCCTGGAGGAAGCTCATGGCCTCGCCCGCCTCGCCGCCCAGCCCGAGCGGGTTCGCGACGCGCGGGTAGTCCTCCATCACGCCGGGCTCGAATGCGTAGCCCAGCGACAGCGCGCCCACGACGCCGCCCACGAGCGCTCCGGCCGGCCACCAGCGTCGCGAGGGCAGCTGCCCGTCGGGGAACAGCAGCAGGAGCGCGGTGATGAGCAGGCCGAAGCCCGGCGCCCAGATCCAGTTCGCGAGCCAGATCAGCGCCGCCGGCGGAGCCTGCGACCCGGGGTCGGCGTAGAACGCGTGGATGTACCAGCCGACGGCGAGGCCGCTGACGCCGAGCGCGAAGGGCGAGAAGCAGAGGATCCAGCTGACCGGGTTGCGCGGCCGGCGGGACAGCAGCAGCGCGCCGAGCGCCGCGAACGTCACGAAGAACACGCTGAACACCAGCTCGCTGAGGAAGCTCACGTCCGGGTTCCCCTCGTCCTCGGGCAGCCGGGTTCCGTCGTCGACGAACGCGAACGCCGAGGTCGCGACCGCGAGCGCGACCGTCACGGCGCAGATCGCCCAGGCGAAGTGGCGCGCGCTCACCGCTCGCTCCTCAGCCACAGCGACACGTGCGCGGGCTGCACGGTGTCGGCGACGACGCCGCGCAGCTCGCGCTGCAACGCGTCGAGGTCGACCTCGTCGCGCAGCCGCCCGCCGAACGACTCGAGCGTGCGCGCCGCGTCGTAGCGGCGGCGGTAGAAGCGGCGGTCGACGCGCGCCTGGATGCGGGTCCGCGCCGGGCGGAACAGCGCGGCCACCGCGAGCGTCGAGATCGCGATCGCGAGGTTGGAGGTGCCGAGCGTCAGCCCGATCAGCAGCACGAGCCCGAGATAGGTCGCGCCGAGCGTGGCGGTCAGCCCCGCGTAGACCAGCGTGCGGTTGACGATCCGCCCCAGGTCGTAGAGCCGGTAGCGCAGGATCGCCACCGTCGCGGCAACGGGGAGGGCGAGCAGGACGATCGGCAGGAAGAAGGCGCTGTTGATGCCGAACGCCTGGTCGAGCACGGCGTTGACGAACCATGCGGCCACGGACAACGCCGCGGCCGTCGCCATCCACTTGAGCTGCTGGCGCTCGACGCCGTGCGAGCGCCGGAAGCGCATGACGAGCGCGGCCGCCGACGCGATCGCGGCCAGGGCGAACAGCGGGTACCCGACGAACATCAGGAAGTTCATCGCGTCGCCGAGCGCCCCGGCGGCGCCGAGCGGGTTCTCCGCTTGCGGATAGGAGTCGAGCGTGCCCGGCTCGAAGGCGTAGCCCACCGTCAGCGTGCCGACCGCCAGCGCGGTCAGCGCCCCCGCCGGCCACCAGCGCCGCGACGGCAGCCTCCCGTCCGGGAACAGCAGCACCAGCCCTGTCATCAGCGGCATGAACCCCCAGATGAAGATCCAGTTCGCGAACCACAGCAGCGCGCCGGGCGCCGGCTCCGACCCGGGCGCGGCGTACTCGGCGTGGACGTACCACCCGCGCGCCGCGCCGGTCACCGCCAGGGCGAGCGAGGAGAAGCAGAGGATCCACCCGATCGGGTTGCGCGGCCGCCGCGTGGCCAGGAGCGCCCCGAGCGCGGAGAACGCGACGACCATGAGGGCGAAGCTCAGCTCGCCCGGCCCGCTGATGCTGCCGCCCTCGGCGGCGGGCAGGCGCGTGCCGTCGTCGAGGAAGCCGTAGACCGCGGTGACTGCTGCGAGGGCGGACGTGAGCGCGGTCGCCACCCACACGAGCCGCCTCACGCGTCCCTCCTCAGCCACAGCGAGACGTGGGCGGGCTGGACGGTCTCGGCGACCACCCCGCGCAGCTCGCGCTGCAACGCGTCGAGGTCGACCTCGTCGCGCAGCCGCCCGCCGAACGCCTCCAGCGTCCGCGTCGCGTCGTAGCGGCGGCGGTAGAAGCGGTGGTCGACCGCGGTCTGGATGCGGGTCCGCGCCGGGCGGAACAGCGCGGCGACCGCGAGCGTCGAGATCGCGATCGCGAGGTTGGAGGTGCCGAGGGTCAGCCCGATCAGCAGCACGAGCGACAGGTAGGTGGCGCCGAGCGTCGCCGTCAGCGCGCCGTAGACCAGCGTGCGGTTGATGACGACGTCGATGTCGTAGAGCCGGTGGCGCAGCATGGCGATACCGATGGCCAGCGGCAGCCCGAACGCGAACAGCAGCAGGAAGGCGGCCCAGGCGACCGTCCCCAGCGTGGGGCCGAGCCGCGGCTCGTCGAGCAGACTGACGGCCGACAGCAGGAGGGCGACGAGCATGAGCGCGCCGGCGAACGCGAACCACTTGAGCTGCTGGCGCTCGACGCCGCGCGAGCGGCGGGCGCGGACGACGAGGCCGGCCACGGCGCCGGCCACGGGCAGCAGGTAGAGCACGCCGGCCAGCGCGGCGATCTCGGCGAGCGCGTCGCCGGCCACGCCGGGCAACGCGTAGGGATTCGCGACGTCATGGCCGGCGGCGGACTCGAGCTTCTGGTTGCCGAACGCCGTGCTGAGGGTCGCCAGCGAGAACGCGGCGGTACCGCCCCACGCGACCCACCGCCAGCCGCGCGACGGCAGCCGGCCGTCGGGGAAAAGCAGCGGGATCCACACGCAGGCGAGCGCGATCCAGACGATGAAGGTCCAGCCGTCGAGCCACAGGATCACCGCGGGCGGGTCGTCGTTCGCCTTCACGTAGGCCTCGGTGGCGACGGTGAACGCGAACGCGAGCGCGGTCGCTTCGAGGAGCCAGCCGATCGGGTTGCGCGGCCGCCGCGCGGCCACCAGCGCGCCGACGCCCGCGAACACCCCGAGTGCCGGCGAGAGCAGGACGTCGAACGCGTCCCCGCTGCCGAGGCCGAAGGCGGCGGCGGTCGTGGCGAGCGCCACCCACAGCCCGAACAGTCCCCACGCGAGCCGTGGCGCGGTCATCGCGGGCTCCTCAGCCACAGCGACACGTGGGCGGGCTGGACGGTGTCGCGCACCACGCCGCTGAGGTCGTCGGCGAGCGCCTCGAGGTCGAGCTCGTCGCGCAGCCGGCCGCCGAACGCCTCCAGCGTCCGGGCGGCGTCGTAGCGGCGGCGGTAGAAGCGCCGGTCCACCACCGCCTGGATCCGCGTCCGCGCGGGGCGGAACAGCGCCGCCACCGCCAGCGTCGAGACCGCCACGGCGAAGCCCGACTCGCCGACCGCCAGGCCGACCAGCAGCACGAGCCCGAGGTATGCGCCGCCCAGCGTCGCCGTCAGCGCGCCGTAGACCAGCGTGCGGTTGATGACGACGTCGATGTCGAACAGCCGGTGGCGGAGGATCGCGATCCCCATCGCGACCGGCACGAGCGCCAGCGAGAGCGAGACGATCGTGTTGGTCAGGTCCACGGCCCGGTCGCCCACGATCGTCTCGATCGCGATCGCGAAGGCGAAGGCCACGCCGACGAGCGCCCCGGTGTAGGACAGCCACTTGAGCTGCTGGCGCTCGACGTTGCGGGCGTGCCGGAAGCGGACGAACAGCGACGCGATCGAGCCGGCGATCGCGACGGCGAGCGCCAGCGCGCCGAGGTCCTCGAGCCACGTCGTCAGCCCGGGCACGGCGTCAAAGCCCAGTGGGTTCTCCACCGTCGTGTCCTCGAAGGGCCCGGGCGCGAACGCGATCCCGGCGATGACGGAGCCGATGGCGGCGCCGGTGAACCAGGCGAACCCCCGCCAGCGCGGCGACGGGAGCCGCCCGTCGGGGAACAGCAGCAGCCCGAAGGTGGCGACGGGCCCGATGCCCGCCATCCACACCCACGTCGACAGCCACCGCACGAGCGCCGGCGCGGAGCCGCCGTTCTCGGTCTGCGTGATCGTGAGCCCGCCGACCGTGTAGGACAGCCCGGCCAGCAGCAGGATCCACCCGATCGGGTTGCGCGGCCGCCGGCTCGCGACCAGCGCCCCCACCGTCGCGAACGCGCCGATGAAGAACGTGTACGCGAACGCCGAGCCCTCGCCGTCCTCGTTCGCGGAGCCGGTGAGCAACACGCCGGCGAAGGAGCCGAGGATCGCGAGCCACAGCGCCCACGGGAGCCAGCGGGTCATCGCTCGCTCCTCAGCCACAGCGAGACGTGGGCGGGCTGGACGGTCTCGGCGACGACGCCGCGCAGGTCGGCCCCGAGCGTCTCGAGGTCGAGCTCGTCCCGCAGCCGCCCGCCGAACGCCTCCAGCGTCTGCTGCGCGTCGTAGCGGCGGCGGTAGAAGCGCCGGTCCACGACCGCCTGGATGCGCGCCCGCGCCGGCCGGAACAGCGCCGCCACGGCGAGCGTCGAGACCGCGATCGCGAGGTTCGACCTGCCGACGGCGAGGCCGATCAGCAGCACCGAGCCCAGGTAGGCGGCGGCGAGCGTCGCCGTCAGCGCGCCGTAGATCAGCGTGCGCCGGATCACGAGGTCGATGTCGTAGAGGCGGTAGCGCAGCACCGCGACGCCGGCCGCCACGGGCAGCGCCGCGAGGGCGAAGAGGCCCGCGAGGAAGCCGACGTCGGCGACGACGCCGCCCGCGGACGCGGAGAGGCCGAGCCCCACGCCCACCACCGCCGAGGGGTAGGCGAACCACTTCAGCTGCAGCCGCTCGACGCCGCGGGAGCGCCGGAAGCGGACGCCCAGCGCGAGCGCGGAGAGCAGGAGCGCGGGCATCGCGAGCAGGTCGGTGACGCGCGCGAGGTCGAGCATGAAGTCGCCCGCGGCGCCCGCCGGGGCCACCGGGTTCGGGAAGTCCGCCTCGCCGATCGGCCCCGGGGCGAAGATGGACGCAACCGTGGCGAGCGTGACGCCGCAGGCGACGAACCACGCCGCCGGCCGCCAGCGTCGCGACAGCAGGTGCCCGTCCGGGAAGAGGAAGAGCAGGAACGTCGTCGATCCGTAGATGACCGGGAGCCCGAGCCAGCTGCTCAGCCACGCGAGCCACTCGTCGGCCGGGAGCGGGGTGTCGAACCACGCGGCGCTCGCCTCGGAGTACGCGCCTGCGGCCTGCGAGACCGCCATGCCCGCGCCGAGGACGAGCAGGATCCAGCCGACGGCGTTGCCGGGAACGCGCGCGGCCACGAGCGCTCCCGTGCTGGCGGCGCCCAGGATAAGGACGGCGAAGCCCGCGCCGGCGAGGAGGTCGACCGCCGATGGGTAGTCGAGGACGGCGTAGACGACCGTCGCGGGAACGACGCACGCCACCGCCACGACCCACAGGACGACCGGCAGGCGCCGCGTCATCGCGCCGCCCTCAGCGCGTAGACCGCCACCCGCGCGGCCTTGCCCTTCAACTCGAGCTCCCCGCGCGGCTCGAGGCCGTCGCGCTCCATCAGGCAGCGCGTCGCCTCGGTCACGAGCACGTCGTCGCCGGTGCGGCGCGTGGCCTGCTCGACGCGGGCGGCGACGTTGACGGGATCGCCGATGATGCCGAGCTCGAAGTGGCTGCCGCCGCCGACGGTCCCGACCAGCACGAGCCCGCTGTTGACGCCGACGCTGACGCGGCAGCGGTCGGCGAAGTGGTCGTGGACCGCTTCCGCGATCGACGCCGCGGCGGCCACGCCCCGATCGGCGTGGTCGGGCAGCGCCAGGGGCGCGCCGAAGACGCCGAGCACACCGTCGCCCAGGTACTTGTTCGCGTGGCCGCCGTGCGCCTCGATCACCGGCACGACGACACCGAAGAACTCGTTGAGCAGCCCCACGGCCTCGCGCGCGGTGGCGTGGTCGGCGAAGCGCGTGAAGTCGCGGATGTCCACGAACAGCACGGTGACCATGGCGTCCTCGCCGTTCACCGCTCACTCCTCAGCCACAGCGAGACGTGCGCCGGCTGCACGGTCTCGCGCACCACGCCGGAGAGGTCGGCGCCGAGGGTCTCGAGGTCCAGCTCGTCGCGCAGCCGGCCGCCGAACGCCTCGAGCGTCCGGGCCGCGTCGTAGCGGCGGCGGTAGAAGCGGCGGTCGACCGCCGCCTGGATCCGGGCGCGCGCCGGCCGGAACAGGCCCGCGACCGCCAGCGTCGAGACCGCCACGGCGAACCCCGACTGCCCCACCGCCAGCCCGACGAGCAGCACGAGCCCGAGGTAGGTCGCGCCGAGTGTGGCGGTCAGCGCGCCGTAGACGAGCGCGCGGTTGATGACGACGTCGATGTCGTAGAGCCGGTGGCGCAGGATCGCGGTGCCCGCCGCGATCGGGATCGTCGCGAAGGCGGCGAGCACGAGCAGCTGGCCGGCCGGCGGCAGGTCGCCCGCGAACGCGAAGATCACGGCGGCGACAAGGCAGCTGAGGGCGAACAGCACCGCCGCGGAGACGAACCACTTGAGCTGCAGGCGCTCCACGCCGCGCGCGCGGCGGAAGCGCAGCACGAGCGAGGCGGTCGCCAGCCCGACGCTGGGCAGCGCGAGCGCCCAGCCGAGCCCTTCGAGCCCGTCGGCGCCGTCCACCGCGAGCGGGTTGGCGAGCCCGTCCACGGGGGCGTCGGTCAGCCCCCCGGGCGCCAGCGCGGCGCCCGCCGCCTGCGAGGCGATCGCGACCGCGGCGAGCCACACGGCCCAGCGCCAGCGCGCGCCGAGCGGCCGCCCGTCCGGGAACAGCAGGAAAAGCAGCTGCGGCGTTCCGAACAGCGCCGGCAGGAACAGCCACGATGCGAGCCACGCCACCCAGACGCCCTCCGTGAGCGTGGCCCAGCCGTCCGCGAGCGTCGCGATCGCGAACAGCAGGCCGGCACCGCAGAACAGCCAGCCGATCGCGTTCTCCGGCCGCCGCGAGGCGACGAGCGCGCCGACCACCGGGAACGAGAGCAGCGCGAGCGTGACGATCAGGTCGAACGCGGGCGTCACGTCGTCGGCGGCGACGGTCAGCACCCAACCGCCGACCATCATGGCCACGGACGCGGCGCACAGGGACCACGCGAGCCGGCTCATGGCGCGCTCCTCAGCCACAGCGTGACGTGGGCGGGCTGCAGCGTCTCCCCCACCACACCGCGGAGGTCGTCGCCCAGGGTCTCGAGGTCGAGCTCGTCGCGCAGGCGGCCGCCGAACGCCTCCAGCGTCTGCCCCGCGTCGTAGCGGCGGCGGTAGAAGCGCCGGTCGACCGCGTCCTGGATGCGCGCCCGTGCGGGCCGGAAGAGACCCGCCACGGCGAGTGTCGAGACCGCGACGGCGAAGCCCGACTCGCCGACCGCGAGGCTCACGAGCAGCACGCTCGCGAGGTAGAACGCGCCGAGCGTGGCGGTCAGCGCGCCGTAGACCAGCGTGCGGTTGATGACGACGTCGATGTCGTAGAGCCGGTACTTGAGGACGGCCACGGCGACGGCGACGGGCAGCGCGGTGAGCGCGACGACGACGAGCACCAGCCCGAGCAGCGACGAGTCGACCCCGAGCGGCAGCACGTTCGGGAGCTGGCAGACCACGAGCAGGGCGGCGGCGTAGGCGAACCACTTGAGCTGCTCGCGCTCGTCGCCCCGCGCGCTGCGCAGCCGGGCGAAGACGGACACGGCCGCGGCCAGGAACGCGAGCCCGGCCACGATGGCCGAGACGCCGAGCACGGCCTGCAGCGGCGCCTCCGCAGCCTCGATCCCGAGGGGGTTGCGCACCGTCCCGTAGCCGTCCATCGGGCCGGGGAGGAACGCCTGCGCGACCGCGGCGACGCCCGAGGAGACCGCTGCCACGACCGCCAGCCGGCGCCGGCGCCTCGTCTCCAGCCGGCCGCCGGGGAAGACGAGCAGCAGGATCGTCATCAGCCCGAGCACGAGGACGTACAGGAAGGTGCTGAGCCACGCCATCGCGCGGCCGGCCGGGAGCCCGGTGTCGACGAGCAGGGCATAGCCGGCGTACTGGGCCGTCACCACCGGCACCGTCATCACCGCGCCGATGGCGAGCATGATGCGCCCGACGGCGTTCTCCGGCCGGGCGACCGCGAGCAGCGCGCCGACGATGACGAACGCGAGCGCGAAGGTCGAGAACAGCAGGGCGATCGACCGCTCCGAGTACTCGGTCGGCGGGAAGATCACGAGCGACGCGGCGGTCGCGACGACGCACACGACCGCGATGACGATCGGCGCGCGCCTCACCGCGTCCTCCGCAGCCACAGCGACACGTGCGACGGCTGGACCGTCTCGCGCACGACCCCGCGCAGGTCGGCGCCGAGCGCCTCGAGGTCGAGCTCGTCGCGCAACCGCGCGCCGAACGCCTCGAGCGTCAGCGCGGCGTCGTAGCGCGAGCGGTAGAAGCGCCGGTCGACCGCCGCCTGGATGCGACCGCGGACCGGGCGGAAGAGCGCGGCGACCGCCAGCGTCGAGACCGCCACCGCGAAGCCGGACTGCCCCACCGCCAGCCCGACGAGCAGCACGGTCGCGAGGTAGGCGCCGGCGAGCGTCAGCGTCAGCGCCGCGTAGATCAGCGTGCGCCGGATCACGAGATCGATGTCGTAGAGGCGGTGGCGCAGGATCGCGATCCCCGTGGCGAGCGGGACGCTGAGGAACGACAGCAGCGCGTTCAGCCACAACAGGTCCGCGATCAGCCCCTCGCTCGGGCCGCCGGCCGCGACCGGGAACGCGATCGCGACGAGGGCCGCCGAGTAGCCGAACCACTTGAGCTGCACGCGCTCCTCGCCACGCGAGCGCCGCAGCCGCAGCGCGAGGCCGGCGGCCGAGACCACCAGGGTGACGAGCGCCACGACGGTGCCGGCGTCGGCCACGACCCTGAGCACGTCGCCGGCGCCCTCGACGCCCGCCGGGTTCGTGACCGGCGGGTCGTAGTCGATCGGGCCGGGACGCAGGGCGACGCCGATCGTCGCGAGCACTGCCGCGCCGAGCGCGACCCACACGAGCGCGGCCCAGCGGCGCGACTGCGCGCGGCCGGTCGGGAAGAGCAGGAACAGCAGCGTCGGAGCGGTGACGAGCGGCGCGAGGAACGACCACGAGAGCAGCCACACCGCCCAGTCGCCGGCAGGCCACGCCCCCGGATGCGCGAGCAGCGTGTAGTCGGCATAGCCCGACGCCACGAATACGAGCGCGAGCGCCGCCCCGAGCACGAGGAAGAGCCACCCGATCGGGTTGCGCGGCAGGCGGACCGCGATGAGCGCGCCGACCGTCGAGAAGCCCAGGATCGCCGCGACGAGGGCCGGCAGCGCGCCGAGCGGCAGCCGTTCGCGATCCTCGGTCGACACCGAGACGTCGAGCAGGTAGATCACGACCGCCGCCGCGGTCAGCGCCGCCGCGACGGCCCACAGCGCCCAGGCCGCCCGCCGCGCGCTCACGGCGCCCTCCGCAGCCACAGCGAGACGTGGGCGGGCTGGACGGTGTCGCGCACCACACCGCTGAGGTCGTCGGCAAGCGCCTCGAGGTCGAGCTCGTCGCGCAACCGCACCCCGAACGCCTCCAGCGTGCGCGCCGCGTCGTAGCGGCGGCGATAGAAGCGCAGGTCGACCGCGCCCTGGATCCGCGCCCGCAACGGCCGGAACAGCGCCGCGACGCCGAGCGTCGAGACCGCGACCGCGAACCCCGACTCGCCGACCGCGAGGCTCACGAGCAGCACGCTCCCGAGGTACGCGCCGGCGAGCGTGACGGTGAGCGCGCCGTAGACGAGCGTGCGCCGGATCACGAGATCGAGGTCGTAGAGCCGGTAGCGCAGGACCGCGAACGCGATCGCCACCGGCATCCCGAAGATCAGCGAGGCGATGAAGACCGCCCAGCCGACGTTGCCGAGCGGCTCCCAGCCGATCGCCTCGCTGAACGCCGCGGCGGCGAGGCCCAGCAGCAGCAGCCCGATCGTGAACACGAACCACTTGAGCTGCTGGCGCTCGACGCCGTGCGAGCGGCGGAAGCGCACGACCACGCTGGCGAGCGCTGCGAGCACGGAGAGCGCAAAAGCCAGGCCGCCGAGGTCGGAGACCGCCGCGAGCGCGTCGCCGACCGGGCCGCCCAGCGCGAGCGGGTTCTCGATCTGCCCGCTCTCGCCCCACTCGGCGCTCCGGACGCCGAACAGGGTGCCGAGCGCCGCCAGCGCCACCAGCCCCAGGCCGAACCACAGCGCCGGCCGCCAGCGCGGCGACGGCAGCTTCCCGTCCGGGAAGAGCAGCGGCAGCAGGATGCCGACGAGCCCGAACCAGACGAAGAGGAGCGCCTCGTCCACCGCCACGATCACCTCGACGGCGACGGGTGGCGCCGGCTCGCCCTCGTCCTCGTACGGCGCGGTGATGCCGTCGCCGACGATGGAGAGCGTGACCACCAGCGCCAGCGTGAGCAGGATCGCGCCGATCGGGTTCTCCGGCCGTCGCCGCCACAGCAGGGCGCCGACGCCGGCGAGCACGCCGAGCGCGGGGGTGGTCAGCGCTTCGACGACGTCGCCGTTGCGGAGCTGGAGCACGCACGAGGTGACCATCAGCACCGTCCACAGGCCGAGGAGCGGGAGCGCGAGTCGCCTCATCGCAGCCACACCGAGACCTGCGTGGGCTGGACGGTCTCCGAGACCACGCCGCGGATGTCGCCCACGAGCGTCTCGAGGTCGAGCTCGTCGCGCAGCCGCGCGCCGAACGCCTCCAGCGTGCGCGTCGCGTCGTAGCGGCGGCGGTAGAAGCGGCGGTCCACCACCGCCTGGATCCGCGCCAGCGCCGGGCGGAACAGCGCCGCAACCGCGAGCGTCGAGACGGCGACCGCGAAGCCCGACTTCCCCAGGGCGAGCCCGACCAGCAGCACGAGCCCGAGGTACGTGGCGCCCAGCGTCGCGGTCAGCACCGCGTAGGCCAGCGTGCGGCGGATCACCAGGTCGATGTCGTAGAGCCGGTGGCGCAGGATCGCGATGCCGGCCGAGACCGGCACGCCGCAGATGAACGCCGCGAACACGAAGCCCGCGGCGAGGGAGTCCTCGCCGCCGACCACGGCGGTCGCCGCGCTGCCGACGATCAGGAAGCCCGCCATCAAGCTCGTCGCGAACGCCAGCCACTTCACCTGCAGCCGCTCGACGCCGTGGGAACGCCGGAAGCGGACGATCAGCGCAGCCGCGGCGGCGATGAAGCCGAAGGTGTAGAACGGCTCGGCCTGAACGGAGGTCAGCCACTCGGCGTCGAGCCCCACCGGGTTGTCGAGCGACGGGAACTCGTCGATCGGTCCCGGCGCGAGCGCGTACTGCACGAGCACCAGCCCGGCGAGCGGCACGCATGACCACAGGACCCAGCGCCAGCGCGGCGTCGGCAGCCACCCGTCCGGAAACAGCAGGAGCGCCGCGATCAGGATCGGCGGCGACAGCGGGCTCGTCCAGTCCGACACCCACGCCGCCCACGCAGCGCCGGGCAGCGCGCCGGGCTCGACCTCGAGCGCGTAGTACGCGTAGCCGTAAGCGAGCTCGTAGACCCCGTTGAGCAGCGCCAGCACGAGGAACAGCCAGCCGATCGGGTTCGAGGGGAGCCGCGTGGCGATGATCGCCCCCACCAGCCCGAAGACCAGCAGGACCGCGGCGAACAGGCTCGACAGCGCCAGCGAGTCGCCGTCGTCCTGGAGCACGCCGGCGGGTACCTGGAGCAGCAGCACGACGCCGATGGCGCTCGACAGCGCCGCGATGGCAAGCAGCACCCACGGCAGCCGCCTCATCGCAGCCACAGGGTCACGTGCGCGGGCTGGACCGTCTCCTGCACGACGCCGCGGAGGTCCGCGGCCAGCGCCTCGAGGTCGAGCTCGTCGCGCAGCCGCCCGCCGAACGCCTCGAGCGTCCGCGTCGCGTCATAGCGGCGGCGGTAGAAGCGCCGGTCCACCGTTGCCTGGATGCGCGACAGTGCCGGGCGGAAGAGGGCCGCAACGCCCAGCGTCGAGACCGCCACCGCGAAGCCCGACTCCCCCACCGCCAGGCTGACGAGCAGCACGCTGCCGAGGTAGGCGGCGCCGAGCGTGGCGGTCAGCACCGCGTAGACCAGCGTGCGCCGGATCACGAGGTCGATGTCGTAGAGCCGGTGGCGCAGGATCGCGATGCCGACCGCGACCGGCAGCAGCGCGATCAGGAAGCCGAACAGGACGTCGCTGACGAAGCCGCCCTCGAGGAACGGCTGGATCGGCGTGGAGACGAACAGCAGCGACGCCGCGTAGACCAGCCACTTGAGCTGCTGGCGCTCCTGACCGCGCGAGCGCCGGAAGCGGACGACGAGCGAGCCTACGGCGAGCAGGATCAGCCCGACCGCGACCGCGCCGGCCGCGTCGACGACGGCGGTGGTCGTCGTCTCGACGCCGAGCGGGTTGTCGACGTCGGGGAAGTAGTAGAGCTCGGGATTGAGCGCGGTCCCGGCGACGTAGGCGAACGTCACCGCGCCGATCAGCCAGACGACGGGGCGCCAGCGCCGCGACGGCAGCCGCCCGTGGGGGAAGAGGAGGAACAGCAGCGCGGTCCCGCCCAGCAGGCTCGGCACCCACGTGAGGTCGGCGAGCAGGCCCGCCAGGGCGCCGCCCGGCAGCGAGCCCGGCGCCTCGACGAGCGCATAGGTGGCGTAGCCGAGGAACGCGTAGTCGATCCCCCGGCCGAGCCCGACCGCCAAGAACATCCAGCCGATCGCGTTGCGCGGCTCCCGCGACGCGATCAGCGCGCCGACGACCGGGAACGCGAGGTAGACGACGCTGAACAGCGCGTCGAACTCGGGCGAGCCGAGCGTGTTGACCTGGGCCGCGCCGCGGTTGAGGACCGCGAAGACCATCCCGGCCGCGGTCAGCGCGACGCATAGGCCCAAGAGTCCCCAGGCAAGGCGCCTCACCCTCATCGTGGTCGATTCTCTTCGAGCTGGTGCTTCGGCTGCAAGGTGTCGCAGCCTCTCGCGCGAGCGTCCGCGAATCGTTACGGCGGGCCCGTCGAGCCGCGCTGGATGAGCGCGGGCTCGGAGCCGAGCACCTGCGAGCGCGCCGGCGCGCCGTCGAGCAGATCGACGAGGATGTCGACCCCTGCCGCGCCGACCTCGCTCAGCGGCATCGCGATCGTGGTCAGCGGCGGCGACAGGTACTCGGCCACCGGCACCTCGTCATATGCGATCACGGACAGATCGCCGGGGATCTCGCGGCCCAGCTCGCGCGCGACGTGGAGCAGCCCGATCGCCTGCGCGAGCGAGCTCGTGAAGACGGCGGTCAGCTCTCGGTGGTCGCGCAGCAGCCGCTCCGCGGCCTCGGCGCCGCCGGACGGCGTGAAGGCGCCGCGGGCGACCGGCGGGGTCGCGTGCCCGTGCTCCGCCGCCGCGGCGAGGAACGCCTCCTCGCGTCCGCGTGCGGACTGCACGTCGTGCGGGCCGGCCACGTGCCCGATCGCGGTGTGGCCGAGGCCGGCGAGGTGCTCGTAGGCGAGCCGGCTCGCGCGCGCCACGTCGAGCGTCACGTTCCCGGCCGCGCCCGGGACCGAGCGGTTGACGAACACGTGCGGCACCCAGTGGCGTGCGAGCGCGTCGAGCAGCCGGTTCTCGGGCCGCGCCGAGGCGATCAGGAGCCCGTCGACGCGGCCGCCGTCGACCAGCTCCGTGAACGCCTCGTCGGCCTCCTGGTCCTCGAAGTCCTCCGCGCACAGCAGCACGTAGCCGCGCTCGCGCGCCCGGCGGTATGCGCCGCGGATGATCTCCACGTAGGCCGGGTTGGAGAGGTTCGGCACGAGCAGCGCGAGCGCGCCCGTGGCCGGCGTGGCAAGCGCACGGGCGACCGGGTGCGGGCGGTAGTCGAGCTCCTGCGCCAGCGCGCGCACGCGATCGCGCGTCTCGGCGCGCACGGACAGCGTGGGATCGTCGCTGAGCACGCGCGAGACCGTCGACTTCGAGACCCCTGCCGCGCGGGCCACGTCCTCGAGGCGCGCGCGGGTGGCCATGCGCGGAGCGTACCTTCGCGGTTGGGCGGCGCGCGCGCCGGGCATACTCAGAGTGATGCAGGAAACCGGTTTTGCCGCACGCGCCATCGCCGCCGCGGTCGTCGTCCCAGTCATCCGCACGCCGACCGCCGGCGAGGCGGTCGCGGTCGCCGAGTGGGCGATCGAGGCGGGCGTGCCCGCCATCGAGCTGACCGCCACGACGCCGGACTGGCGCGACGCGCTGCGCCACCTGCGCGCCCAGTCGCCGGAGACCGTGATCGGCGTGGGCACGCTCCGCACCGCCGACGACGCACGCGCCGCGTTCGCCGAGGGCGCCGGGTTCCTCGTCACCCCCGTGCCCGTCCCGGCGGTGTCGCAGGTCGGGGCCGACCGCAGCGCGCTCGTCATCAACGGCGGCTTCACGCCCGCGGAGATCATCGCCGCCGCGGCGAGCGGCATCGCGAAGCTCTTCCCCGCCCACGCGGTCGGGCCGCGGTTCCTGCGCTCCGTGCTGGCGGTCGCGCCGCCGGGCACGCGCGTGGTGCCGACCGGCGGGATCGCGCTCGACGACGTCCCCGCCTGGCTCGACGCCGGCGCCTACGCGGTCGGGATGGGCAGCGAGCTCAAGCCGAGCGCCGAGAACGCCGAGCGGCTGCGCGAGCTGCGCGCCGAGGCGGTGCCGGCGTGACGCGCGTCGCCGTCATGGGCGAATGCATGATCGAGCTGTCCGAGCTCGACGACCGCACGCTCGCGCTCGGCTTCGCGGGCGACGTCTACAACGCCGCGGTCGCGCTCGCGCGCTGGGGCACCGAGGTCGCGTTCGTCGGGCGGCTCGGCGACGACCACTACAGCGAGGCGATGCTCGAGGACTGGCGCGCCGAAGGGCTCGACACCTCGCTGACCGACCGGCTCGAGGGCTACGCGCCCGGTCTCTACATGATCCGCACCGACGAGCTCGGCGAGCGCTCGTTCACGTACTGGCGCTCGGCCTCGCCGGCGCGCGAGCTGCTGGCCGACGACGACCACGCCGCGCGCGTGCGGGCCGGCCTGGAGCGCACGGACTGGCTGCTGCTCTCCGGGATCACGCTGTCGCTGCTGTCGGCCGCCGCGCACGCGCGGCTGCTCGCGCTGCTCGACGCGCTCGACGGCACGCGGATCGTCTTCGACACCAACTACCGGCCGGCCGGCTGGCCCGACGCCGCGACCGCGCGCGAGCGCATGGACGACGTGCTCGCCCGCACGACGCTCGCGCTGCCGACGCTCGACGACGAGCAGGCGCTGCACGGCGACCGCGACGCCGCGGCGACGCTGGAGCGGCTCGCCCGCCTCGGCGTCGACGAGATCGCGGTGAAGCTCGGCGCCGACGGGGCGCTCGTCCTCGCCGACGGGAGCGTCGAGCACGTCCCCGCCGAGCCCGGCGTCGAGGTCGTCGACACCACGGGCGCGGGCGACGCGTTCGACGCCGGCTATCTGCACGGGCGGCTCGCGGGGCTGGGACCGGCCGCCGCCGCCCGCGAGGGTGCGCGCCTGGCGGCGGCCACGCTGCGCCACCGGGGCGCGATCGTGCCGGCGGACGAGATGCCCGCGCCTCCGGTGGCGGTGCCGTGAGGCTCGAAGGGCGGCGCGCGCTGATCACCGGCGCGGGCTCGGGCATCGGCAGAGCGATCGCAGAGCGCTTCGCGGGCGAGGGCGCCTCGCTGCTGCTCGTGGGCCGGACGCAGGCGACGCTCGACGAGACCGCGGAGGCCGCGGGCGGCGAAGTCCGCACGGCCGCGCTCGACGTCGCCGACGCCGCGGCTGTCGCCGCGCTGTTCGAGGACGTCGACGCGCTCGACGTGCTCGTCAACGGCGCCGGGATCGTGAGCACCGACACGGCCGAGCACACGCCCGTCGAGCGCTGGGACGCGGTCTTCGACACCAATGTGCGCGGCGTGTTCCTGATGTCGAAGCACGCGCTGCCGCTGCTGCGGGAGAGCGGCGGGAACATCGTCAACGTCGCGTCGGTGGCCGGCCTCGTCGGGGTGCCGAACCGCGCCGCCTACTGCGCGTCGAAGGGCGCGGTGATCGCGCTGACGCGCGCGATGGCCGTCGACCACGTGCGCGAGGGCGTGCGCGTCAACGCGCTCTGCCCGGGGACCGTGCAGACGCCGTGGATCGACCGGTTGGTCGCGGACCACGGCGAGAAGCTCGCGGATCTCGAGGCTCGCCAGCCTTTGGGGCGACTTGGCACCGCCGAGGAGATGGCCGACGCGGCTTTGTATCTGGCGTCGGCGGAGTCGTCGTTCGTCACGGGCACCGAGCTCGTGGTGGATGGCGGGATGACCGCGGCTTAGCGCCGGCGAACGTCAACGGCGGCTGGGCTACGCCCGCGCCGCCTCACGCAGCGCACCCGCCGGCCCATCCGCGTCGATCCGGCCCAGCCAGTCGATCACGAGGTCGCGCAGCGGCTCCGCGCTCCCGACCTCCTCGCCCATCACAGCGAGCACCGCGTCGGCCTCGTCCTCGTGGCCGCCCGCGCGCGCGAGCGCCTCGCGGACCGGCGCGGCGCCGGGGTCGTTGACCCGCAGGCCGTCTTCCGGCTCCTGGAGGTGGCGCGCCCACGCGGCGAGCACGAGCGCGATCCAGCGCGGCGGCGCGCCCGCCTCGAGCCGCTCGCGGGCGGGCTCGGCGAGGCGCGCGGGCAGCTTCTGGGAGCCGTCGGCGCCGATCTGCTCGAGCTTGTGCTCGATCCGCGGGTTGATCCAGCGGTGGCCGAGCTGCGCGCGGTAGTCGGCGATGTCGATGCCCGGCGCGTCCGGCAGCGAGGGCTCCAGGTCCTCGGCCTGCAGGCGCTCCGCGACGGCCGACACCTCGGGGTCGCCCCAGGCGCCCGCGACCGTGCGCGCGCCGGCCAGCCCGCCGACGTAGGCGAGCATCGAGTGCGTGCCGTTGAGGAGCCGCAGCTTGACCGCCTCGTGCGGCCCCGCGTCGTCGACGAGCAGCGCACCCGCGAGCTCCCAGGCCGGTCGCGGCCCTGCGAAATCGTCCTCGATCACCCACTGGCGGAACGGCTCGGCGACCACCGCGCCGTGGTCCTCGAGGCCGAGCGCGCGGGCCACGCCGGCGCGGTCCTCCGCCGTCGTGGCGGGCACGACGCGGTCGACCATGGTGCTCGGGAAGGTCACGTGTCGCTCGAGCCAGTCGAGCGCCTCGCGGTCGGGCAGTCGGGCCAGGAAGTCCCGCACCAGCCGGCCGAGCACGGCGCCGTTGCTCGGCAGGTTGTCGCATGAGATGACGGTCAGCGGGCCGGCCTCGCCCTCGCGCGCGCGCCGTGCGACGCCGTGCGCGAGCTGGCCGATCGCGGTCCGCTGCGAGTCGCCCGCGAGGTCGGAGGCGACGTCGAAGTCGTCGAGCTTGAGTCCGCCCGTCGCGCGGTCGCGCGGGTAGCCCTTCTCGGTCACGGTCAGCGTGACGATGTGCACCGAAGGAGCAGCGATCGCCGCCGTCAGGCGCTCGGGCTCCTCTGGGCCGAGCAGCACGTCGCGCACCGCCGAGATCACGGTGATCTCGTCCTCCTCGGGCCCGCGCTCGACGACGCTGAAGAGCCCGTCCTGCGGCCGCAGCGCCTCGACCGCGTGCGGGCGGCGCTGCGCGACCCCGAGGATCCCCCAATCCCCGGGGTCGCGCTCCAGCGCCTCCGCCGTGTAGACCGCCTGGTGCGCGCGGTGGAACGCCCCGATGCCGAGGTGGACGATGCCGACCTCCGGACGCGCGCCCAGGCCGGGGCGCGCACGGCCGCCGTTGCGCTCGAGCGAGTCGGGCGCGAGTCGCGGCCGAGCGCCAGAGGTCACGACCTGCCGACCGGCGACACCGGCTCTTCCTCCCGGGTGAACCTCGGTGCCGTGACGATCGCCTCCTGACTCGGGTCGTCGGCGCCCATCTCGAGGTCCTTCGTCTCCTCCGACCAGAGGAACGCAGCGAGCGACACCAGGCAGGCGAAGATCATCCAGCACGCCACGAGCCACGGGTCGCCGCCGCCCCAGCCCAGCAGCGCCGCCGACAGCGTCGGCGAGAAGCCGACGAGCGCCGCGCCGAGCTCACGCGAGCCGGCGAAGCCCGTGTAGCGGACGTTGGCCCCGAACAGCTCGGCGTAGAACGCGCCCTGGACAGCGATCATCGGGCCGAGGCCGAACGCGAGCCCGATCGTCATGGCGAGGGTGATCACGACCGGCTCGCCGGTGTTGATCAGCAGCCAGAACGGGAACGCGTAGAGCGCCGTGAAGCAGACGCTCCACAGGTTCAGCGGGCGCCGGCCGATGCGGTCCGACAGCGCGCCGTAGACCGGCTGCAGCGCCGTCCCGATCAGCGCCGCGATCACGACGCCCAGCAGCACCGTGCTGCTCGCCAGCCCGAGCTCGTCGGTGGCGTAGGAGACGCTGAACGCGATGTAGATGTAGATCACCGCCACGTCGGCGACGTGCGCGCCGATGCCGACCAGCACGCTCTTCGGATAGCGCTTGACGGTGTCGAGGATCGGCATCTTCACGACCTGCTTGCGCTCGCGCAGGTCGCTGAAGACCGGCGACTCCTCCACCCGCATGCGGAAGTACAGCGTCACGAAGATCATCAGGAACGAGATCAGGAACGGGATCCGCCAGCCCCACGACATCAGCTGCTCCTCGGGCAGCTGGCTGACGAGCAGGAACGCCGAGGTGCCGAGCACCAGGCCGATCTGGACGCCGAGCTGCGAGAACGAGCCGTAGAAGCCGCGCTTCTCCTTGGGCGCGTGCTCGGCCAGCAGCGTCGAGGCGCCGCCGAACTCGGCGCCGGCGCCGAGGCCCTGGCAGATGCGCATGACCACGAGCAGGATCGGAGCCCAGATGCCGATCGTCGCGTACGTGGGCAGCAGGCCGATGATGCCGGTCGCGATGCCCATCAGCAGCGTCGTGACGATCAGCGTCTCGCGCCGCCCGATGCGGTCGCCCATGTTGCCGAACAGGATCCCGCCGAGAGGACGGACGACGAAGCCGACGCCGAACGTCGCGAAGGCGGCCAGCGTGCCGACGCCGGTGCCCGCCTTGTCGTTGAAGAACAGGTCGCCGAAGACCAGCGCGGCGGCCGTGCCGTAGATGAAGAAGTCGTACCACTCGAGCGCGGTGCCGACGACAGAGCCGGCGAGCACCCGGCGCAGCGCCGTCCCCTTCGCGTGGTGGCTCACACGCCCGTTGCCGTTGCCCTTGACCGCCGCTCCCGCTGTCTGCATGTCCGGCGCCTCCCTAGCGTCCGCGTCCTCAGCGCGCGGGCCCGCACCCACCACGCTCGGGCATCTCCCAAAGGGGATGTTCCCCCGAGGGCAACCGGTTTACTCATCAATCTGCGATGGCGTCGTGAAGCAGCTGGACGGCGCGCGCGCTGTAGCGGCCGTCGGGGTCCATCGTCGGGTTGAGGATGGTGACGTCGGCGCCGAGCAGCCCGGGATCGGCGAGCACGGGCCGCAGCAGCTCGAGCAGCTCGTCCCACGTGATGCCGGGATCGGCCGCGTAGTCGACGGCGGGCAGCTCGGCCTTGGAGAGGACGTCGAGGTCGAGGTGCAGCCAGAACCCCTCGGCGTCGCGCAGGAGCTCGAGCGCCCGCCGCACGTGCCCGGCGGGGTCGCGGGCGAGCTCCGCGTGGTCGACGATCGGCATGTTCGGCGCAAACTCCCGCGGGTCGGGCGCGCCGTTGTCGAGCGCCTCCTGCTCGTCGGTGTTGCCGAGCGCGACCACGCGGCGGTCCGAGAGCGTCCCGGCGATCCCGGTGAGCTGCGGCGCCCCCACGCCCAGCAGGACCGCCAGCTCCATGTCGGCCGCCTCGCCGCCGGGCGAGCTCGCGCCGTCGTAGCAGTCGAGGTGCCCGTCGACGAACAGCAGCCCGGCGTCGGCGCCGTTGTCGCGCAGCGCCGCCATGACGCCGATCAGCAGCGTGCAGCAGCCGCCGAGCACGAGCGGCTTGCGTCCGTCGCCCAGCAGCGGCGCGAGCTCGCGCCGCACGACCTGGCAGGCGCCGGCCGCGTCGTCGAGGCCGAGCACGCCGTGCTCCGGGTCGCGCCGCGGGTCGGCGATCGCGACCTGGAGGTTGCCGTGGTCGCGGATCCCGAGCGCGTCGACGATCCCGGCCGCCCGCAGCGCGGCCGGCAGCCGCTCGCAGCCGACGAAGGCGCCCGACGAGTCGATCGGGACGCCGATCATGAGGTCGAAGGGGTTGCTCACCGAGGCGTACGCAACCACAGCGAGACGTGCGACGGCTGCACGGTCTCGCGGATCACGCCGCGCAGCTCCCGGCTCAGCGCGTCGAGCTCGACCTCGTCGCGGAGCCGGGCGCCGAAGCCCGCGAGGGTCTGCGCGGCGTCGTAGCGGCGGCGGTAGAAGCGGCGGTCGACCACCGCCTGGATGCGCGCCCGCGCCGGGCGGAAGAGACCCGCCACGGCGAGCGTCGAGACCGCGACCGCGAAGCCCGATTCGCCGACCGCGAGGCTCACGAGCAGCACGCTCGCGAGGTAGGTCGCGCCCAGCGTGGCGGTCAGCGCGCCGTAGACCAGCGTCCGCCGGATCACGACGTCGACGTCGTAGAGGCGGTGCTTGAGCACGGCGACGCCGAGCGCGACCGCCAGGTAGGCGAACAGCAGGAACACGAACGAGGTGAACAGCACCGACTCGTCGTCGAGGCCGGCGTCTCCGGCGATCGACAGCCCGGCCAGCGCGACCGCCGCGACCGCCAGCGCGAACAGGAAGCCCTTGAGCTGCTGGCGCAGCTCCGGCGTGCCGCGCCGCCGCTTGACCAGCAGCCCGGCCAGCGGCACCAGCAGCATGTAGCTCGAGGGACCGTCGAAGTCGACGTCGCGCAACCAGCCGAGCCACTCGGCGCCGAACGGGTTGTCGGCCGCGGCGACGTCCTCGAGCGGCCCGGGCTCGAACGCGGTGTCGAAGGTCTCGGCCAGCGTGAGCGCGACGATCAGCGCCGCCGGCACGAGCCAGGCGGGCGACGGCAGGCGGCCGTCGGGCAACAGCAGGAGCGTCAGCACCGCGAGGCCCCACTGCAGGTCGTTGGCAACCCCGCCGACCCAGACCACCTCCGCCGGGGCGGGCACCGCGCCGGGGTCGCCGTAGAGCCCGAGGTCGGCATAGCCCGTGGCGAACATCGCGATCCCGTTGAGCAGCGCCACCGCGCACAGCAGCCAGCCGACCGGGTTGCGCGGCAGCCGCGCAGCCACCAGCGCGCCGACGCCGGCGAACACGCCGATCGTGAGCGCGAACAGCACGTCGGTGACGAACGCGCCCGGGTCGTCGGCCGGCGGGACCTCGGACATCGGCGTCAGCGCGTTGAGCGCCAGGCCCGCGCCGGCGAGGGCGACGTAGAGCGCCAGGCTCCCCCAGGCCAGCCGCGCGCTCACCCGCGCGTCCTCAGCCACACGGAGACGTGGTCCGGCTGCATCGTGCGGCCCACGACCTCGCGCAGCTCGCGTGCGAGCGTCTCCAGGTCGACCTCGTCGCGCAGGCCGCCCGCGAACGCCTCGAGGGTTCGCGCGGCGTCGTAGCGGCGGCGGTAGAAGCGGCGGTCGACGACCGCCTGGATGCGCGAGCGCGCCGGGCGGAACAGCCACGCGACCGCGAGCGTCGACGCGGCCACGGCCGCGTCGGAGTCGCCGATCGTGAGGCCCACCAGCAGCACGAGCCCGAGGTAGACGGCGAGCAGGGTGGCCGTCAGCGCGCCGTAGACGAGCGTGCGCCGGATCACCACGTCGATGTCGTAGAGCCGGTGGCGGAGGATCGCGAGCCCCGCCGCGACCGGGAAGGCGGCGAGGCCGAGGCAGACGAGCAGCGCGGTCACGACGTCCCCGGCGCCCTCGTCGGTGTCGGAGACGAGCAGCAGCACCACGACGCTGAGCGCGGCGAGGAACAGCATGCCCGCCGCCAGCGCGAGCCATTTCGTCTGTTCGCGCTCGACGCCGCGGGCGCGGCGGAAGCGCACGATCGCGCCGATGACGGCGAGCGCGCCGCAGAGCATGAACGGGACGACGAGGGCGTCCGCGGCGAAGCCCAGCGGATCGGCGGCGGCGTCGACCCCGAGCGGGTTCGCGACGCCCTCGGCGCCGCGCAGGTCGCCGGGGTCGAGCGCGAGCACGATCGCCCACAGCGCGGCGACAGCGACGGCCGCGAGCCCGACGCGGCGCCAGCCGCGGGAGATGAAGCGGCCCGTGGGGAACACGAGCAGCAGCAGGAGCACGAGGACGGTGCTCGGCTCGCTCGACCACGACGCCAGCCACGCGGCCGCGGTGGCGCCCGGCTCGCGGGGCCGGCTGCCGTAGCCGAGCAGGAACTCCTGCGCCGCGACGCAGACCCCGATCGCGCAGAACAGCCAGCCGACGGGATGGCGAGGCCGGCGCGACACGATCAGGGCGCCGACGGTCGCGTACGCGATCCACGTCAGCAGGAACAGCGACTCGACGGCGACGTGGTCGTCGCCCCGGATCAGCGCGAGCTTGCCGGCGGCGAGCAGGGCGACGCCGGCGGGCGCCGCCCAGACCCATCGCTGCAACGTCATGTCGGATTCTGTTCGAGCAGCTGCTTCAAGCGCAAGGTGTTCGCGGCCAGCTCCTCTCTCGTCATGCGCGCGGCGATCGCGCTCGCGACGCGGGCGGCGAGCCCGCCCGCCTCGAGTGTCCACGTGAAGCGCGTGCCCGGCCCGGCCGGCTCGAGCTCCCACGTGCCGCGGAACGGCACCGGGCCCTCCTCGCTCTCGATCACGCTGCGCCGGCTCGGGCGGTGCTCGGTGCAGACCCAGGTCGTCTCCATGACCCGGCCGAGGAACTGGCGCGTCTCGGTGACCTCCACCCCGGGGCGCAGCAGGCCGCGGCGGTGCGGGCGAACCTCGAGCAGGCTCGTCTGCCAGCGCGGGAGGTTGACGGGCTCGGCGAGGAAGGCGAACACCTCGTCGACGGGGCGGGCGATCTCGGCACTGTGCTGGAAGGTGGCCATTCGGGACGCAGCCTCCCCCGCGCGCGTCCGGGAATCGTTACGGTGCCCGCGGTGGCGCCGGTCGACGTACTGCTGCTCGGACCCCCGCGCGTCGAGCGAGACGGGGCGCCGGTCGCGTTCGACACCCGCAAGGCGCTCGCGCTGCTGGCGGTCCTGGCGCTCGCCGACCGGCCGCGGCCGCGCGACGTGCTCGCCGAGCTGCTGTGGCCCGAGCACGACGCGGAGCACGCGCGCGGCGCGCTGCGGCGGACGCTGTCGGCGCTGCGGGGCGCGGTCGGCGCCGACTTCGTGGACGCGACGCGCGACCGCGTCTCGCTCGTCCGCGGCCCGGGGCTGTGGATCGACGTCGACGCGTTCCGCGCGGCCGAGGACCCCGCCGAGGCGGCGGCGGTCTTCCGCGGGGAGTTCCTCGAGGGCTTCGGGCTGCGCGACTCGCCCGCGTTCGAGGACTGGCAGCGCGCCGAGGCCGACACGCTGCGGCGCGAGCTCGCAGCGGTGCTGGCGCGGCTCGTCGAGTCGTCGGGAGACGTGGCGGTGGCGCAGCGCTGGCTCGAGCTCGACCCGCTCCACGAGCCCGCCCACCGCGCGCTGATCCGGCTCTACGCCGAACGCGGCGACCGCGCCGAGGCCCTCGCGCAGTACCGCGAGTGCGTGCGCACGCTGTCGCGCGAGCTCGGGGTGCCGCCGCTGGCCGAGACGACGCGGCTCTACGAGGCGATCAGCGAGGGCACGCTCGAGGCGCCCTCCGCCCCGCCGGAGCCGGCCGAGCCGACCGTGCGCCGCGCGCCGCTCGTCGGGCGGGCGCGCGAGTGGGAGGCGCTGCTGGGCGCGTACGAGGCGGTCGGCGAGGACGGCGGCGTCGTGCTGCTCGAGGGCGAGGCGGGGATCGGCAAGACGCGGCTCGCCGAGGAGCTCGCCGCGCACCTGCGCGAGCGCGGCGCCGCGGTGCTCGCCGGCCGCGCCTACGAGGAGGAGGCCGCGCTCGCCTACGGCCCGCTGGTCGAGGCGCTGCGGCGGCGGCTGCGCGACGACGACGCCTGGGTCGCCGGCGTGCCCGAGCGCGCACTGTGCGAGGCGGCGCGGCTGCTGCCCGACCTGAGCGTCGCCCCGCCCCCGCCGCTCGACGGCCCCGGCGCGCAGGCGCGCTTCTTCGAGGGCGTGTGGACGACGCTCGCGCACGCCGCGGCCGGACCGGTGCCGGGCGTGCTCGTGCTCGAGGACGTGCAGTGGGCCGACGAGGCGACGCTCGGGCTGCTCAGCTACGGGCTGCGGCGGCTGGCGGGACGGGGCATGTTCGTCCTCCTGACCTCGCGCGTGCCGCTGCGGCGCATGGTCACGGGAGGCATGGTGCTCGAGCGGCTCGGCGAGGACGAGGTCGAGGAGCTCCTGCGCACCGCGGTCCCCGAGCCCGCGCCCGGGCTCGCGCGGCGGCTCTACGAGGAGACCGAGGGGCTCCCGTTCCTGCTCGTCGAGTACCTCCACTCGCTGCCCAGCGAGGGCGACTGGGAGCTCCCGGCGGGGGCGCGCGAGCTGTTGCTGGCGAGGCTGGACGGCGTGAGCGAGACCGGCCGCCAGGTGCTCGCCGCCGCCGCCGTCATCGGCCGCTCGTTCGACGTCGACACGGTTCGCGCCGCATCCGGCCGCGGCGACGAGGAGACGGTCGGCGCGCTGGAGGAGCTGGTGCGGCGCGGCCTGATCCGCGAGGGGCGCTTCGACTACGACTTCACGCACGAGCAGCTGCGGCGGCTCGCCGCCGAGGAGACGAGCCTGGCCCGGCGGCGGCTCCTCCACGGCCGCGTTGCGGACGCGCTGGCGCCAGGGCCCGCGGCCGAGGTCGCGCGTCACCTCCAGCTCGCCGGCCGTGACGCCGAGGCCGCCGCGGCGTACCGGCGCGCTGCCGAGCACGCGCGCGCGCTGTACGCGAACGCGGAGGCGCTCGAGCACCTGCGGGCGGCGCTCGCCGTCGGCGACCCCGACCCCGGCCCGCTGCACGCCGCGATCGGCGACCTGCAGACGCTCCAGGGCGAGTACGCGGCCGCGCTCGCCTCGTACGAGACCGCCGCGGCCCACGCCGCGCCCGAGGACCTCGGCCCGCTCGAGCACCGGCTCGGCCAGGTCCACCACCGCCGCGGCGACTGGGCGCTCGCGACCGCGCACTTCGAGGCCGCGTTCGCCGCCACGCCGGAGGACGACCTCGCGCGCCGGGCGCGCATCTGCGCCGACCTGTCGCTGAGCGCGCACGACGGCGGCGACCCCGAGCGCGCCGCCGAGCTGGCCGAGCGCGCCCGCGACCTCGCCGAGCAGGCCGGCGACCCGCGCGCGCTCGGCCAGGCGCACAACCTGCTCGGCGCGCTCGCCACCAGCGGCGGCGCCGCCGACGCCGCGCTCGAGCACCTCGGCCGCAGCCTCGAGCTCGCCGAGGCGACCGACGACCCCGGCGCCCGTGTCGCCGCGCTCAACAACCTCGCGCTCGCCCACCGCGCGCGCGGCGAGCTGGAGCCGGCGCTGGAGCTGACCGGCCGCGCGCTGGAGCTCTGCGCCGCCCAGGGCGACCGCCACCGCGAGGCGGCGCTGCACAACAACCTCGCCGACCTGCTCCACGCCGCGGACCGCCCCGAGGACGCGATGGCCCAGCTCAAGCGCGCGGTCGCGATCTTCGCCGAGGTCGGCGCCGAGGGCGAGCCGCAGCCCGAGGTGTGGAAGCTGGCTCGCTGGTGAGCGAGGACTTCAAGGCATTCGAGTCCGCGGGCTGGGCGGACCGGGCGGGGACCTACGACGACGTCATGGGCTCCGTCACCGAGCGGCTCGTCGAGCCGCTGCTCGACGCCGCCGGGGTGGGCGCGGACACCCGGCTGCTCGACGCGGCCTGCGGCGTCGGCACGCTCGCCGCCGCCGCGGCGGCGCGCGGCGCCGAGCCGGTGGGCCTCGACCTCGCCGAGGGCATGGTCGCCGAGGCGCGCTCGCGGCACCCCGCGCTGCGCTTCGAGCAGGGCGACGTGGAACGGCTCGCGTTCGAGGACGGCCGCTTCGACGCGGTCACCGCCGGCTTCCTGCTGCATCACCTGCCCGACCCGGCGCGCGGGGTCGCCGAGCTCGCTCGCGTGCTCGCGCCGGGCGGCCGCCTCGCCGCCACGGTCTGGGACGACCCGGAGCGCATGCGCCTGATCGGGCTCGCCGACGACGCGCTGGAACGAGCGGGCGCCGACCGCTCGGCGGGCGTGCCGGCCGGCCCGGCCGCGTTCGGGTTCGCCCAGCCCGAGGAGCTCGCGGCGCTGCTGCGCGGCGCGGGCTTCGAAGCCGTCGCGGTCCGCACTGTCGCCTTCACCCACCGCGCGGAGTCGGCCGAGGCGCTGTGGCACGGGCTGCTGGGCGGCACCGTTCGCACCGCCGAGCAGGTCCGCAATCAGCCCGCCCCGGTGCGCGACCGCGTGCGCGCCGCCTTCACGGAGCTCGCCGCGGCCTACCGCGCCACGGACGGCGCCATCGAGATCCCCGTCGCCGCCGTGCTGGCGTGCGGCCGCCTCGCTATTCTGCGCTGAGCGCGCGGCTGTAGCTCAGTTGGCTAGAGCGTCTGCTTGCCATGCAGAAGGTCGAGGGTTCGAGTCCCTTCAGCCGCTCTCTCAGAAGGCCCGCTTTTGCGGGCCTTTTGTGTTCTGACGACGGTGCCGGACTCGCTCGCGCTCATGCCGCGATGAGCAGCTTGTCCGCGTACTCGCCGGGGAGGCCCGCGTCGCGGACCTCGGCGGCGACCGCCTCGGCGTCGTACGCGACGCGCTCGATCGTCACCCCCACGCCCTCGCCGCCCGCCTCGAGCACTGCGAAGGCGCCGCGCGCGTCGCCGTCCTTGGGCTTGCCGACTGAGCCGCAGTTGACGAACAGCACGCCGCCGTGCTCGTGCACCCAGGGCTTGTGGGTGTGGCCGAAGACGAGCGTGTCGGCGTCTTCGGCGGCGGCGAGGCGCTCGTACAGCCGTGCGGGCTTGTCCTCGAAGAGGTACTCGTTGACCTTGCGGGGCGAGCCGTGGACGAGGTGCACGCGCGTGATGCCCACGTTGAAGTGCAGGTCGAACGGCAGGTCGCGCATGAAGTCCTTCGACGCCTGGTCGGTGTGCTCGAGGGTCCAGGCGACGGATTGCCGGCCGAGCTCGCGGTCGTGCGGGGTGATGTAGGCGCACCCGCAGTCCTCGAGGTCGCGCGCGATCGCGTGGTCGTAGTTGCCGTAGATGGTCGGGATCGCGCGCTCGGCGATCAGCGCGCAGACCTCGTTGGGGTGCGGGCCGTAGCCGACGAGGTCGCCGCCGCAGTAGACGGTCTCGATGCCGAGCTCGTCGATCCGCGCGAGCGCTGCCTGCAGCGCAGGGAGGTTGGCGTGGATGTCGGTGATGACCGCGACGCGATCGTCCATGGCGCTACCGCACGCTAGCCAACTCGATTGATGAACGCTAATAGAAGCGCGTCTATGCGGCGGCGGGCAGCGCCGGGACGTCGAGCAGCGCGCGGACGCGCTCGAACGCGGCGGGCACGAGGCTGAAGTAGGCGTACGAGCCGCGCTTCTCGCGCGACACGAGGCCGGCGTCGAGCAGCTGCTTGAGGTGGTAGCTGACGGTCGGCTGCTTGAGGCCGAGCATCGCCTCGAAGTCGCAGACGCAGACCGCCTCTCCCCCGGCCTGCAGCAGCCGGTTGAGGATCCGTACGCGGTGGCGGTCGGCGAGCGACTTGAAGACGCGCTCGAGCCCGTCGGCGTCGGCGTCGGAGAGCGCCGGCTCGCCGAGCGGAGGGCAGCACTGCACAAGCGGGAGCTCGATCACGGAGAGAAGGATATCGAAAAAACTTGATATGTCTACGAAGTCGCGCTACGGTCCCCAACGCATCGACAATCT
Organism: uncultured Solirubrobacteraceae bacterium; assembly: GCA_963811595.1. GTDB lineage: Bacteria > Actinomycetota > Thermoleophilia > Solirubrobacterales > Solirubrobacteraceae > DASQFQ01. The sequence goes on from CAWERW010000008.1 coordinate 273,881, forward strand.
TCGATGAATCCGATGAGGAGCTACGACATGCCCGAGTCCCCGCCCTTGCCGGTCGCTGTCATCGGCGCCGGTCCCGTCGGCCTGGCCGCCGCCGCGCATCTGGTCGCGCGCGGGATCGAGCCGCTCGTCTTCGAGGCCGGCGACGGCCCCGGCGCCAGCGGTGCGCGACTGGGCGCACGTCCGCGTCTTCTCCCCCTGGGCGTTCAACATCGACCCCGTCGCCGCCGACCTCCTCGAGGCCGAGGGCTGGGTCGCGCCGCCCGCCGAGGCCTATCCCACCGGCGGCGAGATCGCCGAGCGCTACCTCGAGCCGCTCGCCGCGCTGCCGGCCTTGCGGCGCCGCATCCGCTACGGCAGCCGCGTCACCGCGGTGACCCGCGTCGGGATCGACAAGCTCAAGGACGCCGGCCGCGACGAGGCGCCGTTCGAACTGGTCGTCGACCGCGGCGGCCGCGAGCAGCGCGTGCTCGCCCGCGCGGTGATCGACGCGTCCGGCACATGGACGAAACCCAACCCGCTCGGCGCCGGCGGCGTCCCCGCCGCAGGCGAGCGCGCGGCCGCGGATCGCATCGCCTATCGCATCCCCGACGTGCTCGGGCGCGACCGCGACCGCTACGCCGGCAAGCGCGTGCTGGTGGCCGGCACCGGCCACTCGGCCTTCAACGTGCTCGTCGACCTGGTCGAGCTGCGCAAGGACGCGCCGGACACGCAGATCGTGTGGGCGGTGCGGCGCGAGGCGCCGGGCGACAAGCTCGGCGGCGGCCGCGCCGACCAGCTGCCCGCACGCGGCGCGCTCGGCGAGACCGTCCGCCGCCTGCTCGACGACGGCGCCATCGAGCTGGTCACCGGCTTCCACTCCCGCGAGATCGCCGACCGCGACGGTCGCCTGGAGATCAGCGACGGCGCGCGCCGCATCGTCGCCGACGAGGTGATCGCCACCACCGGCTTCCGCCCCGACCTCGCGCTGCTGGCCGAGCTGCGGCTCGACCTCGACGACCGGGTCGAGGCGCCCCGCACGCTTGCGCCCCTGATCGACCCGAACCTGCACTCCTGCGGCTCGGTGCCGCCGCACGGTGTCGACGAGCTCTCCCACCCCGACGAGGGCATCTACGTTGTCGGCATGAAGAGCTACGGCCGCGCGCCGACCTTCCTGCTGCGCACCGGCTACGAGCAGGTCCGCTCCGTCGTCGCCGCCCTGGACGGCGACTGGCAGGCCGCCCGCAAGGTCGATTTCGTCCTCCCCGAGACCGGCGTGTGCAACAGCGGCATCACCCCCAGCACCGCCGAGCCGGCCGCCGCCGCGGCGTGCTGCGGCGCGGGCTCCCCGCACGAAGAGGTGGCCGCCACCGCGTGAGCGCGCCGCCGCACACGCTCGAGCAGCGCGCCGGCCTTCGCCACCCGCCCCTCTCGCGGGCATGGGCGATCGTCGGCGCGCTGTCGGTCACCGAGACCGTCTCCTGGGGCATCCTCTACTACGCCTTCGCGGTCTTCCTGCTCCCGATGCAGCGCGAGCTCGGGTTCTCCACCGCCCAGCTCACCGGCGCCTTCTCGCTCGCGCTGCTGCTCTCCGGCGTCGCGGGCATCGCGGTCGGTCGCTTCCTCGATGGCCGCAGCCCGCGCGCGCTGATGACCGCGGGCTCAGTCGCCGGAGTCCTGCTCGTGCTCGCCTGGTCGCGCGTGGAGGGGCTTGCCGCGTTCTACGCCCTGTGGGCCGGCATCGGGCTGGTGATGGCCACCGTGCTCTATGAGCCCGCGTTCGTCGTGCTCGCCAAATGGTTCCCGGCCGCCGGGCAGCGGCGGCAGGCACTGACTGCCCTCACCCTGGTTGCGGCGCTGGCGAGCTTCATCTTCCTCCCGCTCTCGCAGGCGCTGATCGACGCCCACGGGTGGCGCGACGCGCTGGTGATCCTCGCCGTGATCCTGGCCGCGTTCACCATCCCCATCCACGCTCTCGTGCTTCGGCCGGCGCCGGAGGCCCGAGCCGAAACCCGCGCCCCATCGACCTCGGCGAGCGACGCGCTGCGCTCGGCGCCGTTCTGGCTGCTCTCAACGGCGTTCTTCCTCGCCACGTTCACCGGCATCGCCATGACCGTGCTCGCCATCCCCTACCTGGTCGAGCGCGGCTACAGCGCGCCGTTCGCCGCTTTCGCCGTCGGACTGATCGGCTTCTCGCAGATCCCCGGCCGCATCCTGTTCGCCGCCGTCGGCCCGCGCATCCCGCCGGCGTGGGCGACCGCCGGCGTGTTCGCGCTGATCGCCGTCGGCATCGCGCTGCTGGCCGGTGTCCACGGCACCGCAGCCGCGATCACCGGGCTCGTCGTGCTCGGCATGGGCAACGGCATGACCACGCTCGCGCGCGCGACGCTCATCGCCGACCGCTACGGCGCCGGCAGCTACGGCACGATCGGCGGCGTCGCCGCCTTCTTCACCACCGGCGCCCGCGCCGGCGGACCCGTCGCCGCCGCCGTCTACGCCGCCGCCGTGGGCTACACCACGCTGCTGTGGACGCTCGCCGCCTGCGCCGTCGTCGCGGCAGCGCTCGCCTTCCGCGCGGAGACCCTGTGACCGACATCCACCTCAACGACCCCCAGACCCTCTACCGCCACTGGGAGGAGCAGCAGTGGAACCCGTTCGCGATCGACCTCGGGCGCGACCGCGAGCAGTGGCGGGAGATGAGCGGCGACGACCGCGGCCTCGTCCACTGGGCGCTGGCGTCGCTGATGGTCGCCGAGGAGCGCATCACGACCAAGTTCGCCGGGCTCGTGCTCGCCCACGGCAGCGAGGAGGAGGCCACCTTCCTCGCCACCCAGCAGGTCGACGAGGCCCGCCACATGCAGTTCTACGCGCGCTTCCAGGACGAGGTCATCGCCGACCCCGCGGCGATCGCCGAGCATGTCGCGCGCGCCCGCGAGCAGCTCTCCCCCGCCTTCGCCACCGTCTTCGACCAGGGCCTCGTCCAGGCTCACGACCGGCTCGTCGCGCACCCCGCCGACCCGGCCGCCAAGGTTGCCTTCGTCACCACCTACCACCTGGTGATCGAGAGCACGCTCGGCCTCACCGCCTTCCGCTTCATCACGCGCTACCTCGAGTCCGAAGGGCTGCTGCCCGGCTTCGTGGACGGCTACAGCCGCATCCACCACGACGAGCAGCGCCACATCGGCTACGGCGTCTGGTACCTGCGCGACGCCGTCGCGCGCGAGCCCGCGCTCGCCGACGAGGTCCGCGTCACGCTCGGCCGGCTGCTGCCGGCCGTCGCCGAGTCACTCACCCCGCCGGACCGTGACGGGAGCGACTGGGACGCACTCGGGGCCAGCAGTCAGGAGATCCGCGAGTTCGCCCTCGGCGGCCTCAACCGCCGTCTGGGCATCATCGGCGTCTCGCTCAGCTGAGCCAGCCGGTCAGCTCGTCCAGCGCGCCCGGCACGACGTAGTAGTACGCCCACAGGCCCTGGCGCTCTGACTCGACGATGCCGGCGTCGCGAAGCACCTTGAGGTGATGCGAAACGGTCGGCTGTGAGAGGTCGAACAGCGGCACCAGCTCGCACACACAGACCTTGCCCGCGTGCTTGCGCAACACGTCGACGAGCTGCAGCCGCACCGGGTCGGCGATCGCCTTGGCGAGCTTGGCCATCCGCTCGGCTTCCAGGCGCTCGACGTCCGGGTAGACGACCGGCTCGCAGCAGCGCTCCCCGGCCGCGCGCTTGGTCTTCGGGGTCAGCTCCATGTCGATGGCCATCGATCGGACGCTACCGCAGGCCCAGGCAAATAGACGCAATTCGATTAGCGTTTGTCGATCTAACGGCGTACCTTCCGCGGCACGCGGACACCCGCGCGAACCCGACGACATCACCCTGAGCCGAAAGGCCAGCATTTGCGGGGTAAGCTGGCGACTCACGGGAGGCTGACGCCATGCGGAAACTGACCTTCGGCATGAACCTGAGCGTGGACGGCTACATCGCCGCGCCCGGCGACGACATCGGCTGGAGCGCGCCGAGCGACGAACTGTTCCAGTGGTGGTCCGACCGGGTGGGGTCGACAGGCCTGGCGCTGTACGGGCGCAAGCTGTGGGAGGGGATGAGCTCCCACTGGCCGACCGCCGACAAGCAGCCGGGCGCCACACCGGCGGAGATCGAGTTCGCCGGCCGCTGGCGGGACATGCCGAAGGTGGTGTTCTCCTCGACGATCAGCACGGTCGACTGGAACACCCGTCTGGTCACCGGCGACGCGGTCACCGAGATCACCAGGCTCAAGGCCGACGACGGCGGCCCCATGGACATCGCCGGTGCCACACTCGCCGCGGCGGCCATGCGGGCCGGGCTGATCGACGAGTACGTGATCGTCACCCATCCGGTGCTGGTGGGCGGCGGCACGCCGTTCTTCACGGCCCTGGACAACTGGGTGAACCTGAGCCTGGTGGAGACCCGGACGTTTCCCGACGGCGTGATGCTGACCAGGTACGAGACCAGGCGCTGAGCGCCCGACGCAAGGCGGCGCGAAGATCAGCGGTCGGACTTGCCCCAGACGTAGAGGATGTCCGGAGCGCCCTCTTCGTTCTCACGGCCATCGGTGCGGCGAATCGCGACGAAACCGTGCCGCTCGTAGAAGCGCTGCGCTCCCACATTGGACGCGAACGTCCAGAGCCGTAGCCCGTCCGGACGCGCGCTTCGCCAACTCCACGAGCTGGCTGCCGACCCCCCGCCCGGTCATGGTCGGCTCGACGTAGAGCTGATCGAGCCATTGCCCGTCCAGAACGAGAACGCCGGCCAGCTTGCGCTCCGCGTCCTCGGCGAGCCAGAGCTCCGTGTCCCGCACGCCGTGGGATGCGAACCACGCCGACCGCCGCCTCGCAGGCACGCAGCCGGAGGTCGGGCGCCGCACGTGCGTCACGCTCGCCGGCCCGACGGAGGGCGATGTCCATCGCCCATGATCGCGCCGGCGTGATGCCTCAGACCGTCGGGGGTCGCCAGGGCTCGTGCTCGTGCGCGAGCCAGACCACTACCGGATCGGCCCGCGCGACCGGCCGCCGACGCTCCTGCTCGGCTACGGCCAGGTCTCCGAGCCGGCGATCCGCGCCGGAGTCGCCGAGCTCGCCGCCGCGGTGCGCGCCACCCGTACCTAGCCCGCGCGCACCCCATCGACGATGAAGTCGACGAGCCGATCGAGGTCCGCGGGCGCGATCCGCTGCGCGTAGTCCTCCGGCATCGCGCCCGTGCCCCAGCCCGGCGAGGCGTTCTCGTTCGGGAGCACGATCGACTCCCGCACGTAGTCGCGCGACTTGCCGTGCAGGGAGAGCTGGAGATCGGGGCCCATCGGCATGTGCGCGTTGGCCGGCTCGAACGTGTGGCACGAGCCGCAGCCCTGCTCGATCCACACCGTCTGGCCGTCCCGCGGCCCCTTTGCCGCTGTCGGGCCGGCGGCGGGCGGGTCCGAGCCCGCGCCGGCGAAGGCGGCGAACGTCATCGCCGCCCCCGCACAGGCGAGGCCGGCGGCGGCGATGACAGTCGCTCTCACGTCGCCTGCGGACGGTGGTGGCGCCGGCGGTCGAGCGCGAACATGGCCGCGGCCGCGAGCAGCAGCGCGATGCCGGGCACGAGCCAGCCGGCGGACACGCCGCCGCCGCCGTCGGCGCCGTTCGCCGGCGCGGGCGCGGACGTCTCGGCGCCGATCTGCACCGCCGGGAACGTGTGCGGCTGCCCGCTGATGAAGCCGTCGTCGACCGCGTAGTTCCAGCGACCGGCGGTCGGGAACACGACTTCGGCGCGGTACACGCCGGGCTTGCCGGTCGGCTTGGCGGCGAACGTCTTCCGCGCGTCGCCGCTCGTGATGATGACCGTGGGCTCGACGCCCTCCAGCGGCGTCACGCCGTGCTGGAGCACGGTGATCTTGACCGGCCACGGCGTGCCCGCCTCCGTGCCGGCGGGCGTCGAGCTGAGCCCGACGGTGGCCCAGCCGCCCGCATGCGCCGCCGGAGCGATCAGCAGGGCGAGGGCGAGGGGAACAGCGAACAGGACGCGGCGCACGGGCGCCTCCTTTGCCAGGAGTTCTCGGACACCACGATTACACCCGCCGCTCGGCTCCGGTTCCCAACCCCGGCGAATCCTCACCCCCCACGGGTGAGGGCGCCTCACCCACTCCGCGGCGAGGCTCGCGCCAACTTCAAGGAGGCAGTCAATGGTGCTCGCAGCCGATTACCCGTTCCTGGACGTGTTCTGGACGATGATCCTCTTCTTCTGCTGGGTCGCGTGGATCTGGATGCTGATCATGATCTTCAGCGACGTCTTCCGGCGCGACATCTCCGGCTGGTCGAAAGCCGGCTGGTGCGCCTTCGTCCTCGTGCTGCCGTTCCTCGGCGCATTCGTCTACCTGATCGCGAACGGCAAGGGCCTGACCGAACGCCGCATCCACGAGGCACAGGCCTCGCAGGCGAACTTCGATCAGTACGTCCGGACGGTCGCCGCGGACGGCGGCTCGGCGGGCGAGATCGAGCGCGCCAAGCAGCTGCTCGACAGCGGCGCGATCAACCAGGCCGAGTTCGACCAGCTCAAGGCGAAAGCGCTCGCCTGAACGCTGCTCGCTCGCCTACTTGATGTCCGTGAGCTTCTGGTCGGCCTCGATGTCGAACCGAACGCGCTTGCCGTCGTCGGCGACCTCCGTGACCTTCACGCTGATGCCCAGGCGCTTGCCCTCCGGGAAGTCCATCGTGCAGCGGGTGGTCGCGCCGACCTCTGCCTTCAGCGCGTCCGGGCACTTCGCGGGCGGCGCCTGCTGACCCACCGACTTCGTGAGGCCCGCGCGGGTCTGCTTCTCGACCTCGGCGCGGCTCACGTTGTCGGGTCCTCCGCAGCCGACGGTCAGCAGGGCGAGCGAAGCGAGGGGAACCGCGAGGAATAGGCGCATGGCGCAAGCTAACACGGCCCGCTGTTGCGGGCCTATCGTTGTGTGGCGGCACGATGTCGAGAAGCGCCGGCCGGCTCCGCTCACCAGGTGAAGGCCACGACAGGCGCGGCCCCACGACACCAGGAGACCACCATGCCGAAGTACCTGCTCCTCAAGCACTACAGCGGCGGCCCTGAGCCGCACCACCCCTTCCCCCCGATGGACCAGTGGGCGCCCGAGGACGTGGAGGCGCACTTCGCCTTCCTCCGGCACGTCAGGGAGCAGCTCGAGGAGAACGGCGAGTACGTCGACGGGCAGGCGCTCACGCCGGCGCAGACCTGGGTGCGCTACGGCGGCCCGGACGCCGCGCCGGTCACCACCGACGGCCCGCTGCCCGAGACCAGCGACCTCGTGGCGGGCTGGTACATGGTGGACGTGGAGTCGCACGAGCGCGCGGTCGAGATCGCGGCCTACATCTCCTCCGAGCCCGGCCCGGGCGGCGGGCCGCTGCACGAGTGGATCGACGTCCGCGAGGTCATGGCCAAGTCGTCGTCGGAGGAGTGACCGGCGTGCTGGACGAGGGCGCGCTGCGCGCCCTCGTCCCGCGGGTCCTGGCGGGCCTGGTCCGCCGGGGCGAGGACTTCGACGCCGCCGAGGACGCGCTCCAGGAGGCGTTGCTGGAAGCGCTCCGGGTCTGGCCCGACCACGCCCCGGACGACCCGCGCGCGTGGCTGACCACGGTCGCGACGCGGCGGCTCGTCGACGCCCGGCGTAGCGAGGCCGCCCGGACCCGCCGCGAGGAGACGATCCACGCCGAGCCGCCGCCGGGCCCCACCGAGGAGGGCGACGACACCCTCTTCGTGCTGTTCTGCTGCTGCCACCCCGACCTCTCCCCTGCGTCCCAGGTGGCGCTGACCCTGCGCGCCGTCGGCGGCCTCACCACCCGCGAGATCGCCGACGCCTTCTTCGTCCCCGAGGCGACGATGGCGCAGCGGATCAGCCGCGCCAAGCGCACCCTCAGCGGGCGCCGCCTGGACCGGCCCGGTGACCTCGCCGTCGTGCTGCGCGTGCTCTACCTCGTCTACACGGCCGGTCACTCCGGCCGCGTGGACCTGGCCGGCGAGGCGATCCGGCTCGCGCGCCAGCTGACGCTCGCGACCGAGGAGCCGGAGGCGCGAGGGTTGCTTGCGCTGATGCTCCTCAACCACGCGCGCCACCGGGCGCGCGTCGACGCCGAGGGCCGGATCGTCACGCTCGACCGGCAGGACCGCGGCCTGTGGGACACGCGCGAGATCGCCGAGGGCGTGCGCGTCCTGCAGTCCGCGCTGGCGATGGAGCGCCCCGGCCGCTACCAGGTCGAGGCCGCGATCGCCGCCCTGCACGACGACGCGGCGAGCGCCGAGGAGACCGACTGGTCGCAGATCCTCGCCTGGTACGACGACCTCGTCGCACTGACCGACGACCCGGTGCGCGAGGACCCCGCCGCGGTGCTCGGCCGCGCGGTCGCGGCCGGCCACGTCCTCGGCGCCGCCGCCGGGCTGCGCGAGACCGACCGGCTGCGCGACGTGATCGGCGAACGGCACCGCTGGCACGCCGTCCGCGGGCACCTGCACGAGCTCGACGGCGACCTGCCCGCCGCCGCCACGGCGTACGCCGAGGCCGCCCGCAGAGCCACGAACGTCGCCGAGCGCGACCACCTGGTCAGCCAGGCCGCGCGTGCGCGAGCCGCCTTACGAGTCGCCGACGTCGACGTGGCCGTTCGCGACGAGCCAGCGGAGTGACTCGTGCAGGGCGTCGAGTGAGCTGAACCGCGGCCGGTACCCGAGGACCTCGCGGGCGCGGTCGATGCTCGCGGCGATGCCGCGGGCGACGTGCTCGCGGCTGACCTCCGCGTGCTCGGCGCCGACGCGCCGCTCGAACTCCGCCCAGTCGACGAGCTCGATCGCCGGCTCGCGGCCGAACCATCCGGCCACGCCGGCCGCCAGCCCGCGCAGCGTCATCGCCTGCTCGGACACCACGTGGAAGCTCGATCCGACGGCGGCCGGCCGGGCGAGCGCCCGCTCGAAGGCCTGCGCGACATCGTCCGCGTGCACGTGGTGCAGGACGCCGAGCCCGAGGTCGGGCAGCGGGAGCGGCTCGCCGGTGGCCAAGCGCCGCCAGACGTCGAGATCCAGGTTGCCCGCCGGCGTGATGCACGGCCACGGACCGCTGATGTGCCCGGGATGCAGCACCACGCTCGGCACGCCGCCGGCGATCGTCTCGCGGTGCAGCAACGCCTCGATCGCCGCCTTGCCGGTCCCGTACTCGCCGTAGGCGGTGCGCGGCTCGTCCTCGGTGACGGGCACCCGCGCGACCGGGCCGTGCACCCAGATCGTGCCGCAGTGCAGCAGCAAGGGGCGGGTCGGCCGCAGCGCGTCCACGAGCTGCCGCGCCGACTCGGGCGTGAAGCAGAGCATGTCGACGACGGCGTCCGCCCCCAGCGCGGCGATCCGCTCGCCGAACGTCCCCGCCGCGTCCTCGGCCTCCCGGTCGGCCACGACCCGCTCGACCCGGCGCCACTCCGGTGCCGGCAGGTACGGATCGCGCGCGCCCCGGCTGAGCGCCACGACCTCATGGCCGCCCCGCACCAGCCGCGGGATCAGGTAGGTCCCGACGTGGCCGGTGGCGCCGATGACGACGATGCGGCTCATCGCGCGAGCGTACCCGTCGCCCCCGGAAGGAGGAGACCGCCCGTTTAGCCACCGGCCCGCGCGGAGAGGGCCAGACCAAGGGCTCGGCCTCTAGGGCATTCGGTTCGCCCGGCCGGGCTCTGAGGGCGTATGAGACGCGCACCGTTTTGAGCGGTTGCGCGGCTCTGCGCCCGACTGTCCCAACTGCGTGATCAACCTCGCGGCCGACAAGCGCGTCGTGCCCGCAATGCCGGGTAAGGCATCTCCCCGCGCCCCTAAGGGCCCGCCTCCCCCACGTCGCTCCATCCTCCCGATGTGGCGCGGCGCGGCGTAGCCGAGCATGGATCCATGTTCATGACAGGGTCAGGTCACATCGACGCCGAGCGCGCCTTCACGGTGGTCGCGCGCTCCCGCAGGCGCGCCGCGATCGCGCGCTGGCTGCGGCGCGAGCCCGCCGGCCGCGGGCGGCTCCCGGTCTACGACGGACGGGCGTTCCGCGGCGCGGGCGCGCGCCCACGGAGCGGGGTCCGCGAGATCCCGCTGGAGGCGATCCGCGGCACGCTCGAGCCCAGCCGGGCGGAGCAGTTCGACCGCGCGTTCCGGCCCGCTGCGAGCGCGCAGCGCCGGTGGCAGCGGATCTGGCTGGCCGAGCAGCGCGGCGCGGTGCTGCCGCCGATCTCCGTCGTCCCCGCCGGCGACGCGTACGCGGTCCGCGACGGCCATCACCGCGTGTCGGTGGCCAGGGCGCGCGGCGCCGTGTCGATCGACGCGACCGTCGACGCTGCGCCGCTCGCTGCCTAGGGCCTGATGTTCTGGTTGTGATGGAAGAGGTTGCCGGGATCGAACCTGCGCTTGACGTCGACCAGGCGGTCGTAGTTGCCCTTGTAGTTGTCGCGGATGCGCTCCTGGTCGTCGCCGGCCATGAAGTTGACGTAGCCGCCGGGCTCTGAGTGCGGCGCGGTGGCGTCGTAGAAGTCGCGCACCCAGTTCGTGTTCGCCTCGTTCTCAGCCGGGTCCGGCCACATGCCGGCGATCACCGTGGCGTACGTCGCGTCGCGGTAGGCGAACGCCGTCGCGTCCGGCGCCACCCGGTGGCACGCGCCGTTGATCGGGTAGATGTGCACGGTCGAGTTGACCGTGGGGATCTTCGGGCCGTGCTCGAGGTGCGCGGCGATCGCGTCGTCGGTGAGCTCCGTGACGAAGTTCGCCTTCCAGTAGTGCTGGAGCCCGGGCGGGACGAGCGCGTCGAACGCGCTGTTGAGCGCCGGGTACGGCATCGGGCCGACCATCTCGGCGACCACCGGCGCGACGTCGCGCAGCGGCTTCAGCGCGGCCTCGCCCTCGTCGAGCGGCCCCGACCAGCAGGCCACGAACGCGATGAACGGCTCGCCGTGGCGGTCCTCCGGGATGAACGGCAGCGGCGGCGCGATCTGCCACGCGGGGAAGCCGCCGAGCTGCTCCGGGGCGTCCTGGATGAACTCGCGGTAGAAGCGCAGCACGTCGCCGGCGGCGTCGAGCTCGAAGAACATCGGCCCGCCGTAGATCTCGCTCACCGGGTGCAGCCGGTACTCGAGCGCGGTGACGACGCCGAAGTTCCCGCCGCCACCGCGCAGCGCCCAGAACAGGTCCTCGTTCTCGCGTTCGGTGGCGGCCACGATCTGCCCGTCGGCCGTCACGACCTCGGCCCCGATCAGGTTGTCGCACGAGAGGCCGCAGCCCCGGCTCAGGTAGCCGATGCCGCCGCCGAGCGTGAGCCCGCCGACGCCGGTCGTGGAGATGATGCCGCCCGTGGTCGCGAGGCCGTGGGCGTGCGTCGCGTCGTTGAACGCGCCCCACGTCGCGCCGCCCTGCGCCCGCGCGGTCTGCCGCGCCGGGTCGACCTCGACGCCCTGCATGCGGACGAGGTCGATCACGACCGCGTCGTCGGCGGTGCCGAAGCCCGGCACGCTGTGCGAGCCGCCGCGCACCGCGACGGCGAGCCCGTTCTCGCGCGCGTAGTTCACCGCCGCCACGACGTCGCCGGTGCCCTCGCAGCGCACGACGACGTTCGGCCGCCGGTCGATCATCGCGTTGTAGACGCGGCGGGCGTCGTCGTAGTCGGCGTCGTCCGGCGTGATCGTCTGGCCCCGGACCTGGTCGCGAAGCCCCTGCACGGTTACGGTCGCCATCGACTGACCTCCTGTACTCGTTCGAGCGTGATCCTCCTACGGGCACACGGCGATTGGAACCGCGGTATTCCCAGGTCGGCCCCTTCGGGCAACGTGCCCGGCTACCGTCCGGCCATGCGGCTCGCGACGCCCGAGGACGCCCCCGCGATCTCCGCGCTCATGCGGGCCTCGATCCTCGAGCTGTTCCCGCGCTTCCACGACGCGCAGCAGACCGCGAGCGCGGCGGAGCACATCGGCGCGCTCGACCTCGCGCTGATCGAGGACGGCACCTACTACGTGCACGAGGAGGGCGGCGAGATCGTCGCCTGCGGCGGCTGGAGCCGGCGCGACAAGCTGTTCACCGGCGCCGGCGAGGCGGCGGGCGACGCGCGGCTGCTCGACCCGGCCACGGAGCCGGCGCGCGTGCGCGCGATGTTCGTGCGCGGCGACCGGACCCGGCGCGGCCTCGGCCGCGCGATCCTCGACGCCTGCGAGCGCGCCGCGCACGCCGAGGGCTTCACCACGCTCGCGCTGATGGCGACGCTGCCCGGCGAGCCGCTCTACCGCGCGTTCGGCTTCGAGGAGACGGGGCGCGAGATGATCCGCATGCCCGACGGCGTGCTGATCGACGGCGTCGCGATGGAGCGCCCGATCCGGCTCTAGCGGGGGATCCAGCGCGGCGTAGAGGCCATGTAGGCCTCGTAGTCGGCGCCGAAGCGATCGCGCAGGCCGGGCTCCTCGATGAGGCGGAAGTAGGTGTCGTTGATGAGGAAGACCGTGCCCGCCCAGATCAGCACGGGCCACGAGCCGAACAGCGCCGCCTGGCCGACCAGCACGGCGAGGACGCCGCTGATCATCGGGTTGCGCACGCGCCGGTAAGGGCCGCGCGCGACGAGCCGCTGCGTCGGATCCCAGGGTGCGAGCGTGCCCCGGCCCACGGTCGCGAACAGCGCGATCGTCCACGCCATGAGCCCGAGGCCGGCGGCGAGCAGCGCGGCGCCGAGCGGCCAGACGGGCCCGAGCGATGGATCCTCGACGAGCAGGATCGGCACGAGCCCGGCGACGACGCCGGGGAGGAGCAGGACCGCGGCGAGGTGGCGCAGCACTCGCATGGCCTCAGGCTCCCAGAACCTCCGCCAGTGCGATGAGATCCTCGTCACACACGTCCGCCTCCGCCTCGGTCTCCGCGCCGGGGTGCTCGCGCGGCCGCGGGATGAACGCGGTGCGCAGCCCGCACTCCGCCGCCGCCGCCAGGTCGCTCCCGTGCGCGGCGACCATCATCGCCTCCCCCGGCTCGAGCCCGAGCGCGGCGACGCTGCCGAGGTACACGCGCGGGTCGGGCTTGTAGGCGCGCGCGATCTCGGCGCCGAGGATCGCGTCCCACGGCAGGCCGGCGTGGCGCGCCAGCGCGACCGACTGGGCGATGTGCCCGTTCGAGCACGGCGCGATCACGAACCGCTCCTTCAGCCGGGTCAGGCCCGGCACGGTGTCCGGCCACGGGTCGAGCCGGTGCCAGGCGAGCGTCAGCTCGTCCCGCTCGGCCTCCCCCAGCTCCAGCCCGAGCTCGGCGAGCACGTCGTCGAGCGCCTCGCGGTGCAGCACGTCGAGCACGACCCACTCGCGCTCGCCGCTGCGCACGGTCTCGAGCTGCGGCTGGTAGCGCGCGCGCCAGGCGTCGGCCACCGGCGCGCCCGGCAGCCCGAGCGCCGCCGCCTCGCGGGCGACGCTCGTGCGCCAGTCGACGCAGGTGCCGAAGACGTCGAAGAGGAGCGCCCTTAGAACTGAGATTCCTCGGTCGAGCCGGAGAGCGCGGTCGTCTCGGACTCGCCGCCGGTGATCGCCATCGCGACCTCCTCGAAGTAGCCGGCGCCCACCTCCTGCTGGTGCGAGACGGCGGTGAAGCCGTCCTCCTCGGAGGCGAACTCGCGCTCCTGCAGATCCGCGTAGGCGGTCATGCCGCTCTCGCGGTAGCCGCGCGCGAGCTCGAACATCGAGTGGTTGAGCGTGTGGAAGCCCGCCAGCGTGATGAACTGGAAGCGGTAGCCCATCTCCCCCAGCTTCTGCTGGAACTCGGCGATCTCGCCGTCGTCGAGCTTGCCCTTCCAGTTGAAGGACGGCGAGCAGTTGTAGGCGAGCAGCTTGCCCGGGTGCTCGTCGTGGATCGCCTTGGCGAAGCGCTCGGCCTGCTCCATGTCGGGCTCGGAGGTCTCGCACCACACGAGGTCGGCGTAGGGCGCGTAGGCGACCCCGCGCGCGATCGCCTGCTCGATGCCGGCCTCGGAGCGGAAGAAGCCCTCCTCCGTGCGGTCGCCGGTGAGGAACTCGTGGTCGCGCTCGTCCGCGTCGGAGATGACCATGTCGGCGGCGTCGGCGTCCGTGCGCGCGACGATCAGCGTCGGCGTCCCGGAGACGTCGGCCGCGAGCCGCGCGGCGACGAGGTTGCGGATCGCCCACGAGGTCGGGAGCAGCACCTTGCCGCCCATGTGGCCGCACTTCTTCTCCGACGCGAGCTGGTCCTCGAAGTGCACCCCGGCGGTGCCGGCGGCGATCATCGCCTTCGTCAGCTCGAACACGTTGAGGTGGCCGCCGAAGCCCGCCTCGCCGTCGGCGACGATCGGGACGAACCAGTCGATGTCGTCCTTGCCCTCGGCGTGGTCGATCTGGTCGGCTCGCTGGAGCGCGGCGTTGATCCCGCGCACGACCTCGGGCACGGAGTTGACCGGGTAGAGGCCCTGATCGGGGTACATCTGGCGCGCCATGTTGGCGTCGGCGGCGACCTGCCAGCCGCTCAGGTAGATCGCCTCGAGCCCGGCGCGCACCTGCTGCACCGCCTGGTTGCCGGTGCTGGCGCCGAGCGCCGCGACGTAGTCGCGCTCGTGCAGCAGCTTCCACAGCTTCTCGGCGCCGTGGCGGGCGAGCGTGTGCTCGACCGGCAGGCTCCCGCGGAGCTTCTCGACCTCCTCGGGCCCATACGGCCGCTCCACCCCCTCCCAGCGGTCGGCGTCGTCCGAATGAGTGGGGATGGGATCGGTAGTGGCCATGAAGAGGCCCTACCCGGAATGCTCAGCGCAGGATCAGGTGAGAGTCGCCGAACTCGTGCCGGCGGTAGCCGGCGGCGAGCGCGGCGGCGTAGGAGCGCTCGATCAGCTCGCGCCCGCCGACCGCCTCGAGCATCAGCAGGTGGCTCGCGTCGGCGTCGTGCCAGCCGGTGATCAGCCCGTCGACGGCGCGGACCGGGCGGTCCGGCATGATCACGAGGCCCGTCCAGCCCTCGCCCGCCTCGACCCGCCCGCCAGGCGCCGCGACGGTCTCGAGCGCGCGCACGACGGTCGTGCCGACCGCGATCACGCGGCCGCCGGCGGCGCGGTGGGCGTTGACGCGCGTGGCGGTGATCGCGGGGACGCGGTAGCGCTCCGGGTAGGGCCGCTCGCCGCGCTCGAGCGAGCCGACGCCGGTGTGCAGCACGAGCGGCGCGACCTGCACGCCGCGGTCGAACAGGCCGTCGAGCACGCGCTGCGTGAACGGCCGCCCGGCGCTCGGCATCTCGGCGCTGCCGGGCTCGCCGGCGAAGATCGTCTGCAGCTCCTCGAGCGGCGGCACGTCGGCCAGGTGCGGGTAGGTGATGGGGCGGCCGTGGGCGGCGAGGTAGTCGTGCAGCGGCGCGGGCAGGTCGAGTGCGGCGATCCAGAGGCGGCCGGGCGACAGGTAGGGGGCGAGGAGCTCGGCGGCGGCGCCGTTCGGGCAGCGTCAGGCGGTCGCCGGCGCGGCCGTTGCGGTAGCGGGCGCCGTGGTGGCGCAGCTCGACGACCCAGCGTGGGTGGTCGGCGGACGGCGTCGACTCCCCGCCCGGGGGTCGGCGACGGACTCCGTCCGCGGCCGACGAGTTCCCCGGGTCGGGGATCGCCGCCGCCGCCGGATGGGGCGTGGACAGGTGGAGGGTCAGGTCGCCCGCGGGCAGCGCGGCCGGCAGCGTGGCCGACGTGTTCACGACGAGCAGGTCGCCCGGGCGCAGGTGGTTCGGCAGGCCGCGGAACGTGTCGTGGACCAGGCCGTGGTCGCGGGCGACCATGAGCCGCACCCCGTCGCGCTCCGTGGGTGGCGCGGTCGCCTCGTGCCTGGGCGCCGCTTGCGATCACGCGCGCGCCTCGAGCAGCGCTCCCGCCTGGTAGCGGCCGCTCGGTAGGTCGCCCTCGATCAGGGCGAGCAGGCCGGGCACCCGCTCCTCCGGCGGCGGGCGGTCCGAGATGTCCTCGCCCGGGAACGCCTCCTGGTGCATCCGCGTGTTCATGTCGCCCGGGTCGACCGCAGTAGATCGCGGCGGTCCGGGTGCTCGGCGGCGAGGATCGCGCTCAGCTGCTCGAGTGCCGCCTTCGAGGAGCCGTAGCCGCCCCAGCCCTCGTAGGGCTCGACGGCGGCGTCGGAGGTGACGTTGAGGATGATCCGGGGCCGCGCGAGCTGGATCAGCGCCAGCGGCGCGAACACGTTGACGCGGTACACCTGCTCGAGCACGTCGAGCGGGTAGTCGGCGAGCGCCGGCTGCGGGCTCGGCCCGAGCAGCGACGCGTTGTTGACGAGCAGGTCGAGCTCGCCTCCCGCGGCCTCGACGAGCGCGCGCCGGTGGCCCGGATCGGAGATGTCCCCGGGGATGGGGGTGGCCCCGGGGAGGCCCGCGGCGGCAGCCTCGAGGGCGTCGCGGTCGCGGGCGTCGATCACGAGCCGCCAGCCGCGCTCGGCGAGGGCTCTGGAGAGCGCGAGCCCGAGGCCGCGGGAGGCGCCGGTGACGATGGCGGTCGGCATGCCACGCAAGCTAGGCGCCCGCGGGCCTCCCCACCATCGGGAATCAGTCCTAGGACCCCGGGCCGACGATCCCCTCGCGCACCGCGTAGAGCGCCGCCTGGGTGCGGTCCGACAGCCCGAGCTTGGCCAGCACGTGCGACACGTGGGTCTTGACCGTCTTCTCCGCCACGCCGAGCTCGAGCGCGATCCGCTTGTTCGAGCGCCCGCGGGCGATCAGCTTCAGCACCTCGAGCTCGCGCGGGGTCAGCTCGTCGGCCGAGCCGCCGCGGCCGCCGCCGTGCGCGAACTCGTCGACCAGCCGCGCCGCGACCGCCGGTGAGAGCGGCGACTGGCCGGCGTGCGCGGTGCGGATCGAGCGCACGAGCTCGGCCGGCTCGACGTCCTTGAGCAGGTAGCCGGTCGCGCCGCCGCGCAGCGCGGTGAACACGCGCTCGTCCTCCCCGAAGCTGGTGAGGACGATCACGCGCGCCGCCGGCGCGGCCTCGCGCAGCCGCGGCAGCGCGGCGACGCCGTCGAGCACCGGCATGACCAGGTCGAGCAGGACGATGTCGGGCGCGTGCTCGCGCGCCGCGGCGATCGCCTCCTCGCCGTCCGCCGCCTCGCCGACCACCTCGATGTCGTCCTGGAGGTCGAGGAACGTGCGCAGCCCCTGGCGCACGACGGCGTGGTCGTCGGCGATCACGACGCGGATCACGCCGCCAGCTCCAGTCGCACGCACGTCCCCTTCCCCAGCGACGACTCGATCGCGAGCGTGCCGCCGAGCTCCTCGGCTCGCTCCTCCATCGAGGTCAGCCCCAGCCGCCGGCCGCGCACGGCGCGCCGCGCCGGGTCGAAGCCGCGGCCGTCGTCGGCCACCGACAGCACGAGGCCGCCGTTGCCGGCCTCGAGCCGCACCTCGATGTGCTCGGCCTCGGCGTGGCGCAGCGCATTCTGCAGCGCCTCCTGGGCGATCCGGAACACCTGCGCCGCGCTCGCGCCCGGCAGCCGCGGCGGGTCGGCGACCGCGAGCTCGATCGGCCGGCCGGAGACGCGCCGGAGCACGTCGACGTGCTTGCGCAGCACGCTCGCGAGCCCTTCGGCCTCGAGCGACGCCGGCCGCAGCTCGAACACGACCGCGCGCAGCTCCTCCATCGCCCCGCGCGCGAGCTCGCGCACCCGCTCGAGCTCGCCGGCCGCCGCCGCCGGGTCGCGCCCGAGCAGCGTCTCCGCCGACTCGACCGCGAGCGTGACGCCGAACAGGCGCTGCGTGACGTTGTCGTGCAGCTCGCGCGCGAGGCGGTTGCGCTCCTCCACGATCGACAGCTCGCGGCTGCGCTCGTTCAGCCGCGCGTTCTCGATCGCGATCGCCGCGTGGGCGGCGAGCAGCCCGATCAGCCGCTCGTCCTCGTCGGAGAACGCCGGCGCGTCCTCCTTGTCGGTCAGGTAGACCGCGCCGATCACGCGGCCCCGCGCGACGACCGGGACGCCGAGGAACGAGCGCATGTCGGGGTGAGCGGACGGCCACCAGCCGCGGAAGCGCGAGTCGCGGTGGATGTCGTCGATGCGGTACGGCTCGGGCGACTCGAGCATCGCGCCGAGCAGCCCGTGCGTGCGCGGCAGCGGCCCCATCGCCTCGATCAGCGCCTCGCTCATGCCCGACGTGATGAAGCGCGAGAACGCCCCCTCGCCGTCCGGCACCCCCAGCGCGGCGTAGCGCGCTCCGCCGAGCTCGCGCGCGGCGTGGACGAGTCGCTGCAGCACCGGCTCGACTTCACGCTCGGACGCCATCGCCAGCACGACGTCGGAGAGCGCGCGGAAGGCCGGGGACTCGGTCACTGGCGCTGCAGGACGAAGACCGAGATCCGCCGCGGCGCGGCGCGCTTGGCGTACGTGGTGAAGCCGGGGTAGGTGCGCAGCGCCTCCTGCCAGATCTGCTCGCGGCGCTCGTCCTCCACCTCGACGGCCCGGAACGCCCAGCGCTCGCCCTTGACGGCCACCCGGCCCGCCGGGTTCGCCCGCAGGTTGTGGCGCCAAGCCGGGTGCTTGGGCTTGCCGTAGTTGGAGCCGATCAGCGCCAGCCCGTACTCCGTCGGCATCCCGAGCAGAGGAACGATGTGGGGCTTGCCGGTGCGCGCGCCGACCGTCGTGACCATCGCCACCGGCAGCGCGCTGAGCGCGCTCGAGAGCATCCACCGCTCGCGGCTGACGCGGAACGTGAGCCGGTCGAGCCGGTCGAGCATGCGCGCGAAGACCCACGAGCCCGGCCCGCTGGCCGCGAAGCGGCGCACCGCGCGCTGCAACGGGTTCGCCTCGTCCCAGCGGCGGCTCATGGGCGCAGGCGGCTCCGCACGTACTTCGTGGCGTCGCGCGCCGACCGCGCGTCGGTGACCACCCCGCCGTGGTCGACGCCCTCGTAGGTCCGGTACGTCACCGGCACGCGGCGCTTGCGGTAGTCCGCCACCAGCGGATCGGTGAACGCCTTGAACACCGTGTTGTCGGCCGTCCCCTGCTGGACCCGCACGGGGGTGCGGATCGTCAGCTCCTCGGGGTCGTTGTCCGCCAGCGCGCCGAGCACGGCGCCCGTGGGGACGTCGGGGCGGATGAGGCCCGCGGGGGCCAGCGCGCCGAACGAGCCCGGGCCGACCAGCGGTCCGATGCACTCGGTGAGCGTGCGCGGGTAGAGCGCCGCGGCGCGCTCGGTCAGCCCCAGCGAGACCCCGAGGTCGGGGCGCGCGACGTCGACGCCGCGCAGGATCAGCGCGACGAGGCCGCTGAGCGGGCTGGGCTGGGTGAAGCTCGACAGCGCGCCGCCCTGCTCGCCGAGGTGCGAGGCGGGCGCGAACGCGACCGTGCCGCGCAGGCGCAGCTCGGGCGTGTGGCGGGGCGCGAGCGACGCCGCCCACAGCGCGGCGTGGCCGCCCTGCGAGTGCCCGGCGATCAGGAAGCGGCGGCCGAGCCGCGGGTCGAGCTTGCGCGCGGCGCGCACGGCGTCGAGCACCGAGCGCCCCTCCGAGCGCCCGATCAGGTACGGGTGCTCGCCCGGCGTGCCGAGCCCCTCGTAGTCGGTGCGCACGATCGCGTACCCGGCCCTCCGCCAGCGCTCGAGCAGCGCCGGCGCGGAGCCGCCGCCCCCGCGCGAGGGCGCGCAGCGGTCGGCGATGCCGGTCGTGCCGTGCGCCCACGAGATCACCGGCCACCCGCCCCTCGGCGCGCGGCCCTTCGGCACCGCCACGGTGCCCGACACCGCGACCGGCTTGCCGGTCACGCCGGTCGAGCGGTACAGCAGCAGCCGCTCGCGACCCGCCTTGCGCGCCCAGATCGGCGCGCCGTGCGCGCCGGAAGGCAGCGGCGCGGGCGGCGTGTAGAACGCGGCCCCGCTCGGCCCCTTGCGGACCTTCGACTCCGCCGCCGCAGGCAGCGCGGCGAGCAGGAGCACACAGAGCGCGAACGCGAGTCTTGGCATCGCCCGACCCTAGCCGAGGGCCGCCGCGCCCCCCTCATCTAGGCTCATCCGGTGCGGCTCCTCTCCGTCCAGCACCCGAAGTCCGACGAACCCGGCGTCTTCGGCCCTGCCGCCCGCGCGGCGGGCCACGTCTACGACGAGTGGTGCCCGGGGCTCGGCGAGGCGCCGCCCGGCGACCCCGCGGGCTACGACGCGCTGCTCGTCATGGGCGGCGAGCAGAACGTCGCCGACGCCCCGTCGCTGCGCTACCTGCAGGACGAGATCGCGCTGATCGCGGCCGCGCTCGAGCGCGGCCAGCCCGTGCTCGGCGTCTGCCTCGGCGCGCAGCTGCTCGTGGCGGCCGCCGGCGGCGAGGTCGTGCGCGTGCGCTACCCGGAGATCGGCTGGCACCACGTCGAGGCGCTGCCGGCGGCGGCGGACGACCCGCTGTTCGGCGCGCTGCCGGAGCGCTTCGAGCCCTACTGCTGGCACTCCTACGGCGTCGAGCTGCCCGACGGCGCGGAGCCGCTGCTGCGCTCGGACATCTGCATCCACGGCTTCCGGATCGGCGAGCGCGCGTGGGGAGTGCAGTTCCACCCCGAGGTCACGCGCCCGATCCTGCTGCGCTGGTTCGCCACCTTCCGCGACGACCCCGACGCGGTCGACATCGGCTTCGACCCGCGGGCCGCGGAGGCGGAGCTCGACGGGCGGCTCGCTCCCTCGGCGGCGCTCGGCCACGCGCTGCTCGGCGCCTTCACGGCCGCCGCCGCCGGCACTACAGCTCGACCCTGACCGCCCACAGCTCGTCGAAGAAGCGCTTGTCGACGGTGCCGCGCAGGTACTCGACGCCGCGCGAGCCGCCGGTGCCCGGGCGGCTGCCGATCTCGCGCGCCGCCATCAGCGTGTGGTGGAAGCGCCAGCGCTGCACGGTCTCGTCGTGGTCGACGAGCAGCTCGCAGATCTCGTGACGCACGGCGCGCAGCGGGTCGTCGGCGTGGTCGCGATAGAGGTCGGCGAGCGCGGCGATCCGCTCGTCGCGGTGCTCGTGGCCGGCCGGCAGCCCCGCGCCGGCGCAGAACGCCTCATACAGCGCGGGCGTGGCCTGCTCGATCTCGCGGAACTGGCGCGACTGGAAGCCCGAGGCGGGCGCGAGCGGGTCGCGGAACTCGAGGAAGCCCTCGGGTCCCATCGTCTCGAGCACGTCGAGCTGGGAGAGCAGCAGGCGATCGATCGCCACCATGCGCTTGAGCTGCGTCAGCGCGGCCTGGGGGCGGCCGGCGCGCAGCTCGGCCTCGGCCCGCGCCATCTCGTGGAGCATGAGCTTGAACCACAGCTCGTAGGCCTGGTGAACGATGATGAACAGCAGCTCGTCGTGCGCCTCGGGGGTGATCGGGCGCTGGAGCTCCAGCAGGTCGTCGATGAACAGATAGGCGGCGTACTCGGTGCCGCCTGCCGGCTCGGGGCCTGGGCTACTGCTCTCCATCCAGCGCCTGGTTTACCAGGGCGTCGGCCTCGGCGTTCTGCGCCCGCGGCACGGGCCGTACCGACCAGCGGTCGAAATGCCGCAGCGCGGCCAGCGCCTCGGCGTGCAGCGGCTTCATGTCGGGGTGCTTGACCTTGTAGCGGCCGTTGACCTGGTGGGCGATCAGCTCGGAGTCGTTGACGACCTCGACCTCGGTCGCGCCGAGCGCCTGCGCGCGCTCGAGCCCGAGCAGCAGCCCGCGGTACTCCGCGACGTTGTTGGTCACGCGCCCGAGCGTCACCGCGGCCTCGTCGACGACGTCGCCGTCCGGCGTGCTGAGCACGGCCGCCGCGGCACCCGGACCCGGGTTGCCACGCGAGCCGCCGTCCACGTGGACGACGAGCTTCACTCAGGCTTCGACGTCAGCGGCGATCGGCGGGAACTCGCCCGCGACCCGCGCGCGGCGGCGATCGCGGATCTCGCGCTTGCCGCCGGCCGTGCCGGCCGCATGGTCCCGGCGCTCGCTCTTCCGGCGATCGATGATCACCGTGACGTTGGGATCGTCTTCGTAGTACGCCGCGAGCTGGTCATACAGCTCCGGCGCAAGGGGTTCGGGGACGACGCAGAAGATCACGACGCGAACACTACCCGTAGCAATTTGTCTGTCACTCGACCATCCGTTGAGTTGTCATTCGGCGGCGGCAAGGTGCAGTCCTCCCCGTTCGTCCGCTGCGGCGTTGACGAGCTGCTCGTCGGCATCGAGCTCGGAGAGCTCCGCGCCCTGCGCAACCTGGCGCACGCCGCCGGCTTCGTCGGACAGGTCGATCTCGAAGCGATACCAGCTGAGCTCCCACATCACGGCGATCCCGACGACGCTCGGACGGTCAGGGAGCGGACGCGCGGACACCGCCGGAGCGCCCAGCGAGCGGGCGATCCCGCCGACCGTGCGGGTGTGCTCGGAGCCGTTGAAGACCTCGAGCGCGCGCTCGACCTTGAGCTCGGCGTTGGTCGGCACGGCGCGGACGTGGCGCGGGCGGCGCGGCAGGTCCGGCGGCGGAGCGGTCTCGCGCGCGGGCTCGCGCGCCTCGGAGAGCGCCTCCTCGTCGGCCGCCGCCTCGTCGGCGACCTCGCGCGCACGCTCGCGGCGCGAGCGCAGCTTCTCCAGGAAGCCGCGGCCGCGCTCCTGGCGCGACGTGCGCAGCGTCAGCTCGTCGCCGCCGTCCTCCCGGATCCAGCCCTCGTGCTGGGCGCGCGTGGTGCAGAGCTCGCAGACCTGGCGGCGCTCGCCGCCCGCGAGATAGGACTCCGCGCGCTCGCCACGCAGCAGCGTGCGACCGCAGACGTCGCAGGAGATATCGACCTGATTCGTGCGAATGTCACGCGTGCTCGCCACCGCGTGGCGAGCGTAGCAACGGGGCCGCTACGCCTTGACCGCCTCCTCCTCCGCGGCCTGCTTCTGCACGATCTTTTGCGCCAGGTGGGCCGGGACCTCCTCGTAGCGGAGGAACTCGAGCGTGTACTCGCCCTGCCCGCCGGTGATCGAGCGCAGGTCCGGCGCGTAGGTCAGGAGCTCGGACATCGGCACCTCGGCGGAGACCTCGGTCATGCCCCCCACGTTCTCGGTGCCCAGCGGGCGGCCGCGCCGCGAGGAGAGGTCGCCCATGACGTCGCCGACGGCCGAGTCCGGCACCGAGGCGGTGACGAGCATGATCGGCTCGAGCAGCACCGGGCTCGCGTTCGAGACCGCCTCCCGCATGGCGATCGAGCCGGCGATCTTGAACGCCATCTCCGACGAGTCGACCGTGTGGTAGCTGCCGTCGAACAGCTTCACGCGGACGCCCTTGAGCGGGAAGCCGGCCACGACGCCCTGCTGCATCGCCTCGAGCACGCCCTTCTCGACCGCCGGGATGAAGCTGGTCGGGATGACGCCGCCCTTGATGGCGTTGACGAACTCGAAGTCGCCCTCGGCGAGCGGCTCGATCTCGATGTGGCAGTCGCCGAACTGGCCGCGCCCGCCGGACTGCTTCTTGTGGCGGCCGTGCGCCTTGGCGGTGCCGCGGATCGTCTCCTGGTAGGGGACCCGCGGCGGCTTGAGCGTCACCTCGGCGCCGAAGCGCGACTTCAGGCGGTCGACCACGACCTCGACGTGGATCTGCGACAGCCCCGCCACGATCTGCTCGCCGGTCTCGTCGTCGCGGTGCAGGTCGATCGTCGGGTCCTCCTCCTGCAGCCGGCGCAGGGCCGTGAACACCTTGTCCTCGTCGCCCTTGGCCTTGGGCTCGATCGCGAACGCCATGACCGGCGCGGGGAGCGAGATCGAGGGCATCGAGACCGGCTGGTCGCGGTCGGCGAGCCAGTCGCCCGCGCGCGTCTCCTTGAGCTTCGCCACCGCCCCGATGTCGCCGGGGCCGAACGAGTCGGTGTGGCTGACCTCCTTGCCCTGCGGCACGAGCAGCTGGCCCATGCGCTCCTTGGCGTGGGCGCGCGTGTTGAGCAGGTGCGAGTCGGCGCTGACCGTGCCCTGGTAGACGCGGAAGAGGTTGATGCGGCCCGCGAACGGGTCGGCGCGCGTCTTGAACACGTAGGCGTACGTCTCCGCCTCCGGGTCCGCCTCCAGCTTCATGTCCGCGAGCTCGAGCCCGCCGTGCTGGACCGGCGAGGGAAGGTCTTCGACGATCGCCTCGAGCAGCCGGTCGGCGCCCAGGTGCTGGGTCGCGACACCGCAGGTGACGGGGAAGATGTGGCCGCTGTCGGTGCCCTCCTCGAGCGCGTGCACGATCTCGTCGTGGGAGATCTCCTCGCCCTCGAGGTAGCGCTCCATCAGCGCGTCGGAGTTCTCCGCCACCTCGTCCATGAGCTTCTCGCGGTACTCCTGCGCGAGCTCGGCCATGTCATCGGGGATCGGGCACTCCTTGCAGTTGTCCTTGCCGGTGCCGGCGTACTCGTACGCCTTCATGTCGACGAGGTCGATCAGGCCGCGGACCTCGTGCTCCGAGCCGATCGGGATCTCGGTCGCCACGACGTGGGGGCCGAAGGCGGCCTTCAGCGAGTCGAGCGCGCGGAAGAAGTCGGCCCGCTCGCGGTCGAGCATGTTCACGTAGATCAGCCGCGCCACGCCGAGCTCGGCGGCGCGGGTCCACAGGCGCTGCGTCGAGACCTCGACGCCCATGACGGCGTTGACCACGAACACCGCCGACTCGCACACGCGCAGCGCGCCGAGCGCGTCGGCGATGAAGGAGGGCTCGCCGGGCGTGTCGATGAGGTTGACCTTGACGTCGCGCCAGTCGAAGGATGCGAGCGCCGCGGAGATCGACATCCCGCGCGCCTGCTCGTCCTCCTCCGAGTCCGAGACCGTCGTCCCATCAGCCACCGTGCCCAGGCGGTTCGTCGCGCCGGCCTCGAACAGCAGGGCCTCGTGCAGCGACGTCTTCCCGCTCCCACGGTGGCCCACTAGGGCCACGTTGCGGATCCTGTCTGCGGCGTGCGGCATGCCTTCTCCTCTCCCTCGTGCGGAAGGGCGGAGGCTACACCGACTTGCTTGTGACCATGCGCCGCCCATCACCCGCCCTCATCGTCGCCAAAGGACCGCTCGATTCAGACCAAGGACCTCTCGGCGAAAGCGCGCTCAGCGGCACCTAGGCGGGCGTCGGCCGGGCCACACCCGCGAGCGGCCGGACTCGGGATCGATCCCGGCGCCTCCGATGGCGTCGAGCACCTCGCCGACGAACGCCCACCCTTCCGGTCCCGGGTCGCTCGGCTCGACGGCGATCTCGACCCGGTAGCGCAGCCCGTCGACGAGCGCGCTCCTCCTCGGGCTCGTAGACCGTCACCAGCCAGCCATCGCCCTCGTACTCGAGGTCATCCCACTCGCCGGCGCGCGGCAGCACCGAGCCCAGGTCAGCCCGCTCCCGGGTCCAGAGCTCGAGCTCGACGCCCCGCGCTAGTCGCGCAGGTTGTCGCCCTGGAGCCTGGACTTCAGGCGCAGGACGGCCTTCGTGTGCAGCTGGGAGATGCGCGACTCGGTGACGCCGAGGACCTCGCCGATCTCTCGGAGCGTCAGGTTCTCGTAGTAGTAGAGGGCGATCACGAGCTTCTCGCGCTCGGGCAGCGCGGAGATCGCGTCGGCCAGCCGGTCCTTGAGCTCGGAGGCGTCGAGCAGCTCCTGCGGGTCCGGCGCGTCGGGGTCGTGCAGGGTGTCGAGGAGCGAGACCTGGTCGCCCGAGGAGTCCGACACCGCCCACAGCTCGTCGAGCGCGACGACGGTGGAGTTGGAGATCTTCATCAGGCTCTCCTGGAACTCCTCGACGGTGATGCCCAGCTCCCGGGCCATCTCGTCGTCCGTCGGCGTGCGGTGCAGCCGGTGCTCGAGCTTGCCGTGGACGCGCTCGATCTCGCGGGCGCGGGCGCGCACGGAGCGCGGCACCCAGTCGAGGGCGCGCAGCTCGTCGATGATCGCGCCCTTGATGCGCGTGATCGCGTAGGTCTCGAACTTGATCTCGCGCTCAGGGTCGAAGCGCTCGATCGCGTTGATCAGGCCGATCAGGCCGTAGGAGATGAGGTCCGCTTCCTCGACGTGCGCGGGCAGGCCGGAGGACATGCGGCCGGCGACGTACTTCACGAGCGGGGAGTAGGCGACCACGAGCTGCTCGCGGGCACGGTCGGATCCCGACGCCTTGTAGCGACGCCATAGATCCCGCAGCTCGATGGCTTTCACGTTGGTTTCCAAGCCTCTACCCCATTCTCCCTATGCCCGAGGATGGCTCCGGGCATAGGCGGCCCGTAGGCGCGCTGACTCTACCCGAGTGTAGACCTGGGTCGTTGATATGGATGAATGGCCCAACAGCTCCTGAATGGCCCGCAAATCCGCACCGCCCTCGAGCAGGTGGGTCGCGAACGAGTGGCGCAGGGCGTGCGGATGGACCGCTCCCTGCTGGCCGGCGTGGCGCGCCCAGACGCGCAGCCGGCGGCGCACGTCGGAGGTCGAGAGGCGGCGCCCGGACTTCGAGAGCAGCAGCGCGGACTCGCCGTCGGCGGCCGCCAGCCCGGGCCGGCCGCGCTCGAGATAGCGCGTGACCGAGCGCAGCGCGGGCTCGCCCGCGGGTACGAAGCGTGTCTTGCCCCCTTTGCCCTCCACCCGGATCTGTTCGGCATCGAAGTCGATTGACTCAAGGTCCAGGTTCACGAGCTCCTCCGCGCGCAGGCCGCACGCGTAGGCCAGTTCGAACAGCGCGCGGTCGCGCATCTCCAGCGGCGTGGTGGCCGGAATGCGGTTCAGCAGCGCCGCCACGTCCTCGGCCTTGAGCGTGCGCGGCAGCCGCTGCGGCTGCTTGGGGCCGGGCAGGAGGTCCGCGGGGTTCGCGGTCATCTCGCCGAGCTCGACCATCGACTTGTAGAACGAACGGATGGCCGCGAGCTTGCGGGCGACGGTGCGCGGGCCCGCGCCGGTTCCCGCCAGCCGCGCGGCGTAGCGGCGCAGCACCTGGTAGTCGACGCCGTCGGGCTCGACGTCGGCGGCGGTGCTCCAGAGTGCGAGCTGGGCGAGGTCGACGCCGTAGGCGCGGCGCGTGCGCTCGGCCGCCCCGCGGCGCTGCAGCTCGCGGTCGAACACGCGCAGGGCCGACCGCCAGGCGTCGCTAGCCTGGGGCGTCGTGGCCTCGTTCTTCATCGACACCGACACGGGTCAGGTCGCCACCCAGAGCCAGCTCGACGAGGCGGGCGTCATCCCCGTGGGCGGCAAGCCGCCGCTGCCCTGGTTCCCGATCCAGGGGACGCGCGACGCGCAGACGCTCTGGTACGCCGTGATGCGAAAGCCGGTCAAGCACAAGTTCATCGGTGCCCTGTGCATTCGCCATTCGGACCACCACGCCTCCCTGCTGAGCAAGGGATGGGAGGAGATCCCGGTCGACGAGATCTCGGCCAGCGGGCCTCCCGCTACGCGATGTACACCGGCGCGTTGACCGGCACCTGGTCGTAGAGCTCGACCACGTCGGGGATCCGCATGCGGATGCAGCCGTGCGAGGCCGCGGTGCCGATCGAGCCCTCGGCGTCGGTGCCGTGGATGCCCGCGCCGTCGTAGATCCCGAGCCAGCGCGCCTTCAGCGGGTTCTGCGGCGTGCCGCCCGGGACGACCTTGCCCCGGTCCTTGGGCGCCACCCAGTCGGAGTTGGGCATCGTCCACGCCGGGTTGACCGCCTTGTTCTGCACGTGGTAGAGCCCGGCCGGCGTCTCCAGGCCGACCTGCCCGACCGCGATCCCGTAGGTCTTGGACAGCTTCAGGTTGCGGTAGAGCGAGAGCTTGAACGAGCCGCGCGAGACGACGAGCACGGCCGGGTACTTCTTGGCGAGATCCGCGGTGGTGACCTTGGGCTCGACGACCTTGGTCGAGACCTTCACCGAGCGTGCGCCCTCGGTCGTGAGCAGCGCGCGCCGCAGCTGGTTGCGGAGCTTGGAGGCCTGCACGGCGAGGCCGTTGGAGGACGGCGTCGGGTTGACGTTGCCGCCGTCGAGGTCGAGGTTGGCGTCGCGCGCCGGGCGGTCGATCTTGCTGCTGACGCGCTTGACGAGCCGGCGGATCGCCTGCCGGTTGTAGGCGATGTCGAGCTCGATGTCCTCGTTGATGCTCTGCCCGCGCAGGTTGCGCGCGGTGCGCTCGAGGATCGTCCCGGAGCGCGAGCGCTCGATCGCCTGGTCGATCGAGCCGTCGATGTCGACGCCGACGCGGGCCTGCGCAGGCGTCAGCGTGAAGCTCTGCTTCTTGTAGCGGGCGACGACGGGCTGGTTGAGCGGCTCGAGCACCGCGGCGCGCAGGCGCTCCCGCGCGGCGTCCTCCTCGAGCCCGCCGACGTCGACGCCGCCGACGCTGATGCCCTTCGTGATCTCGTGCTCACGCGCGGAGTCGTACGCGTACACGCCCCCTGCCGCAACGACGAGCAGGACGACGAGCGTCGCGACGATGAAGAAGGACCGAGTGCGCACTTACCGAACGAATGGTAGGACGGGTCACCCGCCGCCGACTACCCCTGCAAGTTTGCTGGCGCGTCGGTGCTCCTGCGGACGCTCGGGCTGTAGCGCAGGAACTCCTCGACCTCGCGCTCGTAGCGGTAGGGCTCCCCCGCGTCGCGCTTGATCGCCGCCACCCGCAGGTGCTCGGCGAACGCCTGCACGGTCTCGCGCGTCGTGTAGCGCAGCGGCACGCCGGCCGCCTTGAGCTTGCGGTTGTCGACGCCGCGCCCGAAGCGCAGCTGGCTGCGCATCTCCGGCGGCACCTGGAGGCCGAGCAGCCTCAGCGGCTCGAGCGCGAGCCCGGTCCCCCACGGGGGCAGCACCGGCGCCAGCTGCTTGCCGAGCAGGCTCGCGACCTCCGAGAGCACGAGCACGCCGTCGCCCGCCGCGTTGTAGATGCCGGGCAGGTCCTCGCGCACCGCGTGCTCGAGCACGCCGACGATGTCGTCCTCGTGGATGAACTGGTAGCGCGGGTCGAAGCCGAGGATCGACGGCAGCACCGGCAGCGAGAACAGCGAGGCGTGCGCGGTCCTGAGGTCCGGCCCGAGGCCGTTGACGAAGCGCAAGGTGGTCACGGTGACGCCCGGGTTGCGGTCGGCGAACGACGTGACGGCCTTCTCGGCCTCGACGATGTCGCGCTCCAGCCGGGTGCGCGGCGGGTGCGGGCGCTGCATGCGCTCGGTGAAGTACGCCGGGTCGTCCTGCTCGCAGCCGTAGTAGTGCGCGGTCGACTTGAACACGAACTTGCGCACCGGCGAGTCGGGGCCCGAGCAGGCGGCGAGGATGTTCATCGTCCCGATCACGTTGGCCTCGTGGGCGGCGCGCACGCTCGCGGTCGTCGAGTCGACGATCAGCCGCGAGTCGACCACCGTGTCGATCTGGGCCGCCTGCACGATCCGGCGCAGCAGCGCGTGCTGGGTGCCGACGCGGACGTACTCGGTGCGCTCGAGCTCGCACGTCGGGTCCTCCGGCGAGACGCCGACGATCACCTCGACGGCGGGGTCGCGCTCGAGCGCCTGCGCGAGCCGGCCGCCCCAGAAGCTCGAGATGCCGGTGACGAGGACCCTCATCCGAACCACACAGAGGTGCGCTTGGCGAGCATGTCGTGGAGCTCCTCCTGGATGCGGCCGCGGATGTCGTCGGCCACGCTCTGGACGAGCCCGCGGTCGTGCCACGGCTCCGCGCCCCACTGGTCGGTCGCGATCGGCTCGAGGAAGCGGATCTTGAACTTGGCCGGCAGGTAGCCGAGGAAGCCGAGCAGCCCGAAGTGCGGGAACGTCGGGGTGACGGGGAAGTAGAGGAGGCCGGTGAGCCGCTGCAGGGCGCCGATCTGGGCGAATACCGGCATCGACTCCTCGGCGCCGACGAGCGCGATCGGGACGATCGGCACCTGCGCGCGCATCGCCGCCTCGACGAAGCCGCCGCGGCCGAAGCGCCGCAGCCGGTAGCGGTCCTTGTAGAGCTTCTCCGTCCCCTTGCGGCCCTCGGGGAAGACGAGCACGAGCTGGCCCTCGTCGTAGAGCAGGCGCTGCACGTTGGCCGGGTGGGCGGGCACGCCGCCGATCTTCGGCACGAGCATCGAGAACAGCGGGTTGCCCTTGAAGAAGTGCTCCACGGTCAGGTGCACGGGCCGCGGGCGGGAGTGCTCCTCCTTGACCGCCTTGAGGATCATCGTCGCGTCGGGCGGCAGCGCGCCCGAGTGGTTCGAGACCAGCAGGGCGCCGCCGTCGGCGGGGACGTGCTCGATCCCCTCCACCTCGCAGCGGAACCAGTAGTGGTAGAGGAACTCGTAGATCGTCTTGTCGAGCAGGCCCTCGACGCGCTCCGAGCGGCCCCAGTCCGAGACCTGGCGGTCGGGCTCGATCGCGGGCAGGTAGTCGCGCAGGTCGCTGCTGGGGGCGGGCAGCTGCTTCATGCGCCGAGCACCGGCTCGAGGTTGCGGGCGAGCTCGCGCCAGTCCGCGCCGCAGACCACGTCCTCGGTCTCGCACAGCTCGCGGTTCCACGGGTGCTCGATCGTGGCGACCGCGATGCCCGCGTCGATCGCGCGCTGGAGGTTCTCCGGCGAGTCGTCGATCAGCAGGTCGATCCCGATCTCCTGGCAGCGGCTGACCTTGTCGTAGGAGCAGTAGAGCTCGTCGTAGGGCAGCGCGATCTGCTCGAGCCATTTCGCGGTGGCGTCATGGGCGGCGTCGGCGCGGTGCGACGTGATGTGGATGAAGTGCCCGGCCTCGTGCCAGACGCGGACGGCCTCGACGGCGCCGGGGTACGGCTCCGAGGCGAGGATCTGGGGCTCCGAGTGGGTCTCCTTGACGGCGGCGCGGAGCTGCTCGGGCTTGAGGCGGTCGATCTCCCACACGACCTGGTCCGCGTAGGGGATCGTGACGCCGAAGCGGCGCCGCGCGACCTCCTCGAGCAGGTCCCAGTAGTGGTGCAGCGTGGAGTCGATGTCGATGGCGATGCGCATCGGGGTGGGTACGGTAGAGCCCATGCCCGAAGCTCGCCCCCTCCAGGCGCTCGGCAGCCTCCTCCATCCCGGCCCGGACCACGACTACGGCCGCCAGGGGCGCGCGCCGTGGCTCGACATGGATTGGCACGCGATCCAGCACCGCACGCGGATCGACGACCGCGAGGTCAACTACGTCGACTTCGGCGAGGGCCCGGCGATCCTGTGGATCCACGGCCTGGGCGCGTCGTGGCAGTCGTGGCTCGAGAACCTGCCCGAGTTCGCGCGCGAGCACCGCGTCGTGGCCATGGACCTGCCCGGCTTCGGCTACTCCGAGATGCCGGGTCAGGACATCTCGATCGACTACTACGGCGAGTGGACCGTCAAGCTGCTCGACCACCTCGGCGTGGAGTCGGCGGCGGTCGTGGGCAACTCGATGGGCGGCTTCGTCGGCGCCGAGCTGGCCGTGCGCGTGCCGGAGCGCGTCGATCGGCTCGCGGTCGTCTCGGCGGCGATCTTCTGGCAGGAGCGGCGGCGCGCGCAGCCGCTGCTGCGGCTCGCGCGGCTGTCGGACGCCGTCGTCGCGCGGGCGCTCGTGCGCGCCACCGACGACATCGCCACGCGGCGGCGGCTGCGCCAGTGGGCGCTCGCCAGCGCGGGCTTCCGCTACCCCCACCTCATCTCGGACGAGCTGGCGCACGAGATGGTCCGCAGCGCGCGCCGCACCGACGGCTTCCTGCCCGCTCTGGAAGCGCTGGCGGACTACGCGCTCGACGAGGAGCTGCCGCAGATCAGGTGCCCCACGCTGATCGTGTGGGGCGAGCACGACACGCTCGTGCCGGCCAAGGACGCCAAGCGGCTGGAGGACCTGATCCCGGACGCCCGGCGCGAGATGTTCGAGCGCACCGGCCACGTGGCGATGCTCGAGCGCCCCGAGCGCTTCAACCGCGTGCTGGCGGACTTCCTGGCCGAGGCGCCCGCGCCGGAGCTAGCGCGTGACAGCGCCCACTGAGGCGCTCGAGACCAGCTTCGCGTACTTGCCGAAGACGCCGTTGACGCTGACGGCGCGCGGGTTCTCGTAGGCCTCGGCGCGGCGGGCGATCTCGTCGTCGGAGAGGTCGACGTCGAGCCGGCGGGACTTGACGTCGATCGTGACCGTGTCGCCGTCCCGGACCGCGGTGATCGGGCCGCCGTGCGCGGCCTCGGGGGCGACGTGGCCGACCATGAAGCCGTGGGTGGCGCCGGAGAAGCGCCCGTCGGTGATGAGCGCGACGTCGTCGCCGAGCCCCTGCCCCACGAGCGCGCCGGTGACCGCGAGCATCTCGCGCATGCCGGGGCCGCCGGCGGGGCCCTCGTTGCGGATGACGACGACGTCGCCGGGCTTGATCTCCTCCGCCTGGACGGCGGCCATCGCGTGCTCCTCGTCCTCGAACACGCGCGCCGGGCCCTCGTGCCGCACGCGCTCGTGGCCGGACAGCTTCACGACGCAGCCCTCGGGGGCGAGGTTGCCGCGCAGGATCGCGAGGCCGCCGGTGGCCTTGATCGGGTCGTCGAGCGGTCGCACGACGCGCTGGCCCTCGGTCTCCTGCGCCTCGGCGGCGTGCTCGCCGACCGTGCGCCCGGTGACCGTCATCGCGTCCTCGTTGAGGCGGCCCATCTCCTGCAGGCGCCGGACGACGATCGGCACGCCGCCCGCCTGGTGCAGGTCGGCGGCGACGTAGCGGCCGCCCGGCTTGAGGTCGCACAGCATCGGCGTCGTCGAGGAGATGCGGTCGAAGTCGTCGATGTCGAGCTCGACGCCGGCCTCGTTGGCGATCGCCAGCAGGTGCAGGACGCCGTTGGTCGAGCCGCCGCTGGTGGCGATCGCGGCGATCGCGTTCTCGAGCCCGGCCTTGGTGATGATGTCGCTCGGGCGCTGGCCGCGGGCGAGCACGTCCATCACGAGCCGGCCCGCCTCGTAGGCGACCTCGGCCTTGCTCGGGTTCTCGGCCGGGACCATCGCTGCGCCCATCGGGGAGATGCCGAGCACCTCCAGCGCCATCGCCATCGTGTTGGCGGTGAACTGGCCGCCGCACGCGCCGGAGCCGGGGCTGGCGACGTTCTCGAGGTCGATCAGCTCCTGCTCGGTGATGCGGCCCGCGGCGTGGGCGCCGATCGCCTCGAAGACCTCCTGGATCGTGACGTCCTCGCCCTTGTACTTGCCGGGCATGATCGAGCCGCCGTAGAGCATCATCCCCGGCAGGTCGAGGCGGGCGAGCGCCATCGTGACGCCGGGGAGCGTCTTGTCGCAGGCGGCGAGGCAGATGACGGCGTCGAAGAAGTGGCCGCGCGCGACGAGCTCGATGCTGTCGGCGATCACCTCGCGGGAGACGAGGCTCGCGCGCATGCCGCTCGTGCCCATCGTGATGCCGTCGGAGATCGCGATCGTGTTGAACTCCATCGGCGTGCCGCCGGCGTCGCGGATGCCCTCCTTGATCTTGGCCGCCTGCGCCCGCATCTGGTAGTTGCAGGGCATCGTCTCCGTCCACGTGGAGGCGACGCCGATGATCGGCTTGGAGAGCGCCTCGTCGTCGAAGCCGATGCCCTTCAGCTGGGCGCGGGCGGCGGCGCGCGCGGGGCCGTCGACGAGCTGCCTGGAGTTGTGGCGGAGATCCTGGGTGACGTCGGCCATCGGGCCGTGAAGCCTACGCGTCGGGCGAGCCGGCGCGGCGGCGGGCGGAGCGCTGCTCCTCCTCGCGGCGCTGGGCGCGGCCGAGGCGGGCGCGCTCCCACTGGCCGAGGCGCCAGAGGTCGCGCTGGACCTGGCGCGGATCGACCTGGCGGCCCGGCAGGTGGAGGTTGGCCTCGGCGATCAGGCGCCGCTCGTCGCCCTGGAGCGCCATCCACTTGGCGAGCACGTCGTCGGAGTCGGGCAGGCGCGCGGAGCCGTAGGGGCGCGTCTCGTCCGGGAACTCGACGCAGTACTCGTTGAGCAGCTGGCCGGTCTGCGGGAGGTAGGCGAGGATCGGCTTGTGGGGGTAGATCAGGTAGGCGTAGGGCACGCCGCCGAGGTCGCGGCTCGGGTGCGTCGCGACCGGCCCGGCGGCCTGGCCGCCCCACACGCGGAGGAAGCCGAGGTCGCGGTACATCGCCCACTCCTCCTCGTTGACGCAGCTGCGGAGGAGCTCGCGGGCGCGCTGCTCGGCGCGACGCTCGCGCCCGGGGTCATAGCCGCCGGGGTCGCCGTGGGCACGGGCCTCCTTGCGGGCGCGGCGGGCGTCGTAGCGCCGCTCGAACCACGGCAGCATGACCTCCCAGAGCAGGGCAAGGACGACGATCGCGGTGGCGCAGAGGGCGACGGTCAACGGAGCTACCGCGCGCCGCCGGCTGCGCGCGGGAAGAAGATGACGCGGTCGGTGTCCCGCGGGATCTCCTCGAACGTGCGCACCATCTCCGCCTGCCGGCGCCCGGTCTCGGTGGTGGTGGGCACGGCGGCCCACATCCCCTCGTCGAGCTGGCGCCGGAACATCTCGACGAGGCGCTCCTCGTCCTCGCTGACGCCCACGTCACCCTCGGCGATCAACTGCTCGCCATGACCCGGCCGCATGCGAAGGAACCTCATCGTCGGCCGATTATGCCAGAGGAGTTGCAGACCGCTGTGGATCCTGGGGCGCCAACTCGGCCGCATGTCGGAGCCCGAACACGTCGACGGGGCCGGCGCCGTGCCCGAGCTCGCGGAGGCCGTCGCGGACCGCGTCGGAGGCGATGACGCGGGCTCGCGTCGCCGCCTCGAGGGGCGTGTGGCCGAGCGCGAGGTGGGCGGCGAGCGCGCTCGAGTGCGTGCAGCCGGAGCCGTGGGCGGCGCCGTCGCGGTGGCGCGGGCCGGTCAGCGTGTGCAGCGTCGTGCCGTCGTAGAAGACGTCCGTGACCTCCTCGCGGTGGCCGCCGGTGACGACGACCGCGTGCGGGCCGAGGCGGTGCAGCGCGCGGGCGAGCTCCTCCCCGTCGTCGTCTGAGGCGGCGAGCACGCGCGCCTCGGGCAGGTTGGGCGTGATCACGGTCGCGCGCGGGATGAGGAGCTCGGCGAGCGCGGCGCGGGCGTCGTCGTCGAGCAGCACCGCGCCGGACTCGGCGACCATCACGGGGTCGATCACGATCGGCGTGGCCGGGTCGAGGAGGTCGAGCGCCTCGTTGACGGCCTCGACGGTCGCGGCGGTGCCGAGCATCCCGATCTTCACCGCGTCGACGCCGATGTCGCTCGCGACCTGGCGCACCTGCTCGACGATGAAGTCCGGCGGTGTGGCGTGGACGCCGCTGACGCCGACGGTGTTCTGCGCGGTCAGCGCCGTGATCGCGGTCATCCCGTGGACGCCGCAGCGGGCGAACGCCTTCAGGTCGGCCTGGATGCCGGCGCCGCCGCCCGAGTCCGAGCCGGCGATGGACAGGACGGCGGGGATGCGGCGGCTCATTGGGTCAGGGTAGGACGAGCGGACGTCAACGGCGTCTGGGTAGGGGTTCGGGCCGGGTGGCCGCCGCCGAGGGGGTGTGGCCGGTTGAGTCGAACCCGACCCCTACCCAGCGCCGTTGCCGTTCGACCCGAGGCAGCGGACGTAGCGGCCGCCGAACTCGCGCCGCACCAGCCCCAGGAGCTCGAGCTCCGAGAGCGTGCGGGAGGCGTGCTGCGCCTCCTCCATGGTGTGGGCGAGCTCGGCGACCGTGCCGAGACCGCGCTCGACCTGGTCGAGCAGCCGGCGCTGGGAGGGCTCGAGCGGCGGGAGCGGCGCGGCGGGGATCCGCGGGGCGTCGGCGCCGAACAGGAGGTCGAGGGCATCGCGCGCGTCGCGGATCACCGCCGCGCCGGCGTGGAGCAGCTCGTTCGAGCCGGCGGCGGTGCGCGAGGTGACCGGCCCGGGGACGGCGGCGACGGTGCGGCCGAGGTCGGTGGCGAGGTCGGCGGTGATGAGCGAGCCGGACCGCGTGGCGGCCTCGACGACGATCGTCAGCGTCGAGAGCGCCGCGATGATGCGGTTGCGGGCGGGGAAGCACCAGCGGTGGCCGCCGAAGCCGGGCGGCATCTCGGAGACGACGGCGCCGGCCGCGATCAGCCGGGTGTGGAGGTGGCGCATGCGCGCGGGGTACGCGGTCTCGGCGCCGCCGGCGAGGACGGCGACGGGAGGAGCCGACCCCGCTGCCTCGAGCGCCCCGAGGTGAGCGGCGGAGTCGATGCCGAGCGCCATGCCGGAGACGACGGGCACGCCGGCCGCGGTCAGCGAGCGGCCGAGCGCGCTCGAGACCTCCAGGCCGTAGGGCGTCGCGCGGCGCGAGCCGACGATCGCGACCGCCTCGCCGCGCGGGATCGCCGCGGGGGCGCCGGCGACGTGCAGCACCGCCGGCGGGTCGGGCAGGTCGCGCAGCCGCTCGGGGTAGCCGGCCTCGCAGCGGCAGACGGCGGTGAGCCCCGCCGTGACGATCCGCCGGCGGGCGAAGGCGGGGCTGAACGCCGCGTAGCGGGGCGCCGCCGAGGGATCGAGCGCGAGCAGGTCCTCGTCCGGCAGCGCGAGCACCCGCGCGGTCCGCCCGCGCCGCTCGCGCCACGCGACGTCGATCGAGCCCGACACCGCCACGATCAGGTCCGTGCGGCGCAGGCAGGCGTCGCACGCGGTCATGCCAGGCCCCGGCCAAGCGCCACGTCGTCAGACGGCGGCCGCGCGGCGGTCGGCGACGCCGTCATGCCGCCGCCCGGTTCGGAGCCGCGTCGGTGCGATATGCGAGCGCGGCGGTGACATGCTCCGGGCCGACCGCCTCGGAGCCGTCGAGGTCGGCGGCGGTGCGGGCGACGCGCAGGACGCGGTGGTGGCCGCGCGCGGACAGGCCGTCGCGGTCGTGGAGCTCGTAGAGCAGGCGCAGCGCGCTCGGGGTCGCGCCGACCAGCTCGCGCACCATCCGCGGCGTCATCTGGGCGTTGCACGCCACGCCGAGGCCCGCGAACCGGCGCGACTGGCGCTCGCGCGCGGCCATGACGCGCTCGCGGAGCGTCGCCGACGCGGGCGCGCGCTGGTCGCGCAGGGCCTTCGCCGACGGCCGCCCGACCGCGATCGTGATGTCGATCCGGTCGAGCAGCGGGCCGGACAGGCGGCGCTGATGGCGGGCGAGGTCGGCCGCCGAGCAGCGGCAGCGGTGGTCGCCGAGCCCGCACGGGCACGGGTTCGACGCCGCCACGAGCATGCAGCGCGTCGGGAACAGCATCACCCGCTGCGAGCGCACGATCACGACGCGCCCGTCCTCGAGCGGCTGGCGCAGCGCCTCCAGCGCTGAGCGCGCGAACTCCGACAGCTCGTCGAGGAAGAGCACGCCGTGGTGGGCGAGCGTGATCTCTCCCGGCGTCGGGACCGCCCCGCCGCCGACCAGGCCCGAGGGCGAGATCGTGTGGTGCGGCGCGCGGAACGGCCGTGCCTCCACGAGCCCGCCGCCTGAGTGCAGACCTGCGATCGAGTGGATGCGGGTGACCTCGATCGCCTCGTGGCGGCCGAGCGGCGGCAGGATCGACGGGACCCGCCGCGCCAGCATCGTCTTGCCGGTGCCGGGCGGCCCGTGGAGGAACAGGTTGTGGCCGCCGGCCGCGGCGACGATGACCGCCGGCAGCAGCGCGTCGTGGCCGCGGACGTCGCACATGTCGGGCGGGTCGAGCGCGGCGGGCTCGGCCGCCTCCGGCGCCGCCTCGGGGAGCGGCGGGACCTCGGCGCGGCCGGCGAGGACGTCGGCCGCCTCGTGCAGCGAGCTGACCGCGACGACCTCGATGTCCTCCACCAGCGCGGCCTCGCGCGCCCGGGCGACCGGCACCACGATCCGCCGCAGGCCATGGGCGCGCGTGCCCTGCGCGACCGCGAGCGCGCCGCGGATCGGCCGCAGCTCGCCGGTCAGCGACAGCTCGCCCGCGAACACGCAGCCCTCCACCTGATCGCGCTCGACCTGCCCGCTCGCGGCGAGGATCGCCATCGCCAGCGGCAGGTCGAAGCCCGGCCCGATCTTGCGCAGATACGCCGGCGCGAGGTTGACGGTGATGCGCTTCTGCGGGAACTCGAAGCCCGAGTTCGTGATCGCGGAGCGCACGCGCTCGCGCGCCTCCCGGACCGCCTTGTCCGCCAGCCCGACGATCGTGAACGCGGGCAGCCCGATGCGGATGTCGGCCTCGACCCAGACCCGCCGGGAGTCGACCCCGTCGAGCGCGAACGCGGTGACGCGGGCGAGGCTCATCAGAAGGCGCCTTCCAGGTGATCGAGCCGCACGAGGGCGCCGTCACGGTCGATCACGACGCCGATCGCGTCGAAGCGCAGCCCGGAGCACCGCGGCCGGTCGCGCGCCTCGCCGAGCCACGCGCGCCCCATGCTGCGCACCTGGCGCCGCTTGGCGTCGCCGAGGCTCTGCCATGGATCGCCGCCCCGCCGCGTCTTGACCTCGCAGAACACGAGCACCTCGTCGTCGCAGACGACGAGGTCGAGCTCGCCGAAGCGGGTCCGGTAGTTGCGCGCGATGACGCGGTAGCCGAGCCGCTCCAGGTGCTCGGCGGCGAGGCGCTCGCCGAGGCGGCCGAGCGAGTGGCGGGGGTCGTCTGACATGACGGGCGCGACGCTAGGCGCGCTCGCGTGCCGGATCAGCGCGGCCGTGTTACGAGTGCGTGCCGACTGTGTGCCCGGCGGCCTCGAGCGCGGCGATCGCGCCGGCCAGCGTCTCCTCGCGCACGAACAGGTAGTCCGTGTCGAAGGTCGCGAGCGGCAGCACGGAGATCCCGGCCTCCGCCAGCGGCGAGGTCAGGGCGGCGGCGACGCCGGTCAGCGCGAAGTCCAGCGGCCCGGCGACCTTGAGGCCGCGCCACCCGTCCTGCACGGCGGCGCCGTCGGGGACCGCGTCCGACGGGCAGATGATCGAGAGCTCGTCGCCCGTGCGGGTGACCGACACGAACTGCGCGGGAGAAGTGAGCTCCGGAGCTCGTGCGTCCGCATCCAGGCGGCACACCGCGTACGTGCCGGAAATGACGGTCAGCTCCACGGAGGCGACCCTAGCAACCTGGGTTGACATCCGTCCAACCTGTCAACTAAGGTTGCTACCGACAAGCCGCATGCCGCTCCCCACCGACCTCACCCACCCCGAGAGCCCCGCCGACGGGCTCGCCGCCGCCGTCGCGCTGCGCCGGCTGGCGGACCGGATGGAGGACGCCGAGGTCGAGCGGGCGCTCGAGGACGGGTGGACGTGGGCCCAGATCGCCGAGGCGCTCGGGGTGACGCGGCAGGCGGTCCACAAGAAGCACGCCAGGAGGCTGAAGGATGTTCGAGCGATTCGTCCGTGACGCGCGCCGGGTCGCACTCGCGGCCAACAGCGTGGCGGCCGGCCTCGGCTCCCCGAGCGTCGAGGCGGAGCACCTGCTCGTCTCGCTGGCGGCCGGCGACGACGCCGCCGGGCAGGCGCTGCGCGACGCCGGGCTCGACCCGCAGGAGCTGCACGACGCGATCCAGCGCGACTTCGAGCGCGTGCTCCAGAACGTGGGCATCGACGCGAGCGGCGTCGACCTCCCGGCCAACTGCCGCAGCGACAGGCCGCGCTGGGGCGCCTCCGCCAAGCAGGGCCTCGAGCGCGCCCTCGCCGAGGCCAAGCGCCGCGGCGACCGCGAGATCGGTCCCGAGCACATCCTGCTCGGCCTGCTGCGCGCGGAGCACGGCACCGTCCCCCGGATCCTCGCCGCCGAGGGCATCGACCCCGGGGAGCTGGCCGGCCGGCTCTAGGCCCGCACCGCGACGAACCACGGGCCGGCGTGGAGGACCTCTCCCCCGCCGAGCTCGGCGGCCAGCGCGTCGCCCATGAAGAAGCGCTTGTAGACCGAATGGCGCGAGCCGTCGTTGAGCACACGCTCCTGCCACTCCTCGGCCTCGTGGTCGGGCTGCACCGCCGTGTCGACGACCACGAGCTCGCCCGCGACCCGCCGCGCCTCGGCCAGGAACCGCACGCGCTCGGCCTCGACGAGGTGCCCGTAGAAGTGGCCGGTGAAGACGCGGTCGAATGCCGCGTCGGGCGCCGGCAGCGGGAGGGCGTCGGCGACCACGAACTCCGCGCTCGGGATCCGTGCCGAGGCGATCTCGATCATCGACCGGCTCTGGTCGAGCCCGGTGATCGAGCCCTGGAGATGCTGCGTGAGATAGCCGGTGCCGCAGGCGACGTCGAGCGTGCGCGCGGGCGGCAACCC
Source organism: uncultured Solirubrobacteraceae bacterium (assembly GCA_963811595.1). Classification (GTDB taxonomy): domain Bacteria; phylum Actinomycetota; class Thermoleophilia; order Solirubrobacterales; family Solirubrobacteraceae; genus DASQFQ01. The sequence continues at coordinate 313,913 of CAWERW010000008.1, forward strand.
GCGCAGCACCGCGATCAGCGCCTCACGATCCGAATCCCACCCCGGCCGCGAGCGCGAAGCGAACAGCCCCGTGCCCTCGTACCACTCGTCGTACTCGCGCGCCCGCTGTTCGTAGTACTGCTTCAGAGCGCCAACTGCTGGTACGCCATCGACTGGAACGACATCCGGTGCAGCGGCGACACCCCGAGCTTCTCGATCGCCGCGCGATGCTCGGGCGTCGAGTAGCCGACGTGCGCCGCGAACTCCCAGCCCGGGTAGCGCTCCTCCATCCGCCGCATGAAGCGGTCGCGCGTGACCTTGGCGATGACGGAGGACGCCGCGATCGCGGCCGACGTCGCGTCCCCGCCCACGACCGGCCGCTGCTCGAAGCCCGTCGCGGGCACCGGGAAGCCGTCGCTCAGGCAGAGGCAGCCCTCGACCCCCACCCGCCGCAGCACATCCGAAAGCGCGGCCAGGTTCGTGACGTGCAAGCCGCGCTCGTCGATCCCGCGCACGCAGCGCGAGGTGACCGCCACCTTGGTGGCGATCCGCAGCACCCGCGGGAAGAGCTCCTCGCGCCCCTCCTCCGTGTGCTGCTTCGAGTCGTTCAGAGCCGTCAGCGCCCGCAGGTCGGCGAGCCCGATCCGCTCGTAGTCGAACAGCACCGCCGCCGCGACCAGCGGGCCGGCCAGGCAGCCGCGCCCCGCCTCGTCCGCCCCGGCCACGAACCGCGCGCCCAGCGCCCGGTCGTAAGCGAACAGCCGCCGCCCACTGCGACGTCTCTTGGCGGCTCGCCTCATAGCCCGGGTTTCTACCGGTTCAGAGGAGCCCGATGCGCTTGGGAGGCCAGTAGGTCCCGAAGGCTGCGCCGATGATCCACTTGCGCGGGACGGGTCCCCAGAACCGGCTGTCGTCGGACGACCCACGATTGTCGCCCATCATGAAGTAGTGGTCGGCCGGAATCGTGACCTCACGCGGGAAATCGCACTGCCCGGCGCCGCCTTCGCATGGCCGGATGAACGGCTCCTTCTGGCGCTTTCCATTGAGGATCACGCGGCCGTTGCGGACCGCCAGCCGGTCGCCCGGCCCCGCCACCACGCGCTTGATGAAGTTCACGTCCGCCCGCTCGGGCGTCTCCTTCAGGCACACCTGGCGGTCCGGCTTCGGCGCGCCGCACATGTCGTTTTCCTCGGCGCCGGCGGGCGGGTGGAAGACGACGACGTCGCCCACGTCGGGATCGGAGAAGCGCGCCCCGATGCGGTTGACGAGCACGCGCTGGCCGACCTCGAGCGTCGGCACCATCGACTCCGACGGGATCTTGTACGGCTTGATGAGGAACGCCTGGATGCCGAGGGCGAGCCCCAGCGCCACGGCCACGATCAGAACGAGCTCGAGGAGCGAGCCGGAGGCTGACGAGCCCTTGGTCAAGGGCTCAGGACTTGGCGTCGTCGCCGGCCTCGTCGGCGGGCGCCTCGACGGCGTCCGACTCCGAGGGGGCGTCTTCCAGCGCCTGCGCGTCGACCGCCTCGCCGGGCACCTCCGCGTCGGCCGCGGCGGCCGCCTCGGCGGCCGGATCGTGCAGCAGGCCCGCCTCCACGACCTCTTCCGCCTGGCCGGTGTAGCGGCGCTCGCGCACGCGGGCGCGCTTGCCGACGCGACCGCGCAGGTAGTAGAGCTTGGCCCGCCGGACGTCGCCGCGAGCGGACACCTCGATGCGCTCGATCTTCGGCGAGTGCACGGGGAACGTGCGCTCCACGCCGACGCCGAAGGACTGCTTGCGCACCGTGAAGGTCTCGCGCACGCCCTCGCCCTGCCGCTTGATGACGACACCCTCGAAGACCTGGGTGCGGCGGCGGGTGCCCTCGACGACCTGGAAGTGCACCTTGACGCGGTCACCCGACTGGAACCGGGGGACACGGCGCAGTTGCGCGCGCTCGAGGGAATCGATGACGGTGCTCATGGCGAGAGGTGCGTCCGCGGGCGTTGCCCCACCGCGGAAGCGGCGGCCTATGGTAGCGGACCCCCTCCGCGGCGACGGCTCTGCTCGAGGCGCCACTTGCGGATCTCCTCGTGGTGTCCGGAGAGCAGAACGTCGGGCACCGTCCAGCCGCGCCAGTCGGCCGGCCGCGTGTAATGCGGGTACTCCGGACCGCCCTCCAGCGCGGGGCTGAAGGACTCCTCCGCCGCCGAGTCGGCGTGCCCCAGCGAGCCCGGCAGCTTGCGCAGGACCGTGTCGCAGACCACCATCGCGGCGAGCTCCCCGCCGGCGAGCACGTAGCGGCCGATCGACAGCTCCTCGGTGCAGAAGTGGTCGATCACGCGCTGGTCGAAGCCCTCGTAGCGCCCGCATAGAAGGGTGATGTCCTCCTCGGCCGCGAGCGTGTCGGCGAGGGCGTCGTCGAGAAGGCGCCCGCCGGGGGTCAGCGCGATCACGCGGCGGCTCTCCCGGAGCTCGACGGGATCGGTTCCGTAGCGCGCGCGCAGGGCCGCCTCGACCACGTCGACGCGCAGCACCATCCCCGCCCCGCCGCCGAACGGGACGTCATCGACCTTCTTCGCCTTCAGCGGCGTCGTGGCCCGCGGGTCGATGGCCTCGAGCGCGTGGCCGTTGGCGAGCGCGTTGGCCACGTGGCGCTGGGTGCGGAACCAGTCGAACCAGTGCGGGAAGAGGGTGAAGACGTCAATCCGCATCGAGGAACCCCAGGTCGACGTCGACGCGCCGGCCCGCGACGTCGAGCTCGCGGATGGCGTCGCCGACCATCGGCACGAGCAGCTCGGAGCCGTCGGGGCGCTCGACCTCGAGCACCTCGACCGACGGCAGCTCGCGCATGCGGCGGACGATCCCGACCGCCTTCGAGCCGTCGGTCACCGCCAGGCCCTCGAGCTCGTGCGCCCACCACTCGCCGTCCTCGAGCGCCGGCGCATCGTCCAGCGCCACCTGCAGCGGCCGCCCGTGCAGCGCCTCGGCGGCCGCGCGCGTCTCACAGCCCTCGAGCCGGATCAGCGGCCGCTCGTCGGTGCCGGCCCGGCGCACGATCGCGCCGAGGTCGGTCGGCATGCCGAGCGTGAGCAGCCGCGGCCGCGGGCCGGTGACGTGGAAGGAGCCGTCGAGGCCGTGGGCGCGCCCGACGCGCCCCGCCTCGAGGAAGCGTGTCACTCCACGATGTCGACGAGGACGCGGCGGTTGTCCTTGACCGCGGCGGCCTTGATGACGGTGCGCAGCGCCTGCGCCGTACGGCCGCCACGGCCGATGACGCGGCCGTAGTCGTCGTCGTCGACGGACAGCTCGAAGACCAGCGTGCCGTCGTCCTCCTCGAACTCCTCGACGCGCACTGCCTCGGGCTTCTCCACGAGCGCCCCGACGAGGTACTCGAGCAGCTCCCGCATGAAAGTGGCTAGATGCCCTGGGTCTTGAGCAGCTTGCGGACGGTGTCCGACGGCTGGGCGCCGTGGCCGAGCCAGTAGCGGGCACGGTCCTCGTCGATCTGGATCGTCGACGGGTCGGTCTGCGCGTTGTAGCGCCCGATCGTCTCGATCACGCGGCCGTCGCGCGGGGAGCGGCTGTCGGCGACGACGACGCGCCACACCGGGTCCTTCTTCCCGCCCACGCGGGTGAGTCTCATGCTGACGGCCATTTCGCGCGAGGAGGTTAGCGCAGGCGGCGCGGCGCACCGAGCGGCAGCGGCGAGTCGGGCTTGAGCTCGCGCAGGCGCAGGAGGGTGAGGACCCGCTGCGCGCCGCCCTTGGTGGAGAGCGCGATCAGCACGTCCTGGAGCTCGGCGAGGTCGCGGCAGTTGACGGTCAGCAGCGCGTCGGTCTCCCCCGCCACCCACGCCGCGGCGGTCACCTGCGGGAGCTCGGCGACGAGCGTCTCGAAGCGCTGCTCGAGCGCCTCCTCGTGGCGGCCGAGCGTGACGGAGACGTAGACGCAGAGCCCGAAGCCGGCGGCCTCGCGGTCGAGCTTGGCGTGGATGCCCTCGATGACGCCCGACTCCTTGAGGCGGCGCACGCGGTTGAGCGTGGCGGCGGGGCTGAGGCCGGCGAGGCGGGCGAGCTCGACGTTGGGGCGATCGGCGTCCATCTGGAGCTCATTGAGGAGGAAGACGTCGGTTTCGTCAAGTGTTCGTGCCATTTGACGAAAGAATATTCAACAAATGCGGTCATGTGCGGGCTCAGAGGTCCGCGCGTGCTTCATTGGAGGCATGAACCGCTCCGCCCTCCTCGCACTGACGGCCGCCGGCCTGATGTTCGGGCTCACCGTGCCGCTCTCGAAGCTCGCCCTCGGCTGGCTCGACCCGGCGTGGCTGGCCGCGGTCCGCTTCGGCCTCGCGGCGCCCGTGCTGGCGCTGGTGGCGTGGCGGGCGCTGCCCGCGGCGCTGTCGCCGCGCGTGGCGGCGTGGGGCGCGGTCGGCTACGGCGGGATGGTCGTGCTGCAGAACTTCGGCGTCGAGCGCACGAGCGTCACCCACGCCGCGATCATCTTCGGCGCCGTCCCGGTGCTCGTCGCCGCGGGCGCCGCGCTGAGCGGCCGCGCCGTCGCCGGCCCGGCCGCGTGGTCGGGCTTCGGCGTCGCGCTGGGCGGCGTCGCGCTCGTCGCCGGCGCGGGCGGCGAGGCGTCGCTGTCCGGCGACCTGCTCGTGCTCGCGTCAGCGGTGCTCGGCGCGGCGCTCATCGTCGTGCAGGGCGGGCTGCTCGAGGGGCGCGACCCGGTCGCGGTGACCGCGGTGCAGATGGGCGCGGCGGCGCTGTTCGCGCTCGTCTTCGCGCTGCCGACCGCATTGCCGGCCGGCGCGCCGGAGCCGGGGCAGGCGCTCGCGCTCGGCGCGCTCATCAGCGTCGGCTCGCTGATCCCGTTCTCGCTCTACGCCTACGGGCAGGCGCGCGTGTCCGCGGAGGCCGCGGGCGCGTTCGTGAACCTCGAGCCGGTGGTCGGCGTGGCGTCGGGCGTGCTCGCGTTCGGCAACCCGTTCGGCCCGTGGCAGGCGCTCGGGGCGGTGCTGGTGATCGCCGGGCTCGCGCTCAGCGCTGGCGCATCAGGGCGCCGAGATCGGGCATCTTCCCGGTCGAGAGGCCCTTCATCAGCTTGCGCATCTCCCCGAACTGCTTGACCAGCTGGTTGACCTGCTGGACGGAGGTGCCCGAGCCCTTGGCGATGCGGAGGCGGCGCGAGCCCTTGATCGCCTCGGGGTGACGCCGCTCCCACGGCGTCATCGAGGTGATGATCGCCTGCACGCGGTCGAGCTCGCGCTCGTCGACGTTCATCTTCGAGAGCTGGTGGCCGGCGAGGCCGGGCATCATCCCGAGCAGCGAGGTCAGCGGCCCCATGTTGCGGATCTTCTTGAGCTGGTCGAGGAAGTCGTCGAGCGTGAACTCGTTCTTCCGGAGCTTGCGCTCGAGCTCCTTCGCGTCGTCCTCGTCGACCTGCTTCTCGGCCTTCTCGATGAAGGAGAGGACGTCGCCCATCCCGAGGATGCGCTGCGCCATGCGGTCGGGGTGGAAGCGCTCGAAGTTCTCGAGCTTCTCGCCGGTGGAGGCGAACAGGATCGGCTTGCCCGTGACCGCCTTGACCGACAGCGCGGCGCCGCCGCGGGCGTCGCCGTCGAGCTTGGAGAGGATCACGCCGTCGAACTGCGCGGCCTCGGCGAACTGCTCGGCGACGTTGACGGCGTCCTGGCCGGTCATGGCGTCGACGACGAGCAGGACGTTGGTGGGCTTGACCGTCTGCTTGATCTTCGTCAGCTCGGCCATCAGCGCCTCGTCGATGTGGAGGCGGCCGGCGGTGTCGACGATCAGCACGTCCTTGCCGTCGCGCTCGGCCTGGTCGCGCGCCCAGGCGGCGATCTCGACCGGGTCGACGTCGGTGCCGCGCTCGTAGACGGTCGCGCCGGCCTGCGTGCCGACCTTGACCAGCTGCTCGACGGCGGCGGGCCGGTAGACGTCGCAGGCGGCGACGCCGACGGACGAGCCGTTCTCCTCGCGCAGGAAGCGCGCGAGCTTGGCGGTGGCGGTCGTCTTGCCGGAGCCCTGGAGGCCGGCCATCAGGATCACGGTCGGCGGGCGCGGGGCGAACGCGATCCCCGCCGAGGCGCCGCCCATCAGCTTCGTGAGCTCCTCGTTGACGATCTTGACGACCTGCTGGCCGGGGTTGAGCTGCTTCTGCACCTCGGCGCCCAGGCAGCGCTCCTTGACCGCGGTCGTGAACTGCTTGACGACCTTGAAGTTGACGTCCGCCTCGAGCAGCGCCAGGCGGATCTCGCGCATGGCGCGCGTGATGTCCTCCTCGGTCAGCGCGCCGCGGCCGCGGACGCCGGAGAGGGTCTCCTGGAGCTTCTCTGAGAGGGAGTCGAACACTCCCTCTCAGCTTAGGGTGCCGGTGGTGGGGGCGGCGGCGGGAGCCCTGGGCCCGTGGACGTGGCGGACTGGGCCTCGGCCTCGGCGTCGCGGGCGGCCTGCGCCGCCTCCTCGGCGTCGGCGGCCGCCTTGGCGTCGATCTCGTCGCCGCCGGACTTCGGGCGCGGCTTCGGCGGCGGCGGGCCGTCGTCGGGCCCGCGGCCGAGGTTGCCGAGCGCGTTGCCGATGTTGCCGAGCGCCTGGTTGAACTCGCTCGGGATCACGAAGATCTTGTTCGCCGGGCCCTGGGCGAGCTGGGGCAGCATCTGCAGGTACTGGTAGCTGAGGAGCTGCTGGTCGGGGGCGCCGTCGTGGATCGCCTGGAAGACGGTCTCGATCGCCTTCGACTCGCCCTCGGCGCGCAGGATCGCCGCGGTGCGGGCGCCCTCGGCCTTGAGCACCGCCGCCTGCTTCTCGCCCTCGGCGGTGAGGATCTGCGACTGCTTGACGCCCTCGGCGGTGAGGATCGTCGCGCGCCGGTCGCGCTCGGCGCGCATCTGCTTCTCCATCGCCTCCTGCACGGTGCGGGGCGGCTCGACCGACTTGAGCTCGACGCGGTTGACGCGGATCCCCCAGCGGCCGGTGGCCTCGTCGAGCACCACGCGCAGCTGCGAGTTGATGTTGTCGCGGGAGGTCAGCGTCTCCTCGAGCGTCAGGCCGCCGATCACGTTGCGCAGCGTGGTGACGGTGAGCTGCTCGATCGCCTGCAGCGGGTTGGCGACCTCGTAGGTCGCGGCCTTGGCGTCGGTGACCGTGAAGTAGATGACCGTGTCGATCCCCACCACGAGGTTGTCCTCGGTGATCACGGGCTGGGGCGGGAACGTCACGACCTGCTCGCGGAGGTCGATCAGCGGCTTGACGCGGTCGACGAACGGGATGATCAGCGTCAGCCCGGGGTCGAGGGTGCGCGCGTAGCGGCCGAGCCGCTCGACCACGCCCGCCCGCGCCTGCGGCACGATCCGCACGCCCGACGCGGCGACGATGAAGATGAAGACCGCCAGGACGATCAACGCGATGATCCCTGCACTCATGACCTTCTCCTACTCCTCGCTCACGAGCGCGGTCGCGCCCCGGATCTCGACGACGTGCACACGCTTGCCCTCTTCGATGACCTCATCCTCGTCGTAGGCCCGCGCCGTCCACACCTCGCCGTCGAGCTTCACGCAGCCCACGCCCTCGTTGTTGGCGATCCGCTCGACGACCATCGCGTGGCGGCCGACCAGCGCGGCCGTGCCGGTGCGGCTCAGCGCAGGCATCTTGCGGTGCGAGCGCGCGATCGGCCGCAGGGCGGCGAGCGCGGCGATCGAGACGAGCAGGAAGACGATCAGCGTGATCGCCGTGCCGGTGCCGGCGGCGCTCACGAGCGCGGCGACGAGCGCGCCGGCCGCGAACGGGGCGAGGAAGAAGCCCATCGTCGCGATCTCGCCGATGGCGAGCACCGCCGCTGCGATCAGCCATAACACCCACGGGTCCATGGGGCGAATGTACAGAGTGCCGCGGATCAGGTCAGTAGCGCGCGGGCGAAGTCCTGCGCGTCGAACGGACGCAGGTCCTCGAGCTGCTCGCCGATCCCGATCAGCTTGACCGGGATGCCGAGCTCGTTGGCGATCGCGAGCGCGATGCCGCCCTTCGCGGTGCCGTCGAGCTTGGTGAGGATGACGCCGGTCACGTCGACGGCCTCGCCGAACAGCTTCGCCTGGCGGACGCCGTTCTGGCCCGTGGTGGCGTCGACCGTCATCAGCGTCTCGTGCGGCGCGTCGGGCATCTGCTTCGTGATCACGCGCCGGACCTTGGTCAGCTCCGCCATCAGGTCGGTCTGGGTGTGCAGGCGGCCGGCGGTGTCGATGATCACGACGTCCACGCCGTGCTCGCGGCCGCGAGCGACGGCGTCGAACGCGACCGCGCCCGGGTCGGAGCCCTCGGGCCCGCGGACGAACTCGCAGCCGGCGCGCTCGGACCAGCGCTGGAGCTGCTCGACGGCGGCGGCGCGGAACGTGTCGGCGGCGGCGATCAGCACCTTCTGGCCGAGCGTCTTCTGCAGGTGCCAGGCGAGCTTGCCGATCGTCGTCGTCTTGCCGGTGCCGTTGACCCCGACGACGAGGATCACGGTCGGGTCGGGGCGCAGGTCGATGTGGTCGTCGCCGGTGCGGGCGAGGTCGGCGAGGAGCTCGGAGAGCCGCTCGGTGAGCGCCTCGCCGCCGGAGATCTGGCCCTCCTCCGCCTCCTGCTCGAGCCTCTCGACGACCTGCGCGGTCGTGCGCGCGCCGACGTCGGCGTAGATCAGCGCCTCCTCGAGCCGCTCCCACGTCTCCTCGTCGAGGTCGCCCTGGAACAGCGTGGCCTGGACCTCGGCCTGGAGCGCCTCGCGCGTCTTGCGCATGTTCTCGCGCATGCGCCGGAAGAAGCCGCGGCGCTGCTCCTCGCGCTCGACCTCGGGCACCGGCACGGGGCCGGTGCCGTTGGTGATGAAGAGGTCGTACCAGTCTCTCGCCACGGGACGCGTGAGAATAGAGCGATGCCCGACGAGATAACCGTGCGCGCCGAGGCCGCGGACAGCCTGATCGCCGTCCGCCTCGTCGAGGCGATGGTCGCCGAGATGGAGCAGCTGTACGCGCTGGCACCGGGCACCGGCCTCGGGACGCCGGCGCCGCCGTCGGACTTCGCGCCGCCCACCGGAACGTTCCTCGTGATCTACGCGGACGGCAAGCCGGTCGCGGGCGGCGGCGTCAAGCGCGACGAGGACGGCGTGGCGGAGATCAAGCGCATGTACGTCGTGCCCGCGGCGCGGCAGCAGGGCCTGGGCCGGCGGCTGCTCGAGGAGCTCGAGGCCGCCGCGCGGGAGCTCGGCTACGCGCGGATCCGCCTCGACACCGGGCCGCGGCAGCCGCACGCGCAGGCCATGTACGAGCGGGCGGGCTATCACCCGATCGGCGAGTACAACAACAACTCGCAGGCGTCCTACTGGGGGGAGAAGATCCTGCGGTGACGGCCTTCGTGCTCACCCTCGTGGGTGCGGCGCTGGCGGTCGGGTTGGAGCTGCTGGAGGCGATGGCGATCGTGCTCGCGGTCGGCTCGGCGCGGCGGCCGCGCGACGCGGTCATCGGCGCCGTCGGGGCGGTGCTGCTGCTCGCGGTGGTGGTCGTCGCGGTCGGGCCGCTGCTGCTCGGGCGGCTGCCGCTCGAGCCGCTGCAGGTGGTGATCGGCGTGGCGCTGCTGCTGTTCGGGCTCGAGTGGCTGCGCAAGGGCGTGCTGCGGCTGGCCGGGCGGCGGTCGCCGTCGGACTCGTTCCAGGAGTACCTCGACGAGCGTGAGGCGCTCGAGGCGATGGCGCCGCCGGAGCCGGGCCGGCCCGACTGGCCGGCGCGGATCGTGGCCGGCAAGGGCGTGCTGCTCGAGGGCGTCGAGGTCGTGCTGATCGTGGCCGCGCTCGGCGCGGGCCCGGACGGGCTGGCACCGGCGGTGGCGGGCGCCGCGCTGGCGGTGGTGGCCGTGGTGGCGGTCGGCGCGGTCCTGCACCGGCCGCTGATGCGGTTGCCGGAGTCGCACCTCAAGTACGCGGTCGGCGTGGTGCTCTCGTCGTTCGGCGTCGTCTTCCTCGGCGAAGGGCTCGACGTCGCCTGGCCCGGCGGCGACGCCGCGCTGCTCTACGTCGCGGCGACGCTCGTCCTGGTCTCGCAGGCGCAGGTGGCGGCGCTCGCGCGCGAGCCGGTGGCGGCCTGATGCGCGCGCTGCGCAAGCTCGTGTTCGGCGAGACGGTGGCGCTGCCGGTGGGGGTCGCGCTCGTGCTGCTGGCGGGGCTCGCGCTTCAGGGGCGGTCGTGGTGGGAGGAGGCCGGCGGCTTCATCCTGCTCGCGCTCGTGGTCGCGGTGCTGGCGGTGTCGCTGGCTCCGGCGCACCGGCGGCGCTGACGTCGATCGAGCGCGCGCCCGGGTCCGTGTGGACCGTCAGCAAGGTCGCGACGCGGTCGCGCCACGGCTCGCCGGGGTCCTCTCGGCGGAACATCGGCGGTTCCGCGAGCGCCTCGCGGGGCGGGACGCCGGCTCTCACCAGCTGATTGAGGCGGTCGTGGCGAGCGCGTGAGTCCTCCTCGTCGTCGCCGGGCGGGCGGGTGAGGAAGTGGTTGGTGTGGACGAGCCAGCCGTCGGCGCCGGGACGGATGACGGTCGGGCCCTCGGGCGACAGCTCGACGCACGCCAGCGCATGAGGATCCGCGACCGTGACCGCCGATGACGCGGTCGTCGCAGCGCCGCACAGCAGCTCGAGCGCCTCGGCGACGCTCTCGGCCCGCTCGAGGATCTGCCGGAGGAGGACGTGGATCGGCACGCCGCCGAGCTCGCCGTCGGCTGGGCTGGTGAGGAGGTTGAGCGCGACCGCGACGCCGTGCTCGTTGAGCCCGAGCTTGGCGAGGATGCCGGCCTCGGTGACGGTGGTGAACGCTCCGGGCACGGTCCAGACCACGCACGCCGATGCGAGGTCGGGATGCCAGTCCCACGTCTGCGCGAGCTCGCCGCCGAGCTTGCCGACGACCGAGCACTCGGCTCCCGCCAGCAGCTCGGTGCGCGCGTTGATCGCGATCAGCTCGAGCAGGTCCTGGCCCGCGCCGGCGGCCATGCCCTCGAGCTCCTCGACGTGGTGGGGCTCGAGCACCGGCGCCACGGCGGTCCCGGCCGCGCGCAGGTCGACGCCGTCGAGCATGCGGCGGTAGGTCCCGACGGTGCAGGCGATCGCGTCGCGCTGCGCCACGCCGAACGCGCGCCCGCGGTCGCCGGCGGTCGCCTCGCGCGAGACGTGGCGGGCGAGGCTCATCGCCGCTTGCCGACCTCGCCGACCTTGCCGCGCAGGCCGACGCACCCCACGCAGCCGACGCACCCCACGCAATCGACGCAGCCCACACACCCGATGCAGCCCACGCAGCCGACGTTCGCCACGCCGCCGAGGATCCCGGCGCTGCCGACGACCACGATGCTCAGCGCGACGCCCGCGCTGCCGACCACCGCCGCGCTTCCGGACACGGCGGCGCTGCCGATCACGCCCGAGCTCCCGACGACCGCGGCGCTCCCGACCACGCCCGCGGCACCGACCACCCCGGCGCTGCCGACCACACCCGCGGCGCCCGTGACGCCCGCGCTGCCGAGGACGCCCGAGCTGTCGGTGACGCTCGCAGCGATCTCTTCCGCGTCCATCCCGGCAGCCTAGCTCCGGGAATAGACACCGCCGCGCGCACGTCCTTCAGGACATGTTCGACTCCCTCTCAAGACAACTCCGCGCCCGCCGCCTCATCAACCCCCGTGCCCGCTACGGGCGCGCCGACCAGGGCGATCTCGGCCCGTCGCTGCGCTGGCCGTCCTAGGCGGCCACGCGCGGCGGTAGCCGCCGCGACACGACCTTCGACACGCCGTTGCCGGCCATCGACACGCCGTAGAGGCAGTCGGCGGCCTCCATCGTGCGCTTCTGGTGCGTCACGACGATGAACTGCGCGCGGTCGGAGAAGCGGCGCAGGACGGCGAGGAAGCGGTCGATGTTGAGGTCGTCGAGCGCGGCCTCGACCTCGTCGAGGATGTAGAACGGGCACGGCCGGGCGAGGAAGACGGCGAACAGGAACGCGAGCGCGGTCAGCGACTTCTCGCCGCCCGACAGCAGCGTCAGGCGTTTGGTGGCCTTGCCCGCGGGCGTGATCTCGATCTCGACGCCCATGCCGTCGTCGGGGTCGCCGCTCTCCTCGATCTCGGCCGCCGCCTCGATGCGCTCCTCGTCGCTCGGAGCCTCCTCGTCGACCTCGCCGCCACCGAGGACCGGGCGCGGGCCGGCGTCCTCGCGTACGAGGCGGAGGCGGCCGCGGCCGCCGGGGAAGAGCTGCTCGGCGACCTCCTCGAAGTTCTTCGCGGCGGCGGTGAAGGTCTCCTCGAACGCCTCGCGGATGCGCTTGTCCGTGTCCCGGATCAGGCCCTTGAGCTCGCGCATCGCGTCCTCGAGGTCCTCGCGGTGGGCCTCGAGCTCCTCGACGTGGGCGACTGCCTCGGCGTACTCGTCCTGCGCCAGGGGATTCACCGGCCCGAGCTGCTCGCGCCGGCGCTGCAACCGCTCGATACGGCCGGCCAGCGCCTCGCGCTCGCCCTCGCCGAGCGGCTCCGTCCCCGGCTCACCCTCCAACCCGAGCCGTTCGGCAAGTCCTGCCAGCACCGCTTCGGCCTCATGCCCCCGGTCGCGCGCCTGCTGCGCGCGGACCTCGGCGCGGGTGACGGACTCGGCGCCCGCGTGGAGGCGGGTCTGCGCGGCGTTCTCCGCCGCGGCGCCGGCGCGCAGGTCGGCGGCGAGGCGCTCGCCCGCGGCGCGGTCCTCGTCGAGCTCGGCCTGGAAGACCTCGTGCTGCCCGCCGACCGCGAGCGCCGCGACCTCGAGCACCGCGACGAGCCGCTCCGCCGCCGGCGCGACCCGCTCGTCCTCCGCGAGCCGCGACCGCTCGATCGCGAGCCGCCGCTCGCGGTCGCGCCGCTCGCGCTCGGCGCGCTCGGCGAGCCGGCGCTCCGCCGCCAGCGCGGCGCCGAGCTGGGCGCGGCGCGTCGCGATCGGCCCTTCGTCGGGCGCGCGCCGGCGCTGCTCGATCAGCCACGCGGCGTGCCGCACGGCCTCCCCCGCCTCGTCGCGGGCGCGGGTCGCCTCGCGCGCGGCGCGGTCGGCGTCGTCGCGGGCGGAGTCGGCGGCGGCGACCGCCTGCGAGGCGCGCTCCGCCTCGGCGAGCACGGCCTGCTCGGCCTGGGCGGCGCGCTCGGAGGCGGCGATCAGCTCGTCGCGGCGGTTGCGCTCGGCCAGCAGCCGGTCCTCCCCGCCGCCCGGGACCTGCCGGAGCTCGCGGGTGGCCGGCGACCACACGCGGCCTGAGCGGGTGACCGCCACGCCGCGGAAGTCCGCGCGGAGCCCCGCGAAGTCCTCGACGACCCACACGTCCGCGAGGAGCCCGCGGGCGAGCGAAGCCGCCGGTCCGGAGGCGTCCGGCGTCACCCGCGAGAGCAGCGGCTCGGCGTCACGCACGGGCGGAGCGGATCCGCCGGCGGACACGGCGCCGGGTGAGGAAGGCGTGGATCCGGCCGAAGCCGCGGCCCTCTCCGAGCCTCCCTCGATGCGCAGTTCATCGGGCACCAGAGCGGCCCCGCCGTCACGGCCGGAGCGGTCCAGGAGAGTCGTCGCCTCTGCAAGATCGACCGCCACCGCCGCCCGCAGGCGCGGCCCCAGCGCCGCTGCCAGGGCGAGCTCGTAGCCCGGCTCGGCGCGCAGCGCGTCGGCGAGCGCCGGTGCGCCCCCGGGCGCGCCGGCGTGACTCCGCAGGAACTGGTTGACCGCGGCGAGCTCGGAGCCCACCTTCGCGGCCTCGCGGCGGGCGCGCTCAACCCCCGCGTCGACCTCGCGGCGGGCGCGGCGGGCCGCGTCGCAGGCGGCGTCCGCGGCGCGGCGGCGCTCCAGCGCCTCCGAGGCCAGCTCGTCGAGGCCGGCGCATTCAGCGGCAGCCGCCTCGCGGCGGCTCTCGAGCTCCCCGATCTCCTGCTCGAGCCGAACGTGGCGGTCCTGCGCCAGCTGCTCGAGCTCGGCCTCCAGCCCCGCGACGCGGTCCTCAGAGCCCTCATCGTCGTCCGAGGGCTCCTCCATCTCGGCCTCGAGCGCGGCGACCAGCGCGCGCCGGCGCGCAACCCGGTCCGACACCAGCGAGGCTGCCGCGCGCGCGGACTCGAGCCGCAGCCCGATCCGCTCGGCCGCCGACCGCGCCGCGAACGCGCGGGAGGCCAGCGCCTCGCGCTCCGCCCCGCGTGCCGTCAGCGCCGCCTCGGCCTGCTCGCGCGCCGCGCGCAGGCCGACCAGCTCCTTCTCGATCGCGTCGTACGCGGACCGCGCCGACGCGGCCGACGCCTCAGCGGAGACAAGCTCCTCGCGCGCCACCCGCGCGTCCTCGCCCGCCAGCGTCCAGCGCGCCTCGTCGGTCTGGCGCGCGAGCCGCTCGTGCAGCTCCGCCGCTTCGGCCTGGCGCTTCAGCGGCCGCAGCCGCCCGCGCGCCTCGCGCTCCACATCCAGAGCGCGATCCAGGTTGTCCTGCGTCCGCTCGAGCTTGAGCTGCGCCCTCCGCCGACGCTTGCGGTGCTTGCCGAGCCCCGCGGCCTCCTCGATCAGCAGCCGCCGGTCGCGCGGCTTCGAGGTCACGATCTGCTCCACCCGGCCCTGCGAGACGACCGAGTGCATCTCCTTGCCCAGCCCGGTGTCCGACAGGATCTCCAGCACGTCGACGAGTCGACAGCGAGCCCCGTTGACGCGGTACTCGCCCTCCCCCGCGCGGTCGAGCCGCCGCGCGATCGAGACCTCGCCGGCCGGCAGGTCGACCGCCCCGTCGGCGTTGTCCAAGACAACCTCGACCTCGGCCTCGCTCCGGGCCTGCACGCCGTGCGCGCCCGCGAAGATCACGTCCTGCATCGACTGCCCGCGCACGGCCAGCGGCGACTGCTCGCCCAGCGCCCACAGCACCGCGTCGGTGATGTTCGACTTGCCCGAGCCGTTCGGGCCCACGACGACCGACACGCCGGGCGTGAACTCGAGCCGCGTGCGGTCGGGGAAGGACTTGAAGCCCTTCAGCGAGATCGACCTCAGGTGCACGTCACGCCCCCAGCGACTCCAGCGCCGCCATCGCCGCGGCCTGCTCGGCGTCCTTCTTCGAGCGCCCAGAGCCGCGCGCGACCTCCTCGCCCGCCACCGACGCCGCCACCTCGAAGACCCGGTCGTGCGGCGGGCCGTCCTCCGCCACCACGTCGTAGCGCACCACCGCGCCCCGCCGCGCGAGCACCTCCTGCAGCGCCGACTTGAAGTCCGCCGGGCTCACCAGCGCCAGCTCGATCTCCGGCGCGAACGCCTCGACCACCGCCGCCGCCGTCCGCTCGTAGCCGTAGGCCAGGTAGCACGCGCCGATCACGGCCTCGATCACCGACGCGAGCACGCGCTCCGTGCGCACGAGCGCGTTCGTCGCCGCCATGCCGGCCTCCGGCGGCGCCGCCGCCCGCAGCCGCTCTGGCAGCCCGAGCCGCTCCGCGACCCGCCGGCACGAGCGCCCGGAGACCGCCTGCGCGCGGATCTTCGTCAGCCGCCCGGCCCCGTGCGACTCGGCCGCCAGCCGCGGATAGAGGTGCGTCGTGACCGCCAGGCCGAGCACGGAGTCGCCCAGGAACGCGAGCCGCTCGTAGGAGTCCGACCGCTGGTCGGTCCACGACGCGTGCGTGATCGACTGCCGCGCGAGATCCGGCGGCAGCGCTTCCAGCAAGTCGTTGAGCTGGTTCAGGGGTCAGGGCCTTGCCGGAGCGTCCGGGGCATGCTCGACCACGAAGTCAACGGCCGCGCCCACGGTCTGGATCCGCGCGGCCTGCTCGTCCGTCATCGCCACGCCATAGGTGTCCTCCAGCTCCTGGACGAGCGTGTAGAGGTCGAGCGAGTCGGCGTCGAGGTCGCGCTTGAAGTGCGTCGACTCGTCGATCCGCGCCGGATCGAGCTCCAGCTCGTCGGCGAGGTGCGCGCGGATGGCCTCGAGGATCTCGTCGCGGGTCATGGCTGCTCGGGCACGCTAGAGGCCACGGCGGACACCTCGGCGGGAGCGCGCCGCAGCGCCCCGGCGGCCGCGAGCGTCTCGAGCGTCCGCCCCACGACGTCCTCGCGCACGCCGCGCGCGGCGAGCCCGATCGCCGTCGTGATGCCCTCCGCCTCGAACGACCCGTGCGGGACGACCACGAGCTTGCGCAGGCCGAGCAGCACCGCGCCGCCGACCGCCTGCGGGTCGAGCTGGTCGCGCAGCTCGCGCAGCGCCGGCTTCAGGAGCAGGCCGCCGGCCTTCGACCGGGCGCTCGACTCCGCGGCCGAGCGCACCGCGCTCAGCAGCACCGACGAGGTTCCCTCCATCACCTTCAGCGCGACGTTGCCGGTGAAGCCGTCGGTCACGATCACGTCGGCCTCGCCGGTGCCGATGGCGAAGCCCTCGACGTTGCCCACGAAGTTCAACCGCGACTCCGCCTCGGAGAGCACGGCGTGGGCGGCCACCAGGTCCTCCGGCCCCTTCGAGGGCTCCTCGCCGTTGGAGAGCAGCGCCACGCGCGGCCGCGAGACCCCCATCGCCGTCTCCATGAACGCCGCGCCCATGTGCGCGAACTGGACGAGGTGCTCGGGCCGCACCTCGACGTTGGCGCCCGCGTCGAGCAGCAGGAACGGCGCGCCCGGCACCGGCACGAGCACCGCCAGCGCCGGCCGGTGGATGCCGCGCCCGCGCTTGATGCGGAACAGCGACGCGGCGAGGGCGGTGCCGGTCGAGCCGCCGGAGACGAGCGCGTCCGCGCGGCCGTCCGCGACCGCCGCGACGGCGGCGACGATCGAGGCGTCCGGGTTCGCGCGCACCGCGCGCGCCGGGTCGTCCGCCTTGGCGATCGAGACCGGCGCGTCGACGACCTCGACGCCCTCGGGCACGTCGCCGATCTGCGCGGCGGGCCCGAACAGCAGCACGCGCACACCGTGCTCCGACGCCGCGGCGGCGGCGCCGCGGGCGACCTCCGCAGGGCCGTGGTCGGCCCCGTTCGCGTCAACCGCGACGGCGACCGGGTCGGTCACGGCGAGCTAGTGGTCGTGGTCGTGATCGTGCACTTCGGCCACCACGACCTCGCGCCCGCGGTAGTGCCCGCAGTTCGGGCACACGCGGTGCGGGCGGCGCGGGGCGTGGCACTGCGGGCAGCTGTTCAGCGCCGGCGCGGAGATCTTGTGCTGCGAGCGGCGCTTGTTGGTGCGCGAATGCGACTGCTTCTGCTTTGGGACGGCCATGGCGGATCGAAAGGGTAGCGGCTCCCACCCACCCGCCCCCCGGCCGCCGCGCTCAGTCGAACCGGATCTCCGACAGCTTCGCCCAGCGCGGGTCCGGCTCGGCCTCGTGCGCGTGCTCGGGGTCCTCGTTGAGGTTCGCCCCGCAGCGCGGGCACAGGCCGCGGCACTCGGGGGTGCAGGCGATCTGGGCGGGCAGCGCGAGCGCGAGCGCGTCGCGCACCCAGGCGCGCAGGTCGAGGTCGTCCTCGTCGTCCACGTACGGCGAGCGCAGCTCGTCGTCGCCCGTGCCGGGCTGGTTGACCTCGCGGACGTCGACCTCGAAGACCGGCGCCGCCGGGCCGAGGCAGCGCATGCACGGGCCCTCGATCGCCGCCGAGAAGCGCAGCCGCAGGGCGAAGCCCGCGCCCGTCGTGCGCGACACGTCGAGCCGCACGGGGACCGCCCGCGGGCTCGCCTCGTAGCGCTCGCCGCCGAACTCGAACCCCTCGAGCGTGGCGTGCAGGTCGAGCCGCCTCCCCTCGCCCGAGCTGAGCCCGAGCCGGCCGAGCGAGAAGATGTCGGTTCGCTGGGCCATCCAACCGTTATAGCGCCGGCTCAGTCTTCGCCCTTGAGCTCCCGCTTGAGGACCTTCCCGGTCGACGTGCGCGGGAGCTCGTCGACGAAGTCGACGTCGCGCGGCACCTTGTAGCCCGCGAGGTTGGCCTTGACGTACTTCTTGACGTCGTCGGCGGACAGCTTCTTCGAGCCCTTCGTGACCACGACGGCCTTCAGGCGCTGGCCGAACTTCTCGTCGTCGACGCCGAACACCGCGGCTTCCTTGATCGACTCGTGGTCGGAGAGCAGGTCCTCGACCTCCTGCGGGAACACGTTCTCGCCGCCCGAGACGATCATGTCGTCGTCGCGGCCGTCGACGAACAGCCGCCCGGCGTCGTCGAAGTGCCCGACGTCGCCCGAGGACATCAGCCCGTCGATCACGTCCTTGTTGCCGCCGCCGGTGTAGCCCTCGAACTGGAGGTCGTTGCCGACGAAGATGCGGCCGGTCTCGCCGTCCTCGACCGGCTGGCCCTCGTCGTCGTAGAGCTTCACGATCGTGCCGCGCGGCGGCTTGCCCGCGGTGCCGGGCGCCTCGCGCAGGTCCTGCGGCGTGGCGATCGTCGCCCACGCGACCTCGGTCGAGCCGTAGAGGTTGTAGAGGTTGTCGCCGAAGTGATCCATCCAGCGCTCGGACAGGCCGCCGGGGAGCGCCGAGCCGGAGACCGGGACCGCCTTGACGTGCGAGAGGTCGTAGCGGTCGAGCACCTCGTCCTCGAGCTCGAGGATCCGCTGCAGCATCACCGGGACGACGACGAGCGCCGTGCAGCCGTGCTGGGCGGTCAGCGACAGCGTCGCCTCCTCGTCGAACTTGCGCTTCAGCACGATCGTCGACGACAGGCCCATGCCGAGCGTGAAGTGCGCGAAGCCCCAGGCGTGGAACAGCGGGGCGGCGATCATCGTCTTCTCGCGCGCCTTCAGCGGGATCCGCTCGAGCAGCGCGGCGACCGGGTCGAGCGACTTCGGCTGGCTACGAGAGGCGCCCTTCGGCGTGCCGGTCGTCCCGGAGGTGAGGATGATCGCCTTGCCGTGCTCCTGCGGCGGGACGACGTTGGACGGGTCGCCGCGCTCGATCAGCTCCTCGAGCGTCGGGTCCTTCGTCTCCCCGTCCGGCTCGGCCCACGAGATGTAGCGCTTGCGGCGGTGGCCGGCGTCGGCGAGCACCTCGCCGAACTCCTCGTCGTAGACGATCGCCTTCGGCTTCTCGCGGTCGGCGACGTCGGCGAGCTGCGGGCCCGAGAACGACGTGTTGAGAAACAGCGCGTGCGCCCCGAGCTTCGAGCACGCGACGACCGCCTCCACGAAGCCGCGATGGTTGCGGGCCATGATCGCGACGCCGTCGCCCTCGTTGACCCCGTCGTCGGCGAGCGCATGCGCGAGCGAGTTCGTGCGCTGCTGGATCTCGCGGAACGTGAGCTGGCCGAGCTCGTCGATCAGCGCGACCTCGTCGGGGTAGCGGGCGGCCGACGCCTCGTAGCCCGCGGCGGGCGTGACGCCCCAGCGGATCAGGCTGATTGCGGTGCGGAGCGCGCGATCGGGGCGCTGGAGGCGGATGATCCCGGCCCCCGTGAGCGTGACGATCGACTGCAGCGTGTTGGAGACGTGCTTCGGGACCGAGGACATGTGAATCCAATATGTCACTTTCGGGCCAAGCTCAATCCTGCAGGCTCCTCGCCCTCCTCGATCAGCCGCCGGATGTCGCCCGCGCGGCGCGGGTTGAGGAACACGTGGCGCTGGCCGACGCTGGGCTTCTCGGCCAGCAGGCCGGCGGTGAGCAGCGCCTCGCCGACCTCGGACGCGAGCTGGCGGTCGTTGCCGGCGAAGCCGCGCGCGAGGTGCGCGAAGTCCGTGTGGTAGCCGCCCCACTTCCCCATCCCGTCGAGGCGCTGGAGGATGCGGCGCGCGACGCGGCGGGCGGGATCGGGGTCGGCGTGGGCGCGGGTGTGCCCCTCGCGCGCGCCGACGACGCTCAGCACGGCGTCCTCGTGCGCCTCGACCGACGCGGGGTCGGCCGGGCGCCCGCCGAGCCGCGCGACCGCCTCGGCGATCAGCAGCGGGTGGCGTGAGCCGATCGGCTCGCGCAGCCCGGCCGCGTCGCCGAGGACTACCGCCGGGACGACGAGCGCCTGCGCCCGCAGGCGGTCGATGCCCTCGACCTGCTCCTCGAACGCGAGCGGTCCGAGCTCCTCGAGCGTGTGCGGGTCGAAGCCCGCGCCGGGGTAGCCGAGCAGCGCCTGCCCGGCGCGCACGAGGAGCGCCTCGGGGCCGGTCGGCGGGCCGGGCTCGACGAGGCCGACGAGCGCGCCGACGACCGCGGCGACGAGCAGCCACGCGCGCTCGGAGAGCGCCTCGGCGTCCGCGTGCAGCGCGGCGGTGACCGGGACGGCGGCGAGCAGCCGCTCGCCGTCGGCGGCGAACGCGACGGCGACGGGCGCCTCGCGCGTGCCCGAGCGCTTCTGGCCGAGCTCGCGCTCGCCGTGGCGGAGCGCGTCGGCAAGCAGGTCGCGCAGCCGCGCGGTGGCCTGGGGAGGCGCCGAGACGCCGCCCGCGGCGGCGAGCTCGCCGGCGAGGCTCACGACTCGAGGGCGGCCTCGAACGCCGCTCTGGCGGCCTCGCCGTGGACGGCGAAGACGACGCGCTCGAGGGCGGAGCCCTGCTCGAGGTGGCGCCGCACCTCCTCGACCTCGATGCGCGCGGCGTCGGCGAGCGGGAAGCCGCCGACGCCGGTGCCGAACGCGACGAGCGCGAGGCTCTTCGCGCCGAGCCCGTCGGCCTTCGCCAGGGCCGAGGCGGTGGCGCGGCGGATGATGTCCTCCGAGGTCGGGCCGCCGAGGTGCATCGTGGCGGCGTGGATGACCCATCGCGAGGGCATCTCGCCCGCGGTGGTCTCGACCGCCTCGCCGAGGCCGATCGGCGCCTTCTTGTCGGACTCGCGCTGGACCTCGGGCCCGCCGGCGCGGGAGATCGCGCCCGCGACGCCCCCGCCGTGGGCGAGGTCGGTGTTCGCCGCGTTGGCGATCGCGTCGACCTCGAGCGCCGTGATGTCGGTGTCAAGCACCTCGACCGTGGCCACGCTGGCTACGGTACCCACATGACGGTCCGCAGGCGGGTGGTGGCCCACGGCAAGGTGCAGGGCGTCTTCTTCCGCGACTCCACGCGCGCGGAGGCCGAGCGCCGCGGCGTCACCGGCTGGGTGCGCAACACCGAGAAGGGCACGGTCGAGGCCGTGTTCGAGGGCGACCCCGAGATGGTCGACGCGATGATCTGGTTCGTGCGCGACGGCCCCGGCAGCGCCGACGTCGACCGGGTCGAGGTCGACGACGAGGAGCCCGCCGGGCTCCGCGGCTTCAAAGTGACTTGACCGCGGCGCCGCGGAGCGGTTGGATTGCTCCATGGCCACCGTGACGCACGCCGAGGCCACGGCCGCCCCGACGGCCGCCGAGCCCGAGCGCAAGCCGCCTTCCACCGCGCGGGGCGTTCCCGCGACCATGCTCTCGATGCAGCGCAGCGCCGGCAACGCCGCCGTGGCGCGGATGGTCGAGAAGCCGACCGGGCGCGTGCTCCAGCGCTGCGGCGCCGGCGGATGCACGTGCGGCGGCGCCTGCGGCGGCGGGCACGCCGCGGAGGAGGAGCTGCTGGAAGAGCAGCTCGGCGCGGGGCTGTTGCGCTCCGCCGTCGCCCGCCGGTCCGCGTAGAGCAGGGCTTTTCCGCCCTCCGGTTCCGTCCTGGGGCGGACCTAGGCTGCTTGGTCGGATGGAAGCCGCCGCCACACCCCTGCGCTCGCCGCGCATCACCGTCCTCGCCAACCGCGTGCTCATCGACGGCCTGTCGATCGACGACGCGACGGTCGTCGAGTACGTCCGCGCCCGCGTCGACGCGGGTGACGACCCCGCGGTCGTCATCGCCGACGCGGCCGAGATCGGCGCCCGCGTGCTGCACCGCGAGCAGACGGGCGCGAACGTCGAGTTCGTCAAGGCCGAGCTCGAGAAGACCGCCCGCGAGATGCAGGGGGAGTTCGCCGACCGCTCGCGCGCCGTCGCCGAGGTGTTCGACCGCAAGTTCGACGAGGCGTTCGGCCCGGACAAGGGCCACGTCGCCCGCGTGCTCGCGAAGCACTTCGGCGACGAGTCCTCGGTCGCGGTGCAGAACCAGATCAAGGCGGTGCTCGCCGAGGCGGCGGTGGCGATGCGCGACGACCTGCGAAAGCAGTTCGCGGCCGACTCGGAGGACAACCCGCTGGCAGCCTTCCAGCGCACGTCGCTGGCGGTCGTCAAGCAGAGCTCCGACCAGCACAACCAGCGGCTGCAGGAGATGAACCAGACGATCCAGGGGCTGCGGCTGGAGCTGGAGCGCGCGCGGGCGGAGAAGGAGAAGGCCGAGGCGGTCGCGCACGAGGCCGCGCGCGGGACGGCGAAGGGCCGCTCGTTCGAGGAGGCCGTGTACGCGGTGCTCGACGAGGTCGCGGTGCGCCAGGGCGACGACTGCGACGCGGTCGGCGACGTCAAGGGCGGCACCGGCAAGACCGGGGACATCGTGGTGGCGATCGAGGGCTGCACCGGCCCGGCGCGCGGCCGCGTCGTGTTCGAGGCGAAGGCCTCGCGGCTCTCGAAGCCGAAGGCGATCGAGGAGCTCGACCGCGCGCGGGCCGAGCGCAACGCCGACTTCGCGGTGCTCGTCGTGCCCGACGAGGAGCGCGTCCCGGCGAAGATGCACCAGCTGCGCGAGTACGGCGGCGACAAGCTCGTCGTCTGCTTCGACCCCGAGGAGGGCACGACGCTGTCCCTCGAGGTCGCCTACGCGCTGGCGCGAGCGCGCGTGCTGATGGCCCGCGGCGAGGCCGACGGGATCGACCCGTCGGCGATCCGCGACGCGATCGAGCGGGCGACCGGCGCGATGGCCGACGTCCTGCGCGTGAAGCAGCAGCTGACGGGCGCGAAGACCTCGATCGACAAGGGCGCCGCCATCCTCGACGCGATGACGACCGCCGTGCGCGCGCAGCTGACCCAGGTCGAGCTGCTGCTGGCCGCGGCCGAGGGGGACGCGACGGAGGTCGACGCCGCGCCTGTCGCGGAGGCCCCGCCCGACGAGCCCGCGCCCGTGGAGGCGGCCCCTTCGCCCGCCACCGCTGCGGCGCGGCGCGACGCGCGGCCGCTGCCCGAGCCGTATCCCGGCGCGGAGCAGCTCCCCTTCTAGGCGCGCCAGGCCTCGCGGAGCTTGACCGCGGAGCCCGTGCGGAGCACCGCTCCGCTGTAGATGCGCCCCGCCAGCGGGATCAACGCGAGCGTGGCCCCCGCCGTGATCACGACCGCTGCGAGGATCTCGAACGTCGAGGCCTCGCCGAGCGCGATCCGCGGCGGCATCGTGATCGGCGCGCTGAACGGGATGAAGGAGCTGACGCGGGCGACGGTGCCGTCGGGATCCTCGAGCACGATGAACGACACGAAGAACGAGACCAGGATCACCATCGTGAGCGGGGTCATCGTCGACTGCAGCTCCTCCTGGCGCGGCACGATCGCACCGGCGCAGGCGAACAGGCACGCGTAGAACGCATAGCCGAGCACGAACCAGCCGACCGCCAGCGCGGCCGCGCCGAGGATGTCGCCGTCGACCTCCAACGCGCCCGACGCGGTCGCTGCCGCGAGCCCCACCGCCGTCATCAGCACGAGTTGGACGAACCCGAGCAGGCCGAGGCCGATCACCTTGCCCGCCAGCAGATCCTTCGGCCGGATCGTCGACAGCAGCACCTCGACGACGCGCGAGGCCTTCTCCTCCACCACCCCGCTCGCCAGCAGGTAGCCGAACGTCAGCAGCTGCGCGTAGAGCGCGAGGATGGCCACGAACGCGAACCCGGCCTTGCGGTCGCGGTCCGGATCGACCGCCTCGACGGTCGACACCGACAGCGGCGGCGGGTTCAACGCCGCCCGCAGCTCCGCGCCCTCCAGCCCCGCGTCGCGCAGCGCGGCCGCCTGGCGCGCCTGGCGGGAGGCCGCCTGCACGGCGTTGACGAGATCGTCGTCGGGCTCCTCCTGCGCGCGCAGGCCCGAGCTCGTCAGCACCGCATCGACGTCGCCGACCTCGACCTCGTCGGCCGCGACCGGCACCACCGTGATCTCGGCGTCGAACGCGCCCGCCTGTCGCTTGGCCTCCTCCGCCACGGCCACCGCCCCGCCGCCGACGGCCGCGAGCCTGTACTTCGTCGTCCCGCCGGCGCCGAGCAGCGGCGGCAGCACCGCGACGAGCACGATGATCGCGACCGTCACCGCCACCGAGATGAGGAACGCCTTCTCACGCAACTTCGTCGAGATCTCGCGGCGCGCCACGAGCGCCACGGCCGCGCGGCCCTCGAGCCCGCTCACGACGCCACCGCCTTGCGGAACAGCTCGCTCAGCGTCGGCCGCTCGAGCGCGAAGTGCGTGACCGTGCCGGCCGACCGCGCCGCGTCGAGCAGCGCCTCCGGCGGCGCCCCGTCGGTCAGCGCCACCAGCACGCCGTCGACGCCGCGGTCGACGACCTCGGCGCCCGGCACGCTCCCGAGCCACGCCTCGTCGCCGCCGCGGACCGCCACGCGCACGAGCGGCCGCGCCGCGCCGCGCTCGCGCAGGTCCTCGACCCGGCCCGACGCGACGAGCCGGCCGTTGTTGATGATCACCACCGACTCGCACAGCCGCTCGACGAGCTCGAGCTGGTGCGAGGAGAAGACCACCGGCACGCCCTCTTCGGCGAGCTCGCGCAGCACGCCGCTGAGCACGTCGACGCCGACGGGGTCGAGCCCGGAGAACGGCTCGTCGAGCACGAGCAGCTCCGGCCCGTGCACGAGCGCCACCGCGAGCTGCACCCGCTGCTGGTTGCCGAGCGAGAGCGTCTCGACGCGGTCGCCCGCCCGGTCGGCGATCCCGAGCCGCTCGAGCCACGTGTCGGCCGCCGCGCCGGCCTCGGCGCGCGCGAGCCCGTGCAGCTCCGCGAAGTAGGCGAGCTGGTCGCGCACCCGCATCTTCGGGTACAGCCCGCGCTCCTCCGGCATGTAGCCGAAGCGCGCCCGCGTCGCCAGGTCGACCGGCTTCCCGCGCCAGCGCACCTCGCCCGCGTCGGCCGCGAGCACGCCGAGGATGATCCGCATCGTCGTCGTCTTGCCGGCGCCGTTCGGCCCGACGAACCCGAACAGCTGCCCGGGCTCGACGGTGAACGACAGCCCGTCGAGCGCGACCACGTCGCCGTACCGCCGCGCCAGGTCCGCCACCTCCAGCATCCACCCAAGAGATACCGGGTATGGCCGTGGCGTGTCGGTACGGTCAACCGGAGCCTTCGAGCGCCAGGACGCGAAGTTCCGCGGCTGGGCGGAGTTGCCGGCGCGCGCCGGGCGCTACCACCTCTACGTCGCGCTGGCCTGCCCGTGGTCGCACCGCGCCGTCATCGCCCGCCTGCTCAAGGGCCTCGAGGACGATGTCGGCATCTCCTATCTGCACCCCTACCGCGACGATCGCGGCTGGGCGTTCACCGGCGACGGCTACACCGACGGAGTCAACGGCTTCGAGTACCTCGCCGAGGCCTACGAGGAGACCGAGCCCGGCTACGACGGCCGCATCAGCGTCCCCGTGCTGTGGGACAGCGAGACCCGCCGCATCGTCTCCAACGAGTCGCACGACATCATGCGCATGTTCAACGCGGCCCGCCCGGAGGGCGACCTCTACCCCGCGCCGCTGCGCGCCGAGATCGACCGCATCAACGAGCGCGTCTACGACACCGTCAACAACGGCGTCTACCGCGCCGGCTTCGCGAAGACCCAGGAGGCCTACGACGAGGCGTTCGACCAGCTCTTCGACTCGCTGGCCTGGCTCGAGGACATCCTCGGCGACCGCCGCTACCTCGCGGGCGAGGAGATCACCGAGGCCGACTGGCGCCTCTTCCCCACGCTCGTGCGCTTCGACCCCGTCTACCACGTGCACTTCCGCTGCAACGGCCGCCGGCTCGTCGACCACCCGAACCTGTGGGCCTACGCCCGCGAGCTCTACCAGCGCCCGGGGATCGCCGAAACCGTCGCGATGGACGAGATCAAGCTGCACTACTACACGACGCACGACTCGCTGAACCCGAAGCGCATCATCCCGCGCGGGCCGCTCGACGCCGACTGGACCGCGCCGCACGGGCGCGGCTGAGCGCTCAGCGCCCGCCGAAGCCGAACGTCGTCGTGTAGATCGCCGCCTGCTTGGGCTGCTCCTGCGGCTCAGGCGCGTCGTAGGCCATCCCGATCCCGATCTCGCGGTAGCCCGGCTCGAGGATGTTGCGCCGGTGACCCGGGCTCTTCATCCACATCTCGACGACCGACGCGGGCGTGCTCTTCTCCGTCTCGCCCCACGCGAGGTTCTCGCCGACGAGGATCGGCGGGTAGCCCTGGCGCACGATCCGCGCGTCGGGATGCACGCCGTCGGGGTTCTTGTGCTCGAAGAAGTCGCGCGCGCCCATGTCGAGCGAGTGCAGCTCGGCGGCGCGCTGCAGCATCGCGTTCTCGGTCAGCGGCGCCAGCGACTCGCGGGCGCGCCGGGCGTTGATGAGGCAGAGCGTGGCGGCGCGCACCTGCACGACGTTGCCCGCCTCGGGGCGCAGCCACGAGCCGGCGCAGCCGTCGACGTCGGGCTTCTCGGCGGCGGCGAGCGAGGGACCGCCGCCGCAGCCCGCGCAGGCGAGCATGAGGAGGAGGAGAGCGACGACGACCCGCACCCAGCGGGCATCGTCAGGCGGGACGGGCCGCTTTAGCCGACTTCGGCCGGTTCGTCCTTGCCCTGCAGGCGCTCGCGGCCGCGCTGCACGGCGGCGATGAACTTCGAGAGGTTGACCTCGAGCGTGTTGAGGATCTCGTCGGCGTAGTCCTCCGCGCCGAGGCGGATCTCGCGCTCGCGGGCGCGGGCGTCCTCGATGATGTCCTCGGCCTGGCGCTCGGCCTGCTTGGTGACCTCCTGCTGCGAGGTCAGCTGGGACTGGCGCTCGCGCGCCTCCTTGACGATGCGCTCGGCCTCGCGCTTGGCCTCGGCCAGCATCTCCTGGCGCTCCTTGACGATCCAGCGCGCCTGCTTGATCTCCTCAGGGATCGTCGCGCGCATCTGGTCGAGGATGTCGTAGATCTCCTCCTGGTCCACGCGGACCGTCCCCGTCATGGGGACCGTCTTGGCGTTGTGGACCAGATCGTCCAGCTTGTCGATGAGTACGAGGACGTCCATGGGCGCTCCTGCTTTCGTCAGCGGCCGAGAGCTTCCTGCAACCGGACCGCTACCTCCTCGGGCACGAGCCCGGAGATGTCGCCGCCGAAGGTGGCGATCTCCTTCACTCCGCTCGAGGACAAGAAACTGTACTGCGGCGACGCCATCAGGTAGACGGACTCCACGTCCTCGGCCAGGTGGCGGTTGAGCTGGTTCATCTCCAGCTCGTACTCGAAGTCCGAGATCGCGCGCAGTCCCTTCACGATCGCCTTGGCCCCGACCGAGCGCGCGTACTGCACGATCAGCACGTCGAACGTCTCGACCCGCACGTTGCCGAGATGGGCCGTCGCGTTCGCGATGAACGAGCACCGCTCCTCGGCGGTGAACAGCCCCTTGTTCTTGCGCACGGAGGCGTTGACGACCGCCACGATGAGCTGGTCGAACATCACGCTGGCGCGCGAGATGACGTCGATGTGCCCGTTCGTGATCGGGTCGTAGGAGCCGGGACAGACGGCGATGCGGTTATCGGGGTTCATGGATGCGGATCAGGGTGTCGCCATAGCGTCGCTCGTCCCTCAGCGGGAGGTCGAGTGGCAGCGGCGCCCGGCGGTCGCTCTCGGAGACGACGAGCGCGGCACGCGCCAGCACCGCTGGCAGCGCCTCCGACAGCTCGCGCCCGAGGCGCTCCGCCAGGCGGTATGGCGGGTCGAGAAGGACGAGATCGTATTGACGAGTCTCCCCCTTTGCCGCGCCGAGGAACCGCACGGCGTCCGCGCGCCGCACCTCGGCCTCGCCGCCGAGCGCCTCGAGGTTGGCCCGCACGGCGCCCACGGAGGCCGCCGCGGAGTCCACGAACGTCGCCTCCGCGGCGCCGCGCGAGAGCGCCTCGAGCCCCAGCGCGCCCGAGCCGGCGAACAGGTCGAGCACCCGCGCGCCCTGCACGAACTCGCCCAGGATCGAGAACAGCGCCTCGCGCACGCGGTCCGCCGTCGGGCGGACCGCGTCACCGCGAGGGGTGATCAGGCGCCGGCCGCCCCAGCGGCCGGCGACGATCCTCACTTCAGGCGCAGCGTGGCGGTGATCCCCGCGTGGTCGGAGGGGAACAGGCCGCCGACCTGCTTGGTGCCGACGATGCCCTGCTTGAGCGCCTTGATGCGCGGGCGCACGAGCGCATGGTCGATCCAGGTCTCGAGCGGCTCCGCCGTCGAGTGCAGGTCCTCGGCGAAGCAGCAGGTCGCGCGCTTGCGCAGCGGGTTGCGGAAGCCCGCGTCGATCGCGCTGTAGTACGCGCTGGCGTCGCGCGAGGTGCCGCGGTCGTTGGCGTTGCTGCCCGGGGCGGAGTTGAAGTCGCCGACGAGGATCGACTGCGTCTTCTTCGACTTCAGCGGCCCCTTCACGAGCTGCTGCATCTGCTTGTCGGCGATCGCCGGGTCGTACGCCTCGAGGTGGGTGGTCGCGAAGCGGAACTTCCGCTTCGCCAGCGTGCCGTCGATCCCGACCCAGCCGCGCAGCTGCTGCGCGACGCCGTACTGCGTCGGCGGGTCGAAGTGGTCGCGGAACCCGCCGCGGAACGTCTTGCGCACCTTCACCTTCGAGCCGCGGCGGACGAGGATCACGTCGCGCTGGGTGATGCGGATGTCGTAGTTGAGCGCGGTCGGCGCCTCGAAGTCGAACCAGTCGCGGCCGACGGCCTCGCGGTAGGGCGTCCCCGCCGCCCGCAGCGCCTTCAGCAGCTCCTCGGTCGAGTCGTAGATCACCTGGGTCGCCGGGGTCGCCGAGCCGTCCTTGACGCCGTCCGCGCCACGGCGCCAGATCGCCGCCTCCTGGACGCCGATGACGTCGGGCTTGGTCTTGCGGATCTCGGCGGCCAGCGCCTTCGCGCGGCTCGGGAAGTCGTTGCGCTCGACGGTCTGGAAGCGCTGCGCGGCAGCCTGCTCGAACGCGGGCTTGTCAGGCGCGCCCGCGAGCGGGATCAGATCCGCGCCGAGGTAGACGTTGCGGACCATCACCTTGAGGTCCTGGGGCTTGGCGAGTGCGGCGGCGGGGGCGACTGCACAGGCGCAGAGCGCCGTCAGCAGCGCCGCGAGCGCGCGGCGGGAGGTCGGATTCGGCATCGCGCGAGCCTAGCCGAGCCGTGTTGCGCCGTGGTTGGGCCCGCCCGAACGCTCAGGGCTGCGGCTTGTGCCAGAGGTCGAGCGTGCTGAACTCGGTCTCGGTCCCCGTCCCGCTGTCGTCCTCGTCGCTCCAGGTCTTCGACTCCAGCAGGTCGCCGACCTGAGCCTCGCGGTCGATGCGCACCTTGAACGGGAACTCGCCGTTGTGGAAGTGGTTGAACATGTCCGACCAGCGACCCTGCTCGTCGTCGCTGGGCTCGTAGGGGTTGCTGCAGCCCTCGTTCCAGTGCCGGTAGGTCTCCTTCGGCTGGGTGAACAGGAGCTGCAGGTAGTCGTCCGGCGGAGGGGGCGCCGGCTCGCCCGCGGGCGGCGCCTCGCGAGGGTTGAGGTCGAGCGACAGCAGCGCCTGGAGGTTGCCCGGCTTCGTGGAGACCCCGCGGGTGTACGAGTGCAGCGGCGGGTCCTCGCCGCAGGGGTACGTGTTGAGGCCCTCGTAGCTGAACGCCGCCCAGCTGATCGGTTTGGCGCCGAGGCTGGTGATGTCGATGATCAGGTCCAGGGACCGGACGTGCCACACCGCGTCGAGGTCGTACGTGCGGCCGTCCGGCGCCGTCCAGCCGTCCGTGGCGGTCATCCGCGACTCGAAGTCGACCTCGAAGCGCAGGCAGCGCTCGAGCTTGTCCTGCACGTCGCCGAGGTCGAAGCCGCCGATGGCCGCGATGCGCGCGAGGCTCGCGAGCCGCACCGCCCACTCGAGGTCGTGCTGGTCGACGCAGCGGGTGTAGGCCTGCGCGACGGCGTTGCGCAGGACCTTGGTGATGCGGTCGTACATCTCGGTCCGGCGCTTGTCGTACTCCGGGTCGTTCTCGAGGCCCGCCAGCTCGGCGTTCCTCGCCCAGTTGAGCGCCTCGGAGATCGCCTCTCGCGCGAGCGCGTCGTCCGTCTCGGCCGCCGTGAGCTTCGGGCGCACGACGTCGTCGAAGTACGCCGGGAACACGGCGGCGGGCGCGAGCGCGGCGCGGGCGCCCGGGCCGATCGCCTGCAGCCGCCGCTCGCGGGCGGCCTCGGACACGACGTGCTCGAGCTGGGCCGCCGTGCGCTCGGGCACGCGAGCGAGCGCGGCCGCGCGATCCGTGGCGAGACCCACGCCCACGGTCGAGAAGTGCATCGGGCGCAGCGTCAAGGCGCGCTCGGGGGCGAGCGGGAACAGGTGGAAGTCGTGGCCGCCCTGGTGGAAGAGGAAGCCGGTCTGCTCCTGCAGCGCGCCCTCCTGGGGCGCCTCGATCGTCAGGACGGCGGGCTTCTGGAGCTGGAGGCCATGCGGCTCGAGCTGCACGGCGCCGACCAATCCCTTGTCCAGCGGGAGCCCGCCGACGGCGGTGACGGGCGTCATCGTCACGTCCTGCGCGCTCAGGAGGGCGTTCTGCGGGAGCGTGAGCGTGTACTCCGTGCCGTCGGCGGCGGTGACGGACATCGAGTTCTCGAACCCGCCGTACATCTTCTGCGTCACGGAGCGCTCGGCCGCGAGGGTCTGGGACACCGTCAGCGGGCTCGGCGTGAGCGGGAACGAGGTCGCGGGGCTGGGGCCGGGACCTGGGACGACGCTCGGCGGCGACGAGCCGGCCGGTGCAGGAAGGGTCGCCTCGGGGCCGGCGAAGCCGGTCACGCGGAAGGTCCCGCGGGCGGCGCGGCAGTTGTTGCGCTCGTTGCGCTCCTTGACCTTGCGCGTCGCGTCGGCGCACGCGATCAGCCGGTAGGCGCCGGCCGGCGTCGAGCCGGGCACGACGAGCCGGCGGGCGCCCTTGGCGCGCGCGCGGGCCCGCACCGCCTTGAGCGTGCGCTGCCCGGACAGGCGCAGGTCGGCGCCGCCGCGCCGGGCGTCCTTGGAGAGGAAGTACGCCAGCCGGGTCGGGCGAGCCTTGGCCGCGCCGCGATTGCGCACCGTGTCGGCGACGCGGACCGAACCACCGGGGGCGACCGACATCGGGCTGGCGGAGACCTTCACGAGCGCGAGGTCCGCCCGCTTCGCCGCCGCCGCCACGTCCACGCAACCCACCATCGCCACCAGCCCGGCCGCAAGGCCCGCCACGCGCTTCATCTCGTTCCTCCCCGTCGGTCCATCGACGCGGCGAAGCTACGGGCCCTCCGTCCGGGAATCGTTACGGCTCAGGCGGGGATCGGCTCCAGCGCGTCGGCGCCGAAGGCCAGGTGGACCGCGTCCTCGAGGAGGACGTGCTCGGGCGCCCGCAGCCCGGGATCGGCGTCGAGCACGGTCCGGGCGCGCATGCGGGCGCGCTCGAGCAGCTCCGCGTCCTCGGGCAGGCGGGCGACCTTGAACTGCGCGAGCCCGGACTGGCGCGTGCCGAGCATCTCCCCCTCGCCGCGCAGCTCGAGGTCGATCTCGGCGAGCTTGAAGCCGTCGCCGTGGTCGGCGAGCGCGCGCAGCCGCGGCGACTCCTTGGGCCCGAACAGCACGCACACCGACGCGTGCTCGCCGCGGCCGATGCGCCCGCGCAGCTGGTGCAGCTGCGAGATGCCGTAGCGCTCGGCGTTCTCGACGAGCATCACGCTCGCGTTCGGGACGTCGATGCCGACCTCGATCACCGTGGTCGCCACGAGCACGTCGGCGGCGCCGGCCGCGAAGGCCGCCATCGCCTCCTGCTTCTCGCGCGGGCGCTTCTGCCCGTGCAGGAGCACGACGCGGAAGTCGCGCAGCTCGGTCTTCTGCAGGCGCTCGAACTCCGCGGTCGCGGCGCGCGCCTGCAGCGCCTCTGACTCCTCGACCAGCGGGCAGACCACGAACGCCTGGCGGCCGGCGCGCAGCTCCTCGCGGATGCGCTCGTAGGCCCGCGCGCGCTCGCGCTCGCTGGAGGCCACGAACGTGTCGATCGGCCGCCGGCCCGCGGGCAGCTCGCGCAGCACGGTGACGTCGAGGTCGCCGTAGGCGGTCAGCGCGAGCGTGCGCGGGATCGGCGTCGCGGTCATGTGCAGCACGTGCGGGGCGAGGCCCGACGGCGCCTTGCGGTCGAGCGCGCGGCGCTGGTTGACGCCGAAGCGGTGCTGCTCGTCGACCACGACGACGCTCAGGTGGTCGAACTCGACGGCGCCCTCGATCAGCGCGTGGGTGCCGACGAGCAGGCGCAGCTCGCCGCTCGCGAGCTTGCCGAGCAGGTCGGTGCGGCGGGCGGCAGGCGTCGAGCCGGTCAGCAGCGCGGCCTGCACCAGCTCGCCGGGCATCAGCTTCTGCAGCGTCGCGAAGTGCTGCTCGGCGAGCGTCTCGGTCGGCGCCATCAGCGCGGCCTGGGCGCCGCCCTCGACCGCGCGCAGCATCGCGTAGAGCGCGACGACGGTCTTGCCCGACCCGACCTCCCCCATCAGCAGCCGCTGCATCGGGCGGTCGCGCGCGAGGTCCTCGTCGACGGTCGCCATCGCGCGCCGCTGGTCGTCGGTGGGCGTGAACGGGAGCGAGTCGGCGAGCCAGCGGCGGGTCAGCTCGCCGGGCGGCTCGAGCGCCTCGGCGCGCGCGCCCTCGCGGCGCCGGGCGCGCCGGCGCAGCAGCGCGATCTGGAGGAGCATGAGCTCCTCGAACGCGAGCCGGCGGCGGCCGCCCTCGTGGTCGCCGAAGTGGGCGGCGTCGAGCGCCGCGGCGCGGTCGGGCAGGCGCTCGATCGCGCGCAGCCGCGCCGGCAGGGGCTCGAGCGCCTCCTGCGCGGCGCCGCGCCACTGGCGGGCGAGCGCGAGGATCTGCGTCGTCGAGAGGCCCTCCGTCGCCGGGTAGGTGGCCATCTCCCCCGCCGCCCCGACCGCCTCGCCGGTCGGGGCGTGGAACGAGACGCGGAAGCGGTTGCGCCCCTGGTACTTGCCCTGCAGCAGCAACCGCGTGCCCGGGCGGTACTTGCGCTCGAGCCACGGCTGGTTGAAGAACGTGGCCTTCATCGTCCCCGTGGCGTCGGCCACCACCGCCTCCACCAGCGGCTTCATCCCGCGCCGCCGCACCGAGCGGGAGGTGATCGAGCGCACCTCGGCGACGACGGTGGCCGTCTCCTCGAGCGCGAGCTCGCCGATCGTGCGCGCGGCCTGGCGATCGCGCGGCAGGTGGTCGAGCAGGTCCCCGACGGTGTGCAGCCCGAGCCGCTCCGCGCCCTTGGCGGCCGGAGCCGGCGAGATCTCGAGCGGCGTCGCCAGCCGCGACGGCCGCGGGTAGCGCGGCGGGCCGGCGCCGTGGAGCGCGTCCTCGGGGAGCTCGTCAGTGCTCGCGAACGCGCGGATCACGCCGTCGATTCTGACCTCCGGGGCGGTCGCTACTCCGCGGAGATCAGCCACCAGTAGCTGGGCTGGCCGCCGTAGGAGTACTCGAGCTCGACCTCGGCGGGCGCGAGCGCGGTCACGGCGGCCTCGTCGAGCGGCACGCCGTCGCCCGCGATCAGGGTCACGAGCTCGGCGTCGGCGGCGAGCGCGCCGAGCACGGTCTCGAGCGTCGCGGCGGGCTCGCCCCACGCGACGAGCTCCTCGTCGACGAAGCCGACCGCCTCGCCGCGGCGGAAGCGGTCCGAGGTGTCGTCGCGCGCGGCCTCGGTGACCGCGCCGGTGCGCACGTGGCCGAGCGCCTCCTCCATCGCGGCGGCGTTGGCGGCGGCGTCCTTGCCCGGGTCGAGCGCCACCGCGGCGGCCAGGCCGGCCTGCTGCGAGCGGGAGCGCACGACGCGCACGGTCTTGTCCGACAGCTCGGCGGCGCGCTCCGAGGCCATGATCACGTTCGGCGAGTTGGCGAGCACGACGACCTCCTCGGCGGGGACGCCGTGGATGCCCGCCAGCAGGTCGTAGGTGGACGGGTTGAGCGTGGGGCCGCCGTTGAGCGGGACCGCGCCGAGCGAGCCGAACAGCGCCGCCATGCCGTCGCCCGCCACGACCGCGAGCACGCCGCAGCCAGCCGGCGCGGCGCCGTCGCCGTCGACGAGCCGGCCCGTGCGCTCGGCCATCTGCAGGCGCATGTCGGCGACGTCGAGCCGCGAGACCGTGGCGACGCCGTCGAACAGGTCCGTCGCCTGCTCGGGGTGGTCGGTGTGGAGGTGGACCTTCAGCGTCTGCGCGTCGCCGACCACGAGCACGGAGTCGCCGATCGCCTCGAGCCGGTCGATCCACGGCGCCGCCTCGAGCCGGTCGCCGGTGACCGCGAAGTTCGTGCAGTAGCGATAGCTGGAGGAGTGGTGCTGCGGGTGGGTCACGCGCGCCGGGGCGTAGTGCTCGACGGGCGGCGGCGCGTCGCCGCGCAGCGCCGCCACGACCCCCGCGAAGATGACCACGAGCCCGTAGCCGCCGGCGTCGACGACGCCCGCCTCGCGCAGCACCGGGAGCAGGTCGGGGCCGCGCTTGACGGACTCCTCGCCGGCATCGATCGCCTGCTCGAGCAGCTGGGCCAGCAGCGCGTCCTGCTCGTCGGGGACCGCCTCGACCGTCAGCCGCGTCTGCGGCATGTGCGCGAGCTCCGTGGCGATCCTGTGCGCCATCTCACGCACCACGGTGAGGATCGTGCCCTCGGCGGGGTGGCGCACGGAGCCGTAGGCGCGGTCGGAGGCACGCGCCATCGCGGCCCCGATCAGCACCGGGTCGACGAGCTCACCGGGCCGCGAGATCAGCTCCTCTGCGGCGCCGCGGATCAGCTGGGAGAGGATCACGCCGGAGTTGCCGCGCGCGCCCAGCAGCGCCGCGCGGGCCACCGAGTTCACGATCTGCTCGCGGCCGATCTCGTCCAGCGGCCCCTCGTACTCCGACAGCCGGTCGAGCTCGTCGAGCACCGCGCGCAGCGTGAGCGCCATGTTGTCGCCGGTGTCGCCGTCGGCGACCGGGAACACGTTGAGGTCGTTGACCTCCTGGCGGCGTGCCTCCAGCTCGCCGAGAGCGCCCTCGACGACGGTGCGGAAGCGGACGAGGCTGGGATCGGCCACGGCTGAGCCGCGCAGCCCGCCTAGGCCTTGGTGATCTTGCCCGCCTTGAGGCAGCGCGTGCAGACGTACACGCGCTTCGGCGCGCCGGCGTCTGAGATGCGCACCTTCTGCAGGTTCGCGTCGAAGCGGCGCTTGGTGGCGACCATGGAGTGCGAGCGGCTCTGACCGAACGCAGGACGCTTGCCGCAGGAATGACAGACTCGGGCCATCGGGACGGGAAGTATAGGGCGGGGGTTCCTCGGGTACCGTCTCTGACGTGCCACCGGTGTCAGCGGCTCGCATACGCCTGCCCGATCGGTACAAGGTCGTCCGCCACATCGCGAACGGTGGGATGGCCGGTGTCTGGGAAGCGCACGACGAGCTCCTGGACCGTGCCGTAGCGGTCAAAGTCCTTGCTCAGCATCTGAGCGAGGACGAGCGTGCGCGTGCGCGCTTCGAGCGCGAGGCGCGCGCGGCCGCGGGTCTCTCCTCACATCCCAACGTCGCCACGATCTACGACGTCGGCGAGCACGAGGGGCGCGCCTTCATCGTCATGGAGCTCATGCGCGGCGGCTCGGTCGCCGATGTGCTGAAGCGCGGGGACCGGATCGAGCACCAGCGCGCGCTGCGCTGGCTGCACGAGGCGGCCGCCGGGCTCGACGCCGCCCATGCCGCCGGCATCGTGCACCGCGACGTCAAGCCGGCCAACCTGCTGCTCGACGACCGCGACCGCCTCGGGATCGGCGACTTCGGGATCGCCCGCCTCGCCTGGGAGGAGCAGGTCACCCAGACCGGCCAGGTGCTCGGCACCGCGGCCTACCTCGCCCCCGAGCAAGCGATGGGCGAGCCGGCCGTCGCCGCGTCGGACCGCTACGCCCTCGCGGTCGTCGCGTTCGAGCTGCTGACCGGCGAGAAGCCGTTCCAGGCCGAGCACTTCGCCGCCCAGGCGCGCGCCCACATCGAGGACGACCCGCCGCGGGTCTCCGAGCTCGCGCCCGACCTCTCCGAGCGCGTCGACGACGTCATCGACCGCGGCATGGCCAAGGACCCGGAGGACCGCTGGGACACCGCGGAGGAGTTCGTCGAGCGGCTCGGCGAGGCCCTGACGACGCCGCCGCCGAAACGCGGCGCCGCAGGCACGACGGCCACGCGCAAGCTCGACCGCACCCCGCCGCCGCCCTCGCGGCCCGCGCGCAAGCCGGCCGCGGCCGGCGCCCCGAAATCCACCCCCACCCGCCCGGGCACCGGCACGCTGCTCGCCGCGCTCGCCGCCGCCCTGCTCGTGCTCGTGATCGGGTTCCTGCTGCTGCGCGGCGACGGCAACGACGAGGGCAACCGGACGGCGGGCGACAGCACGCCGACGCCGACGGCGACGGCCGAGAAGAAGGACACGCCGACGCCCACCGCGACGCCGGAGGACACGCCGGAGCCGACGGCGACCGCGACGCCCGAGGAGGAGCCCGAGCAGCCGGCCGCCAAGAAGCCCAAGGGCAGCGCGAGCGAGCTCCAGGTCCAGGCCTTCAACCTCAACAACGACGGCCAGCACGAGCAGGCGCTGCCGCTCGCGCAGGCGGCGGTCGAGAAGGGCTGCAAGGGCAACGCGCCGCTGAACCCGTGTGGCTACGCGCTGTACGAGCTGGGGCGCGCCCAGCGCGGGACCGGCGACCCGGAGGCCGCGATCCAGACGCTCGAGCAGCGGCTCGAGCGCTACCCCGACGACCAGCGCTCGACGGTCGAGGCGGAGCTCGATAAGGCCAAGAAGGACGCCGGTCAGTAGCGCCCTTGCCAGACTGCGCGGCGGATGGACTACGACGCCGTCGCCCGCGCCGTCGCCGGCGTGCCGTTCATGTCCCCCGAGCAGGGACGGCTCGTCTACGACCACGTCCGCACGACCCGGCCCGCCGAGGTGCTCGAGCTGGGGACCGCGCACGGCGTCGGTGCCGCCTACCTCGCGGGCGCGATCGCCGAGAACGGCGCCGGGCGCCTGACCACCGTCGACTTCGCGGGCGCCGCCTACGACCCGTCGCCCGAGACGGTGCTCGCCCGCGCCGGGGTGGCGGACCACGTGACGATCGTGCGCGAGCACTCCTCCTACACGTGGTGGCTGAAGGAGCAGGTGCAGGCGCGCTCGGACGGCGCCGGGAACGTCGAGCCGCGCTACGACTTCGTCTACCTCGACGGGGCGAAGCACTGGACGATCGACGGCCTGGCGGTCGTGCTGGTCGAGAAGCTCCTGCGGCCCGGCGGCTGGCTGCTGATGGACGACCTGCCGTGGACCTACGCGCAGGACCCGGCGCGCGAGGCGACCGACGGGATCGTGCACCGCGAGCTGTCCGAGCGCGAGCGCACCGAGCCGCACCTGCGCGCGGTGTTCGACCTGATCGTGGCCCAGCACCCGTCGTTCACGGAGCTGAAGATCCAGGACGAGTGGTGGGGCTGGGCGCGCAAGGCGCCCGGCGCGCCGCGGCGGCTGACGCTGGAGACGAGCCGCCCGCTGGGCGCGCTCGTGGCCGGCGCGGCCCGCAAGGCCGCGCGACGGGCGCGTCAGGCGACGAGGAGCCGGTAGCCCAGGTCCAGCTCCTCGCGCTCGAGCAGGTCGGCGTGGCGCTCGGCCCACGCGCCCGACTCGAGATCGCGGCGCAGGCGCTCCAGCCCGGGCGCCAGCTCCTCCGGCGCGCGCTTGGCCATCGTCGAGATCCCGGCGCGCACGTCGGGGTCGAGGTAGGCCTCCGGATGGCGCCAGTGCGCGCCGTAGAAGCCGTCGCGGCAGTCGTGCGGGATCGGGATCGCGGTGACTTGCGTGGCCCGCAGCGCGCCGGCCTGGTCGGCGAGGCTCGGGAACAGGCGGACGTCCTCGCCGATCAGCTCGGGGAAGTAGTCCGCGCTGATCCACAGCCGGCCTGCGAACTCCGGGTCCCACGAGAGCAGCACGACGCGCGGGGCCACCCGCCGCAGCTCCTCGATGCCGGCGCGCCAGTCGCTCCAGTGGTGCAGCGTGAGCACCGCCATCGCGGCGTCGAAGCTCGCGTCCTCGAACGGGAGCGCCTCGGCCGAGGCCTGCACGACCGGCGCCGCGTCCGGCGGGCGCTGGGAGATCATGACCGCGGACGGCTCGACCGCCGTCACCTCGCGGTCGGGCGGCTCGTACGAGCCGGTGCCGGCGCCGACGTTGACGACCGTCCGCGCGTCCCCGAGCGCCTCCCAGATCGCCGCGGCGATCCGCGGGTCGGTGCCGCGGGTGCGCGTGTAGCTGCGGCCGATCGTGTCGTACTTCACGCCAGCTCGGCGCGCAGCGCGGCCATCCGCAGCACCACCTGACCGGCGTGGTAGCCGGCGTCGCGGTGGTCGCCGCCGGAGCGCGCGAGCGCCTGCTCCATGCTCTCGACGGTCAGCACGCCGAACGCGCACGGCACGCCGGTGCGCAGCTGCACGTCCTGGATCCCGCGCGCCGCCTCGTTGCAGACGTAGTCGTAATGGTCGGTCTCGCCGCGGATCACCGCGCCGAGGCACGCCACCCCGTCGATCCGGCCGGTCTCCGCCAGGTAGAGCGCGGCCAGCGGGAGCTCGTAGGCGCCCGGCACGTCGTGGATCTCGAACGGCGCGCCCGCCTCGTCGAACGCCCGCTGCGCGCCCGCCACGAGCCGCTCGGCGAGCTCCTCGTAGAAGCGGCCGACGACGATCGCGAAGCGAGCGTCAGTCACGCTTCGCGGGCCGCTCGGCCCCGCGCGCGTCGCGGTCGTGCTCGTGCTCGGCGTGCAGCATCTCCTCGTCGAGCGCGAGGCCCTGGTGGTGCAGGGTGTGCCCGAGGCGGGTGCGCTTGGCGGCGAGGTAGCGCTCGTTGTGCGGGTTGGGCGCGTGCTGGATCGGGACCTGCTCGGTGACCGACAGGCCGTAGCCCTCGAGCCCGATGATCTTCTTCGGGTTGTTGGTCATGATCCGGATCGAGGTCAGGCCGAGGTCGACGAGGATCTGCGCGCCGATGCCGTAGTCGCGCAGGTCGACCGGCAGGCCGAGCTCGAGGTTGGCGTCGACGGTGTCCATCCCGCCGTCCTGGAGCTTGTAGGCCCTGAGCTTGTTCAGCAGCCCGATCCCGCGCCCCTCCTGTGCGAGATAGAGCAGCACGCCCCGCCCCTCGCGCTCGATCTGGGCGAGCGCGGACTCGAGCTGCTCGCCGCAGTCGCAGCGCAGCGAGTGGAAGACGTCGCCGGTCAGGCACTCGGAGTGCACGCGGACGAGCACGTCCTCCGCGCCGTCGACCTCGCCCTTGACGAGCGCGACGTGGTGCTTCTCGTCCATCAGCGCGCGATAGCCGACGACGTTGAACTCGCCGAACGCGGTCGGCATCCGCGTCTCGACCACGCGCTCGACGAGCTTGTCGTGCTTGCGGCGGTAGGCGATCAGGTCGGCGACCGTGATCATCTTCAGCCCGTGGCGCTCGCAGTACGGGGCCAGGTCGGGCACCCGCGCCATCGTCCCGTCGTCGTTCATGACCTCGCAGATGACCCCGGCCGGGGTGAGCCCCGCGAGCCGCGCGAGGTCGACGGCCGCCTCGGTCTGGCCGGTGCGCTCGAGCACGCCGCCGGGCTTGGACTTGAGCGGGAACACGTGGCCGGGCTGGACGAGGTCGCGCGGCCGGGTGGCCGGGTCGATCGCGACCTGGATCGTGCGCGCGCGGTCGGCGGCCGAGATGCCGGTGGTGACGCCCTCGCGGGCCTCGATCGAGACCGTGAAGGGGGTCTGGAACGGCGACTCGTTCTTGGCCGCCATCAGGTCGAGGCCGAGCTCGTCGCAGCGCTCGGGCGTGAGCGAGAGGCAGATCAGGCCGCGGCCGTGGGTGGCCATGAAGTTCACGGCCTCCGGCGTGACGAACTGGGCCGCCATCGTGAGGTCGCCCTCGTTCTCGCGGTCCTCGTCGTCGCAGACGACGACCATGCGGCCCGCGCGGATCTCCTCGATCGCCTCCTCGATGGGAGCGAACGGCGAGCTCACGCGACCCTCACGAGCTTCTCGACGTACTTGGCGAGCACGTCCACCTCCAGGTTGACCGGCGTGCCGGGGGCGGCGGCGCCGAGGTTGGTCCGCTCCAGAGTCTCGGGGATGAGCGAGACCGCGAAGGTGTCCGGCGTCACAGACGCGACGGTGAGCGAGACGCCGTCGACCGCGATCGAGCCCTTCTCGACCACGTAGCGCAGCAGCTCGGGCGGCGCGGTGATCGTCACGACGCGGGCGAAGCCGTCCTCCTGCACGTCCGCGACCGAGCCGAGGCCGTCGACGTGGCCCTGGACGACATGGCCGCCCAGGCGGTCCTGCGCGCGCAGCGGCAGCTCGAGGTTGACCCGCCCGCCCGCGGACACCTCGGCCAGCGAGGAGCGGCGGAGCGTCTCGTGCATCACGTCGGCGGTGAAGGCGCCGTCGGCGACGGTCGTCGCGGTCAGGCACACGCCGTTGACCGCCACCGAGTCGCCCGTGGACAGCTCCTCGGCGAGGCGGGAGGCCACGCTGAGCCGCACGCCGTCGCCGGTCGCCGCGACCTCCGCGACCGTTCCCAGGTCGGCGACCAGCCCGGTGAACACGCTTACCACTCCCGCATCCGGGCGGAGATCAGCACGTCGTCGCCGATCCGCTCGACGTCGAGGCGCAGCGCCCGGATCGCCTCGGCGATCCGCTCCGCGCCCTCGCCCTCGAGCGGGTCGCGGGCGTTGGAGCCGCCGACGACCACCGGGGCGATGAAGAGCCGGATCTCGTCGACCTCGCCGGCGTCGAGGAACGCGCCCGCGAGGTGCGGACCGCCCTCGAGCAGGATCGAGGCGATGCCCATGGCGCCGAGCTGGTCGAGCGCGGAGCGCACGCGCGCGGGCTCGTTCTCGCCCGTCGCCACGATCACCTCGGCGCCCGCGGCCTCCAGCGCGTCGGTGGCGAGGCGCGAGGCGGCGCGCGAGACGACGACGATCAGCGGCACCTCGTGGGCGCCGCGCACGAGCTGGGAGTCGATCGGCAGCCGCGCCTCGGAGTCGAAGATGACGCGGGCGGGCTGGCTGAAGTCGCCCTCGACGCGCGCGGTCAGGAGCGGGTCGTCGGCCAGCGCGGTGCCGATCCCGACCACGACCGCGTCGCGCTCGGCGCGCCAGTGGTGGGCGCGGTAGCGCGAGTCCTCGCCGGAGATCCACTTCGAGTCGCCCGTCCGCGTGGCGACCTTGCCGTCGAGCGTCATCGCGGACTTGAACAGGACCTGCGGGCGGCCCGTGCGGGCGTGCTTGCGGAACGCCTGGTTGAGGCAGCGGGCGCGGGCGGCCAGCTCGCCGTCGGCCACCACGACCTCGATCCCCTCGTCGCGGAGGATCCCCAGCCCGCGGCCGGAGGCCTTCTCGGTCGGGTCGTCGGAGGCGACCACGACGCGCGCGAGCCCCGCGGCGAGGATCGCGTCGGTGCACGGCGGCGTCTGGCCCAGGTGGCAGCACGGCTCGAGCGAGACGTAGAGCGTCGCACCGGCCACGTCGGCGTCGCCGCAGGCCGCCAGCGCGGCGACCTCGGCGTGCGGCCCGCCGTAGACGGCGTGCCAGCCCTCCCCCAGCGTGCGGCCGTCGCGGGTGACCACGGCGCCGACCAGCGGGTTGGGGCTCGTACGCCCACGCCCCTGCTCGGCGAGCTCGATCGCGCGGGCGAGCGGGGCATGGTCGGTCTGCAGCAGCGTGGTCACGTGAGGAGCAGGATATTCACCGGCC
Organism: uncultured Solirubrobacteraceae bacterium; assembly: GCA_963811595.1. Classification (GTDB taxonomy): domain Bacteria; phylum Actinomycetota; class Thermoleophilia; order Solirubrobacterales; family Solirubrobacteraceae; genus DASQFQ01. The sequence continues at coordinate 355,651 of CAWERW010000008.1, forward strand.
GCGGCCCCACCCGTGAGGGTCGTCCGCTCAGCGGCATTGCCCGCCCTTCAACCGGTAGATGACGATTTCGGGCCCCGGGCGGTCGAAGGAGAGCGGGTAGGAGTTGAAGGAGAAGTCGAACGAGAACTCGCGCACGGGCTGCCGCGCCGCGAACACGACGCGCCCCTTGCGCCGCAGCTCCTCGTAGTAGCGGATCGCCCGCGGGACGTCCTCTGGCTCCGCAAGTGCCCGCCCGAACTGGGTCGAGCCGGTCAGCACCGTGCAGTAGCCGCGCTCGACGTACTGGCTCACGAGCTGCGGGAACAGCGTGCGCTCGTAGTCCTCGAGCTTGACGATCGGGCCGAGCCCGCCCTTGCGCAGCGTGCCGTCGGGGTTGATGCGCGAGCGCGACGTCGGCCACTTGGCCCAGCGCGCGCCGTTGCCGGTGGTCTCGCGCAGCGCGCGGCCGGGGTCGCTGGCCCACGAGTCGGGCATCACCGGCTCGATCACCACCTTCGTGCCGGCGGGGACGTTCGCGACCATCCACGCGCGCGCGAGCTGGCGGGTGTCGTCACGCGCGAGCACGACGTCGTTGTGGATCGAGAACACGAGCCCCTGCGCGCACAGCAGCACGCCGGCGATCGCGGCGGCGAGCCGCGGCCGCCGCAGCCAGGCCAGCGCCTCGGTCGCCCCGTAGGCCGCCAGCAGGGCGGCGAGCGGGTAGAGCGGCAGCAGCCAGCGCGCGAAGTAGCGGTCCTGGCTGCCCATGAAGAGCACGAACACGACGACCGCGGGCACGAGCACGAGCGCGCGCCGCCAGTCGCGCACCGCCAGCCACACGGCGCCGCCGAGCGCGGCCAGCGCGGGCAGCCAGCCGAGCCCCCAGGTGGTGGTCCCCAGGTAGTAGGCGAAGCCGCTGCTCGCGGTCAGCCCGAGCTTGCCGCCGCCGTCGCTCGACGCAGCCGACTGCTCGTTCAAGCCGTCGCGGAACGCGTCGAAGTCGAGCAGCGCGAACGGGTTGGCGAGGACGAACGCGCCGAGCGCCAGCGCCCCGGCGAGCGCGAGCCCGCCCACGCGGCGGCCCAGGGCCTGCCCGGGGCCGACCGCGGCCGCCGCCAGCAGCGGCAGCAGCACGATGCCGCCCGTGTACTTGGTGGCGCAGGTCAGCCCGAGGCCGACGCCGGCCAGCGCGTAGCTCCCCCACCCCCCGCGCGCGTAGATGCCGCCGACGCCCAGCAGCGCCAGGCACAGCGGCGCCAGCGCGGGCACGTCGTTGAGCGCGAAGTGGCCGTAGTGGACGGGCAGGAAGGCGACGGCCAGGAGCGCGGCGGCGACGAGCCCGACGCGGCGGTCGAACAGCCGCGCGCCCGCCCACGCGAGCAGCCCGACGGCGATCGCGCCGAGCACGCCCGAGAGCGCCCGCGCGACCGCGAAGACGTCGCCGGGATCGGCCGCGTAGGACTCCGACACCCCCGCACGCCCGCCGAAGCCGACCGCGAACGCCGCGTGCAGGAGGTACGTGAAGGCCGGCGGGTTGATGAAGTAGTTCGGGTTGTAGGTGTGCCCGAACATGCCGATCGCGCCGGCGACGAAGTGCGCGTTCTCGTCGGCGTTGTAGACGAACGGCAGGCCGTGGCGCAGCCCGTAGAGACGCAGCGCGAGCGCGGCGACGACGAGCGCGGCGACGCCCGCCGGCCACGCCCAGCGCCGCTCAGCAGCGGGCATACGCGGCGACGTAGTCGCTCGTGGCGATCCGCCGCCAGCCCGCCGGCGGGATCTGGATCGAGGCGGGGTCGGCGGGGCTCGTGAAGGCGTGGCGGAAGATCGCGAAGCGGCTCAGCACGTACAGCGCGACGCCGCGGCTCGGGCGCGGGCCGTCCGGGTCCGCGCGGGCGAGCACGCGGTCGCGCGGGAGGTCGAGGATCCAGCGCGAGTCGGGCACGAGCTTGTGGTTCGGGACCGTCAGCGGGCCGCAGCGCAGCGCGCGCGTCACCGCCGGCTCGCGCAGCACGGTCGAGAGCGAGTCGTGCGCGTCGCCGCGGAACTGCAGCTCGTTGCTCAGCTTCGTGAGGTCGACGCGGGTGGCCGTGAAGCCGACGCCGAACAGCACGAGCAGCACCGACAGCACCATCCAGCCCGTGCGCAGCCGCCCCGGGCGCAGCATCGTGAAGCCGCCGAGCGCGACGGCCGCGAACACGAGCAGCGCCAGCGCCGACACGATCAGGTAGCGCTCGATCACCGACAGGCCCGCGATGCCGATCAGGACGAACGTGGCGAGGCCGCTGACCAGCAGCACGAGCGGCATCACCGCCCGCCGCGGGGTCGCCCACACGGCGAACCCGAGCCCGGCCAGCGCGGCCAGCAGGACGGGCAGCTTGACGAGGTTGGAGAAGAACGTCGGCAGCGCCGAGGGGATCTCCCCCAGCGTGCGCTGGCGGCCGAGGTCCTCGGCCGACGAGCTCGTGTAGTGCAGGGAGAACAGCGGGTCGCCGGTCACCGCGGCGTCGACCGCGGCCCACGTGAGCGGCCCCACGGCCGTCATCGCGGCATAGGCCGCGCGCCGGCCCCAGCTCGCGTCCTTGCACATCCACAGGAAGTAGAGCCCGGCGAGCACCCACGCCTCGGGCCGCAGCAGGCCGGCGGCGCCGAGCAGCGCGAAGACGGGCCAGCCGCGGCGCGGGCGGGACGCCTCGAGCACCGCCGCCCACACCACGAGCGCCATGTAGGGCACGTCGATGTAGCCGCGCGCGGCGAGGAACGCGAAGTCGAAGCGCGTGAGCAGCAGCAGCGCCGCCAGCACGCCGACCAGCGTCGTGAAGGCGACCTGCCCGAGCCGGTAGATGCCCCACACGAGCCACAGGTAGGAGGCGAGCGTCATCGCCACCCACACGCGATCGCCCGTCTCCCCCAGCAGCGACAGCAGCGCGCCCGCGGCGATCGCCAGCGGGTGCTCGGTCGGCACGCGGAAGCCCTCGAAGAACGGGGCCTGCGCGTCGAGCACCTCGCGGCCCCACAGCAGCGAGTAGTACGAGTCGTAGTTCGGGTACGTCGGGAAGACGAGGAAGCCCACGAGGAAGCCGAGGCAGAGCAGCCCGAAGGCGACCTTGGCGACGGTGTCCAGGTCGACTTCGCGCGCCCGCGCTGCTATCCCTGATCCCGGACGGCCACGGGTGAGCGAGGCGCTCTCCATGCACCCTGACGGTACTGTCCCTCCCGGCCCATGAAGCTCATCATCCAGATCCCCTGCCTCGACGAGGAGGAGACCCTTCCCGTCACATTGGGCGATCTGCCGCGCGCGGTCGAGGGCTTCGAGACGGTCGAGTGGCTGGTCATCGACGACGGCTCGACGGACCGCACGATCGAGGTCGCGCGCGAGCACGGCGTCGACCACATCGTGCGCCTCACGAACAACAAGGGGCTCGCCTCCGGCTTCCAGGCCGGGCTCGACGCGGGCCTCAAGCTCGGCGCCGACGTGATCGTCAACACCGACGCCGACAACCAGTACTACGGCGGCGACATCCCGAAGCTCGTCGCGCCGATCCTGCGCGGCGACGCCGACATGGTCGTGGGCGACCGCGAGGTCATGACGATCGAGCACTTCTCGCCGCTCAAGAAGGCGCTGCAGCGGCTCGGCTCGTGGGTCGTGCGGCGCGCGTCGCAGACCTCGGTGCCCGACACCACCTCCGGCTTCCGCGCCTACAACCGCGAGGCGGCGCTCGCGATGCAGGTCGTCTCGAACTACACGTACACGCTCGAGACGATCATCCAGGCGGGCAAGATGCTGATCGCGGTCGACCACGTCCCGGTCGCGACGAATCCGAAGACGCGCGAGTCGCGGCTGTTCCCGTCGATGTGGTCCTACATCCGCCGCAACGGCGTCTCGATCTTCCGCGTCTACTCGATGTACGAGCCGCTGCGGGTGTTCATGACCGGCGCGATCATCATCGGGCTGGCCGCGCTGGTCGTGTGGGCGCGCTTCGCCTACTTCTACGTGATCGCCGACGACGGCGCCGGCCACGTGCAGTCGCTGATCCTCGGCGCCGTGCTGTTCAACGCGGCGATGCTGCTCGCCGCGCTCGGCATCATCGGCGACCTGCTCTCGGGCCAGCGGATCATGCTCCAGCGCACGTTCGAGCGCGTGCGGCGGATCGAGCTCGAGCTCGGCGTGCCGCCCTCGCACTACGAGCCGGGCGCGCGCCCGACCGGCCACGAGCCCACCACCGGCGCCCAGGCGGGCCGCCGCGGCAGCACCGAGGAGCGCGAGGCGGTGAAGGCGTGAGCACGGTCACGCGCGACGCCGAGGGCACGGTCACCGGCAACACCTACGACAAGTACGGCTCCACGAACCCGGTCGTCAGGCGGCTGATGGCGGGCTTCGAGCGCACGCTCGACGAGCTGTTCACGCAGGCCGACCCGCGGTCGCTGCTCGACGTCGGCTGCGGCGAGGCGGTGCTCACCCACAAGTGGGCGGAGCGGCTGGCGCCGCGGCGGGTGGTCGGCATCGACCTCGAGGACCCGTCGATCCAGGCGCACTGGACGGAGCGCACGGCGCCCAACCTCGAGTACAAGATCATGAAGGCGGAGCGGATGCCGTTCGCCGACGACGAGTTCGACGTCGCGACCGCGATCGAGGTGCTCGAGCACGTGCCCGATCCGGCGCACACCGTCGCCGAGATGGCACGCGTGGCACAGCGCTGGCTGCTCGTCTCGGTGCCGCGCGAGCCGCTGTGGCGCGGGCTCAACGTCGCGCGCGGCGCCTACGTGAAGGATCTCGGCAACACCCCCGGGCACGTCAACCACTGGTCCAAGCGCGCGTTCGTGTCGCTGCTCGGCCGCCACGGCGAGGTCGTCGAGGCGCGCTCGCCGTTCCCGTGGACGATGCTGCTCGTCCGGCTCTGAGCCGGCCTGAGACACCCTCCGGCTACGGCCGGGGCGCCCGCATCCTCTCGATCGGGATCGCCACCACGGGGCTGGTGACGTTCGCGTACTTCTCGGTCGCCTCCTACGTCCTCGACGACGCGGAGTACACGCAGATCGCGCTGCTGTGGTCGGTGCTGTTCGTGACCGTCTCGGTCATCTACCGGCCGGTCGAGCAGCTGCTGTCGCGCACGATCGCCGACCGGCGGGCGCGCGGCTTCGAGGCCGACCACCCCATGCGGACGCCGCTGCTGATCCAGGGCGGGTTCGCGCTCGGCTTCCTCGTGCTCGCGCTGGTGTTCCGGGGGCCGATCGAGGACGACCTGTTCGAGGGCTCGTCGACGCTCTACTGGATCCTCGTCGTGGCCGTGCTGGCCTACGCGGCGAGCTACTTCGCCCGCGGCTGGCTGGCCGGGCACCAGTGGTTCGGACTCTACGGCGGGCTCGTGTTCCTGGAGGCGTGCTCGCGGCTGGCGTTCGCGGTCGCGGTGGCGGTGGGGATCGCGGAGGGCCAGTCGGCGGTGGCGCTCGGCATGGCGGCGGCGCCGTTCGTGTCGCTCGTGGTCGTGCCGTGGGCGTTCTCGCGCTCGCGCCGGCCGGCGACCGGGGCTCCCCGCGAGGAGGACGAGGAGGCGCTCGGGCTCGCGCGCGGCGGGCGCTTCGCGGTCGCGGTGCTCACGATCATGCTCGCCGAGCAGACGCTGCTCAACGCGGGCGTGCTGATCGCCGACTGGACGTCGGACGACGCCGCGGTGGCGGGCTTCGTGTTCAACGTGCTGCTGATCGCGCGCGCGCCGCTGCAGCTCTTCCAGGCGATCCAGGGCTCGCTGCTGCCCCACCTGGCCGGGCTCGAGGCGCGCGAGGGGCGGGCCGAGTTCGACCGCGCGATCCGCGTCACGATCGCGGCGATCGCGGCGTTCGCGGGCGCGGTCGCGCTGGGGCTGGTCCTGCTCGGCCCGTGGGCGATGGACCTGCTGTTCGACGACGCCAACGAGTACGGGCGCTGGGGCCTCGCCGTCGTGGCGATCGGCATGGGCTTCCACCTCGCCGCCGGCACGCTCAACCAGGCCGCGCTGGCGCGCGACCGCGCCGGCGCCGCCGCGGCGTGCTGGGTGGTCGCGGCGGCGGCGTTCGTGGCCTTCATGGCCGCGCCGGTGGTCGACGACGCGCTGCTGCGCGCGCAGGTCGCCTACTGCGGCGCGGCGGCCCTGCTGTGCGCGCTGCTCAGCGCCTTCTCTTCCGGATCACGTACGACTTCCCGCGCTTGACCACGCGGTTCTTGCGCTTGACGAAGTCGCGCACGGTGATGCTGCCGCGCCGGACCGTGAACTTCGTCGTGTCGCAGCGATCCTCGGTCAGCCAGCGCGTGCCGCGCACCGTCGCCGCGCCGTGGCGGCCGCTGGTGCGGAAGCGGCCCTTGCCGTCGCCCCACAGGCGGCGGACCTTGCGGCGCTTCTGGGACGTCGAAGCGCTCCCGCTGCCGCAGCTCAGCTTCGCGTTGAGCTTCAGCTCCGTGATCGGCCGGCTGCCGCGGGTCTGCGTGACCACGAACTGCCCCTGGTAGAAGTCGGCGGTCTGGAGCCCGCCGGCGCGGTTCGCCACGGACTGCAGCCGCACGCGGCCCTTCGTCGCGTCGACGGTGCTGCCGACCGGGATCTCCTCCGCGTCGCCGAGCGTGCGGAAGCGGCCGTTGCGCAGCCGGATGCGGACCGTGCCCGAGACCGTGCCCGCGACGACGGACTTGCCGATCTCCGGCGTGGGGCCGGGCGGGTCCGGGGGTCGGGGGATCGGGCGGATCGGGCGGATCGGGCGGCGGGGTCGCCACGTTGAAGGTCACGGGCTCGCTCCTGCCCACGTTGCCGCCGTCGTCGGGCTGGCGCGCGACCGCCGTGTAGACGCCGTTGGCGAGCGCCGGCGCGGTGACGGACCACACGCCGTCCTCCGCCACCGTGGGCAGCTGCTGGGCCGGCGTGCCCGAGGCCTCGGCGCCCGCGAAGAGGTCGACGGTCACGTCGGGCAGGTCGCCTGAATCCGTGCCCGCCGTCCCGCTGATGACCGGCGTCGCGAGATCCGTCGTCGAGCCGTTGGCCGGCGCGGTCACGGCGACGACCGGGGCGACCTCGTCGACGGCGCCGGCCGTGCACTCGCCCGCCGCGCGCTGCTCGACGCGCAGGTCGTCGAGCAGGACCGCGGAGTCGACGACCTCGTCGCCGTAGTCGAAGATCGAGAACGTGATCGTGTGCGTGCCGGGGGTGACCGGCGTCGCCGCGGTGAGCCGGGACGTGCCGTTCGCGAAGCCGGTGCCGGCGGCGCCGGTGGGCGTCAGGCTCGCGGAGCCCGGCGAGTTGACGCTGATCACGTGCCCGCCGCCGTCGGACGCGAAGTTGTTGTCCGCCGTCAGCTCGCCGCCCGTCGTCGTCCAGTTCGACTCGCCGAGCTCGGCGATGAAGCCGTCGTTGAACTCTGCCCCCGGGGCCTCCTCGGTCAGGAAGCGGAACGCGAACGACACGCAGTTGGCCGGCGCCTCGACCGTGACGTCGAGCCGGAGCTGGGTGAGGTCGGAGACCAGGGGTCGCGAGCCCTCGCTCGACTCGGTACTCCCGTTGTCGTCGTCGCCGGGCACGCCCGCGGGGTCCAAGCGCACGGCGTCGCCGGACGAGAGGATCGCGAAGGTCGCGCCGTGGCGCGGGAAGTCCGAGTACGGGCTGTCAGCGACCGCGGCCGGGTTGCCGAGGGGCGCGATCTGCGGGAACGTCGCGACGACGCTCGCGTCCGCGGGGATCGCGCCGCCCAGCGTGGCGGCGTCGCGTGTGGGATTGACCGCGGCGCTCGCCGCCGCCGGCAGCCCCAGGCAGGCGGCTGCGCAGGCGAGACCGGCGAGCGCTGTGCGGCTCAGTTCTTCTTCTTCCGCTTCTTCGGCTTGACGGTCAGCGACTTCGGCGCGGCGACCGTGCGCGTCTTCTTGGTTCTGATGTTCTTCACCGAGATCGAGCCCCGGCGCACCGTGAACTTCGTCGAGTTGCAGCGGTCCTGGGTCAGCCAGCGCGTGCCGCGGACCGTCGCGGCGCCGTGGCGCCCGCGGGTGCGGAAGCGCCCGGTGCCGTCGCCCCACAGCTTGCGCGTCTTGCGGCGCCGCTGGGACGACGAGGCCTTGCCCTTGCCGCAGCTCAGCCTGCCGTTCAGCGTGAGCTGGGTGATCGGCGAGTTGCCCTTCGTCTGCGTGACCTTGAACTGGCCCTGGTAGAAGTCGGCGGTCTGGACGACGCCACCGGGAGCGGCCGCGGAGATCAGGCGCACGCGGCCCTTCGTCGCGTCGACCGTGGTGCCGAGCGGAATCGACGTCAGGGAGCCAAGGGTGCGCAGGCGGCCGCGCAGGCGGACGAGGACGGTGCCGGAGACCTTGCCCACCACGACGCTCTTGCCGAGCTCGGGCTGCGGGCCCTCAGGCGGCGGCGGAGGAGGCGGAGGCTGAACGATCACGCCGCCCTGCCAGCTCCAGATCGCGGTGTCGGCGATCTCGTTGAGCTCGCACGCGCCGTTGCTGTTGGCGTCGAGGCACGCGGTGATGGCGTCGTCGCCGTTGGTGGACGCGCTGTAGGAGATCCCGGCGTTGCCGTTCGAGTCCGTCCTCGCGGTCTTCGTCTGCGGGTGCGCGCCGGTGATCTGGAAGACGACCTCCGCGCCCGGCACCGGGCTGCCGCCGGTGTCGCGCAGCGTCGCGGTGCCGCTCTGCGTGGTGTTGACGGCAGGCGACGCGCGGTCGGGAGTGAGCGTCATCGACGGCGGGATGATCGCGCTGCCGCCGACTGCGCGGAAGCCCCAGATGAACGTGTTGGGCTTGCCCTGCTCCGGACCGTCGGCGAGCGTGTCGGCGTCCGGCGGCGCGACGGCGTTGTCCGCGAGGTTGGGCTGCCCGTAGGAGAACAGCTCGAGCGCGGCGGCGCTGACCGCCTCGTCGGCGTCGTCCTCGGTGCCGGCGGCGCCGTAGTAGAGGAAGAACTCGCGCGACTGGCCCGGCCCGAGGTTGCCGAACGAGAACGTGAAGCGCGCGCCGTGGTCGGACGGCCCCTTGTCCGTGTAGTTGCGGTTCGACGTGTTCGCGGGATCGGTGAAGCCGCTGTTGTCGTCGGTGAAGGGGAACGTGTCCGCGAACCCGTCGTCGTCTGAGTAGATCAACGCCGAGGGCGGCGTCGGACCGCGGTTGACGGTGACGAACTCGCTGAACGGCGTCGGCTCCGCGTCCCAGTCCATCAGCCGCTCGTAGCGGACGTCGGTCAGCGTGCCGCCCGTGAGGTTCTCGAGCTTGATCGTGATCTCGTAGAGATTGGGGGTCGTCGGCGCGGGGTGGATGTCGTGCGTGACACGCAGCGTGCGCGTGCCACCCGCGCCGCCGACCCGGATGTCGGCGATCGACAACGCCGTGTTGGCCGTGTTGGTGAACGAGATCGGGTTGATGCTGGCGTCGGTGGGGAGGTTCCGGTTCGCGCGGGCCTGGAACGCCGTCGGTCCGGCGGCGCCCGCGCCCCAGCCCTCGGCGGGCGAGCCCGCGACGGTGCCGTCGTTGGCGGTCGGCATGTACTCGAGCCCGACGTCGGCGCCGGTGTCGTTCAGCTCGCCGGCGGGATTGACGCCGAGGCGGATCGTGCCGTTGTCGATGAGCACAGCCGACGCGGGGGACGCGAAGGCGAGGAGGAGCATGGTCGAAGCCAGAACGGCGGGAGCGAGTCGGCGCATCGGGCCACGCTAACCGGACTACGCGTCAGAAGGCAACAGCGCCCGCCGCTCAGTCGACGAACGTTTGGCCGTGGTGCTGGGCTCAGGGAGCGCCGGACGCCCTCGCCCGCCGCGGTCCGCGCACGAACATCAGCCATCCGACGAGGCCGCCGGTGAGCAGCACCGGCATCAGCGGGAGGTTGTAACGGGCCTGCGACACGACCAGCATGTGGACGGCGGTCGAGGTCAGCGCGGAGACGAGGATGCACGCGAGCAGCAGCGAGCGACCGCGCAGGACGCCCGCGATCAGCCCCGCGGCAGCGAGCAGGACGAGCGCGATGTGCGGGCCGCGGATCGCCCATGTCGTGTGGCGCGCGCCGCCGCGCGCGTAGCGCGACCACATCCGCTGCACCTTGTTGAGCATCATCCCGGCGTAGCCGACCGGGTCCTCGCGCACGTAGCGCGAGATGTTCTTGCGGGCCTCGAGCGCGATCGCGGCGTTCGAGTCCAGCTCCGGGTGGCGGTCGGCGACCACCGCGAGCACCGAGCGCGCCTCGAGGTCGAAGTCGGGGACGTTGCGGAGCTTCGGGTTGCGGCGCTTGGCCGCGGCGCCGAGCGAGCGCTTCATCCCCACCGTGGTGCCGTTCCCGGGCAGGTAGGTGCCGACGAACAGCGCCGAGCTCGAGCCGCGCGTGACCGGGACGAGCTCGCCGGCGCGCGCGGACGCGTAGACGCTCCAGGGCGCGATCGCCAGCACGGCGCCGCCGAGGATGCACCCGCCGATCAGCAGGCCGCGGCGCCCGTCGCCGGCCCGCCACGTCCACACCGCCACGAGCGCCGCGAGCACGAACGGCACCGGCAGCAGGTCGGCCCGCGTCAGCACCGCCGCGCCGAGCGCCACGCCGCCGGCCGCGAACAGCCACGCCCGCCCCCGCCGCGCGGCGTATGCGAACAGCGCGAACGCGACCGTCATCCAGAACGCGCCGAACGGCTCCGAGAGCTGCTCGCCGGTCGCGAGGATCAGCGGCGGGTAGAAGCCGACGAGCGCGGCGGCGGCGACGCCCGCCCATGCGCCCGCCAGCAGCGCCGCGAGCGCGAAGGCCGCGAGCGCGGTGCCGAGCGAGACCAGCGCCTGCAGCCAGTAGGCGGACGGGATCTCGAACGTCTCCGCGCTGTCGGCGGCCGGCGCGATCGCGTGGCCGGCGGCGAACAGGAACGGCGCGCCCGGCGGCCAGTGCAGCGGGTCGCGCGAGCCGTTGCCGTAGGTCTGGGAGTCCGCGATCCCGACCGCGAGCTTGCCGTAGGAGCGCTCGTCGGCGGACTGGTAGCTCGTGGTCGGGTGCTCCGCCCGGTAGGCGTGGAACGCGAACGAGCCCGCGAGCACCGCGAGCAGCGCCAGGAGCGGCAGCTTGCCCATGCGGGTCAGAGGGACTGCAGGTACCGCAGCACGGCGAGCACGCGCCGGTGGTCCTCGGCGGCGGGCGTCAGGTCGAGCTTGGTGAAGATCGACGTCACGTGCTTCTCGACCGCGCGCTCGGTCACCACGAGCTCGCCGGCGATCGCGGCGTTCGAGCGGCCCTCGGCCATCAGCCCGAGCACCTCGCGCTCGCGCGGCGTGAGCGCCTCCAGCGGATCCTCGCGGCGGCGCCGGCCGAGCAGGAGCGCGACGACCTCGGGATCGAGCGCCGAGCCGCCGCCGGCCACGCGCCGGACGGCGTCGGTGAAGGTGTCGATGTCCGCGACCCGGTCCTTGAGCAGGTAGCCGGTGCGCTCCGTCGACTCCGACAGCAGGTCGAGCGCGTAGGCCTCCTCGACGTACTGGGAGAGGACGAGCACGCCGACGCTCGGGTGGTCGAGGCGGATCTGGTGCGCCGCGCGCAGGCCCTCGTCGGTGTGCGTGGGCGGCATCCGCACGTCGACCACCGCGACGTCCGGCCGGTGGGCGCCGACCTTGCGCAGCAGGTCCTCGGCGTCGCCCGACTGCCCGGCGACCTCGAAGCCCGATTCCTCGAGCAGGCGCGCGAGACCCTCGCGCAACAGCACGGAGTCATCGGCCAGCACGACGCGGAGCGGGTCGCTCATGCGCGGGAGACTATCCGGGCTTACAGCAGCTCGTGTATGCGGGCGCCCGAGAGCTCCGCCTTGGGTACGAACCCGCGAGCTCCGCTGCGGGCCACGAGCGGCCCGAAGTCGGACGAGTCGCGGCTCGAGACGAGCACGATGTCCGGCCCGTTGCCGTTCGTCAGCCGGGCGGCGACGTCGAAGCCGTCGATGTCCGGCAGCTGGACGTCGAGCAGCACGAGGTCGGGCCGCAGGCGACGCGCCTCGGCGATGCCGGAGGTGCCGTCGGCGGCCTCGCCGATGACGTCGAAGCCCTCCGCCTCCAGCAGCACGCGCGCGCTCGCACGAAAGGAGGGGTGGTCGTCGACGATGAGGACGGTCAGAGCCATCGCGAGGCCATTGTGAACGCGCAACACACAGTGAGCTATACGGCTGGCTACACCCCCGCCGCCTGCGCTATTGCGCGGTAGGCGGCGGCTGGATCGGGTGCTCCGAACAGAGCGGAGCCCGCCACGAACAAGGTCGCGCCGGCCTCCGAGCAGGGGCCGGCGGTGCCGGTGTCGATGCCCCCGTCGACCTCGAGCGCGGGGGCCGCGCCGATGAGGGCGCGCAGACGCTCGATCTTGCCGATCGAGGCGGGGATGAACGGCTGGCCGCCCCAGCCCGGGTTGACGGTCATGCACAGCGCGACGTCGAGGTCGGCCGCGACCTCGGCCAGCGCGCGCACCGGCGTGGCGGGGCAGAGCGCGACCCCGGCCGTGCAGCCCGCCTCCTTGATCGCGTTGATCGCGTAGTGCACGTGCGGCGTCGCCTCGACGTGGAACGTGATGTTGTCGGCGCCCGCCTCGGCGAACGCGGCGATCTGGCGCTCGGGGCGCTCGATCATGAGGTGGACGTCGAGCAGCGCGCCCGCGCCGTGGACCTGGTCGGCGAGCGCGCCGACCGCGAGCGGGCCCATCGTGATCGGCGGCACGAAGTGGCCGTCCATGACGTCGACGTGGATGACCCGCGCGCCCGCCTCGAGCACGGCGCCGACCTGCTCGCCCAGGCGGGCGAAGTCGGCGGCGAGGATGGACGGCGCGATGCCGGAGAGCTCTCCCATCAGATGGGCTGGAGCATCGAGTCTCCGCAGGCGTTGCAGGCGTACAGCGCTGTGTCGGACATGCGAACGATCGTGGAGTGCTCCCCACAGTTGGGGCAGACCGAACTCAATTCGAAGCGCGTGAGGCAGTTCACGCAGCGGTAGCGGCCCGGGAGGTTGGTCGGGCGCAGCCACGGCTCGTGGCAGGCCGGGCACACCGGCCCGAGGTCGACCTCGGGCGTCGTCACCGCGCCTCGTGCCTGCGCAGCCGGGCGATGAAGAACCCCTCCGTGCCGTCGCGGTGCGGGAGCGTCTGGAGGTGGGAGGGCACAGATGGATGCTGCCAGACGGGATGCTCTGAGCGCAGGTCGTCGACATCGAAGTCCCCGCGATCGGCCAGGAAGGCGTCGATCACGCGCTCGTTCTCGGCGGGCGAGATCGTGCAGGTCGAGTAGACGAGCGTGCCGCCCGGCCGCAGCGCGGCCGCGCCCGCGCGGAGGATCGTGGCCTGCGTGCGCGCGAGCCGCGCGGGCTGGTCGGCGGTCTTGCGCCAGCGCGCGTCGGGCCGGCTCGCGAGCGTGCCGAGGTCCGAGCACGGCGGATCGACGAGCACGCGGTCGTAGGCCTCGGGCTCCTGGGGCGCGGCGGCGTCGCCCACGCGGACCGTCACCGCGGCGGCGCCCATGCGGCGGGCGGTCCGCTCGAGCGCGCCGGCGCGGCCCGGATGGCGTTCCACGGCGACGACCTCGCCCGCGCCCTCCATCAGCGCGGCGAGGTGGGTGGTCTTCCCGCCCGGGGCCGCGCACAGGTCGAGCACGCGCTCTCGCGCGCGAGGCGCGAGCACGCGCGCGACCGCCATCGCGGCGCGCGACTGCGGCATGAACAGGCCCGCCTCCCACTCGGGCGCGCCGTGGGCGTCGTAGGGCGCCTCGAGCACGAGCCCTTCGGGCAGGCCGGGCGCCGCGCGGCTCGGCACGGGCAGGCGGGCGGCGAGCTCCGGGGCCGTGATCCGCAGCGCGTTGGCGCGCAGCGCCGCCTCGGCGGGCTCGTTGTCGGCGGCCATCAGCGCGCGGGCGGCCTCGGGGCCGAGCGCGTCCCACCACAGCTCCGCGACCCAGGCGGGATGCGAGTGCTTGAGCGCGGCCGCCTCCGGCGTGTCGTCGGGGAGCGCGGCGATGCGGTCGCGCGCCTCGCGGGCCGCGCGGCGCAGCACGGCGTTGACGAGCCCGCTGCCGCCGCGCGAGTCCGCCTTGGCGAGCTCGACCGACTCCCCGACCGCCGCGTGGGCGGGCACGCGGTCGAGATAGGCGAGCTGGAAGATCCCCAGGCGCAGCGCGGCCTGGACCGGCGGGTCGAGCTGCTCCAGCGGCCGCCCCGCGAGCGCCTCGGCGACGTGATCCAGCGTGGCGCGGCGCTGGACGGCGCCGTAGGAGAGCCGGGTCGCGAGCGCGAGGTCGCGCGCGTCGAGCCCGAGCCGCTCGGACTCGCCGCGCAGCGCCCGGTCGGCCCACGCGCCGTCCTCGAAGACACGGCGCAGGACGGTGTAAGCGGCGCGGCGGGCGGGCGAGGTCATCGAACGGACGTCCAGATCGTGGTCGGCGGCTCAAGCCCGCGGTCCTCAATGCCGACAAAGTCGGTGATGGGGCACTCTCGCAGGTCGACGCATTCCTCTCGCGCGCATACGCGACGCTCCGACCTTCGCTTCGCCGGGCTCGTCTCCGCCGGCATGATCGTGACCGTCCTCACGCTCGGCGCCCTGGTCGCCCCACTCCTGGAATGGAATGACGAGGGCTCTCGCAACGCGCGCGAGCGCAGCCAGACCGTCCGGCTCAGCGACCTCCCCGCCGCCAGCGCCTTCTCCGTCCCCATCGTCAGCTCTGCCGCCCGTCCCGGCAACCCCGCCGTCACCGGCGGCGCCACCGCGCTCGAGGCCGCCCTCGACGCCGCGAGCGCCACCCCGGGCGGCCGCAGCGCCGGCACCGGCGTCGCGGTCAAGGTCCGGCCCCGCCCTCGCCCGCTCGCCGCGCCGCGCGCCACGACGCCGCTGGCCCGCGCGAGCGACGACAGCGACGGCGACGGCATGCCCGACGTCTGGGAGCGCCGCTACGGCCTCAACCCGAAGGACGCCCGCGACGCCGCGGACGACACCGATGGCGACGGCCTCGACAACCGCACCGAGCAGCGCATCCGCACGAAGCCGACCGTGACCGACACGAACCGCAACGGCATCCCCGACGGCGACGAGGACACCGACCACGACGGGCTGCGCAACACCGTCGAGCTGCGCGCCGGCGCCGACCCGGCGGTCGCCGACTCAAACGGCGACGGCGTGGATGACGGCATGGACGACGGCGACGGCGACGGCGCCTCCAACCTCGTCGAGCAGGCCGCGGGCACCGACCCGGGCTCGGTCGTGGACGTGCCGCCGCCCCCGGTCGTCGAGGAGCCGCCCCCGGTCGTCGAGGTCCCCGCCCCCGAGGAGACGCCCGCCCCGCCGGACCCCGAGACGCCTGCCCCCGTCGAGCCCCCGACGGAGCCCGCCCCGGTCATCGAGCCCGATCTGCCGACCCCCGTCGACCCCGACCTTCCCCCGGCCGACACCGAGCCCGTGCCCGACGACACCACGACGGCCCCCGCCGACGACGAGGAGCCCGCCCCGCCCGCCGTCGTCGACGACACCGTCGCCGTCCTGCCGGACCCGGTCGACGACGACTCCCTGGCGCCGTCCGACGACGACGACGCCGACGGGCCCCGCGGCACGGCCGATCCCGCCGTCGCCGGCGAGCCCGTCCCCGCGACGGCCCCGCCCGCTCCTTAGACCGCCGCGATCGCCGCCGTGCGGCGGCGCAGCGCGAGCCCAGTGAGGATCGTCGCGACGAGCGCGCCGCTCGAGCCGAAGATCACGAAGCCCTCGTCCGCGTTCTGCGCGAGCACGGCGGAGGAGATGATCCAGGCGAGCGCCCAGCTGCCGCCGGTCACCGCGGTCCATGCGAGCCGCCCGGAGCCCAGCAGCGCCGCCTGCGCAACGCCGACGGCCGTACCGGCCAGCGCGCCGGTCAGGACCAGGTCGGCGGTCTCCGTCCCCGCGCCGGTGATCAGCGACGCGACGGTCACGCCGGCCGTCATCGCCGCGGCGGTGACCGCTGCCCAGCGCGCGTCGATCCCCTCGCCGCGCAGGGCCAGCCACTGCCCCGCGCCGATGACCGCGCCGGCGATCAGGCCGGCGGCCGCGGCTGAGGCGGGGCCCTCGACCGAGCCGATCGTGGCGTAGGCCAGGTAGCCGCCGATCGGGAAGGCGAGGAACGTCGGGAGCCAGCGCTTGAAGTTCATGTCCACTCCTTGGTGTACGTTGTACGTTACTGCTCTAACGTACGCTGTACACAAGGACGGGTCAAGGGCCATGAGCGAAGACACCAGCCAGCCGCACCGCGCCGGTGCGGCCCGCCGCACGCGGCGCCCTCGCGGCTCGCTCACGCGCGAGGTGATCCTCGACGCGGCCGAGGCGGTCGCCCGTGAGGGCTTCGACGCGCTGACGATGCGCGCCGTCGCCGCCCGCCTCGGCGCCGCGCCGATGGCGCTCTACAACCACTTCGCCACCAAGGACGAGCTCGTCGACGCGCTGCTGGACCGCGTGCTGGGCCGCTTCTCCCCCGCTCCGCCCACGGACGACTGGCTCGCGGACCTCGGGGCGTTCGCCCGCGCGCACCGGCGCCTGCTGGCCGAGCATCCCTGGGCCGTCGCGCAGCTGTTCAGCCGGCCGAGCCCCGGGCTCGGGGCGGTCCGCATCGGCGAGCTCGCGCTCGGCATCCTCGAGCGCGGCGGCATCGGTGGCGGCCGCGCCGTCGCGGTCTTCAGCGGGGTGATCGCCTTCAACTACGGCTGGTCGTCGTTCACGACCGCCCGCGACCTCGACCCCGGCGGGCCCAGCCACGACGTCGCGGCCGCGCTCGCCATGCTCCCGGCCGAGCACTTCCCGCTCACGGTCGGCGTCGCGTCGGAGCTGGGCCACTACGGCAGCGACGAGCACTACGAGCTCGTGCTCGGCCAGCTCCTGGGCGGGCTGCGTCAGCCGTCGTAGCCGACGCGGTCGTACGCGCGGCGCAGGTCCGGCTCGATCGCCGTGCCGACCAGGCGCTCGTCGAGCGCCGGCAGGTGCTGCTTGAGCCGCGCGTCGCCCGTCAGCGCGGCCAGCCGGACCGTCGCCTGGGTGAGGGCGTAGCGCTTCCAGATCGTGTCGGCCGCGTTGCCGCCGTCGTCGTGGGGCCCGACCTCCCCGAGCAGGTCGAGCACCGCGTCGAGCGCGCGCGTGTCGCTGCGCAGCGCCAGGCCGTGGACCGCTTCGATGCGGGTGCTGTCGTCGGGGTCGTCGAGCCGCGCCGCCAGCGCGTCGCGCAGCGTCGGCGTGTCCTCCGGCGACAGCGTCCCGAGCGCGAACGTCGCCCAGTCGCGGATGCTCGGCTCGGGGTCGGCGGTCAGCTCCACGAGCGCCTCGAACACGCGCTCGTCCTCGCGGCCGGCGAGCGCGTCGGCCGCGCCCTCGCGCACGCGCGCGTCGTCGTGACGGCGCAGCCGCAGCAGCGTCTCGGTCCCGTACTCCGGGCCGAGGTTGCCGAACGCGCTCGCGATCGTGGCGAGCACCTCCGCATCGTCCTCGCGCTCCGCGTGCTCCTCGAGCGCCGCTGCGCTCTCGGCCGGGAACGTGCGCTCCGGGATGCCGAGCTGGCCCAGCACGTAGGCGCCGACCGCGCGGGCGCGCGTGTCGTCGCGGCCGAGCAGCTCGCGCGCGGCGGCGAGGACCTCCCGGTCGCCGCGCCACGCCAGCGCCGCCATGTAGGGCGCCCACTCCGCGTCGGAGCGCCACTCGCGGATCGCGGCCTCGGCGAGCTCCTCGAGCCCGCGCTCGGGCAGCCGCTGGTCGAGCCAGAAGTCCGTGAGCGCGGGATCGGGGCGGCCGCGCAGCCAGTCGGCGGCCCGCATCGGCCGCGCGCCGGGCGGCTGGACCTCGGTCAGCTCGAGCGCGCCGCCGTTGCAGTCGAGCAGCAGCCGGTCGCCGTCCGTCCGCAGGCGCCCGCCCGCGGGCGCGAGCGTGTCGCCGTCGACCGCGGCGGCGGTCACGCCGAGGAAGCTGCCCTCGGGGAGCGGCAGCCGCGCGCCGATGTGCGGCCGCAGCGCCCGCACCACGCGCTCGACCTCCTCGGGCGTCCGCGTCGGGTCCAGCGCGCGGTCGCGCGCCTCGATCTTGTGCGCGTAGGTCACGCCCGCCTCGTCCTGCTCGACGAACGGCGGCCGCTCGTCGAGGGCGCGCACGAGCGCCTCGCCGCCGCGCTCCATCAGCCGCGCCGCCAGCGTCCCGTAGTCGTCGTCGGGCCGGATCGGCTCGGTCTCGGCCAGGCACACCGGCCCGGAGTCGAGCCCCTCGGTCAGGCGCATGATCGAGACGCCGGTCTCGGCGTCGCCGGCCATGATCGCCCGCTCGACCGGCGCCGCCCCGCGCCAGCGCGGCAGCAGCGACGGGTGGACGTTGAAGATCTCGTAGTCCGACAGCAGCGGCTCCTTGACCAGCACGCCGTACGCGCACACGATCAGCACGTCCGGCTCGGCCGCCGCGATGGCCGCGATCACCTCGGGCGCGTGCAGGTCCGCCGGCTGGATGACGTCGAGCCCGAGCGCGTCCGCCCGCTCGGCCACCGGCGGCGGCCCGACCTTCTGGCCGCGGCCGCGCCGCGCGTCGGGGCGCGTGATCACGAGCTGCGGGCGGTGCGGCCCGCCGGCGAGCCGCTCGAGCACGGCCGCCGCGAACTCCGAGGTACCGAGATAGACCGTCCGCATGCTCAGGCTCAGGCCACGCCGAGCGGGGCGGCCCTGGCCTCTTCGCGCAAGGCGCGCATCGCCTGCTTGCGCTGGTCGCGCGAGGTGCGCTCGAGGATCAGCACGCCGTCGAGGTGGTCCATCTCGTGCTGGATGACGCGCGCCTCGAGGCCCGAGGCCTCGACCAGGATCTTCTCGCCGTACTCGTCCTGCGCCCGCACGCGCACGTGGATCGGCCGCTCGACCTCGACGAGCACGCCCGGCAGCGACAGGCAGCCCTCCTCGAGCGGCTCGGACTCCTTGCTCGACCACTCGAGCACGGGGTTGACGAGCGCGGCCACCGGCGCGTCGGGCTCGACGCGGTAGACGAGCACGCGGTGCATGACCCCGAGCTGCGTGGCGGCGAGGCCGATGCCGAGCGCGTCGTGCATCAGCTGGCCCATCCGCCGCACCTCCTCGACGAGCGCGTCGTCGAAGCGCTCGATCTCGAGCGCACGGCTCTTGAGCACGGGATCGCCGTACTTGCGCACGAGCCGCAGCGTCGCGTCGCGGCGCGCCCGCGTCTCGGGATCGAGGTTGGCGTAGCGGTCCTCGGACTCGGGCGCCGGCTCGACCTCGACGGGCGGAATCGGGTCCTCGTGGGCCATGGAGCGCAGTCTATTGCGGGTCGACGTCGACAGAGAAGGCCACCTGGCGGAAAACGCGGTCTCGAGCCGCGGCCTCGACCGCCCCCGCCACGGCGGCGATCGCCGGGGCCCGCCGCGTCGCCTTGACGACGAGCTGGAAGCGCTCGCGCCCGCGCAGGCGGAACAGCGGCGCCGGGCCGAGGACGTCGGCGCCCTCCACATCCACCGCGTCCGCCACCCGCCCCGCCGCCGCTCGCGCCGCGGTGCCGTCCTCGGCCAGGCAGACGACCCGGATCAGGTCGGCGAACGGCGGGTAGCGCAGCGCCTCGCGCCGCCCGAGCTCGCCGGCCACGAAGCCCGCCGAGTCGTGCTGCGCTGCCGCCAGGATCGCCGGCGCGTCCGGCGAGGCGGTCTGGACCAGCACGTGCCCGCCGAGCGGCCCGCGCCCCGCCCGGCCGGCGAGCTGGGCGATCAGCGCGAACGTCCGCTCCTCGGCGCGGAAGTCGGGGAAGCGCAGGGTCGAGTCGGCGTCGAGCACGACGCCGAGCGTGACGTCCGGGAAGTCGTGGCCCTTGGCGACCATCTGGGTGCCGAGCAGCAGCCCGGCGGGCGCAGCGTCGAAGCGCGCCAGCAGCGACGGCACCGCGTCCTTCGTCCCCGCGGTGTCGGCGTCGAGGCGGAACACCGGCACGTCGAGTGCCTCGGCCAACTCGGCCTCGACGCGCTCGGTGCCCGCGCCGTGGCGGGCGACCGCCAGCGAGCCGCAGGCGTCGCAGCGCTGCGGCACGGGCTCGCGGTGGCCGCAGTGGTGGCACGCCATCGCGCCCTGGGCGCGGTGCAGCACCAGCGCGACGTCGCACTGCGGGCACTCCCAGACCTTGCCGCACGTCCGGCAGGTGAGGAAGTTCGACCAGCCGCGGCGGTTGAGCAGCACGATCGACTTGCGCGCCTCGCCCAGCGCGCGCCGCGTGTCGGGGTGCAGCGGATGCGCGGTCTCGCGCATGTCGAGCACGCGCACGGGCGGCAGCGGGCGCCCGTCGGCGCGCTCGCGCAGCTCCAGCCGCGGGAGCGCGTGCCAGGTCTCGGGCCGCGGCGTGGCCGAGCCGACCAGCAGCGCCGCGCCCGCCCGCCGCGCGCGCTCGGCCGCCACGCGCCGCGCGTCGTAGCGCGGGTCGCCCTCGTGCTTGTAGGAGCTGTCGTGCTCCTCGTCGACCACCACGAGGCCGAGCCGTTCGACCGGGGCGAAGACGGCCGAGCGCGGCCCGACCGCGATCCGCGCCTCGCCCGAGCGCAGCCGCCGCCACTCGTCGTAGCGCTCGCCCTCGCCCAGCGCGGAGTGCAGCAGCGCGACGGTGTCGCCGAAGCGCGCCTGGAAGCGCCCGACGGTCTGCGGCGTCAGCGCGATCTCGGGCACGAGCACGATCACGCCCTGACCGCGCTCGAGCGCGCGCGCCGCGGCACGCAGGTAGACCTCGGTCTTGCCCGAGCCCGTGACGCCGTGCAGCAGGTGCTCGCCCCCCATCTCGACCGCGGCGAGCGCAGCGGCTTGCTCGGCGGTCGGCTCGACCGCGCGGTCGGCCCGCGGCCGCGTGAGCGGCTCGCGCCGCTCCGCGCGCTCCGCGATCGCCACGAGCCCGCGCTTCTCCAGCCGCCGCAGCGACCCCAGGTCCTCGCCCGCCAGTCGCGGCAGGCCCTCCAGCAGCGCGCGCTGGTTGTCCGTCAGCCGCTCGCCCTCCAGCGGCGCCGCAGTCCGCGCGGCCCACAGCCGGACCCGCGGCTTCCCGGGCGGCGGCAGCACGAGCGAGAGCGCGCGCGCCGGCGTCGAGGCGTACTCGGCGGCCATCCACAGCGCGAGCTCTACGAGGTCGGGCGGCACGGAGTCCTCGCGCACCGCGGTCGGGGCGACGAGCCGGTCGGCGGCCAGCTCGCTCTCGGCGGCCAGCCCGACCACCACGCCGTCGAGCTTCTGGTGGCCGAACGGCACCTTGACGACCGAGCCGACCACGAGCGGCGCGTCGGGCAGCGCGTAGTCGAACGGGCCAGACAGGCGGCGGGTCGTCGTCAGCGGCTCGACCTGGGCGATCACGCCGCTGACGCTATTAGGCTGACCTGTCGTGAACCGCGTCCTGCTCGGCGACAACCTCGAGCTGATGCGGGCCGAGCCGGATGCGAGCGTCCAGCTCGCCTACCTCGACCCGCCGTTCAACACCGGCCGCGCCCAGACCCGGCGCACGCTGGCGACGACCGCCGCGGCCGACGGCGCCGGCGACCGGACCGGCTTCGGCGGCCGCCGCTACACGACCGAGCTGCTCGAGTCGTCCTCCTACCGCGACGCGTTCGACGACTACCTCGGCTTCCTCGAGCCGCGCCTGCGCGAGGTGCGGCGGCTCCTGCACCCCACGGGCACGCTGTACTTCCACATCGACTGGCGCGAGGCGCACTACTGCAAGCTGCTGCTCGACGAGCTGTTCGGCCGCGAGTGCTTCCTCAACGAGCTGATCTGGGCCTACGACTACGGCGCCAAGCCGCGCCGCCGCTGGCCGCCCAAGCACGACACGATCCTCGTCTACGTCAAGCACCCGACCGACTACTTCTTCGACGCCGAGGCGGTCGACCGCGAGCCGTACATGGCGCCCGGGCTCGTGACGCCCGAGAAGGCGGCGCGCGGCAAGCGCCCGACCGACGTCATGTGGCACACGATCGTCTCCCCGACCGGGCGCGAGAAGACCGGCTACCCGACCCAGAAGCCCGAGGGCCTGCTGCGGCGCTTCGTCCAGGCCTCGAGTCGTCCTGATGACATCTGCATGGATCCGTTCGCCGGCTCGGGCACGCTGGGCGTGGCGGCCGCGAAGCTGGGGCGGCGCTTCCTGCTCATGGACGAGAATTCCGAGGCGGTCGCCATCGCGAACACCCGACTGAAGGAGCCCTCGTGGACTACAAGCTCGAGCTGATCGCCGTCCCCGTCTCGGACCCCGATCGCGCCAAGGCGTTCTACACGGAGCAGGCCGGCTTCAACGCCGACCACGACCACCGCGTCAGCGACGACCTGCGCTTCATCCAGTGCACGCCGCCGGGTTCGGCATGCTCGATCTCGTTCGGCACCGGCCTCGGCGACGCGTCGCCGGGCTCGCTGCAGGGCCTGCAGCTCGTCGTGTCCGACATCGAGGCGGCCCACGCCGAGCTCTCCGGGCGGGGCGTCGAGGTGTCCGACGTCCAGGACTTCCCGTGGGGCCGGTTCGTGTTCTTCTCGGACCCCGACGGCAACGGCTGGGCCGTCCAGGAGCTCGTTCCGCCGGCGTAATTCGCGTCCAGGGGGGTTGAAAGCCCGCCGACTTGACGCGACTCTGTGCAGATGCCGGAGTGGCTTCGCAGCGAGAAGTTCCATTTCATCGCCTTCGCCCTGCTCATGGGCCTGGTGGTGGGCGGCCTCGTGACCTACGCCCTCGGCTTCTCGTCCTCGGAGCCGAGCCGCATCTCGGAGCGCTCCGACGCGGAGGCGATCGCCAGCGACCAGGCGGCGGCGACGCCGACCGCCACGCCGGCCGCCAAGGCGAAGGCCAAGCCCAAGGCAAAGGTCAAGGTCAAGGCCGAGCGCGCCCGGCGCCCGGCCCGCGGCGGCGGCGGCGGCGGGAGCACCGCGGCCGCGCCGGCCGCGACGTCGACGCCGGAGTCGAGCGAGGAGGGCGACGCCCCCGCCACGCAGGCGCCCGCGCGCGCGGCCCCGCGGCGCCAGGCGTCGAGCCCGCGCCGTCTCGTCACCCAGAAGCGGACCACGATCCAGCCGCAGCGGCGACCCGCCAGGCCTCCGGCCTCCACGCCGGCGCCGACTCCCGCCCCCGCGCCGCCCCCGCCGCCGCAGTCCACGCCCGCCCCGCAGCCCGAGCCGTCGCAGCCTTCCCCCACGCGCCCGCGGCCCGACCGCCCGGGCGGCGATGACGACGATCCGGGCGACAACGACGATTAGCGCGCGCGGCCCCGGCCGCGTCAACCTGATCGGCGAGCACACGGACTACAACGGCGGCCTCGCGCTGCCGTTCGCCATCGACCGCGGCGTGACGGTGACCGCCGAGCCGCTCGACGGCGACCGGATCGAGGCGACCGCGCTCGACCTCGGCGAGACCGACGCGTTCACGCTCTCCGCGCCGGAGCCGTCCGAGGGCTGGCGGGCGTTCGTGCGCGGCGCGGTGGCGGAGCTCGCGGCGACCGGCATCGAGCTCGCGCCCGCGCGGATCGCCTTCGAGGGCGACGTGCCGCAGGGCTCGGGGCTCTCGTCCTCCGCTGCGCTCGAGACCGCGCTGTGCCTCGCGCTGCTCGGCCTCGCGGGCGCCGAGGAGCCCGACCGGCTCGAGCTCGCGAAGCTGTGCTCGCGCGTCGAGAACGAGTGGGTCGGCGCCCAGACGGGGCTGCTCGACCAGATCGCGTCGCTGCTCGGCGAGGAGGGCCACGCGCTGCGGATCGACTTCGCGACGCTCGCAATCGAGCGCGTGCCGCTCGACCTCGGCGACTGGCAGCTCGTGACCGCCGACTCGGGCGCCACCCACACGCACGCCGGGGGCGGCTACAACGAGCGCCGCGCGGAGTGCCGCGCGGCCGCCGAGGCGCTCGGCGTCGAGCACCTCAGCGCCGCCGATCCCGAAGCGGCCGCGCGGCTGGGCGGCGCCGAGGGCCGGCGCGCGCGCCACGTGCTGAGCGAGAACCGGCGCGTCGACGCGACGGTGGCGGCGCTGCGCGCGGGCGACCTGGAGGCGGTGGGGCGGCTGCTCGACGAGTCGCACGCGAGCCTGCGCGATGACTTCGAGGCCTCGGTGCCCGAGGTCGAGGCGACCGTCGAGCGGCTCAAGCGCGCCGGAGCGGCGGGGGCGCGGATGATGGGCGGCGGCTTCGGCGGGGCGGTGCTGGCGCTGTTAGGACCCGGCGGCGCGCGACCCGACGGCGTCATCCCCGTCGTCCCCGGACCCGCCGCGCGGCTCCTCTGACTCGTCGAGCTCGGCGGACAGCGGGCGCAGCAGCGCCCACGCGATGAACAGGACGGCGACCGCCAGCATCCCGAGCCCGGCGTAGAGGTTCACGTTCACGTCGGCGGACTTCTCGATCGACGCGTCGGACTCGCCGAGCCCGAGTACGACGAGGATCAAGCCGTAGATCAGGAACAGGCCGCCGATGATGCGGCGCAGGTCGAACAGGTTGGCCGCCTTCGCGGCGCGCTCCGCGTCGACCTCGCCCTGCTCGCTCTGCTGGATGTCGGGATCTTCGGCCACGGTCGGTCTCCTAGAGGAAGAAGAGGCTCACGAGGACAGTCAGGCCGAGCGCGCCGACGGCGAGCAGCCACGGCTTCCGGTACCAGGCCTGGTCCTCCTTCGAGAGGGCCTCCGCCTCGTTGGCCATGCCGCGGACGAGCCCCTGCAGCTCCTCGATCGGCTTCGGCTTCGTGAACAGTGTGACGATGACGCTGACGACCGCGTCGGTGACGAACGCCGCGATCGCGCCCCAGAAGGCGGCCGCTTGCGCGGACCCGAGGTCGATGAGCTCCCAGCTGTTCCCGTAGTGCGCGGCGGCGGCGCCGATGGTGCCCGCGATGAGGCCCCAGAAGCCCGCCCACGGCGTCATCCGCTTCCAGAACATGCCGATGATGAACGTCGCGAACAACGGCGCGTTGAAGAAGCTGAACAACAGCTGGATGTAATCCATGATGTTGTCGTAGCCCGAGGCGATCAGCGCCGTGCCGATGCCGACGACGATGCCGCTGATCGTCGCGATGCGGCCGAAGCGGATGTAGTACTCGTCGCTCTGGCCGGACTTGACGTAGGGCTCCCAGAGGTCGTAGGTCACGACCGTGTTGAAGGCCGAGACGTTGGCCGCGACACCGGCCATGAACGCCGCCAGCAGGCCGACCAGCGCGATGCCGAGCATGCCGTTGGGCAGGTACTCGTTCATCAGCAGCGGGATCGCGTTGTTGAACTGCTTGTCGGGGTCGTCGCCGCCGAGGCCCGGGATGACGGCCAGCGCGACGAGCCCGGGGATGATCGTGATCGCCGGGATGAAGATCTTCGGGTAGGCGCCGATCAGCGGCGTGCGCTGGGCGGCGCTCAGGCTCTTGGCCGACAGCGCGCGCTGGACCTCCGCGAAGTTCGTCGTCCAGTAGCTGAACGAGAGCACGAAGCCGAGGCCGAACACGATCGGGACCCACGACGCGAGGAGCGGGTTGTCGACGTTGCCGACGCCTGTGCCCTTCCACGAGTTGAAGAGGTTGTCCTCGGAGTTGACCTCCATGACCCGTTCCTTCAGGCCGTCCCAGCCGCCGACGTCGTGCAGTCCGATCAGCGTCAGCGGCACCAGCGCGGCGAGGATCACGAAGAACTGCAGCACCTCGTTGTAGATCGCCGACGAGAGGCCGCCGAGCGTGATGTAGACGAGCACGACGGCCGCGGCGACGACGATGCCGATGATGATCGGCCAGCCGAGCATCAGCTTCAGCACCAGCGCGAGCGCGTAGAGGTTCACGCCGGCGATCAGCACGGTGGCGACCGCGAAGCTGAGCGCGTTGAAGACGTGCGTCGGCTTGTTGAAGCGCAGCCGCAGGTACTCCGGCACCGACCGCACCTTCGAGCCGTAGTAGAAGGGCATCATCACGATGCCCAGGAAGACCATGGCGGGCACCGCGCCGACCCAGTAGTAGTGGACCGTGTAGACGCCGAACTGGGCGCCGTTGGCGGCCATGCCGAGGATCTCGAGCGCGCCCAGGTTGGCGGAGATGAACGCGAGGCCGGTGATCCACGCGGGCAGCGAGCGGCCCGACAGGAAGTAGTCGAGGCTCGTCTTGACGTAGCGCTTCGCCGCGAAGCCGATGCCGAGGACGGCGACGAAGTAGATGGCGAGGATCGCGTAGTCGACGAGGTTCGTGTCGAGCCGGATCTCCGATTGGGCGAGCATCGCTGCCCGACCCTTACCCGCTTGCTGCCTCCTCGAACACGCGGGGAGAACGCGTGCGCGCGAGCTCTCTATGAGCCCGCGCGCTCAGCAACACGTCAGGCGACGCCGGCGACCTCGCCGAGCCCCGCCGCCGCGCGCAGGGTGTCCGCCTTGTCGGTCTTCTCCCACGTGAAGTCGTCGTCCTCGCGGCCGAAGTGGCCGTAGGCGGCGGTCTTCTGGAAGATCGGCCGGTGGAGGTTGAGGTACTCGCGGAAGGCGCCCGGGCGGAGGTCGAAGTGCTCGCGGACGAGCGCATCGATCTGGGCGCGGGCGATCTTCTCGGTGCCGAACGTCTCGACCATGATCGAGACCGGGTGCGCGACGCCGATCGCGTAGGCGACCTGGACCTCGCAGCGCTCGGCCAGGCCGGCGGCGACGACGTTCTTGGCGACGTAGCGCGCGGCGTACGCGGCCGAGCGGTCGACCTTGCTCGGGTCCTTGCCCGAGAAGGCGCCGCCGCCGTGGCGCGCCATGCCGCCGTAGGTGTCGACGATGATCTTGCGGCCGGTGAGGCCGGCGTCGCCGACCGGGCCGCCGATCACGAAGCGCCCCGTCGGGTTGACGAGGAAGTCGCGGCGGAGCTGCTCGGCGTCGTAGAGGTCCTCGGGCAGGACCGGGACGACGACGTGCTTCCACAGGTCGTCGGGGATCTGCTCCTCGACGCCCTCGCGGTGCTGGGTCGAGATCAGCAGCTTCTCGATCGCCACCGGGCGGCCGTCGCGGTAGCGGACGGAGACCTGGGTCTTGCCGTCGGGCCGCAGGTAGTCGAGCGTGCCGTCCTTGCGGACCTCGGCGAGGCGCGCGGCGAGCTTGTGCGCGAGCGAGATCGGGAGCGGCATCAGCTCCGGCGTCTCGTCGCTCGCGTAGCCGAACATCATGCCCTGGTCACCGGCTCCGGCGATATCGAGCTCGTCGTCGGACGAGTCGTAGGCGTGGTCCACGCCCTGGGCGATGTCGGGCGACTGCTTGTCGATCGCGTTGATGACGGCGCAGGAGTCGGCGGAGAAGCCGAGGTCGGCGTCCGTGTAGCCGATCTTGCGGATCGTCTCGCGGGCGATCTCCTGGATGTCGACGTAGGTCGACGTCGAGATCTCGCCGGAGACGACCACGAGCCCCGTGTTGACGAGCGTCTCGCAGGCGACGCGGCCGTTCGGGTCGTCGCGCATCACGGCGTCGAGGACGCCGTCGGAGATCTGGTCGGCGATCTTGTCCGGGTGGCCTTCGGTGACGGACTCGGACGTGAACAGGTACTCGTTGTCGCTCAGGTTGCTCATGGGATCTCGAAGAACAGCTCCGCGGTCGTGTCGTCCTCCTCACGCTGGATCACGGCGCTGGCGGCGTGGACCGGGCGAAGGTCCTCGGCGGTCAACCCGGTCTGCTCGCCGAGCGTGAGGAGCTGGCGTACGTCGAAGAAGCCTAGCGAGTCGGCCGTGGGCGACAACGCGGGCACCGCTGACCGAAAGGCCGGGGTTTCCAGCAGGCGGGGGCTGCCGCGGCCGAGGAACGCCTCGACGGCCTCGGGCGCGGTGGCGATCACGGCGGTGCCGCCGGCCACCGCGTAGGTGGGCGCGAAGCCGTCGGAGACCGGCAGCGTGAAGACCTCGGCGCCGGCGATGTCGCGGCCGCGGAAGATCAGCGGCGCGTCCGGGTCCTCGGCGAGCACGCGGGCCACCGGGTCCTGCAGGCGGGCGAGCACCTCGCGCACGCCCTTGGGGTCGCGGGTGCGCGCGGCGAGGGCGACGACCGGAGCGGGTTCGCCGGGGCTGATCCAGGCGGCGAAGCCGCCGTGCAGGCGCGCCAGCAGGTCGCGGTCGAGGTCGAGCGAGGCCTCCTCCGCCAGCGTGCTCCGCACGGCCTCGGCCGCCGCGGCGCCGCCGGCGCGCTCGATGGCCGCGACGACCGCCGCCGCCTCCGGCGCAGCGACGAGCGCGATCGCCTCGGCCGGCACGCGCGCGGCCAGCGCGCGCGCGCCGTCCGCCGGCCCGGCGTCGGCGGCGGTCCTGCCACCGGTGCCGACGCTGCGCACGCGCACGCTCAGGCCGTCCTCGCCACCACCGGCGGCGGCGCCCAGCGCGCGCAGGCGCTTGTGGCTGAGCAGGGCGGCCAGCGCGCCCGCCACGCCGCCGCCCGGCGCGGCGCCCAGCGCGCGCGGCGCGACGTAGACCTGCGCGGGCCGCTCGGCGCCGGCCAGCGCGCGCTCGAACACGTCGGACTCCGCGAGCGCCGGCGCGTCGTCCTCGGCGGCGTCGATCGAGCGCTGGACCGCGAGCTCGGGCCCGGCGACGAGGTAGCCGCGCACGAACGCCGCCGCGTTGGACCCGAAGCGCCGCACCACGGTGCCCTTGTAGCGCGAGCCCGGCCGCGCGCCCGCCACGCGCTGCAGCAGCGCCTCGGCCTTGGGCTCGTCGCGCACGCGGGCGAGCACGAGCGAGCCGAAGCGCCCGCCCCCGAGCTCGACGAGCGCGACCGCCGCCTCCTCCCCCAGCCACGGCCGCACGTCGCGGCGCACGTCGAACGCGCCCGGCGCCGGCGAGATCGCCTGCAGCGCGGCGTCGCGCACCCGCAGGTAGCCCGGGATGCGCGGGGCGAGCCGGGCGAGCTCGCGCGCCTCCGGGTCGCCGGGGTCGGTGCTCAGGCGCGCGTAGGCGAGCGCGGACGCGGGCACGAGCTCGGCCGCCGCGCCGCCCGGGCCGGGGTCGGCGAGCGTGTCGCGCACCGCGACCGCGAGGATCGCCACCAGCAGCACCGCGGCGCCCGCCAGCACCGCCGCGGAGCTGCGCGTCATTCCTCCCGCCGGCGCTGCTTGCGCTCCACGAAGTCGATCACGAGCGGGATGCCCTCGAGGGCGTAGCGGTCACGGAGGCGATTCTCGACGAAGTAGGCGTAGTCGCGCGTCAGTCGGTTGCGGTGGTTGACGTGGATCGAGAAGCGCGGCGGCCGGGTCTCGATCTGCGCGGCGTAGAACAGCTTCAGGCGCCGGCCCTGCTTCTGGGGCGTCTCCCGGCTCGCGACCAGGTCGCCGAGGAAGCGGTTGAGCTCGGGCGTCGGGATGCGGTGCGACGCTCGCTCGGCCAGCGACAGCGCCTCGACGAGGATGCGGCTGATGTGCCGCCCGGTCTTCGCCGACGTCGTCAGCACCTTCGGCCGCAGGCGCAGCTTGCGGTTGACCCGCGCGCGCTCGTGGTCGAGGTCGAAGTCGTCGCCGCTCGTGAGGTCCCACTTGTTGAGCACGAGCGCGGTCGCGCAGCCCGCCTTCATCGCCATCTCTGCGATCCGCAGGTCCTGGGACGTGACGCCGTCGGTGGCGTCGCACACCACGAGCGCGACGTCGGCGCGCTCCGCCGCCCGCTGCGAGCGCAGCGACGTGTAGTACTCGACCGACTCGTTGACCTTCGCCGCGCGCCGGATGCCGGCCGTGTCGACCAGCAGCAGCCGCCGCCCGTCGACCTCGATCGGCGTGTCGATCGCGTCGCGCGTCGTGCCGGCGATGTCGGAGACGATCACGCGCTCGCGCCCGAGGAACGCGTTGACCAGCGACGACTTGCCGACGTTCGGGCGCCCGATCACCGCGAGCCGGACGATGTCCTCCTCGTCCTCGGGCTCGTCGCCCTCGGGCAGCAGCTCGACGAGGCGGTCGAGCAGGTCGCCCGTGCCGAGCCCCTGCACCGCCGACACCGCGAACGGCTCGCCGAGGCCGAGCCCGTGGAAGTCGTGCACGAGCCCGAAGTCGCGCGGCGAGTCGATCTTGTTGGCGACCAGCACGACCGGCAGGCCGCCCTTGCGCAGCATCTCGGCGACCTCCTGGTCGCCGGCGCGGTAGCCCGCCCGCGCGTCGACGACGAGCAGCGCGACGTCGGCGTCGGAGAGCGCCTCGCGCACCTGGTCCTGGATCGACACCGCGAGCGGGTCGGAGTCCTCGAGGTCGACGCCGCCGGTGTCGATCAGCGCGAACTGGCGGCCGTTCCAGTCCGTCGCGAGCTCCTTGCGGTCGCGCGTGATGCCGGAGCGCTCGTGCACGACGGCCTCGCGCGACTGCGTGAGGCGGTTGACGAGCGAGGACTTGCCGACGTTCGGATAGCCGACGACGGCGACCTTCCTCACGTCGGGAGTTCCTTGGCCTCGACCGCGAGCGTGACGATCTGCTCGACGACCTGGTCGAGCGAGAGCCCGGTGGTGTCGACCGGCACCGCATCGGGGGCGGCCACGAGCGGCGCGTGCTCGCGGTTGCGGTCGCGCTCGTCGCGCAGCGCCTGGTCGCGCGCCACGACGTCGGGGTCGGTGCCGAGCTCCGCGGCGCGGCGGCGCGCGCGCTCGGCCGGGTCGGCGGTGAGGAACACCTTGACCTCGGCGTCCGGCGCGACGACGGTCCCGATGTCGCGGCCCTCGGCGACCCAGTCGCCCTCGGCGAGGATGCGCTGCTGCTGCGCCACGAGCGCCTCGCGCACCGCCGGGTCGGAGGACACGCGCGAGGCGGCCTCGGACACCCACGGCTCGCGGATCCGCTCGGTGACGTCCTCGCCGTCGAGCAGCACGCGCTCGCCGAGCTCGAGCTGCGCGGCGCGCGCGATCGCGGCGGCGTCGGCGCCGCCGTTCGCGGCGACGGCGATCGCCCGGTACATCGCGCCCGTGTCGAGATAGGTGAAGCCGAGCCGCTCCGCGGCGGCGCGGGCGACCGTCGACTTGCCGGCCCCGGCGGGACCGTCGATGGCGATGACCATGGAGTGAGGGTAGTGTCGCGCCCGCCGTGAGCTACGACGTCGACGTCGCGACCCACGAGCGGCCCGAGCCCGGCGAGCCGCCGGACGGCGTGACCGTCGACGGCCCGTTCGAGATCGAGCCGGCCGATCTGGCCGACGCGCTCGCGGCCGCCGTGCTCGCCCCGCGCTGGCTCGTGCAGGTCTCGGGGACGAAGCGCGAGACCGCTCGCAGGTTCGGCCGCGAGCTCGCCAAGGCGCACGACGGCGCCGCCTACGACCGCCAGGAGGACGCGGTGTTCCAGCCGCGCGGGACGCCGAAGCGCGTGCCGGCGGGCAAGGCGGAGAAGAAGACGAACATCGTCTGCCTGGAGTGGACCGCACCCGACTGGGCGACTGCGCCGGCCGCGATGATCGACGCGATCGCGCGCCACGCCCGCGAGGCCCTGCCCCGCCGCTACGGCGACTACGAGCCGCCGCAGGAGCGGTTCGAGGACCCGGCGGCGTTCGCGGCGTTCGCGCAGGACCACCGGACGTTCTGGTACGCGTCGCGGCCGTTCTTCGGCGGGCACGCGAACCCGCCGGGCGACCTGCAGCTCGAGGTGGACTGGCGGGTGCTGACGGCCGACGAGCGCTGGCGCGAGGCGGTCGTGGACCTGTTCGCCGCGGTCGCCGAGGCGACGAGCGCGACGCGCGGCGAGGCCTACGCGGAGCGGGGCTGGACGGTGTCGGCCAACAACCGCCTGTGGACCACGTACAGCCGCCGGGACCGCCGCGGCCCGGCGTGGATCGAGTGGGACGGCATGCTGACCCGCCACGGCGAGCTGCCGCGCCCGCGCCGCCCGTTGTTCAGCCGAGGAGCCGGGCGAGGTCGGCGCTGAAGCCCGGGTAGGAGACGGCGGCCGCCTCCATCCCCACGACCTCGACGCCCTCGCGCGACGCCAGCCCCGCGACCGCGCCGAGCATCGCCAGCCGGTGATCGCCGTGGGCCTCCATCACGCCGCCGCGCAGCCCGCCCGTCCCGCGCACCGCGAAGCCGTCCACGGCCGCCTCGATGTCGGCCCCGAGCCCGCGCAGCCCGTCGACCACGGTGGCGATGCGGTCGCTCTCCTTGAGCCGCAGCTCGGCCGCGCCGCGCACGACGGTCTCGCCCTCCGCGAAGCAGCCGAGCAGCGCGACGAGCGGCAGCTCGTCGATGGCCAGCGGTACCTCGTCCGCCTCGACGACGGTCGCGCCCAGCGGCGCGTCGCAGACGTCGAGCTCGGCGACCGGCTCGGCCGCCGGGATGCCGTCCTGCGGCTCCTCCAGCGGGCCGACGACGACCGCGCCCATGCGCTGGGCGATGCGCAGGAAGCCCACGCGCGTCCAGTTCACCCCGACGCCCTCGAGCACGAGCCTGGAGCCCGGCACGAGCATCGCCGCCGCCGCGTGGAAGGCGATCGAGGACGGGTCGCCGGGCACGTCGATGTGGTCGATCTCGAGCTCGTCCTGCGGGTGCACGGTCACCGTCGCGCCGTCGCGCTCGACGCGCGCGCCGGCCTGCAGCAGCATCCGCTCCGTATGGTCGCGCGTCGGGGCCGGCTCGGTGACGCTCGTTGCGCCCGACGCCAGCAGTCCCGCGAACAGCACGCAGGACTTGATCTGGGCGGAGGCGACCGGGAGCTCGTAGTCGATCCCCTCGAGCCGCCGCCCGCTGATCGTCAGCGGCGTGAAGCGGCCGTCGCGCGCGTCGAGATGCGCGCCCATGAGCGCCAGCGGCGCCGCGATCCGGTCGACCGGGCGGCGGCGGATCGACTCGTCGCCGTCGAGGATCCACACGCCCTCGGCCTGCCCCGCGAGCCAGCCCGGCAGCAGCCGCAGCAGCGTGCCCGCGTTACCGACGTCGATCACGCCCGTCGGCTGCGCCGCCGCCCGCAGCCCCGGACCGCGGATCACGAGCTCGTCGTCGCGCCGCTCCACCAGCGCGCCCACCGCCTGCACCGCGCGCAGCGTCGAGAGCGTGTCCTCCGCCGCCAGGTAGCCGGTCACGCGCACGGGGTCGGAGGTCATCCCGGCCAGTAGCGCCGCGCGGTGGGAGATCGACTTGTCGGGCGGCGCGACCAGCGTGCCGCGGAGGCCGCTCTCCGCGGGGGCGAAGAACGTCATGGGCGGGCCACCGTGAAGCCGAGCGCGCCGATCAGCCCCTCGGCCTCGCTCGCGTCGTCCGCGCCCGCGATCCACAGCGCGATCGAGCCCGTCGTGTTGTCGGCCGCCGGGTAGAGCGCCATGTCGACGATGTTGACCTGCGCGCGCCCGAGCGCCAGCGCCACCTCGGCCACCACGCCCGGCCGGTTCGGGACCGACACGCGCAGCTCGACCACCTCGCCGCCGGCGAGGTCGGCCTCCAGCAGCCGCCGGCGGTCCTCGCGCGCCGCGTCGTTCCAGCCCTTCACCGCGCCCTCGTCGCGCGCCGCCAGGGCGTCGCGCACGTCGCCGAGCCGCCGCAGGGTGTCGTCGATGGCGGCCACCAGCGCGTCGGCGTTGGAGAGGTAGATGTCGCCCCAGATCGCGCTCGACGCGCCGGCCACGCGCGTGGCGTCGCGGAAGCTCGGGCCGGTCGGCGGCAGCCGCTCGGACTCGAGCGCGCGCGCCGTCTGCGCCACGAGCACGTTGGCGAGCACGTGCGGGAGGTGCGAGACCGACGCCATCAGCCGGTCGTGCGTCTCGGCGTCGATCGCGGCGGGTCGCGCGCCGAGGTCGGCGAGCAGCCGGTAGAGGCGCTCGTAGAGCACGCCCTCGGTGCGCGAGGTCGGCGTCAGGTACCAGGTGGCGCCGTCGAACAGCCCGGCGCGCGCGTGCTCGACCCCGGCGGTCTCGGCGCCGGCCAGCGGATGGCCGCCGATGAAGCGCCGGTCGTCGACGGCGCCGACGAGCTCGCGCTTGGTCGAGCCGACGTCGGTGACGACGCAGCCCGGCGCCGCCGCCGCCAGCGCCTCCCCCACCACGCCCGGCAGCGCGCGCACGGGCGCGGCGACGAAGGCCGCCTCGGCGCCCTCGAGCGCCTCGGCGGCCGAGCCGCACGCAGCCGTGATCGCGCCGTGCTCGACGGCGCGCTCGAGCACGCCCGGCGCGGGGTCGTAGCCGCGGACCTCGGCCCCCAGGCGCTCCCGGGCGGCGAGCCCCACGGACCCGCCGACCAGGCCGACGCCGAGGACCGCGACGATCAAGCGCGAACCGAGGAGAGCACCTTGCCGGCGACGGCCGCGGCGCGCTCGACCTGCTCGACGTACTCGGCGAACGTGTCGGCGACGAGCGCCTGCGGGCCGTCGCAGATCGCCTCCTCGGGCTGCGGGTGCACCTCGACGATGATCCCGTCCGCGCCCACGGCCGCCGCGGCCAGCGACAGCGGGGTCACGAGGTCGCGCCGCCCGGCCGCGTGGCTGGGGTCGACGATGACGGGCAGGTGCGAGAGCTCCTTGAGCACGGGCACGGCGGTCAGGTCGAGCGTGTAGCGGTAGGCGGTCTCGAACGTGCGGATGCCGCGCTCGCACAGCAGCACGTTCGGGTTGCCCTCCTTGAGGATGTACTCCGCCGCCATCAGCAGCTCCTCGAGCGTCGCCGACGCCCCGCGCTTGAGCAGCGCCGGCCGCCCTGACCGGCCGATCTCGGCCAGCAGCGGGTAGTTCTGCATGTTGCGGGCGCCGATCTGGATGACGTCGGCCACCTCGAGCACGGGCTCGAGGTCGCGCGCGTCCATGCACTCGGTGACGATCGGCAGCCCGGTCTCGGCCTTGGCCTCGGCGAGCAGCCGCAGGCCCTCCTGGCCGAGCCCCTGGAACGCGTAGGGCGAGGTGCGCGGCTTGTAGGCGCCGCCGCGGAACAGCGAGCCGCCGGCCGCCTTGACGATGCGCGCGGTGCCGAGCGTCTGGTCGCGCGACTCGACCGTGCACGGCCCGGCGATCATCGAGAAGTGCTCGCCGCCGATCCGGCGGCCGTCGATCTCGACGACGGACGGCCTCTCCGAGCGGACCTGCGCCGACGCGAGCTTGTACGGCTTCAGGATCGGCACGACCTGCTGGACGCCGGGGGCGCCCTCGAGGCCGAGGCGCATCACGTGCTCGCGATCGCCGATCGCGCCGATCACGGTGACCTCCTCGCCGCGCGAGGGGTGGGCTCGTGCACCGACGGTCTCGATGCGGTCGATGACGGACTGGATCTCCTCCTCCGTCGCCGACGATTTCATCACGATCATCATCTGGACTCCTCGAAATTACGCCACTGGACACTCTACGGACGTGCTTCGGCGCTCGGCAGACCGGCCCGGAGGCCGGTTGTTCACGACCGAGCGCCTAGAGAAATCGCCAGGCGGAACGGCTCGCGGCGCCGGCGTAGAGATACGCGGCGGAGAAGGAGGCGAGCTGTCCGGTGCTGGAGCGCATGGCGCGGAAGCGCCGAGCTTAGAGCAGCGCGCCGAGCGCGTCCAGGAAGCGCTCGTTCTCGGCCTCGGTGCCGACCGTCACCCGCAGCGCGCCGGCGCGGCCCAGCGAGCCGCCCGCGCGCACGAGGATGCCGCGTTGCGCGAGGCCGCGCATGATCTCGCTCTCGACCTCGGCGGGGTCGTCGTCCTCGCCCGCCGGGAGGTCGAACCAGACGAAGTTGGCCTGCGACTCGGCGGGCTCGATCCCGAGCCGCCGCAGCCCGTCCTCGAGCCCCATCCGCTCGGCGAGGTTGCGCTCCACGCGGCGGGCGACCTCGTCCTGGTGGTTGAGCGCCTCGAGCGCCGCGGCCTGGGCGGCGGCGTTGCAGAAGAACGGCTGGCGGACCTGGTCGACGGCGGTGCGGAAGGACTCCGACCCGCACAGCGCGAAGCCGACGCGCAGCCCGCACAGTCCGTAGACCTTCGAGAACGTCCGCAGCAGCACGAGGTTCGGATGCTGCTTGAGCAGCGGGATCGACTCGTCGGGGTCCTGCAGGATGTTGAACTCGCAGTAGGCCTCGTCGAGGATCACCGCGACGTGGCTCGGCACGTCGGCCACGAACGCCGCGATGTCCGCGAGCGGCAGAGCGGTCGAGGTCGGGTTGTTGGGGTTGCAGACGACCACGAGCCGCGTGGCGACGGTGATCTCCTCGCGCATCCGCGCCAGGTCGTGCTTGTGCTCGGCGTCGACCGGGACCTCGATCGCGCGCGCGCCGGACGCGGCCGCCAGGTGCGGGTAGACCGAGAAGCTCGGCCACGCGTAGACGACCTCGGCGCCCGGCTCGAGCAGCGCGTCGCCGGCGGCCAGCAGGACGTCGCAGGAGCCGTTGCCGACCGCGATCCGGTTGGCGGGCACGCCGTAGCGGTCCGACAGCCGCGTGCGCAGCGCCGAGTTGGTGGGATCCGGGTAGCGGTTGACGCCGCTGAGGACGTTCGTGACCGCCTCGACGACCTCGGGGATCGGCGGATACGCGCTCTCGTTGGAGGCGAGCTTGGCCACCGGGCCCTCCGACGCGTAGCCGTCGGCGGCCGGATAGACCGGGATGCGGCGGACCTTGGAGCCGAACTCGAGCGGCATCTCAGATCCAGGCTACTGCGCGCCCGTGATGTCGAGGCGGAGCGCCGCCGCCTCGCCGAGGTAGACGTGCTGCGGCTCGTGATCCTCGTCGCCGTAGCAGTGGATGAGCACGCGGATGACGCGCGGCAGCGACCCCGGCACCGGCACCTCGCGGGTGCACAGCAGCGGCACGGCGCTCAGGCCCATCTTGCGCGCGGCGACGGCGGGGAACTCGGCGTCGAGGTCGTCGGTGAGCGTGAAGATGCAGGAGACGAGGTCCTCGGCGGCGAGGTCGTTGCGCGAGAGGATCTCGCGCATCAGCTCGTCGGTGGCGCCGAGGATGGCGCCGGCGTCGTTCTCGGCCACGGAGGTGGCCCCGCGGAGGGCGTAGAGGCGCATCGGCCGCGGCATTCAATCAGCGACGCAGCCGCTCGACCTCGGCGGCCGTCAGGCGGCGGTGCCCGCCGGCGGGCAGGCTGCCCAGCCGCAGCGGCCCGAACGCGACCCGCTCGAGCGACTCGACGCGGTGCCCGATCGCTTCGCACATCCGCCGGATCTGGCGCTTGCGGCCCTCGTGGATCGTGATCTCGAGCTCGCCCGAGGAGATGCGGCGGACCTTGGCGGGCGCGGTGCGGCCGTCGTCGAGCTCGACGCCCTCGCGCAGCTTGCGCAGCGCCGGCTCGCGCACCGGCGGATTGCGGACGACGGCGCGGTAGGTCTTGGGCACCTCGAAGCTCGGATGCGTCAGGCGGTGGGCGAGCTCCCCGTCGTCGGTGAGGAGGAGCAGGCCCGTGGTGTCGGCGTCGAGGCGGCCCACGGGGTACAGCCGCCGGTCGGCGTGGACCAGGTCGACGACCGTGCGGCGGCCGTGGGTGTCCTGGGAGGTCGAGACGACGCCCGCGGGCTTGTTGAGGATGTAGACCGCGCGCTCCTGCTCGGTCCCGCCGACCGGCCGCCCGTCGACGGTGATCGGCTTCGAGCCGTCGACGTCGCGCGCGGGGTCGCGCACGACATGCCCGGCGACCTTGACGCGGCCGTCGAAGATCAGCTGCTCGGCGGCGCGCCGGGAGGCGACCCCGGCGTGGGCGAGGTGCTTGGCGAGCCGCATGGTGGTGCCACCATAGAAACCCGTGGACCTCCAACTCCTCGAGAGCACGCTCGCCGACGCCGGCGAGCCCGCCTTCCGCGCCCGCCAGGCGTGGCGCTGGACCGCGGGCGGGGCCGCCGGCTACGACGAGATGACCGACCTGCCGGCCGCGCTGCGCGACCGGCTCGCCGCCGAGGTCCCCTACTCCACGCTCACGCTCGCCCATGAGGCGCACGCGCGCGACGGCACCGTCAAGGCGCTCTTCCACACCCACGACGGCCGCCCGGTCGAAGCGGTGCTCATGCGCTATCGCGACGGCCGCCGCTCGGTCTGCGTCTCCTCGCAGTCGGGCTGCCCGCTGACGTGCACGTTCTGCGCGACCGGCGCGATGAAGTTCGGCCGCAACCTGACCGCCTCGGAGATCCTCGACCAGGTCCT
Source organism: uncultured Solirubrobacteraceae bacterium (assembly GCA_963811595.1). Classification (GTDB taxonomy): domain Bacteria; phylum Actinomycetota; class Thermoleophilia; order Solirubrobacterales; family Solirubrobacteraceae; genus DASQFQ01. Next base: position 393,537 of record CAWERW010000008.1, read on the forward strand.
GCACTTCCGCCGCATCGAGCCGCTCAACCACCTCGTCTACATGGGGATGGGCGAGCCGATGATGAACCTCGACAACGTGCTCGCCTCAGCGCGGCGCCTGCCCGACCTCGGCATCACCCACCGCCGCACGGGCATCTCGACCGTCGGCTGGGCGCCCGGCATCCGCAAGCTGACCGAGTCGGACATGCCGATCCGGCTCGCGCTGTCCCTGCACGCGCCCGAGGACGCGCTGCGCTCACGGATCATGCCCGTCAACGAGCGCTACTCGATCGCGGAGGTGCTCGAGGCCTGCGAGGCGCACTACGCGCGCCGCAAGCGCAAGGTCTTCGTCGAGTACGTGATGCTCGCGGGCGTCAACGACTCCTACGCGCAGGCGGGCCAGCTCGCGCAGCTCCTGAACCCGCGGGTCTACAAGCTCAACCTCATCCCCTACAACCCGACGGACTCCGTCTACGACGGCTCCTCGCGCGGCGCGATCGACGCGTTCAAGGCCGCGCTCGAGGAGCACGGCCTGACCGCGACGGTCCGCCTCACCCGCGGCCGCGATATCGACGCGGCCTGCGGGCAGCTCGCAGCGAAGGGTTAGCGCACCCTCACCCGCTGCGAGACGGTCGTCGCCCGGCCCTTCCGGTCGACGAAGGTGAGCAGGAGGCGGTAGCGCGCGTGGCGCAGGCGCGAGCGCGGGCGCACCGCGATCGCGACCCGGCCGCGCCGCACCGTGCGGCGCGCGGTCCCGTAGACGGTGCTCCCGCGCACGAGCCGCACCCGCACCGACGAGCGCGCGACGCGCGAGGCGAAGCGCACAGTGCAGGTGACCCGCACCTTGCCGGAGCGCGACGTCTTCGGCTTGCAGCGCACGGTGGCGTCCCGGCCGGCCGGGCCCTGGGGCCCGGTCGCGCCCTGCGGCCCTGAGGCCCTGCGGGCCGCTCCGGCCGTCGACCCCGTTGGTCCCCCTCGCGCCCGCGGCGCCGTTGGCGCCGTTGGCGCCGTTCGTGCCGTTCGTGCCGTCCGCCCGCCGGGCCGGCCGGGCCGGCAGGGCCCGCCGGGCCGGCAGGGCCCGCCGGGCCGGCAGGGCCCGTGCCGCCGCCACCCGTCGCCGCGGTCCCCACGCCGCTGAGGAACGCCGTTTGGGTGCCCGCCACCGTGTTGTCGAACAGCCGCAGGGTCGCCGATCGGGGGCTCGCGACGGTCGGCGCGAAGCGGACGTTGATCGCGCAGAAGCCCTGCGGCGGGATGCTGAACCCCGTGCAGCTGTCCGACGTCTTGAGGAACTCGTCCGGATCCGAGCCGGCGAACTCGGTCCGCCGCACCCGCAGCGCGTCCCCTCCGGTGTTCTGGATGTCGAGGGTCGCGAAGCCGCTGATCGTGTTGACCGCCGTGTTCCCCATCTCGCGGATGTCCCCCGAGGCGAACAGCACGGCCGGCCACGGCGTCGTGTTGAGCAGCACCGACACCGTGTTCGCGGCCGGGCCGGCCGAGTTCGCCGTCAGGACGTCTGACCGGCCGTCCTCGTTGACGTCCGCGATGGCGAGCGCGGACGCGCCCGGCCCCACCGGCCAGGGGCCGTCCGCGATCGAGCTCAGCCCCCCGCCGTCGCCGCCCAGGAACACGTGCCCGACTCCGTCCGTCTCGGCACCCCCCAGGTCGAACCGCTTCATCGTGCCGAACAGGTCGCCCTGGGGGTCGGCGTTGAAGCGCCCGATCGCGAACCCCACGGGGCGGAAGATCCCGTCGGCGAACAGCTCCTGCTCGTCGATGTGGAACCCGCCGCCGCCGGTGCCGAGCAGCACCATCGAGTCGATGGAGGACCCCGAGCCCGAGGCGAGGAGGTCGAGATGGCCGTCACCGTCGATGTCTCCCGGCACGATCCGCCGCGGGCCCGTGTCGGCGACGGCCTGAGCCGGGCCGAACGACCCGTCGCCGAGCCCGAGCCGCAGGAACGTCCCCTCGGTGGCGATGTCGAGCTCGCCGTCCTCGTCGAAGTCCGCGAGCACGAGATCGCTCGCGGCGGTGGCCGGGAGCGGCGGGCCCTCGGGCGGCGAGAAGGTGTCGCCGTCCTTGAGCAGCACCGCCACGTTGATCGGGCCGGCGCCGCCTTCCCCGCGGTTGCCTACCACGAGGTCGCGCGAGTCGTTGGCGTCCAGCCGCCCCGCCGCGATCACGACCGGCGAGTTGCCGCGGCTCGCGATCGGCTCGAGCGGCTGGAACTCGCCGCCCTCGTCCTGGATCAAGACGGTGACGGTGTCGTCGCCCCGGTCCGCGGTGGCGATGTCGCCCTGCCCGTCCCCGTCGAGGTCGGCGACGACGATCCCGTGCGGGTCGTCACCCACGCCGACGGGCGGGCCGGTGGTGAAGCCGCCGAAGCCGTTGCCGTACGCGGGCGTGACGGTGTCGGCAGCACCGTTCGCGGTCGCGAAGTCGGTGTGCTGGTCGCCGTTGAGGTCACCGACGGCGATCGCCCGCGGCAGCGCGCCCACGCTGACCGGCGACGCCGGGCCCGCCTCGAAGCCGATGTGCCCCGGGAGGGGCGGAGGCGCGGGGGCGGCCGCGGACGGCGCCGCAGTCGCCAGCCACACCGCGACGAGGAGAAGGGGCAGAAGGCGCGGCATGGTGGAGCCTCCGATTCGGCGTATGCGCCACCCTATCCGCGCTCCGGGAGACGCGCAGGAAATCGGTGGAGCGCCGCTACGCGCTCGCGCCGGAGCGCTCGTCGCCCGCGCGCAGCAGGCGGTCGCGCAGCGCCGCCTGGTCCTCAGGGCTCGGGTCCCACTGCTCGAGCTCGGGGAGCTCCTCGATCGAGCGCAGGCCGAACAGCTTCAGGAACAGCGGCGTCGTCCGGTAGAGCACGGCGCCGAACGGCGAGCGGCCCGCCTCCTCGATCAGCCCGCGCTCGGCCAGCGCGGCGGTCGCCGACTCCGACGCGACGCCGCGGATGCGGGCCATCTCGGGCCGCGAGACCGGCTGCAGGTAGGCGACGACCGACAGCGTCTCGGCCTGCGCCGGGGTGAGCGTCGGCGTGCGCGGCTTCGAAAGCAGCCGGCGCGCGGCCTCCTCCGCCCCGGGATGGGAGGCGAGCGTCCAGCCGCCGCCGATCTCCTTGAGCACGACGCCGCGGCCGTGCAGGCCGTCGCGCAGCTCGGTCAGCGCGTCGAGCACCGCCCACTCGTCCTGCTGCGTGGCGTCGCGCAGGTCGTCGAGCGAGACGGGCTCGGGCGAGAGGAACAGCAGCGCCTCGACGATCTTGGCGAGCGGCGTCACGTCGCCTCCACCGTGATCGCGCCGAACGGCTCGGCCTGCTCCCAGCTCGCCTCGCCGCGCTTGTAGAGCTCGAGCAGCGCGAACAGCGTGACCGCGACCGTCACCCGGTCTGCGTCCTTGACGGCGTCGTCGAACGCGAACGTCCCGCCGCGCAGCAGCTCGCGCAGGTGCGCGACGCGCTCGCTCAGCGACACGCGCGGCATCGCCATGTGGCTGAGGTCGACGGGTGGGGGCGTGCGCAGCAGCCCGCCGAGAGCGGCGCCGAGCAGCGCCGGCTCGTAGGACGCCTCGGCCTTCTCGACCGACAGGCGGCGCAGCGCGTCGGGCAGCGGGGCGGCGCGATAGAGCAGCGCCTGGGCCTCGACCGTGCGCTCGCCCAGCCAGCCGGCGGCGCCGCGGAAGCGCGCGTAGCGCAGCAGCCGCTCGAGCAGCTCGTCGGCCGCCTCGGCGGGCGCGAGCTCGTCGAGCTCCTCGGTCTCCTCGCCCGGCAGCATCAGCCGCGACTTCAGCTCGAGCAGCGCCGCGATCAGGACGAGGAACTCGGTCGTCGCCTCGAGGTCGAGCTCGTCGCGCTCCTCCAGGTGGTCGAGGTAGGCGAGCACGACCTCGGCGAGCTCGATCTCCAGCAGGTCGAGCTCCTCGCGCAGGATCAGCGAGAGCAGGAGGTCGAACGGCCCTGCGAAGACGTCGAGGTCGAGCTCCAGCCGGTGCACGGCGGTCGCTGGCATCGCCTCAGGCTAGGGACTGGGGCGGACCGACGCCCGTCTTCTCGCGGGCGTCGGCGAGCGTCTCCGCCGCCATCGCGCGGGCGCGCTCGGCGCCGGCCGCCAGGATCCGCTCGAGCCCGGCCTCGTCGCCGCGCAGCGCGTGGTAGCGCTCGCGCACCGGCGCGAGGTAGTCGACGACGGCCTCGCCGACCGCGACTTTGAAGTCGCCGTAGCGGGAGTCGGCGAACTCGCGCTCGATGTCCTCGGCCGAGACGCCGCGGATGACCGCGAGCAGCTCGATCAGGTTCGAGATGCCGGGCTTGTCCGGGGCGCGCACGATGTCGGTCCCGGAGTCGGTGACCGCCCGCTTGAACTTCTTCACGATCGCGTCGGGCTCGTCGAGCACGTAGACGGTCCCCTGCTCGCTCGCCGCGGTCGTCGACATCTTCTTCGTCGGCTCCTGCAGGTCGCGGATCCGCGCGCCGACCGCGGGGATCCGCGCCTCCGGCACCACGAAGGTCTCGCCGAAGCGGCGGTTGAAGCGCTCGGCGGCGTCGCGCATCAGCTCGACGTGCTCGCGCTGGTCCTCCCCCACCGGCACCTCGTGGGCGCGATAGGCGAGCACGTCCGCCGCCATGAGGACGGGGTAGAACAGCAGCCCGGCGGACACGAGCTCGCGCTGGGCGAGCGACTTGTCGCGGAACTGGTGCATGCGCTGGAGCTCGCCGATCGGCGTCACCGCCGACAGCAGCCACGACAGCTCGGTGTGCTCCTTGACGTCGGACTGGCGGAACAGCACGCAGCGCTCGGGGTCCAGGCCGGAGGCGATCAGGAGCGCCTCGAGGTCGTACCCGCGCGCCCGCAGCTCGGCCGGGTCGTAGTCGACGGTGATCGAGTGGAGGTCGACGATGCAGTAGATCGCCGGGTCGCCGCGCTCCTGGCCGGCGACGTACTGCGTGATGCCGCCGATGTAGTTGCCCAGGTGCTTGCGGCCGGTCGGCTGGATGCCCGAGAAGATCCGCACTGAGCCGGCGAAGATAGCGGCCCGCCCCGAGGGCGAGTGGGGCGGGCCGCGGCGGGAGCGTGCTCTACGCGGTGCGGGGCACCAGCGCGAGCAGCGCGTTCAGGACCTGCGTGAGCTGCGAGGCGGTGGGCCGCGACGAAGCCTGCGGGTCGAGGATGCCGGTGATCCCGCACAGCAGGTTGCCGAGGAGCGCCCCGGCGCCGGGGACGGCCTCGATCAGGACCTCGATCCGGCTCGTCGCGACGCGCAGGCCGAGCAGGTTGAGGTCGATCGGCTGCAGCACCAGGTCGAGGATCTGGCAGGCGCCCGGGGTCGGGTTGGGACGCTGCGACGCGCCGGCGGCCTCATGGCGCTCGAGCGCCACGGGGATCTGGACGTTCTTGCGCGTCACCTTGCGACCGCCGAGCCGGCCCTTGAGCGTGCCGACGGCGACCTGCTTGCCGCCGCTGCGGGCGAACTTCTGGATCGTGTATGTGCCGCTGAACTTCTTGCCGTTCTTGGCCTTGCCGGTCATGTCGACCTGCTGCGTGAGCGGCGTGCCGCTCGTCTGCGCCGCAGCCGGGCCGGCGCCGCCGATGAGCATCACTGCCAGTGCGGCGACGGCCGCGACTACGAGCATGCGGGACTTGGACATCCCTTACCTCCGATGGATTCGGTTGACCCCGGAGTCCTGCCCTCGGGTCCCGCGGCTCGAAAGTGGTCCGACGCCACACCGGATCTCTCTGGGGTGTACAACCGAAAAACGGTTCAACACGCATGTGGCGAAGCAGGGCGGCTGCGGCGCGGTTGCGGCGCGCGCGGGCTCACGCCCTCGCGCCGTCGCGCATCTGACCGGGGCGTCAGGCTGGCTTGACAGCGCTCAGCGCGAACTGCGGAGCAGCACCCTGCGCCGGGCCGTCGTGGTCGCCCGCCCGGGCGCCCGCACGGTGATCCGCAGCCGCAGCGCGAGCCGCCCGCGCCGGTCGAGCGCGCGCCTCGCGGCGCGGTTGAGCGGCACCCGCAGGCGCAGCGTCCCGGCCCGCGCCCGGCGCCGCAGCACACGGCCCGCGCGGCGGCCGCCGCGCGTCAGCCGCGCCTCGACCCGCGCCGGCCCGCGCGCGATCCGCAGCCTGACCCGCACCGCGCGCCCGCGCTGGCGGCGGGCCACCCGCAGCGAGCTGAACGCGCGCGCCGGGCGGCGTGCCACCGGCGTGCCTCCCACCGGCGCGCCTGTCGTCGCGCCGGGCACGTCGGCCGGCCCCCAGTACGGCTCGGCACCCGCGCCGAGGCGGCGCTCGCGGATGGCGGAGCAGTCAGTGACGGGTCTGCGCAGGTCGGGCACCGGGCCGGCGACGTGCACGCCGTCGGGGGCCTCCCAGGCGAGCATCGTGCCGTCCGGCGACCACGTCGGGCTGGCGTACGGGCCGCCAGGGATCACGCAGCGCAGCACCGGCAGCGCCGGCGGCGGGTCGACGACCCCGAACAGGTGAATCTCGTTGCCGCCCGCGACCGCCGCGAAGCGGTCGCCGCCGCGGCTGATCTGGCCCTGGTCGAGCTCGGTCCCGTCGTCGTAGGAGAACCAGCCCTGGTTGTCGGACTCGCCGCGGCCGACGCGGTTGACCGCCACCGCCTCGCCCGACCCCGGGCCGGGGCGGAACAGCAGCGCGCGGCCGGAGCCGTACCACGACGGGTCGCGGCGGTCGCGCACCGCGCCGAGCTCGAGCGGGTCGGTCGTGCGGTCGGCGTAGGCGTAGGCGGCGACCTCGCGGTCCTCGAACGAGCAGTTCGGGTCGAGCGGCAGGCACGCGCGGCGGCGGCCCGTGAACCAGTACGCGATCTTCAGCCCGTCGGGCGACACGCGCGGGTCGTAGGGGCCGCCGGCCACGAGCCAGTCGCCGCCGACCGCGGCGGTCGGCACGCCCACCGGCGCGCCGTCGGTCCGGAGCCGCACGAACGAGCTCCCGCGCAGCGCGACGATCAGCCCGTCGTCGGCCATCGACGGCGAGGCGTGGCCGCCACCGACCGTCAGCCGCCGCTCGGTCGCGCCGTCGGGCGTCGAGATCCAGACGTCGCCGTCGCGGACGAACACGATCGAGTCCGCGAGCGCCGGCGCGGGGAGCGCGAGCACGAGCACGACGGCGAGCGCTGCTGCGTGGACGGGCCGCAACACGCGGCCAATGTAGCCCTCAGAGCGGCTGGCGAATGACCGGCCGCTTCGCGGCGCCGGCCTCGTCGAGCCGGCGCACCGGCGTCGAGTAGGGCGCGTTGCGCGCGATCTCCGGGTCCTCGGCGCCCTCGCGGAGGATGTCGGCGATCACGTCGGCGAACGCGTCGAGCGTCTCCTTCGTCTCCGTCTCGGTCGGCTCCACGAGCAGCGCCTCCTCGACGAGCAGCGGGAAGTAGACGGTCGGCGGGTGGAAGCCGTGGTCGAGCAGGCGCTTGGCGAGGTCGAGCGTCTTGAGCCCGAGGTTCTTCTTCATCGGCGCGCCCGAGAGCACGAACTCGTGCATGCAGACGCGGTCGTAGGCGGCCGGCAGGTGCTCGGCGACGCCCTGCTCCTTGAGCCGCGCGAGCAGGTAGTTGGCGTTGAGCACCGCGGTCTCCGACGCCTCCTGCAGGCCGTCGCCGCCCAGCGACAGGATGTAGGCGTAGGAGCGCACGAACACGCCGTAGTTGCCCTGGAAGCCGCGCAGGCGCCCGATCGACTTCGGCCGGTCGAAGTCGAGGTCGAACGTCGGGCCGTGGCCGTTCTCGGCCTCCCGCCGGACGACCTGCGGGCGCGTGAGGTACGGCTCGATGCGGTCCGAGACCGCGATCGGGCCGGCGCCCGGGCCCCCGCCGCCGTGCGGCTGCGTGAAGGTCTTGTGCAGGTTGTAGTGGACGATGTCGAAGCCCATGTCGCCCGGGCGCGTACGGCCCATGACGGCGTTGAGGTTCGCCCCGTCGTAGTAGAGCGTCGCGCCGACGCCGTGGACGATCTTCGCGATCTCCGTGATGTTCTCGTCGAACAGCCCGAGCGTGTTCGGGTTCGTGAGCATCAGGCACGCGACGTCATCGCCGGCCTTCGCGCGCAGGTCCTCGACGTCGACCCCGCCGCGCTCGTCGGTGCCGACCTTGACGACGTCGTAGCCGGCCATCGTCACCGTCGCCGGGTTCGTGCCGTGCGCGGTGTCGGGCGTGAGCACCTTCGTGCGGTGCTCGCCGCGGTCCTCGTGATAGGCGCGGGTGAGCAGCACGCCCGCGAGCTCGCCGTGCGAGCCGGCGCTCGGCTGGAGGCTGACGTGCGGGAGGCCGGCGATCTCGCCCAGCGCCTGCTGGAGCTCCCACATCAGCTGCAGCGCGCCCTGGGCGCGCCTCGGGTGCTGCGCGGGATGCAGGCGCGCGTTGCCGGGCAGCGCGGCGACGCGCTCGTGCAGCTTCGGATTGTGCTTCATCGTGCACGAGCCGAGCGGGTAGAAGCCGGTGTCGAGGTCGAAGTTGCGCTTGGAGAGCCGGTTGTAGTGTCGGACGATCTCGGGCTCGGCGATCTCCGGCAGCTTCGGCGGATCGGTGCGGCGCAGGTGATCGGGGATGAGGTTGTCCTGCTCGGGCACGTCGAGCTCGGGCGCCACGAACGCGCGGCGGCCGGGCTTGGACTTCTCGAAGATCGTGACCGCGCGGTCGCGCTGCATCGGCGTCTCGAACTGCGCGCCGGGCGAGGCCTGCGGCGACTCGCCCTGGCCGGGGTCGGTGTGGAGGCGGTTGTCGCTGATCACGCCGTCACCGCTCTGTCTCGGCCAGAGGCCTCGCCACCGCTTCGCTCGCGCTCCGCCGCAACCGCCGCGCCGAGCACCGTCGCGAGCCGGTCGATGTCCTCGCGGCCGCGCTGCTCGGTGATCGCGACCAGGAGCCCGTCGTCGTCGAGCGGCAGGCCGGGGTTGACGCCCTCGGCGGCGCAGCGCTCGATGACGGCGTCGACGGGCGCGTCGAGCTTGACCGCGAACTCCCTGACCACCGGCTGCTCGTGGAGCAGCTCGACGCCGTCGAGCTCCGCCAGCTGCGCGCGCGCGTAAGCGGTGCGCTGGAGCAGCAGCTCGCCGAGCTCGACGAGCCCGCGGCGGCCGAGCCAGCTCAGGTAGATGACGCCGGCCAGCGCGTTGAGCGCCTGCGCGGTGCAGATGTTGTGCGTGGCCTTCTCGCGCCGGATGTGCTGCTCGCGCGTCTGCAGCGTGAGCACGAAGCCGCGGCGGCCGTCGACGTCGGTGGTCTCGCCCGCGATGCGGCCGGGCATGCGGCGCAGGTAGGTCTCCTGGGCGGCGAAGAAGCCGAACGACGGGCCGCCGTAGTCGAGCCGGTTGCCGAGCGTCTGCCCCTCCCCCACGGCGACGTCGACGCCGTAGGCGCCGGGCGGCTTGAGCACTCCGAGCGTCAGCGGGTCGCAGGCGACGATGATCAGCGCGCCGGCCTCGTGGGCGGCGTCGGTGAGGGCCTGGAGGTCCTCGACGGCGCCGTAGAAGTTCGGGTACTGCACGAGCACGGCGGAGACGTCGTCGCCGATCTCCGGGACCTCGGTGACGCCGTCGGCGAGCGGGATCTCCTCGACGCTCGTGCCCCAGCCGGCGGACGTGGTCACGAGCGTCTCGCGCGAGTGCGGATGCACGCCGGCGGAGACGAGGAAGCGGCTGCGCTTGTTGTGCAGCTTCGCGAGATAGGCGGCCGCGGCGAGCGCCGACGGGCCCTCGTAGACGGACGCGTTGGAGACCGGCAGGCCGGTCAGCTCGGAGATCGCGGTCTGGTACTCGAACATGACCTGCAGCCCGCCCTGGGAGATCTCGGGCTGGTAGGGCGTGTACGGCGTCAGGAACTCGCTGCGCGAGAGGATCGAGTCGATCAGGCTCGGCACGTAGTGGTCGTACATGCCGCCGCCGATGAAGCTGATCTCGTCCTCGGTGCTGACGTTGCGGTCCGCGAGCTCGCGCAGCCGCGCGTAGACCTCCTGCTCCGGCTTGCCGGGCGGGAGGTCGAGCGGGCGGTCGAGCCGGACGCCCTCCGGCACGGCGTCGAACAGCTCGTCGATCGACGCGACGCCGATGGCGTCGAGCATCTCCTGGCGGTCGGCGTCGGTGGCGGAGGTGTAGCGGCTCATTACGTGAGGGTGGCCTCGTACGCGGACGCGTCCATCAGCTCGTCCGCCTCCCCTACGTTAGAGAGGCGGATCTTGACCATCCATCCCTCGCCGTACGGGTCCTCGTTGACCTGCTCTGGGGAGTCGGAGAGCCCCTCGTTGACCTCGGTGATCTCGCCGGACAACGGCGCGACGACGTCGGAGACCGCCTTGACGGACTCGACCTCGGCGTACGGCTGGTCCTTCGTGACGGTGGTGCCGACCTCGGGCGGGTCGAAGAACACGACCTCGCCGAGCTGCTCCTGCGCGTACCAGGTGATGCCCATCGTGGCGGTGTCGCCGTCGATCCGCGCCCAGTCGTGCTCGGCGTGGTACTTGAGGTCCGGCGGGTACGAGGCCTCGGCCAAGGTCTACTCCTTGCGGTAGAGGGGCTTCTCGCGGACTTCGGCGGTGCGGGGCTTGCCGCGAACGTCGATCTCGAACTCGGTGCCGGGCTCGGTCTTGCCGGCCGGCAGGTACGCCATCCCGATGCCGTAGCCGAGGCACGGGCTCTGCGTGCCCGACGTGACCTCGCCGCCGCCCGCGATCGGGTTGCCCTGGCGGGCGATGCCGGGGCCGGTGAGGGCGAACGGGACGAGCTTCTCCGGGGTACCGCTCGCGCGCGCCTCCGCGATCCTGTCCGCGCCGATGAAGCCCGTGTCCTCCTTGCAGCACCAGCCGAGGCCGGCCTCGATCGGGTTGCGGTCCTCGGACAGGTCGTTGCCGTAGAGGTGGAAGCAGACCTCGAGGCGGAGCGTGTCGCGGGCGCCGAGGCCGATCGGCGCGGCGCCGGCCTCGGTGAGCGCGTCCCACACGCGCACCGCGTCATCCGGCCGCACCAGGAGCTCGACGCCGTCCTCGCCCGTGTAGCCCGTCCCGGCCACGAGGACCTCGTCCGCGCCCGCGACCGTCAGCCGCGTCGTGCGGAAGCGCTTCGGCAGCTCACCGTCGGCGAGGCCCGCCACCAGGTCGCGCGCCTCCGGCCCCTGGACCGCGAGCATCGCGTAGTCGTGGAGCTTGTCGTCGACCTGGACGTCGAAGTCCTTGGCGTGCTTCTGGAACCACGCGAGATCCTTGTCGTGGTTGCTCGCGTTCGTGACCGTGAGGAAGTGGTCGGGGCCGAGGCGGTAGGTGAAGAGGTCGTCGAGCACGCCGCCGTCCGGCTTGGTGAGGACGGAGTACTGCGCGCCGTCCTCGGCGATCTTCGAGACGTCGTTGGAGAGGATGCGCTGGAGCAACTCCTCCGCGTCGGGCCCGTGCGTCTCGATCTCGCCCATGTGGCTGACGTCGAACACGCCCACCTTCGTCCGCACCGCGACGTGCTCGGGGCGGATCCCCTCGTACTGCACGGGCATCTCCCACCCGGCGAACGGGACGAGCCGCGCCCCGGCGGCGGCATGGCGATCGTGCAGCGGAGTGCGCTTCAGCGTCTCGGTGCCGGAGGCCATCGCGGGCGGACCCTAGCAGCGCCCTGGCGCGGCTTTCGGGCTACATTGCCGGGTGATGAGAGCAGGGATGCGCGGGCTGGTGGGGGCGCTCGTCGTGGCGGCCACGGCCGTCGGCGGCACGCCGGTGGCCGAGGCGGGAACGTACGACGTGGTGTCGTGTCGCGCACCGGGTGCGGGCGGCGTCAACAGTGCGTGGACGCCGTTCCTGAGCTCGCTCGACGGCTCGCAGCAGCCGGCGGGCTTCGACTTCGTCTACGACTGCCCCGGCGCGGGCAGCCAGGTGGTCGCGCGCAGCGCTGCGCGTGCGGGACAGGACGCGTTCTGGCTGCATTCAGCGAACCACCACTTCCAGGCTCCCCCCGGCACAGCCGTCACGAAGCTGGTCATCTGGCGCTGGGGCCAGCTCGTCAAGACCGATGGCGGCATGAGCGACTGGAGGGCCTTCGGGCAGACCGACGACGGGAGCCTTCCGTTCGAGGGATGCCTCATCCCGGCCAGCGCGAACGAATGCCAGTTCGGTTCGATCGAGGCGTCGGGGATCTCGAACGCGTCGCGTGCCGAGTACGCCGTCAACACGACCTTCCTGAACTGGGGCGTCAACTGCGAGCCGGGTGACGGCGCGTTCCGCTCGTGTCCGACCGCGCGCCAGTCCGACGGCTACCCGCTCGCCCAGATGATCATCTACGGATCGGCGATCACGGTCGACGACCCCACGCGCCCCACCCTCGGCGTCGGCGGCCCGCTCCTGGCGGGCGGGTGGCGCAAGCCGAACGAGGTCATGACCTACGACGCGCGCGACAACGCGTCGGTGCGAGCGGTGCGGCTCGAGATGGCCGGCAGGACGCGGCGCGACGCAGCGTCGTGCGACTATCGCGCCCCGGCGCCGTGTCCCGCCCGCCGGGCCTTCACCCTGCGGGTGCCGGAGGGCACTCCGGACGGCGACCACGCCGCTCGCGTCGTGGCCGAGGACGCGTCCGGCAACGAGACCGCCGTGGCACGCCGGATCGCCGTCGACGGCACGCCGCCCGGCGCCGTCCTCGAACGCGCGCGCGGCCGCACGATCGTGCTGTCGCTGAGCGACAACGCCTCCGGCGTCGCGAGCGCCACGCTCGAGGTCCGCCGCAACTCGACGGAGCCGTACCGCACGCTCAACGCGACCGTCGCCAACGGGCGCCTGCGGGCGCGGCTCGACCGCGGGAGCGCGTCGCGGATCGACATGCGCGTGACGGTCCGCGACGCGGCGGGCAACGTCGCCCAGGGCAACCCGACCCGGCTCACCGCCACGAGCGCGAAGGTCGGCCGCGGCTTCCGCCGCGTGCGCTCCGGCCGCGTGAAGGTCCCCTTCGGCCGCCGCGCGACGCTGCGCGGCCGGCTCACGCTCTCCGCCGGTCAGTCGCTCGGCGGGCAGACGATCGTCGCGACCTCCGCGGTCCGCCGCCGCGGCGCCCCCGCGCGCCCCGCCGGCACGGCCGTGACCGACCGCCGCGGCCGCTTCTCGCTCCGCGTCCCCGTCGGCCCGAGCCGCACCTACCGGCTCGTGTTCGCGGGCTCTGGCGGAGCGCTCGGTTCCGCTCGCGGCGTCTCGGTGCGCGTGCCCGCGTCGAGCACGATCCGCGCCTCGCGCACGCGCCTCTCCGGCCCCGCCCGCGTCCGCTTCTCCGGCCGCCTGCGCAACCGCGGCCAGCGCATCCCCGGCCGCGGCCTCGTGCTCATCCTCCAGGGCTTCGACAACGGCCGCTGGAGCACGTTCGAGGACACGCGCACGAACCGCCGCGGCCGCTGGCGCGTCTCCTATCCGTTCAGCGGCGCGCCCGGCAGCTACCGGGTGCGCGTGCGCATCCGCAAGGCGTCGGGCTACCCGTTCGAGCTCGGCTACTCGCGGCGGCTGACGATCCGCGTGCGCTAGGCGGGCGCCGCGGACGACGTCCGCTCCGCCCACACCGCGCAGAACGCCTCGACCACGACCGGGTCGAACTGCGTCCCCGCGTTGCGGCGCAGCTCCTCGAGCGCGCTCGCCGGCGTGACAGCCGCCGAGTAGGGGCGCTCGGAGGTCATCGCGTCGAACGCGTCGGCGACGGAGACGACGCGCGCGCCGACCGGGATCTCCTGCCCGGCGAGCTTGTCGGGGTAGCCGGTGCCGTCCCAGCGCTCGTGGCAGGCGCGCACCAGCCGCGCGACCGGGACGAGCGCCGGCGCGGCGGCGACGATGCGCTCGCCGATCAGCGTGTGGCGGCGGATGAACTCCCACTCGCGCGGGTCCAGCGGCCCGGGCTTCATGAGGATGGCGTCGGGGATCGCGACCTTGCCGATGTCGTGGAGCTCCGCGGCGTGGCGCACCTGCTCGGCCTCCTCGTCGGACAGCCCCAGCCGGCGGGCGGTCTGCTCCGCGAGCTCGGCGACGCCCTCGAGGTGCGCGAAGCGCTCCGGCGCGCGCTCGGTCAGCGCACGAACGAGCACGTCCTTGGACTGGCGCGTCGCCGACGTCCGGCCCGCGTTCTTCTGCGCGTACATGCGCTGGTCGGCGATCCGCAGCGCCTCGGTGGCGTCCTGCGCCTCGCGCGGGAGCACGATCGAGCCGTAGGAGGAGGTCACGGTGAAGCCCTCGCCGTGCTCGGTCAGCGCTGACGCGGCGCCGGCGATGATCGGGTCCGCGACCTCGCTGCCCGGCTCGAACAGCGCGCAGAACTCGTCGCCGCCCATGCGGTACGCCAGGCCGCGGCCCGACAGGTACTTCGCCAGGTTCGCGCCCAGCCGCACGAGCAGCGCGTCGCCGGCCGGGTGGCCGAAGGTGTCGTTGTAGCGCTTGAACCCGTCGAGGTCGAACAGCACGAGCACGATCGGGTTGCCGTCGTCGGCCACCGGCAGCCGGGACGCCAGCTCGCGCGACAGCGCGCGCCGGTTGCCGAGCCCCGTCAGCGCGTCGGTCAGCGCCTCGCCGCGCGAGGTGTGCAGCATCGAGACGTTGTCGCGGAACGTCAGGACCAGCCGCGCCATGACCGCGACCAGGCACAGCCCCGCGAGCGCGACGGCGACCGCGTTGAGGTGGGCCAGCGCGCCGTAGATCAGCAGCGCCAGGGCGACCACGCCGAACGCGAGCGGCACGGAGATGAAGCGCAGGCCATCGGGCGTGCTCGGCTTGTGCACGACCGCCGGCTGCCAGGCGGCCAGCGCCACGAGCAGCAGCCCGGCGCTCCAGCCGATGTCGAACCACGTCGGCGCCGCGTAGGTCCCCTGGGCGGTCTGCACGAGGTAGAAGGAATCGGCGAGCCAGAACGTGAAGATGCCGATCGCGAGCAGCACCCACGTGCGGTCGAAGCGCCAGCCGGTGCTCGCCAAAGCGCCGACCGCGACGCCGATCAGCACGAGGTCGGTCAGCGGGTACGCGAGCGTGGTCGCCACGGCCAGCGGCTGGCCCTCGGCGGCGCCCAGCGCGGTCTCGAACACGATCGCGGCGCTCAGCGCGGTGACGGCCAGCGCGGCGATCGAGCCGTCCGTCCACAGCGTCGTCGGCACGTCGCGGGTTCGTGCCCGCACGAGCGCGAGCACGCCGGCCATCGCGAGGACCGGGAAGAGCAGGAAGCCGGCGTCCGCGGGCGACGGGATCGGCGGCGCTTCCATGTCGTAGAGGACCACCGTGTAGTAGAGGTTGCCGAGCGCCCATGCGAGCACGCCGATACCGATCAGCAGCCACGCGGTCTGCTCGCGCCGCGCCTGCCAGGCGCCGCCGAGGCACAGCACGCCGGCGAGCACCTCGATCACGTTGTGCGCGTAGTCGCCGAACACCGGGCCGAGCTGGAGCCCGGGGATCGCGACGACCTGCAGCTCCAGGCACACGACCCAGGCGGCGAGCACTGCGAACACCGCCATCACGGCGGAGCGCGAACGATCCATGCGAACGTATCGGCCCGCTCGATCAGCGGCTTTACTGACGAATCAGCGCGGGAGCGTCGACCGGCGGATCAGCGCAGGAACGGCGGGATGTCGATCTCGTCGTCCGAGATCTCCAGCGACGACCGCTGGCGATCGTCGATGCGGGGACCGCGGTCGGGCGTGCGGCGCCCCTCGCGGTCGGTGGTGAAGCCCCCGCCGCCGCGTGCGCGGTCGAAGCCGGTGGCGATCACGGTGACGCGGATCTCGTCGCCGAGCTCCTCGTCGATGACGGCGCCGAAGATGATGTTCGAGTTCGCGTCGGCGGCCGAGTGGATCAGCTCCGCGGCCTCGTTGACCTCGAACAGCCCGAGGTCCTTGCCGCCGGTGATGTTGAGCAGGATGCCGGTGGCGCCCTCGACGGACTCCTCCAGCAGCGGCGACGAGATCGCGGCCTTGGCCGCCTCGGACGCGCGGCTCTCGCCGGCCGACGAGCCGATGCCCATGAGCGCGGAGCCGGCGTCGGCCATGATCGCGCGGACGTCGGCGAAGTCGAGGTTGATGAGGCCGGGGATCGTGATCAGGTCGGTGATGCCCTGGACGCCCTGGCGCAGGACGTTGTCGGCCTCGCGGAACGCGTCGAGGATGCTCGTGCGCCGCTCGACGATCGAGAGCAGCTTCTCGTTCGGGATCACGATCAGCGTGTCGACCATCTCGCGCAGGCGGTCGATGCCCTCCTGCGCCTGGCGCGCACGCTGGGAGCCCTCGAACTCGAACGGCCGGGTGACGACGCCGACGGTCAGCGCGCCGATCTCGTTCTTGGCGATCTCGGCGATCACGGGCGCGGCGCCCGTGCCGGTGCCGCCGCCCTCGCCCGCGGTGACGAAGACCATGTCGGCGCCCTTCAGCGCCTCCTTGATCTCGTCGCGCGACTCAGCCGCGGCGCCCTGCCCGACCTGCGGGTTGGCGCCGGCGCCGAGGCCCTTGGTCAGGCCCGACCCGATGTTGAGCTTGATGTCGGCATCGGTCATCTGGAGCGCCTGGGCGTCCGTGTTGCACGCGATGAACTCGACTCCGGAGAGCCCAGCATCGATCATGCGGTTGACCGCATTGGTACCGCCGCCGCCGACACCGACGACCTTTATGACTGCGAGATAGCTGCCAGCTTCCATGGGTTCAGGTCCGGACCTCTAGTAGGAGTCGAGCGTTCCCCGCTGCTCGCCCGGGTTCGGATTTTCGCACGTTACGGGCATTTCGGCGTTTCTGTCAACGCGAGCATAGGACGGCAAGCCGTCTTGCAGAGGGCATAAGTCTCGACTATGGGTCGAGAGTAGGGCTACTCTCGAGTGGAGCTTGAGGGTCAGTGGGCGCGGGTGGCGCGGGCTCGTTCTCGATCGGTCCGAGCCCGCCTGCGGCAACGCGTTCGGGCACCCGCAGGTCGAGGTAGGTGGCGCCCGCGGCGCTCGGATCGGCGAGCACCCGCGCGGCCGCCATCCACTTGCGCGAGGCGTCCGATCCGGAGCCGAAGACGAGGTCGGGACCGTTGCGCAGGTCGAGGGTCAGACCCCGCTCGCCCGACCACAGACGCTCGATCCGGCCCTTCAGCTCGGCGGGCGCGCGGCCCGCGACGCCGAGCGCGCCGAGCGTCCGGCGGTCGGTCACGCGCTCGCCCGCGGGGGCGCTGCGGACGCGCAGCGTGGGCAGGCCCGACGCCTTCATGCCTCGCAGCACGCGCCCGTCGCCGGAGGCGGCGACCTTGCTGCCGCCGCTCGTGATGGCGGCGACCGGCGCGCGCTCGCGCACCTCGATCGACAGCTTGTGCGGGAAGCTCGCGTCGGTCTCGAGGCCCGCGATCGACGGGTACTCGGCGACGGCCGCGAGCAGCTGCTCCTCGCGCACGTTCAAGGTCGTCATGTCGAGCGCGGCGCTCTTGAGCGCCTGGCGGATCTGGGGCTCCTCGGCCGAGGCGAGGCCCGTGACGAAGACGTCCTGCACGCGGACGAGCTCCGAGTCGCGGAGCCACATCCACCCGCCCGCGAGCGCGCAGGCGCCCACGAGCACCCCGGCGACGATCTTCTTCACGCTCCGGGGGTTCGACCCGGACCGGCCAGCCTCCTGCCAAGCGCGTCGATGTCGCCGGCGCCGAGCGTGAGCAGGAGGTCGCCCTCGCGCAGCTCGGAGCGCAGGAACCGCTCGGCCGAATCGAAGTCCGGCAGCCAGGCGACGCGGCGCCCGCCCGCGGCGTCGGCCGCCGCCTCGGCGACGAGCCGGCCGGTGACGCCGGGGTGGTCCTCGGCGCGCTCGCGCGCCGGGTAGATCTCGGTCACGACCGGCAGGTCGGCGAGCGCGAGCGCGGCGCCGAACTCGCGCGCCTGGTGCCGTGTGCGCGAGTACAGGTGCGGCTGGAAGACGGCGACGACGCGCCGCGGCGCGAGCGTGCGCGCCGCCTCGAGCGTCGCCCGCACCTCGGTCGGGTGGTGCGCGTAGTCGTCGACGACGAGTGCACCCGCGGGCGTCGTGCCGACGTGCTCGAAGCGCCGCCCGGCTCCGGAGAAGTCGCGCAGCGCGGCCGCGGCGGCCGCGACGTCGCCGCCGATCGCACGCACCGCGGTCAGCGCCGCCGCGGCGTTGAGCGCGTTGTGGGCGCCCGGAACGGACAGTTCCACCTCGACGCCGTCGAGCGCGAAGCGCGACCCGCCGGGCGAGAGCGCGGGCGCCGCGTCGAACGGCCACACGCGCGGGCCGTCGGCCAGCGCGAGGAGCTCCGGCCGGTCCCACACCACCGCGTGCTCCGCCGCCCCCAGGAACTCGCGGAACGTCGCCTCGACGTCGCGGCGCGAGCTGTAGGTGGCGTGGTGGTCGAGCTCCGCGTTGGTGAGCACGGCGACCTGCCGCGCCAGCTTGAGCAGCGAGCGGTCGGACTCGTCGGCCTCGACCACGAGCCACTCCCCCGTCCCCCAGCCCGCGTTGGAGCCGGTCGAGCGCACCTCGCCGCCGACCAGGTAGCCGGGGTCGAGACCGGCGCCGCGCAGCGCGTGCACGAGCATGCTCGAGGTCGTCGTCTTGCCGTGGGTGCCCGAGACCGCGATCGTCGGGCGCAGCCGCGTCAGCTCGCCGAGCAGGTCGGCCCGGTGCAGCTCGCGAGCGGCGGCCGCGCGCTCGGGATTCTCCGGGCCGACGGCCGTCGAGTACACGACCTCGGCCCCGGCGGGCACGTTCGCTGCGTCGTGCCCGACGATCGGCTCGATGCCCGCCGCACGCAGCCGCGCCGCGTACGAGGAGCTGCCGGAGCGGTCCGAGCCCGTGACGGTCGCGCCGAGCTCGAGCGCCACCAGCGCGAGCCCGCTCATCCCGGCCCCGCCGATGCCGACGAAGTGCAGCCGCCTGTCATCCCATGGGCGATCCATGGGGCGTCAGGCTAGTGGCGAGCTACCACCCGTTGCCGTTGCTGTCCGGCGTCGCGCGGCAACCGCCCTTGCCCGCGTTGGTGCAGGTGCGGTGCACGTCGCCGACGGCGTCGAGCTCGATCGTGAAGGTCCCGCCGCCCCCGCTGGCGCGGGAATCGACCGAGACCGCGAAGGTCTTGTCGGTGCCACTCGCGGTGAGGCCGGGCGCGTCGGCGAGCGACGGCTCGAGATCGATCAGCGTGGCGGCGTCCGTGTCGTAGGTCTGGCGATCGGTGTTGTACGTCTCGAGCGCGACGCGGGCGTTGCGCACGGCGGTCTTCGCCTCGGCGTCCTGCCCCTTGGTGCGCTGGTTGAGGAACGCGGGCAGCGCGATCGCAGCGAGCATCCCGATGATCATGATCACCACGAGGAGCTCGACGAGCGTGAATCCGCGGGTCTCGCGGAAACGGTTGGGGAGGCGGAACGCCATTGACTCCTCAACGGCTCGTGAAGGGGAAAACTTGAGCCCGGGACCCTCCGCATCAGCTTCCGGTCCAACGTCCCGCACCGAGCTCACGCGACACGCTGCGCGCCGCCTCGACCACCGCGGGGCCGAGACCGCGAGCGGGTCCGCGCGGCGGGATTCGGTCCGTGTCGCCGACCACGCCGATCGCGCCGACGGCGTGGCCCGCGGAGTTGCGCAGCGCGGCGGCGGTGAGCGTGCGCTGGGTGAACCGCGTCAGCGGCTCGGAGGTGAGATCGTCGACCACCGCGTCGGGCGCGTGGGCGAGCATCGCCTTGCCGAGCGCACTCGCGTGCGCCGGCAGCTGGGCGCCGACCTCGAGCACCTGGAAGACGGCGAGGGGCGTTGTCAAGGGCGTCGGCACGAAGGGTTGCCGGTGGGTCGTCACGCACGTCAACGGCGGCATTGAGGGGGGTCCGGCGGGGGTGCCGGTCGGAAGAGCCTCAACGCAGCACCCCGGTCGGAGGCCGCCGCGGCAGCCGAACCCGACCCCTACCCAGCCGCAGTTGACGTTCGCCGGTGCTCGGCGGCGGCCAGCACTTCGCGCGCGACCGCCTGCGCCGCGTCCGGCCGCGCCAGGGCGCGGGAGGCGCCGGCCATGGAACGCAGGCGATCCGGGTCGCCGACCAGCGCGTCCACTTCGGCCCGCAGCCGCTGCGGGCTCAGCTCGGCATCCGCCAGGATCGTGGCGGCGCCGGCGTCGGCCATCCAGCGCGCGTTGGTGGTCTGGTGGTCGGCGGACGCGTGCGGATACGGGATGAGGATCGCCGGCAGGCCGTACTGGGCGAGCTCGAACACCGAGCCACCCGCGCGCGCGACCGCGAGGTCGGCAGCGGCCAGCGCCGAGCCGAACGGGTCGACGTACTCGCGCAGGTGGTAGTGCTCGCCGGGCGCGCGCAGCTCGGCGAAGTCGCGGGTGCCGGGGACGTGGAGGACGTGGAAGGGGGCGTCGGCGAACGCCTCGATCGCGGCCAGGTTGATCGAGCGCGCGCCCAGCGAGCCGCCGAACACCAGCACGCAGGTGGCGTCGGACGGGATGCCGAACGCGGCGCGGGCGCCGTCGCGGTCCTCGACCGTCGGGGGGACGGGGCGGCCGGTGACGAGGTAGCGCTCGCCCTCGCGCCCCGCGATCGGGAACGCGAGGCAGACGCGCCGGGCGCGCGGCGCGAGCAGGCGGTTGGTGAGCCCGAGGTGCGAGTCGGCCTCGGTGAGCACGACGGGGATGCGCTTCGTGAGCGCGGCGAGCCCGACCGGGCCGGCGACGTAGCCGCCGCCGCCCAGCACCGCGTCGGCGCCGTGGCGGTCGAGGATCTTGCGGGCGGCGCCGACCGCCCCGGCCGCGCGGAACACCGCGCGCGCCGCCTTCAGCGGGTTCGAGCGCGAGATGCCCTCGACGCGCAGCGGCTCGAGCGGGTAGCCCGCGGCGGGCACGAGCTGCGCCTCCGCCCGCTCGCCGCCCGCGAAGACGACCTGGGCGCCCTCAGCCCGCAGCGCGGCGGCGATTGCCAGCGCCGGTACGACGTGGCCCGCTGTCCCGCCGGCGGCGATCACGATCGTCGGCGGCCTTGCTGCGCTGGTTCCCGTCACGCGATTTCACCGCGCGCAGCGTCACATGCCCGCCCTGGGCGACGTTGAGCAACAGCCCCATCGAGCACAGCAGCACGATCAGCGAGCTCGAGCCGGAGGAGATGAACGGCAGCGGCACGCCCGTGAGGGGCGCGAGGCCGAGGACGGTGTAGATGTTGAGCAGCGCTTGGCACAGGATCAGGCTCGTGAGGCCGGCGGCGAGCAGCTTGGCGTAGGCGCCCCTGGCGGCCTTGGCGGTCCGCAGCCCCGCGTACCCGATCATGCCGTAGAGGGCGAGCAGGACGCAGATCCCCGCCACGCCCAGCTCCTCGCCGATGACGGCGAGGATGAAGTCGGTGTGGGCCTCGGGGAGATAGAAGATCTTCTGCACCGACTGCCCCGGCCCGAGCCCGAAGAACCCGCCCGAGCCGAGCGCGATCTGGCCCTGGACGGACTGGAACCCGATGGTGCCCGCGTGGTCCCACGGGTTGATGAACGCCGTCAAGCGCGCGCGCCGGTACGGCTCGAGGATCGCGAAGACGAGCACGAGGAAGGCGCCGACCGCCGCCACCAGCCCGAGCTGGCGCAGCGGCATCCCCGCCGCGACGAGCATCGCGGCGAGCGTGAAGCTGATCACGAGCGCGGTGCCGAGATCCGGCTGCGCGGCGATCAGCAGCACCGCCGCGGCGCCCACGCCCATCACCGGGCCGGCCGCGGTGCGGAGGTTGTGGGCGATCTTCGGCCGCGCGGAGATGACCGCCGCCGAGTGGAGGACGAGCGCCAGCTTCATCAGCTCGGCGGGCTGGAACTGGAGCGGGCCGGCCCCGATCCAGCGGCGCGCGCC
The DNA here is from genome assembly GCA_963811595.1 of uncultured Solirubrobacteraceae bacterium. Lineage (GTDB taxonomy): Bacteria > Actinomycetota > Thermoleophilia > Solirubrobacterales > Solirubrobacteraceae > DASQFQ01. The sequence goes on from CAWERW010000008.1 coordinate 415,282, forward strand.
GTTGATCTTCACCCCGATCCCCGGGATCAGCACGAGCAGCAGCAGGACGAACGAGATCAGCAGCAGATACGGCGTGTAGCGGCGGACGTGCTCGAGGCCCTGGCGGGCGATCACCTGCATGGCGATCAACCCGACCGCGCCGTACGCGAGGTACTTGACGAGGTAGGCGGTGCCGTCGCCGTCGCCCTGCAGCAGCGTGCGGGCGCTCGACGCCGAGTACACCATCACCGCGCCGCCCGCGAGCAGGCAGAGCGTGGCGGTGAGCAGCAGCCGGTGCTCGAGCGGCTGCGGCTGCTGGCGTCTTTGCATCGGAGCTGGTTTCGACACGCCGCCGATGCCCTCCTGCCGGGTCTTCACCCCATGAGGGCGCGAAAGTGCTCGCCGCGCGCCTCGTAGTCGGCGTATTGGTCGAACGAGGCGCACGCGGGCGAGAGCAGCACGACCTCGCCGGGACCGGCGGCGGCGCGGGCGGCCGCGACCGCGCGCTCGAGGTCGCCGCAGTCGTGGAGCGGGACGCCGGTGCCCGCCAGCGCCGCCCGGATGGCGGGCGCGGTCTCCCCGATCAGGTAGACGGCGAGCGCGCGCTGCGCCACCGGGGCGGAGAGCGGCGCGAAGTCGGCGCCCTTGGCGCTGCCGCCCAGGATCAGGTGCAGGCCGCCCTCGAACGCCTCGATGCCGGCGATCGCGGAGGCGACGTTGGTCGCCTTGGAGTCGTTGATGTAGAGCACGCCGTCGCGGGTGGCGACCTCCTCGAGCCGGTGGGCGACGCCGGCGAACGTCGCGAGCCCCTCGCGCACGGCGTCGGGAGCGAGCCCGCGGGCCAGCGCGACCGCGGCGGCCGCCATCGCGTTCTCGCGGTTGTGCGCCCCGCGGAGGCGGAGCTCGTCGTGGGCGATGAGCCGCGCGCCGTCCCACCACAGCGCCCCGTCGCGGTCGACGAGCCGCGCGCCGGGGTCGTCGCAGAGCCTTCCGCGTTCCCCCTCGGCGGCACGTACGAAGAAGACGCGCTCGCCCTCGCCGCCCACGTCGCCGGCGAGCTCCGCGGGCGCCACGGCCACGCTCCCGGGCGGCTGGCGGGCGAAGACCTCGAGCTTGGCGGCCTTGTAGGCGTCGAACGTGCCGTGGCGGTCGAGATGGTCCTCGGCCAGGTTGAGCAGCACGCCGGCGTCGGGCGCGAACGCGAGCGTGTCCTCGAGCTGGAACGACGACGCCTCGCAGACCACGACCGTCGCCGGCGGCAGTTCCGTGCCCACGAGCGAGGTGAGCGCGGTGCCGACGTTGCCGACGACCACCGCCGGCCGGCCCGCGACCCGATGCAGGTGGCCGAGCAGCTCGACCGTCGTCGTCTTCCCGTTCGACCCCGTCACCGCGATCGTGTCGTTGGGGACGAGCCGCCAGCCCAGCTCGAGCTCCCCGAGCACCGGCACGCCTGCCGCGCGCGCGGCGGCGACGACCGGCGCCTGGGCCGGCACGCCCGGGCTCTTGACGACCGCGCGCGCCCCGGGCAGCAGCTCGAGCCCCGTCGCACCCGCGTGCACGGCCACGCCGGCCGCCTCCAGCTCGGCCCGCCGCGCCTCCGGCACCGCGCCCGAGTCGCAGCCCACCACCTCCGCCCCGAGCGACCGCAGCGCGCGCGCCGCGGCCACCCCCGACCGGGCGAGCCCGACGACGAGGAACGGACCGTCGGGCAGAGGCGGGCGCGGGACCACGCCGCCATTGTGGCGGCCGGTCAGGCGGCTTCCGGCGGTGGCGGTGCCTCCGGCGACGTCAACGGCGGCGGGGTAGGGAAGCGGGTTCGTACGCCCCCGGCGCCGAGTCCTCCCCGTTGATCCCGCTATGCGGGATGAATAGGGAGGACTTGCCGAAGCGGGACGGTGTCAGGCCTTATACGCGCCTCAGGCCGCCGCCTCCGCCGGCTCCGGCCGCAGCCTCGCCTCGGGGTCGGCGCGGCCGCCCTCGAACTCGAGGCCCTCCGCCTCGAGGCGGCGGCGGACCTCAGCCGGGTCGCCGAGCGCGGTGCCGCCGATACTGCCGTCGGTCTTGAGCACCCGGTGGGCGCCGGGCGTCTCGGCGCGGATGAAGCGCTGGTTGAGCGCCCGCGCGTGGCGGTCGGTGCCGCCGGCGGCGCGCGCGACGTCGCCGTAGCTCATCCAGCGGCCGCTCGGGATGGCGGCCACGATCTCGTCCAGCCGGTCCGGGTCCATCGTCGCTCTCCTGTCTCGGGGTCATGGCGCCCGACGCTACGGCCGCCGGCGCTGGATCCGGCCTGGTGGGCGTGTTTCGGCGCAGAATCGGCGCGCGCGGGGCGCGAAGCCGGCGCGGCGTGTGACACGTCCCTTCAGAACTACGACGACGTCGGGCTCCCGCCGGCGACGCGCTGCTCGTCCGCCTCCGCACGCGAGCTCGAGCGCGTCGATCGACACCGCGGCGCCGCCTACCGCCTCGGCGGCGACGAGTTCGCGTCCTGCTCGACGGGCGAGGCGACGACACCGAGAGCGCGCTGGCCGCCGCGTAGTCGCGCTCACCGACCGCGACCACGGCTTCGACGTCGGCTGACTCGCACGGCGCCGCGCCGCCTGCCCGCCGAGGCCGACGACGCGCGCCGCACGCGCTACTCGCTCGCCGACCGGCCCTGTACCCGAGTAAGTTCGAGAGCCGCGGCGACGCGATCACCAGCAGACCTGCGACGCGCTGCTGAGGTGCTGCACGAGCGCAGCCCGACCGGCGACCACGTCGGCGACGTCGCCGAGCCGCACGCGGATCAGCGATACGACTCGGGCTAGAAGCGACAGCCGAAGACGCCGCGGCGGAGGCAAGCGGCCATCCGGACGACGACGTCGTCGGCGCGCTGCCCGCCGAGGTGACGCCCCGGCCGGCGCTTCAGCTCGTCAGCGACTGCTGATACAGCGTGAAGCCGATCGCGCTGCAGACAGCGGCGACGATCCAGAAGCGCAGGATGATCTTCGTCTCCGACCACGCGCGGAGCTCGAAGTGGTGGTGGATCGGCGCCATCAGGAACACGCGCTTGCGGAAGGCCTGGAACGAAGCGACCTGGATCAGCACCGACAGCGCCTCGATCACGAAGATGCCGCCGAGGATGATCAGCAGCACCTCGGTCTTGGTCATCACCGCGAGCCCCGCGATCGCGCCGCCCAGCCCCAGCGACCCGGTGTCGCCCATGAAGATCGAGGCCGGGAACGAGTTGAACCAGAGGAAGCCCACGCACGCGCCGACCAGGCACGAGGCGACCAGGGCGAGGTCGAACTGGCGCGTCGTGAACGTGATCGCGATGTAGGCGAGCAGCACGATCGCCGCGCAGCCGGCCGCCAGCCCGTCGAGCCCGTCGGTCAGGTTGACCGCCGAGGTCGTGCCCGCCAGCACGAGGTAGATGAAGACCGGATACAGGTAGCCGAGGTCGATGCGGGCGTCGATGATGCGCAGATCGACGGTGTCGGGCAGCTCCGCCCAGCGCGTCGCGACGAGCCACAGCCCGACCGCGATCGCGACCGTGGCGACGAGCTTGGTGCGCGCGCGCAGGCCCAGCGACCGCCGCCTGATGATCTTCGTGAAGTCGTCGGCGAAGCCGAGCAGCGCACAGGCGAGGGCGACCCCGAAGACGCCGATCGCGCGCGGCGTGAACTCGGTCAGCAGCAGGAACGGGACCGCGATCGCGGTGAAGATGATGATCCCGCCCATCGTCGGCGTGCCCGCCTTCGCGTGGTGCTCCTGCGGCCCCTCCTCGCGGATGTGCTGGCCGAACTCGCGCTCGCGCAGGAACGAGATGAACTGCGGCGACAGGAAGATGCACATCAGCAGGGACGCCGTCCCCGCGATCAGGACCTCGCCCATCAGCCCGCGGCCTGCAGCGCTTCGGTGACGACCTCGAGCCCGACGCCGCGCGAGCCCTTGACGAGCACGACGTCGCCGGCCATCACGAGCTCCGGCAGCAGCGCGGCCGCCTCCTGCGCGTCGAGCACGGCGTGCGACTCGCCGTCGAACGCGTCGAGCATCGCGGCCGCGCGCGGGCCGACGGTGACGAGCAGGTCGACCCCCGCCGTCGCGGCGTAGGCGCCGATCTCGCGGTGGTGCTCGCGCTCGGCAGGGCCGAGCTCGAGCATGTCGCCGAGCACCGCGACGCGGCGGCCCTCGGCATCGTGCGAGGCGAGATCATCAAGGGCGGCGCGCATGGACAGCGGGTTGGCGTTGTAGCAGTCGTTGATGACGACAGCCCCGATCCCGAGCGCGACGCGCTCCCCGCGCATCGACGAGAAGCGGACGTCGATCTTGCCGCTCGGATGGACGCCGATGGCGTGCGCGGCGGCCAGGGCGGCGAGCGAGTTGAGCAGGTTGTGCTCCTGGCTGAACGGCAGCTCGAGCTCGACCCGCTCGCCCTGCGCGATCACGACGTGGTGGGTCGGCAGCGCATCGGGCACCACGCCGTACTTCAGCGACGAGCCCTCGAAGTGGACGTCGCCGCCGGGGCCGAAGGTGACGATCTCGAGGTCGTCGCGCAGCCACGGCTCGAGCAGCGGCTCGTCGGAGGGCACCACGCCGGTGCTGCCCGCGCGCATGCCGTCGAGCAGCTCCGCCTTGGCGGCGGCGACGCCCTCGAGCGAGCCGAGCTGCTCGAGGTGGACGGGGCCGATGTTCGTGATCACGCCGACGTCGGGCTCGCAGATCGCGGCGAGCTCGGCGATCTGCCCCGCCCCGCGCATCGCGAGCTCGAGCACGAGCACCTCGGTGCCCCACGGCGCCGCCAGCACCTCGAGCGGGAGCCCGATCTCGGTGTTGAAGTTCTCGCGCGAGGCCGCGACCTGGCGGTGCGGCGCGATCATCGCCGTGATCAGGTCCTTCGTCGACGTCTTGCCGACCGAGCCGGTGACCGCGATCACGAACGCGGCGAGGTCCTGCCGCCAGCCGCGGGCGAGCGCGCCGAGCGCCGGCACCGGCGTCTCCGAGGCGATCACCGCGCCGCCGTCGCCCGCGAGCAGCTCGTCGACCCACTGCGGCGTCACCACCGCGCCCCAGGCGCCCGCGTCGAGCGCCTCTGCCGCGAACGCCCCGCCGTCGACGTTCTCGCCCGGGAGGCCGAAGAAGAGGTCGCCCGGCTGGACGCCGCGCGAGTCGATCACCGCGCGCGCGGGCCCGCCGGCGGCGCGCCCGCCGGCCTGCTCGCGCACGAGCTGCGCGCCGGCGGTCCCCGCCACGCGCTGGGCGCTCCAGTGCTTCATGCCTGTGCCTTGCGCCGCCGCCTGCAGCGCCTCGCGCGCCACGGTCACGTCATCGAACGGCTCCTTGCGGCCGCCCTCGAACTCCTGCCCCTGCTCGTGGCCCTTGCCCGCGATCACGACGATGTCGCCTTCGCGCGCCATCGTCATCGCGCGGCCGATCGCGACCCGCCGGTCGACCTCGAGCTCGACCGCGCCCTCGCGGACGCCGGCCGCGACCTCGAGCACGATCGCCTCGGGGTCCTCGGAGCGCGGGTTGTCGGAGGTGATGATCGCGTGGTCGGCCAGCCGTGCCCCGATCTCCCCCATCAGCGGGCGCTTGCCCTGGTCGCGGTCCCCGCCCGCGCCGAACACGACGATCACACGGCCCTCGGCGACCGCCCGCGCGGAGCGCAGGACGTTCTCGAGCGCCCCCGGCTTGTGCGCGTAGTCGACGACGACGGCGAACGGCTGGCCCTCGTCGACCGGCTCGAAGCGCCCCGGCACCTTCGGCGGCTCGGTGAGGGTGCCGAGCAAGGCGTCGATGTCGGCGCCCAATGCGCGCGCGGCCGCCCACGCGCCCAGGGCGTTGAGGACGTTGAAGCGACCGGGCAAGCCGAGGCGAACAGACCATTCGCCTTCCTCACTGCGCAGTTTGAAGTCCGAGCCCGCCGCGTCGGAGCGGAGGTCGACGGCCCGGAGATCTCCGCGCTCGATCCCGAACGTCTGCGTGCCGGGGAACTCGCTCGCCAGCCGGCGCCCGTACTCGTCATCCGCGCAGGCGATCCGCACCTCCGGGCCGGTCTCGAACAGCTTGCGCTTGGCCAGGAAGTAGCTCTCCATGTCCGGGTGGAAGTCGAGGTGGTCCTGGCTGAGGTTCGTGAACACGGCGGCCGCGCAGTGGATCCCCTCCGCGCGCCGCAGCTCCAGCGCGTGCGAGGAGATCTCCATCGCGCACGCTGCGTCGCCGCCGTCGAGCATCTCCCGGAACGTGCGCTGGAGGTCGATCGCCTCCGGCGTCGTGCGCTGGACCGGGCGCGCCTCGCCGCCCACGATCGACGTGACGGTGCCGAGCAGCCCGGTCTGGATCCCCGCCGCCTCGAGCATCGCCCGAGCGAGCCACGCCGTCGTCGTCTTGCCGCTCGTGCCGGTGATGCCGACCACGCGCAGCTCGGCGGTCGGGTCGCCGTAGAAGCGCGCGGCGGCGTGGGCCATGGCGGCGCGCATGTCCTCGACCTGGACCTCGGGGACGCCGAGGCCGAGCTCGTGGCAGACGACGAGCGCGGCCGCCCCGCGCGCGACCGCGTCAGGCGCGAAGTCATGGCCGTCGCGCGTGAAGCCGGGGACGCAGAAGAACAGCGTGCCTGGCTCCACCGCGCGGTTGTCGAAGGCGAGGCCGGTGATCTCGACGTCGTCCGGGCCGTCGCCGAGCAGCTCGCGCAGCGTCATCGCGCCGCAGTCTACGGGCGCTCCTGGTCGTACAGCCGGAGCGCGAACTGCCCCGCGGGGTGCTCGCGCATCGCCCTCACCTCGTCGTCGAACGGCGCGGGCAGCTCGTCGGGCTGCGGGAGCGGCACGCCGTAGCGCGGCGGCACGAGCACGGCCGCCGCCAGCGAGGCGAACGCGAGGTCGGCGGCGGTGAAGTGGTCGCCGCAGAGGAAGCGCCGCCCGTCGTCGAGGCGCGCAGCGACGCCGTCGAACTCCTCCCGCACGCGGTCGCGCGTCGAGGCGGCGCTCGCCTCGTCGGCGTCGGTCCGGCGCACGATCACGCGCCGCATCAGCGGCAGCATCATGGGCAGCCCGGCGCGCTCCCAGCGCGGGACGCCGGGCGCGCCGTAGGCGCGGATGAGATCCGGTCGTCCGAGCATCCGGTGGTACATCCAGGCGCGCGCGTCGGGCCCGAGCCGCGCGTCGAAGCGCGCCTCGAGCGCGGCCGCCAGCGGGTTGCGGTACAGCCCGAGACCGGCGCGCGAGTCCGCGAAGCGCACGATCTGGGCCGACTCGCGCAGCGAGCCCTTCGACGTGACGAGCACCGGCGCGGTCCAGCTCCTGCCCGCGCGCCGCACGTGCGCGCAGTGGATCACCGGCAGGTGGGGCTCCTCGCTGTAGGGCAGCTCGGCCAGCTCGAGCGCCCAGCGGGCCTTCTCGCAGAAGTGGCTGATCGGGATCGTGACGAGGCGGAGGTCCGACACGGGGACCTGAAACGCGTCGGCGAACGAAAGCTGGTGCGGGGTCAAGACCCCATATTCTCCGCCCATGCGGTGGCTGTGCGCTGCACTGCTCGCGCTCCTCCTGGCCGCGCCGGCGAGCGCGCACGAGCTCGCGCGCATCGACGTGGGCGAGAACCGGGCGTTCGCGCTCGCCGGCGAGCGGACCCTGATGTGGGTCTACGACGGCGGGACCCTGGCGGTCCGCGAGCCCGACGGCACGCGGCGCGTCCTCTACCGGGCGCGCCGGTTCCGCGGCCAGCAGTCGCTGATCAGCGACGTCGCCGTCTCGGACTCGCAGCTCGCGATCCTGACCGAGGGCTACGACGCCGTGGGCGAGGGCGGCCAGGAATGGAGCAGCCTGCGCGTCGGGCCGTTCGACGGGCCCTACGAGGTGGTCGGAGGGAGCGAGGGCGGCGGCACCTCGATCGGCCCGATCGCGATCGAGCAGGCCGGCGCGGGGCTGGTCGTCACCAACCAGGAGCGCGACAACCGGCTCACGCTCGAGCTGCGGCCCGCGGACGGCGCGCCACCCGTGCGGCTCGGCGCGGGCGGGCGCGGGCTGGCCGTCAACGGGCGCTTCGCGGCCATGCGGACGTTCGACCGCGCCGCGGTGTACGACCTCGAGGCGCGCACGCGCGTGACGAGCGTGAAGATCGCCTCCGACCCGGCGTCCTCGCCGGGCCCGGTCGGCGTGACCGCGAGCGGCGTGCTCCTCCACGTCGACCCGGCCGGGCGGCTGCGCGCCGCGGGGACGGTACGCATGCGGGGCATCGAGGACATCGTCGCGGTCGTCGGCGAGCGCGCGTACGTCGTGCAGCGGATCGCGACCACGCCGTTCAACTCGCTCGACCGCCTGTGGTCGCTCGATCTCGCGAGCGGCGAGGCGAAGCCGCTCACCGCCGCGCTCGACACCGCCCAGTTCCAGACCGACGGCACGCGGCTGCTCTACACCTCCGGCGGCTGCGTCGCGTACGGCGACCTGCCCGCCGAGGCGCCCCAGACCACGCCCGCCTGCCCGCGCGAGCGCCTCAGCTTCGACGTCAACGAGAGTGCAGCGCCGCCCGCGCGTGCGCATGTGGGTCAGCTGCCCGGGCGCGAGCGGCGACGCGCCGTGTACGGGCACCGCGCGGCTGACCTCGAAGGGGCGGCGGCTCGCCACCTGGCGCTTCCGCGCGAGAGGCGGGAGCAGGGCCACGCGTGTGTTGCGCGTGCGCCGCCCGCCCCGGCGCGCACGCCTGCGCATCACCGCCACGGACGGCACGCGCATCACGCGCCGGATCGTCTTCCGCTAATACAAGGCCATGCCCTCAGTCCGCGTCTCCGCCCAGATCCAGCCCCAGCACTCCGACTGGCCCGCGATGCGCCGCGCGTGGGCCGACGCCGAGGCGCTCGGCGTCGACTGCCTGTTCAACTGGGACCACTTCTTCCCGCTGCGCGGCGAGCCCGAGGGCAAGCACTTCGAGTGCCTGACCGTGCTCGGCGCGATGGCCGAGGTGACCGAGCGCGTCGAACTCGGCTCGCTCGTGATCTGCAACGCCTACCGCAACCCCGAGTACCTGGCCGACGCCCACCGCACGCTCGACCACATCTCGGGCGGGCGCGCCATCCTCGGCATCGGCGCGGGCTGGTTCCGGAAGGACTTCGACGAGTACGGCTACGACTTCGGGACGGTCGGCACGCGGCTGACCGCGCTCGAGGAGGCGCTGCCGCGGATCGAGCGCCGGCTCGGCCGGCTCAACCCGCCGCCGCTCCGCGACATGCCGGTCCTCATCGGCGGCGGCGGCGTCAAGCGCACGCTCAAGCTCGTCGCCCGCCACGGCGACATCTGGCACGCGTTCGGCGACATCGACGTGTTCCGCGAGAAGAACGCGATCCTCGACGAGCACTGCGCCGCCGAAGGACGCGACCCGGCGGAGATCGAGCGCTCGTGGAACGGGGCCAACGGGCAGTGGGACGAGTTCCGCGAGGCCGGCGTCACCCATTTCATCATCGGCATCACCGGCAGCGACTCCGGCTACGACCTCGGGCCGCTGCGCGAGCTCGTGCAGTGGCGAGACGCGCTGTGATCGACGAGAGCACCGCGAGGCGAAGCCGGTGACGAGCCGCCCGGTGCGGATCGAGCTGACGAAGCTGCGCGGCCACTAGACCTCCGGAAGCCACACGCGCATGGTGCAGAGGCCGCGGTTGCCCCACGCGTGGTAGGGGATGAAGGTGAGGGGCGCGCTCGACGCGCCCACGGCCTCGACGGCGACGGCGCTGCCGAGCACCCCGCCGGGCACGTGCTCGGTGAGCGCATCCGTCGGCTCCGCCGCGACGGAATCCAGCTCGGTCCCGGCGGGCTGGTCCGTCGACTCGACGCAGTAGACGAGCGGCCCGCGCTCGAGCGCCACGCAACCGCGGACGGCGTCGATGCGCGGGTCCGGGCGAGTCCAGCGGGCGCGGACGGGGAGCTCCAGGCGGACCTCGTCGCCCGCCTGCCACGGCCCCTCGGCCGTCGCGTAGCCGGCGCCCACGCGCCGCCGCTCGCCGCGGTCGACCAGCACCCCCTCCCCCGCCCAGGCCGGCACGCGCAGGCTCAGCCGCCACGACCCCGGCTCCTCGACGCGCACGACCACCTCGCCGCTCCAGGGGTAGTCGGTCTGCACGCGCAACGCCGCCCTCGAGCCGCCGGCCAGCGGCGCGCGCACGGCGCACGAGACGAGCTGATGCAGCTGCACGCCGGTGCCGTCCGTCGTCGCGACGTAGCCGCCGAGGCTCGCGAGCGTGCGCGCGACGTTGGTCGGGCAGCAGGCGACGTGGAACCACGGCGCCCGCAGGCTCGACGCCGCGCGCGAGCTCTCGGCGTCCGGGTCGGGCGCCTCGCCCGGCACCCGCTGCTGGAGCGGGTTCGCGTAGAAGAAGCCGCTGCCGTCGAGCGCCGGCGAGGTGGCCACGACGTTGAGCAGCGTGCGCTCGGCGAGGTCGGCGTAGCGCGCCTCCCCCGTGGCCAGCAGCAGCCGCCACGCCAGCTGGACGGAGGCCACGCCCGCGCAGGTCTCCGAGTACGCGCGGTCGGGCGGCAGCTCGAAGTCCTCCCCGAACGACTCGCCGGCGTGCCGCGAGCCCATCCCGCCGGTCAGGTACGTGCGCCGCGCGATCGTGCGCTCCCACTGGCCGACGATCGCCGCGAGCAGCTCATCGTCGCCCGTCTCGGTCGCCACGTCGACGGCGCCGCCGGCCAGGTACAGCGCGCGCACGGCGTGGCCGCGGAAGGCCGGCGCCTCGCGGATCGGCATGTCGTCCTGGTAGTACGCGCGGCCGCGCTCGCCGTCGGCGAGCGCCGGGCGCCCGCGCCGCTCGACGAAGCGGCTCGCCTGGTCCAGGTAGCGCCGCTCGCCGGTCGCGCGATACAGCTCGACGAGCGCCATCTCGATCTCCGGATGTCCGCAGACCCCCTGGTTGCCGTCCGGCCCGAACGTCTCGCAGACGTGGTCGGCCGCGCGCACCGCGATCTCCGTCAGCCGGTCCTCCCCGCGCGTGCGCAGCCGCGCGACGGCGGCCTGGATCAGGTGGCCATAGCAGTAGAGCTCGTGCCCCCATTCGAGGTCGGTGTAGCGGTGCTCGCGGCCGCGATGCCCGAAGCGCGTGTTGAGGTAGCCGTCCTCCTCCTGGGCGTGCGACGCCTCCGCCGCGATCTCCTCGATCACGTCGTCGAGCCCGCTGTCGCCGTCGCGGCCCGCCTCCCAGGCCATCGCCTCGACGAGCTTGTAGACGTCGGAGTCGGCGAACTCGCGCCCGCGCTCGCCGTGCGGGTCGCGGAAGTTCTCGATCCAGCCGAGCCGCCGCTCCCAGCCGAGGCAGTGCGGGATGATCGCCTCCGCGTTGAGCGCCTGGCGATCGCCCCAGAAGCCGGGGCCGAGGCGCACGTCGCCGATGCCCAGCGGCCGCAGGGCGCCCGCGCCGGGCGTGACGGGGGCTCCGGTCGCCTCAGCCAGCGAGCGCGCGCTCCACGATCGTGGTGCCGTCGATCCCGCGCGGGAGCGTGCCGAACACGCGGCCACGCGCGTCGCCGAGCCGGCCGGCGCAGAACGCGTCGGCGACCGCGGGCGGCGCGTGGCGCACCAGCAGGGAGGCCTGGAAGGCGACCGCGAGGTCCTCGACCGCACGGCGGGCGAGCCACTGCGCGTCGTCGCCGGCAAGCTCGCCCAGGCTCGCGGGCAGCGCATCGAGGTGGGCGTCGAGCCGCGCGTCGCCGCCGCGCGCGAGCTCGCACTCGGCGAGGAAGGCGGGCAGCCCCTCGGGCTCGCGCGCGAGCGCGCGCAGGACGTCGAGGCTCATGACGTTGCCCGAGCCCTCCCAGATCCCGTTCAGCGGCGCGTCGCGCAGGAGCTGGGGCATCGGGCTCTCCTCGACGTAGCCGTTGCCGCCCAGGCACTCGAGCGCCTCGACGGCGTGCGGCGTCGCGCGCTTGCAGATCCAGTACTTGAGCACCGCGGTGGCGAAGCGCCGGAGTCGGTTGTCCTCCTCGTCGTACGCGCGCGCGAGCCGCAGCGCGGTCGCGGTGGCCGCCTCCGACTCGATCGCGAGGTCGGCGAGCACGTTGATCATCAGCGGCTGGTCGGCGAGCTTCGCGCCGAACGCGGAGCGCCCGCGCGCATGGTTGACCGCCTCGGCGACGCCGCGGCGCATCCCGGCGGCGCTGCCGATCACGCAGTCCAGGCGCGTGTGGGTGACCATCTCGATGATCGTCGGCACGCCGCGGCCCTCCTCCCCCAGCCGGCGCGCGGCGACCCCGCGGAACTCGACCTCGGAGGACGGCAGCGAGCGCGTGCCGAGCTTGTCCTTCAGCCGCTGCAGCTCGAAGCCCGGGCCGGGCTCGACCAGGAAGCACGTGAGGCCGGCGGGGAGCTGGGCCAGCACGAGGAAGACGTCGCACATCGGCGCCGAGCAGAACCACTTGTGGCCGGTGATCTCGTACACGCCCTCGCCGGCCGGCTCGGCGCGGGTCGTGTTGGCGCGCACGTCGGAGCCGCCCTGCTTCTCGGTCATCGCCATGCCGGAGAGCGCGCCGCGCTCGTAGTCCGGGAGCGTCAGCCGCGGCTCCCACTCCGCCGCCAGCGCGGGGTCGCGGCGCAGCGCGGGAATCGCCGAGTACGTCATCGAGACGGGGCACATCACGCCCGCGTTGGCCTGCGACCAGAGGCTGAAGAGCGCAGCTCTCGCCACATGCGCTCCCGGGCGCTGCTCGCGCCACGGCAGCGCATGGATCTCGCGCTCGACGGCGCCGCGCAGCAGCCAGTGCCACGACGGGTCGAGGTCGACCTGATCGACACGGCGCCCGTAGCGGTCGTGCGTGACGAGGCGGGGCGCGTTGCGCTCGGCGCGGCGGCCGTGCTCCTGCGCCTCCGCCGAGCCGGCGACCGCGCCGGTGTCGCGCGCGCGGTCGAGCGCCCAGGCGGCGCCCTCGCGCTCGAGCGCCTCCCGCAGCGGGAGGTCGGCCTCGAAGAAGTTGGTCCCCTCCAGCGGGGATGCCTGATTGGCGACCTCGTGGGTCGACCGGCTCCGCATCGTGTCCACTGCGGAGAGACTAACCCGGCGGGATGCGCAGGTAGGTCAGTGCGAAGGAGGTGATCTCCTTGAACGCCGGCCCCGCCACGAGGCCGCCGTAGATCTCGCCCTTCGGCTCGTCGACCATCACGGTCACGAGCAGCTTCGGGTGGCGCGCGGGCGCGAAGCCGACGAAGGAGGCGACGTACTTGTCCTTCGAGTAGCCGCCCGTCACCGGGTCGGGCTTCTCCGCCGTGCCGGTCTTGCCCGCCAGCTCGTAGCCCTTGATCGCCGCGCCCGTGGCCGTGCCGCCGGGCCCGAGCACGTCCTCGAGCATCTTGCGCACGGACGCCGCGTTGGCCTCGGAGATCACGCGGCGGCCCTTGTGCGGCGCGGCCTGGCGGCCGTTGACGCGCTCGACGATGTGGGCCGGGCGCAGGATGCCGCCGTTGGCGATCGCGGCGTAGGCGACGGCCATCTGCATCGGCGTCACCGCGATGCCCTGCCCGATCGGGAGGTTGCCCATCGAGGCGCCGGAGTACTTCGCGAGCGGCAGGACGATGCCGGCCTCCTCGCCCGGGAGGTCGGTGCCGGTCGGCTTGCCGAAGCCGAAGCGGCGCACCCACTGATCGAAGCGCTTGGCGCCGAGCCCGAGGCCGATCTTGATCGCGCCGACGTTGGAGGACTGCTCGAGGATCTCGCGCGTGTTGAGCGTGACGTGACCGCGCGGGTGCGACTCGCCGATCTCGCGGTCGTAGAGGCGGATCGTGGGCGGCAGGTTGAACTTCGTCTCCGGCGTGACCTCCTTCTCCTCGAGCGCGCCCGCGACGGTGAACGCCTTGAACGTCGAGCCGGGCTCGTAGGTGGCGCCGACCGCGCGGTTCTGGCGCGCGTAGTCGGGGGCGTGGCCGGGGTTGTTGGCGTCGACCCGCGGCCAGTTGGCGAGCGCGAGCAGCGCGCCGTCGCGCGGGTCCATGACGATCGCGGTGGCGCCGCGCGGGCGCCAGGTCTCGCCGACCTCGGCGAGCACCTCCTCGGCCTTGTCCTGGATCGCCTCGTCGACGGTCAGCGTGACCGTCGAGCCGGGCTTCGTGCGCTTGGTCTCGCGCAGCTCGATCGCCTCGCCGAGCGCGTCCTTGACGAGCCGGCGCTCCCCGTCCCGGCCGCGCAGGAGGCCGTCCAGCGAGTACTCGAGGCCCGACAGGCCCTTGCCCTCGGTGCCGATCGTGCCGAGCAGCTGCGAGGCGAGGAAGTTGCGCGGGTAGGTCCGGCGCGCCTCGGGGATGAACTCGAGCCCCTCGATGTTCATGCGCTCGACGCGGCGCGCGCGGACGGCCGGCACGCGGCGGGCGAGGTAGGCGAAGCCGGTGTCGCGGCGGGTGAGCTGGCGCAGCAGCTTGTCCTCGTCGACGCGCAGCGGCCGCGCGAGCTTGGCGGCCACCTTCGCCGGGTCCTTGATCAGGTACGGCGTGGCGGCGACCGTCATCGCGGGCTGGGAGACCGCGAGCTCGATCCCGTTGCGGTCGGTGATCGCGCCGCGGCGGGCGGGGACCGTCACCTGGGCGGTCTGCTGGGTCGCCGCGGCCTTGCGCAGCGCGTCGGCCTTGACCACGCCGAGCCAGCCCGCGCGCACGCCGGCGAGGGCGAGCATGCCCAGGAAGACCGCGAAGAGGAGGCCGATCCGCCGCTCGATCAGCCGCACGCGACTAGCCGACCGGAGCGGCAGTTGGTGTCGTGCCGCCCGTGGCTGGATCGGTTTGGGTCGTGGCGGCGGGCGGTGTCGGCGCCGGCGTCACGATCGGCGCGGGTGTGGCGGTCGGTGCGGGAGCGACGGCGGCAGGCGTGGTGGTGGCCGTCGCCGGGTCCACCACCGGCGCTACGGGCGTCGTCGTCGCCGGCACGACGGCCGCCATCAGCGAGCCGGGCACGATGCCGCCGTTGGCCATCAGCTCCTTCGCCGCGTCGCTCGGCGCGCGCATGCGGCGCACGGCGCGGCTCGCGTCGCGGCCCGGGCGCACGCGCAGGTAGTGCACGGCACCGGCGGCGGGCGTGACCATGCCCCGCTTGTCCGCGGCGCTGCGGATGCGCTCGCCGGACGCGAGCCGGGCGATCGTCGCCTCCATGCTCGAGTTCTGGCGCTCGAGCGTCGTCGTCGTCTCGACCGCGCGCGAGATGCCGGAGTTGAGCTTGAGCAGCGACACCTGCATCGCGACGATCCCCATCAGCGCGACGCCGACGAAGCAGATCCACACGCGCCCGCGCAGGAGGCGGTCGATGAGGCGGTGGTCAGGGAGCGCGCGCAGGCGCTCGAAGACGCCGGTGACCGGCTTGGGCGCCGGAACCGCTCGCGGCTTGGCGACCGGGCCGGAGACGCGGCGCGGGAGCCGCGGAGCGGGCGCGGTGCGCGCGCGGGCGGCGTGGCGGGCGGCGCGTGCGGTGGCGGCGGCCATCAGGCGGCGGTCTCCAGCTTGCGCGCCGCGCGCATCCGCGCGGACTTCGCGCGCGGGTTGTCGTTGATCTCGCCCGGCGTCGGCACGACGGAGCGGCGGAACACCGGCTCGGCCTCGGGCGTGCGGCCGCACGCGCAGACCGGCAGGTCGGGCGGGCAGATGCAGCCCTGCAGGCGGTCGGCGAGGAAGCGCTTGACGCGCCGGTCCTCGAGCGAGTGGAAGGAGATGGCGGCCAGCCGGCCGGTCGGGCGCAGCAGCTCCCACGCCAGCGGCAGCGCCTCGTCGAGCTGGTCGAGCTCGGCGTTGACGGCGATCCGGATCGCCTGGAACGTGCGCTTCGCGGGATGACCGCCGCCGAACCGGGCGGGCGCGGGGATCGCGGCGGTGATGGCGTCGACGAGCTCGAACGTCGTCGCGAGCGGCCCGCGCTCGCGGCGGCGCACGATCTCACCGGCGATCCGCTCGGCGTAGCGCTCCTCGCCGTACTGGCGCAGCGTGCGCGCGAGCTGGCGGCGCTCCCACGTGTTGACGACCTCGGCCGCGGTCAGGTCCTGCTCCGGGTCCATGCGCATGTCGAGCGGCGCGTCGTAGGCGTAGGAGAACCCGCGCGCGCGAGTGTCGACCTGCATCGAGGACATCCCGAGGTCGAGGTAGACGAGGTCGGCCTCGAAGCCCTCCTCGCGCAGCAGCTCGAGGCCGTGCGCGAAGTCGGCGCGGATGAAGCGCGTGCGGCACTCGACCTCGGCGGCGAGCTCGGCGAACGCCTCCTCGGCCAGCGGGTCGCGGTCGATGCCCACCAGCAGCCCGGCCGGCCCGAGGCGCTCCGCGACCAGGCGGCCGTGGCCGCCCGCGCCGACCGTGCAGTCGACCGCGACCTGGCCCGGCTGCGGGTCCAGAGCCTCGATCAGCTCCCCGGCGAGGACGGGGACGTGCGTGCGTGGCATGTCAAGCAGGATGGCCAAGAGAGGAAGTGAGCTCAGGCGCCCGCGCCGTGAGGTCGGAGTCGTAGTCCTGCCAGGCCGCCAGATCCCACAGCTCCAGCGAGTCCCCCGCGCCCACGATCATCACCTGACGATCGATGCCGGCGTGGCTGCGATGCCCGGGCGGAAGCATCACGCGCCCCGCGGAGTCGAGCTCGACGTCGGCGGCGTTCCCGTGAAAGAACCGCCGCAGCTCGCGCGCCTCGGGCGAGAAGGGATTCAGCCCGGCGAGGGCTGCGGTCGTCATCGCCGAATAGGTCTGTTCGGGATACACGCTGATGCAGCGGTCCACGCCCTTGACCAGGAACACCGGTCCCGCCAGCTGCGCGCGGAACTTCGACGGCACCGTCAGCCGGTGCTTCGCGTCCAGCGTGTGTTCGAAGTTGCCGTTGAAGGCCAAGGCTCATGAGGTCCGTAAGGAGGGAGTCGAGTCGATCCGAGGTGGCGGAGTGGGAGGAGCCCCGCCACCCCGGACCGGCTGTTCCGAGCGGGAAGGTACCCCACTCTGTCCCACTCTGCAACACAATTGTCGTCATTCGTCCCACTAAGCTTGAGCGATGTCCGTTCGAGGACCCTTTTTCCCTGCAAATAAGCGGCTTCCTGCGTGGGGCAGGTTGAGGTCCCAAACCGGGTTCTGAACGCAGGACGTCATGCACGGCGCGCGCCTGCACGACGAATTGCAGTCCGCTGGCCGCCGCCGTACCCTCGTCTGATGCCTCGCTCCCGCCTCCTGGCCCTCCCCTGCCTGCTCCTCCTCGCCGTCCTGATCGCCGCGTGCGGCGGCTCGGGCGCCGGCGCCGCCGACGCCGATCCCGCCACGGCGGTCCCGGCCGGCACGTCGATCTACCTCGAGGGCGTCGTGCGGCCCGAGGGCGACCAGCGCGACGACGTCCTCGACGCCGCCGGCAAGGTCCTGCGCACCGACGACCCGGAGCGCAAGGTGCGTGAGCTGCTCGACAAGGCGCTGAAGGAGTCCGACGGTCCCGCCGTCTCCTACGAGAAGGACATCGCGCCGTGGCTGGGCGAGAAGGCGGGCGTCTGGGTCGCGGGCGTCGACAAGCCGGATCCCGGCTACGTCGTGCTCGTCGCCGCCAAGGACACCGAGAAGGCGCAGGAGGCGATCGACAAGGGCGTCAAGGCCGACGGCGGCAAGGTCACGCAGCGCTCCTACGAGGACGTCGACTACCAGGTCGACGACGAGGGCGTGGCGGCCGGCATCGTCGGCGACTTCTTCACGGTCGGCACCGAGGCGGAGTTCAAGCGCACCGTCAAGGCCGCGGACGGCGACACGCTCGCCGACGCCGCGAAGTACAAGGAGACCGTCGATGAGCTCGAGGAGGAGCGGCTCGGCCACTTCTACGTCGACCTCAAGCCGTTCATCGAGCAGGCGCTGAAGTCCGACCCCGAGGCGGCCGGCCAGCTCGAGCAGATCCGCGCGATCTTCCCCATCGACAAGCTCGAGCCGCTCGCCGGCGCCATGCTCGCCAACGGCGACCGGCTCGCGTTCGACACGATCATGCGCGGGCCCGGCGTGAAGTCGCTGCAGGCGTTCGGCCCGCTGTTCGGCACCGGCGAGACGCCGCTCGTGTCCGAGCTGCCCGGCGACGCGTGGTTCGCCTACGGCGCCCCGAACCTCGGCCCGACGCTGAAGTCCCTGTTCACGCGCGTGGCCGGCGCGCTGGGCGGCGCCGCGGCCGCACAGCAGCTCCAGCAGCAGTACGGCCTCAACCTCGAGCGCGACGTGTTCGGCTGGATCGGCGACGTCGCGATCTACGCGCGCGGGAACGACAAGGCGAGCCTCGAGGGCGGCATCGTCATCAAGGCCACCAACCCCGACAACATGAAGGGCGCGTTCGGCAAGCTCGTCGGGCTGCTGCAGAGCGAGGGCGGCCAGCGCATCAGCCCGGTCAAGGTCGACGGGGCGACCGCCGCGTTCAAGACCGGCTCCACCGACCTCGGCAAGCCCGCGATCATCGCGCGCTCCGACGACCGCGTGGTGATCGCCGTCGGGGAGGCCGCCGCGGCGGACGGGCTCGCGCCGGCGGAGAAGCTCGGCGACTCCGAGCTCTACGCGTCCGCCAAGGGCGTGCTCGGCGACGACTTCGAGCCGACGTTCCTGATGTCGATGCCCGACCTCGTCGCGGCCGTCGACGCCACCGGCGGCGCCGACGCGGAGTTCCAGCAGGCCAAGCCCTACCTCGAGGCGTTCAGCGTGATCGCCAGCGGCG
Organism: uncultured Solirubrobacteraceae bacterium; assembly: GCA_963811595.1. Taxonomy (GTDB): domain Bacteria; phylum Actinomycetota; class Thermoleophilia; order Solirubrobacterales; family Solirubrobacteraceae; genus DASQFQ01. The sequence continues at coordinate 433,883 of CAWERW010000008.1, forward strand.
GCAAGCTCGAGGACGACGAGCTGGAGTCGCGCCTCGCGGCCGGGTTGAAGTAGGCGCGCGCTTGCGGCTGCCGGTGATGCCGCCGGTGGCGCCGATGCTGGCCAAGGTCGCGGCCGGCATCCCGCCGGGGCAGCTCTACGAGCCCAAGTGGGACGGCTTCCGCTCGATCGTCTTCCGCGACGGCGACGAGGTCGAGATCGGCAGCCGCAACACGCGACCGATGGCGCGCTACTTCCCCGAGGTCGTGGCGGCCGCGAAGGCGAGCCTGCCGGAGCGCTGCGTGGTCGACGGCGAGATCGTGATCGCCTCGCCCGAGGGGCGGCTGGACTTCTGGGCGCTGCAGCAGCGTCTGCACCCGGCGGCGAGCCGCGTCGACCTGCTCGCGGCGCAGACACCGGCCAGCCTCGTCGCCTTCGACCTGCTCGCGCTCGGGGACGAGGACCTCACCGGCCGGCCGTTCGCCGAGCGCCGCGCGGCGCTCGAAGGTGCGCTGGCCGGCGCGCAGCCGCCCGTGCACCTCACGCCGCTGACCGACGACCCGGGCCTGGCGGGCGAGTGGTTCGAGCGCTTCGAGGGCGCCGGCCTCGACGGGATCATCGCCAAGGCGCCCGAGCTGACCTACCAGCCGGACAAGCGCGTGATGACGAAGGTCAAGCACGTGCGCACCGCCGACTGCGTGCTGGCCGGCTACCGGGTGCACAAGTCAGGGCCGGACGCGATCGGCTCGCTCCTGCTCGGGCTCTACGACGACGGCAGCTACCCGGTGTCGCAGTGGAGCGGCGCGTCCGGCGGGCTGCATTCGGTCGGCGTCGTCGGGGCGTTCCCGATGGCGAGGCGGCGCGAGCTGTTCGCCGAGCTGCAGCCGCTCGTCTGCGACTTCGAGGACCATCCGTGGAGCTGGGCGCGCGACCACATCCCCGCGCAGGCGGCGATGGGCAGCCGCTGGAACCCCGGCCGGTCGCTGTCGTTCACCCCGCTGCGGCCCGAGCGCGTGCTCGAGGTCCGCTACGACCACATGGAGGGCTCGCGCTTCCGCCACCCGCCACAGTTCGTGCGCTGGCGCCCCGACCGCGATCCCGAGTCCTGCGGCTACGCCCAGCTCGAGCGGCCGGTGGACCTCGACGTGGCCCAGATCCTCGGTTAGGGTCGGCGCGTGGCCGTCGCCACGCATGAGGCAGTGCCCGCGCGGGAGTGCGCGCAGCCCGCTCCCGCTCCCGCGGCCCGCGTCCAGGGCACAGCGGCGAGCCTGCTCGCGCTGCAGCGCACCGCCGGCAACCGCGCCGTGAACGCGATGCTCGGCGTCGCGCGCCAGGCGGCGGCGGCGCCCAAGCCGCGGCGGCTCCAGCGCCAGCCCGCGCACACGCCGACGCTCAGCGCGTGCTCGATCCGCTTCCACGTCAACTCGACGCGCGTGATCAGCACGCAGGAGCGGGACGCGTGCGTGGACCAGGCACGCGCCTACGTCTCCGCCGGCGGCCAGCGCAGCATCACCGCGCACGGCTACGCGAGCGAGGAGGGCGACCCGGAGCGCAACCGCGCCCTCGCCCGCCGGCGCGCGGAGGCCATCCGCGACCTGCTCGTCCAGCGCGGCGTGCCCGCCTCCGCGGCGACTCCGCAGGGCCACGGCGCCGACACGACCTATCCCGACCGGCCCTCCAACCGCCGCGTCGAGATCGCGCTCGCCGAGCAGATCGACTTCCCTGACGAGACGATCGAGGTGCCGCGCACCAAGTGCGGCCCGGACGTCACCCAGCAGGTCTCGGACGCGATCACGCTCACGCGCACCTCGTTCGCCGGCTGGTCCTCCGACCAGAAGGACGAGGCGTGCGAGGAGCTGCGCAGCGCCGACCACGGCGGGATCGCCTGGGACATCGTCGAGCTGCACAACAACGGCTGGATCCTCAACTACCGGCCGATGTGCGCGACGCAGGGCGCGACGCCACCGTGCGGCTCGACGGTCGAGGTCGCCGACCAGTGCTACTACGCCGGCTCGGCCAACTACGTGATCTTCGGGACCATGTGCCGGCTCTGCAAGGACCACTTCTACGCGCAGGGCCGCGCCGGCTCGATGCCCGGCTACACCGGCTGGATGGACTTCACCGAGGAGTCGATGACCGACCTCATCGACCTCTACAAGTCGAGCAGCGCGAACGTCGGCCCGTCCAAGGCGTGGGCGATCGCCGGCCGCGACGGCTGGCCCAACGGCGGCACGCCGCCGCCCGGCGACCGCGCGGGCTGCGCGCCCGCCTGCCCCGATCCGTACACCGGCTCGGCGTTCCGGGTGAACTGGTACCCGCGGATGTGGCACACCGGCGAAGTCGACCGCTGAGCCGGGCGTGGACACCTCCTCGTTCTTCATCTACCCGAACGTCGACGAGGAGGCCGTCGCGCCCGAGGGCTTCTTCGCGGGCCGCGACGACCGCGAGTGGGACCGCCTGCTCGCGGCGACGGAGACGCGGCGCTTCCGCCCCGGCGAGATCGTGCTGCCGGAGGGCGTCGCCGACCGCGCGCTCTACCTGCTCGCCGACGGGCGGCTCGAGCTCGTCCGCGAGGGCACGCGCGGCGTGCTCGCCACGCTCGAGGCGCCCGCGAGCCTCGGCGAGGCGGCGTTCCTCGACGGCCGCCCGCGTCCCGTCGGCGTGCGCGCCGCCACGCACGGCGAGCTCGAGCGGCTGAGCTGGCAGGCGTTCGAGGGCCTCAGCGCGCGCGACCCGCAGCTCGCGCGCGACGTGCTGATCGACGTGGGCCGCGTGCTCGCCGCCCGCGTCCGCGCCGGAGCCGGAAACCTCGGCGTCTAAGTGACCGCGTTCCCCAACTACACGCAGATCCCGAAGGGGATCTCGGTGCGCGGGTGGTGGGGCGTGCGGATCGGCTCGCTCGTCGCCGCGCTCGTCGTCGCCGCGCTGCTGATCGTCTCGCCCGACGACGGGCTGTTCGTGATGTGGAAGCTCGTGATCCCGCTGCTGCCGCTGGTGTTCCTGGTGGCGCCGGGCGTGTGGCGCAACCTCTGCCCGCTGGCGGCGAGCAACCAGACGCCGCGCGTGCTCGGGCTCACGCGCGGGCTGACCGCGCCGGCGTGGTTCAAGGAGTACGGCTACGTCGTCGCGATCTCGCTGTTCGTGCTGTTCGTCGTGCTGCGCAAGGCCGGGCTCGACGACAACGGGCCGGCGAGCGCCCTGCTGCTGCTCGGCGCGCTGACCGGCGGCTTCGTCGGCGGCATGTACCTGAAGGGCAAGAGCGGCTGGTGCTCGAGCATCTGCCCGCTGCTGCCGGTGCAGCGGATCTACGGGCAGACGCCGTTCGCGCTCGTCGGCAACTCGCACTGCCAGCCGTGCGTCGGCTGCACGACCAACTGCTACGACTTCAACCCGAAGGCCGCCTACCTCGCCGACCTGAACCAGGACCCGTACTGGGCGGGCTACCGGAAGTTCTTCGTCGCCGCCTTCCCCGGCCTCGTGCTCGCGTTCTTCGAGGTGCCGGAGGCGCCCGACGCGATCCCGGTCTGGGAGATGGTCGGGCAGGTCGCGCTCTACATGGCGGTCAGCGTCGCGTCGTTCGTGCTGCTCGACTCGTTCGTGAAGGTCACGACGCACAAGCTGACCACGCTCTACGGCGCGCTCGCCTTCAACGTCTTCTACTGGTACGGCGCGCCCGCGTTCGTGGAGGCGGTCACCGGCTCGCCGTCCCCGGACGCGGTGACGTGGGCGCTGCGGGCGGCGGTGCTCGCGCTGACGGTGGCGTGGGTGCTGCGCGGCTACCGCAAGGAGGAGCAGTTCGTCGCCGAGGCCGCCGCCAAGGCCGGCGGCCTCTCCCCCGCCGCCGGCCGCTCCCTCGCGCGCTCGCGCGTACTGAAGGCCGGCGCGCCGGAGGTGCTGTTCGAGGACGGCTCGCGCGTGGTCGCGAAGCCGGGCGCGACCGTGCTCGAGATCGCCGAGGCGAACGGGCAGCAGATCGAGGCCGGCTGCCGGATGGGCGTGTGCGGCGCCGACCCGATCGCGATCAAGGACGGCATGGGCAACCTGAGCGCGATCTCCGACGACGAGCGCTCGACGCTCGAGCGCCTCGGCCACGCCGACAACACGCGCATGGCCTGCTGCTGCCGGGTCGAGGGGCCGGTGGAGGTCGCGCTGACGCCCGACAAGGCGAGCGGGCCGACGCCGAGCCAGATCCTGCGCATGTCGCTTCGACCGCTCGATCGAGCGCGTCGTCGTGCTCGGCAACGGGATCGCGGGCGTGACCGCCGCCGACCACGTGCGTCGTCGTCACCCCGAGTGCCGCGTCGACCTCGTGGCCGACGAGCCGCACCCGCTCTACAACCGCATGGGCATCAACCGCCTGATCTACGGCCGCTCGGCGATGGCGGGGCTCTACCTCAACCCCGACGCCTGGTACGACGAGCGCCGGATCGAGACGTGGCTGAACACGCGCGCCGTCGCGATCGACCGCGGCACGAGCGAGGTCGAGCTCGGCACCGGCGAGCGGCTCGGCTACGACCGGCTGATCCTCGCGCTGGGCTCGAGCGCGATGGTGCCGCGGATCGACGGCTTCGGCGGCCGCGGCACGTTCGTGGTCCGCAGCGCCGAGGACGCGCTCTCGATCCGCGCGTTCGCGCAGCGCGAGTGGTGCCGCGAGGCGCTGATCGCGGGCGGCGGCCTGCTCGGGCTCGAGGCCGGCTACGCGCTGCACAAGCTCGGCCTGCACGCGTCGATCCTCGAGCGCTCCGACCGGTTGCTGCGGCGCCAGCTCGACGGGCGCGCGTCGCAGTACCTGCAGCGCTACCTCGAGGGCCTGGGCATGGGCATCGTCACGCGCGCGGAGACCGCCGCGGCGCTGGGCGACGAGCGGCTGAGCGAGGTGCTGCTGCGCGACGGCCGCGCGCTGCCCGCCGACCTGCTGCTCGTGTGCGCGGGCATCACGCCCAACGTGACGCTCGCGCGCGAGGCCGGGCTCGAGGTCGGCCGCGGCGTCGCAGTCGACGACATCATGCGCACGAGCGACCCGCGGATCTTCGCGGCGGGCGACGTCGCCGAGCACCGCGGGCGCGTGCACGGGCTGTGGCCGGCGGCGGTCGAGCAGGCCGAGGTGGCGGCGTGCGGCGCTCTGGGAGAGGCGAAGGAGTACCGCGGGACCGTCCCCGTGACGATCCTCAAGGTCGTCGGTATCGAGCTCACCTCGATCGGGCGCTTCGAGGCCGAGTCGGCCGACGACGAGGAGATCGTCTTCGAGGACGAGACGGCGGGCACGTACCGCAAGCTCGTGATCTCCGGCGGGCGGATCGTCGGCGCGATCCTGCTCGGCTCGGCCGCCGACGCCTCGCCGGTGGTGACCGCGGTCAAGCGCGGCTACGACGTGAGCGGGCAGCTCGGCAACCTGCGCGCGGGGCGCTGGGACGGGATCGCGGAGCTGAGCGGCTCGCACCCGCTGGTGCCGGCGGCGCCGGCGAACCCCAGCTCCGGCTAGCTCGCGCCGTCCACGGCGATCCGCGTCACGGTGCCGTCCTGGTGGTTGGCGGTCCAGACGCTGCCGGCGCCGAAGGCGATGCCGATCGGGTCGTCGCCGACCGGGATCGCGCGGCCGACCACGCGGCCGGTCTTGGGATCGATCTGGGAGACGGTGTTGTCCTTCGCGTTGGCGACCCACACGAAGCCGCCGCCGGCGGTGAGGTCGCGCGGGTCCTGGCCGACGCGGATCGGGTCGCCCTGAACCTCCCCCGTCTGCGCGTCGACGCGGGTGACCGTGCCGTCGTCGGCGTTGGCGGCCCAGACCGAGCCGAACGCCTCGACGATCCCGCGCGGGCCCTTGCCGACCTGGATCGGGTCGCCGATGACCTCGGAGGTCGAGGAGTCGATGCGGGTGACGGTGTCGTCGCCGTGGTTGGCGATCCACACGCTGTCGAGGCCGACGAAGATGCCGATCGGCTGGTCGCCGACGCCGATCGGCGTGCCCACGACGGTGGCCGAGGCGCGGTCGATGCGGTTGACGCTGTCGTCGCCCGTGTTCGTCACCCACACGAGCTGCTTGCCGAGCGAGATGCCGTTCGGCTCCTTGCCGACGGGGATCGTGCCGATCACGACGGGGTCCGGGTCGCTCTCGATGCGGCGGACGCGGTCGTCGCCGCTGGAGGCGATCCAGGTCACCTTCTTCGCGCCGGCGACGCCGTCGGGCGCCTTGCCGACGTCCAGCGGCTCGCCGATCGTCTTGTTCGTCTTCGGATCGATGCGGCTGAACGTGCCGGCGGTGGCGTCGGTGACGAAGACGATGCCGTCGTCCGTGACGGCGATGCCGTCCGGGCCCTCGCCCGCGGGGATCGAGGCGACGACCTTGGGCGTGGCCTGGGCCTGCGCGGTCGCGGTGGCGGTCGCCGTGGGCGTGGCCTGCACGCTCGGCTCCTCCTCGTCGCCGCCGCCGAACACGCCGGCCGCGGCGAGCCCGGCGGCGATCAGGCCCACCACGAGGATGACGGGGAGCGCGATGCCGAGCAGGCGGTTGCGCGACGGCGTGCCGGGTTGCGCAGGCGTGCCCGGCGCGGTGGTGGGCGTACGGCGCGGGGCGGACGCGGGAGCCGGCGCGGTCAGCGCCTCCTGCGCGGCGCGGGCGAGCTCGCCCGCGGTCTGCTGGCGCTCGTCGGGGTTCTTGGCGAGGCCCCGCTCGACCACCGCGGCGAGCGCGGGCGGGACGTCGGGCGCGGCCTCGAGCAGCGACGGCGCCGGCTCGTTGACGTGGGCGAACATCGTCGCGACGTTGGAGTCGCGCAGGAACGCGCTCTTGCGCGCGAGCGCGAAGAAGAGGACACAGGCGAGCGAGTAGACGTCGCTGCGCGCGTCGGCCTCCTGGCCCTGGATCGCCTCGGGGCTCGAGTAGTCGAGCGTGCCGACGAACGTCCCGGCGGTCGTCATGCCGGGCGCGTCGCCCTCGAGCGTCTTCACGAGGCCGAAGTCGGTCAGGTAGACGTGCTCCTCCTCCCCCGTGCCGGTGAGGAGGACGTTGCCGGGCTTGACGTCGCGGTGGACGAGGCCGCGGCGGTGGGCGGCGTCGAGCGCGGCGGCGACCTGGCTGACGATCCGCACGGCGCGCTGCGGGGGCAGCGCGCCCTCGCGGCCGACGGCGTGCAGCAGGTCGGTGCCGTCGACGAAGCGCATGGCGATGTAGAGCTCGCCGTCGACCTCGCCGGCCTCGTAGACGGGGATCACGTTCGGGTGGTCGATGCTGGCGGCGAGCATCGACTCGCGCTGGAAGCGCTCGCGGAACTTGCGGTCGCCCGCGAACGCCTCGGCGATCAGCTTCAGCGCGACGGGGCGCTGGAGGGCGATCTCGGTCGCGCGATACACGCGACCCATGCCGCCCTCACCGGCGATGCCGTCGATCTGGTAGCCCGCGAAGACCGTGCCTGTTGCGAGATCCGGGATGCTCACTTATATCCCGGGGACGCCCGTGCGGGGGATTCATTCCCCGGCGGGCTTCGTGCGATGTGCGTGACTAGGCGGGGACCAACGCCGCGCCCACCAGCAGGAGGACCGAGGGCACGAGCAGCAACGCGACGACGAGCTGGACCTTCGGCGCGGCTCTCGCTGCCGCCTCGGTGTGACGGCGCGCGGCGCGCGAGCGCGCCTCGGCGGCCTGGGCGGCGAGCGCCGGGCCGAGCGCGGCGCCGTGGCGGGCGGCGCGGTTCAGCGCCGCGACGAGCGGCGCGACGCCGGCCGCCGGGCAGCGGCGCTCGAGCGTCGCGAGCGCGTGTACGAGCGGGACGCCGAGGGCGGTCGTCTGCGCGGCGCGGTCGAGCGCGGCGGCGAGGGTCCCGGGATGCCGCCGGCCCACCTCGGCCAGCGCGCGCCCGGGCGACAGGCCCGCCGCGACCGCGACCCGCAGCAGGTCGAGGACGTCCCCAAGCTCCGCCTCGATGGCGGCGGAGCGGGCGCGAGTGCGGCGGCGGATCAGGAGGTCGGGCGCGAGGAACGCGCCGGCGGCGGCGAGCGGGGCGACGGTGGCGGCGAGCGGCAGCGTGGCGAGCAGCGCCACGAGCGCGGCTCCGGTCTTCGCGGCCATCACGTCCCCGGGCGGCGTGGCGAGCCCGGCGGCCTCGAGCCGCGCGGCGAGGTCGCGCGGCGCCCGGCCGGCGAGGCGCTGCCCGGCGCGCGCGAGCAGAGCGGCTCCGGCGCGGCGCAGCGGCGAGCGCGGGCGCGGGGTCCAGCCGCGCGCGAGGTCGGTGACGCCGACGGCGGCGACCGCGCCGGCGGCGGCCGCGAGGGTCGTGGCCGCGGTCATGGCCGGGCGGCCGCCACGTCCGGGCGCGCCCCGCCGGTCAGCGGCCTGGGCGGCCGCTCCGGGCGCGCGCGGCCGGTCATCCCCGACGCGGGCGGACGATTCGGTGGATGGCCACGAGGCCGGTGGCCTGGAGGACGAGCGCGAGCGCGGTGAGCGCGGCCGGCAGCGGCGCGGCCACGAGGGCGGCCAGGAAGCCTGGCGCGGCGAGCTCTGCGAGCGCGGCGGCCGCGACCGGGAGCGCCACGACGAGCCAGGCGGTGAAGCGCGCCTGGGCGGTCGCGGTGTGCGCGTCGCGCTCCACGCGGTCCGCGTCTTCGAGCGCGGTGGCGAGCTCGCGGAGCAGCGCGGGCAGGTCGCCCCCGGCGTCGCGCTGGAGCAGGATCGCGGCGACGAGCGTGTCCCACGCCCGGCATCCGGCCCGCAGGCGCAGGCGTTCGAGCACCGCCTCCGTCGGCTCTCCCAGTCCGAGCGCGCGGGCCACCAGCCGCAGCTCATATCCGGCGGCGCCGGGCAGCGAAGGCACGACGTCGGCGAGCGCGCCACGCACCGATTGCCCGGCCGCGATCGCGTCCCCGAGTGCCCGCGCGACGCCGGCCGCGCCGCGCCGGACCTCGTCGCGATAGCGCGCGCGGCGGGCGCGGACGGCGGCGAGCGCGGTCGCCGGGCCGGTCAGCGCCGCGACGATCGCGAGCAGCGGGCCGGCGAGCAGCCAGCCGGCGGCGAACAGCGACCCCGCTGCGAGGAGGGCGAGCCGCCGCCGCTCGCCCGCGCTCGGCGCCAGGCCTTCCCGGCGGGCGCGCCCGAGCGGCGCGAGCGCCCGCCCGAGCCGATCGGAGATCCGCGCGGCCTCCGCGGTCGCGAGCACCTCCCAGGCGCCGAGGACCCCGGCCGCGGCGGCAGCAGCCGCGAGGAAGGCGGCGAGGCTCATCGGCCGCTCACTCACGCGCGAGCCGGGCCGCCAGCTCCTCGCCGAGCGGCGCCCGCCACGTCGGGCGGCTCGCGCGGAGCGAGTAGATCTCCCGCGCCGCCGCTCCGCCGGCCACGCGCACCACCTCGGCGACGCTCGTCACGCGGCGGCTGCCGTCCGCCGCCCGTGCCTGGCAGACGACGAGGTCGATCGCGTCGGCGACCTGCTCGCGGATGGCGGCGTGCGGGAGGCCGACGTCGGCCATCAGCGCGAGCGTCTCGAGGCGACGGAGCGCCTCGGCGGCCGTGCCGGCGTGCAGCGTGCACAGCGACCCGTCGTGGCCGGTCGACAGCGCGGTGAGCATGTCAAGCGCCTCCGGGCCGCGGACCTCGCCGACCACGATGCGGTCGGGGCGCATCCGCAGCGCGTTGCGGACGAGGCGGCGGATCGTCACCTCGCCGCGGCCCTCGAGGTTCGGCGGGCGCGCCTCGAGCCGCAGGACGTGCGGCTGGAGCAGGCGCAGCTCGGCGGCGTCCTCGATCGTGACCACGCGCTCGCCGGGATCGATGAAGCTCGAGAGCGCGTTGAGCAGCGTCGTCTTGCCCGAGCCGGTGCCGCCGCAGACGAGCAGGTTGCAGCGGCGTCGCACCGCGCGGGCGAGCAGCTCGGCGAGCGGCGCGGTCAGCGTGCCGTTGGCGACGAGCTCCTCCGGCGTGAAGCCGCGGCGGCGGAAGCGCCGGATCGTCAGCACCGGGCCGTCGAGCGCGAGCGGCGGCACGACCACGTTGACGCGGGACCCGTCCGGGAGACGGGCGTCGCACAACGGCTCGGCCTCGTCGACGCGGCGGCCGAGCGGGGCGAGGATGCGCTCGATCGCGTGTCGCAGGTCGCCCTCGCTCGCGAAGCGGGCCTCGGTCGGCTCGAGGCGGCCGCGCCGCTCGATCCATGCCGGCGCCGTGCCGCACACGAGCACCTCGTCGACCTCCGGATCCGCGAGCAGCGGCTCGAGCGGCCCGAGCCCGAACGAGCGCTCCGCGATCCGGGCGGCGAGCGCGGCGCGCGAGGCCTCGTCGAGCACCGCCGCCTCGCGATCGACGAACGACCGGATGCGCGCGTCCGCCGGCTGCCCGTCGCCGGGCTCGGCGAGCAACCGCTCGCGCAGCGCGCCGGCGAGGCCGTCGAGCGCCTCGCTCGCCGAAGCGCCGACCCGGCCGTCGGGCGCGTCGCGCACGCTCATCTCCTCGACACCCCGCGCGCGTACGCGTAGCCGCGCTGGGCCGGGACGACGACCCGGAGCCGTGCGCCGGCGGGCGCCCGTCCCGAGGCGGAGAAGCGCCCGAGGCCGTCGGTCCGCAGCAGCGCGCGCGTCCGCCAGCCGCCGAAGCCGCGCGATTGCAGCCGCACGCGCAGGCCCGCGCGCGGAACGCGGCCGCCGAGCACCCGCCCCGTCACGTGCGTGATGCGGCCGGAGCGGCGGACCCGGAGCCGGACGGCCGCGCGGACCCGCAGCCGCAGCGTCACCGCCGTACTCCCGTGGACGAGCCTGAGCTGCCGCGACGGGCCGATGCGCGTGAACGTCGTCAGCCGGCCGTCGCGGCGGGTGCGCACGCCCGTGATGGAGCGCCGGCGACTGCCGTCGATGCGCTCGAGCACGCGCACGGGCGCGCGGCCGAGCGGGCGGCCGCGCAGGTCGGTCAGGCGCCCGCGGATGCGCACCCGTGCCGGCCACGTGACGGTCGCGCGGCGCAACCGGCGGCGACCGCGCTCGAGCCAGGCCGTCAGGCGCGAGGGCGGCTGGACAGCGCTGGAGGACGGCGCAACGGCCGGTGCGGGCACGAGCCCGCTCGGCGCGGAGGCGACGCGCACGGTCCCGCCGCCGTCGCTCGCGCTGACGATCGCGCGCAGGCGATGCCCGGCGTCTGCCGCACGCGTCCGGTACGCGCGCGAGACGGCGCCGCCGATCTCCGCGCAGCGCGCGTCGTCGCAGCGCTCCCAGCGATAGCCGTACGTGACCTCCTCGCCGTGAAAGCCGCCCGGCTCCGCCGTGAGCGCCTCGGCCGGGTCGCCGGCGAGGCTGACCGCCCCCGCGACCGGCGGGAGGTTGTCGACGAGGATCCGCGCCGCGGCCGTGCGCGCGTTGCCCGCCACGTCCTCGACCCGCGCGACCAGATCGCGCCAGCCGTCCGCGACGCCGCGGGTGTCGACCCGCACGGCTTGCGACGCCTCGAGCGGGCACGGGACGCGACGGGCGACGTGCCGCTGCGGGCCGACGCTCGCTGGCACGGTGGCGCACAGCCGCGCGGTGTCGACGCGGCGCCCGTCGAGCTCCAGCGCGCGCTCGAGCACGCCGCCGCCCTGATCGCGCGCGGCGATCGCAACGTCGATGGTGCCGCCCACGTGGCCCCGCGGCGCCGTGATCCCGGCCGCGGGCGGATGCTCGTCGGTGAGGACGACCGCGAGCGCGTGGAAGCTCGCCCACGGCGCCCCGCCGTTCACGCAGGGGTCTCCGAGATCGCAGCGCACGCCGATCTGAATGGCGTCGGCGCCGCGCGCGTCGCCGACGACCCGGTGGCCCGACAGCTCGCGCGGGCTGGACTCGAGGTTCGCGGTCGACGGCGGGATGTAGCCCCACGCCTCGCCGTGGTGGGCCTGTATGGCCAGGGTCGGGATCGCCCACGCCGTGGCCCCGGAGAGATGCGCGCGGTAGGTCGAGACGAGCCGGGCGATCGTGGTGCCCGGCGGGGCGGTGAAGCGATGCAGGCTGGCGCCGTGCGCGCCGGTGCCGTAGAGCCCCTGGCCGCTGCGACCCGCCGCGCAGTCGCTCCGCGTCGGGTGCGAGCCGGCGGAGCGATACCAGCCGTCGGTCGGCCGGACCGTGTGGCCGGGACCGAGCGCGCCGTCGAGATCGGCGCAGCCCACGACGACGTAGGTCCCGGCCTGGGCGGGCGGCGGGGCGGCGGCGAGGAGGAGCGCGGCGGCCGCCGCGCGGGCGATGAGGATCTTGTTCATGGTCCTCTCAAGGCGCCGGGTCGCCGGGATTCGCCCCCTCAGCCGGTCCGCGCGAGCAGCCGCACCTCGCGGGCACCGGCCTCGAGCGAGGCGAGCGCGAGTGCCTGGCGGGCGGTGACGCGCAGCGTCGCGGCGACCCGGGCGGCGCCGTCCGCGCCCTCCAGCGAGCGCGCCGACAGCACCTCCGCGCCCGCGAGCGCGAGCCGCGCGCCGCCGCGCTCGGGCACGACCACGACGTCGACGAACGCGCCCGCGACCACGAGCTCTTGCGATCCGGCGCCGGCGACCTCGACCGCGCGCTCGCCGCGCCGGATGCGCGGGCGCGGCACGGACTCGTCCTCGAGCTGGCCCGCCCCGAGATACGCGCCGCGCGGGAGTCCGCCCACCACCCGGCGCCCGAGCACCTCCTCCGGGACCGCCGCCGCCCCCACCGGCGCGTAGCGCGCCGGGACGCGGCGCAGCGCGAGGTCCTCGGGCCGCAGCCGCCGGCCGGGTGCGACGTCCCGCCCGGCGACGACCACGTCGACGAGCGGCGCGAGCTGGGCGCGCACCGCGGCCTCGCGGCGGCCGACGTCCGACGCCGCCAGCCCGCCGAGCGCCAGCGCGAGCCCGATCAGCAGCGCGCCACGGCGGCGCCGCGTCATGTCATGCCGGCGGCGCGAACGGATCCGGCCCCGGATCGGCGTCCGCGCTCGGGAGCTCGAGCACGAGGCAGGCGCCCCGGGCGCTCGGCGCCGCGGCCAGCCGGCCGCCGTGGCGCTCGGCGATCCGGGCCGCGATGGCGAGGCCGCGGCCGCGCGGCGCCGCGCGCCCGCGGCGCGAGATCAGCCGGCTCACCGGCGCCGGGAGGCCCGGCCCGCAGTCGGTCACCTCCACGCGCACGCGCCCCGCGAGCACGCGCCCGCGCACACGCACGGGCGAGGCGCCGTGCTCGACCGCGTTCGCCACGAGGTTGCCGCACGCCTGGGCGAGCCGGACCGGGTCGGCGCGCACGAGCGCCCGCCCGCGCAGCGGCTCGACCACCAGCGTCGCGCCGAACGCCGCCGCGAGCGGACGCCACGCGTCGACCGCGTCGTCGAGCAGCGCGCCGACGTCGACCAGCGACGCCCGCTCCCCCGCCCGCGCGCCGCGACCCGCGGCCTCGAGATCCTCGAGCGCCAGGGCCGCCCGCCGGAGCTCCAGGTCGACCGCCGCCGCGCGCTCGGAGTCACCGAGGCCGTGGAGGCCGAGGCGCGCCGCGCACAGCGGGCCGCGCAGCTCGTGCCCCGCGTCGGCGACGAGCTCGGCGTGGCGCGACAGCCGCAGCCGCAGCGCGGTCGCGCCGCCGCCCGCCACCACCGCGACCATCCAGCCCGACCACATCAGCGCGCTCACGCCGCCGCCTCCTCCGGCCCGTCGACGAGCCGGTAGCCGACGCCCCACACGTTCACCACGAACCGGTCGCCCGTCGTCCCGAGCTTCTGCCGCAGCCGGCAGGCGTGCGAGTCCAGCGTCCGCGTCGCGCCCAGCGACCGGAAGCCCCAGACGTCGCGCAGCAGCTCCTCCTTCGTGAACACCCGCGTCGGCGAGGCGGCCAGCGTGCGCAGGAGCGCGAACTCCTTCTGCGACAGATCGATCCGCCGCCCGCGCAGGCGCACCTCGCGCGACGCCGGATCGACCTCCAGGTCGCCGACCCGCAGCCGGCCGAGCCGCGGGCGCGGCCGCACCCGCCGCAGCACCGCCCCCACCCGGCCGAGCAGCTCCGGATACGAGAACGGCTTGCACACGAAGTCGTCGGCGCCGCGCTCGAACCCGCGCACGCGGTCGAGCTCGCCGGCCCGGCCCGAGAGCACCACCAGCGGCACCCCGGGATCGAGCCGCGAGGCGACGCCGTCGGCCGCGCGGACGCGCGCGATCAGGTCGAGCCCCGAGCCGTCCGGCAGCCCGAGGTCGACCAAGGCGAGATCGGGCTGCTTGTACTCGAGCAGCCGCACGGCGTCGCGCACCGTGTCGGCCACCAGGACGTCGAAGCCGTCCGCGGTGAAGTTGTCGGCGAGGAACGTCCGCAGCCCGGGGTCGTCCTCGACGATGAGAAGGGAGTCGGTCACGCCCGCGAGAGGCGCGCAGGAGCGAGAACTCGCCCCCGGCGCACATGGGGTGCGGACCCGACTCAGCTATCGGCGGGAGAGGCCGATAAGAGGAAATAGGTGGGGCGGGCCAAGCATCCTTGCCATCTCCATGCCCGCCCCGCCAGATGTATCGACCGGCCCCCGGGGCAGAAAGAGGGGCCCTGGACGCATGTCCAGATGAGGGTCCTTGAGTGGGCTTGAACCTCACGTTGCGTGAGGCCTTACGGTGGCTCCCGTGTGGAAGATCGGCGAGCTGGCGCAGCGGACGGGCCTGACCGTCCGGACGCTTCATCACTACGACGAGATCGGCCTCCTGTCCCCCGCTGAGCGGTCGGACGGGGGCCATCGCGTCTATGACGAGGCCGGCGTCCAGCGGCTCTACCGGATCGTGTCGCTGCGCAGCCTCGGCTTCCCGCTCGAGGCGATCGCGCAGGCGCTCGACTCCGAGCGCTTCGACCCGCGCGCCGCCGTCGACGACCACGTCGCGCGCCTCGAGGCGCAGATCGCGCAGGAGCAACGCCTGCTCGGCGTGCTCAAGACGCTGCGCGAGCGCCTCGACGCCGACGACTTCCTGACCGCGATCGAGGAGCTGACCATGCACAACCGCTACTACACGCCCGACCAGCTCGAGCAGCTGGAGGAGCGCCGCCAGGCGTTCGGCGACGACGCCATCAAGGACGTCGAGCGCGAGTGGGGCGAGATCTTCGCCACGCTGCGCGCCGAGATGGAGGCGGGCACCGACCCGGCCGACCCGAAGCTGCGCCCGCTCGCCGAGCGCGGCCGCGAGCTGATCTCGATGTTCACCGGCGGCGACCCCGGCATCAAGGACTCGCTGAACCGGATGTGGGAGAACGAGGACCCCGAGAAGCTCTCCCACGGCATGGTCGACGCCGAGGTCATGGCGTACTACGGGAAGGTGCAGGCGGCGCAGTAGCGTCCCCGCATCCACGTCTTCCTCGCAGGCGCATCCGGAGCGATCGGGCGCCGGCTCGTGCCGGCGCTGATCGCCGCAGGGCACACGGTGACCGGCACGACGCGCTCGTCCGAGCGCGCGGGGGCGCTCGCGAGCGCGGGCGCGGATCCGGTGCTCGTCGACGTCCTCGACGCCGCCGCGATCGCCCGCGCGGTCGACGAGGCGCAGCCGGACGCCGTCGTCAACCAGCTCACCGACCTCCCCCAGGCGCCGAGCCCGCGCGGCATGAAGGCCGCCTACGCGGCGAACAACCGCGTCCGCGGCGAGGGCTCGTGCAACCTGCTGGCGGCGGCCGGCGGGCGCCCCTACGTCACCCAGAGCGTCGCGTTCTTCCTCCGCCCTACCGGCGAGCCAGGGCTGCGCGACGAGGAGACGCCGCTGTGGACCGACGCCCCCGGCATGATCGGCGAGGCGGCGCAGGTGGTCGAGGAGATGGAGCGGGAGGCGCTCGCCGCCGGCGGGGTCGTGCTGCGCTACGGCTTCTTCGGCGGCCCCGGCACGTGGTACGCGCCCGACGGCGCTGTCGGGCAGCTGATCCGCAAGCGCCGCTACCCGCTCGTGGGCGAGGGCGCGGGCGTGCACTCGTTCATCCACGTCGACGACGCCGCGGCCGCGACCGTGGCCGCGCTCGGCGCCCCGTCGGGCGTCTACCACGTGGTCGACGACCATCCCGCGCCGACGCGCGAGTGGCTGCCGGCGTTCGCGGCGGCGCTCGGCGCCCCGCCGCCGCGCCACCTGCCCGCCGCGCCGCTCAAGCTCCTCGGCGGCAAGCCGCTCGTCGCCTGGCAGGACGGGCTCGAGGGCGCCAGCAACGAGCGCGCGAAGTCGGTCCTGGGATGGACACCCGTCCAGGCGAGCTGGCGGACCGCCTTCCGCGACCCGTAACCTTCAGCCATGGCGCGCGTCGCGCGACAGAAGCAGGTCAACGAATGCCGGCAATGCTCGACGTTCTGCGACCGGGTGATCAAGCCCGCGACCTGCGTCGCCGCCGACTGCCCCGCGCTCTACCACTACGACGACCCGCTGTCCGGGCGCCGCTACATGGGCTGCCTGCACAAGGTGTTCGCGACCGAGATCGACGTCGAGCTGTTCGCGGAGGCGGAGCGGACGCGCGGGGGCTTCGGCGTGGTCAAGCTCGCCGGCCAGCCGCACGCGCGCTGCGCGTTCGCGGTCGAGCGCGCGTTCCCCAATCTCGACGACTGCGTCAACCGGCGCTTCTTCGACTGGCCGGAGTCCGCGCCCGGCGCCGTCCGCGCGTTCGATCTGCGCGATCGCCTCTGACGGGTCGACGCAAGACATTTCCCGTGAAAGATCGCCTTCATGGGGCGCGCCGATGAAGGATCCACGCCTAAGATGCAGACGCCCCGGGCACGGCCTCGGCGGAAGCACTTTCTGACCCTCATGGACTCCACCCGCCGCGGCAACTACGACTCAGGCCAGGACTACGTCCTGGAGTACGGCGAGCTGCGCTTCACCTTCAACGAGCGCGACTTCTCCGAGCGCGTCGAGCAGGCGGCGCTGAAGCTCGGCTTCGTCGGCTCGCGGCTCGAGGGCGTCGAGCTGGAGGACCTCGTGAACCTGACCGTCAACGGCGAGGTCGCCGACCCGGCCTCGGCGCTGGGCGAGCACGTCAACGACTGCTGGCCCGAGCTCGTCGGCCCTGCCGAGCGCTCGCTCGTGCACTGGCTGCGGCGGCTCGTGTTCCGCTCCGCCTGGCTCGACCAGCGCGTCAAGGAGGGCGAGCTCGACGTCGCCTTCGACGAGTCCACGCACACGTTCGGCTACATCCAGCCCGAGCGCGACGACGAGCCGATCGAGCTCTCGCCCGAGCCCAACTGGGGCCGGGTCGCGTACACGCCGCGGTAGCGGGGTACGTCCGCGGCATGCGCCGCCTCGCCCTCGCCCTGCTGCTCGTCATCGCCGCGCCGGCCGCCGCGTCCGCCCAGACCGCCCCGCCGGGCGCGTTCGTCTCGCTCGCCGACGTCGACCCGACGATCCGGATCGAGATGCGATACCGGACGGCGCACAACTTCGTCGGGCGCCGGATCCGCGGCTATGACGAGGACGTCTGCCTGCTCACCCGCCAGGCCGCCGACGCGCTGCGCCTCGTGCAGGCCGAGGTCCGCCGCGCCGGGTACGCGTTGAAGGTCTACGACTGCTACCGCCCGCAGCGCGCGGTCAACGTCTTCGTGCGCTGGGCGCGCGACCTCGACGACACGCGGATGAAGCGCGAGTTCTACCCGCGCGTGCGCAAGAGCCGCCTGTTCAAGGACGGCTACATCGCGAGCAAGTCCGGCCACAGCCGCGGCAGCACGGTCGACCTGACGCTGACGAAGCTGGTGCCGCGCCGCCAGGAGACCTACGAGCGCGGCGACCGGCTGCGCGACTGCGCCGGCCCGCGCTCGCGCCGCTTCCGCGACAACACGATCGACATGGGCACCGGCTACGACTGCTTCGACGTCAAGTCGCACCCGTTCAGCCGGGCGTTCCGCGGCAAGGTACGGCGCAACCGCATGGCGCTCCGCGAGCCGATGATCCGCGCGGGGTTCAAGGGGCTTGCCACCGAGTGGTGGCACTTCACGTTGCGCGAGGAGCCGTACCCCGAGACGTTCTTCGACTTCCCGGTGGCGCGGAGCTCGTTGCGGTAGCGGCAGCGCCGCCGAACGTCAACGGCGGCGGGTGAGGGGAAGGGTTCGGTCGGAACCGGCAAAACTTCCCCCGCGGGCACCTTCCGGCGGGGTCGGGGGAAGTAATGCCCCTCCTACCGGCATTACTTCCCCCGCGGGTCCCGAGCGAGGCGGGTGGCGGAAGTTATGCCGGTAGGAACCCACCCCTACCCAGCCCGCCGTTGACGTTCGCCCCGCGCTGCCACGGACGCCTTGCATCACCAACCATTTTTCGGCAAGGATGGGCTGTGCGCCTGAAGCGGCCCGCCGTGCTCGGCGGCCTTCTCGCTGTCCTCGCCGTCACCACGGCGCTCGCGTCGATCGGCCCGGCCGGTCCGCCGATCCCGGTCAACACGGACACCGACGTGTTCGAGCACGAGCCGGACGTCGCGGCACAGCCGGGCGGGGCCTACACGGTCGTTTGGAGCGTGGGGCCGCCGGAACACGCGATTCGCTCGCGGCGCTTCGACTCGGCCGACCAGCCGCTCGGCGGCGAGAAGCTCGTGAGTACGTCGAGCGAGCAGGAAGACGTGCCCGCCGTCGCGGCCGCGCCCGACGGCTCGCTCGTCGTGGCCTGGGAGTCGACCACGGGTGATGACGCCGTCTTCCAGCGCCTCGAGGCCGATGGGGACAAGCTCGGCGGCGAGGTCCCCGCCCCTGAGAGCGGGAGCGGGGGATACCCCGACGTGGCGGTCGCCGCGGACGGCACGTTCGTGGTGGTGTGGTCGACCCTCGCGGGGGTCTCGGCCCGTCGCTTCGACGCGGACGGGACACCGCTGACCGACGACGTCGAGGTCGGGGACGGCGACGCGAACTCCCAGCCCTCGGTGTCGATCGACTCCGCCGGGCGGGTGTTCATCGCGTGGGACAACCTGGCCGACTGCTGCGACGCCTGGATCCGCGGCTTCACCGCAACGCTCGCGCCGGCCTGGGACGCGAAACGGGTCATCTCCGGCACCACCGAGAGCCTGGAGCCGGACGTCGTGGCGACGCCGGAGGGCTTCGTCGTCGTGTTCAACCAGGCCGACATGGCGAACCAGGCGTACGGGCGCCGCTTCACTCCCGACGGGGCACCGATCGCCGCAGCGGTCCCGCTCAGCCCGGCAGACGGCCGCGAGCCGCACGTGGCGCGCGGTGCCGACGGCGGCCTGGTCGTCGGGTGGTGGGACGCCGCCGACGGGCTCGCGCGGGCGTTCCGGTCGGACCTCAGTGCCGCGGGCGGCGCGATCGTCGTGGCGGACGACGGCCCGAGCCCGCAGTTCGCGGCCTTCTCAGGACAGGTGATCGCCGTGTACCACGCGGGCGTGCCCGGCAACGCGCTCGACGTGTTCGCCCGCCGCGTGCCCTACGACGCGAGCGGGTCGGCAACGCCGACGCCGGTACCGACGGCCGCGCCCACCGCGGCGCCGACCGCGGCGCCGACGGCCCAGCCGCCCCCGCCGCCCAAGCCCGTCACCACGACCAGGAAGCCCACGCTGAACGCCGTCGTGGTCCTCCCCTCCACCCGCCGCTGCGTCTCGCGCCGCAGGTTCCGCATCCGCCTGCGCCACCCGCGCGGGGCACGCGTCGCCTCGGCCGTGGTGCGCGTCAACGGCAAGAAGGTCGCGACGCGCCGCGGCAGGCGGGTCACGGCCCCGGTCAACCTGCGCGGGCTGCCCAAGGGCCGCTTCGCCGTGAAGATCACGGTCAAGCTCGCCGACGGGCGCACCGTCAGCGGCACGCGCCGCTACCGCACCTGCACGCCGAAGAAGAAGCGGGGCTAGGCCGCTTCGGCGGTATCCGCCCGGGCCTTGGCGATCGCCTCGGCGCCGGCGTCGCCGACGAGCAGCTCCGGCCGCATCGTCCCGCTCTCCGCCAGGTCGAGCGCCGGGAAGCGCCCCATGGCGGTCAGCGAGGCGTCGAGCGCGATCACGGTCGTCTCGCCGCCGAGCGGCGCGGTGGCGGACGCGATCACGGTCAGCGAGCCGCCGTCGACGATGTTGCGGGCCGCGGCCAGCGCGCGGCGCGCGACGGCCGGGGGCGTGTACTCGAGCGAGTCGACGATCACGACCGCGTCGGCGCCGCGGGCGGCGACCCGGCGGGCCTGCTCGACGGCGTGCTCGATCGCCTGGCCCTGCGCGTCGGACGACGCGGCGAAGGTCACCGCGGCGGCGGGAGCGGTCGGGCCGCTCTGCCACTCGCCGACCTCCTCGGGGCGGACGCCCGCGAGCACGACGGACAGCTCGACGCCGCCCTTCTCGGCCAGCGCGCCCGCGATCCGGCGCAGCGCCTCGCTCTTGCCGGCGCGCGCGGCGCCGACGACGGTGACGCGCGAGCCCTTGCCGAACGGCGTCAGCCACTCGATCGCCTTGACGGTCGGGTCGTCGGTGCCGAGCTCGAGCCGCTCGGCCGGGAACGCGACGGGCAGGTCCTCGAAGCGGGTGCCCTCGGAGACCTCGTCGGCGGGCTTGCCGTTGATGGTGTCCACGCGCACGAGCGACGGGAAGCGCTCGGAGCGCCGCGGCGGGCGCATCGGGCCGGCGACCTTGTCGCCGGAGACGAGCTCGCAGCGCTTGACCTGGGCGGCGGAGACGTAGACGTCCTCGTCGGTGGTCTCGCCCTCCTTCAGTCGGACGAAGGCGGAGCCGTTGCCGAGCAGCTCGATGACGCCCTCGACCTCCTTGTCCTCGACCGGCTTGTCGTCGGCCTTGGCCTTGTCGGCCTTCGGGCCGCGGCCGCCGCGGGCGGGCTTCGCCGGCGCATCGTCGTCGTCGCCGGCGTCGTCGTCGTCGCGACCGCCGTCGTCGTCGCGACCGCCGCGGGCGCGCGAGCGGCCGCCGCGGCGCCCACGGCGCGAGCGGGTGGGGGCCTCTTCGTCGTCGTCGCCGCCGCCGGCGTCGCCGCCCTCGGGGCGGGCGAGGTCGTCGCCGGCCTGCTTGGCGACGATGGCGTCGATCAGGTCGAGCTTGCGGAGGCGGCGGAAGCCGTCGACTCCGAGCTCGTTGGCGAGCAGGTGGAGATCGGCGAGCGGGGACTCCGCGAGCGCGGAGCGATCAAGGACGGATGACATGGTGTCTCCCTTCGGTATGGGTCGGTCGGCACCCGGCCGCGTTGGGACAGCGGCCGGCAACCTGGCCCCTCAAGGGTAGCGCTCAGGCGTCAATCCCTCTTCTGGAGCAAGCACCCGTTCGCCCTCGAGCACGGCCCGCACGGCGAGGAAGTCGGCGGCCGCGGCGACGTCGTGCACGCGCAGGATGCTCGCCCCCGCGCGCACGCCGGACTCCAGCGCGGCGAGCGTCGCGGCCCCGCGCTCGCGCGGCCCGCGGCCGGTGATGGCGCCGAGGAAGTCCTTGCGCGAGACGGCCAGCAGCAGCGGGGGCCCGAGCGCCCGCAGCGCGTCGAGGCGCCGCAGCACGGCGACGGTCTGGGCCGGCGTCTTGGCGAAGTCCGGCCCCGGGTCGAGCACGAGCCGGTCCTCCCCCACCCCCGCGGCCAGCGCGACCGCCATGCGATCCCGAAGGAAGCCCACGACGTCCTCCACCACGTCGGAATACGCGCCCGGGTCCAGGAGCGTGCCCTTCGGCTCGACCCGCGTGTGCATCAGGACGAGCGCCGCGCCCGTCCGGGCACACACCTCGGCGAGCCGTTCGTCACGGAGCCCGGAGACGTCGTTGACCATTCCGGCACCGGCCTCGATCGCTGCCGAAGCGACTTCCGGCTTGTAGGTGTCGACAGAGATGAGAACGTCGTGCTCCGCGGCGATGCGCGCGACGAGCGGGACGACCCGCGCGATCTCCTCGTCCACCGCCACGGGAGGCCGGCCCCCGACTGCCGACTCACCGCCGACGTCGATGATCTGGGCTCCGTCCGCGACCAGCGAGGCCGCGCGCGCCGGCAGATCGGTGAACTCGCCGCCGTCCGAGAACGAGTCGGGCGTCGCGTTGACGATGCCCATCAGCAGCGGCGGGCCGCCGAGCTCCAGCTCGCGACGGCCCGCGCGCAGCCTCACCTGATGCGGAGCCGCACCTTCTTGACGCGGCGGTTGCCGGCGTTGTCGAAGACCGTCGCCTTGAGCGTGAAGCTCCCGCGCCGGTAGACGTGCCGCCCCCCGAAGCGCTTGCGCTGGCGCACGAGGCGCGAGCCGTCGCCGTAGCGCACGCGCACCTCGCGGATGCCCGAGCCCTTGCCGTCGCGGCCGCGCACGATCACGCGCAGCGCGCGGCCCGCGCGGCGCTTGCCGACGATCCGCAGCGTGACCCGCGGCTTGGCGTTGTCGAACCGCACCCGGCGGGTCCGGCTCGGCGCCTCCTGCCCGCGCGAGTCGATGGCGATCACCTGATACGTGATCGGCCGCCCGGCGCTGAGCGGCTGCGCCGGCCGGAGCGAGGTACCGGTCGTCTCACCGATCACCCGCCCGCCGACGACGACGCGGAAGCGCTGCGGCCCCCAGAGATCGCGGCCCGGGCGCCATTCCAGCTTCGCTCGGCGCCCGCTCTGCCACGCGCTGCGCGCGATCGCGCCCGGGCGGCCCGGCAGGCGATCGTGGACCGCGACGCTGAGCGAGCGGTTGGCGCCCGGCGCGCCCTGGACCATCGCGACCGCGAAGCCCGCGAGCCGGTCGGCCGCGACCGCGAAGTTGCCGGCGGTCACCGGGCCGAGGTCGGGCCGCGACAGCGTGACCTCGTTCTCGAACGGCTTGGTCGGCTCCGGCTTGAGCCGGCCCTTGATCTCGCCGCCGACCTGCCACGCCGCGATCACCTCGCGGTGCTCGGAGGAGGCCGGCAGCGGCGCGGCGCTCGGCGCCGGCGTGAAGTGCAGCGGCTGGGCGGGGTCGAACTTGTCGAGGTAGTTGAAGTTGCCGAGCACCCCGCCGCCACCCTCGTAGGTCGCGAGGCCCTGGCCGCGGCCATTGATGGCGATCCGCGGGTTCGCCGAGCCCGGCCCGCCGTCGAGCGGCACGGCCGGGTCGAACGTCGAGCCCAGCAGCCGCCGCGCGATCACCCGCGAGCCCGCGAAGTCCTGGCGGAACACGGCCCACGCGAACGAGCCGTCGTCCTCGATGTCGATGTCGGCCGAGTCGGCCCGGCCACCGGCCACGCCGCCGAGGTCGGGCAGCGAGAGCTCCTGCGGGAACGAGGACGGCACGAGCGCGGTCACGCGCCGCGCATACACGCGCGCGCGGCCGTCGGCGTGGTCCTCGCCCCAGGCGACCACCGCGTTGCCCTCGGCCGACACGCCGATGCGCGGGCGCTGGGTGCCGCGCCCGGCGGCGCGACCCGGCTCGATGTCCATCGGCGCGCCCACCGTGGTCCACGTGATGTCCGACAGCCGCGCGACGCGGACGTCGGAGCCGCCGCCGCCCGGCGCCGCCCACGTGGCGTAGGCGGTGCCGTTGATGCCCATGTCGATCGCCGGGTCGGTGGCCGCGCCCGCGGGGTCGTCGTGGAGCAGGGTCGGGCCGAGCAGCGGGCCCGGCTGCCGGTCGTTGCCGGTCACGAGGCTGCCGTAGACGCGGTTGCCGGCCGTCCAGACGATCGCGAGCCGGTCGAAGTCGGCGGCCGCGATCGCGACGTCGCTCGCGCCCGCGCCGATCCCGTTGTCGACGCGCTCCGGCGGGCGGAACTGGCCGCCGTTGAAGCGCGAGACGAACACGTGCGGCGCGCCGTCGACCCGCTTGATGTAGGCGACGCCGCCGGTGCCGTCACGGGCGAGGTCGACGCCGCCGACCTTCTCGATGTCGGGCGACGGCCCGTCGACCGGCGCGCCGGCCGGGAACCACGCGGCCGGGGCGGCGGCGGGCAGCGCGGCGAGCGCCAGCAGGGCGAGGAGGACGGTGAGGATGGGACGGCGGCTCATGCAGGCTCCGGAGACGGGTTCGGTCCGCTCGGTGCAACCGGCGGAAGGGCGGAAAGTTACGGCCCCGACCCGACGGCAGTTCCGGAGCCGACCAGCAGGCCCTCTGCAGCGGCGTCCGTGCGGAAGCGCTCGGCTTCCTGCGCGGTGCGCCGCTCGTCCCAGCCCAGCTCGGCGCCGAGCGCCCGCGCCACGCGCTCCGGCGCCTGCTCCCCGGGGGCGAGCAGCCCGCGCGCGGCGGTCAGGCCGAGCCGCGTGCGGCGCAGGAGGACGTCGGCGACGCTGCGCGCCTGCTCGCGGCGGGCCGAGAAGGCCGCCTCGGCCAGCAGGTCGGGCATCCCGGGCAGGATCGGCTGGGCGAGCTCGCCGCGCTCGCCGGCGACGCCCAGCACCTCGTGGGCGGCGTAGCCGTAGCGGCCGGCCAGCTGCTCGTACGCGTCCTCCTCCACGCCCTCGACCCGCGGCAGGTCGGGCGCCGTGACCGGCATGCCGAGCGGGATCTCGCCGGTGCGGCAGGGCGCGTCGCGCCCCTCGCGCTCGACCAGGCGGTCGACGGTCATCTTCGCCATCCGCCGCCAGGTCGTGAGCTTGCCGCCGGTGATCGTGACCATCCCGCTCGAGGTCTCGTAGAGCTCGGCCTTGCGCGAGATGTCGACCGACTTCTTCGGGTCGCCGGTCGAGATCAGCGGGCGCACGCCCGCGTAGGCGCCCGCGACGTCGCTCGCGGTCAGCTCGGTGCCGAAGAACGCGCTCGTCGCCGCCAGCAGGTACTCGACGTCGCTCTCGGCCGGCCGCACGTGGTCGATGTCGCCGTCGTAGTCGTTGTCGGTGGTGCCGATCAGCGTCTGGCCGAGCCACGGCAGGACGAAGATCGTGCGGCCGTCGGCGGCGACGGGAACGATCGCGCCGACGGTCACCGGCAGCCGCTCGCTCGGCAGGATCACGTGCGTGCCGCGGCTGGGGCGGATGACGGGCACCTCGGCCTCGTCGTGCAGCTCACCGGGGCGGATGCGGTCGGCCCATACGCCGGTGGCGTTGACGACCGCGTCGGCGTGGACCGGGAACGCCTCGCCGGTCTCCGCGTCGCGCACGTGCGCGCCGCGCGCGCGGCCCTCCTCCTCGACGAGGCCGGTGACCTCGAGGCCGTTGGCGAACACCGCGCCGAAGCGCTCCGCCTCGCCGAGCACGGTCAGCACGAGCCGCACGTCGTCGGTCTGGCAGTCGTAGAAGAGGTAGCCGGCGGTCGGGTCGCGCGGCGCCAGCGCGGGGAGCAGCTCGGACACCTCGGCGCCGTCGATCATGCGGTGGCGCGCCGGGCTCCAGTCCTCCGAGCCGTCGAGGTTGCGGTCGCGCGTGCGCCGGCGCCCGAGCGGCGAGCGCCGCAGCCGGTCGACCGCCATCACGTCGTACATGTTCAGCCCGATCCCGATCAGGCGGTCGGGGCGGGCGCCCTCGAACGCGGGCACGATCATCGGCAGCGGGCGCACGAGGTGCGGGGCGAGCGCGGCGTTGATCTGGCGCTCGAGCAGCGCCTCGCGGACGAGCCCGAGGTCGAAGTTCTGCAGGTAGCGCAGCCCGCCGTGGACGAGCTTGCTCGAGCGCGACGAGGTGCCCGCCGCGTAGTCGGACTTCTCGACGAGCGCGACGGAGTAGCCGCGCGTCGCGGCGTCGAGCGCCACCCCCGCGCCGGTGATCCCGCCGCCGATCACGAGCACGTCGAACCGCTCCGAGGCGAGCGCGTGGATGGCGTCGGCGCGCGCGAGCATCAGGGCAGGTAGGAGCGGATCTCCTCGACCGGTGCGCGGTCGGGCGCGAGCTTCTCGGGACCCTTGGCGTGGCCGAGGTGGATCAGGCCGAGCACGCGCTCGCCGTCGGGGATGCCGAGCGCGGCGCGGCCCTCGGGCGTGCGCAGGACGCCGGGCGTGCGCCAGTAGCCGCCGAGCCCGCGCGCGTGCGCGCCCAGGAGCACGATGAACGTCGCCGCGGCGGCGGCCGCGAAGTCCTCCTCGTCGCACACGGGGTCGTCGGGGCTGCGCAGCACGGAGGCGGCCACGAGCGTCGGGGCGCGGTCGAGCTTGGCCGCCGCCTCGGGGCCGGCGGCCTCCTTGAGGGCGGCGAGCGCCTCAGGCCCGAGCACGCGGAAGCGCCACGGGTTGGTGAGGTTGTGGTTCGGCGCCCAGCGGGCGAGCTCGAACAGCTCCTCGAGCACCGCCCGATCCACCGGCTCGGGCGCATAAGCCTTGTGGGTGCGGCGGCCGCGGATCAGCTCGTCGATCGACACGCGCCCCAGGCTACTGAGCGAGTTCGCGGAGGAATCCTGCGAAAGCTTCAGCTTGCGGGACTTTCGGCCGATATGGAGCCCACTCCGTCCCGAACGAAGAGGAACGACCAGTGCTGCGCATTGACGAGACGTCCAAGACGCTGGTGGCCCCGCCTGCGGGCGGCCTTGTCACCGAGGTGAGCCCCGACCGCGATGAGCTGCTCGCGCTCGTGTGCTCCTCCTGGGAGGCATTCGCCGGCGAGCTCGGCCAGCCGAGCCTCCGCTTCGTGACCAAGGGCTCCCAGCCCGGCTTCGAGGTCCTGGCCTTCGACGAGCAGGCCGGCCGCGCCGTCGTCGTCGGCGTCGCCTCCGAGGTCGCCGACGCCCAGCTGTCCCAGGCGCTCGCCGGCGCCGCGTCGGTCGCCGCGATGGACGCGGCCGCCCTCGCCGCCGTCAGCGAGTCGCTGCAGGCCGCCGTGCCCGGCGACTCGCCCCAGATCGTGCTGCTCGCGTCCGCGTTCGACGCCAAGACGCTGGCGACCGTCGACTGGCTGAGCCGCCGCCACGGCCTCGAGATCTCGTGCTTCGTGCTCTCCGTGTTCCGCTTCGGCGCGGAGCGCCTGCTCTCGATCCGCCGCGAGTACCCCGCGCGCGACGCGCACGCCCCGGACCCCGCCGCCGAGGTCCAGCGCATGCTCGCCGGCGCGAGCGCCAACGGCGAGGCCGAGCTGGCCGCCAACGGCCACTCCACGCCGCCGCCCGCGTAGCCGACAACGTCACAATGGCGGGCGATGCTGCTGCGCGGCCTGCGCTGGGGGCTCGCCGGCGTGCTGGTGGCCTGGACCGTCGTCCGAGTCTTCGGGCTCGAATCCGGCTGGCCGCTCGTGCCGATGCTGGCGGCGACGCCGATCGTCGCCGCCATCGCGGTGCTGATGACGATCGCGGCGCTGTTCGAGCGGCGGTTCCTGCTCGCGCTCGCCACGGGGCTGTGCGCGGCTGTGCTCGTCATCACGATCGCGCCGCGCGCGGTCTCGAACGACACTGACGCGTCCGGCGTCCGCCTGCGGGTGCTGGCCGCCAACGTGGCCGGCAACCCGGGTGAGGCGGAGGGGGTCGTCGCGCTCGCGCGCGAGGAGCGGGTCGACGTCATGGCCGTGCTCGAGCTGCCGCCGTCGGTCGAGCGCGCCTACGAGAGCGCCGGGATCGCCGACGTGCTCCCGGAGCAGGTGCTGCGTCCGCGGCCCGGCTTCACCGGCTCGGGGCTGTACTCGCGCGTGCCGCTGGAGGCGCTGCCGCGCTCGCCGGACACGAGCTTCGCCACCGCCGCCGCCGTGGCGCGCCCGCCCGGCGGGGCGCCGGTGGAGATCCTCGCCGTCCACGTCCAGGCGCCGACCACCTCCGCGACCACGAAGGTCTGGAAGGCCGACCTGCGCGCGCTGCCCGCCGGCGGCGCGCTGCGGATCCTGGCCGGCGACTTCAACGCGACGCTCGACCACGCCGAGCTGCGCGACCTGCTCGGCCGCGGCTACCGCGACGCCGCCGAGCAGGCCGGCAACGGCCTGCGTCCGACCTGGACGCCGGAGCGCAACCTCCTCCCGCCGCTCGTGACGATCGACCACGTGCTCGCCGACCGGCGCGTGCGCGTCGTCTCCGCGCGCGTCGTGCGGATCCCGGGCTCGGACCACCGCGGCGTGCTCGCCGAGCTGCTGCTGCCCGATGCCGACCGGGGCGGGGGCTAGGTTGCCGCCCCGTGCTGCAGTTCGCTCGCCGTGAGCCGTCCGCGATCCTGTTCGCCATGCAGCTCCTGGGGGTGCTGCTCTACCCGGCGATGGAGGGCAGCGAGGTCGGCCGGGCGCTGTTCAGCGTGTTCGGGATCGCGATCCTCGGGCTCGTCGTGCTGGCCGTGCGCAGCATGCGCGGCCTCACCCGCGTCACGCTGCTGTTCGCCGCCCCGGCGACCGTCCTGCTGCTGGTCCAGGCCGCGACCCGCAGCGACGACCTGCAGCCGTACTCGTCCGGGTTCGAGGCGGTGCTCTACCTCTACGCGGCGGGCGCGCTGATCGCGTACATGCTCGCCGACCACAACATCACGCGAGACGAGCTGTGGGCGGTCGGCGCGACGTTCACGCTCGTCGCGTGGGCGTTCGCCTACATCTATGTGGTCATCCAGGCCGTCGAGCCGAGCAGCTTCGTCGCCGAGAGCGGGGCGCCCGAGCGCACGTGGATGGAGCTGCTCTACATGAGCTTCAGCGTCCTGACGAGCGTCGGCCTGAGCGACGTGGTGCCGATCAGGCCGTTCGCCCGCAGCCTGGTGATGATCGAGATGGTCGTCGGTATCGGCTACGTCGCCGTGCTGGTGTCGCGGATCATCGGCCTGACCGTGATCCGTGGCCGTGCCGACTGAACGAGAGCCGGGCGAGCGGCGGGTCGTGGTCGGACTGCTGCTCCTCGGCGAACTCGCTGTTGATGTGGACGCCGTCGAAGTGCGACGTCTCGCGCAGCAGGCTCGGCGAGACGAAGATGTGGTCGAGCACCTGGGCGGTGCCCTGGAAGATGTAGCTGTACTGCTCGCGCTCCGGGACTGACCGCCACAGGTTGACCATCTCGACGCCGGTCCCGGGCTCGCCGCGCTCGATCACGCGGCTGGTCTCGGAGAACTGGAAGTCGTTGAAGTCCCCGACGGTGATCACGCGCACGTCGCGCTCGGCGTCCTGCAGGCGCTCGATCCAGTCGTTGAGCACGGCGGCCTGGTCGCGCCGCTGCAGCTCGCTCGGCCGGTAGGGCTCCTGGAAGCGCCCGAACAGCGGCGCGTCCCCGCCCTTGGAGGCGAGGTGGTTGACGACCACGAACAGCTTCTTCCCGCGGTAGCGGAACTCGCCCGCCAACGGCTTGCGGCTGTTCTCCCAGGCGGGATCCTGCGGCTCGACCCGGCCCGGGCTGAACGTCAGCTGGGCGCCGCGCTGGGCCGGATCGTCCTGCGTGCCGTTCGTCGCCGTGCCGCCCGGCCGGTCGACGAAGTCGACGCTCGTGGGCCGGAACAGGAAGCCGACGCGGATGTTCGCGCCGGGCGCGCCGCCGTCCGCGTTGTGGACCGGATCGATCTGGCGGTACTCGTAGGTCACGCCCTGCTCGGCGAGCGCGTCGACGAGCGCCTGCCAGGAGAGGTCGCCGTTCGGGCCCGCCGGGCCCTCGCCGTCGTTGTCCTGGACCTCCTGGATGCCGAGGATGTCGGGCGCCCGCAGGTTCTTGCGGATCTGGGTCGCGATCAACCCGATGCGCTCGGCGTCGTTGACCGGGTCGAGGTTCTCGACGTTGTAGGAGGCCACCGACAGCTCGTCGCGCTTGGCGGACGGGGCCGTCTCGGGCTTCAGCTTGGTCTGCGCGATCGCCTCGGCGTCGCGGTTGTAGAGCTTGTAGTTGCCGAACGCGTAGTCGACGACCGCGTCGACCGGGGTCGTGAAGCGGTCGCCCACCTCGGCGTCCTCGGGCAGCGAGTCGTTGTCGCCGCTGACCGCGTCGCGCAGCACCGGGTCGTTGAGGATGAGCCGCTCGGGGTTGAAGTCGCCGCGGCGGTACTCCTGCGGGACCGTGCGGTCGAAGGCGCGGGCGACGATCGGCCCGCGCGAGGAGCGGATCGTCGCGTCCTCGCCGTTGTCGGCGAGCACCGCGACCTCCGTGTTCTCGTTCGCGAAGCCGACGCTGAAGTTGTTGGCCGGCTCGACCACGACCGCGCGGTTGACGCGGGTGAGCATGCCTTCCAGCGACTCGTAGAAGTCGATGCCGTCCTCGCGCGGGTCGAACGTCGGATCCTGGTTGGCCGTGTCACCCGGCGCCGAGGACTTGTCCTCGACGTTGCCGGTGATGAGCGGCGGATCGTCGGCCTCTGGATCCGGCGTGTCGTCGTCGATGACCGTGCGCGGCGGCACGCGGCCGCCGCGGCCGATGACCGTCGGCGCGATCGCGCCGGTGCCCGCGACGGTCACCGTCGCGCGGTCGATCTCGGTGATCGTGAGGTTCGCGAAGGCGGAGGCGCCGAACTCGCCGCTCTCGAAGTCGGGCGGGGTGCAGGACGGCGTGCAGCCCTGGCGGAACTCGGTCACGCGGCCGCTGACCGTCACCGCGGCGCCGATCGTCGCGGCGGCGGGCGGCGGGCTGGTGAAGATGAAGATGCCCTCGGAGGTCCGCTCGTCGCGGTCCGGCCGCGGGTCCTGGATGTACAGGCCGTTGAAGCGCCGCGCGGTGACGATGCCCGGGACGCCGGCGACGAACCTGTCGCGGTACGGCGAGAGGTGCTGGCGGCCCTGGATGTCGTGGATGCGCAGGCCCTCGACTGCCGAACTGGTGCGGAACGTCGCGGTGTGGTCCTCGTCCGGGTTGTCGGGCGGGTCGTCCGTGTCGCGGTCGGTGACGCCCTCGGCGAGCACGGTGAGGGTGCACTCCGTGTCCCGCGGCAGCCGCTCGTCCGGATCCAGCGTGTACACGGTGCCCTCCGCGTTCGTGCTCAGCGCGAACCCGACGGCGCTGCCGCCGCACGACAGCGTGAAGGCACCCTCGCCCGCGTCCACCGGCTCGGAGAACGTCACGGTGACGTTGCCGTCGCGATCGGCCTCCACCGCTCCGTTCGACGGGCTGGTAGCGGTCACGCGCGGAGCAGCGTCGCCGGGCGGCGGGCCCCCGCAGGGGGCCGGCGTCGTCGCGCGGTTGTCCGGGTCCTGGTCGGCGGCGGCGAAGTCGCCGGCGTTGTCGTCCGTCTCGGCGCAGCCCTCGCCGTTGCGCTTCGTCGACATCGTCGTCGAGGCGCCGAGCGCCGGGCCGGCGCCCTCGAAGTAGGTGGCGGTCGCGCCGAAGCCGACGAGGTCGATGATGCGGGCGTCCGCGCCGTTCGCCGCGCAGCTCGCGGCCGTGTTGCAGCCGAGGCTCGACGTGCCCTCGGCCAGGGCGACCTTGCCCGCGGTGGCGGCCATCGCGGCCACCAGCGTGATGTCGCCGGCCACGGTGCCACCCGGGGCCTGCACGAGCACGTACTGGCCGGGCGCGACGTCGCCCGACAGCTCCGTGATCCCTGAGAACGCCCCCGTGCCCGCCGCGCTCGCGTACTGCAGCGACCTGCCGTCGAGCGACACCGTCTCTGTGCCGCGGTTGAACAGCTCGACGTAGTCGGCTGGGTAGTCGCTGCCGGCGTTCCCGCCGGCGCCGTAGACCTCGGAGATGACGAGGTCGGGCGACGGCCCGTTCGGGACAGCGGCGGCCGCAGGGCTGGCGGCGGCGAGTAGGGCGATGACGGTCAGGAAGACGGCGCGAAGGGTCCTTGGCATGCCGGGCACGCTACGCCTCGCTCGCGCGCCGTTCGTTACTGCGCCGTAACCACCCTGCTCAGAGCTGGTTTACCTCGGCGAGCACCTCGCTCACCGAGGCCTTGGCGTCGCCGAACAGCATCGCCGTCTTCGGGTCGTAGAAGAGCGGGTTGTCGACGCCCGCGAAGCCGCTGGACATCGAGCGCTTGAGGACGATCACGGAGCTCGCCTTGTCGACGTCGAGGATCGGCATGCCGTAGATGGGCGAGTCGGTGATCGTGCGCGCGGCCGGGTTGGTGACGTCGTTGGCGCCGATCACGAGCGCGACGTCGGTGCGGCCGAACTCGCCGTTGATGTCGTCCATCTCCTTGAGCAGGTCATACGGGACGTCGGCCTCCGCGAGCAGGACGTTCATGTGCCCCGGCATGCGGCCCGCCACGGGATGGATCGCGTAGAGGACCTCGACGCCGCGGCGCTCGAGCTCGGACGCGAGGTCGGCGACGGCGCGCTGCGCCTGCGCGACCGCCATGCCGTAGCCGGGGACGACGACCACGAGACGGGCGTAGGAGAGCTGGATGGCGACGTCGGCGGCGCTCGTGGACCGGACCGTGCCGCCGGTCTCGGCCGCCACGGCGGGCCCGCCGGCGCCGAGGCCGGAGAAGAACACGTTGCCGATCGAGCGGTTCATCGCCTCCGCCATCTGCTGCGTGAGGATCGAGCCGGAGGCGCCGACGAGCATGCCGGCCACGATCAGCGCGGTGTTGTCGAGCGCGACGCCGGCGGCGGCGGCGCTGAGCCCGGTGAAGGCGTTGAGCGTGGAGATCACGACCGGCATGTCGGCGCCGCCGATCGGGAGCACGGCGATCACGCCGAGCGCGCCGGCGGCGGCGACCATCAGCCAGAACAGCCACTCCATCTCGGTCCCGGCGGCGATCAGGATCGCGATCGCCAGGATCAGCGCGGCGAGCCCGGCCGTCGCCTGGCGCGGGATCGGGAAGCGGCCCTTGAGCGTCTCCTGCAGCTTCAGGAACGCGACGTTGGAGCCCCAGAACGAGATCGAGCCGATGATCGCGGCGAGGATGATCGGGATCAGCGCCTCGAGCGGCGGGTTGCCGCCCTCCTCGAGCGCCTCGCGGTACTCGACGAGCGAGATCAGCGCGACGGCGCCGCCGCCGACGCCGTTGAACAGCGCGACCATCTGCGGCATCGCGGTCATGCGCACGGAGCGGGCGCTCGGGACGCCGATCGCGGTGCCGATCACGAGCCCGATGACGATCAGTCCCCAGTCGTCGATCCGCTGGTCGATCAGCGTGGCGACGACCGCGATCGCCATGCCGACCGCCGCGGTCTGGTTGCCGCGCACCGCGGTGCGCGGGCCGCGCAGCATGTGCAGGCCGATGATGAACATCGCGAAGGCGACGATGTAGAGCAGCGTGATGACGTCGGCGCCGCTCATTCGGGCGGCGCGTCCTTGGGAGGCTCGGGCTTCGACTTGAACATCCCGAGCATGCGGTCGGTGACGAGGAAGCCGCCGACGACGTTGATCGTCCCGAAGGCGATCGCGATCACGACGAGGACGTCCTCGAGGAAGCCGTCGGCCGGCCCGATCACGAGCAGGCCGCCGAGCAGCACGATGCCGTGGATCGCGTTCGTCCCGCTCATCAGCGGCGTGTGCAGCGTGTTCGGGACCTTCGAGATGACCTCGAAGCCGACGAACGCGGCGAGGACGAGGATCGCGAGCTCGGTCAGCAGGTCCATCGCGTCACAGCACCTTCCCGTCGCGGGTGACGCACGCGCCCTTGATGACCTCGTCCTCGAAGTCGAGCTGCAGCGCGCCCTCCTCGCCCGACATCAGCTCCAGCAGCGACTGGACGTTGCGGGCGTACAGCCGCGAGGCGTGCTCGGGCATGCGGCTCGGGAGGTTGAGGCGGCCGTCGATCGTGACGCCGTTGGCCGTGCGGACGACCTCGCCGGTCTGCGTGCCCTCGCAGTTGCCGCCCGCCTCGGCGGCCAGGTCGATGACGACGGCGCCGTGGCCCATGTTGGCGACGGCCTCGGCGGTGATCAGCTTCGGCGCCGGGCGGCCGGGGACGAGCGCGGTGGTGATGACGACGTCGGAACGGGCGATCTGGACCTGCAGCGCCTCGCGCTGGCGGGTCTGCTCCTCCTCGGTCAGCTCGCGGGCGTAGCCGGTCTCGGCGGAGGCGTCGGCGATGCCCTCGACCTCGAAGAACTTCGCCCCCAGCGACTGGACCTGCTCCTTGACGGCGGCGCGGACGTCGAAGGCGGTCACGACGGCGCCCAGGCGCCGCGCGGTGGCGATCGCCTGGAGGCCGGCGACGCCGGCGCCGAGGACGAGCACCTGGGCGGGCGGGATCGTGCCCGCGGCGGTCATCAGCATCGGGAAGAAGCGCGGGAGCTCCTCGGCGGCGGTGATGACCGCGAGGTAGCCGGAGACGGTGGCCTGGGAGGACAGCGCGTCCATGCTCTGCGCGCGCGAGATGCGCGGGATCGCCTCCATCGCGAACGCCGTGGCGCCGCTGGCGGCGATCCGCTCCAGCCCGTCGGCGTCCGAGCGCGGGGCGAGGAAGCCGATGAGGACGTGCTCCGCGGTCAGCCGGCCCGCGTCGCCGCCGGGGGCCACGCGGACGACCGCGTCTGCCTCGTAGGGGTCGCCGAGCCGGGCGCCGGCCTCCTCGTAGTCGGCGTCGGGGATCGCGGCCTCGGCGCCCGCGCCGGGCTCGAGCACGACCTCGTGGCCCGCCGCGGCGAGCTTGCGCACGATCTCGGGAACGAGTGCCACGCGGCGCTCGCCGGGGGCCGTCTCGGTGGGGACGCCGATCCGCAAGGGTCGGGAACCGTACCCGAACCTGTCAGGCGACCGGTGCGACGAGCGCGCCGGTCAGGTAGCCCGCGGCGTGGGCGGCGGTCTGCAGCCTGGGCTCGAGATCGGCCGGCGTGGGCGGGCCCACGGTGCCACCTGAGAGCGGCGCGTAGGACGTCCAGCCCTCGTCCTCGGAGGGCACCTTGGGAGCGGCGGCCTTCGCCTTGCGCTTCGGCGCCGGCGTCGCCTTGGGCGCCGGCGCGGGGGTCGCGGCGGGCGCGGCGCGCTTCGCGCGCGGCACCGGGGCGAGCGGGAACGGCTTGCGGGCGAGCGCCGCGAGCGCCTGGCCGGTGACCCACACCGGCGTCTGCTCGCTCGTGCGCGAGTAGCGGACCTTCCCGCTCGGGGTGGTCAGCGAGCGCAGGTAGGCGAGCGGGGACTTCGCGCCGCCCCGGCGCTGGCGGGCCGGGTTGCGGCCGGCGGCGACGAGCCCCTGGACCGCCCACGCGGTCGACTGTGCGTTGGAGGCGCCGCCGGGCTGCAGCGGGTAGCCGCCGTCGGGGTTCTGGCGGCGGGCGAGGAAGCGCGCGGCGCGGCGGACCGTCGGCGTGCCGCGGCGCCCCGCGGCGACGAGCCCCATCACCGCGGCGCCGGTGTCGTCGATCCCGGAGGCGGCGCCCTTGGTGGCGAAGTTGAAGCCACCGTCCTCGTTCGCCTGGCTCGCGATCCAGCGCGCCGCGGCGCGCACGGCGCGGTCGTTCGTGCCCGCGGCGGTGAGCGCGAAGATCGCGAACGAGCTCGTGTTCACGCGGTTGGCCCACGAGCCGTTGGCACGGCGCCTGCGCAGCAGCTCGGCGACGAGGTCGCGCCCGCCGATCCGCGGCGGCAGGCCGGCGGCGCGGAGCAGCATGATCGTGCGCGTGGTGTCACCGATGTCGGCCCGGCGCGACGGTGGGTGCGCGCGGACGTAGGCGACGAGGTTGCCCACGTCGCGCGGGTTGCGCCCCGCGGCGGCGAGCCCCAGGCCGGCCCAGCTCGTGTAGATCGCGGTCGAGCGCTGGCCGCGGTCGCCGCCGAAGCCGCCGTCGCGGTTCTGCGCGCTCTCCAGCCACGCGCGCGGCGAGGCGGCCTGGGCGTCGCGCGGCGCGGCGCCGGCGACCAGCAGCACGGCGAGCAGCGTCGCGGCCAGCGCGGGCGCCGGGCGCCAGCTGACCTCGAAGCGCTGCCGGAAGCGCGTCAGCGCCCGCACGAGCGCGGGGCCGAAGAGCAGGCAGAACACCACGTTGCCGGCGACGTGGGCGAGGTCGAACGGCAGCGACGTCGCGAAGTACGCGCCGAGCTGGGCGAGGCTGTGGTCGCCGGAGTAGGTCACCCACAGGTGCACGTTCATCACGACACCGTAGGCGGCGCCGCCGAGCGCGCAGGCGACGGCGAGGCCCGCCCGGCCGAGCTCGCGCCCCGCGACGCGGGCGAGCAGGGCGCCGGCCACGCCGACCCCTCCCCACGCGCACATCTGCCACGGCGTCCACGGCCCCTGGCCGAAGAAGACGTTGCTCGCGAGCGCCGCGACGGCCCCGACCGCGAACCCCGGCGCCCCGCCGAGCGCGTAGCCGGTGAGGAGCACGATGTCGGTCGTCGGCTTGACGTTCGGCAGCGGGGCGAACGCGATCCGGCCGAGCGCGGCGAGCGCGGCCAGCGTCGCCACGAGCGCGAGCACCCGCGACGTCGGGTGCGACCGCTCGTACCAGGCGAAGCCCGCGACGAGCGCGAGGCCGAGGACGAGCAGCGAGGCGGCGAGCCAGCTCATCGGGCAACCGCCTCCGCGGGAGCGTTCAGCAGCGCGGCCCCCTCCTCCGGGAGCAGCGCGCCGCCGCCGAGGATGCGCGCGGTCTGGGTGGCGAAGTACCAGCCGCCGCCCAGCACCTCGGCCGTCGGCGCGTCGGCGACCGGCGCGCCGTCGCCGAGCAGGACCGTCCGCTGCGCCCACTCGGCGGCGAACTCCGCGTCGTGGGTGGCGACGAGCACCGCGGCGCCGCCCTCCGCGAGCTCGCGCAGGTGGGCGGCGAGCGCCTGCTTGCGCGCGCGGTCCATGCCGCGGGTCGGCTCGTCGAGGCAGACGACCGCCGGCCCTGTCTCGGCTGGCGCCTCGCCACCGGCTTCGCCTCGGCCTTGCAGCACGATCGCGAGCGCGAGCCGCTGGCGCTCGCCGCCGGAGAGGTCGCGCGGGTGGCGGTCGGCGAGATGGTCGAGCCCGGCGCCGGGCGGCAGGTCGTCTCCCACGCGCTCGGCAACCAGGTAGTCGCCGGGGTTCTGGAGCAGCAGCGAGACCCGGCCGCCGCGGACGACGCGGCCACGGGTCGGCTCGCTCAGGCCGGCGGCGAGCCGCAGCAGCGTCGACTTGCCCGCGCCGTTGCGCCCCATCAGCGCCACCCGCTCGCCGGGCGCGACCGCGAGGTCGACGCCGCGCAGGATCGCCGGGCCACGCGGGATCTCGAGCCAGACGCCGTCGAAGGCGAGCGCCGCGGACGGGCGCCGGCGGCGCGCGCGGCGACGGGGGGCCGCCGGCGGCTCGACCGCACGGCCCTCCACGCCCCGCGCGCGCAGCGCGGCGCGGGCGTCCTTCACCGCCACCGGGGGCGGGCTGATGCCCGCGGCGGCGAACAGGCGCGCGCCCGGCGTCTGCAGCGCGGGCGGCGCCTGCTCGAGGAAGCCGCGCGGGTCGGCGTCGATCGTCACCGCGCCGTCCTCCAGCGCGATCACGCGGTCGGCGGCAGCGAGGCAGCGCTCGAGCCGGTGCTCGGCGAGCAGGACCGCCGTCCCCCACTCCTCGTTGACGCGGCGCAGCACGCCGAGCAGCTCGTCGCCGGCGACCGGATCGAGCTGGGACGTCGGCTCGTCGAGCAGCAGCAGCCGCGGCCGGCCCGCGAGCGCCGCGCCGAGCGCGACGCGCTGCAGCTCGCCGCCGGACAGCTCGTGCGTCGCGCGGTCCAGCAGCCCGGCGACGCCGAGCGCCAGCGCGGCCTCCTCGACCCCGCGCGCGACCGCCGCCTCGCTCCAGCCGCGGTTCTCCAGCGGGAACGCGAGCTCCGCGCGCACCGTGCCCATCACGACCTGCGTCTCGGGATCCTGGAACAGCGAGCCGGCGACCGCGGAGAGCTCCGCCGGCCCGTGCTCGCGCGAGTCCAGCCCGCCCGCGATCAGCCGCCCGGCGAACTCGCCGCCGTGGAAGTGCGGCACGAGACCGGCGGCGGCGCGCAGGAGCGTCGACTTGCCGGACCCCGAGCCGCCGGCGACGACCACGAACTCGCCCGGCTCGACGCGCAGCGACACGCCGGCGAGCGCCGGCCGCGCCGCCCCGGGATAGGTGTAGGTGACGTCCTCGAGGACGAGCTCGGTCACGGGCCGATCCCCCTGCGGTCGGCGAACGGGAGCACCGCGACGGCGAACAGCGCCGCCGACAGCGCGAGCACCCCTCCGTCCAGCGGCGCGACCGTCCGCGGGTAGGCCGCGAACGGCTCCCAGCCGGCCACCGCCGCCGCGATCCCGAGCGCGGCGATCGCCGCCGCCGACGCCGCGAAGGCGAAGTCGTGCCGCGACCACGGCCGCGTGCGGCGCGCCGGCCGCGCGGCGCCGCCGTACCCGCGCACCTCGAGCGTGGCAGCGACGTCGACCGCCCGGTCGAGCGCCCCCGCGGTCACCGCCCGCGCGATCGCGGCGCGCGAGGCCGGGCGGCCCGGCCGGCAGCGCTGGGCGTCGTGCATCCGCCGGGCGTCGCGCGCGAGCACCGGGACCATCCGCGTCGCCAGCGCGGCGGTCAGCGCCGAGCGGAACGAGAACCGCCGGAACAGCCGCAGCAGCTCGTCCGGGTCGACCGCCGCCGAGTGCAGCGCGAAGCACGCGATCACGACGAGCGCCCGCAGCCCGAGGATGCCGCCGTAGACGGTCGCCTCGAGCGTGACGTCGACCTGGCCCAGCGGCGGCAGCTCCCCGAACCGCGCGATCACGGTGAAGCCCTCGCGCACCACGAACGCGTTGACGACCGCGATCAGCACCGCGAACGGCAGCCCCCACAGCAGCGAGCGCGCGACCACGGCGCCGACCCGGGCCCCCGCGCCCGCCACCAGCACCGCGGCCAGCACCGCGCCGAGCAGCAGCGGGTGCTCGAACGACAGCGCGACCGCCGCGAGCACGATGCAGAACAGCGAGCCGACCCCGGCGCGCGCGGCGTGCAGCGGGCTCGAGCGCCGGCGGTAGGTCACGGCACCATCGCCCCGCCCGCCGGCAGCGGCAGCGGCACCTCGCGCCCGTTCTCGAGCGCCACCGCGAAGCGATCCTTCAGCCGCTCCTCGACCAGCGCCGCCGCGGCCGCCGCCACCCCGACCCGGTCGGTCCCCGTCACCACCCACGTCGGGTCCTGGTCGAGATAGCGCGTCGCCGCCACGAGCCCCGCGCCCGCGCCCAGCGTCCGCACGCGCTCGCCGCGCGGGTCGAGCAGCTCGAACTCCTTGCCCTCCCCCAGTGGCCGCGCGAACACGCCCGACACCTTGGGTCCCTTCTCGAGCCGCCGCGCGGTCGGGTCGATGCGGACCTCCGACCACGTGCCGACCAGCAGGCGCAGCACGCCCGGCCCGGCGCGCGTGCCGAGCGTCCCGAAGCCGCCGACCCGCGCGCCCGCCTCCTTGAGCCGCTCGCGCACTTCGCGGCACTCGCGCAGCGCGTCCTTCGAGCAGTCGACCCGCACCGGGATCCGCGTGCCCTCCGAGCCGGACTGGAAGGGCTCGGGGAACGAGCCGACGACGGCCGGGACCCGCATCGCGCCGCCCCAGTCGTGGTGGTCCCACCACACGCGGTCGCCCGGCTGGAGCTTGCGCGAGGCCGCGCCGCTGTCGGCCTCGATGCCGTTGACGTAGTAGAACCAGTCGACCGGGCGGCCGCTGCGCCGCCCGCCGGCGACGCCCTCGATCTCCTGCACGAAGCCGCCGCCGAAGCGCGTCTCGACGTCGAAGTCGCGCTGCAGCTGGCGCATGACGGTCTCCCCGCCCGGGATCGTCTTGGCCTCCTCGTGCCCCAAGTCCTCGGCGCCGAAGTTGCGCGAGACCGTGAGCTCGGTGCCGCCGACCGGCGCGTCGCCGGAGCCGACGCCGCAGCCCGCGAGCGCGGCGCACAGGACGAGGAGCGCGAGCAGGCGCCTCATCGCACCCGCACCGCCCGCGGCCACGACCGCACCATCCCCGCGCGCTCGGCGATCAGCCGCGCCGACCCGCTCGCGGGCGCCGCCACCGTCGCGACCCCGCTCGCGTCCGTGGTCGCCACCGCCGCGCCGAGCCGCACGGTCGCGCCGGCCACCGGCACGCCGCGCCCGTTGTCGTCGTAGCCGCGCACGGTCACCGTCACGGGCGCGCCCGGAGCGGCGGTCGAGGCCGCCGACGTCTCGAGCGTGCGCTGGCACGCCGCGCCGCGTGCCTGGACGCACCAGAACCACAGCAGCCGCGCGCCGGCCTTCAGCTTCCCGCTGCCGAACGGCCCCGCCGGGTCGGCCGCGCCGTTCGTCCCGGCCCGCCGCCCGAGCTTGTAGACCCAGCCCGCCGGGCCGCCGCGGCGGTCCGGCCCGACCTGCGTGACGTACAGCGCGCCGGCGTCCCGCGGCGAGCGGCCGCAGGCGCCGTAGTCCTGCAGCCGCAGCTTCAGCCGGGTGCCGGCGAGCACCGAGAGCGGCGTCGCCCGCCCGACCGCGCAGCGCCGCCCGCCGACCTTCACCGAGCGCGCCTTCAGCTTCACGGGCGCCGCCTCGCGCAGCACGCGCTCCTTGCCGACGACCATCAGGTCGACGGTCGCCGCGTCCGCCGGGGCGGGCAGGGCGAGGAGCGCGAGGAGCACGAGGACGGCGCGCCGCATCAGCGCACCCGGAAGCGCGCGCGGCTCACCGCGCTGCGGTTGAAGGCGCCGTCGACGGCCTTGACCTCGAGCACGTAGCGCCCGCGCGCGAGCCGCTTCGGCAGCAGGTAGGACCACTCGGCCCGGTCGCCGATGCGGAAGAACGAGCCGCGCCCGCAGCGCATCGGGCGGAAGCGCTCGCTGCGGCCCGAGAAGTACGAGCACTTGCCCCCGGCCCGCCGCGTCAGCCGCAGCTTGACCGAGTGCAGCCCGGACGGATCGGCGGTCACGGTCCCCCGCAGCAGCCGCGGCGCCCGCCGCCGCGAGTACACGGCGCCGTCGCGCACGGAGGCCACGGTCGCGGCCGGCGCGGCGGTGTCCCGCGCCGTCACGCCGCCCGCCGCCGCGGGCCCTTCGGCGCAGTCCACGCACACGAGCTGGGTCGCCGAGCGGATGAAGCCGTCCTTCGTCGCCCGCACCCCCGCCAGGCTGCGCGACGCGACCGTCACCGAGGCCACGCCGTCCGGCCCAGCGGTGAACGTCCGGTCGCCGGCGGTGACCGTCGCGCCCGCGGCCGGCCCCTCGGTCGTGACCGTCGTCGAGCCGTCGAACTCGGAGTCGTACTCGATCACCTTCACGTCGAACGCCTGGCCCGGCCGGGCCGACTGCGGAGCCGACGTGATCCGCAGCGGCCCCGGCTCGTCGCAGGACGCGCCGTAGCAACTCGGGAAGAACAGGACGTCGTCGCCCTCCTGCAGCTCCGTCGTGCACACGCCGCTGGACGAGTAGCGGTAGTTGTGCCAGAAGGTCCAGTAGCTGCCCTCCGGAGCGCTGCTGAAGGCGTGGTGCTCGCCCTTGACGGCCTGCACGCCGTAGTCGCCGAAGTCGAACCACTGGCCCTCCCAGTCGCCGGCGGTCGCGCTCTCGAGCGCGCCGCCCGCGCTCGTCGAGGAGCACTGGTGGCTGGGGTCGCCGTCCTTGGAGAACGAGCCCGGCGAGGTCGTCACGGTCGTGCGCGGCACCAGCGTGGCGCCGTCGCCTTCGACCCGGACGCCGACGTTCGCGGCCAGCGCGCCAGGCGCCGCGGCGAGCATCGCGAGACCGGCCACCAGGCCGGTGAGGAACTTGTGCATATGGATCAGCCACCCCTTTCCACGAGGGCTCAGGCTTGGTGGTCGGAGGGAGGTCTCCTGGCTTCCGGGCCGAACCTCCCCGCGCCTTCCCGGTCCGCTCGCGGCGGCCCAGTGGCTGCGGCTCGAAGCCGCTTGCGGGTGGCATCCCCGGTCACAGTGGCGGGTCCGCGCCGGTCTCTCACCGGCTTCCCCGTCCTCACGACCTTGGTCGGGCGGGATGTTACCGTCCGCCCGAGCGCCATGACCGTGAATCTCACCCGCATCTACACCCGCCTCGGCGACGACGGCGAGACCCACCTCGGCGACATGAGCCGGGTGCCCAAGACCCACCCGCGGATCGAGGCCTACGGCACGATCGACGAGCTCAACGCGCTGCTCGGGCTCGCGCTGGCGGTGCCGGAGATCCCCTACGCCGACTGGCTGCGGCGGGTGCAGAACGACCTGTTCGACGTCGGCGCCGACATCTCGGTGCCGGAGGGCGGGGAGCGAGAGCGGCTGCGCGTGCTGCCCGAGCAGACCGAGTGGCTCGAGCAGGCCTGCGACGAGGTCAACGCCACGCTCCAGCCGCTGAAGTCGTTCGTGCTGCCCGGCGGCACGCCGGCGGCCGCCCACCTCCACGTCTGCCGCACGGTCTGCCGGCGCGCGGAGCGGCGCGTGATCGACTGCGGCGACGAGGTCAACCGCGAGTGCGTGCGCTACCTCAACCGCCTCTCCGACCTGCTCTTCATCCTCTCGCGCGGCGCCAACGCGGGCGACGAGCCGCTGTGGGAGCCGGGGAAGCACCGCTGAGCCAGCCCGCCGGCATGTACCGCGCGGAGCACCGCGCGCTGCGCGAGCTGCACGCCACGGGGCGCCAGCTCGGCTCGCACTGGGGCCGCCTCGCCGACCGCCTGGGCGCCGGCCCGGCGGCGAGCCTGCGCGACGGCGCCGCGGTCGCCCGCGGCATGGTCACCGAGCTCGCGAAGGAGACGGGCAAGCGCGGGCTGCACGGGTACCCGGCCGCCCAGGGCGTCGGCTCGCGGCTCGCCGGCCTGCGCAACACCGCCGGCGACCTCCTGCTCGAGCGCAACCAGGCGCTCCGCCTCGCGGTCCTGGACGCCGAGCACGTCGCGACGCTGCTGCGCTACCTCGCCGCCCTCGCCGACCGCCGCGGCGACACGGCGCTCACCGCCTTCCACGAGCACTGGGCGCTCGAGATCGAGACGGCGCGCGACACGGTCCGCGCCGCGGCGATCGCGCTCGCGGACGATCCCGAGCACGCGGTCGAGCCCGCCTCGGACTCCGTGCTCGGCCGCGCCGGCCACGGCGCCGCGAACGCGCTCGGGACGGTCGGCGAGGCGTTCGACGGCTCGCCGCTCGGCAAGGCCGCGCGGCGCGTGGCGGGCCACTAGTGGTGTAGCCGGACCCGC
This sequence comes from uncultured Solirubrobacteraceae bacterium, assembly GCA_963811595.1. Lineage (GTDB taxonomy): Bacteria > Actinomycetota > Thermoleophilia > Solirubrobacterales > Solirubrobacteraceae > DASQFQ01. Next base: position 476,434 of record CAWERW010000008.1, read on the forward strand.
ACCTCGTCCACGGGCGGCGGTGCGGCCATCAGCTGGAAGCCGCGCGGGACGAGCTCGTAGATCCCGTCGCGGTCGCGCAACACGATCCGCGGGCGCCCGCCGTCCTCGATGATCGTGCCGAGCGGCGCGTCCGACAGCGGCCAGCGCCCGTAGCGCTTCGCGAGCCGCTCGCGCGCGTGGTGCACATCGGTGTGGCGGACGCCGCGGCCCAGCAGCTCGGCGACCACGGTCGCCTCGTTGATGTCCTCGAGCGAGTAGACGCGCGGCTCGCCGGCGGACTGCGAGCTGTCGATCAGCCCGCGGCGCGCCCACTGCCCGACCGTGTTGCCGGTGACGCCGGCGAGCTCGCCGACCTCGCCGGCGAGGAAGCTGCCGTGTGCTTTGGGACGTGCCGGCATGAGGTGAAGGTATGCGTTGCGGCGGCCGATATAGGCGGAATGAACGTCATTCTCGTGCTCACCGGCCTGCTCGTCCTCGTCGGCCTGTGGGCCGTCGTCACCAACAACTCCTTCATCCGCGCCCGCAACAAGGTCGACGAGGCGTGGAGCGGCATCGACGTCCAGCTCAAGCGCCGCCACGACCTCGTCCCCAACCTCGTCGAGACCGTCAAGGGCTACGCCGAGCACGAGAGCGCGACGCTCGCCGCGGTCACGCAGGCCCGCGCCGTCGCGATGGGCGCCGGATCGGGTGAGCCCCGCGCCGACGCCGAGCGCCACCTGACCTCCGCGCTCGACGGCATCCGCGTCGTCGCCGAGCAGTACCCCGAGCTGCGCGCGTCGGAGAACTTCCAGCGCCTGATGGCCGAGCTGTCCGAGCTCGAGGACCAGATCCAGGCCTCGCGCCGCATCTACAACGGCAACGTCAACGCCTACAACACGAAGATCCAGCTCTTCCCGAGCTCGCTCGTCGCCGGCTCGAAGTTCACGCCGCGCGAGCTGTTCCAGCTCGACTCGCCGGCCGAGCGCGCCGTCCCTGCCATCGCGTTCTGATGGGCCCCGCCAACGCCAACTCCGGGCGTAGCGAGTGGTTCCGGGCGCACATGGGCCGCCCGGCGACGATCACCGGGATCGTGCTGGGCGCCTCGGTCGCGCTGCTCGCCGGCGCCGCGTACGGCGGGCCGCTGTACGCGCTGCTCGCGCCGGTCGCCGTCGTCGTGGCGATCGTCGCCGGCGCCTGGTGGCTCGCCGACAAGAAGGCCGAGGACGCGTTCTGGAAGCACGTCGCCGACTCGCTCGGCTACGAGCCGTTCTTCGATCCGACCGCGCTCGAGACGACGACGCCGCTGCTGCACGCGGGCGACCGCCGCAGCTGGCGGCATGAGCTGATGGGCCCGCTCGGCGACTCCGGGCTGACCGCCCGGATCGCCCAGTACCGCTACGACGTCAAGCACGAGAGCCAGCGCGACAAGGGGCCCGACACCTGGGAGTCGTTCCGCTTCACGATCTGCCTGATCGAGCTCGCCGACGGGATGCAGCTGTTCCCGGGCGTCTACCTGCGCGAGCGGCGCGGGCTGGTGAGCCGCTTCGGCCACGACTGGCTGCGCGGGCGGCGGCTCTCCGAGGTCGAGCTCGAGAGCACGGCGTTCAACGACGCCTACGAGCTGCAGGTCGCGCCCGAGCAGGACCACGGGCGGCTGCGCGAGCTGTTCGACCCGAAGACGATCGTGTGGCTCGCCGAGCACCCGCTGAAGCCGCACATCGAGTACCGCGCGGGCTTCCTCGTCGTCTACGTCCCGGGGTACATCGAGGACCTCGGGCGCGTCGTCTGGCTGCTCGAGGCGGCCGAGCGGATCGCGGAGCGCGTCGTCGAGGAGACGGGCGAGGCGCAGGCGGTGGCGCGGGGGTAGGATTTCCGCATGTTCGTCCTCGCCCTCAGCGACGCCGCCACCTACACGATCGTCTCGCTCTTCATCTGGGGCGTGTTCTTCCCGATGCTCGTCACCGGGCTGATCGGCATCGCGATCGCGGGCGTGGTGCGCGAGCGGACGGAGAACGAGGAAGAGCGCAACAGCCGCCGGCGCGGCTGAGGCGGCGCCTCATCGGCGCCGCCCCGAAGCGCTCCTAGGGGTACAGCGCGCGGATCCCGTTGCGGTCGTCCGTGCCCAGCGAGCAATTCGCCTGCTGGTAGGACGGGTACATGATCGCGTTGATGTCGTTGGAGTGGTCGAGCCCGACGACGTGCCCGTTCTCGTGCAGCAGCACGGTCTGGAGGTCGTACGAGGTGGCCAGCTCCTGGCAGCCGAGATTCCACGGGTAACGGGTGTTGATCCCCATGTCGGCCTCGTCGATCGACGGGTTGTAGACCGTCACGCCCAGCGTCCCGTCCTCGAGCGCCGCCCAGCCGACGCCGTTCTGCCCGTCGAACCGCTGGCCTCCCGGACAGCCGGGGACGAGCGAGGGACAGGTGCTGGTGGTGCCGCCGTTGACGAAGCGGAACCGCGATCCGGCGTTGTTCCAGGTCGTCATCGTCGACCCCAGCGCGCTCTGCCCGTTGACCGGCTGGCCGGACGGGTTGTAGCGCTGGGTCGCGGTGGCGTTGTCCCAGACCAGGCCGGTGAACGCGTAGCGCGAGGATTGCGCCTTGGCGTTCTGGGCCTTCAGCGCGCGGTCCTTGGCCGCCGCTTCGCTCTGGCCGGCCGGGACCACCACGAGGATCTCGAGGTGGACGGTCTGGCCGTCGACCTGCTTGGTGCCGTGGGCCGAGACCACGCGGTCACCTGCCTGCCGCTCGGCCGCCCCTGCGGCCGCGGGCATGGCGAAAAGCGCACTCGCTGCAAGCACGCAGACGAGCACGGTACGTCGTGAGACGAGCATCGTTCCTCCCAGTTCGATGTACGTCGAAGGTACCGCAACCGGTTTCCTAAAGCTCTGCGGGTGTACGGTGCGGCCATGACGCCGCTGACCGGGAGCTGCGCGTGCGGGGCCGTGGCCTTCGAGGTCACCGCTCCGTTCCAGACCGCCGGCCACTGCCACTGCAAGCGCTGCCAGCGCCGCAGCGGGGCGTTGTGGTCGACCAATGCGCTCGTCGCCGCCGACGGGTTCTCGATCACCCGCGGGCAGGAGTCGGCGCGCGTGTGGGAGCCGCCGGAACCGGGTCTCCCGAAGGCGTTCTGCGCCGACTGCGGCGGCCAGCTGTACTCCGACGGCGGGGACTTCATCGTCGTGCGGCTGGGCCTCCTCGACGGCGACCCGGGCATCGAGCCCGAGTGGCGGCAGTGGCTCGAGTCGTCGCCCCCGTGGGCCGCGATCCCCGACGACGGCCTCCGGCGCTTCCAGCAGCGGCGGGACGCCTAGCGCCGAGGGATCCGGCGCTCCTCGACGCGCCCGAGCGGGCCGGCGAGGAGCTGATCGGCAGGCTGCGGCGCGACCGCGTAGAGCCGCCGCACCTCGCCGGTGACGCCGCTCACGTGCAGAACGAGTCCGCGGCTGCCGTACACCCGCTGCTCATAGCTCGGGCCGAGGCCGGAGGGCGCCTTGGCCTCGGGCTCGCCGAGCTGCTCGCCGGCGGGCGCGCGCAGCGGCGGTTCCCGGATCTCGATGGCGGCGACAGCCTCGCCCTCGAGCCACGCCTTGACGCCGAACGGCGCGCCGTCGCGCGGCGGGTAGGTCCGGTGCACCGCCGGCTGCCCGCCGAGCATCCCCGACTCCTCCGGCCCGGGCTCCCCGAGCGCCTCGTCCAGCGCGGCGCGCTCGAGGCCGGCCGGCAGCCCGTGGAAGGCGGCGAGGTCGCCGTCGGCGAGGGCGCGGATGGCGCTCACGGCTTGGGGATGAGGACGTTGTCGCCCTCTTTGAGCTTGGTCAGGTCGACCCCGGGGTTCGCCGTCTGCAGCTCGGCCACGGTGATGCCGTTCTGCTTGGCGATCTGGTCCGGGGTCTCCACCGCCTGGTCGAGCGCGCCGCGCAGGCCGGGCGAGGCGACGACACGGTGGAAGCGATGGCCCGCGGGCGCGGCGGGGCCCGACGGGGGCGCGGCGACCTTGCCGCTCGGCGCCAGGCCGATCAGCTCGATGTGGCCCTGGAAGAAGGCGGCGCGCACCGCGTTCTCGCCGCCCGCGCCCAGCGCCGTGCGGATGGCCTTGGCCCGCTTCGCGTAGTCGGCGTACTCGCCAGCGTTGTAGTTCGGGACGAGGTCCTTCGTGAACTCGGGCCACAGGGCGCCGGTGCCGTCCTTGCCCTCCACCTCACCGCGCAGGGTCGCGTCGGAGTCCGCCTGGGCCTTGGGGATCCATTCGGTGAGCACCTCCTCGGTGAACATCTCGCAGAAGCCCTCGAAGAGGATCCGGTTGCCACCGCGGGCTTCGAGGAACGCGGGGTGCTCGAGCGTGTGGATGTACTCGTGCGTGAGCAGCTCCCACATCCCCCACATCTCGCGCCGCACGGCACGCGACGGCGCGCCGCCCTTCCCCGCAGTGTTCGGGAACAGGGCGTTGCTCTCCAGCGTCGGGGCGATCAGCACCTGGGCGTCGCCGGCGGACGCGAAGCCGAAGATGTCGTACAGCTCGAGGTCGGCCTTCCGCTTGGCGACGAAGGGCGTGATTACCTCCGCGGCCAGCCAGTCGGCCTCGGTGCTGCTGCGGTCCTTGTTGAAGTTGTGGCGCTTCGACGCCGCGGAGGCGAGCGTGTCGGTCTGGGCGATCCAGCTGGCGACGTCGGCGGCGTCGGGAGTGAAGTCGGCCGGCTTGGTGCGGTCGAGGAGCTGCGTCCCGGATTTGAAGGCGAAGGTGTTGCGCGAGTGCACCTGCGGCGCCGTCAGCGCCGCCGCCCCGGTCGCCTCGCTGAACTTCTGGTCGACGAGGCGCTTCGCCGCGCGGCCGGGCGCCTCGAACGAGGCCATCGGCAGCTTGGGGCCCGACTCCTTGGCCTTGAGGGCCGGCATCGCCTTGTCGAGGTGCGCCTTCAGGCTCGCGGTCAGCTCCGCCTTCAGCGCGGCGCGGTTGTTGTTGAAGTCCTTGACCGAGGGGTCGCCGTCCCATTTCGGCGCCACGCCGCCCTTCACCGCGGGCGCGGTCGGGTTGATCGCGGTGTCGATCTTCGCCAGCTCGTCGGCGGTCGGGAGGTGCGTGTCCGCGTGCTGGTCGGTCAGCCGGCCGATCCCGCGCCGGCGCTCGAGCAGCCGCCCGACGGCGCCGTTGCCCGCGCTGCGCTGGAGCTGGAGGACCATCCCGGCCAGCGACGACTGCCCGCCCGCCGTCTGGGGGGTCGCGCGCTCCGGGTCCGCCGCGACCTCGGGCGCCGGGGAGCGCTCGGCGATGCCCACTGGCGCCATTGTCGCGTGCCCGGACGTCGGCGTGGGAAAAGATCTGCCCCGAGGAACGACGAAACCCGCCTCGGAGGGCGGGTTGCGTGAGTACCGCTACGGGGATTCGAACCCCGGTTTCCGCCGTGAGAGGGCGGCGTCCTAGTCCCCTAGACGATAGCGGCGCGGACCGGTCGCCAGGGTAGCAACCGGGCCGAATGCGGCTGAGAGGACTCGAACCTCCACGAGCGTTAGCTCACGGCGACCTGAACGCCGCGCGTCTGCCTAATTCCGCCACAGCCGCAGACGTGCCAAGCCTAGCGGTTCGCACGCTCACGATTTGACGCCTCCGCCGTTGCGGGCCCGCGCGATGTAGTCGCGGTACCAGAGCCCGCTGCGCTTCGGGATCCGGCGCTGGTCTCGTAGTCGACGCGCACGATCCCGAAGCGCTTGCGTACCCGTGCTCCCATCGAAGTTGTCGGCAGCGACCACAAGTAGCGCGCACGTCGAGCCGCGCGATCGCCCTCGCGTAGCGCCGCGAGGTGGTCGCGCAGGTAGGCGACGCGCTCGCGGGTCGTCGACCGTGCCGTTCACGACCGTCCCCGTCGTCGAACGCCGCGCCGTTCTCGGTGATGTAGATCGGCACCTCGCCGTAGTCGCGCCGCAGCCGCAGCAGCAGCTCGACGAGCCCGTCGGCTCGACCTCCCAGCCCATGGCCGTCAGGGGCGAGCCGCCGTTGACCTGCTCGCAGCCGAGCGGCCCGTTGTTCAGCGACGCGCGCGACCCGCTTCGGGCATGTAGTAGTTGACGCCGAGGAAGTCGATCGGGCGCCGCATCAGCGCGAGGTCGCCGACTGCGCCGCGTCCGAGCGGCCCGTAGCGCGCGCTCGAACAGCTCGACCATGTCCTCCGGGTAGCGCCCGCGGAACACCGGGTCGAGGAACCAGCGGTTCAGGTAGCCGTCCATCCGCAGCGCCGCGGCGCGATCGTCCTCCGACGCCGGACGCCGGGCAGCACCGGCGCGAGGTTCAGGGTGATCCCGACCCGCGTGCCCGGCTCGCCGCCGCCCGCAGCGCGCCGACCGCCATCCCGTGCGAGACGCAGCAGGTGGTGCGACGCTCGCAGCGCGGTCACCCAGTCGCGGATGCCCGGCGCCTTGACGCCCTCCGCGTGCCCGAGGAACGCGACCACCCACGGCTCGTTGTGGGTGATCCACTCGCGTGACCAGGTCCCCGAGCCGCTCCGCCATCAGCCCCGCGTAGTCGGCGAAGCGCTCGGCGGTGTCGCGGGCCGCCCAGCCGCCGCGCCGCCTGGCAGGGCGCTGCGGCAGGTCCCAGTGGTTGAGGGTCGCGACGGGCTCGATGCCGCGCGCCAGCAATCCCTCGACGAGCCGCCGGTAGAACGCACACGCCCGCGCGCGTTCAGCGCGCCCGCGCCCGTCCGGCTGCACCCGCGGCCAGGCGATCGAGAAGCGGTAGGTCTCGAGCCCGAGCGACGCCATCAGGTCGAGATCGCCGCGCCAGCGGTGGTAGTGGTCGCAGGCGACCTCGCCGCTCGACCCGCCGGCGACCCGCCCGGGCAGCGCGCAGAAGTCGTCCCAGATCGACGGGCCGCGCCCGCCCTCGCGGACGGCGCCCTCGATCTGGTAGGCCGCGGTCGCGGCGAGAAATCCGATACTGATCATCCCTTCACCGCTCCGGCGGTCAGCCCGCGCACGAGCCACCGCTGCGTCAGGAAGAACGCGAGCAGCACGGGCAGGGTCGACACGACCCCCGCGGCCATCAGCTGCGCGTACTCCTGCGAGTAGTTGCCGATGAAGTTGCGGATCCCGATCGGGATCGTCTCCGCCCGCGACTGCGTCAGCGCGGTCACGAACAGCAGCTCGTCCCACGCGAACAGGAACGCGTACACGAACGTCGCCACGAGCCCCGGCAGCGCGTTCGGCAGCACGACCCGGACGAACGCGCCGAACGGCGTGCAGCCGTCGACCATCGCCGCGTCCTCGAGCTCGCGCGGGAGCGCGAGGAAGAACGAGCGCATGAAGTAGATCGCCACCGGCGTGAAGAACGCGGTGTAGACGAGCACCATCCCGATCTGGGAGTCGAACAGCGCGATCGGCGTGTTCTGCTTGAGCCAGATGAAGCCGAGGAAACCGGCAGCAGGAACATCGAGCCGGGGATCAGCTGCGTCCCGATCACCGCGAGCCCGAACGGCCGCGCGCCCCGGAACTGGAAGCGCGCCAGCGCGTAGCCGGCCGACGAGGCGAACGCGGTCGCGAACAGCGCCGCGACGCCGCAGATGATCAGCGAGTTGACGAAGTACTTCTCGAACTCGACGGTCTGCCACATGTCGCCGAACGCCTTCAGCGTCGGGTGCAGCAGGTCGATCTCGCCGGTCGCGAGCCGCAGCTTCGTCTGCGTCGACGCGATCAGGAGCCACAGCACCGGCGCGAGCATCACGAGCAGGACGAGCCACGTGAGCACGTCGAGCGCGCGCGCGTTCACGCGCTTGCGCGTGCGCGGGGACATGGCGAGCCCGGTCATCGCGCCGCCTCGAGGTCGCGCCGGAACGTCCGCCACCAGACCGCCACCCACACGAACATCGCGAGCGTCAGCAGCACCGACGCCGCCGCGCCGACGCCGAACAGGTTGTTCTGGAACGACTGGCGGACGATCAGGGTCATCATCAGGTCGGCGTCCGGCCCCGGCGTTCGAGCCGAGCATCACGACCGGGATCGCGTACTGGTAGGCGGCGTAGATGACGCCGAACAGCAGCTGGATCGCCACGAGCGGGCGCAGCAGCGGCAGGGTGATGTAGCGGAAGCGCCGCCACGGCCCGGCGCCGTCGATCGCCGCCGCCTCGCCGAGCTCCGGCGGGATCGCCTGCAGCCCGGCGAAGAAGATCAGCATCGCGAACGGGAGCCCGCGCCAGATCGAGGGGATGATGATCGCCCACAGCGAGGCCTCGCCGCTCAGCCACACCGGCCGCTCGCCGAGGATCCCGGGTAGTCCACGAGGATCTTGTTGACGATCCCGACGTCGCTCTGCCACATGAACTGCCACAGCAGCGCGACGACGAAGCTCGGCACGATCCACGGCGTCAGCATCAGCGTGCGGATCAGCTTCTGGCCGCGGATCGGGCGGTTGAGCAGCACCGCCACCGCGAGCCCGCCGGCGAGCGTCCCGCCGACGGTGAAGAAGGTGTAGACGGCGGTGTTCTGCACGGCGCCGAAGAAGCCCGGCGCAGCGGGCTGTCGGCGTCGAAGAGGATCGCGCTGTAGTTGTCTCACGCCCGCCGACGGCGCGTCGAACAGCAGCGCGAAGGTGAAGGTGTTGAGCTCCTTGAAGCTCAGGTAGATCCCGCCGACCGTCGGCAGGCCGTGCACCAGCACCATGAACAGCGCGGCCGGCGCGATCAGCACCCAGGCCAGGCGCCGCCGCGCGCGCCGCCGCTCCCACCCGGCGCCGCCCTTCGCGGCACCGGGCGGGCGAGGAGCCGCGCCTCGTGGCACGGCGTCTGCGATCACGGACGGCGTGCTCATGCCGAGCAGGACGAGCGAGGGGGTCGAGCCCCGTTCCCTGGTCGGGGTACAGCCGGTTCCCTGGGCCAGCAAGCGCGTTGGCCTCCTTCTCGGCGCCCTGCAGCTCCTTCTGGATGTCGGCGTCGCTGATGGAGCCGCCCGGCCGCCTGCTCGAGGATGTTGGCGAAGCGGGTTCTTGTAGGCCGTGCTCGATCGGTCCCCACTGCGGGATCGGGGCGTACGTGCGGCCCTGCTGGATCGCCTTGAAGAACGCCGCCGTAGTTGGCGTCGGTCTCGCCGGCGGCCTCTCTGCGGCTCGATCCGCGAGGGGAACATCCCCTGCTTCGCCGCGTAGTCGGCCTGGATCTGGTCCTGGGACAGGTACTTCATGAGCGCCCAGGCCGCCTCCTTGTTCTTGGACGACTTGAGCATCATGAGGTTCGAGCCGCCCACGAACGTGAAGCGCCTCGCCGACCGGGCCGGTGGGCATCGGCGCGATGCCGACGTTCTTGCGCGCCGCGTCGGACCCAGTTCTCGTCGTCGGAGCGCTTGACCGAGCCGAGCACCCACGGGCCGCCCATCCACACGGCGAGCCGCCCGCCCTTGAACTGGTTCTCGACCTGCGTGCCGTCGCGCTCGAGCTGGCTCTTGTCATAGAGCCCGTCGGAGAGCGAGGTCGGCCATGAACTTCACGCCGGTCTCGGACTCCTGCGAGGCGATCGCCGACTTCTTGTTGTCGTCGGTCAGCTCGGCGCCGCCCGCGTCCCACACGAAGGGCATCACGTGGTGGACGAGGTCGAACGCCTTCTTGCCCGGGGAGCCGAACGGCTCGATCGGCTTGCCGTTGATCTCCTCGACCTGCTGGACCTTCTCGAGCGTGGCCCGGAACGCGTCCCAGTCGGTGAAGGCGGTCGCCTCGTCGACGCCGGCCTTCTCGAGCACGTCCTTGCGGTAGTAGATCGCGCGCGCCTCGGTGAACCACGGCAGCGCCCACGTCCCGTCACGGCCGACGACCTGCGTCGTCTGCCACACGCCCTCGGGGTAGGCGGACTTGCCGCCGACGTCCTCGGTGCGCTGGTTGATGTCCTCGAAGCCGCCGAGCGCGGCGAAGAACGGCACCTGCGTCGTGCCCGCCTGCGTGATGTCCGGGCCCTCGCCCGAGATCGCCGCGTTGCGGATGCGGTCGAACTGGACGTCCCAGCCCACGACCTCGACGTCGACGTTGACGCCGTTCTTGTCCTCGAACGGCTTGACGAGGGCGTCCATGTCCTCCTTCGGCTTGGGGCCGTTGGGCATGATCCAGAGCTTGACGTCGCCGCCGAGCTTGGCATCGGTGGACGTGCTGTTGCTACTGCCCCCGTCGTCGCCGCAAGCCGCGAGGCCGACGGCCAACGCGAGGAAGGCCGCGATGAGCGTCGCGACCGGCGTGATCCTGCGTCGCATCGCTGCTCCTCTCCTCCTCTCTGATGGTTAGCCGAAAATGTTTTTGGAAGCGTTGCGAAATGAGCGCCCAAAGGCGTTCACGGCACGGGTGCCCGCGCGGTGCGGTCGCGCGCGGACGATGAGCTCGACCGGGAGCGTCAGGGTGGTGGGCACGTCGGGCTCCTCCTCGATGTGGCGGATGAGCGCGCGGCCGGCCTCGCTGCCCAGGCCGCACCTTGGCCTGGCGCAGCGTGGTCAGCGGCGGGTGCAGGTACTGGGCGAGCTGGATGTCGTCGAAGCCGACGACGGAGAGGTCGCGCGGGACTTCGAGGCCCGCCTCGCCGGCGGCGCGGATGGCGCCGAGCGGCGGTCATGTCCGAGGCGGCGACGACCGCGGTCGGCGGCTCGTCGAGCGCGAGCAGTGCCTGCATCGCGCGGTGCCCGCTCTCGACGTAGAAGTCGCCGTACTGCACGTACTCGTCGCGCGGCGTGACGCCGAGACGCTGCAGCTCCTGGCGATAGCCGCGCAGGCGGTCTGCGCCCGGGCGCTTGTCGAGCAGGCCCGTGATGTGGGCGATCCGGCGGTGGCCGAGCTCGTGGAGATGGCGGACGGCGGCGGCCGCGCCGGCCTCGTTGTCGGAGGCGACGGAGGTGGTGAGCGGGCCCTCGAGCTCGATGTCGACGCCGACCGTAGGCGACGTCGGAGCGCACGAGCCGGCGCACCTCGGGATCGTCGGCGTCGAGGCCCATGAGGACCGCGCCGTCGACGTTGTGGTGGCGGCAGCGCTTGAGGTAGGAGTGCGCGCCCGAAGCCGTTGCCGGGCCGCTCGGAGGCGAACACGAGCAGGTCGTAGCCGGCCGGGCCGGCGGACTGCTTGATGCCGCCGAGCACCTCGTGGAAGAACGGGTGCTGGAAGTCGGGGTGGCCCTCCCCCGTCTCGAGGAAGACGCCGACGACGTGCGAGCGCTGGGTGACCAGCGTGCGCGCCGAGGCGCTCGGCGTGTAGTCGAGCTCCTGGGCGATCCGCATGATCCGCTCGCGCGTCTCGGCGCGCACGTCGGTGTAGCCGTTGAGGGCCCGCGAGACGGTGCCGACGGAGACGCCGCTGAGGCGGGCGAGCTCGTGGATGTTGGGTCGTGCCGGAGGCATCGAAAACGTTTTTGGGCGCTGCGGGTGGCACCGTACTCAGATGGGCACAGGTTTGTCAAGGCTCCGGACGAACCCGTAGGCTCGCGCCCGCCCATGACCGCCATCACCGAGCTCGAGCTCCCCTCCTTCGACTACGCGGACCCGTCGCTGCGCGGCGAGCGCTTCCATTCCGCGATGCGCGAGCTGCGCGAGCAGAGCTGGATCGCCTCGATGCCGCTCGGCTTCGCCACGCTCGAGCGTGAGGCGGGCGAGTTCTTCCTGCGCTCGCGCGCGTTCACGTTCCCGGGCATGAAGATCGCCGAGATCTTCGGCATCGACGACGGCCCGCTGTGGGAGGAGATCCGCCGCAACATCCTCCACATCAACGGCGCCGACCACTCGCGCCTGCGCGGGCTCGTCAACCCCGCCTTCACCCCGCGCGCGGTCGAGAAGTGGCGGCCGGCGATGCGCGGCTTCCTCGGCGAGCTGTGGGCGGAGATCGAGGACGCGCGGCGCTGCGACGCCGTGGCGGCGCTCTGCAAGCCCTACCCCTCGCAGGTGATCGCGACCGTGATGGGCGCCCCGCTCGAGGACGCCGGGCAGCTGTGGGACTGGTCGAACCTGATCCAGCGCCAGTTCGGCATGAGCGTGGTCGAGGAGCGCGCGCAGATCGAGGTCGCCGTGACCGAGTTCTACGAGTACGCGGGCGAGCTGCTGCGCCGCCGCCGCGACGACCCCGGCGAGGACCTCATCTCGACGCTGATCGCCGCCGAGGCCGAGGGTGATCGGCTGTCGGACGTCGAGCTCGTCAACCTCGTGCTCAACGTGCTGGTCGGCGGGGTCGACACGACGCAGAGCCAGCTCGCGCACGCGCTGCGGCTGTTCGCCGACCACCCCGACCAGTGGGCGCTGCTCGCCGGGCAGCCCGAGCTCGCGTCGCGCGCGGTCGACGAGGTCCTGCGCTTCGAGCCGATCACGCCGTTCACGGCGCGGATCGCGATGCAGGACGTCGAGTACCGCGACGTCGTGTTCCCCGAGGGCACCGTCGTGCTCGTGTGCGCGTTCACCGGCAACCGCGACGGCGAGCCCGACGGCTTCGACATCACCGCCGAGCGCCGCGGGAAGCCGCTGACGTTCGGCGCCGGGGTGCACTACTGCCTGGGCGCGAACCTCGCCCGCGCGGAGCTGCAGGAGGCGCTGAACTTCCTCGCGCCGCGCACGCAGGGCCTCGCGCTCGACGGCGAGCCGGAGTACGGCACGATCGACGGCATCTACGGCCTCGACGCGCTGCCGATCCGCTGGGGCTGACCCCCCGGTTCTGCAAGAAATCCTGCAAGAGCAGGGAATTCGGCTGGTAGAACGACGCCCGCCGAATCGCCGTGCCCCCGGGTGCGGCGAACGGGGGAACCGAAGCGGCCGACCGGTCGGCCGCGGGGGCGAATCACCGCCACTTGGCGGAGTAGCGCATGTGCGCGAGCCCGACAGCTCACCTCGTAGGCGCGGATTTGGAAGCTACAGACGGAGTCGTACGTGGGCATGGCCACCCGGCGCACCCGGGGCCTCATATTCATCGTGGCGCTGGTCGCGCTCGTGCTGTGCACGGCGTCGCCCGCCCAGGCCGGCTCCCTCAAGCGCGGCGCCAAGGGCCCGCGCGTCGCCTTCGTCCAGAAGGCGCTGGGCCTCCACGTCGACCGCATCTTCGGCACGCAGACCAAGCGCGCGGTCAAGCGCTTCCAGCGCCGCCACGGGCTGACCGCCGACGGCATCGTCGGCCCGGCGACGTGGTCCGCGCTCAAGCGCGCCCGCGGCCGCTCGACCACCGGCGCGCGCGCAGGGCGCGGGACCGTGCGGGCGCTCCAGCGCGCGCTCGGCATCGCTGCCGACGGAGTCTTCGGGCCGGGGACCTACGCCGCTGTCAAGCGGTTCCAGCGTGGCAAGGGCCTGACGGCGGACGGCGTCGTCGGGCCCGCCACCTGGGCGGCCCTCGGCAAGACCGGCATCACGGCGGTGCTCAAGCGCCGCGGCGCGCGCGGAGGCGGCGGCTCAGGGCTGCCGATCGCCGTGCGGCGCGTGATCGCGGCCGGCAACCGCATCGCCCACCACCCCTACAAGTACGGCGGCGGCCACGCGAGCTTCTCCGACTCGGGCTACGACTGCTCGGGCTCGGTGTCCTACGCGCTGCACGGCGGCGGGCTGCTGAGCGTGCCGAAGGACTCCGGCGAGTTCATGTCCTACGGCGCGGCCGGCAAGGGCCGGCACATCACGATCTACGCCAACCCCGGGCACGTCTACATGGTCGTCAACGGCCGTCGCTTCGACACGACCGGCGCCAGCGGCGGCTCGCGCTGGCAGTGGGAGGGTCGCTCGTCGTCGGGCTACACCGTGCGGCATCCTCCCGGTCTCTGACCGTCTCGATCGCCGACGCCCGGGCGCTGTTCGCGCCCGAGGGCACCTACCTGAACACCGCGAGCTACGGGCTCCCGCCGCGCCCCGCGTGGGACGCGCTGCAGGGCGCGCTCGAGGAATGGCGCACCGGCAGCACGAGCTGGGAGGGCTGGAACGAGCAGACCGGGCTCGCCCGCGCGGCGTTCGCCTCGCTCGTGGGGACCGACCCGGCAGCGCGTCGCGGTCGGCGCGAACGTCTCGGGGCTCGTCGGGCTCGTGGCGGCGTCGCTGCCGAAGGGCACGCGCGTCGTCGTGCCCGACGTCGAGTTCACCTCGACGCTGTTCCCGCTCATGGTCCAGCCCGGGCTCGAGGTCCGGACCGTCCCGCCCGCGCGGCTCGCCGAGGCGGTCGACGAGACCGTCGACGCCGTCGCGTTCAGCGCCGTCCAGATGTCGACCGGCGAGCTCGCCGACCTCGACGCGATCCTCGCCGCCGCCGAGGCGCACGACGTCCTGACCATCGTCGACGCCACGCAGGCCGCGGGCTGGCTGCCGCTCGACGCCGGGCGCTTCGACTTCCTCGTCGCCGCGGGCTACAAGTGGCTGATCTCGCCGCGCGGCACCGCCTGGATGACGGTCGCGCCGGAGCGCCTCGACGACGTCCTCCCCGCCCACGCCGGCTGGTTCGCGGGCGACGACGCCTACAAGTCCTACATCGGGCCGCCGCTGCGGCTGGCGAGCGACGCGCGCCGGCTCGACACCTCGCCCGCCTGGTTCTCGTGGGTCGGCGCCGTGCCGGCGCTGGACCTGCTGGTGGACGTCGGCATCGACGCGATCCACGAGCACAACGTGGGGCTGGCGAACCGCTTCCGCGCGGCGATGGGGATGGAGCCGTCGAACTCCGCGATGGTGACGCTGCCCGGAGACGCCGAAGCCCTCCGGAGCGGAGGGCATTCAGGCGGCGCAACCCGGAGGCCGGCTGCGCGTCGGCTTCCACCTCTACAACGACGAGGAGGACGCCGACCGGGCAGTCGACGTCCTCTCGACGTAACTACTTCTTCCGTCTCTCCAGCTCCCGGCCGAACGCCGTCTCGGTCGCCTGCGTCATGCGCTGCTGGAAGACCGCCACGAGCACCTCGGTGGCGAGCGGGCGCAGCTGCTCGAGCGCGGCGAGCACCGCGGGCCAGTCCGTGTCCGGCTGGCCGGAGCGGTCGAACGGCTTCCACACGCGCTCGACGAACAGCTTCACGAACGCGTCGGCGACGCTCTCGGAATGGCGGGCGACGTCCTCGATGACGTCGAGCGCCTTGTCGAGCGACACCCCGAGGCCGATCAGCGTCTCGCCCGCGCGCAGCAGCGTCGGGCTCGGCACCTCGTAGCGCCCCTCCCCCAGCGGCACGATCACCCCGAGCTTCTCGGCGCGCTTGAGCGCCTTCGGGTCGCCGTTGGGCCCCGCGAAGCGCTCGCCCAGCTCGGCGGCCTCGATGATCTCGGGCCGCTCGTCCTCGAACGGCGTGAGCAGCGCGCGGGCGAACGCGAGCGCCTCCTGGGGCGCGCCCTGCGAGCGGTTCACGAGGTCCTTGATCGCCGCGAGGTTGTAGCCGTTGCCCTGCAGCTCCTGGATCAGCCGCAGGCGCGCGACGTGGTCGGCGCCGTAGTAGCCGGTGCGCGCCCGCACCTCGGGCGGCGGCAGCAGGCCGCGGGACTGGTGGGCGCGGATGTTGCGGACCGTCATCCCGGTCTCGCGCGCGAGCTCGTCGATCGTCAGCTCGGCCGTTGCGTGCGCCATGTCACGATTCTACGGTGTTACATGTTACGTCATTCGGTGATACATAGGCCTATGACAACTTTCCTCGCCCAGGGCGATCCCGCCGGGGGCGCGGCGATCGCGGAGGTCGTCCTCGCCACCGCCGGCGCCTCGCTCGCCACCGCGCTGCTGTTCGCGCTCGGCTTCGGCCATCGCGCCGGCAAGACGCAGCTCCTGCACCGCGCCTCGACGCTCGCCGGGCGCATCGGCGGCCTACCCGCCTGGGTCGCGCTCCCCTCCGCCATCGGCACCGCCTCGCTGATCACGGCGCTGCTCGGCATGTACTGGGACATCTCGCTGCACATCGACAACGGCCGCGACGCCGGCCCGCTCGCCAACCCGGCGCACTACCTGATCCTGTTCGGCCTGTTCGGCATCTTCACCGCCGGCTTCCTCGCGATGGTGATCCCGAAGGAGAAGCCGTGCCCGACCGCGATCCGGCTCTACGACGGCTGGCACGCGCCGCTCGGCGGCGTGCTGATGGCGGCTTGCGGCGGCTTCGCGCTGATCGGCTTCCCGCTCGACGACGTCTGGCACCGCCTGTTCGGCCAGGACGTGACGCTGTGGGGCCCGACGCACCTGATGCTGATCGGCGGCGCCTCGCTGTCGCTCGTCGGCCAGGGCGTGCTGCTCGCCGAGGGCACCCGCTCGCGCCCCGCCGGCGCGCGGCCCGAGCGCGGGCTGCGGCTGCGCCGCGCGGCGCTGGCCGGCGGCTTCCTGATCGGCCTGTCGACGTTCCAGGCCGAGTTCGACTTCGGCGTGCCGCAGTTCGACTTCCTCTTCCAGCCGCTGCTGATCGCGCTCGCCGCGAGCATCGGCCTCGTCTCCGCCCGCATCTGGGGCGGGCCGGGCGCCGCGCTCGGCGCGGTGGCGTTCTTCCTGCTCGTGCGCGGCTTCGTGGCGCTGATGGTCGCCGGCGTCTGGGACCAGAGCCTCCCGCACATCCCGCTCTACCTCGCCGAGGCGGTGCTCGTCGAGGTCGCCGCGGTGCTGCTGCTCAAGCGGCGCGGCCTGCTCGTCTTCGGCGCCGTCGGCGGCCTGCTCGCCGGCACGCTCGGCACCGCCGCCGAATGGGGCTGGTCGCACGTCTGGATGCCGCTGCCGTGGCCGTCCGAGCTGCTGCCCGAGGTCGTGGTCTCCTGCGCGCTGGCCGGCGTCGCCGGCGGGCTCGTCGGCGCCTTCATCGGCGGCGCGCTGCGGGTGCAGGCCGAGCCGTTCCCGCGCGGCGCGCGGGTCGTCTACCCGCTCGCCGGGCTGGCCGTGGCCGCGCTCGTCGCGTGGGGCCTCGCCACCTCCCCGCAGGAGGGCGTGCGCGCGCAGGTCCAGCTCCGCGACGTCTCCGGTGGCGTCGACGCCACCGTGCGCGTCGACCCGCCGTCGGCCGCGGCCGACGCCAAGTGGCTGACCGTGACCGCGTGGCAGGGCGGCGGCCTCGTGGTCGACCGACTGCAGCGGGTCGGCGACGGTGTCTACCGCACCAACCAGGCGATCCCGGTGGACGGGACCTGGAAGGCGCTCGTGCGCCTGCACAGCGGCCGCTCGCTGCTCGGCGTCCCGGTCTTCCTGCCGGAGGATCCGGCGATCCCGGCGAAGGCCGTGCCGGCGAGCCCGTCCTTCGAGCGCCCGTTCGTGCGCGACAAGGACATCCTCCAGCGCGAGGCCAACGGCGGCTCCGGCGGGCTGACCATGATGGGATACGGCGTCGTGCTCGCGATCACGCTCTCGATCCTCGCGCTCCACGCATGGGCGCTCGTGCGGCTGGCCACGGTCACCGAGCCGCCGGCGCCGCGCACCCCCCGGCCGCGGGCCACGCCGGCCCGGGAGCCGGTCCCCGCGTGAGCCTCGAACGGCGCGAGCTGCGTCTCCACGGCCACCCCGTCGCGTACCACGCGGCGGGGTCGGGGCCCGTGGTGCTGCTGATCCACGGCATCACCTCGAGCGCCGACGCGTGGGAGGCGGTGATCCCGGCGCTGGCCGAGGAGCACACCGTGATCGCGCCCGACCTGCTCGGCCACGGCGGCTCGGCGAAGCCGCGCGGCGACTACTCGCTGGGCGCCTACGCGAGCGGGCTGCGCGACATGCTCGCCGCGCTCGGGCACGAGCGGGCGACGGTGGTCGGGCACTCGATGGGCGGCGGGATCGCGATGCAGCTCGCCTACCAGTTCCCCGAGCGGGTCGAGCGGCTGGTCCTCGTCTCGAGCGGCGGGCTCGGCCGCGAGGTCGGGCTGCCGCTGCGCGCGGCGACGCTGCCGGGCGCGGAGTGGGTGCTGCCGCTGCTGACGTTGCGCGGCCCGCGCGAGGTGCTCACGCTGGCGGGCGGGCTGCTCCGGCTCGCCGGCCTGCGCACGGCGGCCGACGTCCGCGGGACCGAGCGCGGGCTGGCCTCGTTCAGCGACCCGGAGGCGCGCCGCGCCTTCCTCCACACCGCGCGCTCGATCCTCGACGCGTCGGGTCAGCGGGTGAGCGCGAACGACCGCCTCTATCTTGCAGAGGACATGCCGACGCTGATCATGTGGGGCGACCGGGATCCGACGATCCCCGCGGCGCACGGGATCGCGGCCCACGCCGCCATCCCGCACTCGCGCCTGGAGCTGTTCGAGGGCGCGGGCCACTACCCGTTCGACGAGGACCCCGAGCGCTTCGCGCAGATCGTGCGCGACTTCGTGGCGAGCAGCGCAGCGGCGGTGTACGACGAGGACACGATGCGGCGGCGGCTGCGCGAGGGGGCGGCGGCGGCGTGAACACGCCGGGCGAGCTGATCCCCAAGCTGCGCGGCGTCACGCACGCATGGGCGATGTGGTTCGCCCTCGTCGCGGTGGTCGTGCTCGCGCTCTACGCGCCGACCGGCCTGGCGCGGGCGGCCGCGCTCGTCTACGGCATCGGGCTGTGCTCGCTGTTCGCGGCCAGCGGGCTCTACCACCGCTGGCGCTGGAACCCCCGCTGGCGCCCGCTGCTGCGCCGGATCGACCACTCCACGATCTTCATCTTCATCGCGGCGAGCTACACGCCGGTCGCGCTCCTCGTCCTGTCCGGGACGGTGCAGGTCGTCGTGCTCGCCAGCGCGTGGGCCGGCGCGCTCGCGGGCGTGGCCATGAGCGTCGCCTGGATCACCGCGCCGCGCGTGCTCGTCGCCGCCTGCTACCTCGCGCTCGGGTGGGTGTCGGTGATCGCGATGCCCCAGCTCGCGGGCGAGCTCGGCGTCGCCCCGTTCGTCCTGTTCGCGGTCGGCGGCCTGCTCTACACCGTCGGCGCGGTCGTCTATGCGCTCCGCCGGCCCGACCCGTGGCCGCGCACCTTCGGCTTCCACGAGGTCTTCCACGCGCTCGTGATCGCCGCCGCCGTCGTCCACTTCGTGGCGATGGCGGGCTGGGTCATCCCGGCCGGAGGCTGATGCGCAACGGCCTCGCTGTACTGGGGCTCGAGCGGGGCGAGTGAGGCGAGCCACCCACTTCGGGATCGTGCTGCTCCCGGTGCCGGCAGCGCTCAGCGCAGCCGGCGTACTCGCGGGCCGCGCGGCACGACGCGCACGCTCACGCGAGCGGGGCGCGTCGGCTCGCCGAGCGTGAGGAACTCCCGCAGAGGAGCCATGTGGGAGCAGAAGGGGCAGCCGAGCAGCACAGCCGCACCACTGGGCCCCGCGAGGTGCACCGGCGCATCGCACCGAGGGCAGGCGAGCGAGCCGGAAGCCAGGTTGCGCGAGCGAGCGGGACGCAGCTCCTGAAAGGGGACATCCACCCCGCGAGTGTAGGCGGGCGAACGTCAACGGCGGGCATCGAGGGAGTGGGTTCGGGCTGCCGCGAACCTCACCCCTACCCAGCCGCAGTGATGTTCGCCCAGGGTGCGGCAACCCGTACCAAACGCCGCTGGGTACCCCCGCCGAAAGGGGATGCGCGCATCCGGATACTCGGTTGCACCCATGCTCCCCGCCGACGCCCCTGCCGAGCTCGACCTCCCTGCGTTCGACGCGCGCGCCCTCATGCGCCGCGCCGCGCTGCCGGTCGCGCTCGCGGTGGTGGCGGTCGGGGTGCTGATCTTCGCCGGCGGCCCGCTGCACGCGTTCAGCGACGCGCTGCGACGGGCGGTCGAGGCCGACCCGCGCTGGGTGCTCGCCGCGGTCGGCTTCGAGATCATCTCGTTCGCCGGCTACATCGCGTTGCTGTGGATGGTCGGCGAGCGCGCGACTCCCCGGATGAACCTGCGCGCGAGCGCCCAGGTGACGCTGGCCGGCGCCGCGGTCACCCGCCTGCTCCCCACGGGCGGCGCCGGCGGCGTCGCGCTCACGCTGTGGGCGTTCCGCCGCACCGGGCTCGAGCCGCGCGAGGCCACGCGCACGCTGCTGACCTTCCTCGTCCTGCTCTACGCGGTCTTCCTGCTCGCGATCGCCGTCGCCGGCGGCCTGCTCGCCGTCGGGCTCGGCGGCGAGGGCGGCCACGTGGCGGTCGCCGCGGTCGCCGCCGGCGGCGCCACGCTCGCCATGACGCTGGCCGTCGCCGCCGGGTTCGCGCCGGTGCGCTCGCACGCCGGCCGCTTCGGCCGCGCCGCGGAGACGCTCGGCCACGGCGTGCGCGACGCGCTCGCGTTCCTGCGCGGCGCCGACGGCCGCCTGCTCGGCGCGCCGGTCTGGTGGGCGTTCGACGCGGCGGTGCTCTACGGGATGCTCAACGCGTTCGGCGCGCCGCCCGCGATCACCGTCGTGGTGCTCGGCTACTTCGTCGGCATGGTCGCCAACACGATCCCGCTGCCCGGCGCGGTCAGCGGCGGAATGGTCGGCGTGCTGCTGGCGTTCGGCGTCGAGGCCGACCTCGCGCTCGCGTCGGTGCTCTCCTACCGCGCGCTCGCGATCTGGCTCCCCGCCCCCGTCGGCCTCGCCGCGCTCGGCGGGCTGCGCAAGACGGTGGCGCGCTGGGGCGCGGAGGAGCTCCCCGCTCCCGCGGCCGCCGCGCCCGCCTCCGCCCCGGCTCGTCCCACCTGGATGCCGGAGCCCGCCCTCCAGGCCGCATGAGCTTCGCGCCCGCGCCCGCGGAGCGCGGCGGCCACCGCGCCGCGCTGCTCGGTCTCGGGGTGCTCGGCGCCGCGCTGTTCACGCTCGTCCAGGCGGGCGTCGTCTCGCCGCCCGACCTCGAGGGCGCGCTGACCGACCTCTCCGACACGCTCGGGGCCTGGACCTACGCGCTCGTCGGCGGGCTCGCCTTCCTCGAGACCGGCGCGTTCGTCGGCCTCGTCGCCCCGGGCGAGACCGCGGTCGTGCTCGGCGGCGTCGTCGCGGCCGAGGGCGGCGTCGACCTGCGGCTCATGCTCGCGATCACCTGGATCGCGGCCGCGCTCGGCGACCTCGTCAGCTTCTGGCTCGGGCGGCGGCTCGGGCGCCGCTTCCTCGTCGCCCACGGCCCGCGCATCGGCGTCACCGCGCCGCGGCTCGAGCGGGTCGAGGAGTTCTTCGACCGCCACGGCGGCAAGGCGATCCTGATCGGGCGCTTCGTCGGGCTCGTGCGCGCGGTCGCGCCGTTCCTCGCCGGCGCGTCCGGCATGCGCCTGCGCGCCTTCCTCCCGTGGTCGCTGCTGGGCACCGCGGCATGGGCCGCGACGTTCACGCTCGCGGGCTACGCGTTCCACGATTCGTTCAGCGCCGCGGCCGGGCACCTCACCCACGCCGCGTTCGCGATCGCGCTGATCGCCGCCGGCGTCTTTCTGTGGCGCGCGCGCCGGCGGCCGCGGTTTGCTCAAGATCGTTGAGCGGTCGCCGGGCGCGCCGCAGCGGGTTTCCTGAACCGCGATTCAGGCGCGAAGCCATGCATAGTGCGAAGTCCGGACAAAACCCAACGCTACTGACGTGTCGTCAGCCTGAATAGTAAAACTTCCCAAAGCGCACGAGTCTGTAAACCGGTCGCAAATGGCGTAACTGTGCGGGTGCTCGTGCCGCCCGCGCCTGGGTATAGAGTATCCCCTGACCGCGCAAAAACCACTTCGCGATTGCGAGCCTCACCAAACATGCCACCGTCACGGACGACATCACGCCAGCTCGACGAGCGCCTAGCCAAGGCGCTGTCCCACCCGCTCCGACAGAAGATCCTCCAGCGCCTCAACGAAGGCGGGATCAAGAGCCCGAACGAGCTGTCACGCGAGCTCGGCGATCCGCTCGGCAACGTCAGCTACCACGTGCGCATCCTGCGCGAGCTCGACTGCGTCGAGCTCGTCCGCACCGAGCAGCGCCGCGGGGCGCTCGAGCACTACTACCGCGCCACCGCGCAGCCGTGGCTCGACGACAACCAGTGGGCGCGCCTGCCCGCGGCGTTCCGCCGCAAGACGCACGGCCGCACGCTCTCGGAGCTCCTCGAGGCGGCCTCGTCCGCCAGTCAGACCGGCGGCTTCGACCACCCCGAGGTCACGCTCACGCACGTCGCGCTCGAGCTGGACGAGCAGGGCTGGACGGACGTCGTCAAGCTGCTCAACGACACGGCCGACGCAGCCCTGAAGGTCCAGGCCGAGAGCCAGAAGCGGCAGGCCAAGGCCAATTCGGACGGCGAACTGCTCCGCACCGAGCTCGGCCTCGTGCACTTCCGGCAGGCGGCGTCAGCCTAAGGGCGCCAGATCATTCCGCCCTCCCTTCGGCTCTCACGATGAAGACGGCCTTGCCGTGGAGCTCCTCGTCGAGCTCCGCGTCGAGGATCGCGCCCGGGCGCTGACCGAGCACGGCCGCCAGCTCGAGCCCGGCGTCCTCCACCAGCTCCACCAGCTCCTCGATCGGGTGATGCCGATGGCGCTGCCGGCTCTCCGAGCGCCGCCAGCGCCCGTCGTCCTCGCGCGCGAAGACATCGATCACGACCTCGGCCTCGCCGCCGGGCTCCGACAGCTCGGCGAGAGCGCCGCGCCAGCGCAGCAGCAGGTCATCGTCCTCGACCACGACGTCGGGAACGTCGCGGTAGGCGGCGAGCGTGTTGACGTCGAACACGAGCAGCCCGCCCGGAGCGAGGTTCTCGCGCATCGACGCGAGCGCGTCGGCGACCTCGTCGGCGCTCAGAAGATGGTTGATCGCATCATCGATGCACGTGATGAGGTCGAAGCCGCCGAACACGGGGAGCCGGCGCATGTCTGCGACGTGCACGTCCGCGTGCGGACCAGCTTTCTCGCGCGCGAGCGCGACCATCTCGGGAGAGATGTCGCACGCGGTGACCTCGAAGCCGCGTTCGAGCAGGGGCAGGAAGCTCTTGCCGGTCCCGCAGCCGACGTCGAGGACGCGACGCCCGCGCAGCCCGAACCGGCGCGCCGCACGCTCGATGGCCGCCAGCCACGGCCCGTAGGCGTACTCGGCCGTGAGTAGGTCGTAGGCGGGGGCGAGGACGGCGTACGCGCGGGTCGCATCGGACTCGATGGTGAGGGGCATGGTTGGTAGACCCTCTTGACCACTCAGTTCGTTACAGCGTTGGCGAGGTGACCTTTGGCCGAATGGAATTGGACCCTCGTCCGGGCGCAATGCCTGCGTGAGGCGCGCGGCATCCTGGGCTCGACATTGACAGCGGAGGACGCGGCGCAGGAGGCCGCCGTGCGTGCATGGCGGCGGAGGGACAGCTGTCTGACACCCGAGCGGCCGGCGCCCTGGATCTCGCGCATCGCGCGCAACGAGGCGCTGCGGCTCTCGGGTCCAATATCCGTCGAGCCGCTTGAGGAGAGCGAACTGCCCGCCGAAGACTCACACGAGGACGCGGTGGTCGGGAAAGCCGATATCGCGCGCGCCATCGAGACGCTGCCGGGCATCGATCGCTCGCTCGTACGGGGCCGCTTCTTCGACGATCTGGACTATCGGCAGCTCGGGATTCTGCTCGACATTTCCGAGGGGACGGCTAGGGTTCGCCTCCATCGGGCACTGGGGCGCCTTAGGGAGGCATTGGTAGAGACATGAAACCGATCACGAACATCGACGATCCGCGCTACGTGAAGGCCATGAGCCATCCGCTGCGTGTCCGCATCCTCGCGATGCTGGACGAGCGCACGGCGAGCCCGGTCGAGCTGGCGGGCTGGCTCGGCGCGAGCCTCGGCACGGTCGCGTACCACGTGCGCACGCTCGAGCGCATCGGGCTGGTCGAGCTCGTCCACGAGACGCGCGTGCGGGGCGCCGTCGAGCACCACTACCGGTCGTGCGCGCGCCCGACGGTGACCGACGAGGCGTGGGCCGCCGCGCCGGCGATCGCCAAGCAGGCCGCCGTCTCCTCGTCGCTGCAGACGATCGACGCCTACGCGCGCGCCGCGAGCGCCGCGGGCGGGTTCGACAGCGGCAATGCGCACCTCACCCGTACCGCGGTCACGCTCGACGCCCGCGGCTGGAGCGAGCTGTCGCGCGCATGCGTGCGCCTGCTCTCCCAGATCGACCGCATCGAGGAGTCCGCCAAGGAGCGCATCCAGCTCAACCCGCACAGCGGCGAGACCCACGACGTGGCGCTCGTGATGATGCTGTTCGAGGCCGCCCGGCTCGCCGTCGAGAACGCCGACGACCCGGCCGTCGCGACGCGGCGCCGCCACCGGCGCCCGGTCGCGGCGAAGCAGGACTAGGCGCTGCGCCGCGCGGACAGCGCGGTGACCACGAGGAAGACGAGCGCGGTCGTCGTCGCGAAGAGCGCGATGCTGACCGCGTCGCCGACCTCGGAGGGCGGGACGATGATCTGCCGGATGGCGTTGATGGCGGCCGCCGGGACGACGTAGGCCCACCAGGGTGCGAGATGTCTCATGCTCGCCGGCCTTTCGGGGAGTGTGCGACCGCGGCCCACACGGGCCCGGCCAGGAACCAGATGACGGAGATGACGCCGAGCTGCGCGAACCAGCCGCCGCCCTCCCACAGCGCCCGGGTCTGCTCCGGGTCGCCGGCGATGAGGACGAGCGCGCCGAGCGCGGCGGCGGCGATCGCCGACGCCAGCAGGGCGCGGGCCCACAGGCGCAGCTCGTGCGCGAGCTTGTCGCGCGGCGGCGCCGGCGCGGGTGCAACCGCGGTGCCGTAGCGGCGGGCGAACCGCCGGTCGGCGTCGCGGACGAGGCTCGGGCCGAAGACGACGCTGAAGCCGAGGTAGACCGCGGCGAGGCCGTGGGTGGCGTCGGCCTCCGTGCCGCGCGCGAGGTCGGCGCCGGTGACGACGAGCAGCACCGCGTCGGCGAGCGGCACGCCGATCAGCAGCAGCCCGCCGAGGCGCGGCCGCCCGAACGCGTAGCGCGCCGTGAGGCCGCCGAGCAGCAGCACCCAGAAGCCGACCTCGCAGATGAGGATGGCGATGGCGATCACTGTGCGGCCTTGGTTTCCATACGGTCGTATGGAATACTAGCACGCATGCCCCGCCCGGCCGTGATCTCGCGCGACGACCTGACCGACGCCCTGATCGGCGTCGTGGTCGAGCGCGGGCTGGAGGCCGTGAGCATCCGCACCGTGGCGGCCGCGGCCGGCGTCTCGATCGGCGCGGTCCAGTACCACTTCGCGACCAAGGACGACCTGCTGCTGGCGGCCTACGAGCGCGCCGTCGACCAGGTCGCGCTGCGCGCCCGCGACATCGCCGCCGGCGCGCCCTCGCCGCGCGTCTACGTCCGCTCGCTGCTGCGCGAGCTGCTCCCGCTCGACGAGCGCCGCGAGGCCGAGCTGCGGGTCGCGCTCGCGTTCAGCACGCGCTCCGTCAACAGCCCGCGCCTGACGGAGCTCTACACCGCGGGCTACCGCGCGCTGCGCGAAGTCGTGACGGGCGCGCTGCGCGAGGCCGGCACGAGCGACCACCCGGAGCGCGACGCCGTGGAGGCGATCGCCGTCGCCGACGGCCTCGCGTGGCACCTGCTGTGCGCGCCCTCGGGACTCACCGCCGACGACGCCGAGGCCGCGCTCGACGCGCATCTGGACCGGCTGCTGCCCTGAGGTCAGGCATGCGGCAGGCTGACCTCGACGCCGAGGCCGCCGCGGCTCGACTCGCCGAGCTGCAGCTCGCCGCCGTGCAGCGCCGCCTGCTGGGCGACGATCGCGAGGCCGAGACCGGTGCCCTCGGGCCCGGCGGCCTTGCCGCGGGCGAACGGCTCGAGCAGCCGCTCGCGCTCCTCGGGCGGGATGCCGGGGCCGTCGTCCTCGATGCGGACGATGAGCCGGCCGTCCTCGCGCTCGAGCCCGACGCCGACGCTCCCGCCCGGGCGGCCGTGCAGGGCGGCGTTGTCGAGCAGGTTGTCGACGAGCAGGCGCAGGCCGCCCTCCCAGCCGTCGACCGTGCCCTCGTCCACCCGCCCGGCCAGCTCGTACTGGACCCCGGGGTGGCGCTTGCGCGCGGCGTGGACCGCGGCGTCGAGGACGTCGCCGAGCTCGACCGGCTCGCGCGGGAGGCTGTCGGCCGCCTCGCCGCGTGCGAGCGCCTGCAGGCCCTCCAGCAGGTGGACCATGCGGTCCTGCTCGGCGGTCATGTCGCGCACGAGCGCGTCGCGCTGCTCGCGCGGCAGGTCGGGGTTGCGGGCGAGCGTGTCGAGCTGGGCGCGCAGCGCGGTCAGCGGCGTGCGCAGCTCGTGACCGGCGTCGGCGGCGAAGCGCCGCGTCGCCTCGAGCGCGCGCTCGGTCTGGGCGCTCGAGTCGCTCAGGCGGGCGAGCATCTCGTTGAGCGCGCCCGCCAGCTGGCGGACCTCGTCGGGCGCCCCCTGGTCGTCGGCGAGCGGAGTCGAGAGGTCCTCCGCGCCGCGGACGCGCGCGGCGCCGCCGCGCAGCCGCTCGAGCGGGCGCACCGCGAGCGTGGTCAGACCCCACGCCGCGAGCGCGGTCAGCGCGAGCGCGAACACACCGAGGAGGAGCACGAGCCGGCGGATGCGGTCGACCCGCTGGTCGACCGGCGCGAGCGAGCTGAGGATCTGCAGCCGCGTGTTGTCGATGTCCCCGACCGCGATCGTCAGCGAGCGCCAGGGCGAGCCGGCGATGTCGACCGTGTCGAAGCCCCCCTCCTCGGGCACGCCGGGCGGGTCGTCGGGGACGTCGCCGGCGTTCTGGACCCTGTCGCCCTGGGCGACCTGGACGAACGTGCCGCTGCCGCGCAGCAGCGTCTCGTTGCGGTTGCCGTGGCGGCCGTAGGCGTCGCCGCGGCGCAGGATCGACGCGGCGCGCTCGCGCAGGTCGGCGTCGACCTGGTTGCGCCCGTCGCGCTCGACGGCGGCGAGCAGCAGGCCGACCGCCAGCGCGCCGCAGACGGCGACCGCCGCGACCGCCGCGAGCGCGATCCGCGCGCGCAGGCTGCCGGGGAGCCTCATGGCCGCAGCGCCCAGCCGACGCCACGCACGGTGTGCAGGATCCGCGGCTCGCCCCCGCCCTCGAGCTTGCGGCGCAGGTAGCCGACGAAGACGTCGACGACGTTCGTCTCGACGTCGGTCGTGTAGCCCCACACGAGCGAGAGCAGCTGGTCGCGACTCAGGACCTGGCCCGGGTGGCGCACGAACACGTCGAGCAGGTCGAACTCGCGGCGCGTGAGCCCGAGCTCGCGGCCGTTCCGGGTGGCGACGTGGCGGCGCGGATCGACGACGACGTCGCCCGCGACGTGCGGGCCGGCGCCCTCGGAGCCGTGGCGGCGCAGCAGGGCCTCGAGCCGCGCGGTCAGCTCGGCGATCGCGAACGGCTTGATCAGGTAGTCGTCGGCGCCGGCCTGCAGGCCGGCGACGCGGTCCTCGACCTCGTCGCGGGCGGAGAGCATGCAGACCGGTGTGTCGATGCCGTCGCTGCGCAGGCGCTTGACGACGGAGACGCCGTCGAGCCCGGGCATCATCACGTCGAGGACGATGACCGCCGGTGGCTTCTGCGCCACGGCGGCGAGCGCCTCGTGGCCGTCGGCGGCGGTCGCCACAGCGAAGCCCTCGAGGCGCAGGGCGCGCTCGAGGGCCTGCCGGACGGTGTCCTCGTCGTCGACGACGAGGACGAGCGGATCGCTACGGACCACGCCTCCCATGATGAGGCCTCGCGTCGAGGGCGTCCTCCACCTTGTCAGCGGAGATGCCGAGCTCCTTGGCGAGGTCGGCCGCGAACTCGTCGCGCGCGGCGTCGCGCTGCTTGGCCAGGTCGTCGCGGATGCCTCGCAGGGCTTCGCGCAGGTCGGCCTGCTTGACGCCGAGGTCCTTGGCGAGCGAGTCGAGCCGCTCCTCACCGCGCCGCTGCAGGCCGCGTGGCGGCCTCGGGCCGCGGAGGGCGGGGCGCACGGCGGCCAGCGCGTCGCGCAGCTTCGCCTCGCTGACGCCGATCTTCGCGGCGATGTCGCCGAGGTCGGGCGGGGTGCCGGGGTGCGCGGGGAGCTCGTCGAGCGCGGCACGGACCTTGGCCGCGTCGACGCCGAGCTCCTTGGCGAGCTGGGCGGCGAACGCGTCTCGCATGGCGCCGCGGTTGCCGTCGCGACGGAGCTTGCGCCCGCCCTTGCGGTCCGCCATGCGCTTGTCGAACGCGGCCTCGACCTTTGCCTCGGAGATGCCGAGCTCGCCGGCGAGCGCCTTCACGACCTCGTCGCGGGCGACCTCGACGTTGTCCTTGCGCTCGCCGCGGACGGCGCGCAGCGCGTCGCGGAGCTTGGCCTCGCTGACGCCGAGCTGGTCGGCGAGGCTCTCGAAGCGGGCGTGCGGGCGGCCGGGGCCGGGCCCGTAGCCGAAGCCGGCGTCACGCGGGCCGGACGCGTTCGCAGGGCCGCCGGCGAGGGCGGAGCCGTCGCCTGCCTGGCTGCCGAGTCCGTAGGCCCCGGACGCGAGCACGAGGGCACCGGTGAGGGCAGCCGCGGTCTTCTTGGTTCGTGGGGTCATGGCTGGAGCATCGGCCCGGGTCCTGAGAGATGGCTAAGAGTTGCGCGCTTCTTAGGCGGATCTCACATCGCCCGCCCAGATTGACGGCCATGTCCAGCGTCGATCTCGCGTTCCCCTCCATGGGCGGCGAAGCCCGGGTGCGGCTCGAGTCCGTGCTGATCGAGCCGGCCGAGCTCGAGCGGCTGGCCGACGGCGTCCACTCGCGGATCGAGGCGGTCGAGGCCGTGCTGTCGCGCTTCCGTCCCGAGAGCGAGCTGAGCGCGCTCAACCGCGATCCGCGCACGGCCGTGCCCGCCTCCCCCCTGCTGCGCCGGACCGTGCTCGCCGCGATGTGGGCGAGCGGCCGCAGCGGCGGGCTCGTCGACGCGACGCTGCTCGGCGAGCTCGAGCGCATCGGCTACCGCGACACGTGGGACGCGGCGCGCCGCGCCGACCTCGGCGCCGCGCTCGCCGCGGCGCCCCCGCGACGCCCGGCGGCGCCCCCGCGCTGGCGGATCGGCGACCGCGTCGGGCTCGACGCGGAGCAGCGGATCGTCCGCGCGCCCGGCGTCCGGTTCGACCCCGGCGGCATCGCCAAGGGGATGGCGGCGGACATCGCGGCGGCGGCCCTGCCGGCCGGTGTCCGCTACGCGATCTCGTGCTGCGGCGACGTCGCCGTCGGCGGTGAGCGGCCGTGGGAGGTCGCCGTGCGCAGCGCGCGCGACGACCGCGAGATCCACCGGCTGCGCGTGCGCAGCGGCGGCGTGGCGACGTCCGGGATCGGCGCCCGCATCTGGCGCCGCCGGGACGGCAGCTACGCCCACCACATCCTCGACCCGGCGACCGGCCGCCCCGCGTGGACCGGGCTCGTCGCCGCCACCGCGGTGGCGGGCAGCGCGCTCGAGGCCGAGGTGCTGGCCAAGGCCGCGCTCCTGTCCGGGCCGCTCGGCGCGCGGCGGCTGCTGCGCCGCCGCGGCGGCGTGCTGCAACACGACGACGGGCGCGTCGAGATCGTGCCCGCGCCCGCGGTCGTGCGGCTCCCCCAGCCGATGGCGGCCTGACGACCTGCGAGGAGGGGTGCCGGCCCCTGGAGGAGCCGGCACGCGCCGGGAACGGAGCCGGCTCCTCGCGGAGCCGGCTCCCGACCGGCTAGTCGTCGTCGCTGCCGCCGCCGTGCTCGCCGCCGCCGCCTGAGCGCTCGACCTCGAGGGCGACCCAGCGCCCGTTGGAGCGCCGGACGGTGGCCTCGACGCGGTTCATGCCGCGGCGCAGGCCGCGCAGCCCGTCGATGCGCTCGAAGCGCGTCGAGCGGTTGACCCGGATGCGGACGGTGCCGCGCTCGGAGTCGTGGAGGCGGAACGTGCGGTTGTCGCGGTTGACCGAGACGACCGTGCCCTCGTACTCGCGGACGGTCGCCGCCGAGGCGACGCCGGCCGACAGCAGGAGGGCCGAGATGATGGTGAGGAGGAAGGTGGTCTTCATGGCCGCCATGCTGGCGGCGGCCCGGCCAACCGCCCGCCAGGGCGCGGCAAAGGGCGGGTTAAGCCGCTTCGCGCAGGTCGGCGTACTGGTGCGCGAGCTCCTCGGCGCCGCCCCACGAGCGCCGCCGGCCGACCGGCCCGTGGTCGAGGTCGACGACCTCGTAGAGGAACGGGCCGTGGTGCTCGATCGCCAGCCGCTGCGCGCGCAGGCGCTCGGCGCGGCGGATCGGGTCGGGATCGCCGAGGCGGCCGTCGATGGGCCAGGGGATGTTCATGCGGAGATGATCGGCATGCGGGCGGGCCGCCGCCACCGACCGGCGGTCGGAGACGAAGTGCCTGCAATTCGACCGGTGGGCGACCGCCTAAGCTGCCGGGCGTGACCCGCCGCGAGATCCACTCCTGGCTGATGGACATGGACGGCGTGCTCGTGCGCGAGGAGCAGGCGATCCCCGGCGCCGACCGCTTCCTCGCCGCGCTCGTCCGGCGCGAGCTGCCGTTCCTCGTGCTCACCAACAACTCGATCTACACGCGCCGCGACCTCGCCGCGCGACTGCGCGCGAGCGGCCTCGAGGTCCCCGAGGAGTCGATCTGGACGTCCGCGCTCGCCACCGCCGGCTTCCTCGCCGACCAGCGCCCCGGCGGCTCGGCGTTCGTGATCGGCGAGTCCGGGCTCACGACCGCGCTGCACGACGAGGGCTACACGATGACCGAGCGCGACCCCGACTACGTCGTCCTCGGCGAGACGCGCACGTACTCCTTCGAGCGCATCACGCTCGCGATCCGGTTGATCGTCGGCGGCGCGCGCTTCATCGCCACCAACCCCGACCCGACCGGCCCGAGCGCGGCCGGCCCGCTCCCCGCCACGGGCTCCGTCGCCGCGCTGATCAGCCGCGCGACCGGCGTCGAGCCCTACTTCGTCGGCAAGCCGAACCCGCTGATGATGCGCTCGGCGCTGAACGCCATCGACGCCCACTCCGAGACCACCGCGATGATCGGCGACCGCATGGACACCGACATCGTCGCCGGGCTCGAGGCGGGCCTGGAGACGATCCTCGTCCTCACCGGCGTCAGCACCTCCGACAACACCGAGCACTTCCCGTTCCGCCCCTCGCGCGTGGTCGAGTCGGTCGCCGAGCTCGCCGACGAGCTGGCCTGATGCCCCACGTCCTGGTGGTGGGCGGCGGCAACGCCGGGTTCTGCGCCGCCCACGCGGCGGTGCAGGCGGGCGCGACCGCGACGATCCTCGAGAAGGCGCCGGAGGAGGCAGCCGGCGGCAACTCGTTCTACACCGCGGGCGCGTTCCGGGTCGTCCACGGCGGGATCGACGCGGTGATGGGCGTGGTCGACGACGACACCACGCGCGCGCGGGCGAGCGCGACGAGCCTCGACCCGTACTCCCCGGAGGCGTTCCGCGACGACATGGAGCGGCTCACCGAGGGCCGCTGCGACGAGCTGCTGACCGGGATCCTGATCGGCGACAGCGAGCCGGTCGTCGAGTGGCTCGCCGAGGTCGGGATCCGCTGGCGGCTGATGTACGAGCGCCAGGCCTACGAGCGCGCCGGGCGCTACGTGTTCTGGGGCGGGCTCGCGCTCGGCACCGTCGACGGCGGCAAGGGCCTGATCGCGCAGCACACCGGCGCCGCGCGGGCGAGCGGGATCGAGCTGCGCCACGGGACCGCGGTGACGGGCCTGGTGCCGGGCGGCGTGCGGCTGGCGGACGGGAGCGTGATCGAGGCGGACGCGGTGGTGCTCGCCGCCGGCGGCTTCGAGGCCAGCGCGGAGCTGCGCGAGCGCCACCTCGGCGCCGGCTGGGGGCGCGCGCTCGTGCGCGGCAACCCGCTCAACACCGGCGAGGTGCTGCAGGCCGCGCTCGACGCCGGCGCCGCCCCGTTCGGCGACTGGAGCTCGTGCCACAGCGTGGCCTGGGACGCCGGCGCCGACGAGGGCGGCGGCGACCGCGAGCTGACCAACCAGTACACCCGCAGCGGCTATCCGCTCGGCGTCATGGTCAACCGCGACGGCCGCCGCTTCGTCGACGAGGGCGCCGACTACCGCAACTACACCTACGCCCGCTACGGCCGCGACATCCTCGCCCAGCCCGGCGGCGTCGCGTTCCAGCTCTTCGACGCCAAGCTCCGCCCGCTGCTGCGCGCCGAGGAGTACGACAGCGCGCGCGTGACGGGCGCGCAGGCCGGCACGCTCGCGGAGCTCGCCCGCGAGCTCGGGATCGACGCGGCGCAGCTCGACGCGACCGTCCGCGAGTTCAACGCCGCGATCCGCGACGACGTCCCGTTCGACGCCGCGGTCAAGGACGGCCGCGCCGCCGAGGGCATCGAGCCGCCGAAGTCCAACTGGGCGCAGGCGCTCGACACGCCGCCGTACCACGGGTTCGCGGTCACCTGCGGCGTCACGTTCACGTTCGGCGGCGTCCACATCGACGAGCACGCGCGCGTGCTCGACCCCGCCGGCGCGCCGATCCCCGGGCTCTACGCGGCCGGCGAGCTCGTCGGCGGCCTCTTCCACGGCAACTACCCCGGCGGCACCGGGCTCACGGCGGGCGCGGTGTTCGGGCGCCGCGCCGGCGCCCATGCGGCGGGCGCCTAGCCGGCGACGACCCAGACCGCGCGGGCGCGCACGATCTCGCGCTCGTCGACGGTCAGCGACACATCGGCGAACGACAGCGTCCCGCCCACGCGCTCCACGCGCGCCCGCGCCTCGATCCAGTCGCCGGGCTTCGCGGGGCGCAGGAAGTCGACGGTCAGAGAGACGGTCGCGCGGTCCTTGCCGTCCTCCGCGCCCGCCTCGATCGCGCGCCCGAGCGCGAAGTCGGCGAACGTCGAGAGCAGCCCGCCCTGGATCGTGCCGCGGTGGTTCGTGTGGCGCTCCTCGGCGCGCAGCCCGAACACCGGCCCGTCGTCGGAGTCGCGCACCTGGATCGGCCCGACGTGCTCGAGGAACGGGCCCTGGGGCTCGTGCGGGGTGAAGCCGTCGGGGACGTCCATGCGGCGCGGGACCCTAGTGGGCCTTCCCGCAACGTGCCACCCGAGATCGGCGGGCGCCGATCACCGCCGGCGCCCGGTCTCTCGAGCGCCACGCCGCGAGAAGACCCACTGCGCCCTAGGGTTCCGGTCGTGGACCTCAAGATCGGCTACAAGGCCTCGGCCGAGCAGTTCGGCCCGCGCCGCCTCGTCGAGCTGGCGGTGTCGGCCGAGGAGCACGGCCTCGACACCGTCACCGTCTCCGACCACTACCAGCCCTGGCGCCACGAGGGCGGCCACGCGCCGTTCTCGCTCGCGTGGATGAGCGCGGTCGGCGAGCGCACCGAGCGCGTGCTGCTCGGCACCTCGGTGCTCACCCCCACCTTCCGCTACCACCCGGCCGTGATCGCGCAGGCGTTCGCGACGATGGGCTGCCTGTTCCCCGGCCGCGTGATGCTCGGCATCGGCACCGGCGAGGCGATGAACGAGGTCGCGGTGACCGGCATCGAGTGGCCCGAGTACAAGGAGCGCTTCGCCCGCATGCGCGAGTCCGTGCGGCTGATCCGCGCGCTGTGGAGCGACGAGCGCGTGACGTTCGAGGGCGACTACTACAAGACCGACCAGGCGACGGTCTACGACCGCCCCGACACGCCGGTGCCGATCTACGTCGCCGCCGGCGGGCCGCAGGTCGCGCGCTACGCCGGGCGCGCCGGCGACGGCTTCATCTGCACGAGCGGCAAGGGCATGGAGCTCTACACCGACAAGCTCCTGCCCGCCGTCGCCGAGGGGCTCGAGAAGGCCGACCGCGCCCACGACGACATCGACCGCATGATCGAGATCAAGCTCTCCTACGACCCGGACCCGGACGCCGCGCTCGAGAACACGCGCTTCTGGGCGCCGCTCGCGCTGACCGCCGAGCAGAAGGGCGGGCTCGAGGACCCGATCGAGATGCAGCGCGCCGGCGACGCGCTGCCGATCGAGCAGGTCGCGAGCCGCTGGATCGTCGCCTCCGACCCCGACGACGCCGTCGCGCAGGTCAAGCCCTACGTCGACGCCGGGCTCAACCACCTCGTCTTCCACGCACCCGGCGAGGACCAGGAGCGCTTCCTGGACGCGTTCGCCGAGCAGCTCCTGCCCGGCCTGCGCTCGCTCGCTACCTGAGCAGGTTGAACATGTGGGCGCGGGTCCACGGGCCGCCCGGGACGGGGTCGAGCTCCGGATCCTCGTCGTCGTCGTCGCCGCCGTCGTCGGGCAGCGGCAGCCAGCCGCGCCACAGCGCGACGATCAGCGCGAGCACGACCGCCACGTCGGTGCCCAGCAGGCCGGTCACGAGGAAGGCCGGGATGCACCACTCGGAGTCGAGGTCGGACGCCACGACGGCGGCGGCGGCCGGCAGCGACAGCCCGGCCGACGCGGTGAGCGCGAGGTTCTGCAACCGCTGCCGGCTCTCGGGCTCGTTGAGCGGCAGCCGGTCGTCGTGGTCCTGGCGCCGCTCGCCGGCCTCGAGCGCGCGCTCGAGCGCCGGCTCGGCCCCGCGGATCAGCCACGCCTCGCCGCCACGCCGGTCCGCCAGGCTGCGCTGCACCCCGAGCATCACCAGCCCGGCCAGCTCGACGGCGACGATCGCCCACAGCAGCACGCCACCGATCTTATGGCGTGAGGATCAGCTTCCCCGTCGTGGCGCGCGAGGCCAGGTCCGCCTGCGCGCGGGCCGCGTCCTCGAGCGGGTAGCGCCCGCCGATGCGGACGTCGAGCTCGCCCGCCGCGATCCACTGGAGCAGGTCGGCCGAGCGGGTCCGCAGCTCCTCGCCCTCGCGCCCGTAGTGGGTCAGCGTCGGGCGCGTGAGGAAGAGCGAGGCGGCGTTGAGCTTCGCGATCTCGACCGGCGGCGGCGGGCCGCTCGCCGCGCCGTAGAGGACCATGTAGCCGCGCGGGCGCAGGGCGCTCAGCGACTCGTCGAACGTCGTCGCGCCGATCCCGTCGTAGACCGCGTGCACGCCCTCGCCGCCGGTCAGCTCGCGTACGAGCTCGCCGAAGCCCTCGTAGCCGATCGTCTCGTCGGCGCCCGCGCCGCGCGCGAGCTCCGCCTTCTCCTCCGAGGACGTCGTGGCGATCACGCGGCCGCCCCGGCGCTTGGCGATCTGCGTCAGCAGCAGCCCGACGCCGCCGGCCGCGGCGTGCACGAGCACCGTGTCGCCGTCCGCGATCGGGTAGGTGCTCGTGGCGAGGTAGTGCGCGGTCGTGCCCTGCAGCATCGCGGCGGCGGCGAGCTCTGAGGAGATGTCGTCGGGCAGCGGCACCGCGGCGTCGTCGGCGACGAGCACCTGCTCGGCGTACGAGCCGGGCGCGTTGCTCCACGCGACGCGGTCGCCGGGCGCGAAGGGCTCGACGCCCTCGCCCACGGCGGCGACCGTCCCGGCGCCTTCGACGCCGGCGCCGTGGGGCGTCTCGGCCGCGTGCGTCCCGCCGCCCTCGCGCTCGTAGATGTCGCGGTAGTTGACGCCGATCGCCTCGACATCGACGAGCAGCTCGCCGGGGCCCGGCGACGGCGCCGGGGCGTCCTGGAGCTCGAGCACCTCGGGCCCGCCGTGGCGGCTCACGACGATCGCGCGCACGGCCGGAGTCCTGCCCGGATAGGGTCCGCCGCATGCGCAAAGGACTGTCCCCGGCGCTCGCGCTGCTGCTCGTGCTCGTACTGGCACCCACCGCAGCCGCCCAGCGCCGCTCCGCCACGACGTGCGACCCGTTCGCCTCCCGCTCCTGTCTCATGCCGTTCCCGAACGACATGAACCTCACCGTCCGCGACCGCAAGTCGCCGACGGGCCTGCGTGTGCGCCTGCCCGCGCGCGCGATGCCGGCCAACAAGAGCGGCCGCCGGATCGCCGTCGGCGAGTTCAACCGCCAGGACGGCTTCAGCCCCGGCCAGTCGATCGTCGTGCGCGTGCCCGGCCTGACCAGCGCCCGCGCGTTCCGCCGCTCGCGGCTCGTGCCGCTGTCCGACCTCGGCCAGGCCTCCAAGGACCGGACGTGGCCGGTGGTCATCAACGCCCGCACGCGCGAGCGCCACATGGTCTACGCCGAGCTCGACGCCAACGCCAAGCGCGCGAGCGAGCGCATGCTGCTGCTCCACCCCGGCGAGAACTTCGAGGAGGGCGAGCGCTACATCGTCGCGCTCGGCGGCCTGCGCACCGCCTCCGGCAAGCGCATCAAGGCGAGCCGGGGCTTCCGCGCGCTCAAGCGCGGCGCCGGCCCGCAGCGCCTGCGCAAGCGCTATCGCCGCCTGTTCGGCGAGCTGCGCCGAGCCGGCGTGCGCAAAGACAGGGTCACGATGGCGTGGGACTTCACCGTCGCCTCCGAGCGCGGGCTCACCGCGCGCATGCTGCACATCCGCAACGACGCGTTCGCCCAGCTCGGCGACCGCAACCTCGCCGACGGGCGCATCGAGGGCAACGCTCCGCAGTTCACCGTCACCAACGTGGTCGCCAACCCCGACCCGCGGATCCTGCGCCACATCTCCGGCACCTTCACCGTGCCGTGTTACCTCAACGCGCCCGGGTGCCCGCCCGGCGCGACCTTCAACTACGCGAGCCGGGCGAAGGACGCGCTGCCCGCGCAGCGGCCCGGCAACACCCAGACCGCGAAGTTCGAGTGCGAGATCCCGGTCGCCGCGGCGACGCGCCCGGCCAAGGCATCGCTCTACGGCCACGGGCTGCTCGGCGGCCCGGAGGAGGTCGACGCGGGGAACATCAGGGACATGGCGCAGGAGCACGGCTTCGCGTTCTGCGCGACGGCGTGGAGCGGCTTCTCCTCCGAGGACGTCCCGACCGCGGTGGAGATCCTCCGCGACCTGTCGAAGTTCCCGAGGTTCCCGGACCGCATCCAGCAGGGGTTCGTCAACCAGCTCTACCTCGGCCGGCTGTTCCTCCACCCGCAGGGGCTGAGCTCGCATCCCGCGTTCGCCGGGCTCGTAGACACGTCGCGGCTCCACTACGACGGCAACAGCCAGGGCGGGATCCTCGGCACCGCGCTGACCGCGATGGCGCCGGACTTCCAGCGCGCCGTGCTCGGCGTCCCGGGGATCAACTTCTCGGTGCTGCTGACCCGCAGCTCGCACTGGGCGACCTACGGCGCGATCTTCAACCCGGCCTACACCCGCGAGTCCGAGCGCCCGCTCGCGCTCTCGCTCATCAACATGCTGTGGGACCGCGGGGAGGGCAACGGGTGGGCGCACCACGTCACCGACGACCCGCCCGCCGGCACGCCGTCGCACCGCGTCCTGCTGCACGCCGCGGTCGGCGACTGGCAGGTCACGACCTACCAGGCCGACGTGCTCGCGCGGACGATCGGCGCGCGCGCCCACAAGCCCGCGTTCCAGCCCGGCCGCTCGCTCGAGCGCGTGCCGCTGTTCGGCATCCCCGCGTTCAGCAGCCCGTTCGCCGGCTCGGCGCTCGTGTACTGGGACAGCGGGCCGCCGAGCGGCGCGGACGGCAACGGCCCGGCGGTGCTGGAGAACAAGGCGCCGGCCGAGGGCAGAGACCCGCACGGCGCGCCGCGCGCGACCGTGGCGGCCCGGCGCCAGAAGGCGGAGTTCCTGACCACGGGCAACGTCGTCGACGTGTGCGGCGGGCAGCCCTGCCGATCGGACCCGCGGCCCTAGCGCGTCAGCCGACGCGGCGCGCGCCGTAGTAGTGCCGGCCCCAGTAGGGGCCGGTGGTGGCGTGCTCGCGGACGCCGTGGGTGGTGGCGGAGATCGCCGTGGTCGCGCTGGTGGCGATGCCGACGTGTGACGCGCCCGGGCCGTTGGCGTCGAAGAACACGAGGTCGCCGGCCTGGATCGCGGCGCGGTCGACGTGCACGCCCGCGCTCGCCTGCTGGAAGCTCGTGCGCGGGATGGTCACGCCCGCCTGCGCGAACGCCCACTGCGTGAGCCCCGAGCAGTCCCACGAATTCGGTCCCACGCCGCCGAGCGCGTAGGGCGCGCCCAGCTTCGTGCGCGCCGCCGCCACCGCGGACCCTCCCCCGCCGCCGACCGGCGCCGCCGCGCCCGAGATGCCGAGCGCGCCGAGCGTCTGCGGGCCGACCACGCCGTCGACCTCGAGCCCGCGCCGCGCCTGGAAGCTGCGGACCGCGGCGCGCGTGATCGGGCCGTAGACGCCGTCGGCGCCGATGCCGAGCGCGCGCTGCACCGCCATCGTGGTCGAGGCGGCCGGCGCCGGCCCGCTCGAGCCGCCGCCCCCGCCGCCGAGCGCGCCGCGCGTGACCGGGCCGATGACGCCGTCGACCTCGAGCCCGCGGGCGGCCTGGAACGCGCGCACCGAGCGCCGCGTCTGGCGGCCGAAGATGCCGTCGGCCGGGATGCCGAGCGCGCGCTGGGCGGCCGCGACGTCGGGCCCGCGGCTGCCGAGCTTGAGGTAGCCGCCGGCGACCGGGCCGGCCTCGGAGCCCTGGGCGCGCGCCGCCTCGTCGGCCGGCGCGACCACGGTCGCGGTCAGCAGCGCGGCCGAGACGAGCGCGCGCTTGCTGCGGTACACGCCGCTCCGCCGTGCGGCGGCGGACTCGCGCCGGCGCAGCGAGCGGGCCAGCGAGCGCTCCCACAGCTCGGGAGCGCCGAGGTCCCGCACCCCGGGAGGCTGCGCGCGGATCGCCCAGCCGTCGTCGTGCAGCGCCATGACGAAACGACACCAGGCACTGCGGACGGACTCAGCGCCGGCTCAGCACGACCGCGGCGGTGTCGTCGCAGACCTTGTCGGCCAGGTCGTCGAGATCGCCGAGCAGGCGGGCCGCGTCGGGCACGTCGTGGGCCGCGAGCATGCGCACGACCTCGGCCCGCCCGATCCGCGTCTCCCCCACCTGGGCGTCCGCCAGCCCGTCGGTGAACAGGCACACCGAGACGCCCTCGCTCAGCTGCACCCGGTACTCCGGCCAGGTCTCGCCGACGCCGAGCCCGAGCGGCGGAGCGGGCTCCTCGGCGTCGGGATCGTGGTCGGTCCCCAGCACGATCGGCGGCGCGTGGCCGGCCTTCGCGTAGATCAGCTCGCCGCTGGCGGGGTCGTAGATGCCGGCGACGACCGTGACGAAGTTGGGCTGGAGGTCGCGGGCCAGCAGCACGTCGGCGCGGGCGAGCGCCTCCCCGGGCCGGTGGCCTGCGGCCAGCAGGGTGCGCAGCGTGTAGCGGGCGAGCGCCGCCTGGGTCACCGACTCGCGGCCGTGGCCGGAGACGTCGCCGAGGAGCACGCAGATGCATCCCTCGCCGACGCTGAAGACGTCATAGAAGTCGCCCCCGGCCGCAGGCCCGTCCGCGGGCCGGTAGGCGGCGGTCACCGCGACGCCGTCGAGGTCCTCGGGCATGGACGGCAGCAGCGCGCTCTGGAGCAGCCCGATGTCGTCGAGCAGCTCGGCGCGCTGCTCCTCGGCGACCGCGCGCCGGCGCGACTGCCAGTACGCGTTGATCGCGAGGCCGATCGCGATCAGGGCGATGCCGCCCAGGGCCCAGAGGATCTCGGGCGGCACGGCCTCGACGATGTCGCCGACGCCGTCGGTCACGCGCGCCGCGAGCGGCGGCGGCCCGGCCGGCGTGGCCTCGGCCGCGGGTCGGCGGGCGACATCGGGGCGCACCTCGGGCGTCGCAGCAGCGCGAGCGGTCACCAGGCGCGGGCGCGCCGGCGCGGCCGTCCGGCGCACGGGGCGGGCGGCGGGCGCCGGGCGACGCGCGACGGTCGGCGCAGACCGGCTCGGCCGCGGGCGCGCGACCGGCGCGGCCGCCGGGGCCGGAGACGCCGCGGCGGCAGCCGCAGGCGCCGGGCTCGGCGCGGGTGTCGGCACCGCGACGGCGGTCGGCGCCGCCGTCGGCACGGGGGTCGGGAGCGGCAGCTCGGGGACCCGGAGCTCGGGCAGCGGCGGCAGGCGCTCGATCACCTCGCCGACGGGGTCGTCGAGCGGCGGCAGCTGCGCGACGCTCGCGGACGGTCCGGCGGCCAGCGCCGCCACGATCAGCAGCGTTGTCCCGAGTCCGCGCATGCGCCGAAGCCTCGCCTTCTCCTCGGCGCATCCACCCCGTCGCTTGATCGAACCGCTCCTCCGCGGCCACATATCCCGAGCCCTTCCTTGCCTGTGGCGGTGGACTGCCGCCGATCACTCCAACGATGCCGGGGGCGAGGACTTGCGGTGTCCGAGCGCCTCGACGACGGCGGCTGTCGACGGCCGCCCCCGATCGGCGGTCCGCGTCGCCACGAACAGCGCGCGCGTGAACGGCCCCTCGACGAGCGGCCGCACCGCCACGCGCGGGTCCTCGGCGGGCTCGCCCAGCGCCGGCAGCAGCGCCGCGACCTGGCCGCTCGCCGCGAGGTCGAGCAGCATCCGGAGGTCGTTCACGCGGTGGTGGATCACCGGCTCGAAGCCGCCCGCCGAGCGGCAGACGCGGACGAACATGTCGGCGTAGTTGGTCCCGGCGCGCGCCGTGGCCCACGGCATCTCGCTGAGCGCGCCCAGCCGGACCGCGCCCTCGCCGCGCGCCGACTCGTGCCCGCGCGGGAGCGCGAGCAGCAGCTCGTCGGCCGCGAGGTAGTCGCGGTGCAGCTCGGGCAGCCGCGGGCGCGGCGCGTGCTCGTACTCCTCGGCGATCGCGACGTCGAGGCCGCCGCGGGCGAGGATCGGCAGCGACTCCTCGGCCTCGAGCTCGACCAGCTCGACGCGCACCTCCGGGTGCGCGGCGGCCAGCCGGTCCATCGCGGGCATGACCAGCGCCCGCGCGGCGGTCTGGAACGCGGCGACGCGCACCACCCCGCCCACGACGCCCGCCGCCTCGGCGAGCTCGGCCTCGAGCTGCTCGAGCTCGGCCAGCACGCCGCCGGCGCGCGCCGCGAGCATGCGCCCCGCGTCGGTCAGCTCGAGCCGCCGGCCGGCCTTGCGGAACAGCTCGACGCCCGCCTCGCGCTGGAGCTGCGCGAGCTGCTGCGAGACCGCCGAGGGCGTGAACGCGAGCGCCTCGGCCGCGCCCGCGATCGTGCCCTGGGCGACGAACTCACGCAGCACGGCAAGGCGGCGGGGAGCGAGCATCATTGAAGATTGTCTCAACTTTTCCGTACAGGAACAATCGCTTGTTCTTCAGTGACGCTCCCGGCACGATCACCGCATGGATGCCTTCCTCAGCTTTCTCGCCGTCGGCGCCGTCGCGCTCGCCGTCCCCGGGCCGGACACGTTCGTCGTGCTGCGGACCTCGCTCGCCGAGGGCCCGCGCGCGGGGACCTGGGCCGCCGCGGGCTCGGCCGGTGGCAACGTCGTCTGGGGCACGACGTCCGCGCTCGGCGTGGCGGCGCTGCTCGCCGCCTCCGCCACCGCCTTCGCGACGGTGAAGCTCGCGGGCGCCGCCTACCTCGCCGTGCTCGGCGTGCAGGCGCTGCTCGCCGCCGCGCGCGGCGACGCGCTGGCGGGCGATGACGCCGGCCGCGGTGCCCTCTCCCCCGCCGCCGCCTTCCGCCGCGGCCTCGTCAGCGACCTGCTCAACGTCAAGGTGGGCCTGTTCTGGACCGCGCTCGTGCCGCAGTTCGTCAGCGCCGGCAGCGGCGCGCTGCTGCCGGTCGCGATGGTGACGGCGATGGGCGCGCTGGCGTTCGCCTGGCTGACCGGCTACGCGCACGCCGCCGCCCGCCTCAGCGGAGCGCTGCGCCGGCGCCGCAGCGCGCGCATCGTCAACGGGGCGGTCGGCACCGTGCTGCTCGCGCTGGGCGTGCGCCTCGGGCTCGCGCACCACTGAGGGACCTCTCGCGCGACCACGGGCGTATGACCGGTGATGCTGCGCCCCCGGATCCTCGTCGCCGCCGCGCTCCTCGGCCTGACCGCGTGCGGCGAGGACGCAGCGCCGGTGAGCCGAGCAGCGCCCGAGCGGCCCGCCGGCACGATCGTCTATCTCTCGAGCGGCAACCGTCTGACGGCGGTCGACGTCGCGACCGGCCGCCGGCGCACGCGCCGGATCTCGGCGGTCGCGACCTGCGGACCCGAGATGCATGTGGTCGCGGGCCGGATCGTGTTCGCCGGGCTCCGCGGGGACCGGACCACGGTCTTCTCCATCCCCCTCGCGCTCGACCGCCGCCCGACCCGCCTCGGCGCCGCGCACCAGTTCGTGCCGTCGGCGACGCCGGGGCGCGTGTGGCTCGCCGGCACCGACTGCGACCGCGGGCGGATGGTCGGCGTCAAGGAGGTCACCGTCGACGGCCGCGTGACGGTGGCGAGCCGCGACCGCGTGCCCGGGACCTGGGTCGAGGCGGCCGTACGCAGCGGGCTCGTGCTCCTCCGCCGCCGCGCCCTCGTCGTCTGGGATCCGCGCACAGGTCGCACCGTCCGCCGGCTGCGCCTCGCGGCCGTGTCCGAGACGCGCGGCGACGTGATGGCCGGCTGCAGCATGCGCTGCCGACGACCTCGCGATCGTCGACGCGGTGACCGCCCGCACGGTCGTCGTGCGGCGGGTCGCGGCCGAGTCGACTCGACGCCGAGCTCTCGCCCGACGGGTCGCTGCTGGCGGCCCACGTGCTGCGCGACCGCCGCTGGCGCGTCGTGCTCGTCGACACGCGCAGCGGGACGGTCACGGCCGTCCCCGGCGCGAGGACCGGGAGGAAGTACTCGCAGCTCGCCTGGGCGCCGAGCGGCTGGCTGTTCATCCGCGGCCGCCGCGACCGCATGCTCGCCTACCGCCCAGGCGCGCCGCGAGCGGTCCGGCTACCGCTGCGGCTGCCCGTCGACGCGCCCGGCGTTCGCCGCCGGCTAGCGGCGCCGCGCGGTCCACTTCGAGCCGCCGGCGCAGGTCCGGAGCGGACATCCGCACCGCGCCGCCGGCGCGCTCGCCCGCGCACCCGCCCGTGGATGTACATCTCCTGGCCCTCGAACGCCCCCGCCCAGGCGAACGTGCCGTCGGGCGCGAGCCGGGTGCGCGGGAGCATCGCGTCGGCCACCATCGTCGTGAACGGGCTGGTCATCCCGGGCGTCGGGCACAGGAGCGACTGGCGGAACACGCCCTTGCTGATGATCCGCCCGCCGCCGCCGATGCGGAACCGGACCGTCCCGCGGCCGGTCTGGCGCCAGGCGCCGTCCTGACGCCGCGACGTCGTCCAGCCCCGCGCGCGCACGACCGTGAGCTTCCGGCTCGGCGAGGCGACGACCTCGTCGCCGACGCGGACGATGGCCCGGACCTGGTGACGGCCGCGCTTCAGGAGCGCCGGGCCGGATCCCGGCATCGGCGCTGAGCACCACCGATCCGAACGTCCGCCACCTGGCGCGGCGGCGCACCTGCAGTTGCACCTTCGAGCCGGCCGCCAGGCCGGCGCTCGCGACCGAGACATGGAACGGGTATCCGCCGAAGGCGCGGCGCGGCCAGCTCGCCCGCACCTTCAATCCCGCTCCCGCCGTGGTCAGCCGCATCGAGCGCACCTCGGAGGTCTCGTAGCCGCCGCACGCGATGCAGGTCCGCCAGGCCTGCCAGTACACGACACGCGGCACCTCGCTGCGCCCGAACCCGCGGCACTGCCCCGCCGGGATGTCGTTGTCCTGGAAGTCGTCCGGGCCGGCACGATCGAAGACGTTCGACTGGAGGAGGCGACCGTCGCTCCCCAGCTCCGGGGCGGTCGCGAAGTCGACGCCGTAGTCCTTCCGCCCGCCGTAGGTGGCGAACGGCGGCTCACCGGAGATCCGGTAGCCCTCCGGGCACGTGTAGCGGACCTCGTTGCCCGCGCCGTTGAGCGGCACCGTCGCGCCGTTCTCGGGATACACGGCGGTGACGGGCGGATCCTCCGGCCCGGCGGCGGCCGGCGCCGCCCCAAGGAACGCTCCGGCGCTCGCGACGAGCGCGACGATCACCGGCATCCGCACCCGGGCCATCGGCCGGACGGTACCAAGCCACGGGGCCGCTGATACGGTCCTCGGCAGAGAGACAGAGCTGTCTGTCCCGAGCGGAGGAGGAACGCCGTATGCCCATCCCGACCGAGCTCGTCGGATCGCTGCCGCGGCCGATGAAGCTGCAGGAGGCCTACCAGGCCTACGACGACGGCGCGATCGACTTCGCGGCGCTGCAGGCCGAGCAGGACAAGGCCGCCGAGGACTCGATCAAGCGCCTCGAGCAGACCGGCGAGACGTACGTGACCGACGGCGAGCAGCGCGAGTCGAGCTTCGCCACCTA
Source organism: uncultured Solirubrobacteraceae bacterium (assembly GCA_963811595.1). Lineage (GTDB taxonomy): Bacteria > Actinomycetota > Thermoleophilia > Solirubrobacterales > Solirubrobacteraceae > DASQFQ01. Next base: position 520,295 of record CAWERW010000008.1, read on the forward strand.
CCCGATCACCGACACCCTGGCCGGCACCGGCCTCGCCGACAACCTCGCGGGCGACGGCCAGTTCTTCGCGATCTTCGACGACGGCCATCACCGCCAGCTCCCGCGCCTCACCGGCGGCCCGTTCCGCTACAAGACGTTCGCCTCGGAGTTCGTCGAGAAGAACACGGCGATCGCGAGCAAGCCGGTCAAGCAGGCGGTCATCGCCCCCTCGATGCTGATGCTCCTGTACCCGCTCGAGCGCGAGCTCGAGGACTACCCGCGCGAGCAGTTCCTCGCCGACCTCTGCGACGAGGTCGAGAAGGACATCCGGCAGGCGTTCGCCGCCGGCGCGGAGCGCGTCTCGATCGACTTCACCGAGGGCCGGCTCGCGAACAAGAACGACTCGCGCAACCCCTGGACCAACCAGGACATGCTCCAGGACTTCATCGACCTCAACAACCGCGTGATCGACCGCTTCTCGCCGGAGGAGCGCAGGAACATCGGCATCCACACCTGCCCGGGCGGCGACATGGACTCCGTGCACTCCAAGGAGGTCCCCTACGAGAAGCTGCTGAGCAAGATGTTCCAGCTCAACGCGGGCTACTTCCTCATCCAGTGCGCCAGCGAGGAGGACAAGGAGAGCGTCTACAAGCTCGTCGGGCAGTACTCGCGCGACGACGCCGACGGCGTGCCGCAGGTCTGCTTCATGGGGGTCATCAACCCGCTCGACCCGCAGGTCGAGACGCCCGAGCAGGTGCGCGACCAGCTCGTGCTGGCGGCGAAGCACATCCCCAAGGAGCGCCTCGGCGCGACCGACGACTGCGGCTTCTCGCCGTTCAGCCGCGACGAGAAGCCCAAGCACGGCTCGCCGGACTTCGCCCGCGACGTCGCGATGGAGAAGATCGCCAACCGCGTCAAGGGCGCCGCAATGGCGTCCGAGGAGCTCGGGGTCTAGACGGAGACGCCCCGGGCCGCGAGCAGCAACGCTCCCAGCTCGCGCGCGCGGGTGCCGGCATCGTGGTCGCCCTCGGCGGCGGCCACGATGCTGCCCTTCATGAGGATGTGCCACTGGCGCGCGAACGCGTCGGCGTCCTCCGCGGGCACGCCGGCCTGCTCGGCGAGGTCGGCGACGTAGGCGCGGATCGCGGTCAGGTGCTTGACGCTCGCCTGGCGGACGGGCGAGTCGGGGTCGGTGACCTCGAGCATCACGTTGATGAACGAGCAGCCCTCGAAGTCCTCGCGCGCGAACCATTCGCCGAAGACGTCGAAGATGGCGAGCAGCCGGCCTGCAGGCGTGTCGGCGCGCGCTTCCGCCTCGCTCTGGAGCCAGGCACGCGTCCAGCGCTCCTCGCGGCGCTGGAGGAACGCGAGGATGAGCTCGTCCTTCGACGCGAAGTTGCGGTAGAGCGTCATCTTCGCCGCACCCGACTCGGCGATTATCCGATCGACTCCCACCGCCTTCGTGCCATGCCGGCTGAAGAGCTCGTAGGCGGTCTCGAGGATCCGCTCACGACCACTGGTGGCTGCCATCTGTCGTCCGACTATAGCCTTGCGCCGGATGACCTCCCTGCCGGATCCTTCGCTGGATGCGTCGAGCGCGTTCGTCCAGGGCGCGGGCCTCGAGATCGACGGCGTCGCCGGCGACGAGGTGACCGGCCACATCGACGCCGGCCCGGGCCACCACACACCGTGGGGCATGGTGCACGGCGGCGTCTACGCCGCGGCGGTGGAGACGGCGTGCAGCATCGGCGCCTCGGTGGCCGTCGACGCCGCGGGGCAGTTCGCGGTCGGCCTCTCCAACACCACGGACTTCCTGCGCGCGCACCGCGAGGGGCGCCTCGACGTGCGAGCCGTGCCGGTCCACCAGGGGCGGACCGGCCAGCTCTGGCACTGCGACATCACGCGCGAGGACGGCAAGCTCGTCGCGCAGGGCCGCGTGCGCCTGCAGAACGTCCCGCGGCCCTAGGTCGCGCGCGCCGCGACCAGTGACGCGGCGAGCCCGATCGCGAGCGACGCGGCGATCGCCGGCCCGTACCCGCCGGCGTCGATGATCGCGCCCGCCGCCGGCGGCCCGACCGCGGAGCCGACCGCCGCGCTCGTGTAGAGCACGCCGAGCAGCGCGCCGAGCCGGTCGACGCCGAAGCGCGCCGCGACCACCGCGGGCGCGAGCGCGACGTAGCCGCCGTAGCCGATGCCGAGTACGAGCGCGAACGCCAGCAGCACCGGGTAGCTCCCGCCCGCGACCCACCACAGCACGAAGCTGAGCGCGATCGCCAGGAAGCAGCCGCGGAACACCCGCAGCAGCCCGAGCGGCACGGCCAGCCAGCCGAGCGCGAGCCGCCCGATCACGCTCGCGGTCCCGATCGCGCCGATCAGGCCGGCCGCGAGCACGGGGTCGACGCCGCGCTCCTCCGCGTAGGAGGGCAGGTAGACGAAGGGGACGAAGAGCGGGATGCCCAGCAGCGCGGTGGCGAGGTAGAGGCGGCGGTACTGGACGTCGCCGAACGCCTCGCGCAGCGACGCGCCCACCGCTCCCTCGCCGGCGGGCGCGGGGGCGGCCGCGAGCGCGCACAGCACCAGCGCGACCGTCCCGGCGGCGGCCAGCACGAGGTAGCTGTCGCGCCAGCCGACCTCCCCGATCAGCGCCGCGGTCGCCGGAGGGATGGTCAGCGTGCCGATGCCGATGCCCGCCACGGCGACGCCGAGCGCGAGCGTGCGCCGGCGCTCGAACCACGCGCCGACGAGCGCCACCATCGGCACGTAGGCGCAGGCGACGCCGACGCCGACGCCCACCCCGTACGCCGCGAGCGCGACGCCGAGCGAGCCGGCCTGCGAGGTGACGAGCAGCCCGAGCCCGAGCGCCGCGGCCCCGACGAGCAGCACGCGGCGCGGGCCGAAGCGGTCGCTCGCGGCTCCGCTGACGCCGCCGAGCCCGAAGTAGAGCAGCGAGGTCAGCGAGAAGAACGCGGCGCCGGCGGCGCGGCCGACGCCGAAGTCCTCGCGCATCTCGTCCAGGAACGCGCCGTAGCTGTAGGCGATCCCGAACGCGACGAACATCGCGGCGAACGCCGCGGCGACGACGCCCCACGCGCGCGGCGAGTCAAGGCCCTGGCCCATCCTCGCCGCACGCTACCGGGCATCAGCAGTGGCCGACGACGGCCGCGTCGAGACAGGAGATCGTGGGCGCCGGCGCCGGCGACGGGGAGGCGACGAGCTCGGCAGGGCCGTCGAGCACCGCCACGAGGGCGAGCGCGACGACTGCGGCGATCACCGCGGCCAGCAGCCAGGCCGGCACGGTGAAGCGGTGGGACAGCGCGGAGTGGAGGTGTGCGGTCATGGCCCCTTGATCGGGCGGCGATTGCGCAATGTGACCGTCACAAACAAGGCTCGCCGAGCGATGATGCACCTCGAGGGGGCCGTGACCGCACCCACCGATGAAGAGCTTCTCGCCTCACCCGACACCGCCGACTTCGGCGTGTTCTACGACCGCCACGCCAGGACGCTCCTCGGCTACTTCCAGCGCCGCACCGGGGACCCGCAGGTGGCGGCCGACCTCACCGCCGAGACGTTCGCCTCCGCGATCGTCGCGCAGGAGCGCTACGTGCCGACCGGCGCGCCGGCGCTCGCCTGGCTGTACCGGATCGCCGGGCGGCGGCTTGCCGACTACCAGCGCCGCGGCGCGGTCGAGCGCAAGATGCAGCGCGCGCTCGCGATGGAGCGGCCGCGGCTCAGCGAGACCGATGAGGCGATGATCCGCCTTCTCGCCGACGACGCCGCGCTCTCACTGCTGAGCGAGCTGCCGGCCGACCAGCGCGAGGCCGTCACCGCCCACGTCGTCGACGACGCGAGCTACGCCGAGCTCGCGACCGCGCAGCACACGTCGGAGGCCGCCGTCCGCCAGCGCGTCTCGCGCGGGCTGGGCACCCTGCGCCGCCGGATGGGAGGGCGCGCGTGAGCGACTTCGTCACCGAGCTGCGGCGCGAGGTCGTGACCGCCCACGCGCAGCACCGCGCGGCGGCGGTCCGCACGCGACGGCGGCGCCGGCGCCCCCTCCTTGCCGGCGCCGCCGCGCTCGCGGCGCTGCTCGTCGCGGTCGTGCTGATCGCGCGCTCGCTGCCGGCGCCCGAGCAGACCGCCGAGCCGCGCGTGGTGGAGGTGGTGCGGATCGGCGGGACCCCCGCCGACGGCGTGCTCGCGCTCGGCTCGCTGTGGGTCGCCGAGTTCGACGGGCGCCGCGTCGTGCGCATCGACCCCGAGACCCGCGAGGTGACCGCGCGGATCCCGCTCGGCGACCAGCCCGAGGTGATGGCGAGCGCCGGCGAGCGCCTGTGGGCCGCGGGCCAGACGCCCGACGGCTATGCGCGCGTGTGGTCGATCGACCCGGAGGCCAACACCGTCCGAGGCCAGTTCGAGACCGACGAGGGCGCCGACGTCACCGCGACCGGCGACGCGGTCTGGGTGACCCGGCGGGGCCACGAGGACCACTCGATCGATCGGTTCTCCGCGACCGATCTACGCCGCGTCGGCCGGATCCCGTTCGGCGGCCCGATCGGGCTCGCCGTCGGAGGGGACTCGGTGTGGGCGTTCGGCTCGGACGGGACGATCGCCCGCATCGACGCCGGCAGCGGCCGCATCGCGCACCGGTGGCCGAGGCTCATGCCCAGCAACCTCACCGCGTCCGGCAGGTCGATCGCCGCCGACCGGACCGGCGCGTGGGTGCTCGACTCCTATGGAGGGCAGATCGTGCGCCTCGAGGGCGACCGGATCGTGCGCACGATCCGGATCGGCGAGTCGAAGCCGATCCTCGCCGCCACCCCCGGCGCCCTGTGGATCGTCACCGGCGACGACCCGACCGCCTCGCGCATCGCGCGCATCGATCCGCGCAACGGGAGGGAGACCGCGAGCGTCGAGCTCGGCACCCACTACCCGCGCGCGCTCGTGCCGGCGCCCGACGGGCTGTGGGTGGTCGCCGGCGACGGCACCGTGGTGCTCGTCGCCGGCTGAACCCCTACCGGAGCTTCAGGAGCCGACGCTCTCCTCGGTCAGCGCCGCGTGCTCGTTCGGCACGCAGTGCGTCATCTCGAGGCCCTCGACGTCGCGCGGGCCGTTGTTGCCGAGGTTGTCGAGCCGCTGCTGCTCGGCGTCGCCCCAGCCCTGCGACGGCAGCGGCTTGAGCCCGCGGACGTCGTCCGCGGTGATGCCGAGGTTCTCGCCGACGCGGCCGCCGAGCTCGTCGTCGCACAGCAGCAGGTGCCACACCATGCGCTCCTGGATCGGCCGGTCGCACTCGCCCAGCAGGTTCGAGAGGTTGCCGACCAGGTCGTCCTTCTCCCACTGCTCGGAGAGCTGGTAGCGCTCACCGGCCTGGCGGTAGTCGTCGGTGCGCGGGATCTGCGCGCGCGTCAGGCGCCCGCTGATCTCCGGCCCCTGCTCGTCGTGGGCCGGCTTGGGCGCCTCGGCGAGCCCGCCGGTGATCGACGGCTCGTAGTTGACGCTCGGGTTCTCGCCCGTGTCGTCGACGTAGTAGGCCATCTGCGAGTCGCGCTGGTTGGTGGCCGGGGTCCCGTTCTTGGGCGCGTTGACCGGCAGCTGCAGGTAGTTCGGCCCGACCCGGTAGCGCTGCGTGTCGGAGTAGGAGAACGTGCGCCCGACGAGCATCTTGTCGTCGGAGAAGTCGAGCCCGTCGACCAGCACGCCGGTGCCGAACGCGATCTGCTCGCTCTCGGCGAAGAAGTTCCCGGGCGTGCGGGTGAGCGTCATCGTGCCCACGTGGCGCAGCGGGAAGTCGTTCTCGGGCCACACCTTGGTGTCGTCGAGCGGGTCCCAGTCGAGCTCGGGATGGTCGTGGTCGTCCATCAGCTGGACGGAGAGATCCCACTGCGGGTGCTCGCCGCGCTCGATCGCCTCGTAGAGGTCCCGCGTGTGGCAGCCGAGCTCCTGGCCCTGCATCATCGCCGCGTCGTCCTCGGTCCAGCTCTTGACGCCCTGCTTGGGGTGCCAGTGGTACTTCACGAGCTTGGTGTCGCCGGCCTCGTTGACCCACTTGTAGGTGTTGACGCCGAAGCCCTGCATCGTGCGGTAGCTCGCCGGGACGCCGCGCGGGCCGAACACCAGCGAGACCATGTGCATCGACTCTGGGCTCTGCGAGATGAAGTCGAACACGCGGTTCGGAACCTGGCGCTCGAAGCTCACGGGATCCGGCTTCTGGGAGTGGATGAAGTCGGGGAACTTGATCGCGTCGCGGATGAAGAAGACGCCGAGGTTGTTGCCGACGAGGTCCCAGTTGCCGTCCTCGGTGTAGAACTTGACCGCGAAGCCGCGCGGGTCGCGCGTCGCCTCGGAGGAGTCGCGACCGCCCGCCACCGTCGAGAAGCGGATGGCCAGCTCGGTCTTCTTGCCGGCCTCCTGGAACAGCTTCGCCCGGGTGTACCTGGAGATCGGCTCGTCGCCGACCTTGCCCGTCGCCTCGAAGTGGCCGAAGGCGGTGGCGCCGCGCGCGTGGACGACCCGCTCCGGGATCCGCTCGCGGTCGAAGTGGCTCATCTTCTCGAGGAAGTGGTAGTTCTCCATCGTCGACGGGCCGCGCGGACCCACCGTGCGCTGGTTCTGGTTGTCGTAGACCGGATGGCCCTGGCGGGTGGTGAGGGTCTTGCGCTGCTTGCCGTTGCCTTCGCTCATGCGGTGATCCCTTCGACGGTGGACTGGCAGCGGGGGCAGAGCCCCCAGAACGTCACCTCGGCCTCGTCGATCGCGAAGCCGTTGCGCTCCGACGGCTCGAGACACGCAGCGTGGCCGACGACGCAGTCGACGTCGACCGCCACGCCGCACTCCCGGCAGACGAGGTGGTGGTGGTTGTCGCCGACGCGCGACTCGTAGCGCACCGGCCCGCCCGCGGGCGCGATCCGCCGGGCGAGCCCGGCGCGGTGCAGCGCCTCGCAGACGTCGTACGTGGCCTGGGTGGAGATGCTCACGCCCGCGGAGCGGACGCGCTCGATGACCTGGTCGACGCGCGGGTGGTCGTGCGAGGCATCGAGCACCCCGAGCACGGAGACGCGGGGCGCCGTGACGCGCAGCCCTGCGGCGCGCAGGCGGTCCGTGACCTGCTCCATCGACACAGCGGCGAACCCTACAAGTTCCAGTTCTGGAATGAATCCAGACTCAGCGGACCCACATCTGATCGATCAGGGTGAACAGCTGCTGGTGCGTCCTGACGTTGCCCACGCGCTCGGAGACGAGGACCGCGGACCGCCGGGTGGTCAGCGGCACGGCCGGCGCGAGGTCGACGACACGCCGGTCCAGCTCCGCCCAGACGGCAGTGTCGGTCTGCGGCGCCGCGACGGCGCGAGCGATCTGGCGGTCGAGCCCGCGATCGCAGAGCCGGTAGATGTTCTCGGCGCCGGCGTTGCACGCCCAGTGCGGCTCGAAGTAGTTCGAAGCCGCCATGTAGTCGGCACCCCACTGGACCAGGCCCGTCGTTGCCCGCGTGTCGTCCTCGTAGATGTCGTACTCGTTCCAGCCCTGGATTCGCAGCGTCGTCCGGAACCCGAGATCCTCGAGCAGCGCCGCGTAGTAGCGGGCGAGCTGCGCCTTGTAGTCCGGCATGTGGACGACGACGCGCTCCCCGGCCCGGCCGGACGCCGCCACGAGCCGGCGTGCGCGCTCCATGTCGGGCGCGCTCCAAACGCGGCCCGGCCCCGGCTTGGCGGTGTAGGGGCAGTACGGCTCGTAGCCGGGGTAGAGCGCCGGCACGAACTGGCACGTCAGCTGGCCGACCTCGGGCCCGCCGGTGAGCTCCACGACCCGGGCACGGTCGATCGCGAAGTTGATGGCCTCGCGGACGCGCGGGTCGTCGAACGGGCGCCGCCGCACGTTGAAGAACATCCAGTCGGACGTGGCCGCCGGCGCGCTGTGGACACGGCCCGGCGACCGGGCGAGCAGGGCGCGGAGGCGATCCGAGCTGACCGAGCTGCCGAACGTGTGGGCGAGCGCGACGATGTCGGCGTCGCCGCGCTGGACCGCGGCGATCTGCGGCTCGATCGCCGGCTCGTCGTACAGGCGGACATCGATGCGGTCGGCGAAGCCGTCCCCGCCCGGGCGCGCCGGAGTCGATCGGTAGTGCCGGTTGCGGACGAACGTCCCGCCTCGTACCGAGTCCCACGCGGTGATGCGGTACGGACCCGTGCCCGGCGGCGGGGGCCCCGTGCCGGCGCGGCGCACGCTGTCGGCGGGCACGACGAACGCGAACAGGATCGCGAGCTTGTGCAGGAAGTCCGCGTCCGGGCGGGTCAGGTGGATGGCGACGGTGCGCGCCTCCGCGTCGGTCTCGATCCCGCGCGCGAGCTCGCAGGGAGCCGACCCGGCCATGCACTTCCGGGCGCCGACGATCCCCGCGTAGAAGGGCGGGAACTGCTGCTCGGAGGGGCGACCGCGCGTGGCCTGGAGGAAGCGCTCCATCGACGCCCTGACGTCCTCGGGGCCGACCAGCCTCCCGTCGGAGAAGCGCAGGCCGGGGCGGAGCGTGAAGACGTAGGTCTTGCGGTCGGGGCTCGGCGGCGGTACGTCCGTGGCGAGTGCGCCGACCAGCGTGGCGCCCGCCGCGCCCTCGACGCGCCGGTACGCGACGAGCCCGTCGTAGGCCAGCGAGCCGAACTGCGAGGACGCCCAGGTGGTGAACGCCGCCGGGTGCAGCCAGTCCATCGGGACCAGCGACCCAGGCGCGTGCTGGACGAGCGCGCGCAGCGTGCCGCCGCGGTGCGCGGACTGCGGCGCATCCGCGGCCGTCCACACCGAGCCGCCGGCCACCGCGATCGCCGCCGGCCGGCTCCCGGTCGGCCGCGTCGCGACGACGGTCGGGCCGTCCGGGTCGATCTGGACGACGGTGCCGTCGTCGCCGCCGGCGACCCAGACCGAGCCCTCACCCACGGCCACCGCGGTCGGGTCGCTGCCGACGGAGTCCGTCCAGGTCACGTTGTTGGTGTCGGGGTCCAGGCGGGAGAGCGTCCCGTCGTGGCGGTTGACGACCCACACCGCGCCCTCGCCGACCGCCAAGGCGCTCGGCCCGTTGCCGACGCGGATCGGCGACGCCACGCTGCCGCTGCGCGGATCGACGCTCGTCACCGTGCCGGCCTCCTCGCTCGCCACCCACAGCCTGCCCGCGCCGGCCGCGATCGCCGACGGGTTCGCGCCGACGGCGATCGGCCGCGTGGGGCGTCCGCGATCGATGCGGCGGATGCGACCGTCGACGCCCGACGCGACCCAGACCGCGCCCCCGGTGGCCGCCAGCGCGCGCGGCACGTTGCCGACCGGGATCCGCTGCACGACCTTGTTCGCGCCCGGGTCGACCTGCACGACGTCGCGGCTGTCGCTGTCGGCCACCCACAGCGAGCCGCCGCCGTACGCGACCGCGGCGGGAGCGCCGCCGACCGTGATCCGCACCGCCTCGTCGCGCTTGCGGTCGATGCGCGACACGGTGCCGTCGGCGGCGTTGGCGATCCAGATCGATCCGCCGCCGTCCGTCGCGGCGCTCGGGCCACCGCCGACCGGGATCTGCTGCGTGATCCGCAAGCTCTCGGGGTCGATCCGCCCGACGTAGTTCTCGTCGATGCCCGGCAGCCCCTCCGGCTGGAGCACGCGGATGATCCCGAACGCCGTGATGCCGGCGAGCAGCAGGACGGCCGCCCCGACCAGCAGCCGCCTGTTCGGCGGGCGGGGAACGTCCGCCGGCTCGGCGGCCGCGGGCTCGGGGAGATCGAGCGCGGGGTCGTGGGCGAGGATCCGCTCGTGCAGCTCGTGAAGCTCAGCGCCGGGCTCCACGCCGACCTCCTCGACGAGCACCGCGCGCGCGTCGCGGTAGGCCGCGAGCGCCTCCGACTGCCGGCCAGAGCGGTAGAGCGCGAGCATCCGCTGCGCGTGCAGGTGCTCCCGCAGCGGGTTCGCCGCGACGAGCGCGTCGAGCTCCCCGATCACCTCGGCGTGCCGGCCGACCGCGAGGTCGGCGTCGATCGCGCTCTCGGCGGCGCGCAGCCGCAGCGCGTCGAGGCGGCGGATCTCGGCGGCGGCGAACGGCTCGTCGGCGACGTCGGCGAGCGGGTCGCCGTGCCACAGGCCGAGCGCCTCGCGAGCGCGCGACTCGTCGAGCAGGCGCTCGAAGCGCACCGCGTCGACGGCCTCCTCCGGCGCCTGCAGCTCGTAGCCGCGACCACGCGTCACGATCCCGGCGTGGCCGTCGAGCGCCCGCCGCAGGTGCGACACGTAGAGCTGGATCATCTTCCCCGCGCTCGCCGGCGGCTCTTCTCCCCACAGCCCTTCGGCGAGACGGTCCACCGACACCGTCCGCCCTGCCTCGAGCGCGAGCATCGCGAGAACCGCCCGCTGCTTGCGGGGGCCCAAATCGACGGGCCCGTCCCCGAGGCGCACCTCGAGCGGCCCCAAGAGCCGCACGTCCACCGTGGCGCGACCCTAACGCCAGCTGACTAACGAGCAAGGTCGTGTCACTTACCGAACGCCGCGCGCGAGTAGACCGCGAGTCGACCGCGCGTATACCGCCCCCGGAGAGCGTCGTCGGCATCCCCCCACGAACGCCTCGAAAGGAGGCCGTCCCATGAAGGTCTCGAACCGCATCACCCGCCTGGTCCTCGTGAGCCTCGTGGTCCTCGCCTTCGCCGCCCCGGCGGCGAGCGCGGCCCCGGCGCCGCTCGACGCGCAGCCCGCCGAGCGGGTCGTCATCGAGCCGGCGGCGCCCGTCGTGCAGAGCGTCAACGAGGGCTTCGACTGGGCCTCCGCCGCGATCGGCGCCGGCATCGCCGGCGGGCTCATCCTGCTCGTCGGCTGGGGCGGCATGACCTACCGCCACCGCCACGAGCACATCGGCGTCGCGAACTAGCCAGACGCGACACCCTCGCCGGCCACGCGCGGCCGCCGCCACACCCTCCTTTCCGGTGGCGGCCGCGCCGGCGAGCGTCACGGCCCGCACCGCGCCTCTTGACTCCGGCGCCGTCGATTTGAGACGGTCGCGCGGGCATCCACGTCAGGAGGAGTCATGCGCAGCCGGAGCCGTCTTTCCGTCCTCGCAGCCGTCGCCGCACTGGGCTGCACTGCGTCCACCGCGGGAGCGGTGACGATCGAGGAGGTCGGCGACGGCGGCTTGCGCAGTCCACGCCACCTCGACTTCGCGCCCTCCGGCAACCTCTACGTGGCCGAGGCCGGCCGCGGCGGCGCCGGCCCGTGCTTCTTCGGCGGCGAGGGTCCCGCGTGCATGGGCGCCACCGGCGCCGTGACGAGGATCGACACGCGCGGGCGCCAGTCCCGCATCGTCGACGGCCTCGCCTCCTACGCGAACGACACCGACGGCGACGGCGTGCTCGAGCCCGGCGAGGCCGACAGCGGCATCGGCCCGCACGGCATCACCGCGCTCGCCGACAACGGCGTGTTCATCACCAACGGCGGGCCCACCGCCCCGCGCACGGCGCCGTTCCCGGACGGCGAGGAGATCACGCGGGCGCAGCTCGCCGCCCAGAACCGGGCGGCGAAGATGTTCGGCACGCTGCGATGGATCTTCGGCAGGGATCGCCACGTCGAGGTCGCCGACATCTACGAGTTCGAGAAGCGCAAGAACCCCGACGGCGGCGCGATCGACACGAACGCCACCGACGTGCTCTACGACCGCGGCAAGTTCGTGATCCCCGACGCCGGCGGCAACAGCGTGCTGCGCGCGTTCGGCCCGCACCTCTCGACGCTGTCGGTGTTCCCGGACACGCCGGGCGTGCCGAACCCGTTCGGCGGGCCGCCGGTCGACATGCAGTCGGTCCCGACCGGCCTCGTGGAGGGGCCCGACGGCGCCTACTACATGAGCCAGCTGACCGGCTTCCCGTTCCCGATCGGCGGCGCGAACGTCTACCGGATCGACCCGCGCACCGGGAGGTACAAGGTGGTCGCGGGCGGCTTCACGATGATCATGGACCTCGCGTTCGACAAGCACGGGACGCTGTACGTGCTCGAGATCGACTCGAACAGCATCCTGTTCGCGCCGCCCCACGGCGCCATCCACGCGATCACGAAGAAGGGCAAGCGCAGCGTCGTCGTCCCGCCCGACGGGACGCTGACCGAGCCCGGCGGCATCGCCGTCGGCAAGCGCGGCGACCTCTACGTGACGAACCACTCGCGGTCGCCCGACGGCGGGCAGGTGCTCAGGATCCGCGGATGACGTCCCAGGCCCGGCGCACGTCCGCCTCGGACGTGCGCTCGGAGCCGACCGCCAGCCGCAGCACGTAGCGGCCGTCGAGGCGAGTGTGGGAGATGAAGATCTCCCCGCTCGCGTTGACGCGCTCGAGGATCGCGGCGTTCTCCTCGTCGGCGCCGTCGCGGCGGAAGCAGACGAGCGAGAAGTGGCGCGGCGCGCACAGCTCCCAGCCGGGCTCGTCGCGCACCCAGCCCTCGAACACCTCGGCGAGCCGCACGTGCTCGCGGATCATCCGCTGCAGCCCGTCGCGGCCGTAGCAGCGCAGGATCGCCCACAGCTTGAGCGAGCGGAAGCGGCGCCCGAGCGCCGGGCCGTACTCGCTGAGGCTGAGCGCGTCCTCCGCGTCGGGCGTGCGCAGGAACTCGGGCACCATGCTGAACGCGGCGCGGAACTCCTCCGGGCGGCTCGTCCACAGCAGCGAGCAGTCCATCGGCGTGAGCATCCACTTGTGCGCGTTGACGACGAGCGAGTCGGCGCGCTCGACGCCGTCGAACGCCCAGCGGAACTCGGGGCAGACCATCGCCGAGCCGGCGTAGGCGGCGTCGACGTGCAGCCACGTGCCCGTGCGCTCGCAGGCGTCGGCGATCGCCGGCACCGGGTCGACCGAGCCCGGGCCGGTGGTCCCGACCGTCGGGATGACGATCGCGGCGTCGGTGAGGTCCATCGCGTCGGGGCGCATGCGGAACCCGGCGTCCGCCGGCACCTTGCGCAGCTCCATCCCGAGCATGCGCGCGCCCTTGTCGGCGGCGGAGTGCGCGTGCTCGGAGCAGACGACCACGTTGCGCCCCGTCGCGTGACGCGCCGCGATCATGGCGGCCATCGTCGACGTCGAGGCGGAGTCCTCGATGTGGCCGTGCCAGCCGCCGGGCAGCCCGAGCAGCTGCGCGACCCAGTCGCACACGAGCCCTTCGAGCTCGGTCGAGGCGGGCGAGGTGCGCCACAGGATCGCCACCGGGTTGAGCGCCGCCGCCAGCAGCTCCGCGAGGATGCCCGGGCGGGAGGCGCTGGTCGCGAAGTAGGCGAAGTAGCGCGGGTGCTGCCAGTGGGTCATGCCCGGCATGAGCACCTCGTCGAGGTCGCGCAGCACCGCCGCGAACGGCTCGCCCTGCTCGGGCGGCGAGGCCGGCAGCGCCGCCCGGATGTCGCCCGGCGCGACCTGGGCCAGCACCGGCAGCTCCCCCACGCGCCCGAGGTAGTCGTCGATCCACTCGAGCGCGGCGCGCCCGTCGTCGAGGAAGTCGCTCACGCCGCGCCCTCGAGCTCGGCGAGCCGCACCCGCGCCGCCGCCAGCGCCGCCTGCGACGAGGCGCGCCACTCGGCGAGCAGGTCGGTCCCGCTCGCCGCGGCGGCCATCGCGCGCTCCATCATCCCGGCCAGGTCGGAGCCGCGGACCTCGTCGAGCCGCGCCTGCGCCCGCTCGACCGCCGACTCCAGCGCGCTCACGCGGCGGGCGGCGCGCGCCTCCTGCGCGCCCTCGGGCGCGGGCGCGGTCGCGTACGGCGAGGACTCCCACTGGAACACGAGGTCGGCGATCGCGTCGGCGTCGCCGGCCGTGAAGGCCTGGTTGAGGCGCTTCATGAACGCCTCGGCGTGGCGGCGCGTGTCCTCGTCGGGCGCGAGGTCGGGGTGCATGCGCTTGGCCGCCTCGCGGAACAGCTTCTTGAGGTCGCCTGTCGGGAGCGGCCCCGGCGCCTTGGGGATCGCCTTCACGGCGGCGGTCGTCTCACGGGCGCGGGCGCGCGCGTCACGCGCGGCGCGCTTGTCGCCGGGCGTGCCTGAGCGCTTGGCCACGAGCCCGGCGATCCGCGCCTCGAGCTCGTGCAGCTCGGCGAGCACGGTGACGACCTCGCGCATGTAGTCCGAGTTGAAGGCGGCCAGCTCGGCCTCGAGCATCGCCTGCTCGGCCTCGATCTCGCCGAGGCGGTCGCGCAGCCGCTCGGCCTCGCGGTCCGCTGCGGCGGTCGACGCGAGCAGCTCCTGGCGCGGCGGCGTGGTCACCGCGCGCATGATGACGGCCGAAGCTGGGCAGGTGGGATCCGTGGCCACGAACGAGCGCTTCATGGCGGTGCCTCCCCAGGCGGTGTGGGACGTGCTCGCCGATCCCGGCGGCTACGCGTACTGGGTCGTCGGCTCCAAGCTGATCCGGGACGCCGACCCCACCTGGCCCGAGCCCGGCTCGAAGTTCCACCACACGATCGGCGTCGGGCCGTTGACGCTGGACGACCACACGGAGGCGCTGGAGGCCGAGCCTCCCCACCGCTTCAAGCTGCGCGCCAAGGGGCGCCCGCTCGGGACCGCCACGGTGACGATGGAGATGACGCCGCGGGACGGCGGGACGCTCGTGCGGATGACCGAGAACCCCGACCGCGCCTTCGCGTTCATGAAGGTCAACCCCGCCGTGCACGTGTTCACGAAGCTGCGCAACGCCGAGTCGCTGATGCGGCTCGAGGAGCTCGCGCTGCAGGCGGCGCGATGAAGCGGACGTCGGTCTGGGTCGACACCGGCCCCACGCCGCCCGAGCGCCCGCGGCTCGAGCGCGACCTCGAGGCCGAGGTCGTGGTCATCGGCGGCGGCATCGTCGGCATCACGACCGCGCTGCTGCTGCAGGAGGCGGGCGTCGACACCGTGCTGCTCGAGGCGAACCGGCTGGCCTGCGGCGTCAGCGGCTTCACCACCGCCAAGGTCTCGTCGCAGCACGGGCTGATCTACGACCGGCTGCGCTCGCGCTTCGGCCCGGGCGCCGCGGCGGGCTACGGCGCCGCCAACGAGGCGGCGCTCGCGTGGATGGCCGAGCGCGTGCGGCGCGACAAGATCGACTGCGACTGGCGCCGCCGCCCCTCCTACGCATACGTGACGGGCGATCGCGGGACGGTCGAGCGCGAGGCCGAGGCCGCCACCGAGGCGGGGCTGCCGGCCACGCTCGTCGACGACACCGGGCTGCCGTTCCCGGTCGCCGGCGCGGTGCGCTTCGACGACCAGGCCGAGTTCCACGTCCGCAAGTACCTGCTGGCGCTGGCCGACGGGCTCGAGCACGTCTACGAGCGCTCGCACGCGGTCGATGTCGACGTCGACGAGCGCTGCGCGGTCATGACGCCCGGCGGCCGCGTCACCGCGGACCGCGTCGTCGTCGCCACGCACTTCCCGTTCCTGGACCGCTCCTTCGCGTTCGCGCGCGTGCATCCCCAGCGCTCCTACGCGCTGCTGTGCCGGATCGCGGGCGAGCCCCCGCCCGGCATGTACATCTCCGGCGACTCGCCGACGCGCTCGGTGCGCGCGGTCCCGGTGGACGGCGAGGAGCTGCTGCTGGTCGGCGGCGAGGGCCACCGCCCCGGCGAGGGCGGGGACACCGAGGAACGCTACGCCGCGCTCGAGCGCTTCGCGCGCGAGCACTGGGACGTGCGCTCGCTCGAGTACCGCTGGTCGAGCCAGGACAACACGACGATCGACACGCTGCCCTACGTCGGCCCGCTCGCTCCGGGCGGCGACCGCGTGCTGATGGCGACCGGCTTCGCGAAGTGGGGCATGACCGGCGGCACCGCGGCGGCGCACATCCTCGCGGGGGAGCTGCAGGGCCGCAAGAGCGCGTGGGCCGAGCTGTTCGACCCCAACCGCGTCAACCTGCGGGCGGCGGCCGCGCGCTTCGTCACGGAGAACGCGAAGGCGGGGCTGCACATGGTCGGCGACCGGCTGACCAAGCGCGGCGGCCGCGCGATCGAGGACCTCGCGCCCGGCGAGGGCGACATCGTCAGCCTCGCGGGCGAGAAGGTCGCCGGCCACCGCCGCGACGACGGCAGCCTCGTCGCCGTCTCCCCCGTGTGCACGCACCTCGGCTGCCAGGTCAACTGGAATCGGGCGGAGCGCAGCTGGGACTGCCCATGTCACGGCTCGCGCTTCAGCCCCGAGGGCGACGTCCTCCAGGGGCCGGCCGTGCACCGGCTTGAGCACAAGCCGACGGGGTAGAGGACCAGCATGAAAGCAACCCGTTTCGCCGCCGCGCTCACCTGCGCCGCGGCCCTGTTCGCCGGCTGCGGCGACGACAGCTCCGACAGCGGCAGTGGCGGCGGCGCCACGGAGGAGCAGAAGATCACCGGCGCGAAGGTCATCGACCCTGCGTCGATGGACGGCGCCAAGGGCGAGGTCTCGTTCTGCACCGGCAAGGACACGTCGGGCTCCAAGAGCGCGGGCATCAAGGCCTTCAACGCGGCCAACCCCGGCATCAAGGCGAAGATGATCGAGTTCCCGGAGTCGGCCGACGCGCAGCGCGAGCAGTTCGTGCAGCGCCAGGACGCCAAGTCCGCCGACTGCGACGTCTTCTACTCCGACGTGATCTGGACCGCCGAGTTCGCGCAGCAGAAGTGGCTCTATGACATGACGCCCTACGTCGAGAGCCGCAAGGACGAGTTCATCCCCTCCACGCTCGAGACGATCACCTACCAGGGCAAGAACTGGGGCGTCCCGCACAAGACCAACGCGGGCTTCCTCTACTACCGCACCGACCAGGTCGACGCGGCGCCGAAGACGTGGCAGGAGGTCTACGACATCGCGGCCAAGGAGGACGGGATCGCCTACCAGGGCGCGTCCTACGAGGGGCTGACGGTCAACTTCCTCGAGCTCGCGTTCGCGGCCGGCGGCAGCGTGCTGTCGGAGGACGGGACGAAGGCCACGGTCGACTCCCCCGAGAACCTGAAGGCGCTGAAGTTCATGGTCGACGGCCTCAAGAGCGGCGCGGCGCCGAAGGCGACCACCACCTACATGGAGGAGCCCGCTCGGCGCGCGTTCGAGTCCGGTCGCGCGACGGTCATGCGCAACTGGCCGTACTGCTACGCGCTCGCCCAGAAGGCCGACGCGACGAAGGGCAAGTTCGCGGTCGCCCCGCTGCCTGAGTTCGAGGGCGGCGGCAAGGCCGGCATCCTCGGCGGCGCCAACCTCGTCATCTCGACGTACTCGAAGAACCCGGGCGCGGCGCTCAAGTTCATCGACTACATGACCCATGAGGAGCGCCAGAGCGAGGACGTCGTGAAGTTCTCGGACGCGACCCCGCTCAAGAGCGTCTACGAGGACCCGGCGGTGCAGAAGGCGCAGCCGTTCTCCGGCGAGCTGCTGGCGGCGATCGAGCAGGCCAAGTCGCGGCCGGTCTCGCCGGTCTATCCGCAGATCTCCTCGGCGATCTACAAGAACGTCAACCAGGCGCTGTCGGGCGCGATGAGCCCCGAGGACGCGCTCAAGAAGGCGCAGACCGACATGGAGAACGCGCTCAAGACGTTCTGATGGCCGAGCTGGTGGTGCTCGAGCGCGAGGCCCGGCTGGGCTTCGCGTTCGAGGACCTCATGCGCTACCACGGGCCGGGCTCGCCGGGCGGGGTGGCGCACGCCTTCAAGGTGATGGAGCGTGCGCTGCCGCTGCTCTCCGACGGCCCGCCGCAGCGGCGCGAGATCGAGCTGGCGACGGCGTTCGGCGGCCCGGGGGCGCGCGACGCCTTCGAGCTCGTGACGCGGGCGGTCACCGACGGGCGCTACCGCGTCGACGAGGCGCTCGCGCGGCCGGAGCGCGGGTGGACGCGCGAGCGCTTCGTGTTCCACCTCCGCTACCGCGGGCGGGAGGTCGTGCTGGGCGTGCGCGAGGGCTTCGTGAGCGAGGAGTTCCTCATGCTCGCCCGCACCACGGACCCGAGCGCCGACCAGACCGCGCGGCTCGACGCGCTCAAGCGCGACATGGCGCAGCGGATCATGGCGAGATCCGCCAAGGCCGTGTACGAGCAGCTAGCCTGACGCGATGCCCCGATACGCACTTCTCATCGTCCTCGCGGGTCTCCTCGTCGTCCCGGCGGCGCTCGCGAGCCACATCCCGGGCCAGCCGTGCTCCGACTGCGCCTCGCACGACTACTGGCCGACCATCCGCGGCGAGATCCTCAAGGCCAATGACGGGCGCGACGCCCGCTTCGAGGGCGGTGACCGCTCGGACCAGCTGATGGGCCACCACGGCTCCGACGTGCTGATCGGCCGCGGCCGCGCCGATGTCCTGTGGGGCGACCACGACGGCGTCGGCCAGCCGACGAGCCAGCGCGACGTGATCCACGGCGACGGCGGCAACGACTTCATCTACGGCTCCCACGGCCACAACACGATCTACGGCGGCGCGGGCAACGACGCGATCTCCGTCCACTACGGGCGCGGCATCGTCGACTGCGGGCCCGGGCGCGACATCTACCACGTGGCCCGCTCCCGCAGGAAGGGCTACCGCTTCCGCAACTGCGAGAAGGTCGACTACCGCTCCGAGAGCCAGCGCGGCGGGCGCGGGCTCAAGCCGCTGCGCGGTTGAGCAGCTCGGGGCCGTCCGCCCCGAGGTGCACGAGGTTCTCGTAGCGGACGCCGAACGAGCCGGGCACGTAGATGCCCGGCTCGACGCTGAACACGTGGCCGGCCTCGAGCGGCTTGGGGTTGCCCGGGCGCAGGTAGGGCTCCTCGTGGATCTCGAGCCCGACGCCGTGGCCGAGGCGGTGGATGAACGCGTCGCCGTAGCCGGCGGCGGCGATCACGTCGCGCGCGAGGCGGTCGGCCTCCTCGGCCGGTAGCCCCGGCTCCAGGCCGGCGATCACCGCGTCGTGGGCGGCCTGCACGATCGCGTAGGCCTCGGCGGCCTCGCCCTCGGCGCCGTGCACGCGCGTGATGTCGGAGTGATAGCCGCCGCTGATGCAGCCGAAGTCGGTGAGGAACGGGCGCGTGACCGGCGCGTCGCCGGAGACGTGGTGCGGGAGCGCCGCGTGCGCGCCGGCGGCGACCACGTAGTCGTCGAACGGCCGCACGCCGCGGCTCAGGAAGCGCGCCTCGAGCTCGAGCGCCAGCCCGCGCTCGGTGCGGCCGCCGAGCTCGAGCCCGGCCACCCACGCCATCGCCTCGTCGGCCTCGCGGCCGGCGGCCCGGAGCGCCTCGACCTCGTCGGGGGCCTTGCGCTCGCGCAGCCCGCTGAGGATGCCCGGGTCGAGCTCGAGCTCGACCTCCTCCCGGAGCGCGAACGCCACGCCGGTCGGCAGATCCGGCTCGACCAGCACCCGCCCGAACCCGTCGAGCGTGCGCGCGATCGCTGCCGCCGGCCCGTCGCCGTCCGACCACGCCGCGACGTCGCCGAGCGGCGCGAGCTCCTCGGCGAGCATCTCCGGCGAGATCACGCGCGGCTCGCCGTGCGCCGGGATGACCAGCGCGGTCGGGCGCTCGAGCGCGATCGGCGCCAGGCCGGTGAGGTAGCGGAAGTCGACCGCCGGGTGCACCCACAGCGCGTCGGCGCCCGCGGCGGCCACCGCGTCGCGGATCGCGTCGAGGTGGCGGACCGTCACTCGAAGGAGACGGCGAGCGTGCCCAGCGGGGCGAGGCGGACCTCGACCGCGTCGCCGGGCGCGATCTCGAGCGCCGGGACGATCGAGCCGCAGATCACCATCTGCCCGCGCTCGAGCTCCACGCCGGCCGCCTTCAACGTCTTGGCGACGTGCTTGACGAGGCCGTCGAGCTCGCCCGTCGCCTCGGTGACGTCATCGCTGGCGGCGACCTCCTCGCCGTTGACGGACACGCGCAGCGAGACGTCGTCCGTGGTCGCGCCCTCGGTGACCGGGCCGATCAGCACGTGGCGCTGGAAGATGTTGCGCTCGAGGATCTCGCCGGGGTCGCCGACGCTCGGGTCGAGGTCGATCAGCTCGATCGCCGCGCCGATCGCGGTGATCTCCCCCTTCTCCCCCGCGCGCGCCACGATCTCGGGCTCGAGCCGCGGGTTGCCCCAGTTCGAGATGTCGACGATCGCGCCCGACTCGAGGCGCGCGTCGTCGAGCAGGTAGCCGACGAGCGGCGCGTCGATGCCGAGCTTCTTCATCGCGGCCTCGGTGCCGAAGCCGAGCTTCCAGCCCAGCCCGAGCTCGTCGCGGCCCATGCTGCGCCGGCGCTCGCCGAGCTGCGCCTTCATCCCCCGCTCGATGCGCTCGTCTCCCACGGGCGGCATCATGCCAGCAGTGCCAGTACGCCGCTCCGTCACCCTCGTCGTCGTCGCCGGCTGCCTGATCGCCTGCATCGGCTTCGGGGTGCGGACGAGCATGGGCCTGTTCACCGAGCCGCTGTCGGTGTTCCGGGGCTGGGATCGCGAGACGTTCGCGCTCGCGATGGCGATCCAGAACCTGCTGTGGGGCCTCGGCCAGCCGTTCGCCGGCGCGATCGCCGACCGCTATGGCGCGGGCCGCGTCCTCGCCGCCGGCGGCGCGGTCTACACGCTCGGCGTGCTGCTGATGGCGCTGAGCACGAGCGGCACGGCGCTCGCGGTCACCGGCGGCCTGCTGGTCGGGCTCGGCCTCTCCGGCGGCTCGTTCACGATCGTGCTGGCCGCCTTCGCGCGCCTCGTGCCACCCGACCGCCGCTCGTGGGCGCTGGGCCTCGGGACGGCCGCCGGCTCGCTCGGCCAGTTCCTGTTCGCGCCGATCGGGCAGGCGTTCATCGGCTCCTACGGCCCGGTGACCGCGCTCCTGCTGCTGTCGATCTTCGTCGCGCTCGTGCCGCTGCTCGCCACCGCGCTCACCGGCCGCGGCTCGGAGGAGGAGCGCGACGCCGAGCCCGAGGTCTCCACGCGCGACGCGATCCGGGGCGCGATCGCCCACCCGAGCTACGTGCTGCTGACCTGCGGGTTCTTCGTCTGCGGCTTCCACATCGCGTTCATCAGCACCCACCTGCCGCCCTATCTCACCGACCTCGGGTTCAGCGCCGCCCTCGCCGCCTGGTCGCTGGCGCTGATCGGGCTGTTCAACGTGATCGGCGCCTACTCGGCCGGCGTGATCGGCGGGATCCACAGCAAGCGGCTGCTGCTCAGCGGGATCTACTTCGCGCGCGCGGTCGTGTTCGCGCTGTTCCTGATCGTGCCCACGACGCCGTTCGTCGTGCTCGTGTTCGCCGCCGCGATCGGGCTGCTGTGGCTGTCGACCGTGCCGCCGACGTCGGGCCTGATCGCGGTGATGTTCGGCACCCGGCACGTGGGGATGCTGTTCGGCTTCGTGTTCCTCTCCCACCAGATCGGCGCGTTCGCCGGCGTGTGGCTCGGCGGCGCGGTGTACGAGGCCACCGGCGCCTACGAGCTGATGTGGTGGCTGTCGATCGCGCTCGGCCTCGCGGCGGCGATCGTCCACCTCCCGATCAGCGAGCGGCGCGCCCCGCAGTGGGCGCCGAGCCCGGCATGAGGCTGCGCCACCACGTCGCGATCGTGCTGGTGCTCGGCGTGCTCGCCGGGGGCGGCGCGCTGTACCAGGGCGCCGCCGCCCAGGAGTCGCCGAACGGCGGCTTCCGCATGGTCTGCCCGCTCCATTGAACGGTGTCGTTCGCGGTGGCGAACGGGTACCGCGTGCCTGTCGAACCGGGAGGAGAACCCGAATGAGGGGCAAGATCGTTTCCGCGCTGGTGGCCGTGGGCCTGAGCGCGGCGGTGGTGGCAGGTGGCGTCGTGGCCGCGACGCAGTCGAGCGACGAGGCGGCGCTGCAGCCGGCGCGCGGCTCCGCGAGCCACAACGTCGAGCAGCGCGTCGAGAAGCTGCTGCGCAGGATGACGACGGAGGAGAAGCTGGACCAGATCCAGCTGCTCGCGGACAACCAGGTGACGGACGCGGACGCGAAGAAGCCGGTCGGCGGCGTGTTCAGCCTCACCGACGCGAAGCGGATCAACGAGCTCCAGCGCATCGCCGTCGAGGACTCGCGCCTGGGCATCCCGATCCTGTTCGCCTTCGACACGATCCACGGCTTCCGGACGATCTTCCCGATCCCGCTCGGCGCCGCGAGCTCGTTCGATCCCGGCGTCGCCGCGGCCGACCACAGGATCGGCGCGCGCGAGTCCGCCGCGGTCGGCCTGAAGCAGATCTACAGCCCGATGGTCGACGTCTCGCACGAGCCGCGCTGGGGCCGGATCGCCGAGGCCGGCGGCGAGGACCCCTACCTCAACTCCGTGTTCGCCGCCGCGCGCGTGAAGGCCGCGCAGGGCGACAACTACGCCAAGCCCGGCAAGGTCGTGACGAGCGTCAAGCACTACGCCGCGTACGGCGAGCCCGAGGGCGGGCGCGACTACAACACGACCGACATGTCGGAGCGGCGGCTGCACGACCTCTACCTGCCGCCGTTCAAGGCGGCGGTCGACGCGGGGTCGGACACCGCGATGTGCTCGTTCAACTCGATCAACGGCGAGGCCGGCTGCGCGAGCAAGCGGCTCGAGACCGACCTGCTCAAGAAGCAGTGGGGCTTCGACGGCTTCATCGAGAGCGACTACACCGCGGTCGACGAGCTGCTCCGCCACGGCGTGGCGGCCACCGGCGCCGACGCCGCGGCGCTCTCGCTCAACGCCGGCACCGACCAGGAGATGGTCTCGAGGCACATCCGCGACAACGGCGTGCAGCTGCTCAGGGACGGGCGCATCTCGAAGGCCCGGGTCGATGACGCCGTGCGCCGCATCCTGCGCATCAAGTTCCGCGCCGGGCTGTTCGACAACCCCTACGTCGACGTCAGCAAGGCGGAGTCGGCGCAGCTGCGCCCGGATGCCGTGGAGGAGGCGCGCAAGGCCGCCGGCCGCTCGATGGTGCTGCTCAAGAACGAGGGCGGCACGCTGCCGCTGGCAAAGGGCAAGAAGGTCGCCGTGATCGGCCCGCTGGGGGATGACCCGCACGCGATGCTCGGCCCGTGGTGGGGCCGCGGCGACCCGAACGACGCGGTCAGCGTGTTCAAGGGCATCCAGGCCCAGAACCCGCAGACCACGTTCACCGAGGGCTGCAAGATGGAGCACCTCGAGCCGCCGAACGTCACGCCGGCGGGCGAGTGCGGCTCCGAGGCCGGCTTCCCGGCGGCGGTCGCGGCGGCCACGGCGGCCGACCAGATCGTGCTCGCGCTCGGCGAGTCGCGCGAGCAGAGCGGCGAGGCCGCCTCGCGCAGCGAGATCGACCTGCCCGGCAAGCAGGAGGAGCTGCTGCGCCAGGTCAAGGCGGCCGCGGGCACCAAGCCGGTCGCGGTCGTGCTGTTCAACGGCCGCCCGCTCGCGCTCGAGAACATGGTCGCCGACGCGCCGGCGATCCTCGAGGCGTGGTTCCCCGGCGTCCAGGCCGGTAACGCGGTCGCCGACGTCGTGTTCGGCGACGTCAACCCGGGCGGCAAGCTGCCCGTGTCGTTCCCGCGCCGCGTCGGCCAGGTGCCGATCTACTACAACCACGAGCCGACCGGCCGGCCCTGCGACGCGAGCTCGAAGTACAACTCGCGCTACCGCGACATCGACAGCTGCGAGCCGCAGTACCCGTTCGGGTTCGGGCTCAGCTACAGCAAGTTCGAGGTCTCGAACCTGCGCCTGAGCTCGTCGCGCATGTCACGCAACGGGAGCGTGCGCGCGTCGGTCGACGTGCGCCACGTGTCCGGGCCCGAGGGCGACGAGGTCGTGCAGCTCTACATCCGCGACCCCGTGGCGAGCCTCTCGCAGCCGGTGCGGCGACTGCGCGGCTTCGAGCGCGTGACGCTCTCGCCGGGCCAGAAGCGGACGGTGACGTTCACGCTCGACAAGAGTGACGTCGGCTTCCACGACAACAGCGGGCGCTACATCGTCGAGCCGGGCGAGATCCAGGTCTACGCCGGCAACAGCTCGAAGGGGGAGCTCACGCAGAAGTTCACGGTGACGGGCTAGCCGCCACCGCCACGAGGCGGGTGTCCGGGCCGAACGGGGTTCCGTCGAGGTCGCCGTAGCAGCGCACCTCGGCGAACCCCGCGCGGGCGAGCATCGCGGTCAGCTCGGTCGCGGCGTAGACCCGCACCGTGAACGAGCGCGACTCGCGCCCGCCGCCGCCGTCGATCAGCGTCTGCGTCGTCTGCGCGACGCCGGCGGCGGCGTCGAAGGTGCGCTGCTCGAGCAGCAGCCGCCCCTCCCCCAGCAGCCGCCAGTCCTGCTCGCGGAACCGGAGGACGAGCTGGTCGCGGTGCAGCAGCTCGACGACGAGCCGGCCGCCCGGGCGCAGCACGCGCCGGATCTCGGCCAGCACCTTCGTGTCCTCCTCGTCGCCGAGGTAGCCGAGCGAGGTGAAGAGGTTGAGGGCGGCGTCGAAGCTCGCGTCGGCGAACGGCAGCGAGCGGTAGTCGGCGCTGGCGAGCTTGGGCCAGCGCGCGCCGCCCGCGCGCCGCCGTGCCTCCTCGAGCAGCGCGGCCGAGCGGTCGACGCCGGTGACGCGGTAGCCGGCGGCGGCCAGCGGCACCGCGTGGCGGCCGAAGCCGCACGGCACGTCGAGCAGCTCGCCGCCGTCGGGGCAGCCCGCGAGCCGCGCCGCCGCGAGCGCTTGCGCCTCGGCCTCGCCCGCGCTCTCGTCCGCCGCGTACGCGCGCAGGTAGAAGTCGCTGAAGAACGCGTCGAAGGTCTCGGTGGTGCTGGGCCCCTCCACTAGGAGGCGGCGACCGAGTACACGGGCGGCAGGTTCACGGCGACCTCGGACCAGCTCGCGCCGGCGTCGCCCGAGCCGAACACCGCGCCGGAGGTGGAGCCGAAGTAGAGCTCGAGCGCGTCGCCCTCCCCCGTGCGCTCGAACGCCTCGCGCAGGATCGTCAGGTAGGCGTGCGGCTGCGGCAGGCCGTCGCCGCGCGCCGTCCAGCTCGCGCCCGCGTCGCGCGTCTCGTACACGCGCACGCGGCCCTCGGGCGTCACGCGGTCCATGTCGGCGACGAGCGGGATCACGTACGCGCTGTCGGGGTCGGCGGGGTCGATCGCGAGCGGGAAGCCGAAGTCCGACGGCAGGCCGGGCGCGATGTCCTGCCACGACTCGCCCGCGTCGTCGGAGCGGTAGACGCCGCCGTGGAACTGCATGAAGATCCGCTCCGGCCGCAGCGGCGCGCGCCGCATCCGGTGCACGCACAGGCCGACCTCGTCCTCCGGCGTGTCCTCGGGCAGGTAGCGCGGCATCAGCCCCTGGTTGCCCTTCCGCCAGCTCTCGCCGCCGTCGTCGGTCAGCCACACCCCGGCCGCCGAGATCGCGATCGCGAGCCGGTCGGGCTCGCCCGGCCACGTCTCGATCGTGTGCAGGCACAGCCCGCCGCCGCCCGGCTGCCACTTCGGCCGCGTCGGGTGCTCCCACAGCCCCCGGTTGAGCTCCCACGTGCTGCCGCCGTCGCGGCTCTCGAACAGCACGCCCGGGTCGCCGCCGGCGTACACGGTTCCGTCCTCCTCGCCGAGACGCAGGATCCACAGCTTCTCGAGCGCCTGCTCGCCGCGCTCGGGGAGCGCCATGCCCTCCGCCTGCACCCACTCCCCCGCGGGATCGTCGGTGAGGAAGACCTTCGGGCCGTAGAAGGGGTTCGAGGTGGCGGCGAGCACGCGGCCGGAGCGCGGGTCGCGCAGCGCGTACTCGACGGGCTCGCCCGCGAACGCGCGGGCGGTGACCTCGAACTCGCCGCCGGGCTCTCCCTCGAGCACGAACAGGCCCTTCTTCGTCCCGACCATCAGCTCCGTCATGCGTGGATCAACCTCCCGAGATCGCCGGGAGGACGTCGATCCGGTCCCGGTCGGAGACATGGGTGCCCTGCTCTGCCCGCTCGCCGTTGACGAACACGTTGATGTGGCGGCGCATCACGCCGCGCTCGTCCAGCACCCAGCCGTCGAGCGCGGGGTGGGCGTCCTCGAGCGCCTGCAGCGCATCGCCGACCGTGGCGCCGGCGAGCTCGTGCTCGGCGCGGTTGCCGGCGAGCCGCTTGAGCGGCTCGCGGAGGCGGACGGTCGGCATGCGCCGATCCTACGGCCGCAGCACCGACAGGATGTTCCCCGCGGGGTCCCGGAACCAGGCGATGTCCGGGCCGTTGCCGCGCATGATCCCCTTCTCGTCCTGGGGGGCGCCGTCGTAGTGCTCGAAGCGCACCCCGCGCTCCGTCAGCGCGTCGACGGCGGCCTCGACGTCGTCGACGGGGAAGTTGAGGACGGTGAACTCGGCCGGCGTGTGGTCCGGCTTCGGGTAAATGAGGACGGTCGTGCCGCCGGCGAGGTGCAGGGTGAGCATGCCGTGCTCCTCGCTGACCTCGAGCCCGAGGGTGTCGGCGTAGAACGCGCGCGCCTGCTCGACGTCGTTGGCGGCGAAGCCGCTGAAGGCCTTGCTGTCGCTGAGCATTCCCGGGACTCTACGCCCGGGCGCCGGCCACCCCGAGGATGGCGTCGAGCACGCCGGGGAAGCGCGCGTCGAGGTCCTCGCTGCGCAGCGTGTTGAGCCGCGAGCGGCCGTCCTGGCGCTGCTGGATCACGCCGGCCTCGCGCAGGACCTTGAAGTGATGGGTGCAGGTCGACTTCGTCACCGGGACGTCGACGCTGCCGCACGACTGCTCACCGCTCGCGAGGTGGCGGACCATCTTGAGGCGCACGGGATCGCTGAGCGCGTGCAGCACGGCACTCAACTCGAGCTCGTCGCGGGTGGGGTGGGTGAGCATCGCGGTCATGTTGATTGTACGACGATCATCGTACTTTGCTACGGTACGACAATCATCGTACTAAGGGGGACAACATGAGCAGCGCACAGGCAGCCCTCCTCGCGCGGCGCCGCACGGAGGCGCTCGTCGCGGGCTACATCCGCGAGCTGTCCGGCGGAAGCCGGTGACCGAGATGAAATACTTCGCGCATGCCGCGCAGTGTGCGGCCGACGGGCACGCCGGGGACGGAGGAGCTGGCCGCGATCCTCAATCGCGTCGCGCTGCCGGTGTGGGTCGTCGACCACGAAGGACTCGTCGTGTTCGTGAACCCCGCGGGCCTCACGGCCCTCGGCTACGGCGACCTGGCTGAGCTGCTCGGGCGGCCGGGCCACGAGGCGGTCCACTACCGGCGCCCGGACGGGTCGCCCTACCCGGCAGAGGAGTGCCCGATGACGCAGGCGCGCGGCACGGGCAGGACGGTCCGCTCGGACGGGGACTGGCTCATCCGCCGCGACGGGTCGATGTTCCCCGTCGCCTACACGATGACCCCGATCGACCTCGCGGGCGGGCAGGGCGCGGTCGTCGCGTTCGAGGACCTCGGGCAGCAGCGCGAGGCCGAGCAGGCGCTGCGCGAGCGCGAGGCGATGCTCGCCTCGGTCGACCAGCCGGTCTGGGTACTCGCCCCCGACGGCTCCTTCCACTACGCCAACGACGCGGCCGCCACCGTGCTCGGCTACGCGGACGCGGCCGAGCTGCTCGGCCGCCCGGGCCACGAGACGGTGCACCACAAGAAGCCCGACGGCTCGCCGTATCCGGTGGAGGAGTGCCCGATCGCCCACGCCCTGCGCCACGGCGAGACGCTGCACGAGCACGACGACTGCCTCGTGCGCAAGGACGGCTCTATGGTCGAGGTCACCTACTCGATGCGTCCGTTCCGGCTCGCCGGCGGGCTCGGAGCGATCACCGCGTTCCGGGACATCGAGCAGCGGAGGCGGGCGGAGCGCGCCGCGCGCGAGCGCGACGTCGCGCAGGCGCGGGCCGAGGCGCTGCAGGCGGCGCGGCGGCGGGTCATCGAGGCGGCGGACGCCGCGCGCGCCCGGCTCGAGCGCGACCTCCACGACGGCGCGCAACAGGACTTCGTCAGCGCGGTGCTGAACCTGCGCCTCGCCGACCGGCTCGAGCCGGCGAACCCCGAGCGGGCGCGCGAGCTGCGCGCGAAGGGCGTCGAGCTGGCCGACCACGGCGTGGCCGAGCTGCGGCGGCTCGCGGCGGGCATCCATCCCTCGGTGCTCACCGAGCACGGGCTCGGCCCGGCCGTCGAGGCGCTCGCCTCGCGCCTGCCGATCGAGGTCCGCGTCGACGACGGGGCGCCCGGGCGGCTGCCCGCGGCGGTCGAGGCCAGCGTCTATTTCTTCGTGTCCGAGGCGCTGACCAACACGGTCAAGCACGCGCAGGCGAAGGAGGCGCGGGTGCGGATCGGCGCCGCCGGCCGCGAGCTCGTGGTCGAGGTGGCCGACGACGGCGTCGGCGGCGCGGAGTCCGGCAACGGCGGCACCGGCCTGCGCGGCCTGGGCGACCGCGTCGGCGCGCTCGACGGCTCGCTGGAGCTCCGCAGCCCGCCGAACGGCGGGACACTGCTGCGCGCGCGGATCCCGCTGCCGTCCGCCTGACCGAGGGTCGCGCCAGGGTGGTCTAGGGGTCATTCCCGATGGTGCGCGCACCGCCGGCGCGGCACCATGGATCCACCATGAACTCGACCTCCCCCACTCCCCTCACCCGCTCCACCACCGACAGCAAGATCTCCGGCGTCGCCGGCGGCCTGGCCGCCCACCTCGGCGTCGACGCGACGCTCGTCCGCGTCGCCTTCGCCGTGTCGATCTTGTTCAGCGGTGCCGGCCTCGTCGCCTATCTCGCGATGCTCGTCATCGTCCCGCGCGACGACGCCGCGCCCGCCGGCGCAGCCCCCACGCCGGCCTGACCCGCACCCGGCACGGGCCCTGCAACCCAGGGCCCGGCCGGGCAGGCGGGAAAACTTCAGTAATCGGACGCTGCTGTCGATGCGTCAGTATGCGTCCCGTAGCGGAGCCGCCCCAAGCGCGCCGCCGGGTTTCGCTGCGCCGCCGCCTCTTCGTCTTCGCGGGCGCCGTCATCGCCCCGCTCGTCATCGGAGCGCTCACCTACGGCGCCATCCTGCTGCACTCGTCGTCGCGCTCCCAGGCCCTCGCCGAGGAGATGGTCGACGAGTCCCAGGTCAGCGTGGCGCTGTTCCAGGGCCTGCAGCGCGCCCGTATCGCGGGCAGCAGCTACATGGAGGAGGGCGAGCGCGAGGAGCTCGGCGAGTTCCGCGTCGCGGCCAAGCAGGTCGACGGCGCGCTCGCGAGCAAGGCCTTCGGCGAGCGCGGTGAGCGGACGCGGCTGGACCGGGTCAAGCGCCAGTGGACCGCGGCCGTCGACCAGCTCGAGGATTCGCGGACCGGCGTCGGCTCGGCCGTCGACGACATCGCCGAC
The DNA here is from genome assembly GCA_963811595.1 of uncultured Solirubrobacteraceae bacterium. Taxonomy (GTDB): domain Bacteria; phylum Actinomycetota; class Thermoleophilia; order Solirubrobacterales; family Solirubrobacteraceae; genus DASQFQ01. Next base: position 549,433 of record CAWERW010000008.1, read on the forward strand.
CCCGAGGACGTCTTCGAGGAGCACATGAACACGGCGATCGGCGGCGTCGAGCAGCTCGTCGCGATCTCCGAGCGCGAGAGCCGCGCCGCCCTGGCAGCGACCCGCCGGCTCAACCGCGGGCAGGCCGCGATCGCCCTGATCGCGCTGCTCACGTCGCTCGGCATCGCCGGGCTGCTGGCCAGCCGCCTCGCGGTGGCCACGCTGCGGCCGATCCAGCGCCTCACCCAGGCCGCGCGCGCGTTCGGCAGCGGCCACCTCAGCCACCGCGTCGAGATCACCTCATCCGCCGAGCTGCACGAGATGGCGGAGACGTTCAACCGCATGGCGGAGGCGCTGCAGGGGCAGCACAACCAGCTCGAGGAGCAGGCCTTCACCGACTCGCTGACCGGCATCGCCAACCGCGCGCTGTTCGAGGACCGCGCGGCCCACGCGCTCCAGCGCGGCTCCCGCACCGGCGAGCGCACCGCCGTGCTGCTGATCGACCTCGACGACTTCAAGCTCGTCAACGACGGTCTCGGCCACGCGCGCGGCGACGAGCTGCTCGCGCTGTCCGCGGGCCGGATCGCCGACGGCGCCCGCGCCTCCGACACGATCGCCCGGCTCGGCGGCGACGAGTTCGCCGTCCTGCTCGAGGGCGTGCGCGGCCTCGACGACGCCCTGGGCGCCGCCGAGCGCGTCCGCCGGCTGTTCGACACGCCGTTCTACATCGACAACTCCGACGTCGTCGTCACGGCGAGCATCGGCATCGCGATGGGCTCCGGCACGGTCGAAGCCGAGGAGCTGCTGCGCCGCGCCGACCTCGCCATGTACCGCGTCAAGGAGACGGGCAAGAACGGCGCCGCGTTCTTCGATCCCGCCATGGAAGACCGCGCGGTCGACCGGCTCGACCTCCTCAGCGCGCTGCGCAAGGCGATCGTGCGCGACGAGCTCGTCGCCCACTACCAGCCGATCGTCGACCTCGAGACCGGCGACGTCGTGGCCGCCGAGGCGCTGCTGCGCTGGCAGCGGCCGGGCCACGGGCTCGTGCCGCCGCTCGACTTCATCCCGCTCGCCGAGGAGACCGGGCTGATCCAGCCGATCGGCGCCTGGGTCCTGCACGAGGCGTGTCACCAGGCGTGCGCGTGGCGCAAGAACGGCGCACCCGGCGTGCGGGTCAACGTCAACGTCTCCGCGCGCCAGCTGATCGACCCGGACTTCGAGACGATCGTCAGCGGCGCCCTGGCGTCGACCGGGCTCGAGCCCGGCGCGCTCGTGCTCGAGGTCACCGAGTCGACCGTCATGCAGAACCCGGAGCTGACGATCCCGAAGCTCGATCGCATCGTCGCCACCGGCGTCCAGCTCACGCTCGACGACTTCGGCGAGGGCTACTCGTCGCTCAGCCACCTCCAGCACCTCCCCGTGGAGGGGCTGAAGATCGCCCGGCCCTTCATCCGCGAGCTCGCCGGCACGGCGGGTGACGCGCGCCTCGTGCGCGGCATCATCGAGCTGGCGCACAGCCTCGGGCTGACGCTGGTGGCCGAGGGCATCGAGGACGAAGCGCAGCGCGACGCGCTGCGCGCGCTCGGCTGCCCGCTCGGCCAGGGCTTCCTGTTCGCGCGGCCGCTCGAGGTCAAGGCCCTGCGCGCGCTGCTGCGCGAGAAGTCGCTCGTGGCCCCGCGCGCTTGACTTAGCCACCGGAAACGGTCACAAACGTCCCGCAACTCCGAAGTGGGCGGTAGATGCAGCCGACCGGCCGGACGGACGAGGACCTCCTGAGCGCTCGCGACGCGACGTCGTTCGAGCTGTTCTATCTGCGCCACGTCGACGTGCTGCTCGGCTTCCTCGCGCGCCGCACGGGCGACCCGGAGCTCGCTGCCGACCTGGCCTCCGAGACGTTCGCGGCCGCGCTCGCCCACCGGCGGCGCTTCAAGCCCGCGGCCGGCTCCGCGAGCGCGTGGCTGTTCGGCATCGCCGCCCACAAGCTCGCCGACGCCCAGCGCAAGGGCTACGCCGAGCGGCGGATGTGCCGGCGCCTCGGCATGGAGCGGATCACGCTCGGCGACGACGACGTCGCCCGCATCGCGATGCTCGGCGAGAGCACGACCGGGACGCTGCTCGACGAGCTCGCCGAGCCGCAGCGCGCGGCGATCCACGCGCACGTCGTCGACGAGCGCAGCTACCGCGACCTCGCGCGCGAGTGGGACACGTCCGAGGCCGTCGTGCGCAAACGCGTCAGCCGCGGGCTCGCGTCGGTGCGACGCCGGATGGGGAGGGCAGGATGAGCCATGACTTCGTGACCGCGCTGCAGCTGCAGCTGCGGGAGGCCGCGCAGCGCGAGGAGCGCCGCGGCGCGCTGCGGCGCGCGCTGGCGCCGCGGCCGGTGCTCGCCGGCGCTGTCGCCGTCGTGCTGCTGCTCGCGCTCGTCGCCGTCGTCGGCGGGCTGCAGTGGGGCGACCGCGCGGAGCGCCAGGCCGCCCCGCGGGTCGTCGCGAGCGTGGCGCTGAGCAACGAGCTCGGCCAGGTGTACACCGGCTTCGGCTCGGTCTGGATGGCCGACACCGGGAAGGACCGGCTGCTCCGCGTCGACCCGCGCTCGCGGCAGGTGCTGCAAGCGATCCCCGTCGCCGGGCCGGTCCTCGTCGGTGCCGGCGCCGGAGCGGTGTGGGTGCTCGACGAGGCCGGCTGGCTCGCCCGCGTCGACCCGCAGACCAACCGCGTCACCGGCCGCCTGGCGGTCATCGAGGAGCTCGCGCGCCGCGGCGTCGAGGCCTCGCTGCCGGTCGAGATCCTGATCGCGGACGGCGTGCCGTGGCTGGTCACCGACCGGGGTGCGCTGCGCCTCGACCCCGCCACGGGCAAGGCCGCCGGCTTCATCAAGCTGCCTGACGAGGGCGCGCGCTCCGTCGCGCTCGCCCAGGACGGCTTCTGGGTGCTCACGCGCGACGCGCGCCTGCTGCGCTACGACCTCGACAGCGGGCGCCGCGTGACGGAGCTGCCGGTCCGCCTGAGCGGCGCGTCGGGGGTCATTCCGACGCGCGTCGGTCCCGTGCTCGTGACCAATGACGGCCGGATCGCGCGCGTGTCGCCGATCGACGGCAAGCTCGCCTGGAGCCGCCAGGTGTCGGCCGGCTTCAATCCTCCCGGAGTGGAGATCGGCGACGAGCTGTGGATCCACGCCATCGGCGACGCGGCCCCCGACCGGATGATCGCGCTCGACCTCGAGACGGGCGCAACGCGGTCCGCCACGAGCTTGCCGGAGTTCGGCTCGTCGGGCGCCGCCCGCGTCGGCGACGAGCTGTGGATCACGACCCCGACCGGAAAGGTGATGGTGATCAGATGATGCGACGACCGAAGACCGCGCCGGCCCCCCAGCCGCCCGCCGCCGAGGGACGCTTGAGCGGCATGCGCCCGGTGACGCATGACGACGACGAGCGCCCGACGCGCGAGGACCGCGCGTCGGACCGCGGCCTGTTCGATCTCCCCGCGTTCGTGCCCCGGTGGCTGACGCGCGGGAAGTCGCGCGCGGGGAAGTAGGTTCCCGCCGCTCAGCGGTCGTGCGTTTTCCCACGAACCGAAGTGGGCACGCAGACGCTTGAGAAGCGGGCGACGCCAAGGGGAGGCCATGGCGACTACTACGCGTGAAGAGCCGCGCACGTTCAAGCTGCCGACGGAGAATCTGCCGGCGGTCGAGAGCAGGGACCTACCCGAGCCGGTACCGCTGAGGAGGGTCGCGGGCGCGAGCGTGATCATCCTCGCCACCGCGATCGGCTCCGGCGAGTTCGTCCTGTGGCCCTACATCACGTCGCAGATCGGGCTCGTGTTCATGTGGGCCGCGGCGTTGGGCTTCCTCATCCAGTTCTTCATCAACATGGAGATCGAGCGCTACACGCTCGCCACCGGCGAGACCGCGCTGACCGGCTTCACCCGCTTCTGGAAGCCGTGGTGGTTCCTGTTCATCGTGATGGCGCTGTGCCAGAACTTCTGGCCCGGCTGGGCGACCGGCGCGGCGACGACGCTCACCTACGCCGTCGGCGGCGGCGACGTCGTCACCATTACCGTGCTCGGGCTGATCTCGATCGGGATCGCGCTGACCGCGTCGCCCGTCGTCTACAAGACGGTCGAGAAGATCATGGGCGTCATGGTCGTGCTGATCATGCTGTTCGTGACCATCGCGGTCGTGCTCGCCACCGAGCTGAGCGCGTGGGGCGACCTCGTGACCGGCCTCTCGAACGTCGGCCAGGTGCCGGTCGGCGAGGGCAGCGGTGACGGCCTCTCGATCGCGCTGCTGCTCGGCGCGCTCGCGTTCGCCGGCGCCGGCGGGGCGAACAACCTCGTCCAGAGCAACTACATCCGCGACAAGAACATGGGCATGGGGCAGCGGATCCCGCACATCGTCTCGCCGATCACCGGCGAGGAGGAGGCGGCCGCGGCCACCGGCTACACGTTCGACGTCAACGACGAGAACATGCGGCGATGGAACGGCTGGTGGAGCGTCGCCAACAAGGAGCAGTTCTTCACGTTCTTCCTCGTCGGCCTCGCGTCGCTGATCGTGCTCTCGGTGCTGACGTACTCGACGGTCGACGTCGGCTCCGACCTGGGCGAGGACTTCGCGTTCATCCAGGCCGAGGGCAACACGCTGAAGGAGGAGATCGCGCCCTGGTTCGGCACCGCGTTCTGGATCTGCGGCGCGATCGCGCTGTTCTCGACGAACCTCGGGATCCTCGACTACACGTCGCGGCTGTGCGCCGACCAGCTGAAGATCCACAAGGCGGCCGACAGCACCTTCTGGTCGGAGAGCAAGATCTACTTCGCGATCGTGTGGGCGATGATCGCGTTCGGCACGCTGGTCCTGCTGAGCGGGCTCGAGCAGCCGCTGGTGCTGCTGGTCATCTCGTCCTCGATCGCGGGCGTGATGATGTTCATCTACTCGATCCTGCTCATCCAGCTCAACCGCAAGGCGCTGCCGGGGCCGATCAAGATCCGCGGCGCGCGCCTCGGCGTGATGGTGTTCTCGGTCCTGTTCTTCGGCGTGTTCTCGGTGCTGCTGGTCATCGACGAGGGCAAGGCGCTCTTCTAGGCCATGGCCAAGCAACTCGCGATCCGCGTCGTTCTGGCGCTGTTCATCTGGTCGGCGCTGCTGCTGCTCGCGATCCTCATCGGCGCCCTGTAGCGGACGGCTCGTGAACCCGGTCGTCGTCGCCGGCGCCGGGTTCTCGGGCCTCCTCGCCGGCTACGACGCGCTGCGCGAGCTCTCGTCACCGCACGGGCTCGCGATCGTCGCGGGCGCGGTCGCGCGCCTCGGGGCGCGCGACCGCATCCACGCGGTGCTGCTGGGTCACGAGGTGCGGCTGTTGCGCGACGCGCCCCGAGCCGCGGCTCGCTACATCGCGGGAACGAGCACGCGGTCGATCGTGTGGATCACGCCGTTGGTCGCGCGGATGTTCAGGCCCGAGAGCAGGAGCCGCGGGTCGCGCAGCGCCGGCGTCTCGTCACGGAGGGTCAGCCCTCGCGGCTTGACCGTGCCGCCGTTGGCCATCGTCAGCCGCCCCGCGAACAGCACTTGCAGCGGGCTGAGCCGGCGGCCGGCGACGACGTGGTAGAGCAGCACGTTCTTGATCTTCTCCACGCCGAGCGTCGCGACCGCGGCCTCGAGCGCGGCCGCCTCGCTCGCCGGGTAGCTGCCGCTGAGGTCGGCGACGAGGCGCATGAACGCCCGGTCGTTGGGAGCGAAGACGGTGAACCGCCCGCTCTCGTCGTCGAGCACGGGCGCGAGCCCGGTGGCGGTGACGGCCTGGACGAGCAGGTCGTAGTCGCGCGGGTTGGCGTCCGGCGCGCCGCCGCCTGAAGCCGCGACGGCGACGTCGACGACCGAGCCGGCGGGCGCGTGGCCCCACCCCTTCGGCTTGGCGGACGCGGGGACGGCCATGACGGCGGCGGCGAGCGCTGCCGTGGCGATGATGGTGATGGTGCGACGCATGACGCTCCTTCGGAGGGGACAGGTCGCCTGCGGTACGGGCTCCGGCACGCGCGGGCCGACTAGCCGCGACGGCCTGGCGCGCGAACGCTCGCCGATGGGCCACCGGCGCGCGGCGTGCGTATCGGATGCGTGGAGCGAGTGTGGGACTACCCCCGGCCGCCGGCCGTCGCGCCGTGCCCCCGCCGCGTCCGCGTCGGGCTCGCCGGCGTGACGCTGGCCGACTCGACGCGTGCGCTGCGAGTGCTCGAAACCAGCCACCCGCCGACTATCTACGTCCCGCCCGAGGATGTCCGCGGCGAGTACCTGGAGGCGAGCGGCGTGCGCCCGACCGTGTGTGAGTTCAAGGGGGCCGCCCGCTTCCTCGACGCGGTCGTGGGGCGCGGGCGCGTCTGCGCCGTCGCCTGGACCTACCCCGAGCCGGCGCACGCGTACGAGGCGCTGCGCGACCACGTCGCGTTCTATCCCGGCCGCGTGGACGCCGCCTGGCTAGACGACGAGCGCGTGCGCGCTCAGGCCGGCGACTTCTACGGCGGCTGGATGACCGGCGAGCTGATCGGCCCGTTCAAGGGAGCGCCCGGCACCCGCGGCTGGTGACCGTCGTCTCGCCGTAGGTGGACGCCGGCGACGGGAACATGCGACGCTGGCGGGGCTGGTGGAAGGTCGCCGACATCGAGCCGCTCGCGATCCGCACCGGCGCCCTGGAGCGGCCGGCGCGTGAACCCGGTCGTCGTCGCCGGCGCCGGGTTCGCGGGCCTCGCCGCGGCCTGCGAGCTGGCGGATCACGGGCTCGAGGTCGTCGTGCTCGAGGCGCGCGACCGCGTCGGCGGCCGCGTGTGGTCGGAGCGGATGGGCGACGGCGCGGTGATCGAGCGCGGCGCCGAGTTCATCCTCGCCGGCTACGACGCGCTGCGCGAGCTCGCCGCGCGGCACGGGCTCGCGATCGCCGACACCGGCATGAGCTACTACGTGCGCGAGCCGCGCGGCGTGGAGGTGGCGACGCACGCGCTGCAGGCCGCGGGGCAGGCGGCCGCCGAGGCGGCCGAACCCGGGCGGGCGGTGGCCGAGGTCGTGGCCGCGCTCGGGCTGCCGGCGGTGGTCGCTGACGCGGTGCTCGCGCGGGTCGAGATCTCGGCCGCGTTCGGCAGCGACCGGCTGAGCGCCGAGGTGCTCGAGCACGCCGCCGCGTTCGAGCCGCTGCCGAGCCACCGGCTCGCTGGAGGCAACCAAGGGCTGGCCGACGCGATGGCCGCGCGGCTCGGCGACCGCGTGCGACTCGGCGAGCCGCTGCGCGCGCTCACCGATCGCGGCGTCTTCACCGACGCCGGCGAGCTCGAGGCGGAGCGCGTCGTGCTCGCCCTCCCCCTCCCCGCGCTGCGCGAGCTCGCGCTGCCGGACTGGAAGCGCGCCGCGCTCGACCGCGTCGAGATGGGCCACGCCGCGAAGCTCCACGTCCCGCTCGCGCGCGACGCGCCCACCAGCGCCGTGATGAGCGTGCCCGACCGCTACTGGTGCTGGACGGTCGCGGGCGCCGCGGGGGTGCTCAACTGCTTCGCCGGCTCCCCGGCCGCGCTCGACCGGCTTGCCGTCGACGACGGCCCGGCCGCGTGGCTCGAGCGCGTGCGCGGCCTCCGCCCCGACCTCGAGCTCGCCGCCGGCGACGCCGTCCTCACCACGTGGCCCGGCGGCGCCTACAGCACCGCCGGGCTGCGCGCCGAGCCCGGCGACGAGGCGCTGCTCGCCGCTCCCGCCGGCCGCCTGCACTTCGCGGGCGAGCACACCGCGGGCGCGTGGGCGGGGCTGATGGAGGGCGCGCTGCGGAGCGGGATCCGCGCGGCCCGCGCGGTTGTGGCGTCCCTGTGATGCCAGCTTGACTTGACATGGTGCCAAAGTGATGCCACACTGGTGCCATGAACCTGAACCCCTATGTCGAGAACCTCCGCCGGGAGCTCTCCGTCGCCGCCGAAGCGGGCGGCGATGACGCCCGCGCGCTGGCCGACCGCCTGAGCGCCCCGCTCGAGTCGGCGGTCCGGCTGATGCTGCTGGACGCGTTGTCGGCCGCCGCGGACGAGATCACGTGCGAGCTCGCGCCCGGCTCGGTCGAGCTGCGCCTGCGCACGGGCGAGCCCGGCTTCGTCGTCACCCCCGCCCCGGCCGACGAGCCGGCGGGCGACGCGGAGCCGCCGGCCGCGGCACCCGACGCCGACGAGGCCGCGACGGCGCGCATCAACCTGCGCCTGCCCGAGCAGCTCAAGGCCGACGTCGAGCAGGCCGCGAGCCGCGAGCGGCTGTCCGTCAACGCCTGGCTCGTCCGCGCCGCCGCCGCCGCGGTGTCGCGCGAGGAGCGCCCCAGCCGGGGCGGCCCCCGCATCGGCCAGGCCTACACCGGGTGGGCGCGCTGATGCCGACCTTCGAGACCCCCACCCCCATCACCGCGAGCGTCGACGTCGTCATCGGCGACGTGCGGATCATCGCGAGCGAGCGCCGCGACACCGTCGTCGAGGTGCTCCCGAGCGATCCGGCGAACGACGAGGACGTCCGGGCCGCCGACCGCACCCGGGTCGAGCAGGCCGGCGAGCGGCTGCTCGTCAGGGCGCCGAAGCTGCGCTCCTGGCTCCCCGGCATGCGCGGCGGGTCGGTCGACGTCACGGTCGAGCTGCCGGCGGGTTCGCACCTGCGCGCCTCCGGGCAGCTCGCCGACTTCCACGTCGACGGCCCGCTCGGCAACACCGAGATCGCGGCCGGCCTCGGCCGCATCCGGATCGACAGCGCCGCCGCGCTCACGCTCCGCAGCGGCGCCGGCGACATCGCGGTCGAGCGCGTGAGCGCGCACGCCGAGATCACCGCCGGATCCGGCGAGGTCCGCGTGCGCGAGCTCGAAGGGACCGCCGCGATCAAGAACGCCAACGGCGACACCTGGGTCGGCTCCGCCGGCGGCGACCTGCGGGTCAAGGCCGCCAACGGCAGCGTCGCGGTCGACGTCGCGCACGCGAGCGTCGTCGCCAAGACCGCGAACGGCGGCCTGCGCCTCGGCGAGGCCGTGCGCGGCATGGTCGTGCTCGAGACCCACGTCGGCGACGTCGAGGTGGGCATCCGCGAGGGCACCGACGCGTGGCTCGACGTCAGCGCGAGCGCGGGCAAGGTCCGCAACGCGCTCGAGTCCGTCGCCGCCCCCCGGTCCACCGAGACCGTCGAGGTGCGCGCGCGCACCACGCTCGGCGAGATCGTGATCGGCCGGCCATGATCACCGTCACCGGCCTGCGCAAGTCCTACGGCGACCACCTCGTCCTCGACGGCGTCGACCTCGCCGTCGCGGAGGGCACGATCTTCGCCCTGCTCGGCCCCAACGGAGCGGGCAAGACGACGATCGTGCAGATCCTCTCGACGCTGATCGGCGCCGACGCCGGCGACCTCCGGGTCGCCGGCCACGACGTCGCCCGCGACCCCGACGGGGTGCGCGCGGCGATCGGCGTGACGGGCCAGTTCTCGGCCGTCGACAACCTGCTGACCGGCCACGAGAACCTGATGCTGATGGCCGACCTGCACCACCTCGACCGCGCCGAGGGCCGCCGCCGCGCCGACGACCTGCTCGAGCGCTTCGACCTCGCCGACGCGGCCGCGAAGCCGGCCTCGACCTACTCCGGCGGCATGCGCCGCCGGCTCGACCTGGCGATGACGCTCGTGGGCGACCCGCGGCTGATCTTCCTCGACGAGCCGACCACCGGCCTCGATCCGCGGAGCCGCCGCACGATGTGGCAGATCATCCGCGACCTCGTCGCCGGCGGCGTGACGATCTTCCTCACCTCGCAGTACCTCGAGGAGGCCGACCAGCTCGCCGACCGCATCGCCGTGCTCGACCACGGGCGGCTGGTCGCCGAGGGCACGCCGGACGAGCTCAAGCGGCTCGTCCCCGGCGGGCACATCCGGCTCGAGTTCGCCGACCCCGACGGGCTCGAGATCGCCGCGCGAGCGCTGGACGGCGCCGCCCGCCGCGACAACGGGCTCGCCCTCAAGGTCCCGAGCGACGGCAGCGCCGCCGCGCTGCGCGACGTGCTCGGGCGCCTCGACGACGTCGCGGTCGCGGGATTGACCATCCACACGCCCGACCTCGACGACGTCTTCCTCGCCCTCACCGGCCACGACACCACGAAGGAGGAGCGATGAGCACCGCTTCCTACGCCCTGCGCGACTCCACGACGATGCTGCGGCGCAACCTGCGCCGCAGCCTGCGCTACCCCGTCTCCACCGCCGTGGGCATCGGCACCCCGCTCGTCGTCCTGCTGCTGTTCGTGTTCGTGTTCGGCGACACGCTCGGCGCCGGCCTGACCGGCGTCAGCGGCGGCCGCGACGAGTACCTCGACTACGTCATGCCGGGGCTCATCCTGATCAGCATCGCCGGCGCGGCACAGGGCACCGCGATCGCGGTCGCCATGGACATGACCGAGGGCATCATCGCCCGCTTCCGCACGATGGCGATCGCGCGCGTCTCGGTGCTCACCGGCCACGTCTTCGGCGCGGTCATCCAGACCGCGGTCAGCATCGCGGTCGTCTTCGCCGTCGCCCTGCTGGCCGGCTTCGGCCCCACCGCCGGACCGCTCGAGTGGCTCGCGGTCGCAGGGCTGCTCGTGCTCGTGAGCTTCGCGATCACGTGGTTCTCGGTCGCGCTCGGGCTCGTCACCAAGAACGTCGAGAGCGCGAGCAACCTCCCCATGCCGCTGCTCCTGCTCCCGTTCCTCGGCAGCGGCTTCGTCCCCACCGAGACGATGCCCCCGGGCATGCAGTGGTTCGCCGAGCACCAGCCGTTCACGCCGATCATGGAGACGCTGCGCGGCCTGCTGATGGGCACGCCGATCGGCGACAGCGGCGTGCTCGCCGTCGCCTGGTGCACCGTCATCGGCGGCGGGGGCTACGTGTGGGCCAAGCGCCTCTACAACCGCGACCGATGACGCTGCGCACGACGTCGACACGGCTCGTCGAGCTCGAGCTCCCGCGCCCGCGGCCCGGCCGCACGGCGCTCGACGGCACGCGCGTGCGGGTCGAGCCGCTCGACCCGGAGCGCCACGGCCCGGACCTCTACCGGCTCGGCCACGACGGCAGCCCGGAGGCGGAGGCCAGCTGGACCTATCTCCCCTACGGCCCGTTCGACTCCGAAGCCGCCCACCGGGCGTGGCTGGAGGCGCGGGCCGTGGAGGAGGATCCGCTCTTCTTCACGATCGCGGAGGCCCGCCCGCCCGGCCGCGCCCTGGGCGTCGCCACCCTGCTCTCGATCGTCCCGGAGCAGGGCACGATCGAGCTCGGCCACATCTGGCTCTCCCCGCTCCTCCAGCGCACGCCGGCGGCGACGGAGGGCCTCGTGCTCCTGATCCGCCACGCCATGGACGACCTCGGCTACCGCCGCATGGAGTGGAAGTGCAATGCCGCCAACGCGGCGTCGCGGCGCGCCGCGCTCCGCCTCGGCTACTCCTTCGAGGGGATCTTCTACAACCACATGGTCGTCAAGGGCCGCAACCGCGACACGGCCTGGTACTCGATCCTCGCCGAGGAGTGGCCGCGGCTCCGCGCGGCCTACGCGGCGTGGCTGTCCCCGGCGAACTTCGACGCCGACGGCGCCCAGCGGCAGCGGCTGAGCGAGCTCACGCAGACGGCCTGACTCAGCCGCGCGGCGGGAGGTCGCCGTCGGCGGCCTCCCGCAGCGTCGCGTCGACGGTCTTGCCGTAGACCTCGATCGCGACCCGCAGGTCCTCCTCCGGCGTGTCCTCCTCCGGCGTGTGGGAGACCGGCGGCGACGACTTGGAGAAGATCATCACCGTCGGGATGAGCCGCGCCATCTCGGCGGCATCGTGGAGCGGGCCGGACGGGATCGCGGTGTCGGTGCCGAGCGCCTCCTTGGCGAAGCCGATCAGCCGGTCGTCGAACGGGATCGGCGGGATCGACCACAGGTGCTTGATCTCGACCGTGCAGCCGAACTCCTCCGCGGCGCGCTCGCACGCCTCGTCGGCCTCCTTCAGCATCGCCGCGAGCTCGTCGGCTTCGAGGTGGCGCTGGTCGAGCAGCAGCTCGGTCCGCCCCGCGACGGCGGTCACGACCCCCGGGTCGCTGCTCGCGCCGCCGGTGGTGCAGTAGCCGCCCTCGTGCGCGAGCCCGATCTCGCGGATCTCGAGCGCAGCGCGCGCCGCCGCCAGGAACGAGTCCTGCCGCATGTCCATCGGCGTCGCGCCCGCGTGCGCGGCGCGCCCGGTGAAGACCGCCGCGCGGCGCTCGACACCGACGGTGCCGAGCACGACCGCCGCCGGCTCGTCGCGGCTCTCGAGCACCGGGCCCTGCTCGATGTGCAGCTCGAGGTAGGCGCGGGCGCCCTCGAGCTGCGCGCCCGACTCGTGGACCTTGGCGAGGTCGACGTCGCAGCGGCCGACGACGTCCTCGAGGCGCTCGCCGTCGCGGTCCTTGAGGTCGCGGACCTCGTCGATCTCGAGCGTGCCCGCGCACGCCGACGAGCCGAACAGACTGCGCCCGAAGCGGGCCCCCTCCTCGTCGGCCCAGTCGACGAAGCGCAGCCCCACCGGCCGGTCGCGGTCGGCGTGCTGGCGCAGCGTCTCGAGCGCGGCGAACAGCCCCAGCGCGCCGTCGAGCCAGCCGCCCGCCGGCACCGAGTCGACGTGCGAGCCGACGATCACGAAGCCGTCCTGCTCGCCCGGCAGGTCGGCCCACACGTTGCCGGCGGCGTCGGTGGTGATCTCGACCGGCAGCTCCTCGAGCTTCTCGCGCACGAGCGCGCGCGCCTTGACCCACTCGTCGGTCCAGCACACGCGGCGCGCGCCGTCGGGCCCGCCGGTCAGCTCGGCGAGCTCCTTGAGGTCGGCGATGACGCGATCGGCGTCCATCACGACGCGACGGCGGCCGCGGCGCCGAGCGAGCGCGGGACGAAGCGCCCGTGGCCCGGTGAGGTGACGATCTGCCCGCGGTCGTAGACGAGCGCCCCGCGGCACAGCGTGTGGCGCACGCTGCCGGTCGACGACTCGCCGTCGAACAGGTCGTAGTCGACGTTCATGTGCGAGGTGCCGGTCGAGAACTCGAACGGGGTCGACGGGTCGAAGACCACGAGGTCGGCGTCCATGCCGGGCGCGATCGAGCCCTTCTTCGCCAGGCCGAAGCGGCGGGCGATCTTCGTCGAGGTCATGTCGACGAGCTCGGACGGCGTGATCCGCCCGCCCTCGACGCCGAGGTCCCACAGCTTCACGAGCCGGTGCTGGATCATCGCCAGGCCGTTGGGGATCTTCGAGAAGTCGTCGCGGCCGAGCGCCTTCTGCTCGCTGTTGAACGGGCAGTGGTCGGTCGACACGCTCTCGAGCGTGCCGAGGTCGAGCGCCCGCCACAGCAGCTCCTGGTTGCGCTGCTCGCGCAGCGGCGGCGAGCAGACGTAGCGCGCGCCCTCGAAGTCGGGGCGCTTGAGGTCCTCGACCGTGTTGGTCAGGTACTGCAGGCACGTCTCGCCCGAGACCTGGACGCCGCGCGACTGCCCGGCGGCGATCTCGTCGGCCGCCAGGCCGCAGGTCACGTGGACGATGAACACGCTCGCGTTCGCGAGCTCGGCGAGCCGGACCGAGCGGTGGGTCGCCTCGGCCTCGAGGATCTCCGGGCGCGTGTAGGCGTGGTGGATCGGCTCGGTCTGGCCGGCGGCGAGCGCGCGCTCGACGAGCACGTCGATCGCCCAGCCGTTCTCGCAATGCACCATCGTCAGCGCGTCGAGGTCGCGCGTGGTCTCGAGCACGCGGAAGAAGAGGTCGTCGGTGACCATCAGCACGCCCTTGTAGGCGAGGAAGACCTTGAACGACGCGATGCCCTGCTCGACCATCGCCGGCATGTCGGCGAACGTGCCCTCGTCGGCCTCCGTGATCGCCACGTGGAAGCCGTAGTCGACGTGCGCGGCGCCGGCCGCGCGCTCCTGCCACTCGTCGAGCGAGGACTGCAGCCCGCCACCCTCCTGCTGGATCACGAAGTCGACGATGCAGGTCGTGCCGCCGGCGGCGGCGGCGCGCGTGCCCGTGTCGTAGTCGTCGATCGAGCGGGTGCCGCCGAACGGCATCGCCATGTGCGTGTGGTTGTCGATCAGCCCCGGCAGCACGAAGCAGCCGGTGGCGTCGATCACCTCCGCGTCGACGTCGCCGAAGCTCCCGACGGCCGCGATCTCCTCGCCGTCGATGAGCACGTCGGCGACCGACGCGTGGGTGGCGGACACGACCGTGCCGCCGCGGACGAGCTTCCTCATGCTGCACCTCCCGTGAAGCGCGGGATGATCTCCCGGCCGTAGGTCTCGAGGGTCGCCTCCTGGCCCTCAGTCATCAGGTAGACGTTGAACTGGTCGACGCCGATCGACTCCAGCTCGGCGAGCTTGTCGGCCGCCTGCTCCGGCGTGCCGATCACGCAGAAGCGGTCGCAGATCTCGTCGCTCACGAACGCGCCGTGCTTCGCGCCGGTGCGCGAGTGCTCGTCGTAGTCGTAGCCCGTGTCGTCCGGCACGTAGTCGGTCAGCGCCTGGGGCACGACCGAGCCGTCGGCGCCGTAGCGGGCGATCAGGTCCTTGACGTGGTTGGACACCATCGCCGGGAACCAGCGCACCTGGTCGCGCGCGGCCGCCAGGTCGTCCGAGATGTGGCTCGGCGCGCAGACGATGCACTTCAGCTCCGCCGGGTCGCGGCCCGCCTCCTCGGCCGCCTTGCGGGCGGTGCTCATCGTCCACTGGATGATGTCCGGGTCGGCGAGCTGGATGATCACGCCGTCGCCGTAGCGGCCCGCGAGGCCGAGCACCTTCGGCCCGTAGCCGGCGACGTGCATCTCGATCCCGGGGAGGTCCGTGCGCGCCCACCCGAGCGTGATGTCGGTGTCGTTCCAGCGCACCTGCTCGCCGTTCATGAACGGCTTGATCATCTGGAGGGTCTCCTCGAAGCGCCCGACCGGCACCGGCTTCTGCCCGATGACCCGGCGGGCTGAGTCCCCGCGCCCGATGCCCATGATCATGCGGCCCTCGGAGATGTCCTGGAGCGTCGCGTACGCGCTGGCGACGACGGTCGGCTCGCGCGTCCCCGGGTTCGTGACCATGTGGCCGAGCTTGAGCTTCTCGGTCGCCTGCGCGGCCAGCGCCATGGTCGGGAACGAGTCCTGCCACAGCACGTGCGAGTCGTAGGTCCAGCCGTATTCGAAGCCGAGTCTCTCCGCGAGCTGGAACAGCTCGATCATGCGCTGGTACGGGGGGTCGGGCAGGACGGTGACGCCGAAGCTGAGGCTCATACCGGCATCACATCATTCCGACGCGCTTGACGCGAGGCGGGATACTCGCCCAGCCATGGCGATCGCGGAGCGGACCAAGGAGCAGGCGAAGCCCGCGGAGACGGAGAAGGCGGCGCTCAAGGCGACGCTGAAGTCCCAGGGCGAGGTCCTGAAGCGCTCGGAGGGTGTCATCCGCAAGGCCGACAGCGGGCTCAAGAGCAAGGCGGGCGGGCTGATGGGCAAGGCGCTCGGGACGACGGCCGGCAAGGCGATCGCCCGCAAGCTCGCCTACGCGATCCCGATCCTCAACGTGATCGCGATCGCGATCGCGTGGGACATCATCGAGATCGTCGGGGTCTTCCGCAAGCTCTGGAACGGCGCGAAGATCGGCTTCGGCGGTGACGGCGGCGACGAGGGCGACGCCGAGGGCGACAAGCAGGGGTCGGCCGGCGGCGGCGCCAAGGACGCGGGCGGCGGGACGGGAGGCGACAAGGACACCCAGGGCTCCGGCGGCACCGGCACCGTCCCCGAGCCACCCGGGACGCCCCCGCCCGGCAAGGTGCCCGACGGCGGCACGCAGGGCGGCCCCTCCGACGTGTCCGGCACGCCCGACGTCCAGCCGCCGGCGTCGCCGCTGCATGCAGGCGCGCAGTCCGTCGCCGAGGCGCTGAAGAACGGCGGCATCCAGCTCGACAAGGACCAGGTCTGGCAGCTCGACAGCGTGGTCCCCAAGGACTTCACGGCCGATCAGATGAAGGAGCTGCTCAAGCGCCTCGAGGCCATGAAGGGCGGCACCGGGGCGATGGACCCGTACGAGCTGATCGGGCTCATCCAGGGCGAGGTCGAGAAGGTGCGGCGCGGCCACGACACGGAGTCAGAGCTCACCTGGGTCGACAACCAGTTCTCGGAGGTGCTGAGCACGGGCGCGCCCGCCGACGTGCTGAAGAAGGAGGCGGCCGCCGAGGAGGCCAAGGACCAGCCGCCCCAGACCGGCGGCACACCGCCCACCACGCCGGCGGACCCGAAGGCCAAGCAGTCGAAGGACGCCGCCGACAAGGCCGCGGAGGCCGCCGGCGGGGACAAGCCGAAGAAGCAGCAGCCGAAGAAGGGGAAGCAGGCCAAGCCGGCGCCCAAGTCCCTCATGCCGACGCTGCCGAAGGGCTACCTCACGTTCGACGAGCAGGCGAACAAGTTCGACTGGGCGCCCGGCGGCCACGACGCGGTGACCGGCACCTTCTACACCCTGTCCGACGGGCTCGAGGTCGCGATCCTGCGCGCCGAGATGGACCAGCAGGCCGCCGGCGACGTGATCCTGCTCAACCTCGGCTTCGAGGTCGAAGTCCAGAGCCTGCCGCCCAAGGCGGGCAGGGGCTACCCGTGGAAGGAGAGCGACACGAAGGTCTACTACGAGCGCTACGCGTACAACCCGAAGACCGACGAGGTCCGCGGCGTCGAGGCCAACACGGCCGGGACGAGCTCGGCCCGGTCGGTGCTCGCGCTCAAGGGCGACACCGTGCTGCTCGCGGGCAAGAACATCAGCTTCGGCAAGGGCGTCAGCGTGCGGGTCGACAGCATCTCCGACCAGGCCCGCGAAGAGCAGGACGACGCGACCGAGTTCACCGTCACGCTGCACGTCACCGTGACCGCGGCCCCAGCCAAGGGCCACATGCTCATCGACGTCGACCAGAACCCCGTCACGCTGCTGAAGGGCAAGACCGCGAAGTTCCGCATGTCGATCTACCGCGACAAGCCCACGGCCAAGTAGCTACCAGCCGTGCCAGCCCACGCCGAGCTCGACCGGCAGCGCGTCGGTGTCCAGCGGCAGGCGCTCCTTGTCGGGCGCCGCGTGATGGAAGGGCTCGGTCGGGAAGTTGACGATGACCACCTCGACATCGCCGATGTTGCGCTCGGCGTGCCAGACCCCGGCGGGGATGGTCACGCAGCAGCGGTCGTGGTCGCTGAGGAACAGCCGCGTCTCGAGGCCCTCGGTCGGCGAGCCGGGGCGCGCGTCGTAGAGCACGAGCTCGATCCGGCCCTGCCAGACCGCGTAGCGGTCGTCGTGGTGGTGATGCAGGGCCCAGCCCTTGGCCCAGCCCGGCCGCGTGGTCGATATGTACGCGTAGACGAGGTCGGCGGAGTGCACGCCCCAGCGCGGGTCGTAGAGCTCGTGCAGGGCGCCGCGCTCGTCGACGTGCGTGACACCCCGGCGGACGACGACGCCGTCGATG
This sequence comes from uncultured Solirubrobacteraceae bacterium, assembly GCA_963811595.1. Lineage (GTDB taxonomy): Bacteria > Actinomycetota > Thermoleophilia > Solirubrobacterales > Solirubrobacteraceae > DASQFQ01. Next base: position 566,878 of record CAWERW010000008.1, read on the forward strand.
AGCTTGTGGACGGGCTTCCCGTCCGGCGCGACGGTCTGCTGATCTCGAACGGTGTTCATGCGCGCGCAAGGTAGCGTGGCGATGTGGCCGGCAACGACGCGCAGGTGCTCGAGCTCGCCGGGCGCGAGGTGCGCATCACGTCCCCCGGGAAGGTGCTGTTCGGCGAGCGCGGCGAGACGAAGCTCGACCTCGTCCGCTACTACGCCGCCGTCGCGGAGCCGCTGATGCGCGCGATGGGCGGCCGGCCGGTGCTCATGCAGCGCTTCCCCCGCGGCGCCGGCGGCACGTCGTTCTTCCAGAAGCGCGTGCCGGACAACGCGCCCGAGTGGCTCGAGACGACGACCGTCCAGACCGTCAACGGCACGCCGTCACGCGCGCTCGTGGCGGCCGACGTCGCCCACGTCGCGTGGGCGGTCAACCTCGCGTGCCTGGGCTTCCACGTGTGGCCGTTCCGCGCCGACGACCCCGATCACGCCGACGAGCTGCGGCTCGACCTCGACCCGCAGCCCGGCACCGGCTTCGCCGAGGCGCGGGGCGCGGCCTGGGAGCTCAAGGCGCTGCTCGACGAGCTGGGGATCGCCGCCTTCCCGAAGACGACGGGCAACCGCGGGCTGCACGTCTACGTCCGGCTGGAGCCGCGGTGGGACTCCTACGAGGTCCGCGCCGCCGCGGTGGCCGCGGCGCGCGAGCTCGAGCGCCGCCGGCCCGACATCCTCACCGCGGCCTGGTGGAAGGAGGAGCGCGGCCGCCGGATCTTCGTCGACTACAACCAGAACGCGCCGCACAAGACCGTGTTCGGCGCGTGGTCCGTCCGCGCGCGCACGGGCGCGCAGGTCTCGACCCCGCTGCGCTGGGAGGAGCTCGACGAAGTCGATCCCCTCGCGCTCACGCTCGCGAGCGTGCCGGAGCGGCTGGAGCGAGACGGCGACCCGTGGGCCGCGATCGGCGACGCCCCGCAATCGCTCGAGCCGCTGCTCGAGCTTCATCGCCGCGACCGCGAGAACGGCTTGATGGACGCGCCGTGGCCGCCCGTCTATCCGAAGCAGCCGGACGAGCCGCCGCGCGTGGCGCCGAGCCGGGCGCGCCGGCAGGACTGATCGCGATGTCGTGGATGTAGGAGGCGACGACCCCCTCGGAGACCCGGTGGATCCTCGCTTGGTATGCGGTGTGGTCGAGCGTCGTCATGTGGCTTGGTCCTTCCGGTAAACTGGAGGTTGCCTCCGGAACTATACGGAGGTAGCCTCCGTTTTGCAAGCGAACCTGCCATGAGCACCCCCGACGCGACCACCCAGACACTGCTCACGCGCCCCAAGCGCGCGGACGCGCGGCGCAACTACGAGAAGGTGCTCGCGGCGGCGCGCGAGGCGTTCGCCGAAGGCGGCGAGTCGACGGCGCTCGAGGAGATCGCGCGCCGCGCCGGCGTCGGCATCGGGACGCTCTATCGCCACTTCCCCAACCGGCAGGCGCTGGTGGAGGCGCTCTATCTCGAGGAGGTCGAGGAGGTCTGCCGCTCGGCGGCCGAGCAGCTCGACGGCGCCGATCCCTGGGAGGCGCTCAACGGCTGGTTCGAGCGCTTCATCGGCTACCTCGCCACCAAGCAGGCGCTCGCCGCCGAGCTCGTCAACTACCTCGGCCGCGACGCCGAGCTCTTCAAGGCCAGCCGCGCCGCGCTGTTCGAGGCGGGCGAGCCGCTGCTCGAGCGCGCCCAGGAGGCCGGTGTCGTGCGGCCGGACGTCGACATCGCCGACGTGATCCAGATGGTCATCGGGATCGCCAAGGTCCCGGCCGCCGATCCCCGGCAGACCACGCACATCCTCCGGGTCGCGCTCGACGGTCTGCGCTACCGCCCGGACGCCTAGCCGTCGGCGGTGATCCGCGCCACCAGCTCGCCGAGCACGCGCTCCGCGTCCTCGTTGGCGATCTGGCAGGTCCCGGCCGCCTCGTGGCCGCCGCCGCCGTATTCGAGCATCAGCCCACCGACGTCCGTGCGGGAGGAGCGGTTGATGATCGACTTGCCGGTGGCGAACACCGTGTTCTGCTGCTTGAGGCCCCAGAGGATGTGGATCGAGACGTTGGTCTCAGGGAACAGCGCGTAGATCATGAAGCGGTTCGTCGGGTGGATGATCTCCTCGTCGCGGAGGTCGAGCACGACGAGGTTGCCGTGCACCGCCGCGCAGCGATGGAGCTGCTCGACCGCCTGCGTGCGGTGCTCGCAGTAGACCTCGACGCGCTCGGCGACGTCGGGCGTCGCGAGCAGCTCCTCGACGGTCATCTCCGTGCAGGTGTCGATCAGCTGCATCATCAGCTGGTAGTTGGAGATGCGGAACTCGCGGAAGCGGCCGAGGCCCGTGCGCGGGTCCATCAGGAACGACATCAGGTTCCAGCCCTGGGGATCGAGGATCTCGTCCTCGGAGAACTCGGCCGCGTCGGCCTTGTCGACCGCCTCCATCATCTCGTCGGAGATCGACGGGAAGCGCTCGGCGCCGCCGTAGTAGTCGTAGACCACCCGCGCGGCGCTCTTGGCGTCGGGGACGATCACGTGGTTCTCCGGCGAGTCCTCGACGCGGACCGCCTCCGAGGCGTGGTGATCGAAGGCGAGGCCGACCCCGGGGACGTAGGGCAGGTTTGTCGTGATGTCGTCGGGCCCGACCTCGATCTTGCCGTCCTGCATGTCCTTGGGATGGACGAACAGGATGTCGTCCAGCAGTCCGAGCTCCTTGAGCAGCGCGGCGCAGACGAGGCCGTCGAAGTCGGAGCGGGTTACGAGGCGGTGGCGTACGGCGGAGGGGGTGTCAATCGACATACGAGTGCTATCGGCAGCCCCGCGCGGGTGTTGAGCGCGCGCCGCGCCTTTGGACGCCCCGGCGACCAGGTTCGCGTCAGCCCGCGGCGCGCGCGAGCCGCAGCACGTTCCACGACCGCGCCGGCAGGTCCGCGCGCAGCTCGCCGGCCTCGACGCGCGCGCCCTCGGCGGAGCGCGGGAGCACCCGGTCCGGCTCGGCGGCGGTGTTGGCGGCCTCCGGGTCGTCGTCGGCGAGCACGAGGTGCTCGGCCACCTCGGGCGACCCGAGCCCGGTCAGCCGCGCGCGCAGCGCGAGCGGCTCGTCGCCGCGGTTGACGGCGAACAGCGTCAGCCCCTCGTCGCCGTCGTGGACGGCGGTGGCCTCGAGCACCGGCACCGCGCTCTCGCCCTCGGTGTCGTAGGTCGGCCCGCTCGGCTCGACGCGCAGGACGGTCCCGTGCCCGTGGCGCGCCGCGTGCTGGAACGGGAAGTACGTCGTCTGCCGCCAGGCCGGGCCACCGTTCTCGGTGCGGATCGGCGCGATCACGTTGACGAGCTGCGCCAGGCACGCCATCCGCACGCGGTCGGCGTGCCGCAGCAGCGTGATCAGGCAGCACCCGACCACGAGCGCGTCGGTGACCGTGTAGGTGTCCTCGATCAGCGGCGGCGCCTCCACGAACGGCTCGCGCTTGCGCTCGTACGCCTCTCTCGGCTCCTGGTACCAGACGTTCCACTCGTCGACGCTGAGCGAGACGCGGCGGCGGCTGCCCTTGCGCGCGGCGACCGCGTCGGCGGTGGCGGCGACCGCGCCGATCATGCGGTCGAGGTCGAGCGAGCTGGCGAGGAACGCCTCGGTGCTCTCGAAGCGCGCCGGGTCGTAGTACGTGTGCACCGAGACATGGTCCGCGACCTCCCAGGCGAGGTCGAGCACCGTGTCCTCCCACGCCCCGAAGGTCGGCATCCGCGAGTGCGAGCTGCCGCAGACGACGAGCTCGATCGACGGGTCGACGAGCCGCATCGCCTTGCCCGCCTCGTTGGCGAGCTTCCCGTAGGCCACCGCGTCCAGGTGGCCGATCTGCCACGGCCCGTCCATCTCGTTGCCGATGCACCAGACGCGCACGCCGTACGGGTCGGCGGGCCGGCGGTCGGCCCACTCTGTGCCGCCCGGCGCGTTGCAGTACTCGACGAGGTGCCGCGCGGCGTCGACGCCGCGCGTGCCCATGTTCGCCGCGAGCATCGGCTCGACCCCAGCCTGCCGGGTCCAGGCCAGGAAGTCGTCGGTCCCGACCTGGTTGGTCTCGATCGAGCGCCACGCCAGGTCGAGCCGCCGCGGCCGCGACTCGCGCGGCCCGATGCCGTCCTCCCAGTCATAGCCCGAGACGAAGTTGCCGCCGGGGTAGCGGACGATCGTCACCCCGAGATCGCGCACGAGCTCGAGCACGTCGCCGCGGAAGCCGTCGTCGCCGGCCGTCGGGTGCCCCGGCTCGTAGATGCCGCCGTACACGCAGCGCCCCATGTGCTCGACGAACGATCCGAACACCCGCTCGTCGACGTCGCCGACCGCGAACGCCGGATCGATGGACAACGTGGCCTCCCGCACCGCGGGCACCGTAGCATCGAGCACGCTCACATGTGAGCGTTCTCAATGTCGCCGTACGGGGTAGTGCCCGTTGCATGGAGGGGGAGCGCAGGGGCACCCCGGGCCTGACGCGACGCCAGGTCCTCATCGGCGGCGGCGTCGTGCTGGGAGCCGCCGCGGTGGGTGTCACGACGAAAGGGTCGCCGTTCTCCGGCGGCAGCCAGACGGTGTCGTTCTGGCACCTGTTCGGCGGCGGCGACGGCGAGCGCCTGACCGAGATCCTGGCCGATATCGACTCCGAGCACGACGACAGCGACGTGCGCGAGCTGATCCTGCCGTGGGGCAACCCCTACTACACGAAGCTCGCGCTGGCCGGCGTGGGCGGGTCGCCCCCCGACGTCGCCATCATCCACGCGACGCGGCTGCCGTCCTTCGCCCCGGCGGGGCTGCTCGAGGAGCTCACGCCCGAGCTGCTCGAGCGCCACGGCCTCGAGGCCGAGCGCTTCCTCGACGCACCGTGGAAGAGCGGCCAGTCGGGCGGCAAGCAGTACGCGATCCCGCTCGACACCCACCCGTTCGTCCTCTACTACAACACCGAGCTGTGCGAGAAGGCGGGCTTGCTCGAGGGCGGCAAGCTCCCCGCCCTCGACGGACCCGACCGGCTGCTCGACGCCTGCGAGGCGATCAAGGACAAGACCGGCAAGACCGGGCTCGTGTTCGAGACGCGCGGCGTGACGCCGTGGCGGATCTTCCTGACCCTCTATGAGCAGCTCGGCGGCCCGCCGATCCTCGAGGACGGCGGCACGAAGATCGGCATGGACGACGCGACCGCGATCAAGGCGCTCCAGTGGATGGGGGAACCCAAGAAGCGCGGCGTCGCCGCGCCCGACCTCGACTACCAGGGCTCGGTTGCCTTCTTCAGCAACGGCACCGCCGCGTTCTCGCTCAACGGCGAGTGGGAGGTCACGACCTACCAGGCCATGAAGATGAAGTTCGGCATGACGACCGTGCCGAAGATCTTCGATCGCCCGGCCAACCAGGGCGATGCGCACGTGTTCGTGATCCCGCGGAACACGGGCCGGTCGCCCGAGCGCCTCGACGCGGCGCTCGCGTTCGTCTCGCGCCTCGTCCGTAAGGGCCTGGACTGGGCGAAGGGCGGCCACGTCCCGGCCTATCGCGAGGTGTTCGAGAGCGAGGAGTACCGCAAGCTCTCGCCCCAGAGCGACTACGCCCAGGCGGCCGAGCGCGTCGTCTTCGACCCGCTCGCCTGGTACAGCGGCAGCGGGTCGAACCTCGAGACGAACGCCGGCTCGGCGTTCAAGCCGGTGATCGTCGGCGACCAGAAGCCGGAGCAGGGCCTGGCCTCGTTCCGCGACTACCTGGAGCGCGTGAGCGCGAAGGCGCCGCCGGTATGACCTCGGCCACGGAGTCACTGGCCCGGGGCGGGCGGGAGCGGATACGGGAGCAGACCGCCCGGCGCAAGTCGCGCGACCCGCGGTCGGGCCCGCTCGCGCTCGTGTTCACCGGCCCGTTCTTCATCGTGTTCGTGCTGTTCCTGTTCTGGCCGGTGCTGTCGGCGCTGCGCACGTCGCTGTTCGACGAGTCGCTCGTCGGCGGCTCGTCTTGGGCAGGGCTGAGCAACTACAGCGAGCTGCTGAACGATCCGGACTTCTGGGCGGCGATGTGGCACACGGCGTTCTTCACGCTGCTCAGCGTCCCGCCGCTCGTGCTGCTGCCGCTGGGCATGGCGCTGATGGTGACCCGCGTGCGGCGCCTGCAGTGGCTGTTCCGGCTCGCGTTCTTCGCGCCGTTCGTGCTGCCGGTCTCGGTCGTGGTGCTGATCTGGAACTGGCTCTACCAGCCGGGCTTCGGCCTCATCAACTCGTACCTCACCACCCTGGGCTTCGCGGAGGTCAACTGGCTCGGCCAGCCCGGCGTCGCGATGGTCTCGGCCGTGATCGTCACCGTCTGGTGGACGTTCGGCTTCAACTTCGTGCTCTACCTCGCCGGCCTCCAGGAGGTGCCGCGCGAGCTCTATGAGGCGGCCGCCGTGGACGGTGCGACCCCCGGGCAGCAGCTGCGCCGCATCACGATGCCGCTGCTCTCGTCGACGATCGTGCTCGTGACGGTGCTGCAGGTCATCGCCTCGCTGAAGATCTTCGACCAGATCTACCTGCTGCAGCTCGGCGGCCCGGGCCCGGAGAACTCGACGCGGCCGGCCATCCAGTACATCTACGAGGCGGGCTTCACGCAGTACCGGATCGGCTACGCGAGCGCGATGTCGTTCGTGTTCTTCCTCGCGGTCGTCGCCGTCACCTTGATCTCGATGCGGCTGATCCGTCGCGTGGGCACGAAGACGGTGGTCACCGAATGACCTCGATCGTCGCCTCCGGCGCACCCGGCGGGCTCGTCGAGGGCCCGGGCCACCGCGGCTGGGCGCGGCCGGTGATCTACGCCGTGCTCGTCGTGCTCGCCCTCATCTGGGTCGTCCCGGTCCTCTGGGCGGTCGCGACGTCGCTCAAGCCGGACGAGGAGACGACGGTCGCGCCCGTCGAGTGGTTCGGCTCCCAGGTGACGCTCGAGGCCTACCGCGCGGCGCTCGACCAGGGCAACATCCTCAAGTGGTACTTCAACAGCTTCATCACCACGGCGGTGATCACGGGCGGCACGATCCTGACCGCGAGCATGGCGGCGTTCGCGTTCTCGCGCATGCGCTTCCGTGGCCGCGAGGCGCTCCAGTGGATGGTGCTGGCGGGCCTGATCGTCCCGTTCCAGGCGCTGATCGTGCCGCTGTTCGCGCAGATGGACGCGTTCGGGCTGGCCGACACGTACTGGGGCATCATCCTGCCGCAGCTGGCGTCGCCGATCGCCGTCCTCGTCTTCAAGCGCGGGTTCGACGCGCTGCCGCGCGAGCTCGAGGAGAGCGCGCTCGTCGACGGCGCCTCGATGTGGCGCATCTACTGGCACATCTGGATGCCGCTGTCGCGGGCCACGATCGCGGCCGTCGGCATCTTCACGTTCGTCCACGCGTGGAACAACTTCCTGTGGCCGTTCGTGGTCACGAGCGCGGGCTCGCTGTTCACGATCCCCGTCGGGCTGGCGACGGTGCAGACCTCGTACGGCGCGCTCTACGCGCAGCAGATGGCGATCGGCGTCCTCGGCGCCCTGCCGCTGCTGATCGCCTTCGTCCTCTTCCAGCGCCAGATCGTGCAGGGCATCGCGAACACGGGGCTCAAGGGCTAGCTCTCGCCACCCGGGCTGCCACGATGTCCGCCGACTCGATGAGCGGACTCGACAACAAGGAAGGCCGTCCGCGTGCCGTCGTGATGGCCGACGTCGCCGAGCTCGCCGGGGTCTCGCACCAGACGGTCTCGCGGGTCATCAACGACAGTCCGCACGTGCGCTCGCACACGCGCGAGCGCGTGGAGGACGCGATGCGCGAGCTCGGCTACCGGCCGAACTCCGTCGCCCGCGCGCTGGTCACCGGTGTCTCTCGCACGCTCGGGGTGGTGAGCTTCGACACCACGCTCTACGGCCCGGCCTCCACCCTGTTCGGGATCGAGCGTGCCGCCCACGACGCCGGCTACTTCGTGAGCATCGTCAGCCTGCGCGCGCTCACGCGCTCTTCGGTGCTGAGCGCGGTGGAGCGGCTGCGCCAGCAGGGCGTGGACGGGATCCTCGTGATCGCACCCCAGGAGTCGGCGACGCAGGCGGTGCTGCATCTGCCCGACGATGTCCCCGTGGTCGCCAGCGAGGCGGCGCCCGAGGACTCGGTGCCGCTCGTGGCCGTCGACCAGGTCGAGGGAGCCCGGCTCGCCACCCGCCACCTGCTCGACCGGGGGCACCGCACCGTGTGGCATATCTCCGGCCCGCGCGACTGGCTCGAGGCGCAGGACCGCGTCAAGGGCTGGCGCGCCACGCTCGAGGCGGCCGGCGCGACCGCGCCGCCGGTCCTCCAGGGCGACTGGAGCGCGCGCAGCGGCTACGAGCTCGGGCGCGAGCTCGCGGCCGACCCGGACGTCACCGCCGTCTTCGCCGGCAACGACCAGATGGCGCTCGGCGTGCTCCGCGCCCTCAACGAGGCCGGGCGCGCGATCCCGGGCGACATCGGCATCGTCGGCTTCGACGACATCCCCGAGGCGGAGTACTTCACGCCGCCGCTGACCACCGTCCGCCAGAACTTCAACGAGATGGGCCGCCGCAGCCTCCTGCTGCTGCTCGAGCGAATCGAGTCCGGCGACCGCCAGCCGGTCCGCGAGATCGTCGCGCCCGAGCTGATCGTCCGCTCGAGCACCTAGGGGCTACCTCTCAAGCGCCGCCCCTGGTGGCCCCCCTCACGGACGCCAGGCCACCCCCTGGGGCGGGGACGTGACCGCTGGGAGGCTCCACCGATGCAACCTCGAAACCTCGCAGCGCGCGCCGGCAGATGGAGTGCCACGCACCGCAAGACCGCCATCCTCGGATGGATCCTCTTCGTCGTACTCGCGACGGTGGTCGGCGGCAACGTCGGCCAGAAGAACCTCGGTGCCGCCGAGTCCGGCAACGGCGAGTCCAAGAAGGGCTCGATGATCATCGACGACGCCGGCTTCCCCGACGCGATCGGCGAGCGCGTGCTCATCCAGGGCAAGGGCTCGATCAAGGCCGATGCTCCTGAGGTGACCGCCGCCGTGAAGGATGTGGTCAGCCGCCTCGGCGCGCTCGAAGGCGTCACCGAGATCCAGAGCCCGCTCGACGCCAAGTACCGCGCGAGCACGGTCTCCAAGGACGGTCGCTCCGTGCTGGTGACGTTCTCGCTGCCCGCCAAGGTCGAGACCAGCCAGGACAAGGAGGCGCTCGAAAAGCTCGCCGCCGCCCCGCTGGCCGCGGTCGCCGCGGTCCAGAAGGCTCATCCCGAGCTGCTCGTGCAGGAGCACGGGGACGCATCGCAGCAGCATGCGCTCGGTCCCAAGGAGCGTGCCGACGAGGCGAAGTCCCAGCAGTTCTCGATGGGCGGGACGCTGATCATCCTCCTGCTCGCGTTCGGCGCCGCCATCGCAGCCGGCGTGCCGCTGCTGCTGGGCATCAGCTCGTTCGTGGCGACCACCGGCCTGCTCGGCCCGGTCAGCCAGCTCATGCCGCTGCATCCCGCCGTCGCACAGGTGACCATGCTCATCGGCCTCGCCGTGGGCGTCGACTACGCGATGTTCTACATGCGCCGGATGACCGAGGAGCAGGACAAGGGCCGCTCGTCCGCCGATGCGCTGGAGGTCGCTGCCGCGACCTCGGGTCGCGCGGTGCTGATCTCCGGCTTCACCGTCATGGCGGCGATGGCCGGCATGTTCTTCTCCGGCAACCCGATCTTCACGTCGTTCGGCCTCGGCACGATCCTCGTGGTCGCCGTCGCCATGCTCGGGTCGCTGACGTTCCTCCCGGCGGTGCTCTCCTACCTCGGCCAGAAGAACTGGCTCGAGAAGGGCCGCGTGCCCTACCTCGGCAAGCGCCGCCACAAGAACGGCGGCGAGTCCCGCATGTGGAACGCGATCCTCAGCCGCGTCCTCAAGCACCCGGTCGTCTCGGTGGTGCTCGCCGGCGGCCTGCTCGTCGCGCTGACGATCCCCGCGCTCGGCATGCAGTTCAAGGAGTCCGGCACCGAGGGCATGTCCCGCAGCGAGCCGATCATCCAGACGCTGGACCGGATCGACGCGGCGTTCCCGGGCGGCAGCGTGCCCGCCGCCGTCGTCATCAAGGCCAAGGACGTCACCACGCCCGCCGTCACGGCGGCGATCGCGCAGCTCCGCGACAAGGCGATCGCCAGCGGACAGCTCTCCGAGCCGTTCAACGTCGAGATCAACCCGGCGAAGACCGTCGCGGTCGCGTCCATCGCCGTGAAGGGCAAGGGCACCGACGCCGCCTCCGACCGCTCGCTCGAGGTCCTGCGCGGCGACGTGATCCCGGCGACCGTCGGCAAGCTCGCGGGCACCGACGTCGCGGTGACGGGCATGACGGCAGGCTCGAAGGACTTCCTCGACACGATGAAGTCGCACCTGCCGATCGTGTTCCTGTTCGTGCTCACGATGGCGTTCATCCTGCTGCTCGTCACGTTCCGGTCGATCGTCATCCCCATCAAGGCGATCGTCCTGAACCTGCTCTCAGTGGGCTCGGCCTACGGCGTCCTGACGCTCGTGTTCCAGGACGGGCGCGGCGAGACGGCACTCGGGTTCACCTCGGTCGGCGGCATCGCGCCCTGGCTGCCGCTGTTCCTGTTCGTCGTCCTCTTCGGCCTCTCGATGGACTACCACGTGTTCGTCCTGAGCCGGGTCCGCGAGCTCGTCGACCGCGGCGTGGCCACCGACAAGGCGGTCGCCCAGGGCATCAAGAGCACGGCCAGCGTCATCACGAGCGCGGCCGCGGTCATGGTCGTCACCTTCGCGGCCTTCGCGATCGGCGACAACCAGGACATGAAGCAGCTCGGCGTCGGCCTGGCCGTCGCCATCCTGATCGACGCCACGATCGTCCGCGCGGTCCTGCTGCCCGCGACGATGAAGCTCCTCGGCAGCCGCAACTGGTACCTGCCCAAGGGCCTGCACTGGCTCCCGAAGTTCGAGCACGAGCCGGCCGTGGCACCCGCCGGGGCGTAGCCCGAGCACGACATCCGCGAATCGAAAGGGCCGCCCATCGGGCGGCCCTTTCCGCGTGCGTCAGCGATCGGCGCCGGAGCTCGACGTCCGGTCGCGCGCGGGCCCGCCGTGCCAGTCGAGGCACATCGCGGTCGCGTCGTCGTGGAGCACGCCGCCGGTCGCTTCGAAGATGGCCTGGGTGAGGTGTTGCGCAAGGTCAAGCACAGCCACGCTCGAACGGCAGCGCGTCGGCGAGGCCCGTCAACTCGAACACGCGGTGAACCGCCGGCGGCGCCGGGATGATCCGGAGCGGGATCGCGCGCGCCTGAAGATCGTGCGCGAACCGGACGACGACGGCCATCCCGACAGAGTCGATGAAGCTCAGGGCGGAGAGGTCGAGCACGACTCGATCGACCGACGGCAGCGTCAGCACCCGCTCCAGGGCCGGCTCGATGGTGAAGGTCGCCTCCATCGCGAACTCGCCGGACAGCCGGACGGTTGCGACGCTGTCGATGATCGTGACTGCCGGCTGCTCCATCAGCCCAGGAGGCTGCCCACATATGCAGCTCACCGAACCCACATCCGGTCCAGCAAGGTCGTCCACTGCGGGTGGTGCGTGACGTTGCCGACCCGCTTCGAGACGAACACCGCCGTGCGGCCGACTCCTTGTCAGGGACCGCGTGCAGCCGCGCCCGGAACCCGAGGTCGCGCAGCAGTGACACGAAGTACTCGCCGACAGGACGCTGCCACTAGCCCGAACGCCGGTCGATTGGTGAGTAAACCCGGCGTAGACCTCCCGTCTACCGGCCTGGATCAGCGTCCGCGGCGTTCACTCCCCCCCGACCGCCTCGGAAGGAGGCCGTCATGAAGGTCACGAACCGCATCACCCGCCTCGCCACCGCCGTCCTCATCGCCGGCGCGGTCGCCGCCCCCGCCGCGCACGCGCTGCCCGCGGCGCCCGACAGCCAGCCCGCCGACCGGGTCGTCGTCGAGCCCGCACCCGCGCCCGTCGTGTCGAGCGTCGACCACGGCTTCGACTGGGCCTCGGCCGCCATCGGCGCCGGCGCCGCCGGCGGACTCGTCCTGCTCCTCGGCGCCGGCGGCATCACCTACCGCCACCGTCACGAGCACATCAACGTCGCGCGTTAGCGCGACCCAGCTCGCCGCGCGCGGCCGCGCCCCAGTCCAAGCGGCCGCGCCGGCGAGCACTCAGGGTTGCTGCATCCGTGGATCGTGCGTGGGGTCGGCGTACATGGGAGGGCAGCCGTGCTCGATAGCGCCGGGGCGCAGCTCGTAGTGCCAGGGCTCGTTGCCGTAGATCTGGCACAGCCCGTACGCGGCGCCGCGTTGGGCCAGCCACGCCGTGGCCTCGGAGGGCCCGAGGTCGACCGCGTCTCCGGACACGTGAGGCGACGTGTCGGGAGTCGCCACCCAGCGGGCGGCTTCCGCCTCTGAGCCGTACTTCGCGATCGCCTCGTCGAGGAGCTGTTGCTGGCGCTCCGGGGAGCGCCAGCCGCTCCTGACGGAGAACTCGACCCCGTCGTGCGCGGCATCGGCGGCCGCTTGACGGAGAGCACCGGCGAGCGCGGGATCGAGGTTGCCTCCACCCCGGATCCGTTGTGGCGCCGGGGCGTCGCTACGTGGTGCGGCCGTCGAGGGCGAGGACGCCGGCGACTGGTTGCCGAGGGCCGCGGCGATCGCCGCGATCACGACGAGCAGCCCGGCGACACGTGCTGATTGGCGGTAGGTCACGCCGCCAGTCAAAGGAACCTGGTGTTGCCGGCCCGTATGCGGTTTTCGATATGCCCGCGATACGCGCCGGCTCGTAGCATCGGAGCATCCGCGTGCTGATCGTTGAGGACGAGCCCTACATGGCGGAAGCCATCCGCGATGGCCTCCGCCTCGAAGCGATCGCGGCAGACATCGCCGGCGACGGCGACAGCGCTCTGGAGCTGCTGAACGTCAACGCCTACGACATCGCCGTCCTCGACCGGGACATCCCAGGGCCCACCGGCGACGAGATCGCCAGACGCATCGTCGCCTCCGGCAGCGGCATGCCGATCCTCATGCTCACCGCCGCCGACCGCCTCGACGACAAGACCACCGGGTTCGAGCTCGGCGCCGACGACTACCTCACCAAGCCGTTCGAGCTCCAGGAGCTCGTGCTGCGTCTCCGAGCGCTCGACCGCAGGCGCGCCCACCACAGGCCACCGGTGCGCGAGATCGCCGGCCTGCGCCTGGATCCGTTCCGGCGCGAGGTCTACCGCGACGGCCGCTACGTCGCGCTGACCCGCAAGCAGTTCGCCGTGCTCGAAGTCCTCGTCGCCGCCGAAGGCGGCGTCGTCAGCGCCGAGGAGCTGCTGAAACGGGCGTGGGATCAGAACGCCGACCCGTTCACCAACGCCGTGCGCATCACCGTCTCGGCACTGCGCAAGCGCCTCGGCGAACCCTGGATCATCGCCACCGTCGCCGGCGCCGGCTACCACATCGACACCCAACCTGGGCGCGAGGCAGAAGACCGTGGATAGAGCCCCGGGGCTGAGCGTCCGCCTCAAGCTCACCCTCAGCTACGCCGGCTTCCTCATGCTCGCCGGCGGCTTGCTGCTCGCCGTCGTGTGGGTCTTCCTGCTGCGCTACGTACCCGACCCTGAGGTCTACCGAGGACCCGCCCCCTTCGGTCCCACCCGCTCCGACCTCCAGGACGCCTTCGCTCCGAAGGCCGCCCTCGCGCTGGCGTTCCTGCTCGTGTTCGGCCTCCTGGGAGGCTGGCTGCTCGCCGGCCACATGCTCGCCCCCCTGACGCGCATCACGAACGCCACGCGGACGGCCACGACCGGATCCCTCGCCCACCGGATCCAGCTGGAGGGCCGCAGCGACGAGTTCCGCGAGCTCGCCGACGCCTTCGACGCCATGCTCGCGCGCCTCGAAGCGCACGTCGCCGAACAGCAGCGATTCGCAGCCAACGCCTCACACGAGCTGCGCACCCCGCTGGCGGTCACGCAGACGCTGCTCGACGTCGCCCGCAACGATCCGAACCGCGACAACGGCGAGCTCGTCGACCGCCTCCACGTCGTCAACGCTCGAGCGATCGACCTCACCGAAGCGCTGCTCCTGCTCAGCCGCGCCGACCAGCGGTCCTTCTCCCGGGAAACCGTCGACCTGTCGCTCATCGCGGAGGAAGCCACGGAAACGCTCCTCCCGCTCGCGGAAAGACGCGGCGCCACGATCGAGACCTCCGGCGAGGTGACCCCCACCCTCGGCTCACCCGCCCTCTTGCTGCAGATGGCGACGAACCTCGTGCACAACGCGATCGTCCACAACCTGCCCGACCAGGGCACCGTGTGGGTCACGACCAGCGTTCACGGCGAGAGCGTGGAGCTCACCGTCGAGAACACCGGCGAGAAGCTCGCCCCGCAGTTGATCTCGACGCTCGTCGAGCCGTTTCAGCGCGGGAGCAACCGCATCCGCACCGACCACGCGGGCGTCGGCCTCGGCCTGGCGATCGTCAAGAGCATCGCCCAGGCCCACGGCGGAACCCTCACCATCACCCCCCGCGCCGATGGGGGGCTCCGCGCCACGGTGGAACTGCCGGTCAGCGCCGGAGTCACCACCGCCAGCCGTGACGGTCGTTGAGTGGCTGCCAATCCGGTTGGAAGTCGAAGCGTCGACCGCCGTCTACGCCGCGCAGGCGACCGAGATCCTCCTCGACGCGATCGCTCGCTCCGAACGGCACGCGCTCGTCGGTGACACGAGAGCTACGCCGGACGAGCGTCGAGGACGGCGTCCTGGGAGGCATCCGGTTCGATCAGAACGGCGACCTCGTGGAAGCCCGGTGACGATCTTCCGCGTCGTCGGCAAGTCCCAGCGGAAGTCGTCGAACCTCCCCGAGTGACCGCACCCCTGGTCGCCGACGCTAGTGGCTCTGGACGTCGACCCGGAGGTCGTCCCAGCGGCCGGCACTGACGGCGTCCTTGTCGCCGAAGAACGTGACCGCGCCGCCGTCGAGGATCTCGAAGCCGAGTTCGTCGTCCCAGCCGAGGTGCAGGACGCTGACTTCGCCCGGCTGGCGGGTGTCGAACTGGACCGGCCGTGGGTTTCCGAGCAGCAGATGGCCCGGGTCGCCGTGGCCGGGGGTGACCTCGGCGAGCGCCTCGAAGAGGTCGTCGTAGGCGAGCCGGTCGGCATCCGTGAGGCTCTTCGGTGCCTCAGGCAACGTGAGCACCGGCACGAACGCGACGCGCCGCTCGCGCAGGAGCGCCGGCACGTCGCCCGGGTCGCGGTGGTCCGCCGGCGGCTCCGGCTCGTGCAGGGCGCCGTCCGCCGGCGCGCGCAAGACCACGACCCGGTCGTCCTCGCCCACGACCGTCGGCTCCCACAACTCACCCTCCTCGGTGAGGTCGGCAAACACGACCAGCACGCCGTCGGCGGGCAGGAGGTCGCGGCCCTCGACATCCGGCAGCTCGGCGAGCCACAGGCTGGCCATGTGCGTGAGCGCCCGCCCGCCGGCCATCGGCCAGGGCGTGCCCTGCGGGAGCGCCGGGTGGCCGCCGATGCGGCTGCGGCCGGTTCCGCCCTCGGTGAGTGCAAGGCCCCAGCTCGCGAGCGCGGCGACGTCCTCCGGCAGCCCGGCAGACCGGGCCAACGCCGCGAGCTCTTCACGGGAGCCGGGCGGCGCCGTGACCGCGATGCCCTCTCGGGGCGCGTCGACGCCGAGGAGCGCGTCGACGCGAGCGCTTCCGTAGGCCGCCCGCGCGAGCGCCCACGGATCGTGGTCGTCCGCCCAGACGACCGCGAGCGCGTCGCCCGGCCACTTCAGCGCGGCCAGTCGCTCCTGGAGCGCCCGAACCGCAGGCGCCGGCAACGCTTCCGACTCGCGCTGCTTCAGCGCCCGCCATGCCGCGGTGCCCTGCTGGTCGAACGCGTCGAGCAGGTCCACCGACGGCTCCCAGGTCCGGGCGAGAATGTCCCGAGCGCTGTCGCGCGCTGTCGCCGCGGCGTCGCAGAAGGCCTGGCCGAGCGCCGTGACCGACGGCACCTCGTCGTAGCGGAAGCCGGGCCGGACCTTGAGGACGGCAGCGGGCTCGGTCACGGCGGCGTGGGCCGCGGCTGCCACTGCTTCGATCCACAGCTCCACCGCCGCGTCGAACGGCAGCGGCTCCGGATCGTGGCCGTCGCGTTCCCGCCGCCACCACACCTGGTCCGGCCTCAGCTCATCGGCCTGGGCCCGCGCGGCAGCGCCGGCCACCGGCTTCGGCGCGACGGCACGACGAACGCGGACGAGCCCGTCGGCGTCGTACTCCCCGAAGAGCGCCGTCGCCGTCCAGAGGTCGCGCCCCTCGGTGGCCAGCTCCCGCACCCGCACGCAGCGATCGCCTTCCCAGTCGCAGCGAACGAGCGACGCGCCTTTGCCGAGGGCGTTGTAGTCCACGCCCGCGGTGGCAAACGCGACCGGGCGCCCTTCGGCGTCGTGGTCGATCCAGGTGACGTGAGAGACGCTCGAATGCGTCAGAAAGCCGATGACCTCCAGGCGCGCACCCTCGTGGCGCAGCACGCGCGAGTGGATGACCCACTCATCTGTCTCCTCACCGGGGTGGGCGAGCACCGCCGCGGGCCGCTCGCCGTCCAGCCCGAACGCGCGCCGGATGAGCACGGGCCGGCCGTCCACGTCGAGCCCCGCGAGCGATCCCGACTCCGATGGGCCTTGCAGGGGCCGCGGGTCGGGCGCGTTGAAGGCGGGGTTCAACGGCACCGGAGGGATCCAGACCTCCTCGGCCGTCCCGAACGCGAGGTCTGTCGCGGCTGCCTCGGCCTCGGCACGCACGGCGGCGCGGAGCGTCGGGCGCCGGCGCAGCTCCGCCAGACGCTCAGGCAACCCTTCCGGCAGCACACCGCGAGGATATGTCGCCGGGCGCTTCTCGCGATCGGGGAGACAGGATCTGAACCTGCGACCGCCCGGTCAACTCCAGCACCGTCGCCGGAGCGGGCCGCCCTCACGCTCACGACCTTTCTGCAATCGCGCGCCCGGCGTCGATGCCGGGTGGAGTGGGCGACAGTTCAGCCGTCGCGGAGGGCGTAGTTGAGCACGATGGCGCCGCCGGTGGCGTAGTTCGGGACGTCCGCGCGCGCGGCGAGACCTACGTTCCTGGCGGGCCACCGAGCGCCAGCGTGTCGACGAGCAAGAACAGCGCGACGATGGCGACGATGACGGCGAAGCCGCGGCCGAGATAGGCCTGCGGCAGCCTCCCGCCGACCAGCGTGCCGGCGAGCGCGCCTAGGGCTGTGGAGCCGGCGAACAGCGCGGTGACTGCCAGGTCCAGCTTCGCACCCTGGAAGAGGTGGGCACCAAGTGCGGCGATGCCAGTGAGCGTGATGATCACGAGCGAGGTGGCGACACCGCGGCGGAAGCTCAGGCCCAGCCACAGCGTGAGGACGGGCACGATGACGAAGCCGCCGCCGACGCCGAAAAAGCCGGTCAGGACGCCTACGCCGAGGCCCGCAAGCAGCAGGCGGCGCATGGCGACGGGCGGACAGTCCCCGTTGGACTCGTCGCGGTTCGCGCCGGCGCGTTGCCAGGTGGCGCCGGCGGCGGCCAGCATGACGGGGACGAAGGCGAGGATCAGCGCGCTGCCGCTCACGTGCTGGCTGGCGAGCGTGCCCAGCAGCGACCCGCCGGCGGCGGGAAGCGAGAAGGTCAGCGCCATACGCCAGCAGACGTGCCCGTGCCGCGCGAGTGATCCCGCCCCGACCGCAGCAGCGAGCGCGACGACGATCAGCGACGCGGTCGACGCGGGGCTGACGGGCTCGCCGAGGACGTAGACGAGGACGGGGAGCGCGAGGATCGCGCCGCCTCCGCCGACGGCACCGACGATCAGTCCGATCGCGATCCCGAACGGGATCGCTAGGAGCACGCGTCAGCCTTGGCGCCCGCCGGGCCCCACACGGCCTCCGGATCCCAGTCGACCAGGTCCGCGTAGTCGTGCGCACTCGGCATGTCGCCGGCCTCGCGAGCCCGGCGCGCCGCCTCCGTGTGCTCGTCCTGAGGGAGCGCGTAGGCGTCGAGCACCGGCTTCACCGGGCGGAACAGCCAGATCGGGCGACGGAGTTCGCCGGCCGCCGGCCGCGCCAGTGCCATCCATTTGCGATACACAGCCCGCGCCTTGGCGAAGTCGACATGGATGTCGGCGTATTCGTCCTCGGGCTCCGCTACCCGTACGCGGACCTTCTGGTGCCAGCAGTGCATGCCGCTGATGGGGTCGGGGTGCACGGGGAAGGTGATGTTCTGGTGCACGCCGGCGTCGCTCCACCAGACCCGGCTCGAGCTCGGATCCTCCGACTCCCACGGCGATACGCCGTGGATCCGGCGGAAGGTCACGGTCTCGCCGTCCTCGGTCATGTCGACGAGCGCCGAGGACCAGCGCTCGTTGCCCTTGTCCTCCTTCAGCCGCCAGCGGCCCATGTGGTGAGAGGCCGCGACGACGCCCGGTCGGATGCCCTCGGTGACGAGCGCCTTGATGACGAAGTAGCCACTCTCGGTCTCCACACGGGCGAGCTGCCCGGTTTCGAGGCCGATGCGCTCCGCGTCCTCGGGGCAGACGAGCAGGGGATGGGTGTGTGAGAGCTCGTTGAGGAACTTCGCGTTGCCCGAGCGCGAGTGGATGAGGGTCGGTAGCCGGTAGGTGGGCAGCAGCACGTACTGCCCGCGGTCGTGGTCGATGAGCGAGTGGTGCACGTGGCTACGCAGGTAATGCGGCGTCGCCATCTCGGGCCAGCCCCACTCGGTGAGCTCGGGCTGGAGCAGCTCGAGCTTGCGCGTGGGCGTGTTGAACCCCCGGCGCGGCACGCCGTCGATGACGGCGGCGATGGTGTCGGGGCGTCCGGTCAGCGGCAGGTGGCCCGGATCGAAGGTGCGGGTCCTCAGCGTCTCCTCGGGACCGCTGACGTCGGTGTCTCCAGGGTCCTCGACCGGCTGCTCGTGGCCGGCGTAGTCGTCGCGCGAGATCTCGACGGCGCCGTAGCGGCGCATGTAGCCGAGCGGGTCAAGGCCCTCCGCCGCGGCCTTCTCGGGCAGGCCGGGGACGGAGTTCTCGAACATCCAGCGGTAGTACTCCTCGAGGCGGATCTTCTCCCCGGGGCGGTAGGGCGATTCGTAGTACTGGCGGATGCCGAGCGATCCGTCGGGGTCGGCGCGCCAGGACACCTCGATCCAGAACTCGCCCTCCTCCCACACCTCGCCCGGGTTGGCCTCGTAAGTGAACTCGACCTCGCGGCCCGCGCGCTGCATGGCCACGCGCTGGACCGGCTGACGGAAGCCGAGCCAGCGTCCGGCATGCGTCTCGTAGGAGTGCGTGTCGTGGCGCTCGGGGCCATGCCCCATCGGGAGTACGTAGTCGGCCCACCAGGCGGTCTCCGACCACGTCGGGGTCATCGCCCCGTGGAGCCCGACGGCGTCCTCATCTCGCAGGGCGCGCATCCAGGAGTAGCCGTCGGGATACGTCCAGACGGGGTTGAGCACACGGGTGAACAAGACCGATTGCGACCCGCGGTCGCCGTCGAGCAGGAAGTGCGGGTAGAGGATGCTCATCTCGTTGTGCGCGAGCGGGTACTCGCGCGGCCAGTTGAGCTCGTTCCACTGCAGGTTCGGCGTCGGCTTGCGCCACGGCGCGGGGATGAACTTGTTCCACGCGTTTGCCGATACGCCGCCCTCGGTGCCGACGGACCCGGTGAGGACGTTGAGCATCCACAGTGCGCGCGTGATCTGCCAGCCGTGCAGGTTGCCGGCGGCGGCCGCTCGCCAGATGTGCGAGCAGAACGCCGGCGCGGCGGCAGCGATCTCGCGCGCGACCTGGACGACGGTCTGCGCCGGGACGCCGGTCTCGGCTTCGGCGAACTCCGGCGTGTAGCGCTCGTACTCGCGGCGCAGCTCGAGCAGGAAGTTGGCGAACGTCGGCTCGGCAGCCGGCGCGCGGTGCCCGAGGTAGGTGCGCCAGTTGACCCAGCGGCGGACGAACTCGTGGTCGATGAGGTCCTCGTCGAGCAGGACCTTCGCCATGGCCAGGAGCAGCGCGGCCTCGGTGCCGGGCCAGGTCGGCAGCCAGTAGTCGCTCATCGAGGCGGTGTTCGACAGCCGTGGGTCGACGACGGCGACCTTGCTGCCCCGGTGCTTGCTCTCGACGATGCGCTGGGCGTGCGGGTTGAAGTAGTGACCTGACTCCAGGTGCGCGGAGATCAGCAGCGTGAACTTCGCGTTGGCGTAGTCGGGAGAGGGGCGGTCGGTACCCATCCACAGCCCGTAGCCGGCGCGCCCGCCAGAGGAGCAGACGTTGGTGTGCGAGTTGTGCCCGTCGGAGCCCCAGGTCTCGAGGAAGCGATCGGCGAACCCGTCCTCCCCGGGGCGGCCGACGAAGTACATGACGTCGTTGGGTCGCCCGGCGGCGAAGGCGTCGTGCATCCGTTCGGCGAACGTGTCGAGCACGTGATCCCAGCTGACTCGCTCCCAGTCGCCGGAGCCGCGCGGGCCCTTGCGTCGCTGGGGATGGAGGATCCGCTCGGGATCGTGGATCTGGTTGATCGTCGCCGGTCCCTTGGCGCAGTTGCGCCCCCGGCTGCCGGGATGGTGCGGGTTGCCTTCGAGCTTGCGCACCTCGAAGGTCTCCTTGTCGACGTAGGCCAGCAGGCCGCAGGCCGACTCGCAGTTGAAGCAGACGGTCGGCACGAGGGTGTAGGCGCGCTCGACCTTCCGCGGCCAGGCGCTCGGGTCGTACTCGCGCCAGTCGTCCCAGCGCTCCGGCGGCGGGTAGGACTCCAGCGGCCGTCCCTGCTCCCCCCCATAGCCCGTCGGTCGACGGGCCCCCTTGCGCTCGATGCCTCCTGCCATGCGCTTCCTCCTCAGCTCAGCGGCACGCTTTGACCGGCCCGCACCCACGCGTCCTCGTACAGCCACAGCCCGACGAGCGCGATCGCGCCCCCGACGGCCAGCCACGCCACACCGCCCGCGAGGAGGAACACCGCGGCAGCCGCGGCCGGCACCGCGGCGCCCAGCGCGAGCCCCGACCAGAACCGCCGCTGATACACGTCGCGCCATAGGTTGAGCGCGGCGCGCTCGGCCTGGCGCGTCGGGTGCTTGCCGAACGTGTCCAGGCCGACGATCGCCGCGCTCGCCAGCGCCGCCAGCAGCACCGTCCAGCCGAGCGCGCGCTCGACGGCGTCCGGAGCGTCAGCGAAGAGCGCCGCGACCGCCAGCGTCCCGGCGCCGGCGAGCAGCGCGTTGACGATCGTGTGGGGAAGCAACAGCGGGCTCTGCCACAGGTCGCGGCCTTCGCACTGGTTGAACAGGAACGCCGTGTAGCCCGCGAGCGCGATGCCCGCCGGCACCATTGCCCAACGTAGCGCGTCCCGGACGCCGTCGGCGCCGAAGATCGCCGCGACGGTGAAGGCCAGCGCCACGAGCGCCGCCACGTTGATGATCTGCGTGCCGATCGCCAGCCACGACCGCCACTGCGGACGGAAGAACAGGTAGTGAAAGCGGTCCGGCCGCTTGAGGTCGGAGATCAGGAACGCCCCCGTGAGCGCGATCCCCGCCAGCGCGAGCACACCCGGCACGACGTCGGCGAGAGCCGAGCCGCCGGCGCCGACGACCAGCAGCAGCACGGCGAGCATCATCGCGCCCGCCGCGACTCCCTTGGTCAGGAAGTAGCTCGACACGCGCCAGCCCCACGCCGCGGGATGATGCGAGGCGTCGGCGACAACGCTCGCTCGCACCTCCGCATCGAGCGGCGCGAGGCGCTGCTGCGCCTCGTCGGTGAACTCGTTGAAGTACTCCTTGGCCTGCGCGGCCGCAAGCGGGTCCAGCGACGCCTCGGTCGCGCCGAGGTAGAAGACCTTCGGCTGCGTGCCCTGCTCGGGGGCGCGCACGCGCGACGGGATGACGTCGATCAGGCGGCTGACCTCGGACTCGGGGTCGTCGAGGTCGCCGGAGATGATCGCCTGCGTCGGGCAAACGATCTCGCAGGACGGCTTCAAGCCCTGATCGACGCGGTGCGCGCAGAAGTTGCACTTGCCCGCGGTGTTGGAGTTCGGATCGATGTAGAGCGCGTCGTACGGGCAGGCGTTGATGCACGCCTTGCAGCCGATACAGCGGTCAGAGTCAAAGTCCACGATCCCGTCCTCGCGCCGGTACAGCGCGGTGACCGGGCACACCTCGACACAGGGGGCGTCGTCGCACTGGTTGCAGCGCATCACCGAGAAGTGGCGCCGCACATCGGGGAACGTGCCCTGCTCGATGTACTTCACCCAGGTCCGGAACACCCCGAGCTCGACGCCGTGCTCCTGCTTGCAGGCGACCGTGCACGCGTGGCAGCCGATGCACGAACGCTGGTCCAGAACGAAGCCCAGGCGAGTCACGAGTCGTCGTCCTCCGGCGGGCGCATCACCGGCAGGCCCCGTGTCGCCAGCGAGAGGCTGAGCACGTTCGTCCAGTTGCGGTCGATGGTGGCCGCCATCTCCTCGTCGGCAGCGCGGATCTCGCGCGCGACGTCCGCCGTGGCCGGGTCCTCGGTGCGCACCGCCAATTGCTCGAGCAGCTGAGCCTGCGCGACCTCGAGGTGCTCGAAGACGAAGGCGTCGCGAGCGGCGGCTCCGAAGTTCATGCCGCCGACGGCGCCCAGCTGCCCGCGCAGCATCGACCCGACTCCGACCGCCGCGGACTTGGCGCGCGCTGGGCCGGCTCCGAGCTCGTGGAGCCGGGTATCGAGCATCCCCGCGTGGTTGGCGGTCGCTTCGCGGTGTTCGCCGAACACGCCGTGCATCTTCGCCAGCAGGTCGTGGACCTCGGCCAGCTTGTCGTCCTCGCGCGCAGACGCCACCGCGCCGAGCATCGGGTCGAACATCCGCAACGCACCCGCCTTCAGCGCGTGCAGGGCCTGCGCGCGCCGGATGAGCTCAGCGCGAAGCTCGTCAGGGACCACGTCAGGCCGGCGCGTTCGTGGCCTGCTCGCCGCGCTCGAGCGGCTGTCCCAGCTTGCCCCACTTCGGCACGCCTCCGTCGACGACGTGGACGACCTCCTCCGCGCCATATCGCTGCACCAGGCTCGCCGCGATCGCCGCCCGCTGCCCCGAGCCGCACAGCACGGCGATCGGCTTCGCGGGATCCAGACCCTCCGGCATCCCGTCGATGTCATGCCAAGGCTTGAACGTCGAATCCGGGATGTGACCCGCGTCCCACTCGCCCTGCTCACGCACGTCAAGCAGCTGCAGCTCCGGTTCCGCCTCGACGCGCTCGGGCAGGTCTTCGAGGGCGACACGCTCGATCCGCTCCACGGGCCGCTTCTCTTGGCGCCAGCTGGTCATGCCGCCATGAAGGTAGCCGCCGAGCTTGCGGATGCCGACGGCGACGGCGAGCTGCCCGGCGCGGCGGCCGTCCTCATCGTCCCTGCCGATGAAGACGACCTCCTGCTCGCGGTCGGCGAGCCACGCGAGCTTGGATCCGAACCCTGCACGCAGCATCGGGTTGGAGATCGACCCGCCGATGTGCGCGTCGTCGAACTGTTGATCGGTGCGGACGTCGACCAGCAGCGCACCCTCGCGCGCGCTTCTGCTCGACTTGCCGCGGAGCGAGCGGGAGCAGCTCGACGCCGTCGGTGAGCAGAGGTCCGCGGTTGAGGTCGACGATCGCCTTGAAGTTCGGAGGCTGGGGGCCCAGCTTGGCGAGCGCCTCCTCGACGAACTCGTCCTCGTCGGTGATCGCCAGCGTCGGATTGTTCTCGCGCTCGAAGCCGATCGTGGAGGACACCTTCATGTCCATGCCAGGCCCGCCGCACATCGACCCGCCCAGGTGACCGGGCCAGATCTCCACGTCGCTGGGCAGGTCCAGGAGCTTCCCGCGCAGAGAGCGGAAGATCCCGCGCGCGCCCTCGGTCTTCTCGATCGCCAGGTCCGGCCGCGCGACGTCGTTGACGAACAGCGTGTCGCCGGTCAGCACCGCCCACGGCTGCTCGCTGCGATTGGTGTCGACGAGCGCGAAGGCGGTGTGCTCCGGCCGATGACCTGGGGTGTGCAGCACGCGGACGGTCAGCGCGCCGAGCTCGAACTCGTCACCGTCATCGAACGCCTCGTGGTCGTAGTGAGGACCGGCCTCGCGATGGATGTGGATCGTCGCGCCGGTCGCGGCGGCCAGCCGGCCGTGGCCTGAGACGTGATCGGCGTGGTTGTGGGTCTCGAAGATGTGCTCGATGCTCACGCCCATGTAGCGGGCAAGCTCGAGGTACTCGTCGACCTCGAAGCGCGGGTCGACGACCGCGGCGACGCCGGCTTTCTCGTCCCCCACCAAATAGGAGGCGCATCCGAGGTCGTCGTGGGTGATCTGGCGGAAGATCATCGAGCCGCCTCCTGGTTCGTGGGATCGTCGATCAGGGCGTTGAGCTCGCGCAGGCTCTGCCTGATGCCCGCGCACACCTCCTCGCAGAGCTCGATCAGCGACGGATCACTGATCCGGTAGAGCGCTCTCGGGCCTTCGCGCCGTCGGCTCACCATCCGCTCGCCGAGCAGCAGGTTGAGGTGCTTGGACACGTTGGCGTGACTCGCGTCGAGCGCCTCGGCGAGCTCGCCAACCGACGCCTCCCCGCGTTCATGCATCGCGTCGAGGAGACGGAGCCGGCTGGGCTCGCCGAGCACGGCAAAGCGACGCGCGACAAGGCTTGCGAGCTCGGGCGTTAGATTTGGCACGCATACAAGTGTACAACGGACTAGTTGTACGTCAAGCGCGACCCTTGAGCAAACCCTGCCCAATGCGCACATCGGAATGCTGCTGGCCGGCTGGGGGCGCCGGTTGACGCGCCGACCGTCGGGCGCCGTCCAACGCCCGTAGTAGGCGCCCCATTTCACGTAGAGCTGCCCGGAGCCGCGAGGTCGCGCCATGCAGGCCACTAGCGCCTGGTGCGCCAAATTTGGTCCCCCGCTGCGAAGTTGAGACCCCGTTGAGACCCCGCGTGCCGATCTCAGGGAAGCTCGGGAACGAGAAAAGGCCCGCCTTTGCGGGCCTTTCGTGTAATCGGGGAGACAGGATTTGAACCTGCGACCGCCCGGCCCCCAGCCGGAACGATCCGGATGATCTGAGCGCTCCTCATCGATGCTGAGCGGGCTTGGGTGGTCCTCGGTCGCCCTCAGTTGCGCTCAGTTTGGACCCCGGATTGGACCCCGTCTCGCGAGACGCCCAGGGACGCGACGGTGCGAGCATGAAACGCGGGAGCGCCGTCCGGCGCGAAGACATGCTGCCGCAGTGCCCACGATCAGTCGTTTCTCATCAGCTAGCGCCTGATGCGCCACTTCCTCGTCGCGGGCGTCGGATCGCGGTTTCCGGCTGCGTCCGTGGTTCTGACCCGGAAGACGTGCCGGCCCGGCTTGAGCTTGCCGTACCGCTTCGGCGACCGGCAGGTGGCCCAGCGAAGGCGGTCGAGCTTGCACTGGAACGTCGCGACCGCCTCGGTCGAGGCGAAGCGGAACCGGGCGGTCCGCGCGCGCGTTCGGCCCGCCGGGCCGCCGAGCAGGCGTGTGTTCGGCGTAGACGCGTCGAGCGACGGCACTGGGACGGGGGCCGACGGGGATCCCGGCGGCGCAGGGACGGAGTTCGACGGGGATTCCGGCGGTGCAGGGATCACCGGCGTCGTCACCGTCCAGCTGACCTCGGCCGGGGTCGGATCAGCGTTGCCCGCGGCGTCGGTCGCGCGCACCCGCAGCGCGTGCGCGCTCCGAGCGAGGTCCGACAACACGAGCGGCGAGGAACAGGGTGCGAACGCGGCGCCGTCGAGCGAGCACGCGAAGCTCGAGTCGCTCTCCGAGGACGCGAAGCCGATCGTCGCGCCGCGGTCCGTGGTCGAGCTTGGCGGCCCGGAGGCGATCGACGTGTCGGGCGGCGCGGTGTCGACCGTCCAGGCGCGGCTCGTCTCCGCACTCGTGTTGCCCACCGCGTCGCGTGCGCGCACGCGGAAGGTGTGCGGCCCTTCGGGCAGCGAGGCGAACGCGGCGGGAGACGTGCACGTGCCGAAGCTTCCGGTATCGAGCCGGCAATCGAACGTCACGCTCGACTCGGTGTCGCTGAAGCCGAAGCTGGCGGCGCTCGTCGCCACGGTCCCGCTCGGCCCGGTCTCGATCGTCGGAGTGGGCGGCGCGGTCGTGTCGACCGTCCAGGTGCGGCTCGCACTCGGCCCCGCGTCGTTCGTCACGTCCTCCGCGTTCACGGTGAACGTGTGGGAACCGTCGGCGAGCGACGAGTAGGTGACCGGGGAGGTGCAGACCGTCGCGGCGCCGCCGTCGAGCTTGCAGAGGAAGCGCGCCGCGTTGGCTGAGCCAGAGAAGGTGAAGGTCGCCGAGGAGACAGCGACAGTGCCCGAGGGGCCGCTCGCCGCCAGCGACACCGTCGCCGGAAGCTGCACCGACTCGCAGTCGGCGCCCGTGGCATCGGCCGTGTCCACGCGGGCGACGTCGCCGGTTCCCGAGCCGCAGGCGATCGACGACTCCGGCGTCCCGTCCCTGGCGGCGACCGTGTCGTCCCCGCCACCGGCGTCGAAGCTGTCGACGCCGGCGCCGCCGGTGAGGAGATCCGCGTGGGAGCCTCCGAGCAGCTGGTCGTCGCCGGCCGCGCCGTCGAGCGTGACCGGCCCGAGCGTGAACGCCGAGGCGTTGAGCACGTTCGGTCCGGCGCCGCCCGTGAGCCGGCCCTGCTCGACGGAGGCGAGCGAGTCGGCTCCGTGCCCCACGAGAGACCCGTTCTGAAGCGTGAGGTTCCCGCTCGTCGTCGCGGCGACCCGGTCGGTCCCGGCGGCGCCGTCGAGCGTGTCGTTCACCGTGTCGGCGCCCCCGTCGAGGGTGTCGTCGCCACTGCCGCCGTTCAGCGCGTCGGCCGCACCCAGGCCGTTGAGGACGTCGCCGTCCTCGTCGCCGTTGAGCGTGTCGGGAGCCGAGCCGCCGGTCAGGGTGTCGGTGCCCGCGGCCCCGTTCAGCGTCGCGCCACCCGAGCCGCCGCTGAGGGTGTCGGCTCCCCCCGCGCCGTTGAGCGTGACGGCTCCCGTGAATCCGCTCGCGTCGAGCGCGTTGGCCCCGGGACCGCCCGTGAGTGTCGCGAGCTCTACCGCCGCCAGGCTGTCGTTGCCGGCGCCGGCGAGACTCGCGTCGGTGAGCGTGAAGCTCGAGTCGGCGGCCTCGACCACGCGATCCGCCGCGCCGCCGCCGTCGAGCGTGTCACTGCCGGCGCCGCCCGTGAGGACGTCCGCAGCGGAGCCACCCTGGAGAAGATCGATCCCGGGCCCGCCGTCGAATGTCACCGGCCCCGCGAATGAGCTCGCATCGAGCGTGTTGTTGCCGGCGTCCCCCAGGAGCGTCGCGGCCTCGAACCCGGCGAGGGAGTCGGTGCCCAGGCCGGTCAGAGCCGA
This sequence comes from uncultured Solirubrobacteraceae bacterium, assembly GCA_963811595.1. Taxonomy (GTDB): domain Bacteria; phylum Actinomycetota; class Thermoleophilia; order Solirubrobacterales; family Solirubrobacteraceae; genus DASQFQ01. The sequence continues at coordinate 594,256 of CAWERW010000008.1, forward strand.
CGGGGAGAGGGTGAGCGAGGGATGCGCCGTGTCGGCGACCGCGAACACGGCGTCGGCGCCGGCGCCGCCGTTGAGCGCGTCGCTGAACGGCCCGCCTCGCACGATGTCGTCGCCCGCGTCGCCGGAGAGCGTCGCCGGCCCGGGGAACGTCGAGGCATCGAGCACGTTGCCGGACGGGCCGCCGGTCAACGTCGCGCGCTCGATCGACGCGAGGTCGTCCGTATCGGAGCCGGTGAGCGTCGTGGCCGTCACCGCCCAGTTCGCGTCCGCTGCGCCGATCACGGTGTCGGTGTCCGCTCCGCCGTCGATCGAGTCGTCACCGCTCTCCCCGGCGAGCGTGTCGGAGCCCGCGTCGCCGGCGAGGGAGTCGTCGCCGCTTCCGCCGGTGAGGGTGTCAGCGCCTGAACCACCGGCGACCGAGTCGACACCGCCGGCGCCGGTGAGAATGTCAGCACCCGAGCCACCGGCGATCGCGTCGTCGCCGCCGGCGCCGTCGAAAGTCTGCTGCAGCACGGCCGTCCCTCCATCAAACGTGTCGGCCACCGCGGTGCCGATCACCGTCTCTACGTCGTCCTGGACATTGTCGAGCGGCGTCAGATGGTCGGGATCGTCGCGGTCGAAGTTGCCGTCGTTCGCGGTGCCGTCGAACGTCACGGTCACGCCGCGGGGGCAAGGATCGGGAAAGCACGACGTGTCGAACTCCCACCAGTCGGTGTAGTCGAGGGTGTCGAACCCGACGCCGCCCTGGAACTCGTCTCCGTCGGAGGAGGTTGCGAGGCGGTCGTCGCCCGGCCCGCCGAGGTACAGGTCGGCGCCGGATCCGCCTCGCAGCAGGTCGTCGTCGTCCTCACCTTTCAGGCTGTCGTTCCCGGATCCGCCGTCGAGCGTGTCGCGGCTGCTGTCGCCCTCCAGCTCGTCGTTGCCCGGCCCTCCCTCGAGCCAGTCCGGAGTGTTCGGCCGCCCGAAGAGATCGTCGTCCCCGCTGCCCCCGATCAGGTGACCCGGGCTCGTCAGGCTGTCGTCACCCTCGCCCCCATCCACGTGCACGCTTCGGAAGTCTCCTGCGTACGTATCGTCGAGGTCCCCGAGGCTCGCTGTGGCGCGTTGCCCGTAGCAGTAGACGACAGTCGGCGCCGCCTGGTGGCAGCCGCCCGCCGCGGTGATGGCCAGGACCTCCTCCCTGAACTCGATCGTGTACGGCGCGGCTGCGTTCTGGCTCACCCTGAGGCTGTTCTGCTCCCCGGGGTTCGCCGTGAAGACGGCGTTATCAACGCTGCCGATGAATCCCCCGGTCACGGTCCCGGCGCCCGCGCCGGCGGGAAACACCATGGGCAGGACCGCAATCAGCCACACCAACCGCTTTGGCATGAGGTCAACGGTCATCGAGGCGGCCGTCGTCCCCACGGCCGGGAGCGCTTCCGCGGCCGTCGAGGCGGCGCTCGATCTCCTCTGCGATCGAGACGAGATCCGGCAGTTGGATCTGCTCGCGCGTGGAGACGTCCTCGACGATCGGCCGCCGCGCGGGCAGGTTCACACGGACGATGAACGTGTGGCGCTCCAGCATGGGCCGACGGTAATCCGTGCCGGTTACGCAAACGTCACGGTGAGCCACAAGCCAGCGTGACGATTGCGTAATCGCGCTCGCCTAGCGTCCGGTCCAGTGAAGTCACGAACGACCAGGGGGACGAGATGATCGCGATCCGGCACATGTCGAAGATGGCGCTGGTGGGTGTCGTGACGGCGATCGTCCTGATCGCGGCGCCGAGCACTGCCTGGCCGGCGGCGTCCAACGGCAAGCTCGTGTTCGCGAGTGACCGCGACGGCGACCTCGAGCTCTACACGATGGACGGCGACGGCACGAGCCAGACGCGGCTGACGAGCTGGGCCGGCGACGACACGAACCCGGCCTGGTCGCCGAGCGGTACGCAGATCGCGTTCGCGAGCACGCGGAACGGGAGCTTCGACCTCTTCCGGATGCAGGCGGCCGGAGGGAGCGCGACCCAGCTATCGACGGGGCCGGACAGCGACCTCCAGCCCACGTGGTCGCCGGGCGGCACCCGGCTCGCGTTCGTGAGCGACCGCAGCGGAAGCCTGCAGATCCACGCCGGCGGCACCACCGGCACGGGCTCGATCACCCAGCTGACCGACACGAGCGGGTTCAACGTCGACCCGGTCTGGTCGGCCAACGGGAAGATCGTCTTCACGAGCAGTCGCGACGGCAACGAGGAGATCTACGTGATGGACGCCGACGGCGGCAATCCGACCCGGCTGACGAACGACCCGGGGCGTGACTTCGGCCCCTACTGGTCGCCGGACGGGACCAGGATCGCGTTCGTCAGCGAGCGCGACGGCAACTCCGAGATATACGCGATGGACGCGAACGGAGCGGCGCTGCAAAGGCTTACGAACGAACCGTCGCTCGACTCAGGTCCGGCGTGGTCCCCGGACGGATCGAAGATCGCCTTCCACAGCGACCGCGACAGCCAGCTGGAGATCTACACGATGGCCGCCGACGGAAGCGCCCAGACGCGGTTGACGAGCAACCGGGCGGCCGACCGGCTCCCGGACTGGCAGCCCATCCCGCTCGGCGGAGCCGACACGGAGCCGCCGTCTGTGAACGTTCCGGCTGACATCTTCGTGGACGCGACCTCGCCGGCCGGCGCGACCGTGACCTTCAACGTGACGGCCACCGACGCGGTCGACCCCGGACCCCTGGTGAGCTGCTCGCCGGCGTCCGGTTCCCGATTCCCGATCGGGGCCACGGGCGTGACGTGCACGGCGACCGACCGGGCCGGGAACAGCAGCGCCGACTCCTTCGTCGTGCGGGTGCGCTCCGCGGCGCAGCAGCTGGCTTCGCTCGTCGACTCCGTCGGGACGGCCGCCGGGCTGCCCCAGGCACTGCGGATCCGGCTCCAGATCCTCGCCCTCAGCTTCCGCCCGCCGCAGACCCCGCTCCAGCGCCAGTTCGTGTGCCTTCAGCTGACGAGGTTCATCGAGGCAGTTCGATCGCCGCTCGCGAACAGAATTCCCGCTGCACAACGCAACGCCTGGATCGCGGACGCGCGACGGCTCAGAGCGGTGCTCGGCTGCTGATCGGGGCGTCGCCAGGGTTGCCGGGCTGAGAGCCGCCTTGCGCCCCGCGCGGGCGTTGGCGAGGATGCTCAGCGTGACGACGAGGGTGACCGGCGCCGCGCGGGTCCCGGGTAGGGAACGCGTCTCTCGGCCCGCGTTGGACCAGCGGATCAGGAGCGCACTCGAAAGCGGCGCGCTGCTGCTCGTCGCCGACGCAGGCTTCGGCAAGACGTCGGCGCTCGAGCAGGCACTCGAAGGCTGGTGGAAGGCCGCCTGGGTGCCCTGCGCGGATGCCGATCGCGACCCGGGCCGTCTCGTGGGAAGCGTGCTTGCGGCCATCAGCCGAGCCGCGCCGGGTGCCGTGGACGTGCTGGCGGAGCGCGTCACGGCCGGAGCCGGGGCCGTCGACTCGTTGCTGACGCTGCGTGAGCTCGCCGCGGAGCTCGAGTCGCTGCTGGTCGAGCCCTTGGTCGTCGTGTTCGACGATGCCGAGCGGCTCCATGGCTCGGCGAGCGCGCTGGCGTCGATCGCGGAGCTCCTCGGCGCACCTTCGCGACTTCGTGTGGCGCTCGCCTCGCGCCGGGAGCTCCCGCTGGGGATCGCCAAGCGCCAGGCGAGCGGCAAGCTGACCGTGCTTGGCACCGCGGACCTCGCCTTCACGGCGGACGAGTGTGCCCGGTTCCTCATACTGCGGCTCGGCCGGGAGCCGCGCGGCGATGAGGTGGCGGGCGTGATGGAGGCGACCGCGGGATGGCCGCTCGGACTCGAGCTGGGCGCAGCGAGTGGCGAACCGCTGATCGGCGGCCGCGCGCTGCGGCGTGCGACGTTCTCGTATCTCGCGGAGGAGGTGCTCGCAGGCCTCGAACCCGAACTGCGCGAACGCGTGCTGGATTCGAGCATGCCGCCGGAGCTCTCGCCGCCGATGGCCGCGTCGCTGGGGCTGCCCGCGGACTTCGTCGAACAGGTCCAGCGCAGCGGCTTGTTCCTCAGGCACGCCGATCCCGCGCGTGACACCTACGCCTACCACCCCCTGTTTCGAGACTTCCTTCGAGACAGGCTCCAGCGCCTGCGTCCGGACGCCGATCTGCGGCGGCTGCACGGGCTGATCGCGCGCGGGCTGGACGCGTCGGGGCGGGCGGCCGACTCGGTGGACCACTGGCTCGAGGCTCACGAGTGGAGACAGGCGATCGCGGCGATGACCCGTGCCAGCCCGGCGCTGCGCCGCACGTCCCCCGCGACGCTCCGAGCGTGGCTCGAACGCCTTCCTGCGGCATTGGGCCGCGAGCCGGCGTGCCTTCTGATCAAGGGTCAGCTCGCAGCGAACGAGGGCGACTATGAGATCGCCGTCCCGCTGCTGCGCGAGGCCATTGCGGCCGCTCACGACGTTCGCGATCTCGAGGGCGAGTGGACGGCCCGCTCAGCGCTGAGCGCGGTGCTCTTCTCGACCGGCGACTTCGAGGAGGTGGACCGCCTCGCCGACGGGTGGGACGATCTCGATCCCGAGACCGCCCCCTTGGGCGCACTCGGCACGGCGTTCTTTCGTGCTTGCGGTTACGCGATCACGGGCCGGGGCGACGAGGCGGAGGCGCTTACCAATCGCGTCGCGACGACCCGCATGGGTGCCCTCTTCGTTCCGTCGCTGCGGGTCGGCGTACGGGCGGTCACGGAGTCAGCTGAGGGACTGCTCGACGCCGCTGTGGAGCGGCTCGAAGGGGCCATGGCCGAGCTGGATCTGGCGGATCCCACCGGGATGCAGGTCGGGACGGCGGCGACGCTCGCGCTGGTCCAGATGGACGTCGGCGAGTACGACGCCGCGTTGCTCACGTGGACGCGTACGGGCGCGGCCGCGCGAGGCTTCGGCGTCTCCTGGGTCGCCAGGCAAGCCGACTGGGAGCGCGCGCTAGCGTTCGCCCTTCAGGGTCGGCTCGTCGACGCCCAGCTCGCGCTCGACCGCGCAGGGCCGCCGCTGGGAACCGGCTGGCGCGACCTGAGCCACTACAAGGCCCGGGCGGCCACCGCGGCGCTGCGCGACGACATCAGCAGCGCGCTCGCCGCGGCCGAGCGCGCTCTCCAGCTCGCGGCGCGGGCGCCCACCAGCTTCCGGGTCTCGACGGCGGTCGAACTGGCGCCGATACTGGAGGCGAGCGGCGCCGTAGGCCGCGCACTCGAGATCGTCGACGACGTGCTGTCCGTCGTGAACCAACAATTCGCCGGGCCCAGCGGCAGCTTCCACCGTGCCCGGCTCCTGTCGGCTCGCGCATGGCTGCATGAGCGCGACGGGCGAGGCGGCGCGGCCGAGGAGGATCTCGGACGCGCGTTCGTCGAGGCCGGAGACGCAGCCCACCACGTGCTGCGCCGCGAATGGACGCGGCTCGCGCCGATCGTCTGGAGGGTGCTCGCACGAGGTTTGGTCGAGCCCGAGTACGCGATCCGAGAGCTCCAAGCCGGGGTCCCCGGCGGCGCGGCGGTCGTACCACTCATGCGCCACCCGCTGCCCGCCGTGCGGCAGGCGGCGATCAGCGCTGCCGCCGCATCGGGCCATCCCGACGCGATCCGTACGATCGAGCAGCTCAGCAGCGGGAGCGACCGAGCGGTTGCGACGGCGGCGACCCACGTGCTCGCGCGCCTGCGCGAGAATCCCCCAGCGCTCTCGTTCACGCTGCTCGGGCACTTCTCGGCCGCGCGTGGGAGCTGGCGGGCGGCCGACACGGCGTGGGAGCGGCGAGTGGCGCAGCGGCTGGTGCGGTTCCTGCTGCTCCATCGCGATCGCCTCGTCGGCGAGGACGAGATCCTCGAAGCGTTCTGGCCGGATCGGGACGCCGACCGGGCGCGCCGCAGCCTCCGCGTTGCGACCTCGCGCGCACGGGGGGTGCTCGACGTGCCGGGCGCTGCGAGCGTGCTCGAGATCGCGGACCGGATGTACCGCCTGCGCCTGCGACCGGGCGATTCGGTGGACGCCGACCGATTCGAGGCGGCGGCCGCGGCGGCGTTGCAGGAGCGTGGGGCCGCTCGAGCGCGGCTGCTGGAGCGAGCCGCGTCGCTATGGGGTGGCGAGCCACTGCCAGAGGAGCGCTACTCGGACTGGGCGGTGAGCTGGCGCGAGCGCCTCATCGGCATGCAGGCCGCCGTCCTGGCTGATCTGGCCGACGGCTGCCTGGAACGTGGGGACCTGATCGGCGCGGGACTTCGCGCCCGGGACCTCGTTCGGCTGGACCCACTCAACGAGAACGGGCATCGCCGGCTGATCGTCGCGCATGCCCGGGCGGGCCGGCGCGGTGAGGCACTGCGCCAGTACCTCGAGTGCCGCCGCGCGCTGGTGGACCACCTCGGCGTCGAGCCCACCGCCGCCTTGGCGGGCCTGCACGAGCGAATCCTCGCCGGCGAGCCGGTGTGAGTTTGCGTAACCGCTCCGCCTTCAACCCGGCACGAAGGCCCTTCCGAAGGTTCGAACGGTCGATCGTGTGCGATCGGACCGGGTGCGAACATTCGCCCGCAAACGCCGCTGTGGCGCCATGCACCGGTTCCCCGCTCGATTGCAGAATTTCGACCCCGGGGTCCAAGTTGGACCCCGTCGAGCCATTACCCAGCCAACGAGAACAATGCGATTTGCAGGGAGATACGATCGGGGAGACAGGATTTGAACCTGCGACCGCCCGGCCCCCAGCCGGGTGCGCTACCAGACTGCGCCACTCCCCGTGGAAAGTTCAGTCTACGCCAGCCTCGAGGGGCGGCGAAGCGCGCGACCGGGCTCGAACCGGCGACATCCAGCTTGGAAGGCTGGCGCTCTACCAACTGAGCTACGCGCGCACGCTGAGAGCAATGCTAGTCAGCCCACTGCGCAGGGCCTGTACATTGCGCTTATGGCGCTCGAGGACGAACTCGCCAAGCTGACCCGACGCCGCGGCGGCGTGGGCAAGCCGCGCGGTGAGCGGGGGATCGGGTTCGCGATCGCCGCGGTCGGCGTCGGCCTGCTCGTGATCATCGCCGCGCTCGTGGGCCTGTCGAGCCTCGCGCGCACCGGGCCGAACGAGGTCGGCGTCGTCTACAACGGCGGCCCGCTCGACCAGAAGACGCAGCGCCAGCTGATCCCGCCGGCGTCCGGGCTGACCTGGACCGGCTGGCTCTCTCAGGACCCGCGGCTGTACCCGGGCGAGGGCTCGCCGCGGCGCTACATCATCACGACGACGCCCGGCCGCGGCGACCGCGTCGGCGTCGACGACCTGCGCGTCCCCACCGCCGACGGCATCGACGTCGGGCTCGAGGCGAAGATCTCGTTCACCACCGCCTTCACGGGCCAGCCGGACGACAAGCTCGTCAAGGAGTTCGACGCGCGCTTCGGCAACCGCACCTATCCCGTCCCCGGCGGCGGCAACCGGCTGCACCCGTGGGAGGGCGACGAGGGCTTCGGCGCGTTCCTCGACACCGAGTTCCGCCCTGTGCTCGACAACGCCCTGCGCGAGACGATCGGGCGCTTCCGCTGCGAGCAGCTCGTGTCCTCCTGCGCGCTGCTCTCCAACGAGGGCCTCCGGCTCGACGAGAAGTCGGGCGACCGCACGAACAACAACCTCGTCGAGGTCCAGAAGGCGATCGGCGAAGCGCTCGGGACCGATCTCGCCGGCAACCTCGGCGCGCAGTACTTCAAGAGCGTCCAGGTCGTCGTCTCGGCCGTCCGGCTCCCCGAGCGCGTGCAGGCCGCGGTCAACGACGCGCAGGCCCAGTTCGCCGAGGTCAACAAGGCCAACGCGGAGCTCCAGCGCGCGCGGATCCGCAAGCAGGTCAACGACACGCTCGGCCGCTCGTACGAGAACTGCCCCGCATGCGCGGACATCGACGCGCTGAAGTCGATCCCCCAGAACGTCACCGCGATCTCGCTCGGCGGCGGCGGGTCGATCGCCCTGAACAGCTCGAGGCGCTAGCGCCCGGGAGCGGCCCGTGGCGCTCCTCCAGCTCCTCATCCTGTTCGCGATCATCTGGATCGCGCTCAGCGTCGTGTGGCTCGTGCGCCAGCGCCGCCGCCTCAACGAGGACGGCCGCTGGCAGGCGCGCACGCGCGCGCTCGAGGGCGGCGGTCACGTCGTCGAGCTCATCCGCCCCGGCGAGCCCGTGCAGCAGGTCAAGCGGATCGACGGCGACCTCGGCTGGGAGCAGCTGGGCGAGGAGCTCGCGGAGGCGATGGCGGAGGCGGAGGCGCGCGCGTCGACGCTCAACGCGAACGCCGCGCCTCCGTCGGCACCTCGCCGCCGTCGGCGGTGAGCGACTCGGGCGGCCACGGCCCGAACCAGTTGTCACGGGCGCCGTCGAGCGTGACCACCGAGCCCGACAGCGCCTGACCGAGCGGCGAGCACGCCAGCGCGACCAGCCACGCGTGCTCCTCCTCGCGCCCCAGCCGCTGTAGCGGGACCGTGCGCGCCGCCGCCTTCCACACCGCCTCCGGGTACTTGCGCAGCGACTGCGTGTCGAAGTGCCCGGCGGCGACCGCGAGCACGGCGATCCCGTCGGCGCGCCACTCGCGCGCGAGCGCGCGCGTGAGTCCCTCGACCGCCGCCCGCGCCGCGCTCGAGTGCGTCATGCCGGCGAGCCCGTGGTGCGGCGACAGCGTCACGTTGACGATCGTCCCTCCCCCGCCCGGCCGGAACGCGAGCTCCGCCGCCACCCGCGACATCAGCTCGGTCCCCCCCACGTTGAGCCGCGTGACCGCGCGCCAGCCCTTCGGCTCGATGGCCTCCGCCGGCACGAAGTACTGCCCGCCCGCGTTGTTGACGAGCACGTCGAGCCGCCCGCAGCGCTCGAGCGCGAAGCGCACCATCCGCTCCGCGTCCTCGGGCTCGCGGACGTCGCCGGGGACGGCGTGCGCGCCCAGCTCCTCCGCGGTCTCCGCGAGCACCTCGGCCCGCCGGCCCGCGATCACGACCTCCGCGCCGCACGCTCGCAGCTCGGCCGCCGCGGCTCGCCCGAGGCCCGTCCCGCCGCCGGTGACGAGCACGACCCGGCCGTCGAGCATCCCGGGCGCGAAGATCTCCGACGGCGGCATCGGTGCGCCAGACTGACATACAGACCGCCGGTTGCGGGAACAACCGCTTCATGGGAATCCCCGGCGTGCACATCGAGACGTTGCACAACCCGATCCGCTACACGTACGCGCAGATCGAGCAGGCCTGCAAGATCGCCGCCGCGCTGGGGCGCGGCAAGCTGATCCTTGCGGAATCTCCTCGGCGCTAGCGGCGGGCGACCACGATCCGGACGGCGAGCGAGGCACGCCGCCAGCTCGCGCCGCGCGCGAGCTCGACCGCGAGCGTCGGCCCGGGGTCGGGTGCCGACGACTGCCGTGACGGGATCAGCACGCGGGCCACGGCGCCGGCCGGGCGCGTCAACGGCGTCACGACGTAGCCGCTGCGGCGGCTGAGCACCTCGAACCGCGCGACCCGCGCCAGCGCGACCGCCCGCGCCCGCACGCTCACGCGCGAACCGTCGCGCAGCACCGCCACCACCCGCGCGCTCTTCCCCCAGCTCGGCATCAGCACCGACGCGCTCAGCCGCGCGCGCCCGCGCAGGCGGGCGAGCGACCAGCGCGTCTCGATCGACGCCGGGAGGAAGCGGTGCGAGGTGACCGCGCGGAAGCGCCCGGCCGTCAGCGTCCCGCGCGCCCGCAGGTCGCGGAACGGCCCGGCGAACACCTTGCCCGGCCGCGTCCGCGCGCTCGCGCCCGTCCCCGACGGCGCGCGCGTCAGCCGCAACGGCGTCACGTACGGGTTGACGGCCGGGCGCCCGGTCTGGGAGGAGAACACGCGCCGCCCGCTCGGCTCGCGCACGAGCAGCCCGAACGCCGCGGGCGCGCGCCCGCCGATGCCGGCCGCGACCTCCTGCTCGCCGTCGAAGAGCCGCGCGAGCTCGATGCCCCCGTACGGGAACGCGCGCTGGTTGACCGCCACGATCGCCGTGTTGTAGGCCGGCGTCGTGATCGCGAGGCGGCCGATGTCGGGGTCGTAGGCGTAGAGCGCCGGCGGCCGCTCGCCCCGCATCCGCCCGAGCCCGGCCTCGACTGCGCGCGCCGCGTTCGCCTGCAGCCGCGCGGCCGCGAGCCGCGCGCTGCCGACGGTCTGCGGCACCGTGAAGAGCCCGAAGAGCACGGGGTCGGGCAGCCCGCCCTCGGCCACCGGCAGCCGCTCGTAGAAGCGCAGCCCGCGGTCGAGCGTCCACTTCGCCCAGCGCCCCCACTCGCGCCCCGGCTGCAGCCGCGGCGTCTGCGCGATCCCGATCAGCGCCTGCTGCGAGAGCCCCAGCTTCTTCGCCTGGTGCCAGCGCTCGAAGCCGAGCCCGCTGTCCCAGTTCATGTAGCCCGAGTGCGTCCAGTAGCCCGCCACCGCGCGCCGGATCCAGCGCCGGATCAGGCCGCGCCCCGCGCGCGGCAGCGGCGCCATCCCGGCCCGGCGCCCCTGGTTGTAGAAGCGCAGGAACGAGAGGACGATGTTCGCGTACTCGGCCGAGTCGAGGTTCCCGCGCGCGTGCGGGCCGAAGTGCGGCAGGTACTGGAAGCGCAGGCCCGCCATGAAGTTGCGCGGCCCGCTGACGAAGCGGACGAGCTGCGCGCGCATGTCGCGCCGCAGCAGCGTCGGGCTGCCCGTGACGGTCGCGTCGGCCGCGTAGATCAGCGCGTACCAGTTGACCTGGTTGAGCCGCATCGTCGGCCAGCGCCAGAAGCGGGAGCGCGCGACGCGGTGGATGCGGTCGGCGATCATGCGCGCCGTCGCGTCCGGCAGGTCGAGCGCGCGCCGCGCCTTCCAGGCGTGCACGAGCCCGTCGACGATCTCGGCGTCGTAGACGAGGTGCTGGTTGGCCTCCGTCGTGTACATCGAGCTCGACCAGCCCGGGACGTGGACCTGCGAGCCCGCGGGCGGACGCTGCGGCCGGCGGTCGATGAAGGCCGGCGCCGTGACGAGCGCCTTCGCGACCAGGCGCGCGCGACGGTCGTTGCGCGCCGGCCCGGTGTGGCCATGGCGCGCCGCGACGCTGTGCGTGAGCAGCACCCCCGCGTTGACGAGCGCGTCGACCCCGCCCGGCCCCGGCTCGTAGAGCCCGCGCTGCTCGTTCCACAGCCCGTCGAGCCGCTCCTGCATGCGGTCGGCGTAGGCGAGATAGCCCGCGTCGTCGTACGCGTGCGCAGGGGTCGGCAGGCTCGCCGCCCAGGCGAGCAGGGGCAGCGCGCACAGCAGCGCGCGCAGCGGGGCGTGCATGTGAGCCTCCTTGCGCACCCGGCTGGCGGGGGGCGCGCGGGTCGGGCCGGTTGGTCAGCGGTGAAACGCTCAGCCGCGCGAAACGGTGCGCGAATCCCCCGGAACCAACCGGACGGCCAGTCGCCGGCCGAACGTGATCCGCAGGCTCGGGCCGGGTACCGGCGCCGAGGCCTGCTTCGCGGGCCGGACCGTGCGGACGGTGACGCCGCGCGGCGCGCCGCGCGGGACCACCAGGTAGCCACTGCTCGCGCTCCGGACCTCGAAGGCGGCGACGCGCGAGAGCGCGATCGGGCGGGCGGTGACGCGCCGGCGCGAGCCGTCGCGGAGCCGGGCGACGACGCTCGCACCGCGGCTCCAGCTCGGGAAGGTCGCGCGGGCGCGCAGCCCACCCGCCCGCGTGACGGTCCACGTCGCGTCGATCGCCCGCTCCGTGAAGCGGTACGCCGAGGTGATGCGGCCGGCCGCCGACGCCACCGAGCCGGTGGCGCGCAGGTCGGTGAACGGCCCCGCGTAGGCGCGCGCGACCCGAGCGCTGGCACGCGCACCGGTACCGCTCGGCGCCTTCGTCAGCCGCAGCGGCGTGACGCCCCGGCGGACCCGGTCGCGCGGGAGCTGCGAGGCGAGCGCCAGACGGCCCGAGCGGCCGACCAGCCGGACGCCGAACGCGGTCTCGCCGCGGCCGCCGACGTTGGCGGCGACGCGCTGCTCGCCGTCGAACAGCCGCGCGATGTCGATGCCGCCGTAGGGGAACGCGTGCTGGCTGACCGGCACGATCGCGGTGTTGTAGGCGCGCGTGGTCACCGCGAGCCGGCCCGTGTCGGGGTCGTAGGCGTACAGCGACGGCGGCTGGGCGGCGGCCATCCGGCCGAGCCCGGCGGCCGCCGCGCGCGCCGCGTTGGCCTGCAGGCGCACGGCGGCCAGCTGCGCGCTGCCGAGCCGCTGCGGCACCTGCGTGAGGCGGAAGAAGACCGGCTCGGGCAGCCCGCCGGCCTGCGCGCGCTGACTCTCGTACCAGGCCAGCCCACGGTCGAGCGTCCACTTCGCCCAGCGCCCGTACGCGGCCGAGGGCTGCAGCTCGCGCGCCTGCGCGATGCCGATGAGCGCCTGCTGGGACAGGCCGAGCTTCTTGGCCTGATGCCAGCGGTCGAAGCCGAGGCCGCTGTCCCAGTTCAGGTAGCCCGAGTGCGTCCAGTAGCCGGCCATGACGCGCTTGACCCACTGACGCAGCAGGCTCCGCCGCGCGCCGCTCACCGCCGGCATCCCGCCCGCACGCGCCTGCCCGTAGAAGCGCGTGAAGGACATGACGATGTTCGCGTACTCGGCCGAGTCGACGTTCATCGTGGTGTCGAGCTCGCGGTGCGGCAGGTAGTGGAAGCGCAGGCCCGGGCCGAAGTTCCCGATCCCGCCGCCGGGGGCGCCGTCGGCCTCGTCGACGAAGCGTGCGAGCTGCCGCTGGAACGGCGTCGCCAGCGCGGCCGGGCGACCGGTGACCGTGGCGTCGGCCGCGTACATCAGCGCGTACCAGTTGATCTGGTTGAGGCGGATCGCGGGCCAGCGCCAGAACGAAGTGCCGGCGACGCGATGGATGCGGTCGGCGATCGCGTCCGCGAGCTCGTCTGACAGCCCGAGCTCACGGCGCGCCTTCCAGGCGTGCACGAGCCCGTCGACGATCTCGGCGGTATACACGAGGTGCTGGTTGGCGTCCGTCGACGTCATCGAGCTCGACCAGCCCGGGACGTGCAGCTGCGAGCCGGCGGGCGGGTGCGCCGGCCGGTGCTCGATGAACGCGGGCGGTGAGACGAGCGCGCGGGCGATCAGGCGCGCGCGGCGGTCGTTGCGCGACGGCCCGTCGTGGCCGTGCTGCGCCGCGACGCTGTGGCTCAGCAGCAGCCCCGCGTTGATCATCGAGTCGGCCCCGGCCGCGTCGGGCACGTACATGCCGCGCCGCTCGTCCCACAGCGAGTCGAGCCGCCGCTGCATGCGGTCCGTGTAGGCCAGATAGCCGGCGGTGTCGAACGACGCCGCAGCGCGCGTGACCGCGGCGGAGGCGGGCGCCGCGCCCTGCGAGGTGGCCTGGGTGCCGCAGGCGGCGGCGAGCAGGACGGCGGCCGCGAGGAGCGCGCCGAGCAGCCGGGAGCGGGCATGGATCGATCGGCACCGGCTCGGGCGTGAGCCGGCGTGCGGGGCGGCACGCATGGAAGCCTCCTGGGCGAGGTGCCGCTCCGGTCAGCGGGGCGGCGGCGGGGTAGATCCAGACTCCCGCCGCTCGTCCCGCGCGCCCATGGATCAGAGGGGTGGACCCGCCCTCCCCCAGGTGGGGGTCGGCCCCCACCCTCTGGTGGCGTGCCGCGCCGCGCGCCCGCGGCTACGCTGCCGCCGTGTCCTCGCCCCTCGACCCGCACACCGCGACGCCGGAAGAGCTCCGCGACCGGATCGCCGCCGAGCGGCGCGGGTCGCCGTTCCTCGTCTACCGGACCGACACCGGCGAGCAGGTGCTCGTCGACCTCGGCCTGCTCGGCGAGCGCGTCACGCTCGGCCGGCGGGCGACCAACGACGTCCCGCTCGAGTGGGACGCGCGCGTGTCACGCGTTCATGCGGCGATCGAGCGCGTCGGCGAGGCGTGGACGCTCACGGACGACGGGCTCTCCCACAACGGCACCTGGGTCAACGGCGAGCGCGTGACGGGACGCCGGCGCCTGGCGGACGGCGACACGATCACCATCGGCGCGACGCACGTGGTCTTCCGCGCTCCCTCAGACAGCTCCGCCTCGCGCCCCACGCTCACCGCTGTCGGCCCGCACGTCGCCGAGCTGCTCACGCCGGCTCAGCGGCGCGTGCTGGTCGCCCTCTGCCGCCCGTTCAAGGACTCGCCCTACGGCACGCCGGCCAGCAACGCGCGGATCGCCGAGGAGCTGGTGGTGAGCGTCGACACCGTCAAGGGCACGCTGCGCGCGCTGTTCGAGGCGTTCGGGATCGACGCGCTGCCCCAGAACGAGAAGCGCTCGGCGCTTGCGCTCCAGGCGCTGCGCTCGGGCGCGATCAGCCGGCGCGACCTCTAGCTGCCGTCGCGCGCGATGCGCACGCGCGCGACCTCCCCGCCCGCGACCGCGGTCAGCCACACGCTGTCGGAGGTGAGCGCGAGCGCGTAGGGGTTCAGCGACACGTCGACCGGCCTGCCGATGGGGCGGCTCGTGCGCGGGTCGACGCGCTGGATCGTGTGCTCGATGAAGCTCGACACCCACACCTGGGAGCCGCGAGCGGCGACGCCGTTGGGCCGGCGGCCGACCGCGGAGCTGACCTTGGCGGCGGTCCGGTCGTCGATCCGCGACAGCGTGTCCTCGAGCGGGAGGGTCACCCACACCGCGCCACCGCCGTAGGCGGCGTCGCCGAGCCGCGTGGTGCCGAGCTTCACGCGCCGCTCGACCGCCCCCGTGGCAGGGTCGCGGCGGGTGAGCTCGGGCCGGTCGCGGTGCACGACCCAGATGCCGTTCGGCGTCGCCACGAGCGAGCGGATCCTCGCCGTGATCGGGAAGTTGCCGGTGAGCTCGCCGGTCTGCGGGTCGACGCGCGCGAGCGTGTCGGGCGCCCCGGGCGCGGCGCCGGCGAGGCCGACCCACACGGCACCCTCGCGCACGGCCACTGAGCGTGGCGGCGTGGGCAGCTCGACGCGCGCCATCCGCCGCCCGGTCCGGGGGTCGAGCTTCACGAGCGCCTGCGCGGTCGAGGCCGCGACCCAGACACCGTCCGCCTCCTTGGCGATCTCGACGCTGCCCAGGCCGACCTCGGGCCGCCGGCGGCGGAGCTTGTCGGACCGCTCGTCGATGAGCGTCGCGCGCGGGTCGTCGTAGTGGGTGACGAACACGGTGCCGTCGGCCACCGCGACGGCGTTGGGGCGCCGGTCGACGTTGAACGTGGCCTCGACGGTCGGCACGGGCGCAGCGGCCGCTTTCGCCGCCGGCGTGGGGCTCGGGTCCTTGGTGTCGTCGCCGGAGCCGTCGAGAGCCAGCGCGCCGGCCACCCCGGCGGCGGCCAGCACCGCAGCGGCGGCGGCGCCGAGCACCGCGCGGCGGCGCCGGGGCGCGGGCGACTCCCGCCGCGTCGGCGCCTCGGAGGCGATCGGGCCGGGCGAGCTCTCGGTCGGCGTCTCGTCCGGCGCCGCCGCACCGACGGCGACGACGCGCTCCTGCTGGCGGGCCTCGGTCTCGCCGGTCGCGGCGAGCGCGGCGCGGCCGAGGTCGCCGGCGGAGGGGAAGCGGTCCGCCGGGCTCTTGGCGAGCGCGCGGGCGACGACGTCGTCGAGCTCGGGCGCCAGCCCGGGGATCATCTCGCTCGGCCGCGGGGGCGGTGCGGACAGGTGGGCCCACAGCTTGGCCTGGTCGCCCTCGCGCTCGAACGGCGGGCGCCCGGTGAGCGCGAAGTTCAGGACGCAGCCGAGCGCATAGACGTCCGACCGCGCGTCGACCCGCTCGCCGCGGATCTGCTCCGGGGCGACGTAGTCGAGCGTGCCCACCCAGTGTCCTGAGCGGGTCTCGCCTCCGACGGAGAGGGTGTGCTTGCTGAGCCCGAAGTCCGAGAGGTAGACGTGGTCGGCCGAGGTGAGCAGGATGTTCGCCGGCTTGACGTCGCGGTGGACGAGGCCGGCCGCGTGCGCCGCGTCGAGCGCCGCGGCGGCCTGGCTGACGATGCGCGCGGCGCGGTCGGGCGCGAGCGGGCCGCCGCCGCGCACCAGCGAGCGCAGGTCCTCGCCGGTCACGAACCGCATCGCGAGGTACGCGATGCCGTCCTCCTCGCCCGCGTAGTAGACGGGGATGACGTTCGGGTGGTCGAGCGAGGCGGCGATCTTGGACTCGCGCAGGAAGCGCTGGCGCGTCGACTCGTCCTCGGTCAGGTCGGGCGCGATGACCTTGAGCGCGACGGTGCGGCCGAGGGCGACATGGGTCGCCCGGTAGACGACGCCCATTCCACCGCGCCCGGCCATCCCTTCGATCCGATGACCCGCGAACACCGCTCCAGCGGCGAACTCCGCCATTTGCGTTGTATATCCGCATTGATGGGCGGAAGGAAGGTGTGCGGCTCAGCGGCCGAGCCGCTCGATCGCCTCGACGGTCAGCTCCTCCAGGCCGTCGAGCACGCGGTCGGCCTCGGCGAGCGCGTCGTCGCCGGGCGGGAACTCGTGGTTGGGCAGCGCGATCACGGCCATCCCGGCGGCCTTCGCGGACAGGATCCCGTTGTGGGAGTCCTCGATCGCGGCGGTGCGCGCGGGGTCCGCGCCAAGACGCCGCGCGGCCTCGAGGAAGACGTCGGGCGCCGGCTTGCCGCCCGCCACTTCCTCGGACGAGACCCACGTCTGGAAGAACGGCGCGAAGCCGCCGCTCTCCATCACGACCTCGATCACCTCGAGGTTCGAGGAGCTCGCGAGCCCGAGCGGCCAGCGCGCCGCGAGCCGCTCGACCGCCTCGCGCGCGCCCTCGAGCAGCGGCAGCCGCTGCTGGTAGCCGGCGAGCAGGCGGCGCACGACGTCGGCGTCGATCTCGGCCGGGTCGCGGTCGACCTTCAGCTCCTCGCGCATGTAGACCGACCACTCCGGCGCGCTCATGCCGAGCATCGCCCGCGAGGCCTCGTCCTTCCACACGCCCCCCCACTCCTCCACCAGGTCGCGCTTGGCATCCCGCCACGCCGCCTCGGAGTCGAGCAGCACGCCGTCGAGGTCGAAGATGACGGCGTCGATCAAGCGGGGGACCAGGGAATCGAACCCCGACCTGCGGTTTTGGAGACCGCCATCCTGAACCGTTGGACCAGTCCCCCCGGAGAGGGCGGATCTTACCGTCAGGCCGCTCCCGCGGCGGGCGCCTCCGCCGGGAAGCGACCCTCGAACCACGCCGCCCAGGCCGCCCGCTCGCGCTCGGCGTCCGCCGGCTCGAGGTCGTAGAGATAGAGGTAGGCGCTGAGCATGTTGCCGTGCGAGGACGGCTCGGCGGCGACGAAGCCGTAGCCCCGCGCGGGCGCCTCGAGCCGCAGCACGTAGCCCCAGCCG
Source organism: uncultured Solirubrobacteraceae bacterium (assembly GCA_963811595.1). Lineage (GTDB taxonomy): Bacteria > Actinomycetota > Thermoleophilia > Solirubrobacterales > Solirubrobacteraceae > DASQFQ01. Next base: position 611,593 of record CAWERW010000008.1, read on the forward strand.
GTGAAGCGCTCGATCGCGCCGGCGAGCCGCGGCGCGTCCGGCGCGCTGTCGACCGGCGCGCCCGGCGCGGCGTCCGCGGGCAGGCCGAGGCCGTCCGCGAGCGCGGCCCACACCTCGGCGTTGTCGCCCGCGGTCATCGCGTGGACGCGGACGGGGAGGCAGGGCTGCCCGGCGAAGCCCTCCAGGTGGAGGCGCAGGCAGTCGAGGAACAAGGTCCAGCCCTTGCTCGTGCCGTCGTACATCGCGTCCCAGTCGTCGCCCTCGCCGAAGCCGGAGTTGACGAACCGCACGACGCACGCGCCGCCCGAGCGCGCCTCGACGAGCCATTCGTAGGCGAGCTGCCCACCGCCCATCTCGGGCCCGCGGTAGGCGAACCGGTGCGGCGGCTCCCACGCGGTGACCTCGCCCCCCTCCTTGCCGAAGCCCTCGCCGAAGTCGAAGCTGATCTCGCCGCCCTCGCGCGCGGCGAGCTCGGCCGGCACGAACCACGACGCGATCCCGGGGCCGGTCGCGATCGCCTCCCAGACCTGCTCGGGCGTGCCGGGGACCTCGGTCTCGAGGCGGATCTCGCGGCTCATGCTGGCTCCTTCGGGACGGGATGGACGACGGCGACGAGGCGGTGCCGGCGGCCCGCGTCGTCGTGATAGCGGGAGGCGAGCGCGGTCACGGCGGCCGCGAGCTCGTCGGCGAAGGCGGCCTGCTCGGCGGGCGAGCGGAAGCCGACCTCGGTGTCGATGGCGAGCGTCGGCAGGCGCTTGCCCGCCTGGTCCGCGCCGCGGGCGAGCTGACCGACCTCGCGCACCACCCGCGCGGCGAGCGCGATCAGGTAGCGGGCCGAGAGGCGATCGGAGCGCGTGGGATCGGTCGCCGCCGCGCCGAGCGCGGCCGGCGAGACCACGTAGGAGGCGGCGGTCGCCTGGAACACGTGCTCGGTGATGCCGCCGTGGCGGCGCGAGTCGACCTCCTGCACGAGCCCGTGGGCCTCGAGCGCGCGCAGGTGGTAGTTGAGCTTCTGCCGCGGGATCCCGAGGCGGGCGGCGAGCGAGGAGGCGGAGCCGGGCTCAGCCAGCTCGGCCAGCAGGCGGGCGCGGACGGGGCCGAGCGCCACGACGGCGGCGGCCGGGTCGTCGATGACCTCGACGTCGATCACGCCGCCAGTCAAGCATTGACAAGAATGTTTGTCAATGCTCAGCCGTAGCGGTGCACCATCGATCCGTGGGCGACCACGGTCCCGTCCGTGTCGGCGACCTTGACCTCGCAGAAGCACAGGCTGCGGCCGCGCCGCACCACGGTCGCGGTCGCGGTGAGATCGCTCGCCACCGCGGCCGCGGCGTAGTTGACGTTCATCGAGACGGTCGAGCCGGCGGGCTTCGCGGGCACGGTGTCGTCGGACCACGCGGCGGCCATGCCGGCGGTGTCGAGCAGCGCGGCGATCGCGCCGCCGTGGACGACGTCGCCGATCGTCGCGAGCCGCGGCGACCACGGCAGCCGCAGCTCGGCGTGGTCGTGACGCAGCTCGGCGAGCTCGATCCCGAGCTCCTTCGCGAACGGCGACGCGGGGATGAAGGCGCGCATGATCTCGGCGCGCGTGGGCTGGGGTTCGCTCATGGGCGCCGGATCATGACGCGCCGCATCAGGCTGTCCATGACCTCCGGGGTAACTACACGGCGGCGGGGTAGCCGAGCCGCCCCGCCTCCGCGAGCAGCTCGCGCAGCGCGTCGTGGTCGACGTCGCCGGCGCGCTTGAAGCGGATGCAGCTCTTGCCGACGCTCACGTTCCCGAGCCGGTCGGCGTACTGCTCGGCGAGATAGCCGTCGTCGTCCGCGGACAGGACGTAGAGCGAGATGTGCGCCTTGCGGCTCGAGAGCGCGATCAGCGACGCGTCGCCCTCGCGCCCCGACTTGTAGCGGTAGTGGAAGCGCCCGTAGCCGAGCATGCCGCCGTCGGTGTTCGGCTCGAGGTCGGGGAGCGTCGCGCGGATCAGGTCGTGGACGCGCTGGACCTCGGCGCGCCGCGGCTCCTCGAGTCCGGCGATGTAGTCGTCTTGGGAGTCGGCCATAGCGCCGACCGTAGCGCCGTGCCCGGAAGGACGATTCGCAGCACGAGCCAGACGAGGATCGCGTCGTCGAGCTGGCCCGCGATCGGGATGAAGTCCGGCACGAGGTCGATCGGCGACGCGAGATAGACGAGCAGCGCGACCAGCAGCAGCTTGTGCCGGCGCGGCACGGCGGGGTCGGTCAGGAGCCGGCGGACGAGCGCGATGCACTCGGGGATGACGCGCGCGAGCGCCCGCGCGGTCTCGCGCCGGCCGGCGAGCATCAGCGCCGCGATGAACGCGGCGTAGAGCCGACGGTGAGTGCGAGCCACTGCCAGACGGTCATGCGCAGGCGCCTGTCACACAGCAGCCCTCGCCCCGCCACGCCTCGAGCCCCTCCTTGACGGCGAGCGCGGCGATCAGCAGGCCGACGAGGGGATCGAGCCACCACGCGCCGGCGAGCGCGTTGCCGAGCAGACCGACGAGCAGCGCGGCGGCCATGTACGCGCACAGCAGGTTCTGCCGCCCCTCCCCCTTCGTCGCCGCCGAGCCGATGCGGTCCGCGATGCGCTGCTTGGCGATCCCGAGCAGGGGCATGAACACGACGCTGCCGAGCGCGAGCGCGATCCCGACCCAGCTCACCTCCGCGTGCTGGCCGCCGAGCAGGTGGCGCACCGACTCGACCGCGACGTACGGCGCGAGCACGAAGAACTGGATCGCGACGAGCTTCTGCGCCCGCGTCTCGGCGGCCTCGGAGAACACGCGGCTGCCCGTGAAGCGCCACACGATCACGAGCGACGCGAAGCCCTCGACGGCGGAGTCGAGCCCGAAGCCGATCAGCGCGATCGACGACGCGACGATCCCCGCCGCGATCGCGACCGCGCCTTCGACCGTCATCCACGCGAGGCTCAGCCACGACAGCCACTTCGCGCGCGCGGCGTAGTGCGCGTAGGTCGCGCGGTCGAGGCCCGGTGCGGGCGACGCCGCGAGCGGGAGCTCGACGCCGATGCTCACGCGGCGACCCCGCCGCCACCGCGCACCGCGGCGAGCAGCGCCCGGCCCGCGGGGGTGGCCGAATACATGACCATCCGGCCGTCGCGCCGGCTCGACACGAGCCCGGCGCCGCGCAGGGCCCGCAGGTGATGTGAGACGAGGTTCTCCGGCCGTTCGGTGACCCACGAGATGTCGCACACGCACAGCTCGTCCGTGTCCGCGAGCGCGGCGGCGATCGTGAGCCGCGTCGGATCGGCGAGCGCCCGCGCACGGCCGGCCGCGTCGGCGGCGGCATCGGCGGACGGGCGCGTCGCGCGCAACAGCTCGGCCTTCGGCAAGTCGAGGCACAGGAGGTCGCAGCGATCGTCGGCCATGACGAGAGCGTAGTCCATCTCAACGTTCGTTGAGACGTCTCGAATGCGGGCGGAGGGACTCGAACCCCCAAGCCGTTGCCGGCACCGGCACCTAAAACCGGCGCGTCTGCCAGTTCCGCCACGCCCGCAAGCGGGTACAGAGCCCGCCGCGGGATTGTATGGTCGCGCCATGGCCGACGACGAGAATCAGGACACCTACCTCGACCGCCCGAACCGGCGCAAGGCCTCGTCGAAGGCGACGAAGGCGATCGTCGCGTTGCTGCTCGTCGTGTCGGCCGTGATCATGATCATCATCACGGTCGGCGGCTGGGACACGCTCGAGGGCGCGATCCCGCTCCAGCTCGCCTACATCGGGCTCTACCTCGGCATGGCGTTCCTGGTCATGCGCTGGAACCGCGGCGTGCTGCCGCTCTCGGCCGCGCTCGCGATCGTGCTGCTGATCTTCGCCGCCGTCTCCGGCCCCGCGTGGTTCGACCGCGACAAGGCCGGCCTCACCGACCCGACGCTCGACGAGGACATCCTCGGCCTGCTCTCCCTCATCCTCGTCCCGGTCCAGATCCTTCTCATCGCGTTCGCGATGCGCGGCTTCCAGCAGGCCTGGAACGTCGAGGTCGAGAAGACGCGCGACGAGCCCCGCAGCGACGGCGAGCCCGCACCCGCGGCCGCCTAGCCGCGCCGTACCCTTTCCGGGGGAAGCCCGGGTGGTGGAATGGCAGACACTGCGGTCTCAAAAGCCGCTGCTCGAAAGGGCGTGCGGGTTCGAATCCCGCCCCGGGCATGAGCCGTTGCATGCGCAAGGAGCCCGGCGCAAAGCGTCGAATGCCCGGCGCATGGCCGAACTCATCGCTTTCATCCCCACCCTCTGCGCGCTCAGCCTGGTCGTCTTCGGCCTCGGCGGATACCAGCCCACCGCGCCGATCGTCCTGTGGACCGTCGCGGGCGCGATCATGGCCGGGCCCGTCGCCGTGACCCTGGTCGGGTTCGTCGGCTGGCTCGTGATGGTCGCCGCCGGTACCGTGGCCTGCACGGCATACGCCGCCGGCAGGCGCCCCACGTACCAGCGTTGATCAACGACCCCACCGTCAGCGACTACCTCACCGGCCTCGAGCCGGAGCCCGACGCGCTGCTCGCGGAGATGCGCGCGCACGGAGAGCGCGACCACATCCCGATCGTGCACCACACGACCGGCGGGCTGCTCGAGGTGCTGGCCGCCGCGATGGGCGCGGCGCGCGCGGTCGAGGTCGGCACCGCGATCGGCGTCTCCACGCTGCACCTCGCGCGCGGCGGCGCGCATGTGACGTCGTTCGAGGTGGACGAGGAGCGCCACAACCACGCCAAGGAGTACCTCCGCCGCGCCGGGCTGGAGGCCGACCTGCGCCTCCAGGACGCGACGGAGGGCCTGGCCGGCCTCGACGAGGGCGGCTTCGACCTCGCGTTCATCGACGGGCCGAAGGCGGGCTACGCCACGCACCTCGACCGCTGCGTCGATTTGCTGCGCCCCGGCGGCCTGCTGCTCGTCGACAACGTCCTGATGGGCGGCGGCGCCGCGACCGGCGAGCCGACCAACCAGTGGAGCCAGGAATCGGTCGACCTGATCCGCGACTTCAACGCGAGCATCCAGGCGCGCGACGACGTGCGCGCCACCTTCCTCCCCGTCGGTGACGGCGTGGCCATGGCGGTGCGGCGATAAGGTCGAAGCCGCACTGATCGACCACGTCAACAACCTCAAGCTCCAGTACCTCGTCGAGCTCTCCAAGCTCGGCGACTCCTGCGCCGACCTCGAGACCGAGGTCTCCAACTGGCTCTCCGAGCACGACGTGGTCTTCGCCGGCCAGACGATCCCGTTCGTGCTGATGCCGCACTTCATCTCTCCCGGCCAGGTGCGCCGCGTCAAGCACGCCGTCACCGCGCTGTGCCGCGTGCTCGACCGCTTCTGCGACGCGTATCCCACCGACGCGGCACTGAGGGAGGAGCTCCAGCTCTCCGACATGGAGGACTCGCTGATCCGCATCGAGGCGGGCTTCCCGCGCCCCATGCGCATCTGCCGGCTCGACGCCTTCCTGCAGGGCTACGACGTCAAGTTCCTCGAGTTCAACGCCGACTCGCCCGCCGGCGTCGGCTACACCGACATCCTCTTCGAGGGCCTGCGCACCACGATCCAGCTCCCGCGCGTGCGCCAGGAGTTCGACACCTCCTATCCGCCGATCCTGCCCGAGCTGATCGCCACCCTGCGCGACGCCTACGCGCACGTGAAGGCCACCCGCAGCGACCTCCCCGACACGCCCCGGCTCGCGCTCCTCGACGCGGAAGGCTCGCCGTCAGTCCCCGAGTTCCGCATCATCTGCGCCGCCGCGAACGCCGCCGGCATCACGGCCGACCACGCCACGCTCGACGAGGTCTCCTACGACGGCACGACGCTGCGCGTCAAGGACGAGCCGACGCAGCTCGTCTACCGCCGCGCGCTGCTGGACGACCTCGATCAGTCCGACCTGGTCGCCGCCGCGCGCGACGGGCGCGTCTGCATGGTCAACCCGTTCCGCTCGCGCGTCGCCAACAACAAGAAGCTGTTCGCGCTGTTCCAGGACCCGCGCTTCACGCACCTCATCGAGGGCGAGGAGGCCGACGTGATCCGGGACACGATCCCGTGGACGCGCATCCTGCGCCCCGGCCCCGTGACCTACGGGCACTGGACGCTCGACCTGCTGCCGTTCATCGCCGACAACCGCGAGAAGCTGGTGCTCAAGCCGGCCTCGGACTTCGGCGGGCACGGCGTCTCGCTCGGCATGGAGACAGGTCAGGACGAGTGGGAGCGGATCATCGCCGCCCACGCCGACCGCGCGGACTACATCGTGCAGGAGTACGTCCCGGTACCGGAGGAGATGTTCCCGGTGGTCGAGGGCGGGCACGTCCAGATGCGCTTGAAGCGCTTCAACATCAACCCCTTCGGCATCGGAGGCCGTTATGCCGGCTCGATCACCCGTATCTCGGACCGGGCTGTCATCAACGTGAGCGCGGGCGGCGGACTGCTGCCCAGCGTGATCGGGCGCCACAAGCGCCGGCTCCTCGCCGAGGACGAAGACGAAAGCGAGGTGCTCGATGGCCAGAAGCCATGAGCCGCTCAAAGGGGGCTACGACGTCGATGAGAACGCCGTCCGCTTCTCCAACTACTTCCACGTGCTGCGGGAGCTCGTCCACCTGAGCTGCGGCTGGCTGCCGCTCGAGCCGCGGCTCGAGGTCAAGTACGTGCTCGGCGACCACCTGCACGACGACGCGCGCGCGGTGACGAAGATCAAGCGCCGCCTCTACGAGCTGCGCACGCCGAGCGACTACCCCGGCGCTCCCGCCGAGGAGCTCGCCGCGCTGCTCGATCGCGCGGGCGCCGCGACGACCTCCGCCGAGTTCATCCAGATCGCCTACGGCGAGCTCAAGCCCGCGCTGATCGCGGCGGTCACGATCCACCTCGACCGCCTCGACCCCGTGATCGACGAGCCGTCCCTGCGCCAGCTCACGCAGCTGTTGCACCGGCAGGAGCGTCACGTCGCCGAGCTGCCCGCCGACGCCGCGCGCCCGTCGTTCGACGACCTCGGCGCACTGCCGATCCGGCTGCGCCAGGTGCGCGAGCTCACGGTCATGGCGCCGCTCGACCAGCCGGCGCGCGACGCCTACGTCGAGGTCACGGAGGAGGGCGACCCGTTCCTCACCGACGAGCTCTACGTCAACGGCGACGAGAACCACGTCCCCACCGACCCGGAGGAGCAGAAGCACTTCTTCCACGGGCTGATGGACGCCGAGCTGTGCGCGGCCGAGCTGATGGCGCGCAACTCGCACGAGCACCCCGAGATGCCGTGGGACTTCCACGTCGACATGGCGCGCCAGTGCTGGGACGAGATCCGGCACGCCGAGGTCCACGACGCGCTGATGGCGACCGAGCTCGACTGCAACTGGGGCGACTACCCGGTCGGCTTCGGCTACTTCAAGTCGGTTTACGCCTACGACCTGCTCGGCCGGCTCGCGCTGTTCAACGGCACGAGCGAGCAGAAGGCGATGTGGCGCCACTCGCACCGGCGCAAGGTGCTGATCGAGATCGGGCAGGAGAAGGTCGCGCGCGTGTTCGACTACCTGCTCGCCGACGAGGTCCCGCACGTCCACAACGGCAAGCGCTGGGGCACCCACCTGCTGGGCGGCGACGAGGCCGCCTACCGCGACAAGCTGCGCGAGCTCCGCGCCGGGCTCGACCCGACGGGCCAGCCCGTCGCTAGCTAGGCAGGGACAAGCGGCGCCGTCTCCCCCAAGACGGCGCCGCTGCCCCGTACACCCCTGACCTAAGAGACCTTGTTGCGGCCGCGCCTGCCGGCGCTGCCGGACTTCGAGATGGCCTTGCTCGACTGGTGGAACGGCTTCGAGAGCCATCGGCCGAGCTTGCCGGGCGCCTTGCTCGCGCCGCGCGATCCGGTGCCCATCACCTTTTGCCCACCGCGCTCGGGATGCCGCGAGAGCTTCGGGAACAGGAAGGCGAGGATGAGGAGCAGTACGCAGAAGACGATGACGCCGGCAATAAGCATGCTCTTGCGGATACCCAGCGCACTCGCAGATCAGTCGACCAGTGAGGTGAGCTCGTCCGCGAGCGTACGTGGCGCGACGAGCAGCCCAGCGTCCATGGGAGGCGCCGGATCCAGGTGCGTCACGACGAGGCCGGCGGCCTCGCAGATCAGCGCGCCGGCCGCGTAGTCCCACGTCTTGATCCCGCGCTCGAAGTAGGCGTCGTAGCGCCCTGCGGCCGTCCACGCGAGGTCGATCGCCGCCGAGCCGATGCGACGGATGTCGCGCACGAGCGGCAGCAGCCGGCCGGCGATCTCGGCCTGCGCCCGGCGCACGTCGGCCTCGTAGCCGAAGCCCGTGGCGACGAGCGCGGTGGCGAGCTCCCGCGCGTGCGCGCGCGGGGTCAGCGGCGCGCCGTCGAGCATCGGCTCGCCGCCGCGGTCGGCGGCCCAGAGCTCGTCGCGCATCGGGTCGTAGACGACGCCGGCGAGCATGCCCTGCTCGTCCTCGACCGCGATCGAGACGCCCCACTGCGGGATGCCGAAGAGGAAGTTCGTCGTCCCGTCGAGCGGGTCGACGATCCAGCGCAGCCCGCTCGTGCCGCGCGAGTCGGAGCCCTCCTCGCCGAGCAGGCCGTCGTCGGGCCGGGCGCCGAGCAGGCGCTCGCGGATCAGGTCCTCGGCCGCGACGTCGGCCTCGGAGACCATGTCGGTGGGGCTGCTCTTCGTGTCGGTGCGCAGCTCGCCGCCCTCGAACGCCGTGCGCAGCTGCGCGCCCGCCTCGCGCGCGACCGCCTCGGCGAGGTCGGTGAGCTCGCTCACAGCGCGGGCACGCGGTCGGCCCAGGGTCGCTCGGCTTCGATCTGGGCGGAGAGCGAGAGCAGCGTCGCCTCGTCGCCGGGGCGGCCGACGAGCTGGACGGCGAGCGGGAAGCGGTCGGCGGTGAAGCCCGCGGGGACGGAGGCGGCGGGCTGGCCGGTGTGGTTGAAGGCCTCGGTGTAGGGCACCCAGCGTGCCATGCCGTTCATCGTCCACTGCACGCCGCGGCCCTCGTAGGTGCCGATCGGGATCGGGCGCCGCGTGAACATCGGCGTCATGCAGGACGTCGGCGCGCTCGAACACGGTCGCGATGGCGCGAGCGTTCTTCTCCGCCTCCGCGAGCGCCCGCTGCAGCGCGACCGCGGGGATCAGCCGGCCGAGCCGGACGAACCCGCGCGTCCGGCGGGCGAGCCGCTCGGGGTGCGGCAGCGCGCGCGCCGCGTCGGCGATCCCGTGCAGGTAGCGATAGATGAACGCCGGCATGGTGGTGCCGTACGGCACCTCGACCGCCGTGACTTCGTGCCCGAGCCCCCGCAGCAGCTCCGCGGTGCTCTCGACCGCGCCGCGCTGCTCGGCGTCCGGCGAGGCGAGGATCGGCGGCGGGACGTTCGTCGCCACGGCGATGCGGAGGCTGCCGGGCGCGCGGTCGACCGCGGGGGTCAGCGGCTCGCCGTCACCGGTGACGTCGGTGAACAGCGCCGCGTCGGCGACGTGACGCACGATCGGGCCGTACACCGAGAGGCCGTGCCAGGGCTCGCCCAGCGGCGCCATCGGAATCCGCCCGCGCTGCGTCTTGAGCCCGAACAGGCCGCAGCAGCCGGCCGGGATGCGGATCGAGCCGCCTCCGTCGGAGCCGAGCGCGCCGCCCACGAGGCCGGCGGCGACCGCGGCGGCCGAGCCGCCGCTGGACCCGCCGGGCGTCCGGTTGAGGTCCCACGGGTTGCGGGTGGCGCCGAACGTCGGGCTCTCGGTGAACGGCGTGATCTCGAGCTCGGGGACGTTCGTCTTGCCGACGATCACGGCCCCGGCGGCGCGCAGGCGGCGAACGACCTCGGCGTCCTCGCGGGCCGGCTCGCCGAACGCGTTGGTGCCGTGCGCGGTGATCTCGCCCGCGACGTCGGTGTCGTCCTTGATCGCGATCGGGACGCCGAGCAGCGGGCGGCTGCCGCCGGCGCCGCGGCGTCCGTCGGCCTGGCCGGCCTCGGCGAGCGCGCGCTCGGCGAACACGACGCGGAAGGCGTTGAGCGTCGGGTCGAGCCGCTCGATCCGCCGCAGGCACATCTCCACGAGCTCGCGCGACGACAGCTCTCCCGCGGCGATCAGCTCGGCCTGGCGGGCGAGGCCGGCGAAGACGGGGTCTGCGGTCACGGCGGCGGAGGCTAGCTGGGATGATCGCCCGCTGCCCGTGACCGACCTCGCCGCCACCGCCGAGGGCCTCGCCCGCTTCGAGGCCCGGGGCCCGTGCACCGACGCCGAGCGGCGGGCGGCGAACTGGCTCCACGACGAGCTGCGCGCCGCCGGGCACGAGGCGTGGGTGGAGACGTACTGGGTGCGGCCGCAATGGGCGGTCTCGCTCGCGCTGCACGCGACGCTCGGCGTCGTCGCCAGCGTCGTCGCGCTGTCGGCGCCGCTGCCCGCCGCGATCGGCGCCGCGGTGCTCGCGGTCTCGCTCGGGCTCGAGGCAGCGGGCCTCGGCGGCCTGCTGCGGCGGCTGTTCCCGCGCCGCGCGACCCAGAACGTGCTCGTGGTGCCCGACGACGGCATCACGCTCCTCATCTGCGCCGGCTACGACGCGCCGCGCGGCGGCATGGTCAAGCGGCTGCGGGAGCGGGCCGCCTGGGTCGTCGCCGCGCTCGTGCTCGTCGCGGCGTGCGCGGGCCTGCGCGCGCTCGAGCTCGAGGGGCTGTGGCTCGGGCTGCTCCAGTTCCTGCCGACCGTCGTGCTGCTGCTCGCGCTCGCCGCGGCCGGGGACGCGGCGGTGTCGTCGCTGCGCTCCGGGAGCACGGCGCCGGCGGCGGTCGCGATCGCGCTGCACGACGAGCTGACCCGTCACCCGCCCGACGCCCTGTCCCCCGCGCTCCTGCTCTACGGCGCAAGCGAGAGCGGCCGCGAGGCGTTGCGCGCGCACCTGCGGCGCGAGAAGCCCGACCGGCGCGAGATCGTGCTGCTCGAGCTCGGCGCTTCCGACACGCCCACCTACGCCACCACCCACCCGCAGCTGCGCGCCGCGGTCGAGGCGGCCGGCGGCGCGGCGCGGCGGAGGACCACGCGCAAGCGCCTGCCGACCCTGTGGCTCGGCGGGCCGGGCGGCGAGCCCACGCTCGACTTCGCGCTCGCCTGCGTCGACGCGCTGGACGCCGAACTCAGGTGAGGCCGGTGTACCAGAGGCCGAAGAACAGGCCGAACGTGCCCATCGCCGGGATCAGCACCGCGCGGTAGACCGGCTCGATCACGCGGCGGGTGAGGATCCACGCGAACGCGGTCGTGCAGAGCGCCATCGACACGATCGACATCGGCGCGAACACCGCGAGCGCCGCCGCGGCCTCGAGCCGGCTGGGCAGCGCCGCGACGAGCAGGAGCACCACGGCGCCCGTGCCCGCGAGCCCGTGAAGCAGGCCGATGGCGAGCGCCTGGCGCGGGCTGCGCACGTGGACGTGGCGGTGCGCGGAGCTCTCGCCCCGCCGCAGGTGGCGGTGGCGGGCGGCGTCGTGGCGGTGCGCGCCGGCGCGGTAGTCGCCGCGCACCCACTTGAAGATCAGCCGCACGCACAGCACGACGATCACCACCCCGACCGCCCGCTCGGCGGCGAGCTCGAGCCACGCCGGCAGCTCCGACTTGAACGCGATCATCGGCAGCCCGACGAGCACGAGGCAGAGCGCATGGCCGAGCCCCCACCACGCGCCGAGGCGCGCCGCCCGGCGCGCGTCGCCGTCGTCGGCGGCCACGAGCGACGTGACCGCGACGAGGTGGTCGGGGTCCGACGCGTGGCGCAGCCCGAGGATGAACGCGATCGCCAGGGCGACGAGCAGCGGCGCGCCCTCGAGCAGGCCGGTGAGCCAGGCGTCGGCCTGCTCGAGCGGGTGGAAGAGGGAGTCGAAGCTCATGCCGCCGCCGCCACCGCCGCCTGCCCGTACGCGATGCCGCCGTCGTTGGGCGGGAGCCGCTCCGGCACGAGCACGCGGTGGCCCGCGGCCTCGAGCACGCCGCGCGTCGACGTGAGGAGCCGGCGGTTCTGGAAGACGCCGCCCGACAGCACCACGAGCTCCTCCGTGCACGCATCCGCCGTCGCGCGCGCCACGGCGTTGTGGAAGCGGGCGGAGACCACCGCTGGGTCCGTCCCCCGCCCGAGATCCTCGGCCACGGCGAGGATCGTCGGTCGCGCGTCAAGGCCCGGCATCTCGTACGCGCCGTTCTCCCCCGGATCCGCGAGCGCCTCGAGCTCGGCGGCCGCCTGGCCCTCGTAGGTGACCTCGTCGCGCAACCCGCACAGCGCCGCGACGGCGTCGAACAGCCGCCCCATGCTCGTGGTCAGCGGCGACGACACGCCGGTGCACACGAGCTCGGCAACGTGCTCGGCGCGCCGCCGGTCCGGCCCGGGCAGCGGCCCGTCCCAGCCCGCCTCGAGCAGCCACGAGACCGCCATCCGCCAGGGCTCTCGCACAGCGCGGTCGCCGCCCGGCAGCCGCACCGGCCACAGGTGGGCGGCGCGCTCGAAGTCGCGCGTGTCGCCGACCAGCAGCTCCCCGCCCCACACCGTGCCGTCGCGCCCGTACCCGCTGCCGTCGAAGATCGCGCCGGCCGCGCGGCCCGTCTCGCCGTGCTCGGCCAGGCACGCCGCGAGGTGCGCGTGGTGGTGCTGCACGGCGACGGTCTCGACGCCTTCGCGAGCCAGCGCGTAGCGGGTCGACAGGTAGTCGGGGTGCTCGTCGTGCGCGACCACCTCGGGCGTCACCGCGAACAGCCGCTCGAAGTGCTCGATCCCCGCCTCGTAGGCCTGCAGCACCTCGTAGGTCTTGAGGTCGCCGACATGGTGCGAGACCCACGCGCGCGACCCCTTGGCCACGCAGAACGCGCTCTTGAGCTCCGCCCCGCACGCGAGCAGCGGCCGCTCTGCCCCGGGCAGCGCGAGCGAGTCGGGCACGAAGCCGCGCGAGCGGCGCATCAGCAGCGGGCGCCGGCGCGGCACCGCGCGCAGCACCGAGTCGTCCGTGCGCGTGTGGATCGGCCGGTCGTGGCGCAGCACGGCGTCGGCGATGCCGTCGAGGCGCGCGAGCGCGTCGGCGTCCTCGTGCGCGATCGGCTCGTCGGAGACGTTGCCGCTCGTCATCACGAGCGGCTCCCCTAGATCCGCGAGCAGCAGGTGGTGCAGCGGCGAGTACGGCAGCAGCACGCCGAGGTCGGCCGAGCGCGGCGCCACCGACGCCGCCACCGGCGCGTCCGGCCGCCGCGGCGCGAGCACGATCGGGCGGTCGCGGCCCGCGAGCAGCGCGGCCTCCTCGTCGGTCAGGGCCACCAGATCGCGCGCGGCCTCCGCGTCGCGCACCATGACCGCGAACGGCTTGTCCTCGCGGTGCTTGCGCGCGCGCAGCGCCGCCACCGCCGGCTCGCGCGCGGCGAGGCAAGCCAGGTGGTAGCCGCCGATGCCCTTGACCGCGACGACCGCGCCGTCGCGCAGCGCCGCCACCGCGGCCCGCAGCGCCTCGTCGCCGAACAGCTCGCCGAGCCGCAGCGTCGGCCCGCACTCCGGGCACGCGTTCGGCTGGGCGTGGAAGCGCCGGTCGGCCGGGTCCTCGTACTCGGCCGCGCAGCGCGGGCACAGCTCGAAGCCGGCCATCGTCGTCAGCGGCCGGTCGTAGGGGACGCCGCGCACGATCGTGAAGCGCGGCCCGCAGTTCGTGCAGTTGACGAACGGGTAGCGGAAGCGCCGGTCGGCGGGGTCGAACAGCTCGCGCAGGCAGTCGTCGCACGTCGCGGTGTCGGGCGAGACGAGCGCGTTCGGCTCGCCGCCGTGCGGGCTCGCGAGGATGCGGAAGCCGCGCTCGCCCGCCGGCGCGACGTCGCGCGGGCGCACGGCCTCGATCGCGGCCAGCGGCGGCGCCTCGTCGGCGAGGCGGCGGAGGAAGCCGTCGACGGCGCGCTCGCCGCCCTCGACCTCGACGAGCACGCCGCGCTCGTCGTTGAGCACGAAGCCCGCCAGCTCGAGCTCGCTCGCGAGCCGGTAGACGAACGGGCGGAAGCCGACCCCCTGGACCGTGCCCTCCACGCGCGCCCGGACCCGCCTCATCCGACCAGCTCGCAGAGGACGTGGTAGGCGCTGGCCTGCGCCTCCTGGATGCGCGGGATGTGCTCGGAGCGCGTGACGATCACGTGGTCGGCGAGCGCCTCCGCCGCGACCCGCCCGCCGCCGTAGCCGACGCAGGCGATCGTCAGCAGCCCGCGCTTGCGGGCCTCGACCAGCGCGGCGATCACGCTCAGCGAGTTGCCGCTCGTCGACAGCGCGATCAGCGCGTCGCCCGGCCGGCCGTAGGCGATCACCTGGCGCGAGAAGATCGCGTCGGTCCCGATGTCGTTGGCGAGTGCGGTGATGATCGCCGGGTCGTCGGCGAGGTCGAGCGCGCGCCGGCCCGCGGCGCGGAAGTCGGCGACGACGTCGGCCGCGTCGGTCGCCGAGCCGCCGTTGCCGAGCGCGAGGAGCATGCCGCCGGCGTCGAGCCGCGCGCGCAGCTCCTCCGCCGCCGCCTCGAGCACCCCGGCGTTCTCGCCGAGCGTCTGCTCACGCAGCGCGCCGACCTCCTCCGCCTTCATCACCACCGAGCGCGCGACGTCGGCGAGCAACGCGTCGACATCGGTCTCCTGCTCGGCCAGGAAGGGATAGAGGAAGCTCGCCGCGCCCCCGCCGGTGCTCTGGCGCCCGCCGTGCTCGAAGAACACGTGCACCAGCTCCCACAGCAGGTGGTAGTAGGTCTCCGTCAGCTCCTGGCGGATGAACGGGTCGTCGCTCGGCGGCCTCGGCACGTCGATCGCGAAGCAGCCCGGCGGCGCCTCGCCGTCGAACGCCAGCACCATGTCGTCGGGGCCCGCCATCAGCGCGACGTCGGTGGCGCGCTCGAACGCGATCGCCGGCAGCGCGCGCTTCCCGACGATCACGGGATGGACGAACTCGACCGCCACGTGGCGCGCGTCCGACCGCGCCGCCGGCGACGCGCCGAGCGCGAGCAGCCGCCCGCCGCGCCCGAAGCGCTCGGACATCTCGTGGCAGAGGCGCGCGATCCGGTCGGCCTCGACCGCGAAGAACGCGCGGTTGGCTTCGGCGCGAGCCGCGAGGAGGTCGGTCGCGGCGCTCGCCTTCACGCCGGCGCGCCCGCTCTCGTCGTCAGCCGCACGAGCCAGTCGCGGACCTCCTCGATCCCCTCCCCGGTGCGCGCGCTGACCAGCATCCGCGGCACGCCCGGGTGGACGCCGTCGAGGTGGTAGTCGAACTTCTCCATGTCGAAGTCGAGGTGCTCGAGCAGGTCGATCTTGTTGACGATCACGAGCTCGCAGGCGCGGAACATCAGCGGGTACTTGAGCGGCTTGTCCTCGCCCTCGGTGACCGAGGCGACCATCGCGCGCGCGTCCTCGCCGACGCGGAACTCGGCCGGGCAGACGAGGTTGCCGACGTTCTCGATCACGAGCAGGTCGATGTCGCCGAGCGGCAGCGACGGCAGCGCCGAGCGCACCATGTTCGCGTCGAGATGGCACTCGCCGCCGAAGCCCTGATCGGTGTTGAGCTGGGTGACCGGGATGTGCTTGTCGGCGAGCCGGTCGGCGTCGAGCGAGCCCGCCACGTCGCCCTCGAGCACGCCCGGCCGCACGCCCTCGAGCCCCGGCAGCGCCATCTCGAGCAGCGTCGTCTTCCCCGCCCCCGGCGCGCTCATCAGGTTCAGCACCGTGACGCCCTCGCGGTCGAAGTCGGCGCGGTTGGCCGACGCGATCGTGTTGTTGGCGTCGAGGGCGTCCTCGACGACCCTCACCTTCACGCGATGCATTCGCTGCCCTCCTCGACCTCGATCGAATCGACCTCCAGCTCGTCGCCGGCCAGCACCTCTCCCGCCCCCTCGCACTCTGGGCAGCGGAACCGCAGCTCGGGCTCCCACTCGTGCGCGCAGTCCGCGCAGCGCATCCGCACCGGCACGACGACCTGCTCGAGCCGCGCGCCCTCGACGGGCGTGTCGCGCGACACGATCCCGAAGTAGAACTCGAGCGAGTCCGGGATCACCTGGCGCAGCTGCCCCACGCGCAGCGTGACCGCGAGCACGCGCCGGTCCTCGGCGTGCCGCAGGGCCGTGTCCACCACCGCGCCGGCGATCGAGAGCTCGTGCATCAGGTCTTATAGGCCTCGTCGGTCCGCAGCTCCGCCACCGTCTCGTCGACCAGCGCGATCGCCTGGTCGACCGCGGCCTCGAGCGCCGGCGAGAGCCCCAGCCCGAGGTCCTCGACCTGGCCCGGCTCGCAGGCGACGATCACGACCTTGCCCGACCAGCCGCCGACCGCGCGGACGAAGCGCAGCACGGTCGCCGGGTCCATGCTGTGCGGGTTGATGACGTCGCCGTCCTCGATCGAGGGCGCGATCGCCTCGAGGTCGGGCTCCATCACATACAGCGTCCCCGGCTCGCCGCCCTGGCGCGAGACGTCGATCAGCACGAGCGCGTGGTAGCCGCGCATGATCTCGTAGGCGAGGTCGAGGCCGCCCGAGCCGGCGTCCATCACCTTCACGCCGCCCTGCATCTCCCGCCCCTCCAGCCGCTGCGCGACGACAGAGCCGAAGCCGTCGTCGAGCATCCACGCGTTGCCGACGCCGGCGACGAGGATCTGCTTCTCGAACTCGTGGCTCACAACAGCTCCACCTCGCTGGTCTTGAAGTACAGGTAGCGGCCGATGTCGCGCATCACGTCCTGGCCGGGGACGTCGTCGACGGTGACCGCGAGGTGCACGGTGCCGTCGTAGTCGTGGTAGATGCGCTCGATCGTCGCCGGGCGCCCGGCCACCATGTGGTCCTGCGCCGTCGCGTTGACGCCCGGGCGCAGCACGACCGTGTCGCCGCGCCGGTAGACGACGCCGTCGACCTCCACCGACGCCTCGCCCTCGCGCGGATCCGCCACCGTCACGCGCCCGTGCAGATCCATCAGCTCCTGCGGCGTCGTGCGCGCCGCGCGCTCGAGCATCTGGCGCACCGCCGGATCCTGCGACGCCGCCTCCGCGCGCTCCTCGTCGGACAGCGCGAGCACGTGGATCAGCAGCGCCTCCTCGATCTCGGTCGAGTCGAACAGGCTGCCGCGGCTCTCGGGCGCGAGCTGCGGGTGGTCGGGCAGCATGATCGCCGCGCCGAGCACCGCGTCGTCGGCCTCGGTGGCGAGCACGGGCCAGCAGTTGACCTGCTCGCAGCCCTTCGCCTCGAGCGGCGAGACGAAGCGCCCGTCGGAGACCCGGCCGACGACGTGGGTCGAGAGCAGCGAGTGCAGCAGCGCCTCAGAGCGGTCCAGCCCCGCGGGCACCTCCGTCTGGTTCTCGACGCGGATGCGCATGCGGCCGTCCTCGAGGGAGAGCGAGGCCGTGCCGCGCAGCCCGTCGAAGTCGAACTCGCGCACGACCCCGGCGGCCGGCAGGTCGACCCGGCGCGCCTCCCCCTGATGGCGCTCGCCGCTGGCCTGGAGGAAGTGCACCTCCCCGCGCACCGCCGACCCGTCCGTGAGGCACTCGATCTGGAGATGGTCGAACGTCGCGCCGCTGCCCGCCGCGTAGGCCGGCGGGTAGACGATCCCGAACGGCGTCGGCGTCGCGTTCTTGGTCGCCCCCGGCGTGTACGGGTAGAGCGCGTAGCCCTCGTAGAGCAGGGTGTCGACGAGCTCGTCAAGCATCGAGCAGCTCCGCCACGCAGGCGTCGAAGCTCGGCAGCCCCTCGGCGGCCTTGCGCTCCTGCAGCCGGTCGAGCGTCGAGGTCTGCAGCCGCACCCAGCCGCCGCCGGGGTAGTAGAGCGCCATCATCCGCTTCCACAGCTCGACCGGCAGCCGGTAGCGCGCCGAGCACGACCACGGCACCATCGCGATCTGCACGCTCCCGTTGTCCGCGTGCAGGATCGTCCCGCTGAAGTGGAAGCTGAGCGGGATCTCCCCGTCGGGCAGCGAGTAGAAGTACTTCGCCGCCGACAGCTCGAGGTCGTAGGTGCAGGGCACGGTGAGCGCGAACGCCGTCGCGCCCTCGAAGCGCGGCACCAGCGCACCCACCTGCGTCCACAGGAACGAGCGCGTCGTCGAGGCCCACCGCTCCGGCGGCCCGAACAGCTCCACCAGACGAGCCCGCGTCTCCCCGTCGTAGGACCGCCGCGCCGGGTCGATGTTGATCTGCGTCGACAGCGCGATCGCGTGCAGCGGCCGCTCGCACGACACCTGGAGCGTGAACCGCAGCGTCGGCGCCGCGGCGTGCGCGACGGGCTCGGCGCCGAGCACCTCGAAGGTGGGTTCCAGAACCACTCATCGCAGCCCGGCGAAGTAGCCCTCGACCGCCTGCTCCGTCGCCGCGCCCGCCCGAGATGCCCTCCCAGCTCGCCTTGATGACCCCGACGAGCTCGTAGGCGCGGTCGATCGGCACGATCGCGTGCTGCGGCGGCTCGGCGAGGCGGTTGACGACGAGCGCCTCGACGTCGGCCTCCAGGCTCCCGAGCACCGGGTTGTCGGCGCACAGCAGCTCCCACGCCTCGAGGTCGAGCTCGCACTCGGTCGCGCCCGCCGGGCTCGGGTAGAGCCCGACGACGCTGCCCGAGACGGTCGAGACCATGAAGAACGCGAGCCCGATCGGGATCTGGAACGACGCCCACTGCTCGTCGGTCAGCGCGAACTCGTCGAGCCGCAGCGTGCGGTTGCCGACGGGGCGGAACTCGGCGTCGCCGGACCGCACCGCCCAGCAGGTCTCGCACACGCACAGGATCCGCCGCTCGTCGAGGTGGAGCAGGTGGCGGTGCTTCGCCGCGATCGTCAGCGGGCACAGCTCGCACTGCTCGTCCTCCTCGGAGCGAGCGACGGGCGGCGGAGGCTCCGCCGGGCGGAGCCGGCGGAGATTGGTGACGAGGTTCGGCCGGATCTCCGTCATGCGACGGCGACCCGCACTGTGCCACCGTCGCGCAGCAGCGGCACCGGGCTGAGCTGGAGGCCGTCGTCGGAGCGGCCGGCACGCGGCAGGTCGAAGCCGCGCGCACACGCGGGGCACACCAGCGTCCCGCCCACCAGGTCGCCGTGGTCCAGCGCGCCGCCGCATCCCGCGCAGCGGTTGCGGTAGGCGAGCAGGGAGCCCGCGACGTTGGCGATCACGAGCCCGTTGGCGCTCGCCACCTTGCCCGGGGCGACATCGAGGCCGTCGAGCGCCTGCCAACCCGTCACCGGCGCACTGCCTCCGACCATTGGCAGTTCAAAGGTGCCGACGGCGGCTCCACGACCCCCTCGACGTCGATCCCCTCGAGGTCCGGCGCCGTGGCCTGCAGCGCCTGCTCGACCGCCAGCTCGAGCGTCGACGCCGAGGCCGCGCAGCCGTTGCACGACCCCTCGAGCCGCAGCTTCGCAACGCCGTCCTCGATCCCGAGCAGCTCGACGTTGCCGCCGTGGGACTCCATGTAGGGCCGCACGCTGTCGAGCGCCTCCTGCACGCGCTCCTCGAGCGGCACCGGGTAGAGGTCGTGGATCAGCATCAGGCTGGCCACGACCCCGTCCTCGGTCAGCTTCGCGCGCAGCGCGTCCGAGCCGTCCTCGGCGATCGCGTCGAAGATGCGCACGAGGCCCTCGCCGTAGAGGTCCATGAGCGCGCCGGCCAGCTGCTCGGCCTGGCCGCCGGGCTCGACCTCCGCGGTCAGCTCCTCGACCCGCGTGACGAGGGCTTCGGGTTCGGTGCTCAACACAGCCCCGTCGGCGTGTGCACCACCTTCCGGACCTTGCCCTTGCCGGTGTACATGTGCACCCCGCACGGCAGGCACGGGTCGAACGAGTGGACCGCCCGCATGATGTCGACCCCCTTGAAGTTGTCGGGGCCGTTCTCCTCGAAGATCGGCGTGTTCTCCACGGCGTCCTCGTAGGGTCCCGGCGTCCCGTAGGTGTCGCGCGGGTTGGCGTTCCACGGCGTCGGCGGGTACGGCTGATAGTTCGCCACCTTGCCGTCGCGGATGACCATGTGGTGCGAGAGCACCCCGCGCGCCGCCTCGTGGAAGCCGACGCTGACGGCGCTCTCGGGCACCTTGACCGGGTTCGAGCTGCGCGTGCGGCCGGCCCGCACCTCCTTGAGCGCCTCCTCGATCGTGTACAGGGCGAGGAGCGCCGAGTACGCCTGGTGGTACGTGCGGGCGCGGTCGCGCTCGATCGCGTTGGACTTCTCCGGGACCTTCCACTCGAGGTCCATCTCCGGCATGAAGCCCGTCTTCGGGAGCGTCATGAGGATCGAGTCGCCGGTCGCCTTCAGGTAGCCGATGTCGACGAGCCCTGCCTTCGCCGTGACCCACTGGCGGGCGAACGGTCCGCCGCCGGTGTCGCACGCCACGTAGGTGTCGTTGCGCTTGTCGTACATGCGCGGCGAGACCACCCACGAGTACTTGTCGGCGAAGTCACGCGCCTGCGGCTTGGGCAGCGTCACCTTGTTCCACGGGTGGCGCTTGTCGACCGGGTTGCCGAGCGGGTCGTGCGTGACGAACGTCTCCTCGTTCGTCCAGTCGTCGAAGTAGCTCGACCCGAGCAGGATCCGGATCGCGAGGTTGATCTCGACCAGGTCGGTCGTGATCAGCTCGCCGTCGAGCACGAGGCCCGGGGTGATCTGCCGCGTGCGGCCCCACTCCGTCATGTCCTTGTAGTCGTAGTTCAGGACGTCCGGGTCGTCGAACGCGCCCCAGCACACGAGGTCCGTCCTCCGGTAGCCGACCATGTCGTAGCCGGGCAGCTCCTGGAGGAAGAAGTCGTAGATGTCGTCGTGCATCGGCACGGTGCGCTTGCAGTAGTCCATGTAGCGCATGAGCCGCACGTAGTAGTCCGTGCACGTCTGGTGCGTGATGTCCGCTGAGACGCCGCCCGGCATGATCGTCGACGGGTGCGTGTGGCGACCTCCGAAGAGGCAGTACATCTCGCGCGTGTAGCGGGCCACCTGGAGGGTCTCCAGGTAGAACTCGCCCGTGAACGGGTTGAGCGCCCGCATGATGTCGGCGATCGTCTTGTAGCCGTGGATGTCGCCGCCCGGTGACGGCGTCTTCTCGGCCTTCGCGAGCAGCGACGGGTTCGTGTCCTTGACCATCTGCTCGCAGAAGTCCACGTTGCACATGCAGTCGTTGTAGATCGCATGGTCGAACATGTAGTCGGCCTGCTCCGCCAGGTTGTAGGCGCAGTTGCCGAGCTTCGGCGGGTAGACGCCGTAGGCCATGTTCTGGCACAGCACCGACGTCGTGCAGTGGTTGTCGCCGCAGATGCCGCAGATGCGGCTGGTGAGGAAATGCGTGTCCCGCGGGTCGATGCCCTTCATGAAGATGTCGAACCCGCGGAAGATCATCGAGGTCGAGTAGCACTTCTCGACCTTGCGGTTCTCGAAGTCGATGTCCGCGTGGATCCCGAGCGACCCGACGATGCGGGTGATCGGGTCCCACGACATCCGCTTGACATCGACCTTCTTGCCGGGCTGAGGTGTGGCTTCAACTGTCGACATGGCTCTCTCCTCCTACCAGCGCTTCTGGTAGCCAGTGGTGAGCTCGGCCCGGTTGTGACGCCACTCCGGCTCCTTGTCGTACTTGCGCTTGATGTTCATGTGGCGGCCCCAGCGCAGGAGCGGCCCGTAGGTGAAGCGCGCGGCCGTCGAGGAGATCCCGCCCATCGGGTCGGGGTCCATGAACGGCATGTACTTGTCGGGGAAGCCCGGCATCGTGCACGCCATGCAGATGCCGCCGACGTTCGGGCATCCGCCCATGCCGTTGACCCAGCCGCGCAACGGGACGTTGCACTTGACCACCGGCCCCTTGCACCCGAGCTTGACGAGGCAGCGGTGGTCGGAGCCGTACTCGGTGGCGAAGTCGCCCTCCTCGTAGAACGCGGCGCGGTTGCAGCTCTCGTGCACCGTGCGCGTGAACAGCCACTTCGGCCTGCCGACGTCGTCGAGCTCCGGCACCGGGGCCATCCCGGCGAGCGCGAAGACGAGGTACATCAGCGTCTCGGTGATGTTGTCCGGCTGCGCCGGGCAGCCCGGGATGTTCACGATCGGGATGCCCGCCTTGGACTTCCACTTCCAGCCCAGGTGGTCGGCGAGCCCCATCGCGCCGGTCGGGTTGTTCTTCATCGCCGGGATGCCGCCGTAGGTGGCGCACGTCCCGACCGCGACGACCGCGGCGGCCTTGGGAGCGAGGCGATCGATCCACTCCGTCGTGGTGATCGGCTGGCCCGTCTCGTGGTTGTCGCCCATGGCGGCGAAGTAGCCGTCGCCGGAGAGCTTCTCGTTGGGAAGCGAGCCCTCGAGGATCAGCACGAACGGATCGATCTTGCCGGCCTCGGCGTCGTACCAGGCCTGCATGAACTCGTCGCCCTGCTCGAACGCGAGCACCGGGTTGTGGACGACGACGCGCGGCATGCCGGGGATCGCGCCGGTGATGATGTCCTCGAGCGAGGGGTTGGTCGCCGAGGTCATGCCGACCGAGTCCCCGTCGCAGGAGAGCCCGGTGGTCATCCAGATCACGTGTGCGGTGATCCCCTCCGTCTCGTTCTGCTTGGGGATGAACTCGGTTGCGGCCATGCCGTCCTCTCCTCTTCGTCCCTCAACAGATCCGCGGCAGCGGATCCCCGACCAGCTGGTCCATCACGCGCTTGCCACCGAAGGCCGTCTGGACCAGCACCATCCCAGGCGGCTCCGTCTTCACCTCACCGATCTCCGCGGCGTCCTCGCAGCCCTCGACCGAGCGCAGCGCGGCGAGCGCGGCGTCGGCGCGCTCCGGGGCCACGAAGGCGACGAGCTTGCCCTCGTTCGCCACGTACATGGGGTCGATCCCCAGGATCTCCGCGGCGCCCGCCACCGCGGGGTGCACGGGCACGGCGGCCTCGCGCACGATCATCGCCACGCCGGAGGCGCGCGCGAGCTCGTTGAGCACCGAGGCGACCCCTCCGCGGGTGGCGTCGCGCATGCAGCGCAGCTCCGGCCCGGCGGCGTCGAGCAACGCGTCCACGGCCGGCCACAGGGACCGCGTGTCCGATTCGATCTCCGCCGCCAGGTCGAACTCGCCGCGGGCGAGCATGATCGCCGTGCCGTGCTCGCCGATCGACCCGGAGACGAGCACGCGGTCGCCCGGACGCAGCGCCGCCGGCGACAGCGACGCGCGCGGGTCGCGGCGGCCGACGCCGGTGGTGCACAGGAACATCCCGTCGGCGTGCCCGCGCTCGACGACCTTGGTGTCGCCGGCGACGATCTCGACGCCGGCCGCCGAAGCGGCCGCCGCGATCGCATCGACCTCGGCACGGAGGGTGTCCGCGCTCAGCCCTTCCTCGAGGATCATGGCCAGGCTCAGCGCGAGCGGGCGCGCGCCCGAGACGGCGAGGTCGTTGACCGTGCCGTTGACCGCGAGGTCGCCGATCGAGCCGCCCGGGAAGCGCAGCGGCGAGACCACGAACGAGTCCGTGGTGATCGCGAGGTCCTCGCCGACCGCGCCGGCGTCGCCCATCACCGCGCCGGCCTCGGAGCCGAAGGCGGGCACGAACAGCCCCTCGATCAGCGTCTGCGTCGCCTTGCCGCCGGCGCCGTGGGCCATCGTGATCGCGGCGTCCTTGAACTTCGGCCGCTTGCCGCGAACCGTCTCGATGATCGCCAGCACCTTGGCTTCGCGCTCGGAGACGGCGTCGGTCACTCAGACCACTTCCCGCTCGCGAGCGAAGCGCCCGAAGTTGTAGTACGCGGCGCAGGCGCCCTCGCTCGAGACCATGCACGTCCCGATCGGGCGCTCCGGGGTGCAGGCGGAGCCGAACACCTTGCACTCGAACGGCTTGATCACGCCCTTGAGCACCTCGCCGCACTGGCACGCCTTGGGGTCGGCGACGCGAACGCCCGGCACCGTCCAGCGCCGCTCGGCGTCGAGGTCGGCGTAGGCCTCGGACAGCTTCAGCCCCGAGTGGGAGATGAACCCGAGCCCGCGCCACTCGAAGTGCGGGCGCAGCTCGAAGACCTCGGCCATCACCTCGAGCGCGCGCTGGTTGCCGTCGTAGGGGACGACGCGCTTGTACTGGTTCTCCACCTCGCAGCGGCCCTCGGCGAGCTGCCGCAGGATCATGTGGACGCCCTGGAGGATGTCGAGCGGCTCGAAGCCCGAGACGACGATCGGCTTGCCGTAGTCGGCGGGGATGAACTCGAACGGGCGCGCGCCCACGACGGTCGACACGTGGCCGGGGCCGACGAAGCCGTCGAGCCGCAGGTCGGGCGAGTCGAGCAGCGCGCGCAGCGGCGGCACGATCGTCACGTGGTTGCACATGCACGAGAAGTTCGCGACGCCCTCGGCCTTCGCGCGCTTGAGCGTCAGCGCGGTCGACGGCGCGGTCGTCTCGAACCCGATCGCGAAGAAGACGACCTCGCGGTCGGGGTTCGACTTCGCGATCCGCAGCGCGTCGAGCGGTGAGTAGACCATCCGGATGTCGGCGCCCGCCGCCTTGGCGTCGAGCAGCGAGCCGTTGGAGCCCGGCACCCGCATCATGTCGCCGAAGCAGGTGAAGATCACGCCGGGCTGGTGGGCCAGCGCGATGCCGTCGTCGACGCGCCCCATCGGGATCACGCACACGGGGCAGCCCGGCCCGTGCACGAGCTCGACGTTGGCCGGGAGCAGGTCGTCGAGGCCGTACTTGTAGATCGAGTGCGTGTGCCCGCCGCACACCTCCATGACCTTGTAGTGCCGGCCCGGCTCGACGATCGCGAGGATCTCCCCGGCGAGCGTCTGGCCCAGCTCCGCGTCGCGGAACTCGTCGACGAACTTCACGCGATCGCCGTCCCCGCGTGCACCAGCACCTCGCCGCCGGGCGTCGCGTCGACGAGCGCGATCTCGACCGTCTCCCGCTCGCCCTCGGCGGTCTCGCACAGCGCCAGCATCCGCGCCTCGTCGACCTGGATCACTCGCATGGGAACGGCGACGTCCCCGCAGGTGATGCAGGCGTTCGAGGTGCAGTCGGTCACTCGATCAGTGACCCCTTGAGTTCCTCGAGCTCCTGCTCGTACTCCTCGCCCATGCCCTTGAGCAGCTGGAGCGTCGCGTGCGCCTCTTCTTCGTCGACCTGGGACAAGGCGAAACCGACGTGGATGAGAACCCAGTCGCCAGGACCGACCCCACCCCCGGGGTCGCTGTCCAGCAATCCGATGTTCACATTCCGTTGGACCCCGGCGACGTCAACCTTGGCGAGCCGGTTTCCGACGTCGACCACCTCGATGATCAGCCCGGGTATAGCCAGGCACATCGCGGTCCTCCACTCGGAGACCTTCCTGTCTCGCGGAAACTACTCCTCTGCCCCGGAAGGCACAACCGCCTCAGTCAGCGCGCGTTTGCGCAAGCTCCACAAACCAGTCGAGCGCCTCCGGGTTGGCGAGCGAGTCGCGACTCGCCGCCTTCTCCGCAGGGGTGCCGGTCAGGATCTTCTTCACCGGCACCTCGAGCACCTTGCCCGACAGGGTCCGCGGGACCTCGGCGACCTGGAAGACCTCACTCGGAACGTGGCGCGGAGAGCAGTCCTCGCGGATGCGCGCGGCGATCGCCTTCTCGAGCGCCTCGTCGAGCTCGGCGTCCTCGCGCAGCACGACGAAGAGCGGCATCCAGGCGTCGTCGCCCTTGGCGATGTCGACCACGAGCGCGTCGGTGATCTCGTCGAGCGCGAGCACGGCGCGGTAGATCTCCGACGTGCCCATGCGGATGCCGCCGCGGTTGATCGTCGAGTCCGAGCGGCCGGTGATGACCGCGGTGCCGCGCTCGGTGATGCGGATCCAGTCGCCGTGGCGCCAGATCCCCGGATACATCTCGAAGTAGGACTCGTTCAGCCGCTCGCCGTCCTCGTCGTCCCAGAAGTAGATGGGCATCGAGGGCATCGGCTTGGTGATCACGAGCTCGCCGACCTCGTCGATCACCGCGTTGCCGTCCTCGTCCCAGGCCTCGACGAGCGCGCCGAGCGAGCGGCCCTGCAGCTCGCCGCGGTAGACCGGCAGGCCGGGCACGCCGCCGACGAACGCGGTGCAGAGGTCGGTGCCGCCGCTGGTCGAGAACAGCCACGTGTCGCGCCCGACGTGCTCGTAGATCCACTCGAAGCCCTCGGGCGCGAGCGGCGAGCCCGTCGAGCCGACGTTGCGCAGCGCCGACAGGTCGCGGCCGTCGGCCGGCTCCACCCCCGCCTTCATGCACGCCGCGATGTAGGCGGCGCTCGTGCCGAAGCACGTCATGCCGGTCTCCTCGGCGAGGTCCCACAGCACGCCCATGTCGGGCGCGCCCGGGTTGCCGTCATAGAGGACGATCGACGCGTCGGTGAGCAGCACCGAGACGAGGAAGTTCCACATCATCCAGCCGGTCGTGGTGAACCAGAAGATGCGGTCGCCCTCCTGCGCGTCGACGTGCAGGTGGTGCTTCTTGAGGTGCTCGAGCAGGATCCCGCCCTGCGAGTGCACGATCGCCTTCGGCAGGCCGGTCGTGCCCGACGAGTAGAGGACCCACAGCGGGTGGTCGAACGGGACGCGCTCGAACGCCAGCTCCTCGTCCGTCTCCGGGAACGCCTCGTCCCAGTCGCCGGCGTCCGGGTCGAGGTAGCCGAGCGTGACCGTCCGCTCGAGCGAGGGCATCTCGCCCTGGACCTTGGCGATCAGCTCCCCGCGCTCGTGGTCCTTGCCGCCGTAGCGGTAGCCGTCGACCGTCAGCAGCACCTTCGGCTCGATCTGGGCGAAGCGGTCGACGACGCTGCGCGCGCCGAAGTCCGGCGAGCAGCTCGACCACACGGCGCCGAGGCTCGCCACCGCGTAGAAAGCGGCGGCGGTCTCGGGGATGTTGGGCATGTAGGCGACGACGCGGTCGCCGCGCTCGATCCCCATGGCGCGCAGGCCGGCGGCGATCCGCGCGGTCTGCTCGCGCAGCTCGGCCCACGTCCACTCGCCGAGCTCGCGCAGCTCGGAGGCGTGGCGGATCGCCACGCGGTCGCCGGGGCGGTCGCGGAAGACGTGCTCCGCGTAGGAGAGCTCGGCGCCGGAGAACCACTTCGCGCCCGGCATCGAGCCGTCGGCGAGCACCTCGTCGTAGTCGCCGATGACGTCGAAGTACTCCCACACCGTCGCCCAGAACGCCTCGACGTTGTCGGTCGACCATTTCCACAGCCCGGCGTAGTCGTCGAAGCTCAGCTCGAGCTCGGTCTCGAGCCAGCGCGTGTAGCGGGTCAGCGTCGCCCGCTCGATCCGTTTTTCGGACGGTTGCCAGAGGAGTTCCGCCTGCTCCCGCGTCGCCATCGGCGGAAGCTTAGGGGCCCACGTACTCGGGGTAAGCCGCCGCCCATGGCGGACGACGACAAGAAGAAGGATCCGATGGACGTCGACAACGTCCTCGAGCAGCTCAACGTCGCGCTGGAGCTCCAGCTCCGGTCGCTCTTGCAGCTCACCCAGGCCTCCGGGTCGATGTTCGGCATCGAGGTTCAGGGCGTGGCCGACAAGCTGTGGGCCTTCGCGCAGCACGAGCTCGCGGACACGCGCCTCGTGGTCGAGAAGATCACCGCGCTCGGCGGCGACCCCACGACGAAGGTCGGCGAGCTCAGGTGGGAGCCCGACCCGAAGCAGGCGCTCGACCACCTGATCGACACGGAGGACGAGGTCACGGAGGCGCTCCACGCGGTCATCCCCTACTCTGGCCAGGAGGCGCGCTCCGAGGCGCTCGAGCACCTGATGGAGCACATCATCATGCGCAAGCAGAACCAGATCGACTGGCTGCGCCGCGCGCGCCGGCAGCCATGACGCTCCAGCACGTCACCGTCGAGCTGCGCAAGGACGACGTGCCGGCGGAGCTGGCGTTCTGGGCGCTGCTGGGCTTCGAGACGGTCGAGCCGCCGCCGCCGCTGGGCGAGCGCTCGGCGTGGGCACAGCGCGACGGCACCCAGATCCACCTCCAGTTCACGGACGAGCCGACGGTGCCCCGCAGCCAGCACGTCGCGGTCGTCGCCGAGGACTGGGACGCGGCGTTCGCCGCGCTGCGCGACGCCGGGCACGAGCCCGAGGAGCACGAGCGCTACTGGGGCGCGGCGCGCGCGTTCGCCCGCACGCCGGGCGGCCATCTCGTCGAGTTCATGGCGGCTCCGCCGGTCCGCTGAGGAGCGGGTGCCAGCCGCACCCTCGTACACGAGTCCACACCCCTGTCCGCGGGCCTCGCGCCGGTCGAATATGCACGTATGGCCTCCACCAGCCTTCCCCGCCCCAAGGAACTGGTCGCCGCCGCCCTGAAGAAGGGCTGCGACGCGCACCAGCGCCAGCGCGACCTCGTGCGCGCCAGCCTCCTGACCTACGGGCGCTAGCCACTCAGGACAGCAGCGCCCGGACGCCGGCCACGGCGGCGTCGCGGATGCGGTGCTGCGGGTCGTCCGCCACCTCGAGCTCGACGCGCGCTCCCGCCGCCTCGAGCGCCCGCGCCGTCGCCTCGACGTATTCGAGCGCCACCCAGCCGTCGTAGCGGCTGGTCTCCATGTAGACGGGCAGGCCGACCAGCGGCGCGACCTCCGTCGCGTCGTCCTCCGAGCCGATCAGCGCGCCGGTCAGCACCGCCGCGCCGGCGAAGGGCCGCGGAGCCCGCGCGAGCAGGTCCGCCACGAGGCAGCCGCCCTGCGAGAACCCGGCCAGCACGACGCGCTCCGCCGGCAGCCCGGCGAGCGCGTGCTCCACGGCGTCAAGCGCGTGCGAGAGCCACGGCTCGTTGCCTGCGCGCGGCTCGTTGAAGCGGCCCGGGTACCACGAGCCGCCGGCGGCCGCCGGGAGGACGTAGGCGACGTCGGGGAGGTCGAGCGGCGCGACGAGGTGCTCGAGCATGTAGCCCGGGTCCTGGTTGCGGCCGTGGACGAGCACGGCGACGCGCCGCGCCTCGGCCGGGACGGGCCCCGCCGTCACCGGCGGGGCCTCGAGGTGCGGGTTCAGCCGACGACCTTCTCGAGCGTGTCGATCGGCTCGAGCTGCGAGATCTCGGCGCGCCGGTCCTCCCAGTGCGGCGGGATGCACATGTGCGTCCCGAGCTCCTCCTCGGGCTCGTCGATGAGGAAGCCCTGCTCCGTGTTGGAGGCGAGCTCGAAGAGCGCGCCGCCTGGCGTGCGCAGGTAGACGGAATGGAAGTAGCCGCGGTCCTTGACGTCGGAGACGTCCGTGTAGCCGAGGCCGACGATCCAGTCCTTGACGGCGGCCTGCGCCTCGGGGGTGTGGACGTCGAAGGCGTGGTGGTGGATCGTGCCCTCGCCGAACGACCACGAGCCCTGCGGGAGGTCGGGCTCCTCGACGAGCTCGAGCCGGCGCCCGCCGCCGCCCTCGACGCCGATCCGGTACTGGTGGTGCGGGCCCTCGGAGGCCACGTGCTCGGCCCCGAACGCGCGGCGCAGGAAGTCGTCCATCGGCTCCGGCTCGCGGACCGAGGTCGTCGTTCCGTAGGCGCCGCGGATCGCGTGCTCGAGCGGGACGTCGCTGCCGTCCCACGGCTCGCGGTCGTCGCGCTCGGTCTCGCCGACCATCGAGTACGGGATGCCGCAGGGATGGGCGAAGTCGAGCCGCTGCGTGCCGAGGCGCTCGGCCTCCTCGACCTCGACGCCCCCGCCGCGCAGCCGGTCGGCCCAGTAGCCCAGCGAGTCGGCGGGCACGGAGATGTTGATCGTGCGCAGCTGGTTGGTGCCGCGCCGTCCCATCCAGCCGGCCTGGCGGTAGGGGAAGCTCGTCAGGATCGTCGAGAGGCTCCCGATCCGGTTCGCGTAGTAGAGGTGGTAGATCGGGATCTCGCCGTCGAACAGGACGGTCTTCTTCACGCTGCGCAGGCCGAGCAGCCGCACGTGGAAGTCGTAGTCCTCCTGCGCGCCGCCGACGCAGAAGGTGAGGTGATGGGTGCCGCGGATCATGCTGGGCTCGAACATGGTTCTTGTATACACAACGACCATGCCCGACAGGGTGGCATCGTGGACTACCGGGTATTCATCGACCTGGCCCCATTGTTCGCCGACTAGGAGGAACCGTCATGCCGGATCCCGAGGGCAACGAGAAGGGCGAGGAGACCTCCACCCCGCTGCACGCCTACAAGGACGGCCGCGAGGAGGACGTCGAGGGCGCCGACGAGACCAAGGAGGGCAACCCCGAGGCCGCCGACGAGCGCGAGCCCGGGGAGCACATTTCCTGAGCGAGCCTGCGCGCTACACCGGCGAGATGCCGTGCCGCTTGGCCGGCCACTCGCGGTGCTTGCCGGCGTAGCGCGCGAAGCGCCGCACCAGCTCGGCCCGCAGGTCCTCGGGCTGGACCACGCCGTCGATCACGAGCTCCGACGCGAGGTGCAGGAGGTCCACGCCCTCGGCGTACTCCTCCATCAGCTCCGCGCGCTTCGCCGCGCGCTCGTCCTCGTCCTCGATCGCCTGGAGCTGGTTGTAGAAGACGGCGTTGACCGCCGCGCTCGGCCCCATGACGGCGATCTTGGCCGTCGGCAGCGCGAGCGTCGCGTCGGGGTCGAAGGCCGGGCCCGCCATCGCGTAGAGGCCCGCGCCGTAGGCCTTGCGGACGATCACCGACAGCTTGGGCACGGTCGCCTCGCTGACCGCCGCGATCATCTTGGCGCCGTGGCGGATGATGCCCTGCTTCTCGACCGCGGTGCCGATCATGAAGCCGGGCACGTCGGCGAGGAACAGCAGCGGGATCCCGAACGCGTCGCACGTCCAGATGAAGCGCGCGGCCTTGTCGGCCGAGTCCACGAACAGCACCCCGCCCTTGAACTTCGGCTGGTTGGCGACGATCCCCACGACGCGCCCCTCGAGCCGCGCGTAGCCGACGATCAGCTCCTTCGCCCAGCGCTTGTGGACCTCGAGGAACGAGCCCTCGTCGACCACCGCGTCGAGCAGCTCGCGCATGTCCCACGGCTTGTTCTCGTCCATCGGGATCTGCGGGAGCTCGCCGCCGGGCTCGGCCGGCGCGGCCATCGGCGGCTCGTCGTCGCAGTTCGTCGGGAAGTACGAGAGATAGCGCTTGGCGACGTCGATGCCCTCCTCGTCGGACTCGACCAGGAAGTGCCCGCAGCCGGAGGTGCCGGTGTGCATCTTCGCCCCGCCCATCTCCTCCAGCGAGACCTTCTCGCCGATCACCATCTCGGCCATCCGCGGCGAGCCGAGGTACATCGAGGCGTTGCCCTCGCGCATGATCACGACGTCGCAGAACGCGGGGATGTAGGCGCCGCCGGCCGCGCTCGGGCCGAACAGCACGCAGACCTGCGGCACGGCGCCGGACAGCCGGACCTCGTTGAAGAAGATGCGCCCGGCGTGGCGGCGGCCGGGGAACATCTGCACCTGGTCGGTGATGCGCGCGCCGGCGGAGTCGACGAGGTAGACCATCGGCACGCGGTGGCTGAGCGCGGCCTCCTGGATGCGGAGGATCTTCTCGACCGTCTTGGGCCCCCACGAGCCCGCCTTGACCGTCGGGTCGTTGGCCATCAGCGCGACGTTGCGCCCGCCGATCGTCCCCAGCCCGGTGACGACGCCGTCGGCGCCGAGGCCGTCGGCCTCCCAGTTCGCCAGCAGCGCGTCCTCGATGAACGAGCCCTCGTCGAGCAGCCGCGCGACGCGCTCGCGCACCGGCAGCTTGCCCTGCTCCCTGGACTTCTCGTGATGGCGCTCCGGGCCGCCCGCGTAGGCGCGGTCGAAAGCGTCGGTGACGTGCTTGGCGTCGGTCATGACGGGGGCGAATCATCGCGCACGCGCAGCACCGGCTCGTCCTCCCCGGCGCGCGAGGCGAGCGGGACCCTGCCCGTGGTGTAGGCGCTGGGCTCGGGCGGGAGCGGCGCGCGCGGCCGCAGGCCGGCGATCATCACCCCGATCCCGAGCGCCAGGATCAGCAGCGGCCAGTAGTAGAGCGTCTCGTCGTCGCCGCCGAGGCCGGCGGAGCCGACGAACGCCACCAGGTTCGCGACCCCGAGGTAGCAAGGGCCGGGCGCGCGGTCGACGGCGCCGTAGGCGACGAGCCCGCAGCCCGCCGCGAACACGACGAGCTCCCAGCCGTCGGGCAGGATCTCGTCCGGCTCGCCGCCGAACGGCGTGGCGACGTCGAGCAGCGCGGGCAGCACGCCGGTCAGCGCGAGCGCGAGGATCGCGAGCCCCGCCGCGTTGACCATCTGCTCGGAGTGCCGCGGCTCGGAGTCGCGCAGCCGCAGCGACACGAGCACGCAGCCGAGCGCGTACAGCGCGAGCAGCCAGCGGTACGTCGTCAGCGAGGTCGCGTCGAACGCCCAGTTGACGAACGACAGCGCCGCGACGCCGAGCGCGACAGCCGCGATCAGCGCGCAGATCGACGAGTTGCGCTCGACCGCCGGCCACAGCGCGGCGCCCGCGAGCACGAGCGAGGTCCACACGATCGCGCCCGCGGGGAAGTCGTCGAAGTCGGCGCCGAGGACGTCGGCGAGCGTCAGCAGCGCGGGATACATGAGCAGCAGCCCGCAGACGAGCAGCACCGACTGGAACGCGTACGGCCGGCCCTCCTGGCGCACCTGCACCCCGAGCGCGTAGATCACGCCCGCGGCGAGCGCGAGGATCAGCAGGTGCGCGCCGGTCGGCAGCTCGTCGTCGAGGCGGATCTCCTCGAGCGCCACGCCGACGGTGACGAGCACCGCGCCCGTGGCGATCAGCGGCCCGCGATGCGGCGGCGGCCGTAGGAGGTCGAGCAGTCCTGACAACTCAGATGCCGGGGTTCGGCGCCGGGGCCTCGCCCGCGTAGTCGTAGAAGCCCTTGCCGGACTTGCGGCCGTACCAGCCGGCGGCGAGCATCTTGCGCAGCAGCGGCGGGCGCGCGAAGCGGCGCTCGCGGAACTCGTCGAAGAGCACGTCGCAGACCGCGCCGATCGTGTCGAGCCCGATGAAGTCGGCGAGCGTGAGCGGGCCCATCGGGTGCCCAGCGCCCGCCTTCATCGCCGCGTCGATCTCCGCGATCGAGCCGATGCCCTCCTCGTAGCCGCGGATCGCGTCGAGGATGTAGGGGATCAGCAGGCGGTTGACGATGAAGCCGGCCGAGTCGCGCGTCTGCACCGGCTGCTTGCCCTGCAGGCTGCCGGCGAAGTCGAGGCCCACCTGGTAGGCCTCGTCGGACGTCGTCACCGCGCGGATGACCTCGACGAGCGCCATCACCTGCGCGGGGTTGAAGAAGTGCAGCCCGAGGAAGCGGTCGGGGCGCGAGGTGGCCGCGGCCTGGTCGACGACCGCGAGCGACGACGTGTTGGTGGCGAAGTACGCCTCGGGCTTGGCGAGCGCGTCGATCTCGCGCCACATCTCGAGCTTGAGCCCGAGGTCCTCGGTGATCGCCTCGATGATCAGGTCGCAGCTCGCGTAGTCGCCGTAGTCGAGCGTCGGGGCGATGCGCCCGCGGACGGCGTCGGCGTCGGCCTGCTCGAGCCGGCCCTTCTCGACCGCGCGCGCGAGCTGCTTCTCGATCCGGCCCACCCCCTTGGCGAGGCGGTCGTCGTCGACCTCCCGCAGCACCACGTCGTAGCCGGCCTGCGCCACGACCTGAGCGATTCCATGCCCCATCAACCCGGCGCCGAGGACGCCGACCGTCTTGATCTCTGCCATGGCGCGGCAGCGTATTTGCCGCCGCTACTGCGGGGCGCGCACCTCGATCGAGCCCTCGCGCACCCGCGTCTCGAGCACGGGCTGCGGGTAGGTGGCCGGGCCCGCCTCGACCGAGCCGTCCTCGAGCCGGAACGTGCTGCTGTGCAGCGGGCACGTCACGCACTCGCCCGCGAGCTCGCCGTCGGCCAGCGAGCCGCCGCGGTGCACGCACGTATCGGCCAGCGCGTACACGCGGCCGCCGTTGCGGACGATCACGACCGGCACGCCCTCGACGTCGACGGCCTTCATCTCGCCCTCGCCGAGCGCGGCGTCGGCGAGCGCCTGCGTCCAGTCCTCCGGGTAGTCCTCGAACGTGGTGACGTCGACGCCGACGCCCTCGGCGTAGGTGAGGTGGCCGCCGAGGTAGCCGCCCGCCCCGATCGCGCCCATGCCCGCCAGCGCCAGCAGCTTGCCGCGGCCGCGGTTGCCGCCCGCGCGGGCGGCCAGCGAGGCGCCGAACAGCACCGCTGCGGTCCCGTTGAGCGCCGCGTGGGCGATCCCGACGCGGCGCACGGTGTCGCTCGCCGGCTCGGTGTCGGCCCAGTCGGCGTAGCCGGTGGCGACGGTCGGGACCGCGCTCGCGAGGCCGGCGCCGAGCAGGATGTCGGCGGCCTTCTCGGCGTCGCGGCCGCCGAGCCAGTCGAGCAGCACCGCGCTCGTCCATGTCCCCATCGGGACCAGGATCAGCAGCGGGTGCACGGGGTGTCCGAGCCAGGTCCCGGACAGCGCCTCGTCGATCTCCTTCGGGCGCTTGAGGTCGCGGACGACCTTCGCGAGCTTCTTGGCGGGGCCGTCGACGGCCTCGAGCGAGCCGAGCCGCTCGAGGAGGTCGTGGCCGATCGGGGTGCGCGGGGACATGCTGGGTCTCTACCCCAGCTACGCTGCGCGCAATGCCCCTCGTGACCACTGAACAGCACGGCGCGGTCCGTCACGTCGTGCTCAACCGACCCGACAAGCGCAACGCCTTCAACCAGGAGCTGATCGTCGACACCGGCGACGCCCTCCGCGCCGCCGCCGCCGACACCTCCGTGCACTGCGTCGTCCTGCGCGCGGCGGGGCCGATGTTCTCCGCCGGCATGGACCTGGGCTCGCTCGGCGACCTGGCCGAGAACCCCGAGAACCTGCGCGCGTTCCGCAAGGTCGTGCTCGACGCCTGGAACGTCGCCGAGGAGATGCCCAAGCCGACGATCTGCGTCATCCACGGGGCGTGCATCGGCGGCGCGATGGAGCTCGCGCTGGCCTGCGACCTGCGCGTGATGGCCAAGGACGCGGTGATCGGGATGCCCGAGACGCGGATGGGGCTGATCCCCGACGTCGGCGGCTCCTCGCGGCTGCCCCAGGTGATCGGGCTCGGACGCGCCAAGGAGATGGTGATGACGGGCAAGATGATCAACGGCGACGAAGCCGAGCGGATCGGCCTCGTGAACCGCACCGCGCCGATCGCCAACCTCGGCCCGGTCACGCAGACGCTGATCGACGAGCTCCTGGCCTGCGCGCCGGTGGCGGTCGGGCTCGCCAAGCGCGTGATGGACGCCTCGGCGCGGCCCGCGCTGGCGGTCACGCTCGAGCTCGAGGTCGCGGCGCAGGAGATCTGCGCGCGCTCGGAGGACTACGCCGAGGGCGCCAAGGCGTTCCAGGAGAAGCGCCAGCCCGAGTTCAGCGGGCGCTAGCCACGACGCGGCCGCGGACGTCGCCGAGGTCCTCCCCGCGCAGCACCACCTCGTCGCCGTCCTCGAGGAACGTGCGGGTCGAGCCGTCGGCCAGCTCGATCGGCTCGGCGCCGTTCCAGCTCAGCTCGATGAACGAGCCGCGGGATCGTGGCTCCGGTCCCGAGATCGTCCCGGAGGCGAGCAGGTCGCCGGTGCGCAGCGACGCGCCGTTGACGGTGAGGTGGGCGATCTGCTGGGCCACGCTCCAGTACAGGTGGCGCGTGTTCGTGCGGGAGACGATCGTGCCGTTGAGCTCGATCTCGAGCGGGATGTCGAACGCCCACGGCTCCTCGCGCAGGTAGGGCAGCGGCTCGGGCTCCTGCGGCGGTGCCGCGACGCGGCGGCGCTCGACGGCCGCGAGCGGGAGCACCCAATGGCCGATCGAGGTCGCGAAGGACTTGCCGAGGAACGGGCCGAGCGGCACGTACTCCCAGGCCTGGATGTCGCGCGCGCTCCAGTCGTTGACGAGCACGAGCCCGAAGACATGGTCGAGGGCGCGCTCGATCGGGACGGGCTCGCCGAGCCGGCTCGGCCGCCCGATCACGAAGCCGAGCTCGAGCTCGATGTCGAGCCGGCGGCTGGGGCCGAAGCGCGGCGCGTCCGCATCCGGGGGCTTCGTCTGGCCGCTGGGGCGAAGGATCGGCGTGCCGCTCGGCACCACGGTGCCGGCGCGGCCGTGGTAGCCGACCGGCAGGTGGCGCCAGTTCGGCAGCAGCGGCTCGACGTCGGGTCGGAACAGCCGGCCGAGGTTCGTCGCGTGCTCGATCGACGAGTAGAAGTCGACGTAGTCGGCGACTTCGAACGGCAGGTGCATCGTGACGTCGCCGAGGGCGAAGTCGGGCGCGTCGTCGAGCGCGGCGACCTCCGCCCAGACCTGGGGCCCGGCGGCCATCAGGGCGTTCAGCGAGGGTCGGGCGAGGATCGCCGGGCCGACGGCGGCGAGATCGAGGACGCGGTCGCCGTCGCGCGCTCCGACCCGCGGCGGCTGGCCTGGCGGCGAGAAGATGCCGAGCGGGCGCGTCACAGCAGCCCCAGCCCCTGCAGATCCTCGACCGGCTCGCTGAAGGAGCACGAGCCGATGGAGACGAACAGCTCGCGGCCCTTGGCGGAGCCCGTGCCGAGCGCGGCGGCGTCGGTGGCCGCGAGGACGTCACGCAGCTCGGCCTCGTCGGCGCCGGCGGCCGCTAGGTCGGCGGCGGTGAGGAAGTTCAGGAACCCGTGCTCGTGCTCGGAGCGGACGGGATGATGCAAGCCGGCGGTGGCCTTGAACGGCAGCTCGAGGTCGCGGGCGGCGACGAAGAACGCCGCCACCTCCTGGACGCTCGGGACGCGCGCGCCGCCGCAGCGCAGCTTGCCCTTCGCACCCGCCGCCGCGACCGCGGCCAGCGTGTCGCGCCAGTCGTCCTCGAGCGGCACCTCGCAGAACAGCTCGATGCCGGCGGGCTCGAAGTCGGGCGGCCCGACCATCTCGATCGCCTCGACCGTCAGCCGGGAGGTGGCCCAGTCGCCGCCGTCGAGCACAGCGCTCACCGCGGGCGCGCTCTCCTCGCCCAGCTCGGCGGCGAGCTCGGGGAGCCGCGACGCGGGGCAGACGAAACGGGCCAGCATCCAGGCGTGCTCGCTCGCGCGGGCGCGGGCGTCCTCCGCCACGGCCGCGGGCATGTCGAGGCTCGCGGGCGGGAAGAGCGGCGCGTGGTCGATGAGGCGGGCTAGCCCTTCCATTCCACCGGTCCGGCGGTCAGCACGTGCGAGCCGAGCGGGCGGCCGAGCAGCTCCTGGGCGGAGCGGGCGGCCTCGAGCAGCCGCGAGAGCTCGATGCCGGTCTCGATCCCCATCTCGTGCAGCATCGAGACGAGGTCCTCGGTCGCGATGTTGCCGGTCGCGCCGGGCGGCACGGGGCAGCCGCCCAGCTCGCCGAAGCTCGACTCGAACGAGTCGATCCCGGCCTCGAGCGCGGCGAGCACGTTGGCGAGGCCCTGCCCGCGGGTGTTGTGAAAGTGCGCGGTCAGCTCGACGTCGTCGCCGAGCGCCGCGCGCGCGGCGGGGAAGAAGTCCTTGACCTGGGCGGGGTTGGCCATGCCGGTCGTGTCGCCGAAGCCGATCTCCTGCGCGCCGGCGTCGCGCAGGCGGGCGGCGATCTCGAACACGCGCTCGGGCGCGACGTGCCCCTCGTAGGGGCAGCCGAAGGCGACGGAGATGACGCCCTCGCAGCGCAGCTCCTCGGCGCGGGCGCGGGCGAGGACGCGCTCGAGCCCGGCCAGCGACTCCTCGACCGAGCGGTTGACGTTCTTGCGGTTGTGGGTCTCGCTCGCGCTGAGGAAGACGTTGATCTCGTGGAAGCGGTCGCGTTGGCGCAGCGCGTTCTCGAGCCCCTTCTCGTTCGGGATGAGGACGGAGATCGCGACGCCGTCGGGCGGGTCGATGCGGTCGAGCACCTCCTCGGCGTCGGCGAGCTGCGGGATCACGTCGGCGCGCACGAAGCTCGTGACCTCGAGGCGGGTGAGGCCGGTGCGGGCGAGCAGGTCGATCAGCCGCACCTTCTCGTCGGTCGGGACGACCTCCGGCTCGTTCTGGAAGCCGTCGCGGGGGCCGACCTCGCGGATGCGGACAGGCGTGGGCGTCATCGGCGGGCAACTTATACGCTGCCGCCGTGAGCTCCCCCGTGGTCCTGCTGGCGGGTGGCACGGGCGGCGCGAAGCTCGCGCGCGGCATGCTCGACGAGGTCGGCTCGGATCTCGTGGTGATCGCCAACACCGGCGATGACGTCGAGATCCACGGCGGCTACGTCTCGCCCGACCCCGACCTCGTCCTCTACTGGCTGGCCGACCGCATCGACGAGCGCGGGTGGGGCATCCGCGGCGACACGTTCCACGTCATGGACGCGCTGCGCGAGCTCGGCGAGGACGTGTGGTTCAACCTCGGCGACCGCGACCTCGCGGTCTGCATCCAGCGCGCGCGGCGGCTGGCCGAGGGCGCGCGGCTGACAGAGACGCTCGAGGAGCTGCGGGGCGCGTTGGGGGTGGCGGCGCGCGTGCTGCCGCCGACCGACGCGCCGCTGCGCACGCACGTGCGGGCGCGCGGCGACTGGTTCGGCTTCCAGGAGTTCATGATCCGCGAGGGCGGGCGCGGGCCGGTCGAGGGCGTCGAGGTGCTGGGCGCGGGCTCCGCCGAAGCGTGCCCCGAGGCGGTGGAGGCGATCGCCTCGGCGAGCGCGGTCGTGATCGGGCCGTCGAACCCGGTCATCTCGATCGGGCCGATCCTGGCGGTCGCCGGGATCGCCGACGCGCTGGCGGCGACGCCGGCGCCGATCGTGGCGGTGTCGCCGCTCGTGCGCGGGCAGGTGCTCAAGGGACCGACCGACGCGTTCCTGGCGTGGGCGGGCCACCCGCTGTCGGCGGACGGCATCGTGGCGCACTACAGCGGGGTGATCGACGGGCTGGTGAGCGACGAGCGCGCGAGCGGCGTGCCGACGCTGGAGACCGACGTGGAGATGGCTGACTCCGACGGGCGGCGCCGTGTCGCGCTCCAGACGCTCGTGTTCGCGGCCGCGCTCGGTGGGTAAGGTCGCGTGCCGATGCGCACCGTGGCCGTCCTCCCCGTGAAGTCGTTCGGGCGCGCCAAGCAGCGCCTCGGCGATGCCGTCGGTGATCGCCCGGCGCTGGCGGAGGCGATGGCGCTGGACGTGGTCGAGGCGCTGGGGGCGGTGCGCGGGCTCGATGGCGTCGTCGTGGTGTCGCGCGACCTGCGCATCGAGGGAACGCAGCATGTGCATGATCCGGTGGAGGCGGGGCAGTCCGCGGCTGCATCGCTCGGGGTCCAGGCTGCTCTGGAGCGCGGCGCGGAGCGGGTGCTGCTCGTGCCGGGGGACTGCCCCGTGCTCGATCCGGCCGAGGTCGACGCGCTGCTGGCCGACGACTCGGCGGGCGTGGTGATCGTGCCGGACCGCCACGGATCGGGGACGAACGCCCTGCTGATCGCGCCGCCGTCGGTGATGGCGCCGGCCTTCGGCCCGGGCTCGTTCGCTCGCCACGCCGCGCTCGCGAGCGCCGCGGGGGCGCGGGTGCGGGTCGGGCGGCTGCCGTCGCTCGAGCTCGACGTCGACACGCCCGGCGACCTCGAGGCGCTGCGCACGGCGCTGCGCGCCCGCGACGCCGGGGGCGCGCGCACGCGCGCGCTGCTCGAGCGGCTCGTCCACGCCGCGTGACGCTCGTCCTCGACGCGCTCGCGGGCCTCCCCGAGGTCCGCCCGGGCGACGACCTCGCCGCCCTGCTCGCCGGCCGCCTGGAGCTCGGCCCGTCCGACGTGCTCGCGATCGCGCACAAGGTCGTCTCCAAGGCCGAGGGCCGCGTGCGGTCGCTCGCGGACGTCGAGCCGGGCGACCGCGCCCGCGCCCTGGCGGCCGAGCACGGCAAGGACCCGCGCCACGTGCAGGTGATCCTCGACGAGTCCGTCGAGCTCCTGCGCGCGGACCGCGGCCGGCTGATCTGCCGCACCCGCCACGGCTTCGTGTGCGCGAACGCCGGCGTCGACCGATCGAACACGGGCGCCGCCGACGTCGTGCTCCTTCCCGAGCGCCCCGACGCCTCGGCCGCGGCGCTCCGCGACGCGCTCGGGGTCGGCGCCGTCGTCATCACCGACTCCTGGGGCCGCCCGTGGCGCCAGGGTCAGGTCGAGGTCGCGATCGGGTGCGCGGGGCTGGCGCCGGTGGTGGACCTGCGCGACGGCGCGGACCGGGACGGGCGGGCGCTGGCGGCGACCGTGATCGCTGTGGCGGACGAGGTCGCGGCGGCCGCGGACCTGGTGCGCGGGAAGGCGTCGGGCGAGCCCGCGGTGCGCGTTCGCGGGCTCGACGAACTGCTCATCGAGGGAAAGTCAGAAGGGGCCGCCGCGCTCGTCCGCCCGCCGGAGGACGACCTGTTCCGGTGAGTTAGGCCGCAGCCTTCGCCCGCGCCCGAGCCTCGAACCGGTCGCGCGCCTCTTCGACGTGCTTCCCGTGCGCCACGGACCACGCCCCGAGCGCCCGCAAGGGCCCGGCCAGCGTGGCGCCCAGCGGCGTGAGCGCGTACTCGACGCGCGGCGGGACCTCCGGGTGCACGCGGCGGCCGACCAGCCCGTCGCGCTCCATCGCGCGCAGCGTCTGGGTCAGCACCTTCTCCGAGATCGGCTCGAGGTCGGCGAGCAGCTGGTGGTAGCGGCGGGTGCCGTCGCCGAGCGCGAGCAGGACGTCGACCGCCCACTTGGACGAGAGCAGGCCGAGCGACTCGTGGATGAGCCGCGCCGTGCGCGCGCGCTCGGCGCCACGGCGGGCCACGGGCGGCGTCATCGGGGCGACGGCCATCTCAGCGCTTCCCCGCCGGGGCCGACTGGAGGGACGGGGTGTGCGGCGTTGGGCAGTCGCGGGCATCCAGGCATCGCTCCTTCTTGGAGGGCGGCAACGGCTCGTCGGGGATGTGGCGGACCATGAAGCCGTTGGTCGGCGGCTGGATCTCGAGCGAGATCGCCGCGGGGGTCGGGGAGAAGCCGTCGCTCGGCGCGATGTCCGCGGCCGCCACGGCGAGCGCGAACGGGACGGCCAGCGTGACCGCGCCGATGAAGTTCGCCACCGCAGCGCGGCGCTGGCGCCGGCGCAGGGTCTCGCCCGCGGCCACCTCGAGGTAGAGGCCGAGGCGCGCGAGGTCGTCGGGCAGCGGGCGCTCGGGCTTCATCCCGCCTGGCCCTCCGCGGTCCCGAGCTTGAGGGTCAGCGTCCGCAGCGCCCGCGACACCCGCAGCCGCGCCGCGTTCTGGCTGCAGCCGAGCCGCCGCGACACCTCGTCGTAGGAGAGCTGGTGCACGACCCGCAGCTCGAGCGCGCGCCGCTGCTCCGAGGGCAGCCCCTCGACCGCGTCCTGCAGCGCGGGGCCCATCGACGAGGCGGCGATGCGGTCGTCGACGCGCTCGTACTCCTCGCTCTCCGCGAACGCCAGCGGCAGGCCGAGCCGGTCGCGCGCCGCGGTCTCGATCCGGTTGTGCTTGTGGTACTGGCGCAGCAGGTTGCGCGCGATCCCGAACAGCCAGGGCGCGCCCGAGCCGTCGGCCTCGTCGCGG
This sequence comes from uncultured Solirubrobacteraceae bacterium, assembly GCA_963811595.1. Taxonomy (GTDB): domain Bacteria; phylum Actinomycetota; class Thermoleophilia; order Solirubrobacterales; family Solirubrobacteraceae; genus DASQFQ01. Next base: position 652,987 of record CAWERW010000008.1, read on the forward strand.
AAGCGCTTCACGGATCGCCAGGCTTGGGCGAACGTCTCGGCCGTCAGGTCGAGGGCGGCACTCTCGGAGCGGGTCTGTCGCTGGAACCAGGAGCGCACCCACACGGCGTAGCGGTCGTAGAACTCGCGGAACGCCTGCGGGTCCGTCCTGGCTGCGAGCAGCAGCTCGGCGTCGGTTTTTGGCACGAAGGTGGGCTTCTTTCCAGAAGGTGCGCTTACCCAATGATTGTCCCAGGCGGAAATGCATGTCTCATGAAGACGCATTTACCGCTGTTTGCCCGCACTTTGCGGGTAAATCAGGCGAGTTCGCGCTCGAAGACCTGCTCGAGCCGCAGCGACGGATCGTCGGTGTCGCCGTCCGGCGGCACGGTCTTCTCGAGCCGGATCAGGGCACGCCGGCCGTCGAGCTCGAGCGTCGCCACCTGGTTGTCGAACCACGGCTCGTCGTGCGCATAGCGCCAGCGGACCGACGGGTCCTCCACCCCCGCCGAGTGCGCGAGCGCGCGGGTGAGCAGCTCCGCCGGCCGCGAGGCCATGAAGCGCATGACCGTGCGCTCCTTGTCGTCGAGCGGGTTGCGGAACGGCGAGCACGTGGCCTGCCAGGCGGTCGAGCGCATGCCGGTCCCGGGCGGGAAGCCGACCTCGGCGAGGTAGGCGTGGTGCACGTCGCCCGACAGCGCCACGATCGTCGCCGGCGGCTCGCCGCGCTCGCCCGTGCCGACCGCCTTGAAGATCCCCATCATCCGCTCGAGCGACTCGCCGAACGCCGCCCAGTGCTCGAGGTCGAGCCCCTGGCGGAACTTCTCGCCGACATGCGCGGCGACCGGCCCCCAGGCGCCGTCGCACACCGCTTCGTTCCACGCCTCGAGGTAGTGCATCCCCGGCGCCAGCAGCAGCGGCAGCGAGCTGCCGATCAGCAGGTGGTCGCAGTCGCCGCGCGCATGCTCCTCGATCCAGTTCCACTCGTCCTCGTCGACCATGCTGCGCTCGCCCGGGTCGAGCACACGGCCGGCGCGCGAGTCGACCATCACGAGCCGCGCCTGGCCGATGTCGCGGCAGAAGCTCCAGCGCGTGCCCTTGACCTCGCGGTCGGCCTTGAACGCGTAGTCGCGCAGGATGTCGCTCGCGTCCTCGGCCTCGCGCACGCGGTGGTAGAGGTCGAGCTCGTCGAGCTCGCGCGGCGACAGGTTGCCGAGGTGCTGGTAGAGCCAGTAGGACATGAAGCCGCCGCAGATCCGCTCGTCCCACCAGCCCTGCGCGCGGATCTCCTGGACCCAGGTCTTCGACGTGTTCCAGTCGTCGTGGACGTCGTGGTCGTCGAAGATCATCGACGAGGGCACCGTCGAGAGCAGCCAGCGCATGTACGGCTCCCCCCACGCCTCCCAGTACAGGCGCGTGTACTCCTCGAAGTCGCCGACGGTCTCCCCCGGCGGCACCTCCGGGTCGCGGCGCGAGCGGATGAAGTCGCGCACCCCGGGCGAGACCTCGTCCGCGTAGACCTGGTCGCCGAGCAGGATCAGCGCCTCCGGCCACTCCGCCGGGTCCTGCTCCTGCATCCGCTGCACGAGCGCGTTGAGCGCGTCGACCTCGCGCCCCTCGGGGTGCTCGTCCTTGGGCAGCGAGTGCGGCGGCTCGTGCGGCGCGCACACGCGGCAGGAGCCGAACATGATCTTCGTCGGCCGCGACGGGTCGTGGGTGCGGACCACGCTGGGCGGGAACTCGCTGTCGGGCAGCGGCCACACCGTCTCGCCGTCGAGCGCGACCTCATAGGGCGTGATCGTCCCGGCCTCGAGCCCGTCGCAGAGGACGAGCGCGTAGTGGTGGCCCTCGACGCAGAACGTCTTCGCCTCGCAGCCGAGCACGGAGACCGTGCACGGCCCGTCGGTCTCGACCCAGATGATCGCCTCGGTCTCCCCGGCGTAGCGCAGCGCCGGGCCCAGCACGAGCTGCGTCACGCAGCCGCCACCAGCTCGTAGCGCTGCCGGATCCCGTACAGCGTCGTGCGCTCCGCGGCCGGGCGGCCGGCGGCGTGCGCGGCGGCGATCAGGTCGGCGGGCTCGAGGCGGACCCCGTGATAGGAGCCGGCCATGCGCGAGATCGACTCCTCCATCAGCGTGCCGCCGAGGTCGTTGACGCCCCAGCGCAGCGCCTCGGTGGCGGCGTCGAGCCCCATCTTCACCCAGCTCGCCTGCAGGCTCGGGACGGTGCGGCCGAGCGCGAGCCGGAACGCCGCGGTGTGCTTGAGGTTCTCCTCGCGCGAGATCTCCTCGATGCCGTGCGTGCGGCCGAGCAGCGTGTGGAACGGGATGAACGAGAGCGGCACGAACTCCGTGAAGCCGCCGGTGCGCTCCTGCAGCGCGCGCACGACGCGCATGTGCTCGGCGAGCTCGTCTGGCTCCTCGATGTGGCCGAACATCACGGTGACGGTCGAGCGCAGGCCCTCGGCGTGCGAGGCCTCGATGATCTCGACCCAGCGCGCGACCGGGAGCTTGTTGGGGCTGATGCGCTCGCGCACGCCGTCGTGGAGCACCTCGGCGGCGGTGCCGGGCGTCGAGTCGAGCCCGGCGTCGCGCAGGCGGGCGAACACCGCGCGCGGAGAGAGCCCCGAGACGTCGCACATGTGCGCGACCTCCATCGCGCTGTACGCGTGCAGGTGGATGTCCGGCGCCAGCTCCTTGGCGAAGCGCAGCCAGCCCTCGTAGTCCTCGAGCCCCCAGTCGGGGTGGATGCCGGACTGGATGCAGAGCTCGGTGGCGCCGAAGTCGAGCGCGTCGGCGACGCGCTGGGCGAAGTCCTCGCGCGAGTGCTCGTACGCGTCGGGCGAGCGCTTGCCCTGGCCGAAGCCGCAGAACGCGCAGCCGACGACGCAGATGTTGGAGACGTTGATGTTGCGGTTGACGACGAACGTCACCGTCTCCCCCATCAGCTCGGCGCGCAGCTCGTCGGCCGCGGCCCGCATGTCCTCGATCGCCTCCGGCCGCGTCTCGGCGAACATCGCGGTCATCTCCTCGGCGGTCAGCAGCTCGCCGTTGCGGGCGCGGGCGATCGTCGCCGGGTGCAGCTCGGGGCGCGGGCCGGCACGGCGGCCGGAGCCGCGGCGCGGGATGAAGCTCCAGTACTTCGTCTTGATGACGTCGAGCACGCCCTGGTCGACCCACTCGGGGTCGATGTACTCGCCGTACACGCACAGCCGCTCGGTCAGCGCGACGCCGTCCTCGGCCAGCCGCTTGCGCACCTTGTGCGGGGACGGGAACGGGTGCTCGGGCGAGATGTGGTCGCCGTTGGCGCTGAGGCCGCCGAGGTCGGTGGCGCCGGCGGCGACGAGCTCCGGCCACCAGTCGGCCAGGTTCGGCGGCACCTGGACGCCGACGCCGGGCAGCAGCCGCCGCGCCTCGGCGATCAGGCGCTTCATGTCCTCGATCGACACCGGCGTCGACCACTTCGGCGGGTCGAGCTGGGGGCCGTGCCCGATCCCGGTGCGCCAGTACTCCTTCGAGGCCGCCTCGGCGATCTCGGCCGGCTCCTCCCCGTAGTAGCTCTGGTGCGGGACGAAGTTCTGGAGGATGACCTCCTGCAGGTGGCCGTGCTGCTCGTGGACCGCCGCGAGCGCCTCGAGCGCCGCGACGCGCTCGTCCTCGCTCTCGCCGATGCCGACGAGGATGCCGCTCGTGAACGGGATCTTCAGCTCGCCGGCGGTTCGGATGCACTCGAGCCGCACCTCCGGGTGCTTGGTCGGCGAGCCCTGGTGGGCGACCAGGTCGGGGTTGACCGACTCGAGCATCAGCCCCTGCGAGGCGGTCACCTCGCGCAGCCGTGCGAGCTCTTCCCGGCTGAGGACGCCGAGGTTCGTATGCGGGAGCAGGCCGCGCTCGAGCGCGCGCTCGCACACCCAGGCGGCGTAGGCGGTGAAGTCGGCGTGGCCGAGCGCCTGCAGGCGGGCGGCGACCTCGGGATGGTGGTCGGGCGCCTCGCCGGTGAGCACCAGCAGCTCCTTGACGTTGCGCTTCGCCGCGCCGTCGAGGATCTTCTCGACCGCCGCCGGCTCGTGCAGGTGCGGCTTGTGCGTCGCGAACGCGCAGTACTTGCAGTAGCACCGGCAGGTCCTCGAGAGCGAAAGCGTGAGGTTGCGCGAGAAGGTGACCCGGCGGCGCATCCAGCCCCATCGTACGCTGGATCGGTGCGGCTCGGCCTCCTCCTCTGCCTGCTCGCTTTCCTGGCGGGCTGTGGCGGCACCAGCGGCGAGGACCGCCCGGACGAGCAGGCCACGCTGCTGCTCGACTTCACGCCCAACGCGGTGCACTCCGGTCTCTACGTCGCGGTGCAGCGGGGCTTCGACACCGCCGAGGGCGTCGAGCTGACGATCCGCAAGCCGAGCGCGTCCACCGATGCGCTGAAGCTGCTGCAGGGTGGCCGCGCCGACATGGCGATCCTCGACATCCACGACCTCGGCCTGGCGCGGGAGCAGGGCCGCGACCTCGTCGGCGTGATGGCGTTCGTGCAGTCCCCGCTCGCCGCCGTGCTCGCCCAGCCGGGCATCCGCACGCCGAAGGACCTCGAGGGCGAGCGCGCCGGGGTGAGCGGGCTGCCCTCCGACGAGGCGGTCCTGCGCTCGGTCGTCGAGGGCGCGGGCGGCGACCCGGAGCGGGTCCGCACGACGACGATCGGCTTCGAGGCCGTCAAGGCGCTGCTCGCCCGCCGCGTGGCGGCGGCGACCGCGTTCTGGAACGTCGAGGGCGTCGCGCTCAAGCAGCAGCGGCCCGGCATGCGGGAGTTCCGCGTCGACGACTTCGGCGCCCCCGCCTACCCCGAGCTCGTCCTCACCGTCACGCGCGAGACGCTGGAGGACAAGCCCGCGGTCGTGCGCGCGACGATCCGCGCGCTCCAGCGCGGCTACGGCGAGGCCCAGAGCGACCCGGAGAGCGCGCTGTCGGCGATGACCGACGCGGAGCGCGGCCTCGACCGCGCGGCCCTGAGCGCGCAGCTCGACGCGGTCGCCCCCGAGTTCACCGCCGGCGCGCGCGAGTTCGGCGAGCTGCGGCCGGCCGTGCTGCGCGAGTGGGCCGCGTGGGACGCGAAGTTCGGGATCCTCGAGGAGCCGATCGACGTCAGCCGCGCGTTCGACACGACCCTCGTCGGGCCGTCGAGCCCCTAGCTCCCGGCTTCGATCACGCCGAGGATCTCGCGCACGCGGCAGACGAGCAGCCGCTCGTCCTCGACCTCGACCCACACGCCCGCGGAGCGCGGGAAGACGACGTGGTCGCCCGGCTTGACCGGCATCTTGAAGTCCTGGAGGTCGGGCGGGCCGTCGCCGACCGCGAGCACGATGCCCTCGTTGGGCGGCACGTCGTGCGTGCCCTGCGGCACGAGCAGGCCGGAGCGGCGCATGCGGTCCGGCTCGAGCTCCTTGATCACGACCTGGTCGAAGAGCGGGCGCAGGACGTCAGGCACCGGTCAGCCGCTCCACGAGCTTGGGCCCCTCGCGCGCCATCCGCGAGCGCGGCACGACGAGATCGAAGCCGGCGTCGTCGGCGCGGCGCTTCGTGTCCGCGTCGACGTGCGAGTAGACGCCGAGCGTGCGCGTCGCCCCCAGCTCGCCGCCCTCGCGCAGCGCCTCGACGACCGCGACGCCGTCGAAGCCGGGGCTCGCGAGGTCGACGATCAGCACGGCCGCGCCGTCGGGATGCGCGTCATCCGCGCTGCCGGTCAGCCGCGCCTCGTGGCCGGCCGCGCGCAGCATGCCGAGCACGTTGGAGCCGAGCAGCAGATCGTCGAAGAGGGCGACGACTTGCGCCACTACTGGGACCGGAGCCGGCGGAACTCCTGGCGCACGGACTCCGGCCGGCCCCACATCTGCGTCACCTCGACGCGGCCCGTGCGGTAGTCGCGCAGGACCAGCTCGCCGCGGATCCCGGCGTCGTCGAGCAGCTTCAGCGTCCCGTGCACCGCCTCCGCCGCCGCGGCGTGGCCGAACTGGTGGGCGACGAGCAGCCGCCAGTGCCAGTCGTGGTTGGAGTACGGCTGCGCGTTGACCTGCGCGATCCGCGTGGCGGCGTCGATGTAGCGCTCCTCCTGCACCCGCAGATCGAGCTCCATGTCGGTCCAGTCGGACGGCATGGCATCGACGAGCTCCTGGAAGGTGTCGGCGAGGGGCATGATTGAGCCGTGCAGTCTGGCACGCCGGACGATCCCCTCGCACCCGCTCGCGGCCTGAGCATGGCCGGCCTGCTCGAGCTGCTCGAGCAGCTCGAGGGCGAGGAGGAGGCCGCGGTCGTCCGCTCGGCGCTCGAGAGCGGCGTGCCGCCGGAGATGGTCGTCGAGGAGCTCCAGCGCGAGGTCGAGCGCCGGCTGATGCGCACCCGCCAGTTCTACGATGAGTGGACGTGAGCGCCGCCACCGACAGCCTCGCCGCCGACCACCGGACGCTGACCGAGCAGGTCGGGCTGGTCGACCGCTCCGAGCGCGGCAAGCTCGCGCTCACCGGGCCCGAGGCGCGCGAGTTCCTCCACGGCCAGGTGACGAACGACATCGAGGCGCTCGAGCCCGGGCAGGGCTGCTACGCCGCCTTCCTCACCCACAAGGGCAAGATGCTCGGCGACCTGCGCGTGCTCAACCTCGGCGACGAGCTCTTCCTCGACACCGAGCGCGTGGCGCTGCAGGAGCTCTTCAACATGATCCGGCGCTACAAGCTCGGCCGTGACGTCGAGCTGCACAAGCGCACGGTCGAGCGCGCGCTGCTGTCGCTGATCGGTCCCGGCGCCCGCGACGCCGTGGGCGCGGCCGAGCTCGGCCCGGACGAGCACGACAACGCCCCGGGCGTGATCGGCGGCGAGCCGGTGCGGCTGGTCGCGACCGACGTCGGCGTCGACGTCATCTGCGACCCCGCGAAGGCCGAGGCGATCAAGGCCGCGCTGGGCGTGCCCGAGGTCGACGAGGCGGTCGCCGAGGTGGTGCGCGTGGAGCGCGGGCGGCCGCGCTACGGCCTCGACCTCGACGAGTCGGTCATCCCGCAGGAGGCCGGGCTCAACGAGCGCGCCGTGAACTTCGAGAAGGGCTGCTACGTCGGGCAGGAGACGGTCGCGCGCCTCTTCTACCGCGGCAAGCCGAACCGCCACCTGCGCGGCCTGCGGCTGTCGGAGCCGGTCGCGACCGGCGAGCCGCTGCGGCTCGGCGAGAAGGAGGTCGGGCGGATCGGGTCATCGGTCGTCTCGCCGGTCCACGGCCCGATCGCGCTCGCGATCGTGCGCCGCGAGGCGACCCCCGGGGACACGCTGGACGCCGGCGGCGTGTCGGCGGTCGTGACCGAGCTGCCGTTCACTTAGGCGGCATCGACGCCGCGCGCTCGGCGCCGACGTCGATCCAGCGCTCGAGCGCCGCGTCGTCCTCCACCGCGTCCTGATCCACGACGACGAAGCCCTTCATCGGCTTGGCGCCCTCGCGGCCGAACTCGTGCACGTGCGGCTCGCGGCAGGCGGCCTCGACCTCCTCCGGCTCCATCCGGACCATCAGCCGGCTGTCGCTCATGACGCCGACGGCCATGTTGCCGCCGAGCATCCATCCGATCCCGCCGAACATCTTGCGCTCGGACACCCCCGGACGGGCGGATATCAGCTCTCTGACGCGCTCGGCCAGCTCCTCGTCGTAGGCCATGGCGGAACTCTACGCGGAGGAGTAATCTCGCCCGCATGGCCTGGCAGGCCCGCGTTCTGGTCATCGCCAACGTCACGGCGGACTCGCCGGAGCTCGTCGCGGCGCTGCGCGAGCGGATGGGCAAGGGCCCGATCGTGCCGACGCTGCTGATGCCGGCGACGAAGAACGGCTACGCCGGCAAGGAGGAGTGCGGCGAGCGGATCGAGGCCGTGCTCGCGCAGTGGCGCGAAGCCGGGCTGACCGCGACCGGCGTGGTCGGCGACCCCGATCCCGTGGTGGCCGTGCACGAGACGTGGGACCCGCGCGCGTACGACGAGGTGATCGTCTCGACGCTGCCGGGCCAGAGCTCGCGCTGGCTGCAGTTCGACCTCCCCCACCGCGTCCAGCAGATCACCGGGCTCGACGTCACCCACGTGACGGCCGGCGACAAGCGCGAGCCGAACTACGGCCCGCCGCCCGAGCGGCGGGAGGCGGGCGCGCTCGGCCCGCTCACGCTGCGCGCGCCGAAGAGCCGCTGAGGCTGGCCGCGAGCGCGCGCGGGTCGGTCCGCGGCGTCAGCTCGTGCACGCGCGCCTCGTGCGCGGCGAGCCACAGGCCGATGATCCGCGCCTCGGCGATCTCGTCGGGGCGCAGCCAGCCGCCGAGCTCCGGCCGCGGGGCGGCGCGCAGCGCGTCGGCGGTGCGCGCCGCGAGCTCGTCGGGGTCCTCGGGCAGCGCGCCCCAGTCGACCACGCGGCCGCCGACGATCCAGAACGCGTCGCGCCGCGCGGCGTCGCTCGGGTGCGCGGCGAGCACGAGCCGCGACCCGGCGTGGACCGCGCGCAGCACGCCGCCGAGCCGCTCGAGCAGCGTGCGCATGCGCGCGTGGCGGCGCCGCAGCCAGGCCGCGCGCTCGAAGCGCTGCTCGGCCGCCGCGGCGCGCATCTGGGCCTCGACGTGCGCGAGCAGCGAGGCGCCGCCCTCCGGGCCCTGGAACAGCCCGAGCGCGCTGTCGAGCCGCTCGCGGTAGAGGTTGGGATCGAGGTCCTGGAGGCAGGGCGAGAGGCAGCGGCCCATCTGCCCGTAGGCGCTCGGGTGGTCGCGGCGCGGCAGCTTGCGCCCGCAGTGCCGCAGCGAGAACAGCGAGTTGAGCTGCTCGACCAGCTCGGCCGCGGGCGCGCGGCCGCGCAACGGCCCGATCGTGACGCTGTGCCCCGGCGCCGGCTCGGTCGCGACCTCGAGGATCGGGAACGCGATGTCGAGCCGGCAGCGCAGGTAGACGTAGCCGTCGGGCGTCTTCTTGAGGCGCTTGTTGCCGGGCGGCTTGAGCGCCTTGATGAGGCGGTTCTCGAGCACGAGCGCGCCGAGCTCGGACTGCGTCGGCTGGTAGTCGACGTGCTCGGCCTGGCCGGTCCACTCCCCCGGCGTCGTGAAGTGCGCGCGGGCGCGGGTTCGCAGGCAGACCGATTTGCCGACGTAGAGCGGGCGGCCGTCGGCGTCGCGGAAGACGTAGACGCCAGGGTCCTTCGGCAGCCCCGACATGTCCGGGCGCAGGTGGCGCGGGCGCCGCTCCGGCTTGGGCGCGCGCGGGCGCGCGGCCCGCTTCGGCCGGACCAGCGTGAGCGCCTCCCCGATCGTCGACGCGTGCGCGCACAGCCTCGAGAACAGGGCGCAGAACACGCGGCCGCACGTCTCGGCGTCGGGCAGCGCGCGGTGCACGGCGCTGACCTCGATCCCGAGCGCGTCGGCGAGCGCGGCGAGCCCGCGGCGGCGCTGCAGCGGCGCGAGCCGGCGCGCGAGCGCGACCGTGCAGAGCACCGGCGGGTCGGGCCACTCGAGCGCGGCGCGGTCGAACGCCTGGCGCAGCACGCGCGCGTCGAAGCCGGCGTTGTGCGCGACGAGCACGCGCCCGCGCATCTGCTGCGCGAGCTCGGGCAGCACGCGCTCCGGCGGCGGCGCGGCGTCGACCATCGCCTGCGAGATCCCGGTGAAGCGCTGGATGCCGCGCGACAGCGGCTGCGACACGCCGACGAGCGAGCTCCAGCGCTCGTGCAGCTCGCCACCGCCGACGAGCACGGCGCCGACCTCGGTCAGCTCGCAGGCGTCGCGCGCGAGCCCGTTCGTCTCCGTGTCGACCGCGAGGAACTCCGCGGTGAGCAGGGGAAGATCGGCGAGCGCGGACATGAACCCCTCTTCCTACGCCCAGCACCGGACGGGCTGCATGTTCTTGTGCGTACGGGTATGTTCATTTGCGTGCCGAGGGGGAGGGTCTATGGATGGATCGCTGTCTCACTTGTGAGCGTCGCCGGCTGTGGCGGCGACGAGGACTACGCCAACGATCCGCGTCCCCCGGCGCCGATCAACGTGACCGCCGCCATCACCAACTCCCGCGTGAGCGTCTCGCCGCAGCGCTTCGGCGCCGGCCCGATCGTGCTCGTGATCTCCAACCAGTCCTCCTCCGCCCAGGAGGTGACGTTCGAGACCGACGAGCTCGGCGGCGAGGTACCCGGTCGGACCTTCAACACGACGCCGATCAACCCGCGCGGGACGGCGACGCTGAAGGTCGACGTCCGCCAGGGCGACTGGAAGCTGCGGACCGAGGACGGCGCGATCCAGGCCGCCGCCGTGTCGGTCGGCAAGGCGCGCGAAACTGCGCAGAACGACCTGCTCCAGCCGTGACGCGCGCGCGGGCGATCCGCGCCGCCACGCTGGTGGCGATGCTGGCCGCGCTGTCCGCGCCGGCGCCGGCCTCCGCTCAGGACATGACGCAGCGCTTCTTCGAGGAGCGCCTGCTGCAGGACCGCCAGACGAGCTCGGCGATCAAGACGCTGCTGCGCACGAACGCGGGCTTCGTCGACAAGGCGGTCGTGTTCCGCGACCTCACGGGCGACAAGCGCGACGACGCGGTCGTCCGCGTGCACAGCGGTGGCGCCGCCGGCGTCGTCGCGGTCTACGTGTTCTCGACCGCGAACCGCAGGGGCGGCCAGCTGCGCGTCGTGTTCCGCTCCCAGAGCCTCATGCGCGCGTCGACACGCGTGCTCAAGGGCGTCGTGTCCTACCGCACCTCGCGCTACGAGCCGGGCGACGAGCTCTGCTGCCCGGCGCGCATCACGCAGTCCACGCTCGGCTGGGTCCGCTCGGAGCGGCGCTTCCGGGTCCGCGAGCGCGTGACGTTCGCGCCGCCGCCGGAGGCCCAGGCGCCCGCGGCTCCGGACGGCACGACGGGTTGATCCGCCCCTGCCGCGACGACGAGCGCGGCGCGATCCTCGCGATCGTCAACGCGGCGGCGGAGGCGTACCGCGGCGTGATCCCCGCCGACCGCTGGCACGAGCCGTACATGCCGGCGAGCGAGCTCGACGCCGAGATCGCAACCGGCGTCGTGTTCTGGGGCTACGAGGACGGCGGCGCGCTGCTGGGGATCATGGGGATCCAGTCCGTCGGCGACGTCGAGCTCATCCGCCACGCCTACGTCGCCCCGGACGTGCAGGGCCGCGGTGTCGGCGGAGCGCTGCTGGTGGAGTTGGTCGCGCGGAGCACGCGGCCGCTGCTGGTCGGCACCTGGGCGACGGCGGAGTGGGCGATCCGCTTCTACGAGCGCCACGGGTTCGTGCGCGAGTCGCCGGAGCGCTCGGCCGAGCTGCTGCGGCGCTACTGGGAGATCCCGGAGCGCCAGATCGAGACGTCGGTGGTGCTCAGCTCGCGGTCAGCTCTCGCGGGGTGATGCGGACGCGGCGCTCGGCGGCGTCGCGCATGACCGTGAGCTCGGTGCTGCGGCCGATGTGCTCGGCGGTCAGGAGGCGGTGCATGTCGTCGACGCCGCGGACGGGCACGTCGTCGATCGCGACCACGAGGTCCTCGGCGCGCAGGCCCGCGGCGGCGGCGGGCGAGGCGGAGGAGACCTCGACGACCTCGACCCCGCGGTCGCGGCCGACGGCGGCGGCGACGCGCGGCGGCAGCGGCCGGGTACCGCCGGCGATGCCGATCCAGGCGCGGCGGACGCGACCGTCGCGCATCAGCGCTGACACGACGCCGCGGGTGGTCGCGTTGATCGGGATCGCGAGGCCGAGCCCCACACCGGCGACCGCGGTGTTGATCCCGACGACGCGTCCCTTGCCGTCGACGAGCGCGCCGCCCGAGTTGCCCGGGTTGAGCGCCGCGTCGGTCTGGATGACGTCGTCGACGATGCGGGTCATCTGGCCGGAGCGGGTCGGCAGCGAGCGCCCGAGCGCGGACACGACGCCGGCCGTCACCGAGCCCGCGAAGCCGTGCGGGTTGCCGATCGCCACGACGAGCTGCCCGACGCGCAGCGCGGCGGCGTCGCCGAGCTCGGCCGGCCGGTGCGCCTCGCCGTCGGCGCGCAGCACCGCGAGGTCCGACAGCGGGTCGGCGCCGACCACGCGCGCCTCGACCTCGCGCCCGTCGGTGAACGCCGCGGTGATCCGCGGCCTGCCGCGGCGGCTCTCGACGACGTGCGCGGAGGTGAGCATGAAGCCATCGGGCGTGATCACGACGCCGGAGCCGCCGCCGCGGCGCGACACGCGCAGGTTCGCGACGGAGGGGGCGAGCGACTCGGCGACGTGGGTGACGACGCGGGAGTAGGCGTCGAGGGCCTGGGCGTCGGTCGGCTGGGAACCGGGCGCCGCGGGTTGGGCGGGGTCGGTCACAGTCACTTGCTGAATGCTAGCGACTGTCCCCTTTGCGCTTGTCCAGCCAATCCTTCATCTGCGAGCCCACCTCGGACACCGACGTCCCGGCCTTCTCGAACGCACCCTTCACCCGGTCGCCGTAATGAGCCGCAGCGCCCTCGCCCTCCTCCTTCAGCGGCGGCTCCTCCCCCACGCGCATGTACTCGCCGCCCACGATCCGGTCGTAGTCGCCCTCGCGGACCCAGTCGAGCAGCTCGCGCACGCGCTTGACCGGCAGCGGGTGGGTGACCTGGAGGTCCTGGATGAGGCGCGAGAGCCGCTCGACCCCGCTGCCCTTCTCTGAGTAATCCATGCCCTGCTTGATGAACGCGTCGAGGTTGAGCTGCTCGGACGCGGCGCCCGCCGCGAGCGCCATCAGCGTCCGGCACACCGCCTGCGGGTCGCGCGTGAGCAGCGCCGCGGCGCGGTCGCACGAGAGCTCGGCGGCGCGGAACCACTCGAGCAGCGCGTAGCGGATCGGCACGAGCGGCAGGCCGGCCAGCAGCGGCAGGCTCTGCGACAGCCGCAGCAGGATCACGAGCGCGGTCTGGTAGAGCACGTGGTCGGAGTGGATGTGCGCGGCCTCGTGGGCGAGCACGGCGCGCTGCCCGTCGCTGTCGAGCAGCGTCACCAGCTCCGAGTTGAGCACGACGATCGGCTTCCCGACCCCGATCGTCATCGCGTTGGCGAACGGCCACTGGGTCAGGTAGAGGTCGGGCACGTCGGCGAGGTCGAGCGAGTTGACGACCTGGCGGTGCAGCACCCAGATGTGCGGCAGCTGCTCCTGGCCCAGCCGCACCGACGAGCCCAGCGAGACCGCTCGCAGCGCCCGCTCGTAGCCGAGCTCGATCAGCTTGCGCACGACCTGGTCGAGGTAGGGGACCTGGCGCAGCGCGGCGGACGCGGCGCGGTCCGCGGGGTGCTGGTAGGCCCGCGGGGAAATGCCCTCGAGCTTGTAGGCGCCGACCGGGAGCGTCATCCGTCAGGACCGTACTGCCCCCGGGGTAGTCTCGCGTCGGATGGAGGTTCTGGAGACCGTCGACCGCGAGAAGCTCGCCGGCCTGCGCGAGCGCGACGAGTTCTTCTGGCTCGACCTCACCGACCCCTCCGCCGAGGACGTCAAGGGGATGGGCGACGCCCTCAACCTGCACCCGGTCGCGATCGAGGACACGCTCGAGTTCGGCCAGCGCCCGAAGCTCGACGCCTACGGCGAGCACGTGCTGTTCGTCTTCTACACGGTGCGCAAGGGACACAACGCGGGCGAGGAGCTGTTCGAGCCCGTCGAGATCCACATCTACGTCTCCGGCAGCTTCGTGATCACCATCCGCCGCGCCGAGTGCACGCAGCTCGACGCGCTGCACGAGGAGCTCGACGCCACCGATCCGAAGGCCGAGGACTACATCGTCTACCGCGTCTTCGACGTGCTGACCGACGCCTTCTACCCGATCATCGAGCTGCTCGAGGAGCACATCGACGAGCTCGAGGGCCAGGTGCTGCTCGGCCGGCCGCGGCAGGAGCACCTCGCCCAGATCTACCGCCTCAAGCAGCGCATCCAGGAGCTCGCGCGCCGCGTCGTGCCGCAGCGGGACCGCTTCCTCGCCGGCTCGGAGGTCATCCTCAACCTGCCCGGGCTCGCGCGCGGCGCGAAGGAGTACCTGCGCGACGTCGGCGATCACCTCGCGCAGATCGCGGGCGAGCTGCACCGTCAGCAGGAGGACCTCTCGGCGCTGACGGCGACCTACTTCAACGCCAACCAGAACCGCCTCAACGCCGTCGCGACGCGGCTGACGATCGGCGGCACGTTCTTCCTCGTCTGGACGCTCGTGACCGGCTTCTTCGGCCAGAACTTCGAGTGGCTGGTGAGCAACGTCAACACCCGCCACGACTTCCTGCTCTACGGCGTCAGCGCCCTGGTGATCCCGACGCTGGTCATCGGCACGGTCTTCTGGGTGAAGCGCAAGGACTGGTTCTGAGGGCATTATCCTCGGCGCCCCCGAACAGGAGACAACGTGGCGATCGATACGAAGCAGGTGGCGCAGCTGGATGTGGAGCCAGGAGAGCTCCCGCCCACCATGGCCGCATGGGTGATCCGCGAGGAGCGCCAGGGCGAGCCGCTGGAGGCGTTCCAGCTCGAGGAGATGGAGGTGCCGGAGCCCGGCGCCTTCGAGGTCACCGTGCGGGTCATGGCCGCCGGCGTGAACTTCAACAACGTCTGGGCCGCGCTGGGCCAGCCCGTCTCCGTGTTCCGCTACCACGACGAGGATCACCACATCGGCGGCTCCGACGCGTCCGGGATCGTCTGGAAGGTCGGCGAGGGCGTCACCCGCTGGGCGCCCGGCGACGAGGTCGTCATCCACTGCAACCAGGCCTCCTACGAGGATCCCGAGGTCCACGGCCTCGACCCGCTCGCCGCGCCGAGCCAGCAGATCTGGGGCTACGAGACGACCTGGGGCTCGTTCGCGCAGTTCTGCAAGGTCCAGGCCCAGCAGCTGCTTCCCAAGCCCAAGCACCTCGCCTGGGAGGAGGCCGCCTCCTACGGCCTCACGTACTTCACCGCCTACCGGATGCTGATGGACCAGGCCGAGCTGCAGTCCGGCCACCGCGTGCTGGTGTGGGGCGCGGCCGGCGGCCTCGGCGTGTTCGCGCTCCAGCTCGCCAAGCTCGCGGGCGCGGAGGCGGTCGGCGTCGTCTCGTCCGCCGACAAGGGCGAGCTCTGCAACAACCTCGGCGCGTGCGCCTTCATCGACCGCAACGAGTACGCGGGCATGATGCGCAAGGGCGGCGAGACGCCGGAGGAGGAGAAGGCGCGCTTCAAGGAGTCGCGGCGCTTCTGCAAGGAGGTCGCGGAGAAGCTCGGCGGCCCGCCCGACATCGTCTTCGAGCACGTCGGCAAGGCGACGTTCCCGACCTCCGTGCTCGCGGTCAAGCCGTTCGGCAAGGTCGTCATCTGCGGCGCGACCTCCGGCTACAACCTCGACTTCGACGTCCGCTACCTGTGGATGCGCCAGAAGCAGATCATCGGCTCGCACTTCGCCAACGCGTGGCAGTGCACGAAGGCGAACGAGCTGATCGAGCAGGGCAAGATCCGCCCCGTGCTGTGGAAGACGCTGCCGTTCGACGGCGTCGCGGAGGCGCATCAGCTGCTGCGCGACAACAAGCACCTCGGCAAGATCGCGATCCTCGTCGGGGCCGATGCCGAGGGCCAGGGCAAGACCGCCGAGGGCCCCGGCGCGATCCGAGCGGAGGTGGGTGCCTGATGGCCGTCGTGTTCACCGTCCCGTGGTACGCCACGGGCTTCCGGGCCGACCAGCTCGAGGCGGCGCTGCAGGAGATCGCGCCCGTCGCACTGCGCTACGGCGCGACCGACTGGGCGGTCTACCGCTACGTCGACGACCGCTACAAGTTCCAGCAGATGGCGAGCTTCGAGGCGAAGGACGCGTACACGCTGTACTGGAACGGGCCGGAGTTCCAGGCCTGGCGCGCCGACTACTCGAGCTGGTACCAGGTGCCGGTGCTCTACACGCCGATGACGCTGGTCGCCGAGGGCGCGCTCGGCGCCAACGGCAACGGCGTGGGCGCCGCTGCCGCGCAGGCTGACTGAACTTCGGTCGAACAACTGCCGATGAGGCCTCAATGCGAGGCCTACGCGACATCCTGCCCAAGGGCCGGACGCTCCCTGACGAGAACTGGGAGCAGCGCCACCGCTGGATGCTCGCGCTGCTGTGGGCCCACGCCGCGGGCCTGTTCGCGTTCAGCCTGCTCGTCGGCTTCCCCGTCTGGCACTCGCTGCTCGACGCGGCCCCCGTGGCCGCCGCGGCCGTGCTCGCCCAGCACGCGCAGGGCCGCAAGCTGCGCTCGGCGATCGCCGCCACCGGCCTGCTGACGTCGTCGGCGCTCGTCGTCCACGTCTCGGGCGGCTACATCGAGGCGCACTTCCACTTCTTCGTGATGATCGCCGTCCTCACGCTCTACGAGGACTGGGTCCCGTTCCTGCTCGCGACGTTCTACGTCGTCCTCCACCACGGCGTCGGCTCCGCCTTCGGCCGCCACGAGGTCTTCAACCACCCCGACGCGATCGCCAACCCGTGGAAGTGGGCGGGGATCCACGCCGCGTTCGTCGGCGCCGCGGGGCTCGCCGCGATCATGTCCTGGCGCCTCAACGAGCGCGTGCGCGAGAGCAAGGACGCGGCGCTGGCGACCGCCCGCGAGAGCGAGGAGCGCTTCCGCTCCAGCTTCCAGGACGCGATGATCGGCATGATCCTCACCTCGCCCCAGGGCCGGCTGGAGCGCGTCAACCCGGCGTTCTGCCAGATGCTGGGGCGCCCCGCGGAGGAGCTCGAGCAGATGGGCTGGCCGGAGCTCACCCACCTCGACGACCTCGGCGAGAGCCGGGCGATGCTCGGGCGGATGCTGGCCGGCGACGAGGACCGCGGGCACGCCGAGAAGCGCTACCGGCACGCCGACGGCCACTACGTCTGGGTCTCGATCGCCACGCGGCTCGTGCGCGACGACGACGGCGCGCCGCTGCACTTCATCACCCAGGTCCAGGATGTCAGCGCCCAGAAGGAGGCGGCCGAGGCGCTCGAGTTCCAGGCGCTGCACGACCCGCTCACCGGCCTCCCCAACCGCACGCTGTTCAACGACCGGCTCGAGCAGGCGCTCGCGCGCGGACGGCGCAGCGGCGCGCGGGTCGCGGTCGTGTTCATCGACGTCGACCGCTTCAAGGTCGTCAACGACAGCCTCGGGCACGAGAGCGGCGACTGGCTGCTGCAGCAGATCGGCGCGCGCCTGACGCAGGCGGTCCGCGCCTCGGACTCGGTCGCGCGCTTCGGCGGCGACGAGTTCGTGATCCTGTTCGACGGGGTCGCCGACGAGCAGACGGCGATGAAGCTCACCGACCGCGTGCGGCGCGAGCTGACACGGCCCTTCTCGCTCGAGGGCGAGGAGGACTTCTGCGCCACGGTCAGCCTCGGGGTCGCGTTCAGCGGCGCCACCAGCGGCGCCGCCGAGCTCGTGCGCGACGCCGACGCGGCGATGTACCGGGCCAAGGCGGCCGGCGGCGCGCAGTCCGAGCTGTTCGACCACGCGATGCGCGATGCGGCCGTCGCGCGGCTGCGCACCGAGCGCGCGCTGCGCCAGAGCCTGCCGCGCGACGAGCTGCGCCTGCACTTCCAGCCCATCTTCGACCTCGAGAGCCGGCGCATCGAGGCCGTCGAGGCGCTCGTGCGCTGGGAGCGCCCCGGCCACGGGCTCGTGGCGCCCGGCGCCTTCATCGGCGTGGCCGAGGAGTGCGGGCTGATCCCGGCGCTCGGCGAGTGGGTGCTGCGCGAGGCCTGCCGCCAGGCCGCGGCGTGGCGCGCCGAGCTCGGCGGCGCGGCGCCGCTGCCGATCCACGTCAACGTCTCCTCGCGCGAGCTCGAGCAGCCCGACCTCCCCGGGGTGGTGGCGAGCGCACTGCGCGACGCCGGGCTCGACCCCGCCGACCTCGTGCTCGAGATCACCGAGTCCGGCCTGCTGGAGCACACCGAGCGCCCGGCGGCGGTGCTGCGGGCGATCAAGGCGACCGGCGTCCGGATCGCGCTCGACGACTTCGGGACCGGCTACTCGTCGCTGAGCTACCTCGAGCGCTTCCCGATCGACGAGCTCAAGCTCGACCGCGAGTTCGTCGCGCGGCTGGACGGCAGCGGCGACGCGCCCGTGATCGTCGGCGCGATCCTCGCGATGGCGCACGCGCTCGGCCTCGTCGTCGTCGCCGAGGGCATCGAGACCGAGGAGCAGGCGGCCGTGCTGCGCGAGCTCGGGTGCGAGCGCGCGCAGGGGTTCGCGCTGGGCCGCCCGGTCGAGGCGAGGACGATCGCGGGGCTGGTCAGCCCTGCTCGAGCGGCGCCATCGTCAGCCCCGCGTCGTTGAGCTGGCTCCAGTAGAGCTCGGCGGGCTCCTTGAGCCCGCTCCAGACCATCGCCTGGCCGGAGTTGTGGATCGCGTCGGCGTAGGCGTAGCCCTGCTGCAGGCTGACGCCCGGGAGCGTGCGCGAGAGCGCGGACGCGACGCCGTCGAACGTGTTGTGATCGTCGTTGCGGACGATGACCCGCCAGTGGTCGCCGAGGCCGGATCCGGGCCCCTGCACCCGCGGGCGCTCGATGGTCTCCGTCATACGGCTCTAGGGTACCCGGCCGCCCTTGGAGATCCACCTGTCCAGGCCGAGGTAGAGCTGGTCCGGCGGGGCGGCCTGGAGGATCGCCTCGGCGTCGCCGGCGGCCTGCTCGCGGACGCGCTTCTCGTACGCCTCGACGAAGCCGTCGACGTCGTTGCCGTCGGCCATCCGCGCCTGCTCGTGCAGGCTCTCGCGCACCCGCTCGAGCTGCGCGGGCGGGTCGTCGACCTGGCCCCAGTGCGTGAGCGCGAGCGCCTCGGGCTCCCAGCCGGCGATCGTCTCGAGCGACTGCTCCCACTTCTCGAGGTCGATGTCCGGCGGCGGCGTCGGCGCGAGCGTGAACGGATCGGGCGGGACGCGCACGCCCGCCATGTCCCCCACGAACGCGATCCCGCTCTGCTCGTGGAAGTAGCAGACGTGGTGGGAGGCGTGGCCGGGGGTGTACTCGACGCGGAAGGCGCCCTCGACGGTCTCGCCGCCGGTGAGGATCTTCAGGTTCTCCTCGGGGACGGGCACGACCTCGCCCCACAGGCGGGCGAGCCCCTCCTCCCCGCCGTAGAGCCGCGCCGCGCTGGCCACGAGCTTCTCCGGGTTCGCGAGGTGCGGCGCGCCGCGCTCGTGGACGTAGACGGGCAGGTCGGGCCAGCGCCGCACGAGGGCGCCCGCCGCGCCCGCGTGGTCGAAGTGGATGTGGGTCAGCAGCAGGCCTCGCGGCTGCTGGTCGCCGAGGGCGGCGAGCAGCGTGTCCTCGCACGACTGGGGGCCCGGATCGACGAGCAGCCCGTCGACCTCCCAGCAGCAGATCACGTGCTCGCGGCCCAGGTGCATTACGTCGATGGGTCGCACGCGCTGCGAAGATACCCACATGGAGCACCGTCTCGAACACCCGGACCGCCCGTGGATGATGCGCACCTACGCGGGCCATTCGACCGCCAAGCGGTCCAATGAGCTCTACCGGCGGAACCTGGGGAAGGGCCAGACGGGGCTCTCGATCGCCTTCGACCTGCCCACGCAGACCGGCTACGACGCCGATCACGAGCTCGCGCGCGGCGAGGTCGGCAAGGTCGGCGTGCCGGTCGCGCACAAGGGCGACATGCACGCGCTGCTCGACGGGATCCCGCTCGACCGCATGAACACGTCGATGACGATCAACGCGACCGCGGCGTGGCTGCTGGCGCTCTACATCGTCGTCGCGGAGGAGAACGGGATCGCGCCGGACGTGCTCGCGGGCACGACCCAGAACGACATCATCAAGGAGTACCTCTCGCGCGGGACCTACGCGTTCCCGCCGGCGCCGTCGATGCGGCTGATCGCCGACATGGTCGCCTACACGGTCGACGAGGTGCCGAAGTGGAACCCGATCAACGTCTGCTCCTACCACCTGCAGGAGGCGGGCGCGACGCCGGTGCAGGAGATCGCGTTCGCGATGTCGACCGCGCAGGCGGTGCTCGACGAGGTCCGGCCGCGGGTCGGCGAGGACAAGATGGCCGCGGTCTTCGGGCGCATCTCGTTCTTCGTCAACGCCGGCGTGCGGTTCGTGGAGGAGCACGCGAAGCTGCGGGCGATGAGCGTGCTGTGGGAGGAGCTGGGGCGCTCGCGCTACGGCGTCACGGACGAACGGCTGCTGCGCTTCCGCTACGGCGTGCAGGTCAACTCGCTGGGGCTGACCGAGTCGCAGCCGGAGAACAACGTGCAGCGGATCGTGCTCGAGGCGCTGGCGGTCTCGATGGGGCGCAACGCGCGGGCGCGGGCGATCCAGCTTCCCGCCTGGAACGAGGCGCTGGGCCTGCCGCGGCCGTGGGACCAGCAGTGGTCGCTGCGGATCCAGCAGGTGCTCGCCTACGAGACCGATCTCCTGGAGTACCCGGACATCTTCGAGGGCTCCGTGGTGATGGAGGGGCTCGTGAACGAGCTGCTCGACGGCGCCCGCGAGGAGATGGCGCGGGTGGAGGAGCAGGGCGGGGCGGTCGAGGCGGTGCCGTACATGAAGTCGGCGCTGGTCGAGTCGCACCGCGAGCGGATCGGGCGGATCGAGCGCGGCGAGCAGGTGCTCGTGGGCGTCAACCGCTACGAGGAGACGGAGCCGTCACCGCTGACCGAGGACGCCGAGGGCGGGATCCTCGTGGTGGACCCGGCCGTCGAGGCGGAGGCGCAGCAGGCGCTCGAGGCGTGGCGCGGCACGCGCGACCCGGCCGCCGTCGACGCCGCGCTGGCCGAGCTGGTGCGCGTCGCCGCCTCGGACGAGAACGTGATGCCGGCGACGATCGCCGCCGCCCGGGCGGGGGTCACGACCGGCGAGTGGGCCGCCACGCTGCGCGACGCGTTCGGCAGCTACCGGGCGCCGACGGGCGTCGGCGAGGCGGCCGCGCCGGCGCCGGGCGAGGCGATCGCCGGGCTGCGCGACGACGTCGCGGCGCTGTCGGATCAGCTCGGGCGGCGGCTGAAGATCCTCGTCGGCAAGCCGGGGCTCGACGGGCACTCCAACGGCGCCGAGCAGATCGCGGTGCGGGCGCGCGACGCCGGCATGGAGGTCGTCTACGAGGGGATCCGCCTGACGCCGTCGCAGATCGCGCGGTCGGCGGTCGACGAGGGCGTCCACGTGATCGGGCTCTCGATCCTCTCGGGCTCGCACCTCGAGCTGATCCCGACCGTGATCGCCGCGCTGCGCGAGGCGGGCGGCGAGGACATCCCGCTCGTCGTCGGCGGCATCATCCCCGACGCCGACGTGGCGCCCCTGCGCGCGGCCGGTGTCGCCGCGGTCTACACGCCGAAGGACTTCGAGCTCACGCGCATCCTCCGCGACGTGGTGGCGTTGGTGGCGCAGCGGAACGGCATCGCCAGCGCCGCGGCGTGAGCCGCGGCGAGGGTCGCATCCCTCCGAAGGGGCCGCTGCCGAGGCCGCCAATCCTGCACGTCTCCGGCGCGGCCCTCGGCCGCCGCCTCGCCGCCCGCGACCTCGCGGCCGCTCCCGCCGCGCTCAACCTCGTCGAGAACCGCTCTCCGGGCGCGCGGAAGGACATCGCGGCGCTGCTGGGGGCGGTCTCCCCCGCCGCGCTCGGCGGCGAGGCGCCGGCGCACGTCGTCGGCGTGACCGGGCCGCCGGGCGCCGGCAAGTCGACGCTGCTGAGCGCGCTCGTGGCCGGCTGGCGCGCCGCCGGGCGGACGGTGGCGGTGCTCGCCGTCGATCCCTCCTCCAAGCGCAGCGGCGGGGCGCTGCTCGGCGACCGCGCGCGGATCGACGCCGACCCGGCCGACCGCGGCGTCTTCATCCGCTCGATGGCCGCCGGCGAGCGGCTCGGCGGCCTCGCCCCCGCCACCCGCGCCGCGGCGCAGGCGCTCGCGGCCGCGTTCGACATCGTCGTGATCGAGACCGTCGGCGTCGGGCAGTCAGAGACGGAGGTGGCCGAGGCCGCCGACACGGTCGCCGTGATCGTCCAGCCGGGGTCGGGCGACGCGCTGCAGTTCCTGAAGGCGGGGATCATGGAGGTGCCGGACGCGCTCGTGGTCACGAAGGCCGACCTCGGCACCGTCGCGGTGCGGGCTGTCCGCGACCTCCGCGCCGCGCTGCGCTCGCTCGGCAGCGCGACGCCCGTGCTCGCGGTCTCGAGCGTCCACCCCACGAGCGGCATCGACGAGCTGATCGCCGCCCTCGACGCCCACCGCGAGGGCCTCGACCTCGCCGCCACGCGGATCCGCACCCGCCGCCTCGGCGCGCTGGCGGACTTTGTCGCGGAGCACGGCGCGCGTGGTCTGCGGGACCTCGGGGGCCGCCGCGAGGCCGAGCGGTTTCTCGAGGTGCAGCCGCCGGACGCCGATGAGCCGGCGCTCGTCGCCGCGCTGGAGGCGCGAGCGGCCGGCTAGCTCGCCCTCGGCGTGCTCCGCGCCAGCCCGCGCAGCAGCCGCCGGAACACGCCGCGCAGCGTCTCCTTGCCCACCCTGTGCCCGCCGTTGGTGGTGGTCAGGACCGCCACCGACACGCGCTCGCGGCCGCGCGTCAGCAGCGCGACCTGGTGGTCGACCAGGCCGCGGCCGCTCCCCCAGCCGCCCTTGAAGTACAGCGACCACCCGCGGGGCGCGACCTCCGCGATCCCCCAGCGCTGCGTGTACACGACCGTGCCGAGCAGCTGCATCGCGTAGGCGCGGTGCCGCGCCGGCACGAGGTTGTCGATCTGGAGGAAGAAGCGCGACTGCTCGCGGGCGGTGATCAGCGAGCGCCCCCACACCACGGTGTCGAGGTGGAAGCGCGACATGCCCGCCCGGTGCGCGACGTGGTTGACGTGCTCGGCTCCCAGCCGGGTCACGAGCGTGGAGGCCGCGTCGTTTTGCGACCACCGGATCATCGGCGACAGCAGCTTCTGCTCGTCGCGGCGCAGCGGCCGGCCGCGCACGTCCTCGTGGCGCAGGTAGGCGACGAGCAGCAGCGCCTTGACGACGCTCGCGCCCTGGACCGGGCGGTCGAGGTCGCGGCCCCAGACGTCCTTCTCCGTCCGCACCGCGAACGCGACGGTGCCGGGGCGCGTCGTCGCGTAGGCGGCGGCCTCGCGCGTCTGCGGCGCCCACGCCGGAGACAGCAGCGCGGCGGCGAGGAGCGCGGTGAGCACGCCGGGAGACTCCCACAGGGGAGCGACGGAGCGGCGCGCTACTTGCGGAAGCGCAGGACCCGCGCCAGCGTCGTGGTCCGGCCCTGGTCGTCGCGCACGTCGACCGCCAGCGTCGTCCCCACGCGCGTGCGCCGCTTGAACAGCCGCCGGCCGCGCTTGTTCGTCTTGATCGACAGCCGCTGCACGCCCGCTCCGAGCCGCGTCCGCGACCGGCTCGCGACGACGGTGCGGCCGAAGATCAGGCGCGCGCGCACCCGGCACGAGCCGGGGCATGTCACCTCGAGCCGGAGCTTGCCGCGGCGCAGCGCGCTGAACTTGCGCACGCCGACCACCTTGAGGCGGATCGGGCCGCTCTGGCTCGATCCGAGCACCGCGCCCGCGGGCGGCGGCGTGGCCGCGGCCGCCGCCAGGCGGTCGATGCGCTCGCAGCCGTGCTGGGTGTCCTGGGCCACCACGTCGACGAAGTCGACGAGCGCGGTGTCGGCCCCGACGCCGCAGTTGACGATGTCGGACTCGCCGTCGCGGGCCTGGATGAAGTCCGAGCCGCCCGTGCAGGGCTCCTCGGTGCAGACGTTGTCGCCCTCGAAGACGTCCGCGCCCGCGCCGCCCTCGAGGTAGTCCTCGTCGGCCGAGCCCTCGAGCCGGTCGGCGCCGGTGCCGCCGTAGAGCTCGTCGTCGCCGGTGCCGCCGTTGACGTCGTCGTCGCCGCCGAGGCCGTCGATGCGGTCGAAGCCCGCGTGGCCGAACAGGTTGTCGCTGCCGCCGCTGCCGATGATCACGTCGTCGGACGTCGACCCGACCACCGTCTCGACGTCGCTGTGGACGTTGTCACCCTCGCCGTCGGAGCCGTCGCCGGGGCGGCCGTCGAGCGTGACGAGGATGCCCGAGTCGTGGTCGTTGTAGCTGAGGCGGTCGGCGCCCTCGCCGCCGCGGATGTCGTCGGCGCCCACGCCGACGCCCGCGGCCATCTGGTCGCCGCCGAACTCGAGCTGATCGTCGCCGGCGCCGCCGTCGAGCGCGTCGTTGCCGCCGCGGCCCGCCACCTGATCGTCGCCGCCGTCGCCCGCGACGATGTCGTTGCCGCCGCCGCCCGTGAGGACGTCGGCGCCGTCGCCGCCGCTCACCGTCACGGGCGCGCCGCCGGCCGTGCGGCCGGTCCAGCGGTCGGCGCCCGCGCCGAGGGAGATCGTCCCGCCCGCGGTGTCGCCGCTGACCGTGACCTCGTCGTTGCCGTCGCCGGTGCTGAACTCGTAGCGCCGCAGGGCGGAGGTGACCTGGCAGCCGACCATGTTCGACGCGCCGCTCACCCGGAAGCAGGGCGAGACCGGGTTGATGCCCGCGTCGGTGACGAGGTAGTAGTAGCGGTCGTCGCTGGGGTTCGAGTTGCCGCGGTTGTCGACGAAGCGCGTCAGCTCGACGTCGTCGGCCGCCGCATCGCCGGTGTAGACGACCACGGAGTCGCGCAGCGACACCGTCGACGCCGCGGCCCCTGGGGCCGCCACGAGCAGCGCCACCAGCGCCGCGAGACCCATCCCGCCCTTGAAACGCATGCGCCTAGCCTCGCCGAGACCTGTAGGAGACGCAACCGTTCTAGACGGAAAGCCGAGCGTCAGGGCGCCGGGCCCGGCTCCGAGGGCGTCGTCAGCGACGAGATCCTCCAGCCGTCGTCGGTGCGCTCGAGCTCGACCGTGTCCTTGGACGGCGCCTGGCCCTCCGCCGAGCTCCTCACCTCCGCGGTGGCGCGCTTGCCGTCGACCGTCACGTCGCCCACGATCAGCCGCGGCTGCTTGACGTCGCCGAGCCCCTGCTGGAGCGCGATCTCGCACGGCAGCCCGATCTTCTTCAGGTCCGCAATCAGACTCGGGGCCAGCAGGCGGTCGCAGAGGGCCTGGTAGTCCTTCGCCGCCGTCGCGCGGCTGAACGCGGTCAGAGTGCTCCGCACCTGCTCCTCGTCGGTGGGCTCGGACTCGCCGCAACCCACCCCCGTCAGCGCCATGACGAGCGTCAGCGCCGCCGCTCGCCTCAGGGTGCCCACGGCCGCAGCATAGAATGGGCGCAATGGAGGGTTCCCCGCAGCCGCAGATGGTGGGGTCCTGGCTGCGCTGCTACCGCTGCTGGTCGCAGGAGCTCGAGGTCCAGGTCCACTATGAGGGCATTCATCGCATCGACCCTGTGACGGGCGAGCGAGCTGAAGTCGTCGACGAGCTCCAGGAGGCGGTCGTGCAGTGTCTGGACTGCATGCACGACCAGCCGCACCTCGCGTTCCACAACGGCCGCATCGAGCCGATCGAGGATCGCTGGGAGCGCATGGTGGCCGGCACGCCGTGGGTCGCCTCCTGCACCGTGACCGTCGATGCCGACGCGGTCGAGACCTGCTCGGGCCCCGAGGCGGCCGACGCGCTCGCCTACGCGGCGTTCGGCGACCACGGGACGCGCGAGTTCTTCACCCACGTGCGCTTCCACAAGCACGACGACGACCAGATCGTCGTCCACCTGCTCGTCGAGCTCTACGCGCGCTCGTCCGAGGAGGCCACAGGCGTGCTCGAGGACGCCGCCCGCGGCCAGCTGACGATCACGTCACTTGCCGAGGAGTCGCGGCCGCCGGCCGCGACCGGCGACCAGCAGCACTAGGGGTCGCCAGCCTCGTCGGCGCGTCGCGGCCGTCGAGCACGGCCGACTCGTCGCCGCTCCAGGCGCCGCTCTCCTGGGCCGACGCCCGCTCCAGCGCCTCGTGCGACGCGAGCACGCGCTCCGGCCGCTGCTTGGCCAGCGTGCACAGGCGCGCGGCCTCGTTCACCGGGTCGCCGATCACCGTGTACTCGAAGCGGTGCTCCGCGCCGACGTTGCCCGCCACGGCGGTGCCGGCGGAGACGCCGATCCCGAAGTCGACCTCCGGCACTTCGCGGCCCAGGCGCTCGGCCAGCGTGCGCGCGCAGCGCAGCGCGTCGCCCGCGGGATCGTCGCGCCGGACGGGCGCCCCGAACACGCACAGCGCGGCGTCGCCCTCGAACTTGTTGACGAGCCCGCCCTCGCGCTCGGTCACGTCGACCACGACCTGGAAGAAGCGGTTGAGGACGCGCACGACCTCGGCCGGCGGGTTCTGCATCGCCATCGCGGTCGAGCCGACGAGGTCGACGAACAGCGCGCCGACCTCGCGCTCCTCGCCGCCGAGGGCGGCGCCGTCGCGGACCGCCGCCCGCGCCACGTCCTCGCCGACCTGGCGCCCGAACAGGTCGCGGATCCGCTCGCGCTCGCACAGCCCCTCGGCCATCCGGTTGAAGCCGGCCTGGAGCTGGCCGACCTCGCTGCCGTCGTCGACGGCCACGCGCGTGTCGAGCTCGCCGCGCTCGATCCGCGCGAGCCCCTCGCGCACCGACGTGACGGGGTCGGCGATCGCCCGCGCCGCCAGCAGGGTCGTGAGCAGGCCGGCGGCGAACGCGACCATGACGAGGAAGACCACGGCCGCGGCGAGGTACTCGGTGTCGACGCTCGACCGCGTCACGCCGACGACGCCCACGACGAGCACGCCGATCAGCGGGGCGCCGGTGCCGAGCGCCCAGGCGGTGAGGAGCCGCGCGCGGACGCCCGGCGCGACCGCGTCGTCGGGCTGGCGGGCGGCGAGCGCGAGCGCGGTGACGGGCCGCAGGACGCGCTCGGTGACGAGGTAGTCGAGCGCGCAGGTGGTCTCGCCGCCGAGCCAGATCGTGCCGGCCACCACCACGGCGAAGGCCCAGCCCTGCTCGAGCCCGTTGAGCAGCGAGAACAGCGCGCCGGCCACGAGCCAGGCGGCGCCGTAGAGCTTCAGCGCGTAGTTGGCCAGGCCCAGCGTCGCGCGGTGCTCGTCCTCGCCGGGCTCGCGGCCCTCCTCGACCCATTCCAGCGTCCGCGCGAGGTGGCGCGCCGCATGCCGGGTCAGGAGCCCGCCGACGACGACGACGTAGAGGACGATCAGCGGCGCGTTGAGGAGCGCCAGGTCGCCGCGCTCCCCGGGGTCGATGAAGACCGGGATCAGGAAGCCGATCGCCAGGAAGATCACGACCGCTCCCACGGCTCCGCCGGTCCAGCCGAGCCAGGTGAGCCGCCGGTTGAGCTGGGCGATCATGAGGGCAGGTTCTTACATACCCCCTGCGCGCCGCGCGTGTGTGAGGACTCTCACCTCGGCTCGAGCACACGCCCGCGCAGGGCTGAGACGTCGTCGGCCGAGAGATAATGCGACGCGTCCACGCCGGCCATCACCTCGGCGGCCACGACGGCCGGCGTCGTCCCCAGCTCCTCGTAGAACGCCGCGATCACCGCGTCGGGGATGTTCTCGTTCGAGAGCGCGTAGTCCTCGGCGACCGCCTCGGGCGGGACGCCGGCGGCCGCGAGCACGAGCATCGTCACGAGGCCGGTGCGGTCGCGGCCGCCCATGCAGTGGTACGCCACGCCGCCCGGCTCGGCCTGCGCGATCGCCGCCAGCACGCGCGCGGCGCGGTCGGGGAAGCGCTCGAGCCACGGGCCGTAGTAGTGCGGGGTGCCGAACTCGGGCCGGTCGACCCATTGGTCCCAGAACTCGGTGTCCTCCATGCCGTCGAGCGGCAGGTGGATCGTCGTCACGCCGGCGGGCCGCGGCGCGGCGTCCTCGCCGAGCTCGTCGTGGTTGCGGAGGTCGATGACCGTGCGGACGCCGTGGGCCTCGAGCGCCGCCCAGCCGCCGGCGGTCAGGCGCTCGAGCGAGTCGGCGCGGACGAGCGCGCCGCGCCGGATGCGCCCGCCGTCGGCGGTCGGCAGGCCACCGAGGTCGCGGGCGTTGCGGCAGCCGTCCCAGTCGAGCTCGCGCGTCACGCGCCGGAGGGTACGTCAGGGGAAGACGGGGATCGGCGACGGGCCGAACGTGGGGATCGGGATGCGCACCCGGCCGCGCGTGAGGATCAGGATCGCGGCGATGACCGCGAGCACCGCGGCGGCCAGCGTGACCTTGAGCCAGTCGGTCTCGATGCAGAACTCGTAGACCACGAGCCCGGGCGCGAGCCGCTTCGCGCTGAGCGAGAAGTTGACAGGGATCCCGGCCACCGACGTGCCGATGATCGGGATCGTCGCACTGGGGACGTAGGTGTGACCGGGCACATAGGGGAGCGAGAGCAGCGACATGATCGCCTCGATCTCGGCGACCTTCGCCAGGCCCGCGATCACGCCGGGGATCGAGTTCGGCTTGAACTCCTCGAACTCGCGCCGGCCGGCCCCATCGTGCAGGACGACGTCGGGGCGGCGCATCGTCGTGGTGGCGAGGAGCACCTGCTTCCAGGTCGGCATCCCCGGGTTCATCTTGATCAGGAACGCGGCGTAGCGCGGGTCGATCGGGCCGGCGAAGCTGTCGTCCAGGTAGGCGTCGACGTTGCGCCGCACGCCCATCTTCGCCTCGTAGTCCGACGAGAGGAAGGCGTGCGCCAGGAGTCCCCAGGCGGGCGCCTGGAGCGGACCGCCCAGCGCCATCGGCTGAAAGCACAGGGTGCTGAGGTTGTGCTTCGCGGCCTTCGACGGCGGTGCCGCGGCGGCGGCGGCAAGGGTCTCGCTGCGACGGCTCTCGACCGCCTCGCGCAACGCGTCCGCGGCGTCGCCGCTCAGCACCTGCGACTGCTCCTCCTCCCCCTCCTCGGTCGCCGGCTGCACGCCTTCGACGGCCGACCGCGCCAGCGTCGGCCGTCCGCCGAGGAGCGCGCCCACCGCGGCGTTCCCGGCCGTGCGCTGCATGCGCAGGACCGCGGCCTGGACGCCGCCGGGCGCGGCCGCGAGCGCCGCCCCGCGCGGTTCCTCGCTCGGAGCCGCCGCCGACTCGCGCTCTGCCCCGGTGTGACCCTCGGAGCTCACTGACGCCATGCTCGCGCTCGCCGCCCGTCAGGTCAAGGAAGTCTGATCAATCGAGACGTCCGCGTCTGATTGCATCCCGGGCATGTCGACCCCGTCGCTCCACGCCACCGTCGCCGAGTGCCTCGAGCGGATCGCCGGCGTCGAGGGCGTCCCGGTCCCGCCGCCCGACCACCCCGAGCCGTGGACGGTCTGGCGGGTCTGGCTCGCCGAGCGGCGGCTCGGGCTCGTGCCGATCGCCGGGCCGCAGGAGTTCGCCTGGCCCGGCCCGTGGCTCGCGCTCCTGCGCGGCGACCGCGCCGCGATCGCCTACGGCACCCCGCCCGGCGGCTTCGCGTGGACGCCGATGGGCGGCGAGTTCGCCGACATCGAGGCCGGGTTCGTCGTCGCCCCGCACCACCTCGTCGAGTCGCCGGGCGACCCCGCCCGCGACCGCGGCACGGTCGAGGCGCTCGCGATCGCCCCCGCCGCCGAGGCGCCGATGACCATGGTCGAGCAGGCCGAGGCCCACGCCGGGCGCGGCCTCGAGGGCGACCGCTACTTCGTCGGCGGCGGCACGTTCTCCAACCCCCACTCCACCGGCCACGAGCTGACGCTCATGGAGGCCGAGGTCGTCGAGGCGCTCGGGCTCGCGCCCGACGAGGCCCGCCGCAACGTCGTCACCCGCGGCATCGACCTCAACGCCCTGGTCGGAGAGCGCTTCCGCGTCGGCGAGGTCGAGTGCATCGGGCGGCGGCTGTGCGAGCCGTGCGCGCACCTCCAGCGCCTCACCGAGCCCAAGATCCTGCGCGACCTCGTGCACCGCGGCGGCCTTCGCGCCGATCTGCTGAGCAGCGGCGCGATCCGGGTGGGGGACCTTGTCGCACGCCTCTAGCGGGTAGACCGCGGTCATGGAGACCGAGACGCAGATCGAATCGGTCCAGAAGTCCGAGACCCGCAACGGCAACACGCGCTGGGTCGTGCGCGACGCCGACGGCCGCGAGTACACGACGTTCCGGCCCCAGATCGGCGAGCAGGCCGAGCGCTTCGAGGGCAAGCGCGCGACGCTCGAGTACCACGAGCAGGAGCGCAACGGCTTCCAGAACGTCTACCTCGACGCGGTCAAGGGCGCGCCGGAGCCGCCCGCCGCGTCCGGCGACTCCGATCCCGACGAGGTCGCCTGGAACACCGCCGTCGAGGCCGCGCCGTGGCTGCTCGGCAGCTCCGAGCCCCAGGAGGAGCTCGAGCCCGACGAGCTCTACGACAAGCTCGAGCCGTTCAAGCGCCGCGTCGCGGAGGACATCCGCGAGGGCGGCGACAACGAGGGCTAGTCCGCCCGCGCTGCTGCTCGCGCAGAAGAGCACTCGGGCCGGGCTAGCCGCGCATCCGTGCGCGAGTCACCGTGAAAGCTAGGCGCTTTCGAGCGCCACCTCTGGATCGCGGCCGCCCTGGGCTTGCTCTCGCTCCGCGACGGGCGGCTCGGACCGCAGCACGAACGTCGCGAGCAGGATCGCCGCGCCGACGAGCCCGGCCGCGACGAGGAACGCGAGTTGGTAGCCGCCGGTCAGCGCCGCTGCCGCGGAATCGCCCTGGGCGCGCAGCGTCTCTGTGCGGTCGGTCGCCAGTGTGGCGAGGACGGCCAGGCCGAAGGCGCCTCCGACCTGCATGCTCGTGTTGACCACGCCGGAGGCCAGGCCGGCGTCGTGCGGCAGGACTCCGGTCATCGAGATCGTCGTCAGCGCCGGGAACACGAGCCCGGCGCCGGCACCGAGGAGGACCACGACGGGCAGCACGTCGGTGACGTAGTCGCCGTCCACGGGCGCGCGGGAGAAGTAGGCAAGCGCCACTGCCACCATGGTGAGTCCCGGGAGCAATGTCGCGCGCGGGCCGAAGCGGAGGTTCAGCCGTGCCGAGACGCCGAGCGACATGACGCCGATGAGCGTCGAGACGGGCAGGAAGGCGAGGCCGGTCTCGACCGCGTCGTAGCCGAGTATCCGCTGCAGGTAGAGAACGCCGAGGAAGAACATCCCGAACAGTCCGGCCACCATCAGCACGATCGTCAGGCTCGCGCCTGAGAGATTGCGCGAGCGGAACACGCGCAGCGGGATCATCGGCGTCGCGGCGCGAGTCTCGCGCGTCAGGAACGCGGCCAGCGTCGCGAGCGACGCGGCGCCGAACCCGAGCGTATGGGCCGACGTCCAGCCATGTTCGCCGACCTTGAGGACGGTGTAGACGCCGAGCATCACCGCAGCGGTGGCGAGCAGCGCGCCGAGAACGTCGGCGCCCTTGTCGAGTCCGAGGCCCTTGTCGTCGTCGACGTAGCGCAGCGCCAGGAGCGCGGTCACGACGCCGATCGGGACGTTGACGAAGAAGATCCAGTGCCAGCTGATCGCCTGGGTCAGTGCGCCACCTGCCAGCAAGCCGATCGAGGCACCGGCGGAGGCCACGAAGCTATAGATGCCGATCGCCTTGGCCTGCTCCCGCGGCTCAGGGAACATCGTCACGATCATGCCGAGGATCACGGCGGACGTGAGCGCGCCGCCGATGCCCTGGATGAACCGCGCAGCAACCAGCACCTCCTGGCTCGCGGCGAAGCCGCAAGCCAGCGACGCGGCCGTGAAGAGGGCGAGGCCGAACAGGAACACGCGCCGGCGCCCGATCAGGTCGCCGAGGCGCCCCGAAAGCAGCAGGAGGCCGCCAAAGGCGATCAGGTAGCCGTTGACGACCCAGGCGAGGGTCGACTGCGAGAAACCGAGGTCGGCTTGGATCGACGGCAGCGCCACGTTGACGATCGTGGAGTCGAGGATGATCATCATGAAGCCGGCGCACAGGACGATCAACGCAGTCCAGCGGCCGTCGGCCGGTTCGCTTGTGGCGGGGCGGGTCGTCTGCAAGTCGGTCACACCGGTCCTTCGTTGTACGATGGTCGTCGTACGCTAGCGACTCGTACGACGATCGTCGTACGGTTACCCCCCGAACATGCCCACGCAGTCTCCTGAAACGCTCGCCCACCCGACCCGCGACGAGATCGAGCTCGCGGCCGTGCTCCACGCCCTCAGCGACCCCGTCCGGCTCCTGATGGTCCGCGGCCTGGCGGGCGCGCTCGAGGGGCGCAGCTGCGGCAGCTTCGAGCTCCCGGTAACGAAGTCGACCTGCACGCATCACTTCAGGGTCCTGCGCGAAGCGGGGGTCATTCGCCAGCGCCAAGAGGGGACCAAGCGCGTCAACACGCTGCGCGACGACGACCTCGAGTCCCGCTTCCCGGGCCTCCTCGCGACGATCCTCCAGGCCGCCGAGGATCAGCCGCTCATGAGCGCGCAGGCGTAACGCACGGCCGAGCCCTCCGGTCGCACGCTGACGTAGCCGTCTACGCGGCATGCCCGGCAAGTCGGACGCGTTGAAAGAGCGCTACGAGCGCTTCAGCCAGGGCGATCTTGAGCGAGCGCTGGACCTCTGGAGTGACGACTTCGTGTGGGAGGGCTCGAACGCGTCGGACCTTCCCGGTTCGGGGCGCCATGAGGGCAAGCAGGCGGCGATCAACGTCCTCCAGCAGGTAGTCGGGGCGTGGGACACGTTCGAGCTGAGCGCGGACGAATTCATCGAACAAGGCGTCACGGTCGTCGTGCTTGGCCATAGCACGGACGCACTCGTTGGATCTGTCTCGGGGCGAGTCCAGGGCAGGCGTCGGCGGCTATCGCTCCTCGCGCGAAGCAGCACTCGAGGGCCAGCCAGCGGGAGTGTCGCTGGCAGGCGGAAGCAGCGCTGATCGCGCTGTGGTCGCGAGCAAGCCGCCCGAGCAAGAGGCCTTGCGAATTGATCCGCTATGCGCGAGGGTCGGTCCGCCCTACCACTCTCCAGTCAGGTGGTCCTTGGATGGCGCTCTACCTCACCCGTTTCAGCTACACGACGGACGCGAAGAAGGCACTGATCTCTGAGCCGCAGGACAGGAGTGTCGCCGCGCGAGAACTGGCGGAATCGCTTGGCGGCAAGCTCTTGGGCTTCTGGTACGCCTTTGGCGAGTTCGACGGAGTCTTTCTGATGGAGGGGCCCGACAACGCGACGGCGGCGGCGGTGGGTATGGCCGTCGGCGGCAGCGGAGCGTTGTCGGCAGTCGAGACCACCGTTCTCCTCGATATGGACGAGGCCCAGGACGCGATGAGGAAGGCTGCCGCAGCGACGTACCGGCCGCCAGGTTCATAGCGGCGGCGCGTTGGGCGGCGCTTCCTGCTCGTCGCGCAAAGCAGCACTTGCTCGCGGAGTGGACAACCGGCGGCGGCTAGTTCCCTCGTGCCTCGACGCGACAGCCGCCGATCGAAGACGGCTGGGCGTCCCGTAGCCTGCCTCGCGTGCCGGGCGCGCGCGTCATCACCCATGGTCTCGTCCTGACCGAGCACGAGTTCTCGCTCCCGCTCGACCACGACCGTCCGGGAGGTCCGTCGATTGAGGTGTTCGCGCGCGAGATCGCCGATCCGGACGGCTTGGAGCGGCCGTTCCTCGTCTTCTTCGAGGGCGGGCCCGGTCACGAGGGCTCCCGTCCGACGAGGCACCCGACGTCCCCCGGATGGCTGGACCGCGCGTTGCAGGACTTCCGCGTGCTCATGCTGGACCAGCGCGGCACGGGTCGCTCCACGCCGGTCGGGACCCTGCCGGGTCTCGCTCCTGCGGACCAAGCCGAGTACCTGACGCACTTCCGCGCCGACTCGATCGTGCGCGACGCCGAAGCGATCCGCACCGAGCTCGGTGTGGACCGCTGGAGCATCCTCGGCCAGAGCTTTGGCGGCTTCTGCGCGATGACGTACCTCTCGCACGCGCCCGAAGCGCTGCGCGAGGCGTTCGTCACGGGCGGCCTCGCGCCGGTCGGGCGGCACGTCGACGACGTCTACCGCGCAACCTACGAGCGCATCCTCGATCGCAACCACGCCTACTACGAGCGGTACCCCCAGGACCGTGCGCGCGTGCGGGCGCTGGTCGAGCGGCTCGACGCGGAACACCTCACGCTGCCGACGGGCGATCGCCTCACCGCTCGCCGCTTCCGCCAGGCCGGCAACCTGCTCGGAATGAGCGACGGCGCCGAGGAGCTCCACGCACTCGTCGAGCTCCCTGCCGACTCGCCGGCCTTCCGCCACGACGTCCAGGACGTGATGGGCTTCGAGCGCAACCCGATCTACGCGATCCTGCACGAGGCGTCATACGCCGACGGCGTGGCCACGCGCTGGTCGGCGGAGCGCGTCATACCACCCGAGTACGGCGACACACCCGAGCTGCTCACCGGCGAGCACGTCTACCCGTGGATGTTCGAGGACTACGGGGCGCTCGCGCCGCTGTGCGAAGCCGCGGAGCTGCTCGCCGCGCACGAGTGGCCGCGGCTCTACGACCGCGACCGGCTACAGGCGAACGAGGTCCCCGTGGCGGCGGCCGTCTACGCCGACGATCCCTACGTCGAGCGGGCCTTCTCGGAGGAGACCGTCGCGCTCATCCGCGGCGCGCGTGCGTGGATCACCAGCGAGTACGAGCACAACGGCCTGCGCGTGGACGGCGACCGCATCCTCGGACGCCTGATCGACCTGGCGCGCGGGCGCGCCTGACCGATCCCACCCTAGAGACCTCCTCCGCGGCCCGACACGGTCCGCTGCTTCTCGCGCAAAGCAGCACTCGCGTCGTGACCCGTCACCCGCGTTGTCGGTTCGCACTGTTGCCCGAGGCGTCGGCGAGGGTGGCCTGCAGGATGGCGCGTGCGGAGGAGCGCATCAGCTCGGCGGCATCTTCGCGGGAGAGGCCACCGATGTCGGTCAGCCAGACGAACGCTTCGATGCCGAGCGTGGCGCGGATGGCGAGGGCGAGCCGGCGGAGCTCAGACTCGGACATGCGGTGGCGCAGTGGGGCGAGCGCATCCTCGATCCAGCCGATCGCACGACCGCTGCGCAGCGGGAGCGCGTCGGGGCCCGGTTTCGGTGATTCGAGCGACAGGCGCAGCATCGTGCGCAGTTCGGCCTCGTGCTCGAGGACTTGGCGCGCGATGCTCTCGGTCACCAGCTCCAGGCGCTCGCCGGCGTCCTCCGGCGCCGGCGCGTCGAGCAGCGACGGTGCGTCGAGTTGGGGGTAGCTGGCGATCAGCAGCGCCCGCTGGTTGGGGAAGTAGCGATAGGCGGTGGTGCGCGAGATCTCGGCCCGCTCGGCGGCCTGCTCGACCGTGGGAGTGACGCCCTCGGCGAGCAGCGCCCGTGTCGCGGCAACCATCGCCGTTCGCGTGCGCGCCTTCTGGCGGACTCGTCCTGTCAGCTCATACGGGATTGACATGCCCATAACGGTACCGTACTGTCCATGAAGGTCCCGCCGAACATCGACGTCGTGGCACCGACGGACGCCGGCGCCAGCGAGGAGTCTCATGAGCACCGCAGTTCCCATCATTCGGCAGCACGGTGAGGGCGAGCAGATGTGGTTCGCCGGCGGCGGAGTGTTCACGTGGAAGGCGAGCGCCGCCGAGACTGGCGGCGAGTTCTTCCTGATCGAGGACAACATGGTGCGGGGAAAGCGCACTCCGCTGCACCTGCACCCAAACCAGGACGAGGCGCTCTATGTGCTCGAGGGGGAGCTGCTCGTCGATGTCGAGGGCGAGCAGAGTCGCGTCGGCCCCGGCGGCCTCTTCTTTGCGCCGCGCGGTGTCGCGCACGCCTTCATGGTCGTTTCGGAAACCGCGCGCGTGCTCGGGTTCATGACGCCAGGCGCCGGCGAGGCGTTCTACCGCGACGCGGGCGAACCGGTCGACGCGACGACCGACGCCTCACGGCCGCCTGACTGGGCGCGACTGCGCGAGGTCGCCGAGCGATCCGACACGATCGAACTGCTCGGTCCGCCGCCGTTCCGGGAAGAGCCCGCGGCTGCCGCGACGTCGGCCTGAGGCAGCCCTCGCTGGCCAGTGCCGGTAATCGCGCAAAGCAGCACTCACCAGCGCGGGCCGTCCGGATCTACGTTCGCTCGTTGCGAGCGCCTGTGCCTACTACACGCGGTAGAGGAACGTGTAGGTCGCGGACGGACCGCTCTGGGTCCACTCCGCGAGGCAGTAGCGGCAGGTGCTGCTGTCGTCGGCAGGCACATCGACCGTGCTGGGCGGGCGGCCCTCGACGACCTCGGCGTCGATGTGAATGCCGTGTAGGGGGCCGTCGACCAACACGGCCGTGATGGTCGGCCCGCGCGCTTGGTCGGAGCCGCCCGGCCCGGACGTCGCGGGCTTGCGCGTCATCTGGCCTCGTGGTCCTTCGCGGTCGCGTCGGCGTTAGCGATGTTCGACCGCGCCGCGGCGACTTTGCCCCGATCGGCGTTCAACCCCTTGGCAAGGTCGCCGGTCGTGCAAAGCGGGTGCTCGTTCAGGTACTCGCTGACGCGCTCCTCGATGTCGTCCTTATGCAGTCGCGCGGTTGCACGACGACTGCTGGCGCGACGCGCGGTCGCTCGACGCGAGGAACGTCGCGGTACCACTGGAGCTGTCGGCCGCCGTGAGGTGGGTGCTTCGTCCACGGTGCGATGCGGTCGCATTGCGGTGACCTCCCGACCCTCGTGAGGGATGTCGCGCGAGAGGAAGAGGGAACGAGACCCAGACGCGTGAACGAACCGGCTAGGCCCCGCGGGTCTCGATCATGGCCTCAAGCTCCCTCCTCAGCGCGGTCGCGCTTCGGTGGCTTTCGGCTCCGAGGCTGAAGTCCTGCCCGCAGGGTCAGCCACCAGCCACACTACTCCCTTCCGGGCCGATAACAACCAAGCGCCTGCCGCCACCTGGGCGAAAAGCAACAGCGGCCAGCTG
This sequence comes from uncultured Solirubrobacteraceae bacterium, assembly GCA_963811595.1. Taxonomy (GTDB): domain Bacteria; phylum Actinomycetota; class Thermoleophilia; order Solirubrobacterales; family Solirubrobacteraceae; genus DASQFQ01. The sequence goes on from CAWERW010000008.1 coordinate 689,673, forward strand.
GACGATGCGGCTAGCGCTTCTCGCGCAAAGCAGCACTGCTCGCTGTTCAAGCGTTGCTCGCGCCGGCAGCGAATGGAAGACTCGCATCCATGGGCGGGGTGGAGAGACATGAGCACACCGGCGAGCGGCCCTCGGCCGAGCTTCGCTCGTCGGTCCCGGGAGTCCGCGCCGCCGCGCCTGACGTGCTGCGCGTGATCGCGCTGCAGCGTGCGGCCGGTAATCGCGCCACGACGCGGCTGTTGCAGCGCTGGGACCCCGGGCCGACTCCCGGGACCGATTACCTTGGCCCAGACCCCGACGCGCCGGAGACACCCATCGAGGTCAGCGCGATCGACGATCGTGCCGACCCCGGCGAGTGGTGGCGGATCCCGCGCTACACGGGTCCGATGGCGGCAGCGACCCGGACCGGCGAGGTGTACATGACCAGCGTGGCGACCATGGTCGCCAACGTGCTGGCCGCGATTGGCGCCGGCACGCCCGCTGAGCGCAAGATGCACCGGCTGAACATCCTCGACCACGGCAACTCGACAGTGATCGAGATCGGCGACGACGTCATCGGCACCAGCAACGTCGCCAACTACGCGGCCGAGCTCGGTCGCCTCAGTGGAAAGTTCTCACCACACGGCTACGTGCACCTCCAGCATTGCGAGGCCGGCGGCAATCGCGCGTTGATGACGGCGCTCGCCGCGATCTTCGGCGTCCCCGTCGTTGCTGGGACGGGGCTTCACAACCCGATCTACCGGGCCAACTTCGGCACCTACGTGAAGGCTTACCCCGACGGCCGTTATGAGACCTACTCGCTGGGACCGTTCTGGAACGAAGGGCACTGACGGCCGCTCCGGGCCAGTCCGATCGGCTCTCAAGGCAGGTCCTGGCGGTCCCGGCGCGTAGTCCGATGCTCCTCGAGCGAGAACAAAGCCGTCAATCGACCACCTCGACGCGCAGCACATCGAGCTCGAGCGCACGAGGATCCTCACGGGAGGCCAGGCGACCGCGTGGCAGCCCTCGGTTTCGCATATCGCGCAATGCAGCACTCACCTGCCGACCTCGCGGCGGGAGTCGAGCAGCGCCGGCCGCCCCACCGCGTTGTCGATCGAATTCAGTACCGACGATCCCGGGCCCACAGCTCGTCGTTGCCTCTCCTACTTCATGTAGTTGTGCACGGGCCAGAACTGCGGTCGCGGCGGCGCTGGGACGCCGACGGCCTCGAAGGCCGGCTTGAGGCGCGCCACGAACCGCTGCGCGTCCTCGTCCGACTCGAACACCTCGATCACTCGCCAGCCGCCGTTCGGGCTGGGACCGGCGACGTGGAAGATGCCGCCCCCAGGCCTCTCCAAACCGAGCCGCTCGCGGACCCTGTCGTAGGTCTCCTGCGAGCCCTCGGGGTTGTCGACCATCATTGCGACCGGCATCTCGCCTCCTTCGCTTCGCTTACGCTCGACGTGTTCGTCGAGCTGATCAGGACGCTAGGACCGAGGCGCCGCGCGCACAATCGGGAGTTCTCCTGACGCGATGAGCCCGTGCTCCATCGCGAACAGGGTCGCCGCTGCGCGGGTCGAGACCCCGAGCTTGCGGTACGTGTGCTGGATGTGGCTGTCGGCGGTCTTGACCGAGATCCCGAGGATCCGGGCGACCTGCTTGGTCTGGAGGCCGCGGGCGAGGATGCCGAGGACCTCTGCTTCGCGCTCGGTCAGCCCTGCCGGGCGCTCCAGTCGCGGCACCCGCTCCCCGGCCGCCTCCACCACCGCGGTGACCGCGTCGGCGTCAAGGCGGCCGGCGCTCGCCTCGCGTCCCAGCTCCTCCGCCGCGCGGTTCGCCGCCACCGGCTCGCGGTGCGGTCGCGGCTCGCGCATCGCATGGAAGGCGTCAGCGGCCGCGAGCAGACGGGACGACAGCGGAAGCTCGGAGGCGGATGAGCCGCGATGGTAACCCGAGCCGTCGAGGCGCTCGTGGTGCGCGCCGGCGATAGGCGCGAGCCCTGAGAGGAACCGAGAGCGCGAGATCACGCGCTCGGTCTGGTAGGGATGAAGGCGGACCTGCTCCCATTCGCCGGGGGTCAGCGGCCCGGCCCGCTGCCAGGTCCGGGCGCCGATCGCGACCCGGCCGAGGTCGTGGACGAGCGCCGCGCGCCGCACCGCGGCCACGTTCGTGGCGTCCAGCCGGCAGCGGCCCGCCGCGGCGGCGGCGAGCTCGGCGACGCCGGCCGAGTGGCCGGTGAGGAACGGCGAGATCAGGTCCGCGAAGCCGCCCATCGCCAAGAGCGCCCGGTCGATCGACTCTCCCTCGAGTGTGAGGCGGGGCTCGGGCTCACACGCGAGCACCTCGTCCCAGGCCGATGCCTCCGGATCGAGCGCGAGGATCTCCTCGGCATCGTCGGCGAGGCAGGCCGCCACCTCCGGATCGAGCCCGCGTCCTGCGCGCTCGCCGGCGAGCCGCGCAGCGCGCTCCACGCCGCCGAGCCAGCGCTGGAACGTGGCGTCGACGGCGACGTGGACGATCCGCATCGGCAGCGGGATCTCCTCGCCCTTGGCCCGTCGGAGCGGGCCCTTGCCGTCCCAGCGCTCGGTCAGATGGGCGAGCAGACCCGCGGTCGAGGAGGGTAGGCCGACCCCGTCGGCCAGCATCTCCGCCACCTCGCACATGGCGGTGAAGTGCGGGCGTTGCAGCCGGGCGACCCTCGGAAGCCCGCGCGCCACCCGAACGGCCCGCACGGGCGCCGCGCTCTCCGGCTCGGGCAGCGCGCGCATGAGCCCGGTCAGGACCTCTCGCTGGGACCCGTACAAGACGGGATTGAAATGGGTGGTGAGCGAGTCGCCGAAGAGCTCCGCGGTGACGTGGGCGTCAGTGGTGCAGCCCGCATGCGAAAGCAGGCAGGCGTAGTAGGCCTGCGACGAGGTCGCTCGGTCGACCCCGAGCCGGTCAGCGAGCCGCAACGCGACCAGCGTGCTCTGCAACCCGTGCTCGAACGGGAACCCCATGCCGAGGTCGGTCGCCAGGCAAAGCGCGCCGATCACCTCCGCGGCGCGGACCTCCTCGGCGCCCGGCACGTGCTCCTGTGCCACTCCCCGACAGTACTCCAGCCCGGCTACGACGGGTAGGGGGCCATCCCCTGCGCCGCGAGTTGCGATCCGGCGCCGGCGCGATCGCTTCGAGGACGGAGGATGGCGCTCGTTCGCACTCGCAGATCACCGCCCGTGACAGTCCTGAAGATCTTCCGGGAGCTCCGCGCCTTTGATGACTGCATTGTCGAAGTGCTCGCAGTCGAGATGCTGCGTGGTCACTGGGTCGGGGTCCGAGCGAGGCTGCGCCGTCGCGTTGACACGGTGGCGGACGGGGACTAGCGTCGAGTAATGACGCTCGCTGCAATGCGCGAGCCTTCGGAAGGTGACGTCTCGCCGGTGGTGGGTCGCTCGATCGACCACTCCGCGGGCGTCGCCGGCCTGCAGCGGACGATCGGCAACGCCGCCTTCGGTCGTCTCGTGCAGAGCGGGCCTCAGGCGCTCAGTCGTGCGTGTTGCGCGTCCTGCGGCTCGGGGCATCGGTGTGAGACCGACGAGGACGAGGAGCTGCTGGGACGCGGGCGGCTCGCTCTCGCCGACGCCGTCGCCTCGCGACAGCGCGCCGTTGCGCCCCGTCGCCGGCGGCTCCAGCGCCTGGGTGACACCTCGCGCATCCCGCCGGGGCTCCCGTGTCCCGCCGCGACCGACTCAGCGCCGCAAGAGGTGGACAGCCTCCTCTTCCCGAACGGGACCACGGTGCTCCACCCGCATCAGCGCGATCAGATCGAGAACTTCGTCAGCAACTGGGAGGCGGACGGTGGCACCGAGGAGGTTCGCGTGGACGGGTTCGCGAGCACGCTGGGCGAGGATGAGCTGAACTGGCGGCTGTCGTGCGAGCGGGCGCAGCAGGTCGCGGCAGAACTCCGCCGCGGCATCCCGGACAACCTGATCACAGTGTTCATGCAGGGCGAGACGACCGAGTTCGGCTCGATCCCGGAGAACCGGCGCGTGACGCTGACCTTCGCCGGGTCTCCGACACCGAAACCGGACCCAACACCCGACCCGACGCCGGACCCGACACCCGACCCGGACCCGACACCCGACCCGACGCCCAAGCCGAAGGCCAGATCCTGCGGACCGGCCATCGACCGTCAGCTCACGGCTGTCCTGCGCGAGATCCAGCGCGCGTTCCACGACCCATCGTTGTCCGAATGGCGGCGCGAGGTCGCCTGCGACAACCTCGTGACGCCGACGCCCGGGGCGATAATGGCCTGGGACATCCTCGACCTCTTCCTGCCGCATACCTCGTGGCTGCGACGCGGGTCATGCGGGCTGCCACGCGTCGGCGCCGAGGATCCGGCCGGGTGCGCCAACACGGTCGAGGTCGATGGGAAGTGCCACCTCGCCGGCACGGTCAACTACGCGATGTACGGAGTCGCGTGCCGACTCTGCAGCGACCGCCACCACCGCGCGCTCCCGGCGTTCCTCGACACGCTCCTCGACTCGTGGAGCCTGTTCGACACGCAGGCGTGGGTCACGCTCTACAACGCGTTCGACTCCACGGGCGGGGGGGTCGGGCCGCCGCGCGACTGGGCGACGGCCACCTGGCTCGGCGGCCCTACCGGCCGGCCGAGCGGCGCGTCCAATCGCGCGAGCTGTCCCGTGGGATGCACCGACCCACCCGAGCACTCGTCGTTCGACTTCGCGTGGCCCCCGATCCGTGGAGACCTGTTCCACTGAGCGCGCGTCCGGCGGATGGGGTGGAATGGTCCGACTCGTTGGACACCGCATCGCCGTGGTCAAGCTGGCCTCGCCCCATCCGGGGGGTCCTCCAAAAGAGCCGGTCGATGCCGACGAGCTCGGCCATCTGCCGCCTCTGCGATGGTGCATCCGGGGTCGGCAGCGGGCACACACAGCTCGCGCTGTCCCACGAATGCGAGCGTCCCCTGCGGGCCTAGCACGCTTTCGCTGCGGACGAGAAACGGCAGTCGGCGGCGCCGACCAGCCGCACTGGTGCTTCTCGCGCAAAGCAGCACTCGCCCGCCAGCGAATAGCGGTGTCGGTGGGAGGCGGAGGCAGCACTTGCCGGCTTGGCCTCGCGGACTGCCGCTTCGCATATTGAGCGGACCCTCTGGACGGACTGTCTCGGGCTCGCGTTCATCGCGATGGGCGTGTTCACCACCAGCATCGGCTCGCCCTTCGATCGCAGCGCGCCTCATGGGCCTGCGGTTAGGCTGGACCGGAGTGAGCCACGAAGCACAGGAGCGGATGGTGCTCGCTGAGGAGCGATCGCTGCAGGCGGCGCAGCTCGCGAGCGACGTGGACGCGCTGGATCGGCTGTTGCACCCCGAGCTTCTGGCCGTGGGCCCGGACGGTGAGATGATCGACAAAGCCGGAGACCTCGCGGCGCATCGAGCCGGCGTGTTCAAGATCTTCGAGCTCGAGGAGGATGAGGTTCGCGTCAAGGTGCTGGGCGACCTCGCGATGACGTTCGTCGTGCTTCGGATCCGTGGGGCGATCGACGACGCGGAGGTCGAGGGCCGCATGCGCTACACGAGGACCTGGACGCGCGACGGTGGCGTGTGGCGGGTCGTGGCTGCGCATATCAGCCCCGCTGATTAGCGAGCCGTCAGCGGCTCGCGGGGCGGGACTTCGGCGGGCAGCGTGAAGCGGATAGCCGTGCCGCCGCCGGCAAGCGGTGATGCGGCGATCGTTCCGCCGTGCGCCTCGACGATCTTGCGGCACACGGCGAGACCGATGCCGCAGCCGCCGTACTCCTCGCCGTGCGCCCGCTTGAACATCGCGAATGCCTCGTCGCCGAGCTCATCGGGGATCCCGACCCCGTTGTCTTCAACGGATAGCAACCACACGCCATCGCTTTGCTCGGCGCCGATCGTGACCCGTGGTGGCTCGCGGGATCTGAACTTGAGGCTGTTCGCGATCAGGTTCTGGAACACGCGGCTCAGCTGGGGTGGGTTGCCGGCGACCGACGGCAGCTCGGCGACCTCGACCGTCGCGCCCGTCTCGAGCAGCGCTGCCGAGAGCGAGTCGCGCACGTCGGCGACGAGCACGCCGAGGTCAACTGTCTCTGGTTCCCCGACGGCGTCGTAGCGGGCGTACTCCAGGATGCCGTCCACGAGCAACCTGGCTCGGCCGCCTGTGCGGCGCAGCAGCTCGATGAGCCGTTCGTTGTCCTCGTCACGGCCGTGCTCGAGCCGCCTGGCGAGCTGCTCGACGAACAGCTTGATCGCCATCAGCGGCTCGCGCAGGTCGTGGGCGGCGACCTTCGCGTAGCGCTCGAGCTCTGTCTCCAGCCGCCGCTGAACGGTGATATCGCTGACCAGGTTCAGCACGCCGTCCCGCCCGAATGGAATCGATCGGTACGCGAAGACTCCCGACAGCGGACCGATCGGGCCGGCCCGGTTGACGACGGACTCGACGACCGCCGGGACGCCGGTCTCGACCACCTCGCGCATCGTCCTGAATGTGTCGTCCTCGCTGAAGGAAGGCGCCTCCTCGACGTACCGGCGGCCGGAAATCTGCTCTACCGAGACGCCGAACATGCGAGCCATCGCGGGATTGCCATAGCCGGCCTCGAAATCGCAGATCGTGCCGGCGGCGTCCCGGATCGCCCACGACACGCCGACCGGATCCGGGGCGAGATCGAAGCTCGCGCAAAACGCCGCCGCTCCCTTACCGAGAAGCTTCTCGAGCCGAACGTCGGTCGGCCGCATGAGCCGACTCTAACCGCCTGGCCGAAACGCGCTCAGCCGCGTGATCTGCGGCGCACCGCTGCCGCCCTCGCCGCTGCTTCTCGCGCAAAGCGGCAGTGAGCGCCTCGGCGACACGCGACCGCACACCACGGCATTTTCAGGGCGCGCGCATCGTCGCGCCTGCGGAACATGGCGCCCGAGTGGCTACCCGAAATAGTCGGAGTCCCTGAACGCGCCAGCGGCCTCGACGTACTCTCCGGGAGCCCAGATCGCCGCACCCAGCCGCGAAACCACCCACAGATCCGGCGCCTTCTGGACGACCTTCTCACCCCGCGCCTCGAGCGCTGCCAGGACCTCCGCCAGGGGCCGCCCTGCCGCAATGATCAAACCGTCGTACTCGAGCTCCGCCGGCGCCGCGGTATCGATGTGCTCCACAGTCTCATCACCAGCGCTGTAGCTGACGAGAAACCCGAGATCAACGAACTGATCGCGCCGCTGACCGTCCTCACGCACGATTCTGGGCTCAGCACCCAGGACCCGCGCGACAACCTCGGGCGCCATGCCGAACTCAATCGCTCCCACGGACTTATATGGCTCCAAGGCGGCCACAGCGGAATCGAATCATCTAACGCGATGGCCTGCCTTAGCCAGCGGCTGGCGGTTTTCGCGCAATGGGGCACTCGCGCATGCGCGAGCCGGAGTGCCGTTGGCGCGCGCGCGATCGCGTTCCCGCACGGGTCGTCTCGATCGAGACGGCTCCCACGGCCCGAACACGACGATCAGGCCGGTGCTGCTGCGCTGAGGACGCGCGTTACTGCTCGTCCCGCAATGCGGAAGCGGGACACGCGGTAGGCCACAGGGTTTCGCGGTGGCCGACGATCTGAGATGGTCTGCTCCAAACGCCTAGTGATTGCGAGGACGGCAGTGAAGATCACGTACTTCGTCAGTGCTGGCACGGCTGACGCGACTCGAGCCTCGATCCCGCTTCACCTGGCGGCCAACGGTTCCGTCGAGGTCGGTCAGGAGACCTCGATCATCCTGGGCGGCGATGCCGCAGAGCTCCTGCTTGGCGACAACGCCGATCAAATCGAGGGCGTGGGCGTGCCGCCAGCGCGTGAGCTCCTCGCCAAGCTGCGAGACCATGCCGTTCCGGTGTTCGTCTGAAAGGGCTGCGCCGTCGCCCGTGGGGCGAACGACAACGACCTTCAGAAGGTCAACGGGAGCTGGGTGACGCCCCCCGACGTGGCGAGGCTCTTTGCGGAGAGCGACCAGGTCGTGACCTTCTAGAGCGAACGTTGAGCATCGACTTGGTCACTCGCTGCGGCGAGTCGCGCTGCCGGTGTCAGGCCGGAGCGGGATTCTCGCCGACGGGTCGGGCCATCACCCAGTCGGTCTGTGGGTCGTCGCCGACGTGGAAGGTTTGCTCGCCGAGGATCCGGAACCCGCGTCGGCGGTAGAACGCGACTGCGCGGGCGTTGACCTGCCAGACGCTGAGCCAGACGGTCTGCGCGCCGCGCGCGGTGGCGACGGCCAGCACGTCGTCCATCAGCGCATGGGCCAGGCCCTGCCCGTGCCAGGCGCCGTCGACGTAGAACCGGGCGAGTTCGACCGGCTCGCCTCCACCAACGCAAGCCGGCGCCGGGGCCGCTCGAAGTTGCGCGTACGCGAGCAACTGCCCATCGCGCTCGGCCAGCAGCGTCGTCCAGCCCGCGTCGGCCAACTCGCGCGCCTGGTGCTCGCGTCCGAAGGACTTCGCGAGATGTTTGGCGAGGTGGCCTGGATCATTCTGAGCGCCGAAGGCTTCGGCGAACATGCGACGTGCGAACCCCGCGAGAACTCGAGCGTCCTCGATCCGGCCCTCGCGGATAGCGGCGGGCGGAGTCATCCCGGTGAGGACCGTATTGCGCTGCGGGAAGCCGTCCGGCCGGCTAGACGCACTAGTGCCACTAGTAGGCGAAAGAGCAGCGGCCCGATGGTGCTCACCCGGCCGGAATGTTCCCACAGCCAACGACTGGGAACCCGCCCGTATAGGAGTGGACGTTGATGGAGAAGCCGCCGGTCCGGTAGTCCGAAAGCGGCGCGTCAACCGCGGTCTTCGAACTTCCCTTCGCCACGTCGCTCAGTGCCACATCCACGGTCGCGAACTGCGCGTCGAAGTCCTTCAACGCCCGGTACTGCTTGCACGTGACGTTGTGGATGTGAGCGGGGTGATCGCGCTTCGGCTTCAGCGTGAGGGCGACGGTGAAGCCGCGATCACCTCCCTTCAGGGTCACCGTCCCTGAACTGCCCGAGCGGTGTTCCTGCTCAAGCGCGATCGCGACCGTCTCGTCGGCCGCGGGGATCGCGGTGGCCGCGTCCGTCGCTGTCGCCGTCGGCGCAGCCGACCGTGCCGGCGCGGATTTCTCGTCGCCACCGCCACATGCCGCGAGCGAGCCCAGACCCACGGATACGAAGCAGGCGACGAAGCGCCGTCGTTTCATTGCGATGGAAACGCAACCACCCTCCACCTCTCTGACTTCGGAGTCAAGACGACGCCCCGCGGACGCCTCGGGCGTCCACGAGCGCGCGGGCGCTCGCTGCCGCTCGTCGCGCAAAGGAGCACTCACCAGCGCGGCCCGCTCGGCTCTTCGTTCTCTTCTCAAGCACGCGTCTCGCCCAGCCGAGCGGAGACGCTCGCTCGTCGTCCGTACCAGGCGTCTGACGCTCGACTTGCGAGCCGATGGCACAAGACGAACGCAGTTGCGCGGTACCGTCGGCGACTCGCGCGGATCGGCCGCACGGACGGGCCGTCCTGGCAGGGGTCCCGTTCTGCGGCATCGACCAGCCAGGAGTCCCCGGGCTTCCTCGCCCAGGCAATCGGTCGCCGAAGCCTGAGGTTGAGCGCCGCAACGCTAGGCACACCAGATTTCCTGCACATCGTCGATCGGGCTGTGTAGGCTCGCGCTCGCCGTGAACGGCACGCGACTCGCCGCGCTATTGGTGGCCACCATTGCCGCCACGCCAGCCCTTGCGCCGGCATCCGCCGACGCGGCCAAGCCCGCGGCGAAGAAGTGCAAGAAGGGCACCGTCCTCGTCAAGACCGGCCGCCAGAAGCGCTGCGTCAAGCGGCCCGCGGCGAAGAAGTGCAAGAAGGGCACCGTCCTCGTCAAGACCGGCCGCCAGAAGCGCTGCGTCAAGCTGCGCGTCGCGCCACCGCCCCCGAGGCAGGCCGATCGCGGGCAGCTCGCGCTGGACTTCCTGCTGTCGTCGAAGTGGCCGGCCCTGCGCGACCGCCGCGGGCGACGCGTTCCCTCGCTTGCGAAGCGGTTGCGCAGCACCGGCCACGGCGCCGCGCCCGCGCTGCGGCGGACGTTCGCCCGCGGCCTCGCGCTCGTCGCGGCGCGGCGCAAGGGCGCCGCGACGGCGACGACGGGCGCGCGTGGCGAGCCGCGCGCGCGGGCGGCCCAGGCGGGCGACGGCGTAGTGGGAGTCTCCGACGGCAGCACGATCGGGTTCAACGGCGAGATCCCCGCGGGCGACATCACGATCTTCGTCGAGTTCCGAACGGGCCTGGCCTCGGACCGCATCGAGGGCGAGGACTGCCCCACGGCCGCCGGCCGACTCGAAGGCCGCAAGCGCGGCGAGACCTCGATCAGCATTCGCCTCGTCGGGCCCGGTCGCCGGCTCATCTCGGGCTACTCGGCGACGCTGGCCGAGGAGAACACGTACCAGGCCCAAACGGCCGACGACGCCAAGATCGACACGCTCACCATCGATCACGACGGCATCGCGAGGACCACGATCACCGGCGGCGGCCGGGCGCCCCTGACCCTGCGCATGGTCACGAGCCGCCGGGCGCAGGTCAACATGCGCTCGAGCACCTACACCGCGGGGGAGCGCCGGCTTGACGTGCAGGTGCGGCTCACCGGCGTCCCGGCCGAGGTCGCCTCCCTGCTGGAGGCCGAGGTCGCGCGCAAGCTGCAGGGCGAGACCGACCGGGAGTTCGCCCAGGTCGTGTACACGGCGATGGTCGGGTACCGGCAGATGGAGGGACGCTTCAACCAGGACTTCAACCGCTGCGTCTCGATGCGCTATGACCCGCGGCCCGATCAGCGGCGCTACTTCGTCGGCGAGCGCGGGCGCTTCAGCGCGTGGGTCGAGCCGACCCTCAACCCGGGCACGCGGGTGAACGGGATCTTCAAGCGAGCGAACCAGCTCAACGTGGAGGGCTCGCCGACGGAGGCCACGGGCACGACGCCGTCGTTCGACTTCGTCGTCACGACAGCCAGCAATCCCGCGTGGGTCCAGTACCGCGCGACCTCCAAGGCGGGCGTGGCGTTCGGGACCCACGACGTGCTCACGCAGTCCCATCCGATCTTCAAGGCCGTCGGCATGGCCTACACCGACCGAATGTCGGCGAACAACATCTTCAGCTACCTCGGCTGCACCTACAGCTCGTCGCAGAACAACACCACCACGTTCAAGGACTCGGGCGCAGCGGCCGACGGATCCGTGGGCCCGCACCTCGACGGCACGCTGCGCGGATTTCTCTCCGCCGAGGGCGAGCTGGGCAAGTACGCCGAGTTCCGCGGCTGCAAGTGGAACGACACGGCATCGGCGCGCGTCTCCTGCACGGTCACGGGCACGGGCACCGAGCTGTTCCTCCTCGCGGTCGAGATCGAGCTGCCGCCGGGCGACGGGCCCGCCCGCGTCACCTGGCGCCCGCGCGCACCTGATATCGGTGACGTGCCGCCGACGATCAGCGAGTGCGAGCCGTTCCCAGTGCGGGCGCTGCCGCCAGACCCGGTCACCACGCACGTCCCGCGCAACGTCTTCTTCGATGCCGGGACGCACTCGATCGGCGTCGACGTGCCCGCGACCGTGCCGGGGATGGGCGGCATCGGCACGATCATCTCCAACGCCCACTACGAGCTGACATTCAAGCGCGTCAACGAGGACGGCTCGCCGTACACCGGCTGACCCCGGAACGCCGAGGGCGCGCCGGAGCGGCCCTCGAGAACTCGATCGACATCACCGATGAGCCCTCGCGCCTGCCGAAGGTGACGTACGTGTTCGATGCGAAGCAGACGCGTCGGCAGTCAGATCAGGCGCGACCGCTCCGGACGACTAGCAGCCGTCTCGGGTGCGCCACCTTCGCTCTTGCTTCTCGCGCGAAGCGAAAGCGCGCGCCTGGCCAGCGCGGCATACGATCACGCCGTGCGGCCATCTGGGCTGTCGCTCGAGCTGACGCGTGTGCTTCCGGCACCTCATTCGCGCGTCTACGCGTGCTTCACCGACGCCGCCCGGCTCGCGCGGTGGTGGGGCCCTCGGGGCTTCAGCATCCCAGCCATCGAGTTCTCCCCCGACGTGGGCGCGACGTACCGGATCGGAATGCAACCGCCCGAGGGCGAGGCCTTCGCGCTGACGGGCGTCTTTCACCGGGTTGACCCATCGCACCTTGCCTTCTCCTTCGAATGGGAGCCGGCCGACGAGGACGACCAGGAGACGATCGCGGAGCTCTCATTCCGACCGATCGACGACGCGACCGAGGTGCGTCTGGTGCAAGGTCCCTTCAAGACCGACGCACGACGCGCGCTTCACCGGGACGGCTGGACGGAGTCGTTCGACAGGCTTGCCGAGCTCCTCGCCGGCCAGCGCTAGGGCCGCGGACCAGTCTGGCCGGGCTGCTCCTTGTCGCGCAAAGCAGCACTCGCTCAGCGGCGACAGCCGCGCGCATGCATCGCTGGAGGACGTGCTCAGCCGCTGGGGAGCTGTACGAGTTCACGACGCTCTGTGTTGACAGGCTTGACGCCGTCGGATGGCGTTTTTCGCCTCCCCCGACGACTCGCGTTCCAAAGATGATGATGTCTCAGACCCCACAGCGTCTGCTTGGCCCCCAGGACGCGCTTCCAACAGGCCCATGAGGGCTTCGGCTTTTCAGTCACGAGCTCGGACGTTCGAACGGCGTCTCGGCCAGCAGCAGTCAGGTCGCGTCGAGGCCGGCGAGGTCAGCAGAGCGGGACCCAAGATGCGACCTTCCTGGCTCACTAAGGTCTCGGCCGGCCCACACAGCCGGCTTCCTCGTGCTAAATCAGCATCTCGTCGACCACAGCGGTACGTGGGCTCGACCCCCTGCTCGTCGAGGGCCCCGGACGTTGTGACGCCGGTGGAGAGCGCGGAGGGTTTGATGATCTCGACAGAGAGTCCCACAGGAATCCGTCCAGCGGGCCGATCTCGTCTTCCGACGCGGCACGCCGGGGCGCTCCAAGCAGCGAGGCAGCTTGTAGGCGCAGACCCGAGTCAGACAGCGGGGTCGCGGAGGTTCGCCGCCGCATGGGTGCGGCTTCCTCGACGCGGGAACAGCACGATCTCGTGTTGGCGTTCGTCGCCGACCAGGAAGTGCTCTGGCGCCCTTCGAGCACATGCCACGACCGCCAGAACGCTGCCAGCTTCACGATCAGGTTCGCGGACCACGAGGATCGCCGATGACCGTCGACACCACGCCCGCTGTTCCAGCGCCAATGGAGGACCAGGCGCCCAGATCGCCGTCCGCGTCCAGGCCGTCCGTTTCAACCGCTTCGTCGAACAGGGTCCGGCCCGGGCTCGACGCTTGTCCATGCGAGCGGCAAGTACTTCCAGAAGCTCGCCGCGGTCACGTCGATCACGGCGAGCGCCCGCCGGACTCGTTCGCACCAGAGCCGCGCGCGGAGGTGCCTTCGCTGCACGACGTTCAGCTTTCTTCTTACGTGGCAGTTTCACTGTGTCCATCGGCTCGTGGCAGCAGCATGCTCTTCGTCTCTCGTCGCGCCTCGAGATCATCTATAGTCGTCGCCGAATACGCCGCCGACGCCAAGCGGGCCGACGTACGTCGGCGACTCGATAACCGCGCCGACGTTGACCACGTCGCCGACGACATGTTCGCCATCGTCACCGCGTCGATTCGCCGTTCGCGAAGGCACGCTCACCCAGGTGGACCTGACGACAGCGGATCATTGCGCGTGCCCTCGAGCCCTCGCTACTCGGGGACCGCCGCATCGGAAGCGCTCGACGTCGCGCGGATCCTGCTCTGTGCGGCAGTGTCTCCGCTCGCCTCGGACGCGTGCGTTCTTCATAGCGAACCACGACGCCGCTGCGACGACGGCGGGCGTACTCACTTAACCCGCTCGCGCAAGTGCTTGTCGCGCGGAGCAGACACTCGCACGCGAGAGAGAGAGAGAGAATCCCGACGACGGCGGACGACGAATTCACTACCCGAAGAAAACTCCTCGATGGAGCTGTGACATTCGTCGCCGTCCGGAGTCCGACTGCTTCCTCCCGGTCCTCGATAGCGATTTCAAGTCCGACCGCGTGGGGGGAATTCGACGTCGCGGCGATGAGCTGGGAACATCGTCTCGCACGGAAAGCTCTTGCCGCCGCGTGGGCAGGTTCAGGAGACAGCAACGGCGCGCGAACGCTGCGCAGGGCAGGCAGGATTCATCGTGAGTCTCACCGGAGGCCTCGTCGATCTGATCGATCAGAATTGCGAGCGGCACGTCCCACGCGGGATCAAGCAGCTCTCTGAATGCTTCGCAGCACGCTGATCTGCTCCGTTGGGAGCAGAAAGCGTCACGAGCGCCCGCGACTTGCGCGCCCCAGCGGTCCTACTCGGAGCAGCGCTGCACCATCCAGGGGAAGCTACCCGCGCCGGTTCGCTGCTGCTCTGAGGCACAAGGCGGCACTGCGCGGTTGACGAGGTCGGCTGCTGCTCTCGTCCGGAAGCGACTCGGCGGAGGCTCAGGCTCGTCCACCGAGCCCGAGGAGGGGCCATGTCAGATCTGCAGTTCGATCGTGCCGGTCGTCGCCGATCGCCAGCGGCGATGCGGGGATTTCTCGCGGGTCGCTCGCCGCGCAACAAGGGCCTGCGCTACCCAGCCGATCCGCCCAAAGTCGAGGAGATCGTCGCCATCATGCACGCCGCCGGAGACGGCGCGCACGGCCGCCGGCTCCGCGGCCTGATCGTCATCCTTTGGCGAGCTGGGCTGCGCGTCCAAGAAGCACTCGACCTCACCGAGGCCGACCTCGACCAGCGACGCGGCTCGCTGCTGGTCCGCCGCGGCAAGGGCGGACGCCGACGCGAAGTCGGCATGGACGACTGGGGCTGGCAAGAACTCAAGCCCTGGCTCGAACTCCGCGTCGAGCTTCCCATCGGGCCGCTGTTCTGCGTCATCAACGGAGCGACGGGCGGCCGACCGTGGGCAACCTCAGCCGCTCGCGCACAACTCCGACGCACCACGGCAGCGGCCGGCGTACGCCGACGCTTCGCGCCGCACCAGCTTCGCCACGCCCACGCCGTCGAGATGGCGCGCGAAGGCGTGCCGCTGATCGTCATCCAACGCCAGCTCGGCCACAGCAACCTCGGCATCACCTCCGTCTACCTCCAGGGCATCGACAACGCCGAGATCATCGACACCGTCCACGCCCGACCCGCACCGATGATCCCCGTCAGCGCATCGCTACGTCTCTGAGGACGCCCGCTTCTCGCGCAAAGCGGCGACCGCGCTTCGGGCTCTGCTGGCATCGATCAGGCTCGCCCTCTCCACGGTGGGTGCCGGAACGAGGAAGTTATCTCGATGGGAAGGGAGCAGCCGCGAGCGGCGGCGCGGATAGCTCGGTCGCGGACCAACTCCGCGAGCTCGGCATGAAGGGTGTCCTGGTGCGGATGGCCGAGCGCGGCCAACTCCTCGACCTGAAGTGCGAGATGCCGCAGTGCTACCACCCCAAGGGACGCGGCGCGTTCGATCAGGTCGCGACGCCGCGCACCAGGTGGGCGCCCTCACCCGACCACTACCCGATCCTCAAGTCGGCCGGCGGGCATCTAGTTCCCGAGAACGTTCGACTGTCCCACATCTGGTGCAACGACCGGGACTACGGATGGCGGAGCAGATCCGGACGCTGCTCGCGAAAGACAAGTCCCTCGCCGAGATCGCCGAGACACTGAACCGCAGGGAGTTCCGCCGGATCACGGTACGAACCGATGGACGGCTGCCATGGTGCGCAGGGCCTACGTGTCGTAGGCCAGCGTCAGCGCATCGCTACGCCGTGAAGCATTACGACTGCTCGTCGCGCGAACAAGAGTTACAGCAGATTCCAGTACGACTACGACCGCCTCATGGCCGACTCGACCTCAGAGCCACTGTACAAATTTGCTGGAAACAGTGCCGAAGGCCGCTGGAACATACTTAGGTAACAATACAGTCGCAGGCTGACAGAACGAGCGACGCCGCGCAGGGGATCACTGCATCAGATCAAAAGACAAGCATCATCTCCTCGCGGAACATCACATGTTAGAAATGCCTTCACAGTGCGTCGATTCCGAGCACGCTGGAAGGACCAGGACTGCAGCGGATGCAGCAGACCGTCGCGACGTACTCGGACGGAAGTATTCGATTCGAAGACAGCACGCCGACGCGGCGCGACGGGACGCGCACGCGGGAACGGGCACAGAGAAGCTGGTTTGGAGCAACTCAAAACGGGAGTGACACCGCCGCTCCTCGCGCAAAGCAGCACTCGACTAACACCTACGCGGCCTCGGGGGGACGCCTACGGACTAGGAAGCAGCGCGAAGCTTGGCGCGGAGCTCCGTGAGTCGACGATGCAATGAGTGCGAGGCGTTCCCCGCGAGGTTGAGGGGCGGCTGCATGAGCACCATGACCTCCTGCTCAACGTCCCAGGGTCGAGAGTGTTCAACCCACGTAAGAGACAAGTGACGCTCGCCATTCGCTTAGCGCTCTGTTGTCCTCGGGAATGAGTTGGCTTCGGCTTCCAGACCACCTTGTGGTCCACCCGTGGGCCTCAAACAGTAGGGCTGCAAGCGACTGGCAAACGTCCTCGAACCGATGTTGCCGCCAACGTGGTGACCAAGAACTCGAGAGCGCAAAGTGGCAGGCGACGCAGCACCTCTGGCGCGATGCCCACGTAAAGCAACTCGATCGGCGCCTCGGGATGCGCCGGGCCGGTGACCGAAGGAATTGCGCCAGCTGACATCCACCATGCATAGATCCCGCCGCGCGTCGGGAGACCTCCAGCTTGAGGCGTGCGCCGCGCGTCGACGAGGGTGCAAGGGTCATGACGGAGCGCATCTGCGAGGTCGGTGGCTTCGAGCTCTGTCCTTTCGCGCTCTGTCCCCGGGATGCGTGGCATACGCCGCCCTCGCAAGGGGCCTCCAGCGCGCGACTCGGATTCCCCACGAGTGCTGCTCGGGCCGAGAGCTGGCATCTGAGGCTGCTCGACCGGTAGCTGGATCCCCTCAACACGCGCGACGAACCAACGGCCATGCTTCGTTGGCGGCCGCTGATCGCCGCCAGCGATGGCGCCCGCGCGAAGGAGGTTCCCGAAGCGGCAACCCCGGTCGCGAGTCGCTGTCCCGGAGCACTCCCGCGGAATTCAGCCAACGAGCCGCCTCGACGGCCGCTACCTCATCCATCCCGCGACGACGCAGCTCGGATTGCAGGAAGTCGTCGATTCTAGGCTCTGTCACGCTATCCGGAGCCTCCTCGGTCAAGCCTCCGAGCACAAGGCTGAGACGGGTGGCCAGCTCGGGCGCGCATCCACCCTCGAGCTTGACGGCCACTGCCGCCTGTCGCGCAAACCAGCAGTCTCTAGACCACGCGGGGCGGCAAATCGCCTATCAAGCGCGCGCGACGTGTTGCCGAGGGTGGAGTAATGCTTCCTGCATTGATCGCCGTCGTCGCCATCGCAGTGCTTGTCACCGCTTGGCTGCTCTGGCGATTCTCGCGACGACCCACCGTCCCGCGAACACGTGGCGTCAGGCACCCAGGCACAGATCGAACTTCGGCCTGAGTTTCCTTCAGCAGGTCTTCTGGTCCCCGAGGGCGTTCTTCGATCCGCCGGCTCGACGTCTGCCGCGATCTGGGATGCGCTCGAGGCCGCGGCAGTGCCGGTCGCGGTTGAGTACCGCCCGGTGACCGCGTCGGAGATCGCGAGGTTCCGGACGGTCCCGTGAACGCAGCGGCTCAGCAGGCGATCGTCAACATCGTGAAGGCTCTCGACCCGAGAGCCCGACGTTGTACAGGGTTGTGCTCCCGAAAGGCGCCGAACTCGTCAAGGCCGTTGGGAAGTCGGGGTTCAGAGGGTTTTCTCGCACCGGCGGCAAGACAGCGCATGCCGTCCTGAAGCCGGTCGCTGCCGGCGGAGCGGTCGCGGCAGGTTGGCCCGTGCTCGCTGTCGCCGGAACCGTGATGGCCGTCGACATGGTGTCTCAACGCGAACAGCGCGCCCACCAGCGCCGGGTCGAGGCGATCCTCGGCCGCCAGGAGGAACGTCACTACATCGAGAGGATCAAGGATCAGCGGTCTGCGGATGCACAGTTGTCCCGCGCGATCAGCCTGATGCTCGACGGCCGCAACCCGCATCTGGAGCTCGCACTCAAGAGCGCGGACGACGAGTTCCACCGCTCCACGCAGTTTCTGGACCGCTTCCGCGGTGTCATTGACGGGCTGGCGGAAGAAGACGGCAAGATTGACTACCGCCGGTTGGAAGAGAAGCTCGGCGGCAAGACGAAGGACGTGGACTACTTCGTTCGAGAACTTCACTTGTCGCGGGCCGCGATCGCGATCAAGCGCAAAGCACTCGTCGCTGACGCGGCGTCCGTCGCCCTCGCCGACCCCAGCAACCCATACACGGCACTGCGGAAGTTCTTGGACGCGGAAGTGCATCAGTTGGAGCAGGCCGACACCGCTGTCGCCGAGCTGACGGAACAGCTCTCCGTTGTCGAATTGAAGGGTCGCTGGCACAACCGGGACAAGTCGGTAGCCGAGCGCCAGGCGAAGCTCCGTGCCCAGATCGCTCCGGCGAGCGTCGACGACACCGCAGAGGTTCTCTACCTTGCGACTGGCTCCGGCGAGATTCTTCAGTTGCTTCCGTCCGACGCCGACGAAGCAACACCGCTGGCGCTGGGCGCGAGTTCCGACGACGCTTAGCTGCTGGAGCTCCGCGTCGAGCTTCCCGTCGGTCCGCTGTTCTGCGTCATCAACGGGCCGACCCGGACGGCCGGCCCTGGGCTACCGCGGTGGCGCGAGCGCAGCTACGACACATCGCGGCGGCGGCTGGTGTGCGCCGGCGCTTCGCGCCACACCAGCTCCGGCATGCCCACGCCGTCGAGATGGCACGCGAAGGCGTCCCGCTGATCGTCATGCAACGCCAGCGCGGCCACAGCGACCTCGGCATCACCTCCGTCTATCTGCAGCGCATCGACAATCGCCGAGATCATCGAAACCGCCCATGCTCGACGCGCGCCGATGGTCCCCCTCACTCGGTGTTGTGACTGCTGGTCGTCGCGCAAAGGAGCACCCGCTCCGCCAGGCGCTGAGTGGCGCTATTCGGGTAGAGCGAGACCCGTCGCGCAGTGGCCTCGAACATCGCCGACGAGCAGCGTGGCGAGAAGCTCGGCGCCGGCGCTGGCGCAAGGCGACGAGCTGCTGGGCCTCGAAGACGTAGACCGGCGAGGCGGTGTTCGCCGACCATGCGTTTCGTTGGTGGAGCTGGGAGATGACATATACCCGCAGGCCTACGGCCTAGCCCTGCTGCGCATTCGCAGTGAGGGTTCTGATCAGATCCGCCGCGCGCTGGGCCTCGTCGGCGAGCTTGCGAAGGCCCGCTTCGAGCGCCCAGATCTCCTCAGCTCCGTTCTGAGCAGCGTCGAACGCGTCTCCCACAGCCTCTAGCTCACTGCCCTCAAGGCGCCAAGCGCTCGTCAATGACTCTGCCACCGAGATACCGAGCGCAAGCTCGTCCTCGGTGGGCTGCTCCTCGCCCCGGCGTCGCGCGAGAAGGCCCGCAAGCTTGTTCGAGTTGCGGGTGGCTGCCAGGGGTCCGCGCCGAGCAGCGAACGCATTCCACCGGATCTCCAGCTGCTCAGCCCGATCATCCTCGAGGCTCGCCAGCCGGTTACTGACATGGTCGGCCACGTCCCGCGAGTCCACCATGAAGCACCGGCGCAGCTCTGCGACTCCAGGCGGAAGCTTGCTCTCCCAAGCAGGTAACGGGAAACGCCCGAAGTGGGTGATTGGAGAGGCATCGCCGGGGCTTTCGAGTATCGGCGCAAACAACAGACGGCCCTTGGGGCGCCCTCCCGCCTGCTCTCGCTGCGCGAGCGCCGTGTCAATCACACAGTTGTCGGTGATGAGGATTGCTCGGTAGCGCTTTCCGTGGCCAAGCACCAACGACTTGTCCTTGCCGCCGTACATCGGGCCATAGGCCCAGCCTCCACCGAACTTCTGGGGCACTTGGTACGGGCCCATTAGGACAGCATCCGCTCGCAGATGCACGTCGTGGAGAAAATCTACGTCGAAGATGTCACCAAACGACACCTCCGAGCGCGGCTCGAGATACGGCTCAGACACCCGCTGGTCCGCGGGTCGATCCTCTGCGCCGGCCCATGACGCCCCCGCCACGGTACGAGACATCCGCAAGTGAAATCCACGTCGGCGCGGGCTCGTCTTCATCCCACTCCGCGTCGTCGAGAATCGTCGCGTCCGGGACCGTACTCGGATCGGGGGCGAACCATTCAAGTTCGAATCCTTCGCGAGTCGTCAGGAATC